>NZ_JBIBKD010000008.1:0-499097 GCF_042959065.1 Streptomyces sp. NPDC007929 | reverse complement strand
GCCCTTGGTAACCCGTGGGGGGGGGGTGGGGGGGGCCCCCCCCTGTTGGGGGGGGGGGGGGGGGGGGGGGGGGCCCCGGGGCCCGCCGGGGGGCGGGGGGGGGGGGGGGCCCCGGCCCCCCGCTGCGGGGTGTGCGTGGTGGGTCGGAACCCTGGAATCAGTGCGCGGAGCCGGCGGTCGCGGGCGGGAGATCCACCTGGACCCCCGGGTCGCCCGCGTCGGCCGTGTAGTCCTCCGGCTTGGTCTCGTCGACGCCGTCGGGAGCCTTCAGGGCCTTCAGGACGAAGGTCAGGACCACCGTCACCACCACGTTCAGGACGAACGCCGTGAGGCCGATGTAGCCGATCTCGCCGATGCCCGGGATCTCCTTCGCGGAGCCGCCGAAGTGCTTCTGGGTCGGGGAGGCGACACCGTACGCGGCGACCGTGCCGTAGACCATGCCCACCGCCCAGCCCGCGAGCAGCGCCCAGCGGTGGAACCAGCGGGTGAACAGGCCGCCGACCAGGGCCGGGAAGGTCTGCAGGATCCAGATGCCGCCCAGCAGCTGGAAGTTGATGGCGACCGTCTTGTCCATGGTGAGGACGAAGGCCAGGGCGCCGACCTTCACCAGCAGGGAGACCAGCTTGGAGACCTTGGTCTCCTGCGCCGGGGTGGCGTCGGGCTTGATGAAGTCCTTGTAGATGTTGCGGGTGAAGAGATTCGCGGCCGCGATGGACATGATGGCCGCGGGCACCAGCGCGCCGATGCCGATCGCCGCGAACGCCACGCCCGCGAACCAGTCCGGGAACATCGTCTCGAACAGCTGCGGAATCGCCAGCTGCCCGTTCTGCACCTTGATACCGGCCGCGATCGCCATGAACCCGAGCAGCGCCAGCAGACCCAGCATCAGCGAGTACAGCGGCAGGATCGTGGTGTTGCGGCGGATCACCTCACGGCTCTTCGAGGACAGCGTCGCCGTGATCGAGTGCGGGTACATGAACAGCGCCAGCGCGGAGCCCAACGCCAGCGTGGCGTACGTCCACTGGCCCGGCTCGGCCGGTGTCAGCGCACCGCGCGGCGCGCCCGTCGCCGGGTTGGTCTGGCTGTACGCCTCACCGGCCTTGGCGAAGATCTCGTCGAAGCCGCCCAGCTTGATCGGGATGTAGATGATCGCCACCGCGATGACGATGTAGATCAGCGTGTCCTTCACGAACGCGATGAGCGCCGGGGCCCGCAGGCCCGAGGAGTACGTGTACGCGGCCAGCACGCCGAACGCGATCAGCAGTGGCAGGTCCTTGATGAACCAGTTGGTGTTCTCGCCGCCGCCGACACCCATCACGTCCAGCACCGCCTGGATGCCGACCAGCTGGAGCGCGATGTACGGCATCGTCGCCAGGATGCCCGTCACGGCCACCGCCAGCGACAGGCCCTTCGAGCCGAAGCGGCCGCGCACGAAGTCGGACGTCGTCACGTAGCCGTGCTTGTGCGAAACCGACCACAGGCGGGGCAGGAAGGTGAAGATCAGCGGGTAGACCAGGATCGTGTACGGCACGGCGAAGAAGCCGGCCGCGCCCGCCGCGTAGATCGCCGCGGGCACGGCGACGAACGTGTACGCCGTGTACAGGTCGCCGCCGAGCAGGAACCAGGTGACCCAGGTGCCGAACGAGCGGCCGCCCAGGCCCCATTCGTCCAGGCTGTGCTCGTTCTCGGCCTTGCGCCAGCGCGCGGCCAGGAAGCCCATGACCGTCACGGCCAGGAAGAAGAAGATGAAGACGCCGAGCGCGACGCCGTTCACGCCGTCCTTCACTGCGACGCACCGCCCTTCGAGGCCGAGCGGGCGCGCTGGTCACGCTGCCACAGCTTGTAGGCGATCATCGTCAGGACGGTGGAGATGAGCACCCACGCCATCTGGTACCAGTAGAAGAACGGGATCCCGATGAAGGCCGGGTCGGTCTTCGCGTACGAGCCGACCCACAGCATGGCCACGAACGGCGCTATGAGGCAGACGGCGATGACGACGCGCATGGGCGTCACCACCGGCCCTCCACTGGCTTCTGGGGGTTGCGACATCAGGCGGCTCCGTCCCCTTGGTGATCACCTGTGCAATGCGCAGGCAATCTAGGTCAGGGCGTGCCCATAGCGGAACCCCTCGTCCGCAATGCGGTACCCAACCGAAACCAGGCCTCAGCAGTGACGGAAGGGCCGCGGGCGCCGCTAGTCGGCGGGCCGCTTCAGTCGCGCCACGAACTTGTACCGGTCCCCGCGGTAGACCGACCGCACCCACTCCACCGGCTGGCCGCCCCGGTCCAGCGAGTGCCGGGAGAGCATCAGCATCGGCAGCCCCACGTCCGTGCCGAGCAGACCGGCCTCGCGCGGGGTGGCCAGGGACGTCTCGATGGTCTCTTCGGCCTCCGCGAGATGGACGTCGTAGACCTCGGCCAGCGCCGTGTACAGGGATGTGTACTTCACCAGCGAGCGCCGCAGCGCGGGGAAGCGCTTGGCGCTCAGGTGCGTGGTCTCGATGGCCATCGGCTCGCCGTTGGCCATGCGCAGCCGCTCGATGCGCAGCACGCGTCCGCCGGGCGTGATGTCGAGCAGCCCGGCCAGGCGGTCGTCGGCGGTGATGTAGCCGATGTCCAGCAGCTGTGAGGTGGGTTCCAGGCCCTGGGCGCGCATGTCCTCGGTGTACGAGGTCAGTTGCAGTGCCTGCGAGACCTTGGGCTTGGCGACGAACGTGCCCTTGCCCTGGATGCGCTCCAGCCGGCCCTCGACGACCAGTTCCTGCAGCGCCTGGCGCACGGTGGTGCGAGAGGTGTCGAACTCCGCGGCCAGGGTGCGCTCGGGCGGGACCGGCGTGCCGGGCGCCTGGGTCTCCGTCATGTCGAGCAGGTGCTTCTTCAGGCGGTAGTACTTGGGCACGCGCGCGGTACGGACGGGCACCCCGTTCTCGTTCTCCGCACTGCTGACGTCGGTGCTCATGCTCCGCCTTCCCGGCTGGGTCTGCCGACACGATCCCACTTGTATACCGTCGGCGCCTCTTTTGGTCTAGTCCACCAATCGCTGTGGTCTACCCGCAGTATGCCGTGCCCGCCGGGGTTTTCGCTGCCTTCTTACTTAAAGGTTCCTGCATATGTAGGTCGCATAACGGCTGGTCAGAGCTGTATCGCGAGCCTTGACAGGCCCCCTGGTCTGGTCCAAGCTCCCCGTACTGGTCTACACCATTGGTCCAGGCCCGGCCCCACGTTCACTGCGGGGAGCCAGGGGGGTTGTGGGATCCCTGAGGAGGGTGGCGTGAAGCGCAAGCTGACAGCCGCGATCGGTATCGCGGGCATGATGGTCTCCATCGCGGCGTGCGGCGGCGAGGGCGGCGGGGGTTCCGACAAGGGCGCGGACGCCAAGGAGCTGACCGTCTGGCTCACCGTCGACGCGCAGAACAACTGGCCGGAGCTGGTCAAGGCCGCCGACGCCGCGGTGAAGAAGAAGCACCCCGGCGTCAAGATCAACCACGAGTACTACGGCTGGCCCGACAAGAACGCCAAGCTCGACGCCGTCCTCGCCACGGACAAGGCCCCCGACGTCGTCGAGATGGGCAACACCGAAATGCTCGGCTACATGGTCAAGGGCGCCTTCGCCCCCCTCGACCAGGCCGAGTTCGACAACTCCGATGCCTGGCTGGACGGCCTCAAGGCCTCCGTCACCTACGAGGACAAGACCTACGGCGTCCCCTACTACGCGGGTGGCCGCGTCGCCAACTGGCGCAAGGACGTGGCGGCTTCCGTCGGGGTGAAGTCGGCGCCCAAGACCTACCAGGAGCTCACCGCCGCCCTGGACAAGATCCAGAAGAAGCAGGGCGACAAGTACAACGCCTGGTACCAGCCCACCCGCGACTGGTACGCGGCCATGAGCTTCGTCTACGACGCCGGCGGCGCCATCGCCACCGAGTCCGGCGGCCAGTGGAAGGCCTCCCTCTCCTCGCCCGAGTCCCTCAAGGGCCTCAAGGAGTTCAAGAACGTCGTCGACTCGTACATGCACGGCGACAAGACCAAGGACGAGTCCGACCGCTACATCGTCTACGGCCAGGGCAAGTCCGCCATGATCTTCGCCGCCGCCTGGGAGGGCGCGACCGCCGAGGACCCCAAGAACGACAAGACCGGCAAGCTCAAGGGCAACCTCGAGAACTTCGTGATGCCCGGCCCGTCCGGCAAGAACATGCCCGTCTTCCTGGGCGGCTCCGACCTCGCCGTGCCCGTGAAGTCCGACGCCCAGGCCCTTGCCGCCGAGTGGATCAACGCCCTCACCGGCTCCTCCGGGCAGAAGGGCCTGATGGCCAAGGGCAACCTGCCCAACAACAAGACCGACCTCGCCACGCTCAAGAACGACCCGAAGACGGCGGTCCCCGCCACCGCGGCCGAGTCCAACTGGTTCGTCCCGATGGCCCCCGGCTGGGGCCAGGTCGAGAAGGCGCAGATCCTGCAGACCATGCTGCAGAGCATCGGCACCGGCAAGAAGTCCGTCGAGGCCGCCGCCAAGGACGCGGACGCCGCCATCGACAAGGTCATCAACACCAAGTGACCCGCGCGCGGGGCTCCCTGACCTGTGGAGCCCCGCCGCCGTCAAGACCTGAGGGACCGCCGAGGAGCGCGCGATGAGTGCCGCAGACACCACCACCCCCGCCAAGGTGCCGCCACCGCGGCAGGCACCACCGCCGCCCCCGAGAGACCGGCGGCCCCGCGGACAGCGCACGACGGGCGGGGCCTTTGCCCCCTGGTTGCTGCTCGCGCCCTGCCTGCTGATCCTCGCCCTGGTCATGGGCTATCCGCTGGCCCGCCTGGTCACCCTGTCCTTCCAGAAGTTCGGCCAGTCCCAGCTGTGGGGCTTCCAACCGGCCGAGACGGTCGGGTTCGACAACTTCGCCAAGGTGCTGGGCGACGGCGAGTTCTGGGCCGTCGTCCTGCGCACCGTCGTCTTCGCCACGGGCGCCGTCGTCTTCACCATGGTGATCGGCATGGCCCTCGCCCTGCTGCTCCAGCGGGTCTCCGGCTGGCTGAAGATGCTCATCAACATCGTGCTGGTGGCCAGCTGGGGGATGCCGGTGATCGTCGCCACCACGGTCTTCAAGTGGCTCTTCGACTCCGACTACGGCGTCTTCAACGCACTGCTCAGCAAACTGCCCGGCGTCGAGATGATCGGCCACAACTGGTTCGCGAGCGGCCCCGAGGGTCTCGCCGTGATCATGCTGCTGGTGATCTGGGGAGCCGTCCCCTTCGTGGTGATCACCCTCAGCGCCGGTCTCACCCAGGTCCCCAAGGAACTGGAGGAGGCCGCCCGCCTGGACGGCGCCGGCTCCTGGGGCGTCTTCCGCTATGTCACCCTGCCCGTCCTCAAACCGATCATCGTGATGCTCACGACCCTGTCGGTCATCTGGGACATGGGCGTCTTCCCCCAGGTGTTCGTCATGCGCAACGGCCACCCCGAGCCGGAGTTCCAGGTCCTCAACACCTACTCCTACGACCGGGCGTTCGTGGTCAACGACTACGCCCAGGGCTCGGCCATCGCGCTGATCACCGTCCTGCTGCTGCTCGGCGTGGTCGCCGTCTACATGCGGCAGATGCTGAAGATCGGAGAGGTCGAATGAGCACACTCGCCGGAACCGGCCGCCGGAAGTCTCGGCTCGGTTGGAACCTCGTCGGTCTCCTCGTCTTCGTCGTCGCCGGATTCCCGCTCTACTGGATGCTCAACACCGCGTTCAAGCCCGCCAAGGACGCCATCGACTCCGACCCGAGCCTGCTGCCGACCGGCCTCACCTTCGACAACTTCGGCCGGGCGCTGGACATCGCCGACTTCTGGGGCCCGGTGGGCCGCAGCCTGGTGGTGTCGCTGGCCGTGGTCGTCATCGGCATGGTCGTCGGGCTGCTGGCCGCGCTCGCCATCTCCCGGTTCGCCTTCCGCGGGCGCAAAATCGTCATCGTGGGCATCCTCGCCGTCCAGATGGTGCCGCTTGTCGCCATGATCATCCCGGTGTTCCTGCTCCTCAACGACCTGGGCCAGTACGACCGGCTGACCGGCCTCATCATCACCTACCTGACCTTCATCCTCCCGTTCACGGTCTGGACGCTGCGGGGCTTCATCGTCAACATCCCGAAGGAACTGGAGGAGGCGGCCATGGTCGACGGCTGCTCCCGCACCGGCGCCTTCCTCCGGGTCGTCTTCCCCCTCCTGGCCCCCGGCATGGTCGCCACCTCGGTCTACGGCTTCATCCAGGCCTGGAACGAATACCTCTACGCCCTGATGCTGCTCAGCCAGAAGAACCAGACCGCGACCGTCTGGCTCGGCAACTTCACCACCAAACACGGCACCGAATACGCCCCGATGATGGCCGGCGCCACGATGATGGCCGTGCCGATCGTCGCCCTCTTCCTCCTCGTCCAGCGCAAGATGGCCGCGGGCCTGACCGCCGGCGCAGTGAAGGGATGACCTCACCCGATGACGACACTCGCCAGCGGCACCGACACGCTCACCCGCGACGCCCTGACCGTCCTCCAGCCCGGCTTCACCGGCACCACCGCCCCCGACTGGCTGCT
This sequence comes from Streptomyces sp. NPDC007929, assembly GCF_042959065.1. Taxonomy (NCBI): domain Bacteria; kingdom Bacillati; phylum Actinomycetota; class Actinomycetes; order Kitasatosporales; family Streptomycetaceae; genus Streptomyces; species Streptomyces sp. NPDC007929. The sequence continues at coordinate 492,537 of NZ_JBIBKD010000008.1, read as the reverse complement.
GCGCCGGCTCGGTGAGGGCCTCGCCTCCGTCGGACTGTTCGGCCGCAACATCGCCTCCCCCGCCCAACTGGCCGCGCTGACCGCCCAGCTGCGGGCCGAGCGCGACGACGTCCTCGTCGCCATCGACGAGGAGGGCGGCGACGTGACCCGCCTGGAGGTGCGCAGCGGCTCCTCCTTCCCGGGCAACCACGCGCTCGGCGCGGTCGACGACGTGGAGCTGACCCACCAGGTCGCCCACGAACTCGGCCGCCGCCTCGCCTCCTGCGGCGTCAACCTCAACTGGGCCCCCTCCGCCGACGTCAACTCCGACCCGCGCAACCCGGTCATCGGCGTCCGCTCCTTCGGCGCCGACACCGAACTGGCCGCCCGGCACACCGCCGCCTACGTCACCGGTCTGCAGTCCGCCGGGGTCGCCGCCTGCACCAAGCACTTCCCGGGCCACGGCGACACGGCCGTGGACTCCCACCACGCCCTGCCCCGCATCGACGTCTCCGCCGAGGTGCTGGCCGAACGCGAACTGGCCCCCTTCCGCGCCGCCATCGCCGCCGGCACCCGGGCCGTCATGAGCGCCCACATCCTGGTCCCCGCCCTCGACCCCGAGCGCCCGGCCACCCTCTCCCGCCGCATCCTCACCGGCCTGCTCCGCGACGAACTCGGCTACGACGGCCTCATCGTCACCGACGGCATGGAGATGCGCGCCATCTCCGGCACCTACGGCATCGAACGCGGCAGCGTCCTCGCCATCGCCGCGGGCGCCGACGCCATCTGCGTGGGCGGCGGCCTCGCCGACGACGCCACCGTCCTGCGCCTGCGGGACGCCCTGGTCGCTGCCGTGCGGGCGGGCGAGCTCCCCGAGGAACGCCTCGCCGAGGCCGCCGACCGGGTCCGGACCCTGGCCCGCTGGGCCGGCGCGGCGGGCGTCCCGGCCGAGACCACCCACGGCACGGAGATCGGCCTGCACGCCGCCCGCCGCGCCCTCACCGTGACGACCGGGCCGGGCCTCGGCAGCCCCGGCACCTTCGAACCCCTCACCGAACCTCCTTACGTCGCCGCCCTCACGCCCGTCGCCAACATCGCCGTCGGCGACGAGACACCGTGGGGCGTCGCCGCCGAGCTCATCCACCTCCTGCCGGGCACGGTCACGGGCAGCTTCTCCGCCGGGGACGACCCGGACGACGAGGCCGGACAGGGCGCGGGCAGGGCCGCCCTCCAGGCCGCAGGGCCCCGCCGCATCGTCGCCGTCGTCCGCGACGAACACCGCCACCCCTGGATGGCCGCGGCCCTCGACGCCCTGCTGGCGGTGCGCCCCGACACGATCGTCGTCGAGATGGGCGTCCCCCAGGCCACCCCACGCGGCGCCCTGCACATCGCCACCCACGGCGCGGCCCGAGTCTGCGGCCGAGCCGCGGCGGAGGTGATCACCGGGGTGTTGGGGACGTGAGGGCATGAGGGCATGAGGGCATGAGGGCATGAGGGCGTGAGGGCATGAGGGTGGGCTGGGGCGGGGGAGCCGGGTCGCTCGGTGGGCTGGGTTAGTCCGTGAGCTGGGGGGGGGGCTGTGAGCTGGGGGCCCGATGAGCTGGGGGTCCTCGGGTGAGCCGGTTCGGGGAACTGCCCGGCGATGAGTTCCGGCCGGAGGCCGAGTCTCTTCTGGTGACCGCCGTCGCGGCGCCGCCGGACGCCGCCGCCCGGCACGAGACTCCACGGAGGACACCATGACGACCCCACCGGACGACCCGACGGCCACCCTCCCCGGCCGCCCGCCCGTGGTGGACCTGGCCACTTGGCAGCGCGCCCGTGACGAGCTGCTGGTCCGCGAGAAGGCGCACACCCGCGAGGGCGACGCCATCGCCGCGGCCCGCCGGCGGCTGCCGATGGTGGAGTTCGACGGCGGGGTCGAGGTCGTGGGACCCGACGGACCGGTCCCGTTCCTGGACCTCTTCCAGGGCCGCGACGAGCTCGTCGTCTACCAGCACATGTGGTACGACGGCGCACCGCACCAGGGCCAGTGCGAAGGCTGTACCACCACGGCCTGGCACCTGAAGGACGCCGCCTACCTCAACGCCCGCGGCGTCTCCTTCGCCGTACTGACCACGGGCCGATGGGACGAGGTGGCCGCCTACGTCGCGTTCATGGGCTACACCCAGCCCTGGTACTCGGTCCGGGACGTGGCCGCGCCGGTCGGCGGCGAGATGGGCTACCTCACCAGCTTCCTGCGCGACGGCGACCGCACGTTCCTCACCTACCGCACGACGGGCCGCGGCAACGAGCGGGTCAACGGCTCCCTCGGCCTGCTCGACATGACGCCCCACGGCCGAGGCGAGGCCTGGGAGGACAACCCCGCGGACCGGCCCGACGGGCGCGAGCCGTGCTGGTCCTGGCGCTCGGACGCCGACGGCAACGCCACCTGGGGCCCGACCAGCCGCCCCGTACCGCAGTGGACCCGCCCCGGCGCGACCCCCGTGACGACCCTCGGCCGCAACGGCCACCATCACTGACGCGGTCCCCGGCTGACGCGGCAGCAGCGACACCCACCCTCATGGCCGCTCTGACAGCGGTCCTGGCGGAGCCCTCAGATCCCCTGCCACTCCGGCTTGTTGAGGTACGTGTGCCGGAAGTAGTCCGCCAGCTTCAGCTTCGACGCGGCGGCCTCGTCCACGACGACGGTCGCGTGCGGGTGGAGCTGGAGCGCGGACGCGGGGCACACCGCGGCGATCGGCCCCTCCACCGTCGCGGCGACGGCGTCCGCCTTGCCCTCGCCGGTGGCGAGCAGCACCAGATGCCGGGCCTCCAGGATGGTGCCGATGCCCTGCGTGATCACGTGGTGCGGCACCTGGTCGATGTCGCCGTCGAAGAAGCGGGCGTTGTCGATCCGGGTCTGCTCGGTCAGGGTCTTGATCCGCGTCCGCGAGGCCAGCGACGAGCACGGCTCGTTGAAGCCTATGTGCCCGTCCGTCCCGATCCCGAGCAGCTGGAGGTCCACACCCCCTCCGTCCGACAGCGCCTTGTCGTAGGCCTCGCACGCCGCCTGCACGTCCTGCGCCGTGCCGTCCGGGCCCGTGAACTGGTCCATCTCCATCCCGAGCGGCTCCAGCACCTCACGGCGCAGCACCGAGCGGTAGGACTCCGGATGTTCGGCGGGCAGCCCCACATACTCGTCGAGCTGCGCGACCCGGGCCCGCCCGACGTCCACGGCACCGGCGCGCACCTTCGCCGCCAGCGCCTCGTACACGGGAAGCGGCGTCGAGCCGGTGGCCACGCCGAGCAGGGCGTCCGGCTTGCGCCGGAGCAGCTTGGCCATGGCCTCGGCAATGAGCTCGCCGCCCGCCTTGGCGTCCGGAACGATGACAACTTCCACGTTGGGCCTGCCGATCTGAGAGGAGTGCTCAACTGGGACTGGACCCGGGAGGGGGTCGTGTGGTGGTTTAGACCAATCTAACAGAGCGGTTCCGTCCCTCCCAGGGTGAGCGCCGCGGCTTCCCAGTGGCACGGGGTGGCCGCAGCCGCCCCGTCCCGGAAGGAACTGTGCGGTCCTGCCTGTGAGCACGCTCATGGCGGCGCCCCCTTCTCTTTTAGCTAGCGGTCGCTACAGAAATGACCGTACAGCAGCCCGCGGACATATCTCTAGTGCCCGCTATAAAATGCACTCCATGGTGAACGACGACGGAACCACCAAGGCCTCGAAGGGGCCTGAAGCCGCGAGCGCGAGAGTCGCCGGGGGCGGCAAGGCCAAGGCCAGGCCCCGTGGCCGTCCCCGCTCCTTCGACCGCGAGACCGCGCTGGAGAAGGCCCTCCTGGCCTTCTGGGAGCACGGTTACGAGGCCACGTCCGTCTCCGATCTCACCCGCGTCATGGACATCGGCGCCCCCAGCCTCTACGCCGCCTTCGGTGACAAGCGGTCCCTCTTCGACGAGGTCGTGCACGTGTACGGCGCGAGATACGGGTCCTTCACCGGCCGCGCCCTCGCCGAGGAGCCCACCGCGAGGGCAGCCGTCGAGCGCACCCTGCGCGAGGCCGCAACCGCCTACACCGAGCCCGGCCACCCGCACGGCTGCCTCGTCGTCCACGCGGCGGCGAACTGCTCGAACCATGAGGTGGAGCAGTCGCTGCGAGACCGGCGCAACGCCGATATCGCCGCGTTCGAGAGCCGCATCAGGGCCGACATCGCCACCGGCGTGCTGCCGCCGGCGACCGACGCCGCCGCCCTGGCCCGTCACACCGGAGCGATGATCCAGGGCATGTCACAACAAGCACGCGACGGGGCGAGCCGGGAGGAACTGGAGGCGGTCGCGGAAATTGCCCTCTCCATCTGGCCCCGCACAGGAACCCACACGGGTTAGGCTGCCTGCTGGACGCCGGTGCGTCCGACGTGTCGCGGAAATGACAACAACGAACAGCCTCCCACGCATGGACACCCGTAAGTGGTCTAGTCCACAATGCGTGACGAGAGCGTGTGTGCAACACGCACCAGCCTCCGTCTTCCCCGCACAGGAGGACGGACCGAGGAACCGAGGCTCTCTGCCCTGACTGCCCCGGCTCCTCATCCTTCGGCCGACCGGGACCGCACACCCCACGGCCGATGTTGCTCCGGGCTGCGGTGCCGGGAGGGTTGAGGGTCCCTCTCAGGCGCCGCGGCCCGCGGGTGTTTCAGGGCCGTACGAACCCCCGGGTACGCTCGCAGACGTGCCCTCCATGAACGAACTCGTACGCCAGCACACCGCACTCGACGACACCGACCTCGAGTGGCTGCACCTGCTGGTCTCGGAGTGGCAGCTGCTCTCCGACCTCTCCTTCGCCGACCTGGTCCTGTGGGTCCCCACCAGCGACGGCACCCGGTACGTCTCGGTCGCCCAGATGCGGCCCAACACCGGCCCGACCTCGTACCAGGACGACATGGTGGGCCACCTCGTGCCGCGCGGCCGGCGGCCGATGCTGGACGCCGCCCTCGACGAGGGACGCATCGTGCGCGAGGGAGACCCCGAGTGGCGCGAGGAGGTTCCCGTCCGGGTCGAGTCGATCCCCGTACGGCGGGAAGGGCGCGTCCTCGGAGTCATCGCCCGCAACACCAACCTCCTCACCGTGCGGACCCCGAGCCGCCTGGAGCTCACCTATCTGCAGAGCGCCTCCGACCTGGCGCAGATGATCGCCGCCGGGTCCTTCCCGTTCGCGAACCAGCAGCTCGACATGGACGCCTCACCCCGGGTGGGCGACGGCCTGATCCGGCTCGACGCCGACGCCGTCGTCCAGTACGCCTCGCCGAACGCCCTGTCCGCCTATCACCGGCTCGGCCTCGCCTCCGACCTCGTCGGCCAGCACCTGGGCAAGACCACCGCCGAACTCGCCCCGACCCGGGGCCCGGTGGACGAGGCGCTCGCCAAGGTCGCCAGCGGCTGGGCGCCGCGCGAGTTCGAGATCGAGGCCAGCGACGGGGTCATCCAGTTCCGCGCGATCCCGCTCAAGCCGAAGGGCACCCGCATCGGTTCCCTGGTGCTGCTCCGCGACGTCACCGAACTGCGTCGGCGCGAGCGCGAGTTGATCACCAAGGACGCGACGATCCGGGAGATCCACCACCGCGTCAAGAACAACCTCCAGACGGTGGCGGCGCTGCTCCGGCTCCAGGCCAGGCGCATCGAATCCGACCGTGGGCGCGAGGCCCTCGAAGAGGCGGTTCGGCGCGTCGGATCGATTGCGATCGTGCACGAGACGCTCTCCCAGAACCTGGACGAGCGGGTGGAGTTCGACGACATCGCCGACCGTGTGCTGGCCATGGTCGCGGAGATCTCTCCGGGCAAGGTCGCGGGCCGGCGCACCGGCCGCTTCGGCATTCTCGACGCGGAGGTGGCCACTCCGCTGTCCATGGTGCTGACCGAGGTGCTGCAGAACGCGCTGGAGCACGGCTTCCGTGAGGGCGACACCGGCACGGTCGAGGTCTCGGCGGTACGCGGCGGCACGGCCAAGGAGGCCCGGCTGCTGGTCACGGTCCAGGACAACGGGGTCGGTCTGCCGGAAGGGTTCGATCCGCACACCGCCGGCAACCTCGGCCTGCAGATCGTGCGGACCCTGGTGGAGGGCGAGTTGGGCGGCACCTTCGACATGGTCCCGGCCCCGGAGCGCGGCACCCGTGTGATCCTCGACATCCCGGTGCCGTCGCAGAAGTGACGGAATCCGGAATCCCCGCACAGGGGCCCGTTAAAAGCATTGAGCCCCGGGCCATCAAGTGGCCCGGGGCTAAAGCTCGTTGCTGCTTAACTAAGCGCATCGGGGGAACTGCGCGCTGCGGCTCGGGGGCGGGAGATGCGTACTCGCTGTCTACGAAGTAATGCCGTAAGGCACACGCGCCGCCAAGCTCAGGCTGTCAGCAGGGGTGGGTTGTCAGGCGGAGGCCTGACGAGCCCGGTTGCGGGCGGCGCGGCGCTTCATGGCGCGACGCTCGTCCTCGCTGAGACCACCCCAGACGCCGGAGTCCTGGCCGGACTCGAGCGCCCACTGCAGGCACTGCTCCATAACCGGGCAGCGACGGCAGACGGCCTTGGCTTCCTCGATCTGCAGCAGCGCAGGACCGGTGTTGCCGATGGGGAAGAAGAGCTCGGGGTCTTCCTCGCGGCAAACGGCGTTGTGACGCCAGTCCATGGCTGCTACCTCTCCTTGGTAAGACATGCGGTTGCTTGTGAATGTGAACGCTTTCACGAATCCCTCAACAAGTGAAGGGCCGACTGCCAGGTTCCCCGGCGAAGGTCCTGTGAGTTGAAGAGGGGTTCTGGTGATCAGTGGAGGCCGGTGTTGCGGGCCGTCTCGATCGCCACGTAGAGACTCGCAAACCTCAGCGGCGGATACAACCCCTTCTGGAAAGTTTTTTTTGATTCTTCGGTGTCGACTAGGTCACAGCCGTACTTCCATGGGGTGGATCCTGGCCTAAACGTTCGAGTGAAAGGACTTTAGCCAGTTCTGCTCACACAATCACACGCAGTGCACGGCGTACGCCTGTGAACGTCACGCTTGTTCGCAGCCCCAGGTGGTCGCCGTCCATCTGGAGGGGGAGCGGGACCTTCGAATGCAAGGTGAACTCGGTCAAGTCGTGCAGCGAGGTGGCGTGTTTGCCATGGGGTCCACGCTCGGGGGACGAAGTGAGCAACTGGGTGCCATACCGGGCAACCGCCGCGGTCGACAGGCGGCTGAGACCGAAGAGATCGAGCCCGGTATCGAACGAGGCTTTAGGTGCCGCGTAGATCGGGCGATTGCCCAGAAACGTCCAGGGCGAGGTGTTCGAGACTATGGACAGCACCAGATCGGTGATCGGGTCCTCGCCGGCCCGCTCCAGCGTGATCGTCCCGTGGCGGCGGTTCGGCTCGCCCAGGAGCTGACGCATCACCTGGCGCACGTAGAGAGCGTGTGTGGATTTCCGGCCGCGCTCGCGATGCTGCTCCACGCGGCCCACCACACCGGCGTCGAAGCCGAGCCCCGCGTTGAAGGTGAACCAGCGGGACGGCACCGCCTCGTCCTCCGTGCCCGGCGTGCCCGAGGTCAGGCCCAGGCCGACGGTTCGCTCGCTGCCGTCGCGCAGGGCGTCCAGCAGAGCGCCGGTGGCTTCCACGGCGTCGTTGGGAAGGCCCAAGGCGCGGGCGAAGACGTTGGTGGAGCCACCCGGGACGACGGCGAGACCGGGCAGACGCTCGGGGGCGGGGCCGGCGTGCAACAGTCCGTTGACCACTTCGTTGACCGTGCCGTCGCCGCCGAGGGCCACCACCAGGTCGATGTCGTCACTGTGGGCCGCGTGCCGGCCCAGGTCGCGCGCATGGCCGCGGTACTCGGTGGTGACCGCTTCCAGCTTCATCTCACTGGCGAGCGCGTGGATCAGCACATCGCGCGTGCGCGCACTTGTGGTGGTTGCCGCCGGATTGACCACGAGAAGTGCACGCATGACTGGCAGCGTACCTACTGGGTGGTACCTGGCCCATACCGAGGTAGGGATCAGGTAAGAGGACGGGGGCGAACCGTGCCACGGGGGCGCGTACGGCGGAGGCTACTCTTCAGGGGTGAGCAGTGAGCAGACCCCCACCACCGGCGAAACCGCCGGCCCCCGCCCCCGGCGTCTGACGTACGCGGCGCTGCTGGCCGCGCTGGAAGGGCTCGCGCTGGTCGTCGGCGGCGTCTGGATCCTCGTTCTCGGCCTCACCGGGCATCCGGACGACCGGCAGCAGGCCGTGACCGGAGGCATCACGCTGGCCGTGCTCGCACTGCTGCCGCTGATCGCCGCCCGCGGGCTGCTCGGCTGCCGCAGCTGGAGCCGCGGCCCGGCCGTCATCACCCAGCTCATGGCGCTGCCGGTGGCCTACAACCTGCTGCAAGCCGACAGCATGGCCATCCCGGCCGGGATCGCCCTCGCGGTCGTGGCCGTCGCCTCGCTCGTGCTGCTGGTGAATCCGGAGACGACCCGGGCCCTCGGCATCCGCGGGCCCGGCAACCCCGGCAACGTGGAGAAGTAGCACTCACTCCTCGACGAGGAGCTTCTCCCGCAGCTGCGCGAGCGTGCGCGCCAGCAGCCTGGAGACGTGCATCTGGGAGATGCCGACCTCCTGCGCGATCTGCGACTGGGTCATGTTGCCGAAGAAGCGCAGCAGCAGGATCCGCTTCTCACGCGGCGGGAGATCCTCCAGCAGCGGTTTGAGCGACTCCCGGTACTCCACGCCCTCCAGCGCCTCGTCCTCCGCGCCGAGGGTGTCGGCGACCGCCGGGGACTCGTCGTCGGTGTCGGGGACGTCCAGGGACAGCGTCGAGTACGCGTTGGCGGACTCCAGGCCTTCCAGGACCTCCTCCTCCGAGATCGCCAGCTTCTCGGCGAGCTCGTGGACCGTGGGTGAGCGGCCGTGCAGCTGTGAGAGCTCGGCCGTGGCCGTGGTCAGCGCCAGGCGCAGCTCCTGCAGCCGGCGCGGGACGCGCACCGCCCAGCCCTTGTCGCGGAAGTGCCGCTTGATCTCACCCACGACCGTGGGGGTCGCGTACGTGGAGAACTCCACGCCGCGGTCCGGGTCGAATCGGTCGACCGACTTGATCAGGCCGATCGTGGCGACCTGGGTGAGGTCGTCCAGCGGCTCGCCGCGGTTGCGGAAGCGGCGCGCGAGATGCTCCACGAGTGGCAGATGCATGCGGACCAGCTGATTGCGCAGCTCCGCGTACTCGGGGCTGCCGCTGTCCAGCGTGCGCAGTTTGAGGAACATCTCGCGGGCACCGCTGCGGTCCGGAGAGCCGTGATGCCCACCTTGCGCGTGATGTGCGCGCGGCGCCTGATCCTCGGAGTTCCGCTCGTGCTCGCTCATCGTCCCGCCCGTCGCCCTTCCCCGAGCGCTCGCCTCCTCCGCCACCCTCGACTTCGCTCGGGTGGGAGGACCCCCCTGGGCGGCCGGGGATGCGGCGATCCCCCCGCCCGGAGACGCGCTCCGCACGGCACCGTCCCGGTCCGGCCGCCCGGAGCCCGGGAGGACGGCCTCCACGGAGTCGTCCTCGGGATGCGGTCGGGCCTGCTCGGGGATGCCGTCGATGCCGTCCGCCATGCGCCGGGCACTCCTCGTGCCCGTGCCCTCGGTCGGCAGCTCTCGTGTGCCGCGCTCTTCGTCCCGCACCGGCCCGTCCTCGCTCCTCACGCCGGCCCGGGTCCCGCGCCGCGCTGTTTGTAGAGGCTGATCGAAACGGTTTTGTCCTTGTCCACGGCAGAGGAGACCTTGCCCGCGAGGGCGGACAGGACCGTCCAGGCGAAGGTGTCCCGTGAGGGAGCATGGCCGTCCGTGGTCGGCGCCGAGACAGTGACCTCGAGTGAGTCGTCGACGAGGCGGAAGACGCAACTGAGCACCGAGCCGGGCACGGCCTGCTGAAGCAGGATCGCGCAGGCCTCGTCCACCGCGATGCGCAGGTCCTCGATCTCGTCGAGGGTGAAGTCCAAACGGGCCGCGAGACCGGCCGTGGCCGTACGCAGCACCGACAGGTAGGCACCCGCGGCCGGCAGCCGGACTTCCACGAAGTCCTGGGTCGCGGGCTCGCCTGCGATCTGGGACACCCTCACCTCCATGGTGGTACAAGCGTTTCAGGGCCGAGAGTCGCCCCTCGGGATAACGCGATACGTGGTTCAGCGGTGACGCTATCGCGCTCTCGACGGTCCTGTCCCCGGGACCCCAACCCCTTGTCGTCACTCACAGTAAACCTGTGGATACGCTCCGTGTCTAGGGGTTGGGCGGGCCCAAATGGGAAGAGCGCGCGCCGGGTTGACGTACCCAGACGTCAGACGGTCGAACCGTCCGCAGCCGGGGTGCTGTCGCGTCACACCAGGACATGGTCGACGAAGCACCACCGCCAGGTCTCCCCGGGCTCGTGGGTCCGCATCACGGGATGACCGGACTCCTTATGATGCTCCGCCGCGTGCCGTCCCGGCGAGGAGTCGCAGCAGCCGACGTGACCGCAGCTCAGGCACAGCCGTAGCTGCACCGGATCCATGCCCTCCGCCAAGCACTCCGGACACGTCTCGCTGAGCGGGCCGGGTTCGGGGTGCGGCAGCGCGTCGGCGTGCGTGCACTGTTTCATGATTGCCAGGTTACGACGGTCGGGCGGAAGACCGCGTCGAAAAACGAGGGCGGGCGAGAACGATGGACGTGATGCCACTGCTGCTGCTCGTGGCGGGCAGCGCCGCGATCGCCGCGGCCGCGCGGCGTACCCCGGTGCCGGCGCCCCTGCTGCTGGTAGCCGTGGCGCTGGCGGTCAGCTACGTCCCGGGGGTGCCCGACTACACGCTCGACCCGCACGTCGTCCTGCCGCTCATCCTGCCCCCGCTGCTGCACACGGCGGCCACCGACAGCTCCTACCTCGACCTGCGCGCGCAGCTGCGGCCGGTCGCGATGCTGTCGGTCGGGTACGTGCTGTTCGCGACCTTCGTGGTCGGCTGGGCCCTGTACGTGATCGTGCCGGACATGCCGCTGACCGCGGCCCTGGTCTTCGGTGCGGTGGTGGCACCGCCGGACGCGGTCGCGGCGACGGCGGTGGCCCGCCGCGTCGGGCTGCCGTCGCGGATCACCACGATCCTCCAGGGCGAGTCCCTGCTGAACGACGCGACCGCGATCACCGCCTACCGGGTCGCCCTGGCCGCCGCCGTCGGCGAGGGCGCGACCTGGGCCGGGGGCATCGGCGAGTTCCTGCTCGCGGCGGTCGGCGGCGTCGTGGTGGGACTGCTGCTGATGGCCCCGCTCCACTGGCTGCGCACGCACGTGAAGGAGGCGCTGCTGCAGAACACGCTCTCCCTGCTGATCCCGTTCGTCGCGTACGCGGTCGCCGAGCAGGTGCACGCCTCCGGTGTCCTCGCGGTCGTGGTCGTCGCGCTCTACCTGGGACACCGCGCGTGGGAGGTCGACTTCGCGACCCGCCTCCAGGAGGAGGCGGTCTGGAAGATGGTCGCCTTCGTCCTGGAGTCGGCGGTGTTCGCGCTGATCGGGCTCCAGCTGCCGGTGGTCCTCAGGGGCCTCGGGGAGTACGAGGGCATCGACGCCGCCTGGTACGCGGTCGCCGTCTTCCTGGTCGTCGTCGCGACCCGGTTCGTGTGGGTCTACCCGGCCACCTTCCTGCCCCGGCTGCTGTCGGCCCGGGTGCGGGAACGGGAGCAGAACCCGACCTGGAAGGGGCCGTTCGTCATCGCCTGGGCCGGGATGCGGGGCGTGGTCTCCCTGGCCATCGCCTTCTCGATCCCGCTCACCATGCACGATGGCGAGGAGCCCTTCCCGCAGCGGAACCTCATCCTCTTCCTGACCTTCACGACGGTCATCGGGACCCTGGTCGTGCAGGGCTTGACCCTGCCCCCGCTGATCCGGCTGCTGAAATTCCCCGGGCGGGACGCGCAGACCGCGACGCTCGCCGAGGCCAACGCCCAGGCGCAGGCCTCCCGGGCCGCCGAGCGGCGCCTGGACGAGCTCCTCGCCGACGAGCGCAACGCCCTGCCCGCCCCGCTCGCCGATCGGCTCCGCATCGTCCTGGAGCGCCGCCGCAACGCCGTCTGGGAGCGGCTCGGGCAGGCCAACCCCGTCACCGGCGAGTCCGTCGACGACACCTACCGGCGGTTGTCGCGGGAGATGATCAGCGCCGAGCGCGAGGTGTTCGTCAGGCTCCGGGACGGCCGCTACATCGACGACGAGATGCTGCGGACCCTGCTGCGCAGGCTGGACCTGGAGGAGGCGGCGGCCTTCCGGGAGGCCGCGTGAGGGCGGGTGGTGCCTTGGCGGGTGGTGCCTGCCCGACGGCGACGGGCCGATGACCTCGTGGCGATGACGGGCCATGCCCGGGCCATGCGATGACGGGCCATGCGATGACGGGCCGAGCCTTCAGATGACGGGCCGAGCATTCAGGGGAAAGGCCGCCCGGTGATCACCGCCGCCACCGCCGTCCCGCGCGGGAACGCGCCTTCTCCGGCCAGAATGACGAGCCCGTACAGCAGCTTGGCGACATACAGGCGTTCGACGGGCAGGCCGTGCCGTTGCTCGAAGTCCGCCGCGAAGGCCTCGAGCTCGGCGGGCACGCGCGCGTAGCCGCCGCAATGGAAGCGCTCGTCCAGGCTCCAGGTGCCGCGCCGGCCACCGAAAGCCGCACGTTGCAGGGTCTCCGTCTCGGTGGCCAGGAAGCCGCCCTTGAGCACCGGCACGCCCAGGGCCCGCTGGCCGGTAGCGAGACCGGCCGCCAGCCCCGCGAGCGTGCCGCCGGTGCCGCAGGCCACGGCGACGGCCTCGGCCCGGCCGCGCAGTTCGGTGCCGAGCGCCCGGCAGCCGCGGACGGCCTCGGTGTTGCTGCCGCCCTCGGGGACGACGTATGCCTCCTCGGCGTCCGCCGCGCGCAGGATCCCGGCCAGGGTCGGCGGCTCGGACTTGTCCCGGTAGGTCGCCCGGTCGACGAAGTGCAGCCGCATGCCGTCTGCCGTGCAGCGGGCCAGCGAGGGGTTGAGGGGCCGGCCGGCCAGCTCGTCGCCGCGGACGACGCCTACGGTGGGGATGCCGAGCAGCCGCCCGGCCGCGGCCGTCGCGCGCAGGTGGTTGGACCAGGCGCCGCCGAAGGTGATGACCGTACGGCCGGCCGCCGCGGTCAGATTCGGAGCCAGCTTGCGCCACTTGTTGCCGATCAGCTCCGGGTGGATGAGATCGTCTCGCTTCAGCAGCAACCGCACGCCCCGGCGCTCGAACCGGCAGTCCACGACCTCCTGCACCGGCGACGGCAGCCGGGGGCGCAGCGCGGCGATCGAAGGAGTGTCGGGGCTGGTCACCGGCCCATTGTCACCCGTGAGTGGGGCTCGCGGGGCTCGGGGCTGACGCCGGGCCCGCGCCCCCAGTCCTTGATCCGGGGGCTGGACACGGACGCTTTCGAACGCGATGACGGGCCCCCTGCCCAGCGCGGCAAAGATCCATTCCCGCTCTTTCGGGTAATAGCACCAGCACGCTGAGTGAGGAAGGCTTGCCCGTGCACATCGATGCCCGAGGCATATGGGCGTCGGTCACAACCGGGAGGGCAGTTCTCTATGTCGGTAGGCGAAGAGGTCCGCACGGAGCAGACCAAGCCGCAGCAGAGTCTCGGCACGGCGGCCGCGCGGAACCTGGCCACCACGACCAAGTCCGTGCCGCAGATGCAGGAGATCAGCTCCCGCTGGCTGCTGCGGATGCTGCCGTGGGTCGACATCCAGGGTGGTACGTACCGGGTGAACCGTCGGCTGACGTTCGCCGTGGGCGACGGCCGTCTGACGTTCGTGAAGACCGGCGACCGTGTCGAGATCATCCCCGCGGAACTCGGCGAGCTGCCGGTACTGCGGTCCTACGACGACGAAGAGGTGCTCTTCGAGATCGCCCGCCGCTGCGAGCAGCGGGAGGTTCCGGCGGGCGACGTGATCGCCTCGTTCGGCAGCCCGTCCGACGAGGTGTACCTCCTCGCCCACGGCAGGGTGGAGAAGGTCGGCACCGGCCCGTACGGCGACGACGAGTCCCTCGGTGTCCTCGCCGACGGCGCCTACTTCGGCGAGGACGCCCTGCTCGACGAGGACGCGATCTGGGAGTACACGGCCCGCGCCCTCACCGCGTGCACCGTGCTGGTGCTGTCCCGCCAGGAGTTCGCGCAGATCGCGGAGCGCTCGGACACTCTGCGCGAACACCTCCAGCAGGCCCGCTCGATCCCCGCGCAGCGCTCCAACAAGTACGGCGAGAAGGAGATCGACCTTGCCGCCGGCCACTCCGGCGAGCCGGACATCCCGCACACCTTCGTCGACTACGAGGCCCGGCCCCGTGAGTACGAACTGAGCGTCGCCCAGACCGTGCTGCGCATCCACTCGCGCGTGGCGGACCTCTACAACCAGCCCATGAACCAGACCGAACAGCAGATCCGGCTGACGGTCGAGGCGCTGAAGGAGCGCCAGGAGCACGAGCTGGTCAACAACCGCGACTTCGGACTCCTGCACAACTGCGAGTACGACCAGCGGATCCAGCCGCACGACGGCGTGCCCGGCCCGGACGACATGGACGAGCTGCTCAGCAGGCGCCGCGGCACCAAGATGCTCCTCGCCCATCCGCGCGCCATCGCCGCGTTCGGCCGCGAGCTCAACAAGCGCGGACTGGTCCCCGAGACCATCGACATGGCCGGCAACCGCATCCCGACCTGGCGCGGGGTGCCGATCTTCCCGTGCAACAAGATCCCGGTCTCCGACGCCCGTACGACGTCGATCATCGCCCTGCGTACCGGCGAGGCCGACCAGGGTGTCATCGGCCTGCGCGCCTCGGGCATCCCGGACGAGATCGAGCCGAGCCTGTCGGTGCGCTTCATGGGCATCAACGAACAGGCCATCATCAAGTACCTGGTCACGGCCTACTACTCCGCCGCGGTGCTGGTACCGGACGCGCTCGGTGTCCTGGAGAACGTCGAGATCGGCCGTTGGCGGTGACACTGCCGGTCCACCGGCCGTGTCCCCGCGCGCCTAGGCGGGTACATCCTCGGGGTACGCGCCCAGCGGCAGCGGAAGCGTCACCGTCCGCTCATTCTCCGAGGCGGTCCCATGGGTGAGTCCCTCACGGAGCCCAGGACGGAGGCGACGCTGCCCGCACCCTGCGGGCAGCACGGCACGGCAGGAGCCCTCGGCCACGCCACCGCCGAGGGGCACGAGGGGGCCGTGCTACTGGCGCGGGCCCGGGCGGAGGTCGATCCGGTGCTGCGGGCCGCACTCGGCTCGCTGCCCCGGCCGATGCGCCGGGTCGCGCTCTACCACTTCGGCTGGCAGCAGGCCGACGGCAGCCCGGCGGAGAGCGACTCCGGCAAGGCGATCCGGCCCGCGCTGGTCCTCGCCGCAGCGGACGCGCTCGGCGGGCCCGAGGCGCGGGCAGGGGCGGTCGGGGCCGCCGCCGCGGTGGAACTGATCCACAACTTCACACTGCTGCACGATGACAATCACGCACTGCGCCACGATCACAGCGCCGCAGTGCCGCGCGAAGACAACGTCACCCTGCCGCACGACCACAACCGCACCCTGCCGCACGACCACAACCGCACCGTGCCGCATGGCGACGTGATGGGCCCGGACGCGAGCCGCCGGTACCGCCCCTCCGCGCGGACCGTGTTCGGCGACGCCGACGCGCTTCTCGCGGGGGACGCCCTCCAGGCGCTGGCCCTGCGGCTGCTCGCCCAGGACCCCCACCCGGCGTCGCCGGCAGCCGCCGTCCGGCTCGCCGACTGCGTCATCGAACGATGTGCGGGGCAACACGTGGACAGGGCCCTGGAGCGGTGCGCCCCCGCGGAGGTCACGCTCGACGGGGTGCTCGCCATGGTGGAGGCCAAGACCGGCGCCCTGCTCGGGAGCGCCTGCGCGATCGGCGGGCTGTACGCGGGCGCCTCGGACGAGGAGGTGGCCGCGCTGGACGCGTTCGGTCGGGAGGCCGGGCTCGCCTTCCGGCTCATCGACGACGTCATCGGCCTCTGGGGCGGCCAGGTCGGCACCGGCAAGCCCGCCGGTGCCGACCTGGCCGCCCGGAAGAAGTCACTGCCGGTGGTGGCAGCCTCCGGCACACCGGCGGCCGCTGAGCTGGCCGGGCTGTACGCACGACCCGGCGACAAGGAGGACCTGGACCACCTCGCCCTGACCGTGGAGCGCGCGGGCGGCCGCGACTGGGCGCAGGAGCAGGCGGCCGACCGGATGGCTCGGGCGATACGGCAGTTGGCCCGAGCGGTGCCGGACCCGGAGGCAGCGGGGGGTCTGCTGGCGCTCGCCGAGTTCGTGACACGGCGGACCGGCTGACGGGCGGTGGCGTCGATCGCTCGGTGGCGCGATCGGCCGCTGATCGCCGGTAAACGTGACGACCTTCGGGTGACCGAAGGGCAGAGCCCCGGAGCGCCGGGGCCGTGCGGCTCCTGACCCCGCACGGTCATCCGGCCTCCGGTCGGCGGGTCCCGCACTGCCCCACGGTGTGCGGGGCCCGCCCCTTTCCCCAACCGGGCTCGACGGTCCGCGCGGTCCGTAATGCGCGTACGGCGCGTAAGGCCTGCACGGCGCCGAATTTGAGCAAATGTTCGACTGAATCTCGCCAAGATCCGGCTCGTTCCCCTCCGCGAGGGTCGACGCCCCTACGATCAACGCCCGTCGGGTCGAGCGAAGGGGCGGGGCATGGGAGTGGCCATCCGGACGGCGGTCGAAGGGGACAGGGAGCTGATCGTCCGGCTTCTGGACGAGGCGTTCCAGGACGACCCCGTGAGTGGCTGGGTCTTCCCGGAGGTGGCGGACCGCCGCGCCAAGCACCCCGCGCTCATGGCGGCGTTCACCGACATCGTGCTCGCGGCCGGCCGTATCGATGTGACGGAGGACGGCTCGGCCTGTGCGCTGTGGTTTTCCGTGCTCGCCGACGAGGGTCAGGGCGATGGCGACACCGGGGACGACGACGGTCCGGCCCCCGTGCGCGAGGCCGTCGACCCGGACAACGAGCGCATCGAGACGATCGGCCGGCTGACGGCCGCCGTCCACCCCGCCGGGCGGGCCCACGAGTACCTGTGGATGATCGGTGTGGCACCCGGCCGCCAGGGCGAGGGGCTGGGTACCGCGCTCATCGAGGCCGTCCTCGACCGGTGCGACCGAGAGGGACTGCCCGCCTACCTGGAGGCCAGCAACGCCCGCAGCCGCAAGCTGTACGAGCGCCTCGGTTTCGAGCTCGCGGGATCGGTCCTGGACCTGCCGGACGGCCCGGCGATGTGGCCCATGTGGCGCGAACCCAGGCCGCACCAGCCGGCCTAGCACCCCTCCGGCTGAGCTTCGGACCCCACTCACACCGCCGCGCCCCGCTCACCTCACTACGCCCCGCCCGCCCCGCACCCTGACGGCGTCGCCCGACCCGAACGTCGAGATCATCGCGGACGACCTGGTCGGCAAGGTGCGTGAACTGAAGGCGGAGGACAGCGAGTTCGACATCTACCTGTGCGGCGGCGCGACGGTCGCCGGCCAGCTGCTCGACGAGGTCGACGAACTCGTCATCAAGACCTACCCCATGGTGTACGGCTCGGGCATGCCGATGTTCCGCTCCGGGGTCGCGATCTCGGACTTCACCCTGGAGTCGGTCCGCACGTTCGGCAACGGCACGCTGGTGCGCACGTACAGCAGGAAGCGCTGAGCCTGAGACCGGCCTACCCTGAGGACATGGGCAGCGAACAACACGTCTGTCCGGCCTGCGGACAGCCAGTGGAAACAGTCGTCCGGCGCCACAAGACGCTGGGCACCTGGGTCCCGCTCTGGGTGGCGGGACCGTGCCGCAACCCCGAGTGCGGCGCCTACGACGCGGAGGGCGCCGCCGATCGCGACGCCGGGCACGAGGACGGCCGTCACGGCGACAGCAGCGACCGCGGCCACCGCCGCCCCGGCCCCGGCCACCGCGGCCCCGGTCACGGTGACACCGGTCAGGGCACCCGCCCCCCGGAACGCGACCGGCCCGCCGACGCTACCGCCCCACCGGCCCCGAGCCCGCCCGAACCGGCCCCCTGAGAAATCACCGCGAAAAGTCCCCGAGCCCGTGTCGAGATACGCGGCCCGGCTCCGACGTCCCCTGTGAAGAACCGCCCGCCGGGGCGGTGAGAGCCGAAGGAGCGGACTGATGAAGTACCTGGTCATGGTGCAGGGCACACAGGCGGACTACGAAGCCATGCGCGGCAAGGCGTCCGCGGACTCCCCGGCCTGGAGCGAGGAGGATGTGCGGACCATGTTCGCCTACATGGGCGCCATCAACGACGACCTGTCCGAGAGCGGCGAGTTCGTCGACGGGCAGGGCCTGGCCGAGCCGGCACAGGCCCGGCATGTCACCCTCGGTGACGACGGCAAGGCCGTGATCACCGACGGGCCGTACAGCGAGACCAAGGAGCTGCTGGCCGGCTACTGGGTCCTGGAGTGCGAGAGCCTGGAGCGGGTCACGGAGATCGCCGAACGCGTCGCCCGCTGCCCCCAGCCGGCCGGCGCGCCCGACTACCCGGTGGTGATCCGCCCGATCATGGACGGCTCCGGCGACGTCTGACGAAGCGCCCGACGCCGCAGCGCCCGCCCGCGGACGGGCCCGACGCCGAAACGCCCGCACACGGACGGGCCCGACGCCGCAGCGCCTGCACACGGACGGGCCCGACGCCGAAACGCCCGCACACGGACGGGCCCGACGCCGCAGCGCCTGCACACCGAAGCGGTTGACACCGAACCGCCCGACACCGACGGACACGCTGGTGCGAAGCACACCCGAGATCGAGGACCTGCTGCGCCACAACGCGCCGCAGGTCCTCGGCGCGCTGGTCAGACGGTACGGGCACTTCGACGCCGCCGAGGACGCCGTACAGGAGGCGCTGCTCGCGGCAGCCGCGCAGTGGCCCGAAGCGGGGGTACCGGGCAATCCGCGCGGCTGGCTGATCAAGGTCGCCTCGCGGCGGCTCACCGATGCCCTGCGCAGCGAGCGGGCCCGTCGTCAGCGCGAGGAGCGGGCGGCCGCGCTCACGCCCCGCGACGCCTTCACGGCTCCGCCGCCGGGGGAGCGGGCACCCCGAGAGGACGACACGCTCTCGCTGCTGTTCCTGTGCTGCCACCCGGACCTGTCGCCGTCCGCGCAGATCGCGCTCACGCCGCGCGCGGTGGGCGGTCTGACCACGGCCGAGATCGCCCGAGCCTGCCTGGTCCCGGAGACGACCATGGCGCAACGCGTCAGCCGGGCCAAGCAGAAGGTGCGGGGGGTGCGCTTCGGCCGCCCGGACCGCTGGGAACAACGGTTGCCGTCCGTCCTGCAGACCCTCTACCTGATCTTCAACGAGGGCTACACGGCCACCTCCGGCGTCATCCTGCAACGCCGCGACCTCGCGAGCGAGGCGGTGCGGCTGACCCGCACGGTCCACCGGCTGCTGCCCGGCGACTGCGAGGTGACCGGCCTGCTCGCGCTGATGCTGCTCACCGACGCTCGGCGCGAGGCGCGCAGCGGGCCGCACGGCGAGCTGGTCCCCCTCGACGAGCAGGACCGCGACCGCTGGGACCGCGAGGCGATCGAGGAGGGCGTCGCCCTCATCACCGGGGCCCTGTCCCGGGGTCGGCCGGGGCCGTACCAACTGCGGGCCGCGATCGCCGCCGTGCACGACGAGGCACCCTCGCCCGAGGCGACCGACTGGGCCGAGATCCTCGGCCTCTACGACGTCCTCGTCGGCATGGTCCCCGGCCCGGTCGAGCGCCTCAACCGCGCGGTCGCCGTCGCCATGGTCCACGGCCCGCGCGCGGGCCTGACCGAAGTGGACGGCCTGGCCGCGGAGTTGAAGGGCCACCGCCTGGACGCGGTACGGGGGCACCTGCTGGAGCGCGCGGGTGAGCCCGAAGCCGCCCGGGCCGCCTACGAGTCGGCCGCCGCGCAGACCCTGAGCCTGCCCGAGCAGCGCTACCTCCGGTCCCGGGCGGCGCGGTTGGGCGACTAGCGTGTACGGCATGGGTGAACCGGGGGTGCGGCGCCGCACCGTATGGCGTCTGGTCGTGGTCGGATGGGCGCTGGCCGTGGCCGTGGCGGGCGGGCTGACGCTGTGGATGCGGGACGCGACGGAGCCACCGGGGCCGTACGTCTGGGAGCAGACCGACCCCGGCGACGCCCAGCACCTGCCACCCTGCCCGACCCCCCAGGCCTGCGCGTATGCCATCACACCCTAGGGCCTGTCGTTCGGATCAGCGCGCGGACGCGGGGCCTGGTGCGCGTATCTGGCGCGCCGGCCGCCGGTCGCCGGGTCGCGGGTGGTCAGGCAGTACGTGCCGCCCGCCGGGTCGCGCATGACCGTCCAGTCGGGGAAGGCGGCCACGAAGGCGGCCCCGAGTTCCTCGTGCCGGGCCCGAGTCGCCGGGACGTCCGCGCAGGCGAGGTCAAGGTGGGCGGAGGCCGGGCGCTCCTCGTCGAGGCGTTGCAGGAGCAGACGGACCGGCAGACCGGGCGGCGGCTCGACCACGTGGAACTCCGCGCGGGAGACCGGCCGCGACTCCCAGCCGTCGAGCAGGGCGCTCCAGAAGGCGACCTCCCTGTCGTAGGCCGAGGCCGGGACGTCCACGCACACCTGGTCGAGCCGGCTGCCCCGCACCACACCCGGCCGCGACGCCTGCCCGCGCCACGGGTCCGCGCAGAACGACTGCCCGCCGGGCGAGCGCAGCACGACGAGCGACCCCAGGTCGGCCACCACGCCCGCGCCGAGTCGCACCGCCGCGGCGGCGAACTCAGGTACGTCGTCCACACAGAAGTCGAGGTGCGCGCCCCCGGAACCCGGGCCGACCGCCTGCACCTTGAGGCACGCGTCGGCGCCGTCGGGCAGCAGGGTGACGAACTCGTCGTGCTCCCCGCGCGGTTCGGACAGGCGGGTGTCCGTGACGGCCGTCCAGAAGTCGCAGGCGGCGCCGAAGGCCTCACGCGGGCGGTCGATGAAGGCGTACGTCCAGCTGATCCTCATGGCCGCGATCGTAGAGCGGCCGAGCCACCGGCGGAGGCCTCACGTCCCCACCCGTGTGAACCTCGACCTGCCACGGCGAAGGGGTCCGACCGGTTCTCGGTCGGACCCCTTCGGCGCCCGAAGGCGATCAGGCCTTCTTGGTCTCCCAGAAGATCTTGTCGATCTGGGCGATGTAGTCCAGCGCCTTCTGGCCGGTGGCCGGGTCGGTCGAGCCCTTGGCGGCCGAGAGGGCCTTCAGGGTGTCGTTGACCAGCTGGTGCAGCTCCGGGTACTTCTCGAAGTGCGGGGGCTTGAAGTAGTCGCTCCAGAGCACCGAGACGTGGTGCTTCGCGAGCTCGGCACGCTGCTCCTTGATGACGGTGGCGCGCGCCTGGAAGTGCGGGTCGTCGTTGGCGGCCATCTTCTCCTGCACGGCCTTCACCGACTCCGCCTCGATGCGGGCCTGGGCGGGGTCGTACACACCGCAGGGAAGGTCGCAGTGGGCACTGACCTTGACCTTGGGGGCAAACAGGCGGGAAAGCATGGAGCATTCCTTCCTCGTGATCGTCTTCTCACAGGGGACATTACTCCGTGGGGGACGGCTTTTCGCGGGTGCCCCCATGGGCTTAGGACAAAAGTCCGGGGTGAGACTGAGACTGGTGGAGGAAGATTCGGGGAGGTGCCGGGTGATGCCGGAGCTGTCGCAGGAGTCCGAGCGGGACAGGCCCGCCCCGCCCTTCGGGGTGGCCGAGGTGACCGGGCCGTCCATGGTGCCCACGCTGTACCACGGGGACCGGCTCCTGGTGCATTACGGGGCCCGGGTCAGGCCCGGGGACGTCGTCGTGCTGCGGCACCCCTTCCAGCAGGACCTGCTGGTCGTCAAGCGGGTCGCCCAGCGGCGCGAGAGCGGCTGGTGGGTGCTGGGGGACAACGCGTACGCGGGCGGCGACAGCACCGACTACGGCGTCGTGCCCGACGACCTGGTGCTGGGGCGGGTCCGGTTCCGCTACCGGCCGCGCAGGTCGGACCGGCGCTCGCCCTGGGCGCTGCTCGGCTGGGCGCTGTCGGCGGCCAGGCCGGTGTTCTCGGGCAGGTCGGGCCGGGCGGCCTCCAGGCGTTTGCGGGCGCGGTAGGCCGCCACGTTGGCGCGGGTCGCGCAGCGGTCGGAGCAGTAGCGCCGGGAGCGGTTGGTGGAGGTGTCGAGGTAGGCGTTGCGGCAGGGCGCGGCCTCGCACAGACCGAGCCGGTCCGCGCCGTGCTCGGTCAGGTGGAACGCCAGGCCCATCGCCGCGATCGCCGCGTAGCCGGCGGTGGCGTTCGACGGGTGGTCGGCCAGGTGCATGTGCCACAGGGGGCGGCCGTCGTCGTCCCGGAAGTCGTGCCCCGAGATCTGCGGGCTCACCGGGAACTCCAGCAGCAGCGAGTTCAGCAGGTCGACGGCGAGCCTCTCGTCGCCCGAGTCGGCCGCCTCGAAGACCGCGCGCAGCCGGGCCCGGACCGAGCGGAAGCGGGTCACGTCCGCCTCGGTGGCGCGGCGGGCCGCGGACTGACTGGGCCCGAACAGATCGCGGACGGCCCCGACCGACGTCAGGGCGTCCTTGCCCCGGGCCGGTTCCTCGGTGTTGACGAGGCGCACGGCGTAGTCCGAGTAATAGGCCAGTTCCACTTGTAGTCCTTACGGAGGGGCTTTATCGTCGTGGGCGTGCACTGGTAACAGCTGATGGTGCTTCCAGGGTATTACGAGGGAGGGGCTCGATGACGGACGCCGGTATGACGACGGCCACCGCCGACTGGCACGCCTGGCAGGAGAGCTGGGACCGGCAGCAGGAGTGGTACATGCCCGACCGCGAGGAGCGCTTCCGGATCATGCTCGACATGGTCGAGGCGCTGGTGGGCACCGCCCCGCGCGTCCTCGACCTCGCCTGCGGCACGGGCAGCATCACCGCCCGGCTGCTCGCCCGCTTCCCGGACGCCACCAGCACCGGCGTCGACCTCGACCCGGCCCTCCTCGCCATCGCCGAGGGCACCTTCGCCGGCGACGACCGGGTCCGGCTGGTCACCGCCGACCTCAAGGACCCGCACTGGCCGGCCGAGCTGCCGTACGACGCGTACGACGCCGTCCTGACCGCGACGGCCCTGCACTGGCTGCACCGGGAACCCCTCGCGGACCTCTACGGCCAGGTCGCGGGACTCGTCCGCGCCGGCGGTGTCTTCATGAACGCGGACCACATGATCGACGAGTCGACGCCCCGGATCAACGCGGCGGAACGGGCCCAGCGGCACACCCGTATGGATCAGGCCAAGCGGGACGGCGTCCTCGACTGGGCCGAGTGGTGGCAGCTCGCGGCGAAGGACCCGGCGCTCGCGGAGCCCACCGCCCGGCGCTACGAGATCTACGGCGAGCACGCGGACGGCGACATGCCCTCGGCGCAGTGGCACGCGCGCGTGCTGCGCGAGAAGGGGTTCGGCGAGGCCAGGCCCGTGTGGTGCTCGCCCTCGGACACCCTGCTGCTGGCCGTGAGGTAGCACGCACGAAGGGGGCGGTACGGAGATCCCGTACCGCCCCCTCGCCGTGCGTACCTCAGAGCACCTTGGACAGGAACGACTTCGTCCGCTCGTGCTGCGGGTTGGTCAGCACCTCGCGCGGGTGACCGGATTCGACCACCACACCGCCGTCCATGAAGACCAGGCTGTCGCCCACCTCGCGGGCGAAGCCCATCTCGTGGGTGACGACGATCATCGTCATACCGGACTCGGCCAGGTCGCGCATGACGTCCAGGACATCACCCACCAGCTCCGGGTCCAGCGCCGAGGTCGGCTCGTCGAACAGCATCAGCTTCGGGTCCATGGCCAGGGCCCGGGCGATGGCGACGCGCTGCTGCTGACCGCCGGAGAGCTGAGAGGGGTAGTTGCCCGCCTTGTCGGCCAGGCCCACCCGGTCCAGCAGCTCCTGGGCACGGGTGCGGGCCTGGCTCCTGCTGACGCCCTTGACCTGGACCGGTGCCTCCATGACGTTCTCCACGGCCGTCATGTGCGGGAACAGGTTGAAGCGCTGGAAGACCATGCCGATGTCCCGGCGCTTGACCGCGACCTCGCTGTCCTTCAGCTCGTGGAGCTTGTCGCCCTTCTGCCGGTAGCCGACCAGCTCGCCGTCGACGTACAGACGGCCGGCGTTGATCTTCTCCAGGTGGTTGATGCACCTCAGGAACGTCGACTTGCCGGAGCCGGAGGGGCCGATGAGGCAGAACACCTCGCCGGACTTCACCTCCAGGTCGATGCCCTTGAGGACCTCTACGGGGCCGAAGGACTTGTGAACGCCCTCGGCCTTGACCATGGCGGTCATGCGGTGCCTCCCGTCGACGCCGAGCGGTTGGACAGGGACAGCAGGTTCGCCTTGATCTTCTGGAACGGCGTGGCCGGCAGGGACCGGCTCGAACCACGCGCGTAGTACCGCTCCAGGTAGTACTGGCCCACGCTGAAGATCGAGGTCAGCAGCAGGTACCAGGCCGCCGCCAGGAACAGCATCTCGGCCGGGGCACCGGAGGTCTGGCCGATGTCCTGGGCCGCGCGCAGCAACTCGGGATACTGGACGACCGAGACCAGCGAGGTCGTCTTCAGCATGTTGATGACCTCGTTGCCCGTCGGCGGCACGATCACGCGCATCGCCTGCGGGATGACGATCCGGCGCAGCGTCTTGGCGTGGCTCATGCCCAGCGCGTGCGACGCCTCGGTCTGGCCCTCGTCGACCGAGAGCAGACCGGCACGGCAGATCTCCGCCATGTACGCCGCCTCGTTCAGGCCGAGGCCCAGCAGCGCCGTCAGGAACGGGGTCATGAAGTCCGACCACTCGTCCTTGTAGAACGGCCCGAGGTTGATGTACTCGAAGACCAGGCCCAGGTTGAACCAGACGATCAGCTGGACCAGCACCGGGGTGCCGCGGAAGAACCAGATGTAGAACCACGCGATGGACGAGGTCACCGGGTTCTTCGACAGGCGCATCACGGCGAGCAGAACGCCGCCGATGATGCCGATCGCCATGGACAGCACGGTCAGCAGGAGCGTCTTGCCGACGCCGTTGAGGATGCGGTCGTCGAAGAAGTAGTCCGGGATCGCGCCCCAGTTGATCTTGCCCTGGGAGAACGCGTAGACGATGCCACCCAGCAGGGCGAGTGCGACGACGGCGGAGACGTACCGCCCGTAGTGCCGGACCGGGATGGCCTTGATGGCCTCCGGTCCGGCCGGGGGCGTGTCGGCCGGCGTCTTGTCGATGTCAACAGTCACGGGTGTTGCCTTTCAGTGCCGCTGCGCTGCGGTCACTTGCCGCCGTTGATGGTGGCCGCGTCGATCGAGCCGTCCGTGACGCCCCACTTCTTCATGATCTTCTCGTACTCGCCGCTCTTGATGACGGCGTCCAGCGCGGCCTTGAGGGCGTCCCGCAGCTCCGTCTGGTTCTTGGCCACCGCGATGCCGTACGGAGCGGCCTCGACCTGCTCGCCGACCAGCTGGAAGTCCTTGCCGCCGCCGGAGGTCTTCACCGCGTACGCGGCGACCGGGAAGTCGGACGAGCCGGCGTCGGCGCCGCCCGCGCGCAGGCGGGTCTGGGCCTGCTGGTCGTTGTCGAAGGGCTCGATGGCGATCTTCTTGCCGGACGGGCACTTCTTCGACTCGGCCTTGGCGAGGTCCTCCGAGACCGTGCCGCGCTGCAGCACGATCTTCTTGCCGCACAGGTCCGACCAGGTCTTGATGCCCTGGTCGTCACCCTTCTTGGTGTAGATCGAGACACCGGCGGTGAAGTAGTCGACGAAGTCGACGCCCTCGCCGACCTTCTTCCCGGTGTCGGAGTCGATGCCCTCCTGGCGGTCCTTGGTGTCGGTCATCGCGGACATGGCGATGTCGTACCGCTTGGAGCGCAGACCCGTGATCAGCGTGTCGAACGTGCCGTTCTCGAACTGGAAGTCGACCCCGAGCTGCTTGCCCATGGCGGCGGCGAGGTCGGGGTCGATGCCGACGACCTTGCCGGAGCTGTCCTTGAACTCGACCGGGGCGTAGGCGATGTCGGAGCCGACCTTGATGACACCCTTGTCGCGGATGGCCTGCGGCAGCTTGTCGGCGAGCGGAGCCGAGGCCGCGGTGTCGCTCGAGCCGGTGTCCTTGGTCTGGTCACCGCATCCGGTGAGCATCAGCGCGCCTGCGACCGCGATCGCACCGACCGCTGCTAGCCGGGAGTGCGCGGCGGTCGTACGACGGGTGGAGCTTGCGGTCATGGTGGGTTCCTCCGGCGGATGGGTGGAGTTGCCGATGGGGCGGGCCGCCACCGATGGGGTTCGGCACGGCCGTGGCACGCCGAAAAGGTTCGGCAGTGCCGTGGGTCGACGAGAGCACACCTCTTCGAGTGTCGCGACCTCGTGTGATTACGGCATCTTGCCATTCGGACTACGCGATTCTGGGGGCCAGCCATGTCAAAATCGGATAACGGGCGACCCCCGAACCGCACCACTCCGGTACATCACGGCCGGACCTTCTATAGGAATCGCCCCTTCCGGCCGGAAGATCTTCGGTAAATCCCGGGATTTCCGTACGGCGGCCGAGGGGTTCGCCGATGGTTGAGTGGTTGTGGCTGCTTTGTCCAGGTCTTGTCCCGATTTTGGACGAAGAGTCAGGGCCCTGTCATGTGACCTTCGCGTTATGGACTCGTCCCCGACGCCGTCGGTCCGGTATGAAGGGTCTTTACACCCCTCATCCGGGGCTCAGGGCGCGTGTGCGGCGCGCCCGTCGCGTACGCGCCCGTACGTATACACGTACAAGCACGACATGGGCCTGCGCGGTGCCCGCCCACCCCTCACCAGGAGTGGCCACCCTCAAAACAATGAAGATCTAAGGGGTAAAACGAAGTGGCAGCGGAGATCGTCAATCCTCGCAGCGAGAGCAAGACCGGCGATACGGAGCACGAGGGCAGTGCGGAGCCCCTCGACTCCTTCGACCCGGCGTTCGCGTTGCACCGCGGCGGCAAGATGGCTGTGCAGGCCACCGTGCCGGTCCGCGACAAGGACGACCTGTCCCTGGCGTACACGCCCGGCGTCGCGAAGGTGTGCAGCGCGATCGCGGAGCAGCCGGAGCTCGTGCACGACTACACGTGGAAGTCGTCGGTCGTGGCCGTCGTGACGGACGGTACGGCCGTGCTGGGCCTCGGTGACATCGGGCCCAAGGCCTCCCTCCCGGTGATGGAGGGCAAGGCGATTCTTTTCAAGCAGTTCGGTGGCGTGGACGCGGTTCCGATCGCCCTGGCCTGCACGGACGTCGACGAGATCGTCGAGACCGTGGTGCGGCTCGCGCCGTCGTTCGGCGGCGTCAATCTGGAGGACATCTCGGCGCCCCGGTGCTTCGAGGTGGAGCGCAGGCTCCAGGAGCGGCTGGACATCCCGGTCTTCCACGACGACCAGCACGGCACGGCCGTGGTGACGCTGGCCGCCCTGCGGAACGCCGCGCGGCTGAGCGGGCGGGCGCTGGGTGAGCTGCGGGCCGTCATCTCCGGCGCCGGTGCGGCGGGTGTCGCCATCGCCAAGATGCTGGTCGAGGCCGGGATCGGGGATGTCGCGGTGGCCGACCGCAAGGGTGTCGTGTCGGCGGACCGGGACGACCTCACGGCGGTGAAGCAGGAGCTGGCCGGGTTCACCAACAAGGCCGGGATCACGGGGTCGCTGGAAGCGGCGCTGGAGGGGGCCGATGTGTTCATCGGCGTCTCCGGTGGCACCGTCGCGGAGTCCGCGGTGGCGACGATGGCCAAGGGGGCGTTCGTCTTCGCCATGGCGAACCCGAACCCCGAGGTGCATCCGGAGGTCGCGCACAAGTACGCGGCGGTTGTCGCGACCGGGCGGTCGGACTTCCCGAACCAGATCAACAACGTGCTGGCGTTCCCCGGGATCTTCGCGGGGGCGTTGCAGGTGCGGGCCTCTCGGATCACCGAGGGGATGAAGCTGGCCGCCGCGGAGGCGCTGGCCGCTGTGGTCGGGGACGATCTCGCCGCCGACTACGTCATTCCGTCGCCGTTCGACGAGCGGGTCGCGCCGGCGGTCACGGCCGCGGTGGCTGCGGCTGCCCGGGCTGAGGGTGTGGCTCGGCGCTGACGTCGTCGTCTTTGGTGTGGTGTGGCCCCGTCCGGGATCGGGCGGGGCCATTTCTTTTGCGTTGGGGTGGGCTGTTCGGGTGGTGCGGGTGCGGGTTCGCTTCGCGTGACGCCGGGTGGTGGGTCGGGGCCGCGCCGGGGGGTGTCCGTCCTCGGAACGGCGCGATGGACCTTCTTACCGACTGACTGGCGTTGACGCGCCAACCGCTGCGGGCGGACACCCCCCGGCACGGCCCCTTGCGTACGACGGCGGGTGCGGGCGCGAATGCGCACAGCATCGCTGCCTGCCTGGCAAGAGGGCGTGTCTCACAGGGGTGGATGGTTCCTTCGGGTCGTCGGGGAACCTATCGTCAAGGTCATGTTCGCTGTCTATGCCGCTCGAATCGACCGCGACCAGCCGCTGTCCGGCCTGGAGTTGGGGGAGCGTCCGGCTCCCGAGGCCCGTTCCGGCTGGAGCACCGTCACGGTCAAGGCCGCCTCCCTCAACCACCATGACCTCTGGTCCCTGCGTGGCGTGGGCCTCGCGGAGGACAAGCTGCCGATGATCCTCGGCTGTGACGCCGCCGGTGTCGACGAGGACGGCAATGAAGTCGTCCTGCACTCCGTGATCGGACAGAGCGGGCACGGGGTCGGCCCGAAGGAACCTCGGTCCATCCTCACCGAGCGCTACCAGGGCACCTTCGCCGAGCGTGTTGCCGTGCCGACCTGGAACATCCTGCCCAAGCCGAAGGAGCTGTCCTTCGAGGAGGCGGCTTGTCTGCCTACGGCGTGGCTGACCGCCTATCGGATGCTCTTCACCAACGCGGGCGTACGGCCCGGGGACTCTGTGCTGGTGCAGGGGGCCGGTGGCGGGGTCGCCACGGCGGCGATCGTGCTGGGGAAGGCCGCGGGGCTCCGGGTCTTCGCCACCAGCCGGGACGAGGCCAAGCGGAAGCGGGCCGTGGAGCTGGGGGCCGTGGAGGCGCTGGAGTCCGGGGCGCGGTTGCCGCAGCGGGTCGACGCGGTGATCGAGACCGTCGGGGCGGCGACGTGGTCGCACTCGGTGAAGTCGCTGAAGCCCGGCGGCACGCTGGTCATCTCCGGGGCGACCAGTGGTGACCGGCCCTCGCATGCCGAGCTGACCCGGATCTTCTTCCTGGAGCTCAAGGTCGTCGGATCCACGATGGGCACCAAGGACGAGCTGGAGGATCTGCTCGCGTTCTGTGCGGCCACCGGGGTGCGGCCCGTCATCGACGAGGTCATGCCGATGGACCGGGCGCGTGAGGGCTTCGAACGGCTGTCCTCGGGCGAGCAGTTCGGGAAGGTCGTGCTGACCAATCCCTGAGCTCGTTCGAGGTGCGTTGACGGTCGGTCCGGGGTGGGCCGACCGTTTTCGTTTGTCAACTGTGGTTGACGGGGAGGGATTGTCAACGTAGGTTGACGGTATGACCGAAGCGACCGATCTGGCCGAGCGTGCGGGTGACCGTGATCCACGGGTCGGCCTACGGGCCGTCGCCGCGCTGCGTCGGCTGCTGGAGCAGTTGGAAGCCGTACAGGTGCGCAATGCGCGCCATCAGGGCTGGTCGTGGCAGGAGATCGCCACCGAACTCGGTGTGAGCAGGCAGGCCGTGCACAAGAAGTACGGGAGGCATTGATGTTCGAACGGTTCACCAAGGACGCCAGGGACGTGGTCAAGGGCGCCTACGCGTACGTGGAGGGGAGTGGTGAGGGTGGCGGGCAGTGTGTCGAGCCGGAGCATCTGCTGCTGGCGCTGCTCGACCGGGAGGGGAGTCGGGGCTCCTTCGCGCTCGCGGCTCTTGGAGTCGGTGAGCGGCGGGAGTCCGTGCGGGAGGCGGTGCGTGAGGCGCGGCGGCGAGCCGGGCTGACGCAGGCCGAGACCGATGCGCTGGCCGGGCTGGGGATCGATGTGGAGGAGATCGTCGCCCGGGTGGAGGAGGCGCACGGGGTCGGCGCTCTTGCCGGCGACCGGAAGGACAAGCGGTGGTGGTCGGGGCGTACCTCCTTCGGCCGGGGGGCCAAGGAGGTGCTGGAGCGCTCCTTGAGGGTCGCCCTCGCCCAGCGGGATCGGCACATCGGGGACGAGCACATCCTGCTGGCCCTCACCCTGCGCCCCGGAGTGGCGGCCGAGGTCCTCGCCGACCACGGGGTGACGTACGACTCGCTGCTGCGGGTGCTGTACGGCAGTGGGGGCGAGGCCAAGGCCGGGTGACGGGGAGGGCCGGGGGCGGTTACTTGTTCTGCGTGCGCAGCAGCGCTCCTATGTGGGCGGCCGCCGTCGACAGGTGGCGGCGGGCGTCGCGCAGTTGGTCGGGGGTGACGCCGTGGTCGCGGGCCGCGTCGCGGATGTCGTCCCGGAAGCGGTCGAGCAGGCGGTCCAGGTCGCGGGCCGGGTCACCTGTGGAGTCCGCGGCGTCCTCGTGGGCCCAGGCCGGTTCGTAGGCGGCGGGGAAGTCCTCCGCGGTCGGTGAGGGCGTCGGTTCCGTGGTCGGCCGACCGGTGCCGGGCCAGTCGAAGCCGAGGTCCTTGCCGAAGTCCTTGCCGTAGTCCTTTCCGAACTCGCCCACCTCCTTGACCAGTTCGCTCAGGCCCTCGCGCAGGCCCGTCGGCCAGTCGCCGCGGGCGAAGTGGTCCTGGACCTGTTCCTGGACGCGGCGGGTGATGCGCTGCACCTGCTCCTGGGCCTGGACGCGGGCCTGCTCCTGGGCCTCCTTCGCCTGGCGGCGGGCGCGCTGGGCGTCCTCGCGGGCGCGGCGGCTCTCGTCCTTGGCGCGCCGGGCCTGCTCCTTCCACTCCTGCCGGGCGCGGCGCATCTCCTCCTTGGCGATGCGCCAGGCCTCGTTGTCGCCGTACTGCGAGAAGTCGCCGTAGGGGGTGCCCGTCGTGCCGTCGGCCCTGGTGCCGGTGTCCCGGCGGGCCTCGGTCGCCGCTGCGCGCATCTCACGGCGCAGGTCTCCGGCCGCTCCGCGCACATCGGCCTGGATCTCCGCGGCCAGTTCCGCGACCGACTCCCGGATCTCCAGCTCCAGGTCGGCCAGTTCGCCGCTGCGGTCGGCCAGTTCGGCGCGGCCCGCGTCCGTGATCGAGTAGACCTTGCGGCCGCCCTCGGTGGTGTGGGTGACCAGGCCCTCGGCCTCCAGCTTGGCCAGGCGCGGGTAGACCGTGCCCGCCGAGGGCGCGTACAGCCCCTGGAAGCGCTCCTCGAGGAGGCGGATCACCTCGTAGCCGTGGCGGGGGGCCTCGTCCAGCAGCTTCAGCAGGTAGAGGCGGAGGCGGCCGTGGGCGAAGACGGGGGGCATGTCAGAGCACCTTCTTGTCGGTCGTGCCGTCGGCCGAGGCGGTGGTGGGGTCATCGCCCGGGCCGGAACCGGCATTGTCTCCCGAGCCGTCCTGGACGCCGCTTTCCGGGGTGGCCGCCGCGGCGGGCGGTATGTCACCCCGCTGGTCGTGATCCTCCTCGCCCGAGGGGCGGCGCAGCAGGGCGATCGAGCCGGAGACGGTGGTGGCCCGCAGTTTGCCGGTGCCCGCGCCGAGACGGCCCGTGATCTTGTGGGCACCCCACTGGCCGTGCACCCGCAGACCCTCGAAGGCGTTGGAGACGGAGCCGCTCGCCGTGTTCGCCTCGACCTCCGCGTCCGCCGGATACGGCAGCCGGATCGCGATCTCGCCCGAGACGCTGGTCAGCCGGACGTCCGTCGGGCCGTTCGGATCGAGGTCGACGATCATGGAGCCGCTGACCGACTCCGCCCGCACGGAGGGCCCGGAGCCCTCGACCACCGTGAGGTCGCCGGAGACCGAGTTGAACCGCAGGTCGCCGGTGACGTCCTGGGCCTCCAGGCTGCCGGAGACCGTGTCGGCGCGGACCGGGCCGGAGAGGCCCACGAGCGTCGTGTCGCCGGTGACGCCCTTCACCACCGACGGGCCCCGGATCCCGGAGACCACGGCGGCCGCGCCGACGACGCCCACCTCCACGCGGGTGCCGGCCGGGACGGCCAGGGAGACCACCGCGCTGCGGCGCCAGCCCTTACGGTCCAGCCACTTGAGGAACCCCTTCCAGGGAAGATCCTCGTAGGCCACCGTGAGGACGCCGTCCTGATGGGTCACCACCAGGGGTGGCCCCTCGATCTCGGAGATCTCCAGGCGGGCGGAACTCTCGTCGGTGCCCACCACGTTCACCGTTCCATTGACCAGGCGTACGTGCAGATCGCTCACGGGCTCGTCGAAGGTGAGCTTGCTCG
Source organism: Streptomyces sp. NPDC007929 (assembly GCF_042959065.1). NCBI lineage: Bacteria > Bacillati > Actinomycetota > Actinomycetes > Kitasatosporales > Streptomycetaceae > Streptomyces > Streptomyces sp. NPDC007929. The sequence continues at coordinate 460,239 of NZ_JBIBKD010000008.1, read as the reverse complement.
GTTCCGTGACGGACCACTCGGACATGGTGCAGACCTCCCCGTTCCGACGCGCCATATCGCGTCCTCTCATATTCACGATATATCGCGGTCGGGGAAAGTCAAGACACTCGTTCTGGGGATGAGTGGGTGGACAAAAGTACTCAAATACGGGCGATTCGCCCTAGCGTGTGAGCATGCCGACGGAAGCTGCCCGCACCGGTCCCGCGTCTGGGGCGCTGCTGCTGTGCCGGGCGGCGCCCGCGTCCGTCGCCCCCGTCGCCCACCTGTTGCGCGAGCCGATGCGGCTCTCGCGCGCGGGCGACGGATGGAGCGTCCTCGTCCCCGAGGGCAGGCCCTGGCGGGACGGCGCCGAGCCCGTCGACCGGGTCGTCACGGGCTGGACCACGGCTCTCGCCGTCGGCGCGCCCTGGCCCGTCCTCGCCCTGTGGTGGGATCCCGATCACGCGGGATTCGTCTTCGGCTCAGGATTCCGCCGCCCGGTCGGCTTCGTATGGCTCGCGAGCGGCGTCCCGGCCGGGGAGGACGAGGCGATGCGCGCGTTCGCCGCCCGGCTGGGCCTCGACCCCGTCCTGGATGTGCAGGCCCTCGACCGGCTGACCGCACCCGACCCGGTGGTCGACGCCCGCGCCCGCCTGCGCGGCCTGCTCGCGGTCCTCGCGCGCGTGGGTGTCGCCCTGCCCACTGAACTCCCCCCGGGCGAACCCGCCGACCGCCTCCTGGAGGCCGCCGCGGGACGGCCGGACAGCCTGCCCGTCGAGTGGCCGGGCTGGCGCGAGGCGGTCGCGGAACGCGACACCGTGGATCAGAGCCGGCTCGGCCCCTGGATGCCCTGGACGGGCGGCCCGAGGTCCCGCGCCCTGGCCCTGGCACAGGTGGCGGCGGGCCTGCCGCTCCTGGTGCAGGGCCTGCGGCGGCGGGGAGGCGGCTGGGCCACGGCCGGAGCGCTGCTCCTCGCGCATGGGGCACTGGGCCTGACCTACGCCCTCACCCACCCCCGCGACTGAGGCGTCCGGTGGGAGGGGGAGCGACCGGATCTACTCGTCGTCCTCGTCGTCCAGCCGTGCCAGCCACGTGGCCAGCCGTTCCACCGGTACCTCGAAGTCGGGATTGAGATCGACGAACGTCCGCAGCTGCTCGGCGAGCCACTCGAAGGTGACCTCCTCCTCGCCGCGCCGCTTCTCCAGTTCCTCGATGCCACGGTCGGTGAAGTACATGCCCACAAGGATAAGTGCGAGCAAAAGGCCGGGCCGCACCCCCGGAGTGGGGATGCGGCCCGGCCCTACGGGACGCGAGGGCGATTACGCCTCGAACACCTCACGCACCAACTGCTCCTGCTCCGCCTGGTGTCGCTTCGCGGAGCCCACCGCCGGGGACGAGCCGTGCGGGCGGGAGATACGGCGCAGTCGCTCGCCGTGCGGGACGTCCGCGCCGACCGCCAGGTCCAGGTGGTCGATCAGGTTGAGCGCGATGAACGGCCAGGCACCCTGGTTCGCCGGCTCCTCCTGGGCCCACAGGTACTTCTCGGCGTTCGGGTACTTCTTGATCTCCGCCTGGAGCTCGGCACCCGGCAGCGGGTACAGGCGCTCGATGCGGATGATCGCCGTGTCCGTCACGCCGCGCTTCTGACGCTCGGCCTCAAGGTCGTAGTAGACCTTGCCGGCGCAGAAGACGACCTTCTTGACCGCGGCCGGGTCGACCGAGGAGTCGCCGATGACCGGCTGGAACTGCCCGGTCGTGAACTCGTCCGCCTTCGCCGCCGCCGCCTTCAGGCGCAGCATCGACTTCGGCGTGAAGACCACCAGCGGCTTGTGGTGCGGGTTGTGCACCTGCCACCGCAGGAGGTGGAAGTAGTTCGACGGCGACGTCGGCATGGCGACCGTCATGTTGTTCTGCGCGCACATCTGGAGGAACCGCTCCGGGCGGGCCGAGGAGTGGTCCGGGCCCTGTCCCTCGTAGCCGTGCGGCAGCAGCAGGACGACACCGGAGGTCTGCGCCCACTTCTGCTCGGCCGACGAGATGAACTCGTCCACCACCGTCTGCGCGCCGTTGACGAAGTCGCCGAACTGCGCCTCCCACATCACGAGCGCCTCGGGGCGGGCCAGCGAGTAGCCGTACTCGAAGCCCATCGCCGCGTACTCGGAGAGGAGGGAGTTGTAGACGTTGAGCCGCGCCTGGTCCTCGGAGAGGTACTGCAGCGGCGTGTACTCGTCGCCCGTGGTGCGGTCGATGATGACCGCGTGGCGCTGGCCGAACGTGCCGCGCTGCGAGTCCTGGCCGGCCAGGCGGACCGGGACGCCCTCCAGCAGGAGGGAGCCGATCGCGAGGGTCTCGCCCATGCCCCAGTCGATGGTGCCGTCCTCGACCATCGACGCCCGGCGCTGCAGCTGCGGCAGCAGACGCGGGTGGACGGTGATGTGGTCGGGGATGTTGACCTGGGACTCGGCGATCCGCTTGACGACCTCCGTGGTCACCGCGGTGTTCACGGCGACCGGGAACTCGGCCTGCGGGTCCGTGGACTCGACCGTGCCCGGCTGGGAGGTGGCCTCACGGACCTCCGTGAAGACCTTCTCCAGCTGGCCCTGGTAGTCCTGGAGCGCCTGCTCGGCCTCTTCCAGGGTGATGTCGCCGCGACCGATGAGGGACTCGGTGTAGAGCTTGCGCACCGAGCGCTTCTTGTCGATCAGGTCGTACATCAGCGGCTGGGTGAAGGCCGGGTTGTCCGACTCGTTGTGACCGCGGCGGCGGTAGCAGATGAGGTCGATCACCACGTCCTTGTTGAACGCCTGGCGGAACTCGAAGGCGAGCCGCGCGACGCGGACCACGGCCTCCGGGTCGTCGCCGTTCACGTGGAAGATCGGGGCCTCGATCATGCGGGCCACGTCCGTCGCGTACATGGAGGAACGCGAGGACTCGGGGGCCGCGGTGAAGCCGACCTGGTTGTTGATGACGATGTGGACCGTGCCGCCGGTGCGGTAGCCGCGCAGCTGCGACATGTTCAGGGTCTCGGCCACCACGCCCTGGCCCGCGAAGGCCGCGTCGCCGTGGATCGCCACCGGCAGGACGGTGAAGTCCGTGCCGCCCTTGTTGATGATGTCCTGCTTGGCGCGCGAGACGCCCTCCAGGACCGGGTCCACCGCCTCCAGGTGCGAGGGGTTCGCGACCAGGGAGACCGCGATCTGCTCGCCGTCCAGGCCGGTGAAGGTGCCCTCGGCGCCCAGGTGGTACTTCACGTCACCGGAGCCGTGCATCGACTTCGGGTCGAGGTTGCCCTCGAACTCGCGGAAGATCTGCGCGTACGACTTGCCGACGATGTTGGCGAGGACGTTCAGCCGGCCGCGGTGGGCCATGCCGATGACGACCTCGTCCAGGCGGGACTCGGCGGCCGAGTCCAGCACCGCGTCCAGCAGCGGGATGACTGACTCGCCGCCCTCCAGGCTGAAGCGCTTCTGGCCGACGTACTTGGTCTGCAGGAAGGTCTCGAAGGCCTCCGCCGCGTTCAGCCGGCGCAGGATGCGCAGCTGCTCCTCGCGCTCCGGCTTGGTGTGCGGGCGCTCCACGCGGTCCTGGATCCACTTGCGCTGCTTGGGGTCCTGGATGTGCATGAACTCGATGCCGGTGGTGCGGCAGTACGAGTCGCGCAGGACGCCGAGGATGTCGCGCAGCTTCATCATCGACTTGCCGGCGAAGCCGCCGACGGCGAACTCGCGCTCCAGGTCCCAGAGCGTGAGGCCGTGCTCGGTGATGTCCAGGTCGGGGTGCTTGCGCTGCTGGTACTCCAGCGGGTCGGTGTCGGCCATGACGTGGCCGCGGACCCGGTAGGAGTGGATCAGCTCGAAGACGCGGGCGGCCTTGGTGACGTCGTCGTCGTGGCTGGCGTCGATGTCCTTGAGCCAGCGGACCGGCTCGTAGGGGATGCGCAGCGCCTCGAAGACGTCGTCGTAGAAGCCGTTCTCACCGAGGAGGAGGTTCGCGACGATCCGCAGGAACTCGCCGGAGGCGGCGCCCTGGATGACCCGGTGGTCGTAGGTCGACGTGAGCGTCATGACCTTCGAGATGCCGAGCTTGTTCAGGGTGTCCTGGGACGTGCCCTGGAACTCGGCCGGGTAGTCCATGGAGCCGACGCCCATGATCACCGACTGGCCGGGCATCAGACGCGGCACGGAGTGGACGGTGCCGAGGCCGCCGGGGTTGGTCAGGGAGACCGTCACGCCGGTGAAGTCGTCCATGCCGAGCTTGCCGTCGCGGGCGCGGCGGACGATGTCCTCGTAGGCCTGCCAGAACTCGAAGAAGTTCAGCGTCTCGGCCTTCTTGATGCCCGCGACCACGAGCTGACGGTCGCCGTTGGGCTTGACCAGGTCGATCGCGAGGCCGAAGTTGACGTGCTCCGGCTTGACCAGGGTCGGCTTGCCGTCCTTCTCCGCGAAGGAGTAGTTCATCGACGGCATGGCCTTGATGGCCTGCACCATCGCGTAGCCGATCAGGTGCGTGAAGGAGATCTTCCCGCCCCGGGCGCGCTTCAGGTGGTTGTTGATGACGATGCGGTTGTCGAACAGCAGCTTCACCGGGACCGCGCGCACGGACGTGGCCGTGGGCACCTCCAGGGAGGCGTTCATGTTCTTCGCGACCGCGGCGGCCGGGCCGCGCAGCACGATCTGCTCGGGGCCCGCGGGGGCCTCACCGGCGGGCTCGGCCTTCTTCGCGGCGGCCGGCTTCGCGGCGGGCTTCGCGGCCGGAGCGGCCTGCGCCGGAGCGGAGGCCTGGGCCGGGGCCTGCGCGGCGGGCTTCGCCTGGGCCGGAGCCGGAGCCGGAGCCGGAGCCGGAGCCTGGGCGGGAGCCTGTGCGGCGGCGGGCTTCTCGGCCGCCGGAGCAGGGGCCTGGGCGGGGGCGGCCGGAGCGGCCGCCTGAGCGGTGGTGGTCCCCGCGGCCCCCGCGGCCGCGGTACCCGCCGGAGCCGGGGCGGCGGCCGCCCCTGGCTTGTAGTCGGCGAAGAAGTCCCACCAGGCTCGGTCTACCGAATTCGGGTCCTGGAGGTACTGCTGATAGATCTCGTCGACGAGCCACTCGTTGGCACCGAACGACGCGGCAGGGTTCTTCCCCGCTTGGTCGGTGTCGGTCGAGATGCTCGAGTTACTGGGGGACTGTGGCGACACGGCGGCAACCGCCCTCTTCCGCTTCACAAGATGATGGACAGCGGGAATCAAGGCTACGCCCCCTCGACGGGGAAGGTCAGGTCGGGCCGGTGCAACGTCGTGCACATCACATCTGGAACTGCGTTTCGGGGCTTGAAATGGCGGGAAACAAGCGTGGTTCCGCTTCGCGAGGGGTGAGCGGGGCAGGGCCCCGGGCGCCGACGGCGCGGGCCTGTGCCTGATCACACGTGTCCGTCAGCGCGGACGCCCGTGGATCTTGTGGCTCCGCTTCGAACTTTACGTCAACTTGGCAGAGATGACAGTCCTGGAAGAGTGACAAGAATCCGGCAACCGCGCTCGGATTCGGCCACTCCGATCCGGCCCCCGTGCAGGTCCACCGCCCAGCGGGCGATCGCGAGGCCGAGACCCGTGCCGCCGTCGCTGCCCGGCCCCTGCGGCCGCTTGGCGCTGCCGCGGTTGAACCGCTCGAAGACGCGGTGCCACTCCGACTTCGGAATGCCGGGTCCCTCGTCCAGGACCTCCAGCTCCAGCGACTCCGGCAGGTCGCCGCGCCGCGCCTTGACCGTCACCCGGCCGTGCGGGGGGCTGTGCTTGACCGCGTTGTCGATGAGGTTGGCGACGACCTGGTGGATGCGCTCGGGGTCGGCGTGCGCGGTCAACTCCGGCGGGTGGACGTCGAGGTGCAGATGGACGTCGGTACGGGTGTGACTGCCCGAGCCGGTCGCGATGCCCGCGCGGACCGAGGCGACCATGTTGGCCTCCTTCAGCACACCGGACAGATACGGCCACACCTCGAACCGCCGCTGCTTCAGCGGTACGACGCCGTTGTCCAGGCGGGACAGGTCCAGCAGCGTCTCCACCAGCCGTCCGAGGCGCTCGGTCTGCTTCAGCGCCGTGCGCATGGTCTCCGGGTCGGCCTGGGTGACGCCGTCGACGATGTTCTCCAGCACCGCGCGCAGCCCCGCGATGGGCGTGCGCAGCTCGTGCGAGACATTCGCCACGAGTTCCTTGCGCTGGCTGTCCTGGGCCTCCAGCTCGTCGGCCATGGCGTTGATCGTGACGGCCAGGTCGCCCAGCTCGTCCCGGCGGTTCTCCCGGGTGCGGCGGGTGTAGTCGCCCTGCGAGATGGAACGGGCCACGGCCGTCATCTCGTCCAGCGGAGCGGTGAGCGAATGGGCGACGAACTGCGTAATGAGGAGCGTGGCGATCATCGAGAAGACCGTGATGAAGCGCAGCTCCGTCTTGGTGTGCACCGCGATCACCGACAGACCGGTGGTGATCAGCACCGAGATGACGACGAGCGCGCCCAGCTTGGTCTTGATCGAGAACGGGCTCACCCCGCCCCAGGGATCCGGCTCCCCGGGGGTTCTCCGTCCGGCCGGACCACCGCTCATGGCGTCGGGGTCTCCAGGGCGTAGCCCACGCCGTGCACCGTGCGGATCCGCTCGGCGCCGATCTTCCGGCGCAGCGCCTTGATGTGGCTGTCGACCGTGCGGGTGCCGGAGGCGTCCGCCCAGTCCCAGACCTCGGCGAGCAGCTGCTCACGGGAGAGCACCGCGCGCGGGGTGTTCGCCAGGCACACCAGCAGGTCGAACTCGGTGGGCGTCAGGTGAACGTCCTCGCTGCGCACCCGGACCCGGCGCTGGGCGTGGTCGATCTCCAGCTCGCCGAGGCGCAGGATGCCGGAGCGGGGGGTGGCCGCCGCGATGGCGGCCCGCTCCACCCGGCGCAGCAGGACGTGCACACGCGCCGCCAGCTCCCGCATCGAGAACGGCTTGGTCATGTAGTCGTCGGCACCGACGCCGAGGCCGACCAGCATGTCGGTCTCGTCGTCGCGCGCGGTGAGCATCATCACCGGCACCGGGCGGGCGGCCTGCACGCGTCGGCAGACCTCCAGGCCGTCGAAGCCGGGCAGCATGATGTCGAGGATCAGAAGGTCGGGCTGCCACGCCTCGGCCGTGTCGACCGCGGCCGGACCGTCACCCGCCGTTTGCACGAGGAATCCCTCGGCCCGCAGGCGGGTCGCGATGGCGTCCACGATCGTCGCGTCGTCCTCGACCACCAGGACCCGGCGCTGTGCGCCCGGAGTAGCCGTCGCCGAACCGTTGTGGGAGGTCTGTGTCTGCTCCATCGCCCGCCCCTGGGGTGTGCTTTCCCGGAATCAGTGGGGTGATTCCTTCTGACTGGCTATGCCTGCGCATGGTTGCGATTGACGCTTGAATGATCGGCGTCCGAGGAGCAGCGTACGGGGAGTCAGCACGCCTTTGCTATCCAGGGCGGATGCCGAGGTGCACGACGTCCGGAACGCCCCGGGCAACCGGGATCTCTTCGGTACGCACCCGTTGGAACCCGGCATTCCGCAAGGTTTCTTCGAATTCCGGAGACGGCTGGGCCGACCAGACGGCGAGAACCCCGCCGGGTCTCAACGCCCTTGCACAGCTTGCCAGTCCGGCTTCGCCGTAGAGATGCCCGTTGTCCTCGGTGACGGTCCAGTCGGGTCCGTTGTCGATGTCGAGGCACAGGGCGTCGTACGTGTCGGATGTCTCATTGACGTGTGCGACGAGATCGGCCTCGACGATATGCGCGCGGGGGTCCGCCAGTGCCGGGGCCGAGAGGGCGGAGAGCGGGCCGTCGAGATGCCATTCGACGATCGCGTGCTCGCGCTCCACCACCGTGATCCGGCCCCAGCGCGGGTCCGCCGCGGCGTGCGCGAGGGAGAAGCCGACGCCGAGTCCGCCGATCAGGACGTGCGGGCGGTCCCGGCCGTCCAGGGCCTCCAGCGCGACGTCGACCAGCAGCCGCTCCGAGCGGCCGTCGGAGGTGTCCATCAGGAAACAGCCGTTGGCGATGATCTCCAGCCGGTCGCCGTGCCGCCGCAGCACCACCTCGCCGTGCGGGCCCTCGCGACGGTCCAGGACCTCGGGGATGTCGTACGAGCTGGACATGTACGAGCTAGACATGGGGGCATCCTGGCAGGAGTGGGACGAGTGGCGCCCGTCGATTCGGTGGGGGCCCCGGGGGAGGACGCGGGACGGGGCTTTCGGGTTGCTGTGCATCGGCTTGAGCGTGGCGCAGGTCACAGACAGCGCCGAGTCCGGAGCGAAAGGTGGGACATGACGGAAGGAGTGCCCGTTGTGGAACGCACCGCGCCGCCCCGCGAGCCGGTCACACCCTCGCCGGCGGACGCGCCGCTCCCCGACGGGCCGGGGCTGCTCGACGGGGTGCCACGACAGCGGGACCCGCGCGCGACGCCGGTAGCCGGAGCACAGGAGCCCCCTCCGGCGGCCACGCCCCGGTCCCGGAAGGCGCTCCACCTCCGGCTGCCGCTGCCCACCCCCACGGGCACGCCGTTCACCTTCGGCTACGCCGCGCTCCTCTGTCTCACCTCCCTCATCGCCGCGTACGCGGACCCGGCCCTGGTGCACGCCCTGCTCCAAGGCTCCAGTACGGACGTGGCACACCTGGCGCGCACGCCGGAACTGGTGCTGATCGGCAGCGCGCTGTGGGTCGCGGGCGGGGTGACCTCGCCGTTCGCCATCGCCTTCCTGCTGGTGCTGACCGCGCTGGAACGGCGGATCGGCAGCTGGCGCACGGCCGGTGTCTTCCTGCTCGGGCATGTCCTCGCCACCCTCGCGACCGAGGTGCCCGTGGGGCTGGCGGTGCTGGCCGGGCACCTTCCCGGCAGTTCCCTGCACCGCCTCGACTACGGCGTCAGCTTCGGTGTCGCCGCCGGCATCGGCGCCCTGGCGGGCCTGCTGCCACTGTGGCTGCGCCTGCCGCTGCTGGCCGGGTTCGGATGGACGCTGCTCCAGGACCTGCTCGCCTTCGCCGACCCGATGACGAACTGGGGGCACGTCATCGCCCTCGGTATCGGGCTCGCGACCTGGCCGCTTGTCCGGGACGCGCACGCGGTTCGCCCTCGCCCGGCCGGGGTCTGACCGCCCGGCCCCTCAGGCCTGGGCGGAGGCCGGCGGGTCGTGCTTCGCGCTGGTCAGCAGGGCCGCCACCTCCCAGCCCAGCGCCTCGTAGAGCCCTCGCCCGGCGGGGGTGCCGGCCAGGACACCGGTCCGTGCCCCCTGGCGGACGGCGGCGTTGTGCAGGGTCCGCATGACGACGCTGCCCAGGCCCTTGCGGCGATGCCCGGGGGCCGTCTCGATCTGGTCGACGACGGCGGTCCGGCCCGTCGGGGCGATCTGGCCGCGCGCCGCCAGGGACCCGTCCGGGGCGGCCACCATCACGCGGGTCACCCCTCCGCGCGACCACGCGCGCAGCCGGTATCCGTCTGGGGCGGCCGGAGCGTCGTCCGGCGTCAGCGGGGTCGTCATCAGGAAGCCGGGCTCGGGGTCGATCCACCAGCTGTCGTCCAGCCAGCCGGCGACCACCGCCGGATCCCGGAACGCCTTCAGCCACACGCCCTGCCCGGTCACGGCCCCGGCCACCTTGCGCACGGTCGTCTCGTCGAGGTCCTCGCCCCGCGCGCCGAGCACATGCCGCGTGGCGTGCCCGAACAGCCCCACGTCGATGGTCCAGCCCCACGGCTCGGCCAGGGGCGGAGCGGCCCCGCGGGACACGACCCACCCGTTCACCCATTCCTGCACGGTCTCGTCCACGCCCGCCCCCTGTAACAACTGAATGCCGCTTATGGCTATTACATCGGGCAGCTTACGCGCCCTCCCGTTCCCGGCGTCAGAAGTGATCGCTGACAGCGAACAGCGGGTGGGGAACATTCGGCGGCGCCCAAGCATTGAGTCGGCATAGCTCAACTTGACTGCCGAAGGGGAGATCATGGCTTCGTCGTCCACACCGCTCACCTTGCCCGTGCTGCCGCTCGACGGCGAGGTCGTGCTGCCCGGCATGGTGGTCCCGCTGGACCTGAGCGATTCCGAGGTCCGTGCCGCGGTGGAGGCCGCTCAGGCCGCTGCCCGCACAACACCGGGAAAGCCCCGGGTACTCCTGGTGCCGCGCATCGACGGGACCTACGCCGCCACCGGTGTCCTCGGCACCGTCGAGCAGGTCGGCCGGCTGGCCGACGGCGACCCGGGCGCCCTGATCCGCGGCCGGAGCCGGGTGCGCATCGGCGCGGGAACCACCGGCCCCGGTGCCGCACTCTGGGTCGAGGGGACCGGCGTCGACGAGACCGTGCCGGAGCCGCTGCCCGGTCATCTCGCCGAACTGGTCAAGGAGTACAAGGCACTCGCCACCGCCTGGCTGCGCAAGCGAGGCGCCTGGCAGGTCGTCGACCGGGTGCAGGCCATCGACGACGTCTCGGCGCTCGCCGACAACTCCGGCTACTCACCCTTCCTGACCACCGACCAGAAGGTCGAGCTGCTGGAGACCGCCGACCCGGGAGCCCGGCTGAAGCTCGCCACCCAGCAGCTGCGCGACCACCTCGCCGAGCAGGACGTGGCCGAGTCCATCGCCAAGGACGTCCAGGAGGGCGTCGACAAGCAGCAGCGCGAGTTCCTGCTGCGCCGTCAGCTCGAAGCCGTCCGCAAGGAGCTGCGCGAGCTGGGCGGTGAGCAGGAGGGCGAGGAGTCCGACGACTACCGCACCCGGGTGGAGGCCGCCGACCTGCCCGAGAAGGTCCGTGAGGCCGCCCTCAAGGAGGTCGACAAGCTGGAGCGGTCCTCCGACCAGTCCCCGGAGGGCTCCTGGATCCGCACCTGGCTCGACACGGTCCTGGAGATGCCGTGGAACGAGCGCACCGAGGACGCCTACGACATCCGGGGCGCCCAGGCCGTCCTGGACGCCGAGCACTCCGGCCTGGAGGACGTGAAGGAGCGCATCACCGAGTACCTGGCGGTGCGCAAGCGGCGTGACGACCGGGGCCTCGGCGTGGTCGGCGGGCGGCGCGGTGGTGCCGTGCTCGCGCTCGTCGGGCCGCCCGGCGTCGGCAAGACCAGCCTCGGCGAGTCCGTCGCCCACGCCATGGGCCGCACGTTCGTGCGCGTCGCCCTCGGCGGCGTCCGCGACGAGGCCGAGATCCGCGGCCACCGGCGTACGTACGTCGGCGCCCTGCCGGGCCGGATCGTCCGGGCCATCAAGGAGGCCGGGTCGATGAACCCGGTCGTGCTGCTCGACGAGATCGACAAGGTCGGCTCGGACTTCCGGGGCGACCCGGCCGCCGCCCTCCTCGAAGTGCTCGACCCGGCACAGAACCACACCTTCCGGGACCACTACCTGGAGGTCGAGCTGGACCTGTCGGACGTCGTCTTCCTCGCCACCGCCAACGTGCTGGAGGCGATCCCGGAGGCGCTCGCCGACCGGATGGAGATCGTCCGGTTGGACGGCTACACCGAGGACGAGAAGGTCGTTATCGCCCGTGACCACCTGCTCCCGCGCCAGCTGGAGCGGGCCGGACTCGACAAGGACGAGGTGACCATCGACGAGGGCGCGCTGCGCAAGCTCGCCGGTGAGTACACACGCGAGGCGGGCGTGCGCACCCTGGAGCGGTCCGTCGCCCGGCTGCTGCGCAAGGTCGCCGCCCAGCACGAACTGGGCGAGCGGAAGCTGCCGTTCACCGTCCGGGACGAGGACCTGCGCGACCTGATCGGCCGGCCGCACCACGTGCCCGAGTCCGCCCAGGACCCGGCCGAGCGGCGGACGTCCGTGCCGGGCGTGGCGACCGGGCTCGCGGTGACCGGGGCGGGCGGTGACGTGCTGTACGTCGAGGCCTCCCTGGCCGACCCGGAGACGGGCGCGGCCGGGCTGACCCTGACCGGTCAGCTGGGCGACGTGATGAAGGAGTCCGCGCAGATCGCGCTGAGCTTCCTGCGCTCCCACGGCGCCGAGCTGGAGCTGCCGGTGGCCGATCTCAAGGACCGGGGCGTGCACATCCACTTCCCGGCGGGCGCGGTCCCCAAGGACGGCCCGAGCGCCGGCATCACGATGACCACGGCCCTCGCGTCCCTGCTCTCCGGCCGGCTGGTCCGCACCGACGTGGCGATGACCGGCGAGGTCTCGCTCACCGGGCGGGTCCTGCCGATCGGCGGGGTGAAGCAGAAGCTGCTCGCCGCGCACCGGGCCGGTGTCACCACGGTGATCATCCCCAAGCGCAACGAGCCCGACCTGGACGACGTCCCGGCGGAGGTGCTGGACAAGCTCGACGTCCACGCCGTCACCGACGTACGGCAGGTCCTGGAGCTGGCGCTCGCGCCCGCGACCAGCGGGGCGGCGCCGGAGGTTCCGGTGGCCGCGTGACGGAGGTCATCGGATGAGGGAGGCCCGGGTTCTCGTGAGGGAGGCCCGGGCCTTCACCGTGTGGTCGCCCTGTGTACGCGTACGCCGTTGACCTGCGGAATACTTGCCGGACTGCGGCGAGGGCGGCAGGTGGCGGAAAATTCCAGTACCGGACTCTCAGGGCCGGGCGACGACCGAGGCAGGGGCTGACGTGCACGAGGAAGGCAACGACGGACACCGCGACGCCGGGGTGGCCGCGAGCGGTGTGGACCAGCCCGCCTTCCTGGCGCTGGAGCGCGAGCTGACCGTGCTGCTGCGGCGCGCCCGGGCCAGCCAGGGGGAGATGGCCCGCGAGGTCCACCCCGACCTGGAGCCGTCCGCGTACGGCCTGCTCGTCCGGCTGGACGAGTGCGGCAAGCAGCGGGCCACCGAGCTCGCCGCCTACATCGGGGTCGGAAAGGCGACGATGTCCCGCCAGCTGCGCGCCCTGGAGGAACTCGGGCTGGTCGGCCGCGCGCCCGACCCCGCCGACGGACGCGCCTGGCTCGTCGCCCTCACCCAGGAGGGCCAGGACCGGGTCCGCCGGGTCCGGGAGGCCCGCCGCGCCCGCTACGCCGGCCGCCTGGCCGACTGGGACTCCCACGAGGTCACGGAACTGGCCCGGCTGCTGAACCAGCTCAACCGCGGCATGGAGAAGTAGGCGGGGCGGGCGGGGCGCTCTGGAACCGGGTGAGCGGGGCGTTCCGGAACCGGGTGAGCGGGGCGTTCCGGGTGAGCTGGGCGCCCTTCCGCCTGGTGCGCGGGGCGCTCTAGAACTCGACGTACACGGCCGTCGCGTCGTCGTGGCGCTTGCTCCGGCCCAGGGACGTCAACGCCGCGTCCGACCGCTCCAGCGCCCGGACGCGGTCCACGAGGGCCCGCGGACCCTCCTTGCGCAGCAGCTGGAAGCAGTCCGTCCAGTCGCCCTCCTCGAACCGCTCGACCCAGCGGGTCGCGCCGTCCGTCAGCGCGGCCAGGGCACGGACCCGGGCGCGGGGCACCGTTCCGGTCACCGCCCGGGCCGCCACCGACGGGTCGGCCGCCGCCGTGAAGAAGCCGCCCTCCTTGTTCCGGAGCGTGGCGTCCACCTGCGCGTCCGTCGCCAGCGCCGAGCGGGGGAGCAGGGCCAGCCGGTCGTCGAGGACGGGGGTCACCACGCCGTCCGGGGACTCCAGCAGCAACGCCGAGTCCGACAGGACCAGGTACTCCACGGTGGCCGGATTCCAGCGGGCCACGACCACCGTGGCCTGGGGAGTCCGAGGGTGAGAAAGGTCACAGGTTGCGGCGTGCGCCTCGGAGGTACGCGCGATGGCACGGGACAACACGTCGACCAGAGGAACATCCGGGAGTGAAACGGTCAGTTCGGTCAGTGCCCCGCCGAGGTGCGCCGTGAACCAGGGGACGGAATGCAGACAGCCCGTCCCGGTCCTCGGGGGCGTGACCCCGTCCAGGACGACGACCGAACCACCCTGCCCCGAGGCCGGTAGTCCGACACTGGCGAAGTCCTCGTTGGGGCGGTCGGCGTCTCCGGGCTCCGAGGCGAGTTCAGTACGCATCCAGCCAGTCTGCACGAGCCCTTCACAACGTCCGCAGAAGACCGGCAATGGTCCCCGGACGTGCGCAGCCGCGCAGGTCAGACGCCAGGTTTGGGATGGAATGATTTGTTCCGGGAAGGCGTGGTGGCGAATACTGCCACCGGCCGTCCCCGTCGTCCAACCGGCGTGCCGCGCAAGGCCGCTGCACAGGCCCGCGGAACTTGCCCCTCAACTCCCGTCCGGGGTTCACTCCTTCGGGTGGCGGGTCAGGTGATGCGCGTGCGCTGCCCACCGGCGCTGGGAGGGTCGGGAAGTGTACCGGGAGTACGCACCAGTTGACGGAGCGTCATCCGGGCCCAAGGGTTCACGAGTCAGGAATGCGAGCACCGGTGCAGAAGACGCGGCCTCGTCGCACAGGCAAGCAGAAGGCCCCCGTTCAGGGTGCCGAGCCGACGCCGTCCACCGGCAAGGGCCGTCCCACGCATGTACGCAACCGGCTGATCGTGGCCGTGGCAGTCGTCGCGGCGGCCATCGCCGGCGCGGGCACGCCATCCGTCCTCGCGGCCTCCGGGCAACTCCACGACTCCCAGGAACTGGTGACGCTCGCGGAGCAGACGCAGGACGCGCTCGCCCTCGCGCACTCCCTCGCCGACGAGCGTGACGACGTCACCTCCTACATCGCGGCCGGGCGCCCCAAGTCCAAGGCGCCCTCCGAGCAGCGCAGCGCCCGCGTGGACCGGCAGGTCGAGGAGCTGAGGGCCGACACCGACACGCCCGCCTCGCTCCGCTCCGACCTCGACGGCATAGCGACCGTGCGCCGGGCGGCGCTCACCGGCAAGAGCAGCGCCCTCGAAGCGCACCAGGCGTACTCCAAGGCCATCACCGAACTCCACGGCCTCGCCGAGCAGCTGGCACAGCGGACGCCGCCGCGCGCGGGCGAGGGCGGATACGCCCTGGCCGAGCTGGACTCCGCCGTCCAGCAGGCCGCCGCGGCCCGCGGGCTGCTGCTCGCCGCGCTCAGCGTGCCGCGCGGCACCGAGACGGTCATCGACCCCGTCACCGGCCTGCCGACCGAGACCTCCACCTCCTCGGACGCCGACACCCGGCAGCGCGACGCCCTCAGCGCCGCCGCCCAGCAGGCCCGGCTGCGCTCCGACGCGGCGCTCGCCGACTTCCGCTCCACCGCGCCCAAGGAGGCCCGCGCCTCCTTCGACTCCACGGTCACCGGCACCGAGGTCAACAGCGCCGACAAATACCTCGCCACCCTGACCGACCAGCCGACGCTCTCCCGCAGCGATCTCGCCGCCAGCCCCAAGAAACTGAGCGCGGCCCTGTCCGCCCGCGTCGACCTGATGCGCGGTGTGGAGTCCGCCCTCTACGACCGGCGCACCAAGGACCTCGAGGCGCTGCGCGACGACGACGTCACCGCGCTGGAGATCCGCGTCGCGATCCTCGGCGCCCTCATGCTGCTCGCCGTCGGTGTCGCCACGGGCATGGCCCGCAGCCTCACCCGGCCGCTCGCGGTCCTGCGCCTCGGCTCCAAGCGGCTCGCCGAGGCGGAGGACCCGGCGGCCGAGGAGCCGGTGAAGTTCACCGGCCGCAACGACGAGTTCGCCCAGGCCGTCCGCTCCGTCAACGCCCTGCACGCGCACGCCGCCGCCCTCACCGAGCGGATCACCACGCTGGAGTCCGACCGCAAGCACCTGGTCGGCCAGCGCCAGAAGATGGCCGACGCGCGTGAGGAACTGCGCGGTGAGCTCGCCGAGTCCGCCGCCCAGCTGGAGCGGCTGCGCACGGCCATCGGCGGGACGTTCGTCAACCTCGCCCTGCGCACCCTGGGTCTCGTCGAGCGGCAGCTGGCCGTCATCGAGAACCTGGAGGAGCGCGAGCAGGACCCGGACCGGCTCGCCACGCTGTTCAGGCTCGACCACTTCGCCACGGTCATGCGGCGGCACAGCGAGAACCTGCTGGTCCTCGCCGGTACCGAGCACGTCCAGCACGCGGCCGGGCCCGTGCCGCTGGTGGACGTCGTGCGCGCCGCGGTCAGCGAGATCGAGCGCTACGAGCGGGTTCGCATCGCCGCGTTGCCGCCGCACGCGCACATCGCCGGGTTCGCCGCGGACGACCTCTCCCATCTGCTGGCCGAACTCATGGAGAACGCCACCTCGTTCTCCCCGCCCGACCTGCCCGTCGAGATCTCCGGCTGGCTGCTGGAGAACGGTGAGGTCATGCTCTCCGTCCAGGACGAGGGCATCGGCATGACCGAGGAGCGGCTGGAGCGCCTCAACTCCCGCCTCGCGGACTTCGACCCGGAGGCGCCGTACGACCAGGAGGGCGAGGACGGTCTCGGCCTCGGCCTGTACGTCGTCGCCCGGCTCGCCCACCGCCACGGGGTGCGCGTCCAGCTGCGCGAGCAGAAGCAGGGCGGTGTCGCGGCGGTCGTCGTCCTGCCGCGCACGCTGCTCGCCGCCGCCCCGCCCGTCGCCGCCCCGGCCTCCGGCCCCCTCGCCGGCACAGCCCCCTCCTACTCCTTCCCGGGCGCCGACGCCGAGGCCAACTCCAACGTCCTCCCCGGCCGTGCGACCGGCGACGACCCGCTGGTGACGGCGGCGGAGAAGGCGGTGGCGGTACGAGGGGAGGAGACGGCGGCCCCGGCTGCGGCCGACACGCCCTCCGACGTGGAAACACCCTCCGGCCCGGGGACGCCTTCCGGTGCGGGTACGGCGCCCGTTGCCGATCCGGCCGTAGCGGCCGAAGGGCCCGCCCCGACCGGCCCGGAGGAGCCTGCCGAGCCGCTCGGAGACGCCGACTCGACGACGCCCGCCGACAGCTCCGCACAGGCCGATCCGACGCCGCCCCCGGCCCCGGGCGCCGTCGCCGCCCCGGCGACGCCCGCCGACACCGATGCCTCCGCCACCCCAGCGGCACACGACGACTCGGCCGGGCCTGCCAACGCCGACCTGGCGACGCCCGGGAGTCGGGCGCCGCAAGCCGAGCCGGACGCCTCGGCTGCCCCGGCGATGTCTGCCGCCCCGGCAGTGCACGCCGACTCGGTCGGGCCCGCTGACGCCGACCTGGCGACGCCCGCTGACACCGATGCCTCCGCCACCCCAGCGGCACACGGCGACTCGGCCGGGCCCGCCGACGCCGACCCGGCGACGCCCGCCGACACCGATGCCTCCGCCATTCCAGCGGCACACGACGACTCGGCCGGGCCCGCCGACGCCGACCTGGCGACGCCCGCAGGAGCTGACCCGGACGCCTCGGCTGCCCCGGCGATGCCTGCCGCCCCGGCAGTGCACTCGGACTCGGTCGAGTCCGCTGACGCCGACCTGGCGACGCTCGCAGGAGCTGAGCCGGACGCCTCGGCTGCCCCGGCGACGCCTGCGGCCCCGGCAGTGCACTCCGACTCGGCCGGGCCTGCCGACGCCGACCTGGCGACGCTCGCAGGAGCCGACCCTGATGCCTCGGCTGCCCCGGCGACGCCTGCCGCCCCGGCAGCGCACTCCGACCTGGTCGAGCCCGCCGACGCCGACCCGGCGGCGCACGCCCGTCCCGGCGCCACCGCCGACCACGTCACCCCCTTGGAATCCCCCGCGGAAACCACCATGGAGTTGTGGATTCCGGTGCAGCCGGGGAGTCCGGACGAGGGGGGTTCCGAGCATGCGCGGGTGCCCGACGAGGAAGAGGACCGGGTCACCGACAAGGGTCTTCCCAAGCGCACTCCGAAGATCACCGCACCGGCCGCCGCACCACGCCGGCCCGGCGGGTCCGTCGACGCCGATGCCCTGCGCCGCCGACTCGGCGGATTCCGCCAGGGCGCCCAGGCCGGTTACCGCGAGGTGGAGGCGGAGATCGCCGAGAGGACGGCCTCGCACCAGCGGCCGGCCACCGGCGCAGCAGGACCAGCTGAACCCGAAGAAGCCACGGGGGGCACAGTCGAGGAGGCAAGCAGTTGACCGCTCCCAGTACCTTCGGACTGATCGGACTGAGCAGTGAGGCCCGCAATCTGCACTGGCTGCTGACCAACCTCGTCGAGGAGGTCCCCGGCATCCTCTCCGTCGCGGTCGTCTCGTCCGACGGACTGCTCCTGCTCTCCTCCGACGACCACCGCAACAAGCAGGCGAGGGAGGCCCTCCAGGCCCGCGGCACCCGGCGCACCGGTCCGCGCGGCTCCGCCGCCGACCTGGCCACCATCGTCTCCGGCATCGGCAGCCTCACCATCGGCGCCGCCAAGCTGATGGACTTCGGCGGCGTCCGGCACACGATGATCGCCATGGACGAGGGCAGCCTGTTCGTGATGTCGATCAGCGACGGCTCACTGCTCGGCGTCCACGGCTCCGCGGACTGCGACATGAGCGTGGTGGCGTACCACATGGCCCTGTTCGTCGGCCGCGCCGGCCACGTCCTGACGCCGGAACTCCGCAGCGAGCTCCGAAAATCCCTGGAGGATTCCCAGACGACGGGGAGTGCCCGATGAGCGCTACGCCGAAGCACCACCTCCCGGTCCGCGGCGGCGACCGCAAACCCGCCCGGGTCCGCCCCTACTCGCTCACCGGCGGCCGCACCCGCTTCGGCCACGTCCTCCTCGTGGAGACGTTCGTGGCGAGCACAGCCGCGCTGGAGGCCCCGGAGGAGCGCAAGGAACTGACCAACGGCCACCTCTCCACCCGCGTGATGCCGGAGCTGCGGGCCATCGTCGAACTGTGCCGCCGGATGCGTACGGTGGCCGAGATCGCCGCGCTGCTGAAGATGCCGCTCGGTGTGGTCCGCGTGCTCCTCAGCGACCTCGCGGACCAGGGAAAGATCCGTGTGTACGGAACGGGCACCGGCCACGGCACGGGCCGCCCGGACCGGGCTCTGCTGGAAAGGGTGCTGAGTGGACTCCGTCGTCTCTGACGCCGCTCACGGCGTCGCAGGTTCCTCCCCGTTCGTTCAGCCGGACGACAGCATGCACGCCTGGGAGACGGACCGCACCCGGGCCCCCATAGCCACCAAGATCGTGGTGGCGGGCGGCTTCGGCGTGGGCAAGACCACGCTGGTCACCTCCGTCTCGGAGATCACGCCCCTGCAGACCGAGGCGCTGATGACCGAGGCGAGCGAGGCGACCGACGACCTCACCGCCACCCCGGGCAAGACCACCACCACCGTCGCCATGGACTTCGGGCGCATCACGCTCGACGACGACCTGGTGCTCTACCTGTTCGGCACCCCGGGCCAGCAGCGCTTCTGGTTCATGTGGGACGACATCGTGCGCGGCGCGATCGGCGCCGTCGTCCTCGCCGACACCCGCCGCCTGAAGGACTGCTTCCCGGTCCTGGACTACTTCGAGAGCTCCGGACTGCCGTACGTGGTCGCCGTCAACCACTTCGACGGCAGCGAGCTGTTCGAGCCGGAGGACGTGCGGGAGGCCCTGACCATCCCGCGGCACATACCTGTCATGATCATGGACGCGCGTCGCCGGATCTCCGTGATCGAGACCCTCCTGGCCCTCGTGGGCCACGCGCTCGACGAAACCCCCGAGTAGAGGACAGCCCGCATGCGGAAGATACTCGTCGTCGGAGCCGGTCAGTCCGGGCTCCAGATCGCCCTCGGCCTCCAGTCACAGGGGTACGAGGTCACCCTGATGTCCAACCGGACGGCGGACGAGATCCGCACCGGCCGGGTCATGTCCACGCAGTGCATGTTCCACACGGCCCTTCAGCACGAGCGTGATCTCCAGCTGAACTTCTGGGAGTCCCAGGCCCCGAAGATCCAAGGACTCGGCGTCTCGGTCGCCGCCCCCGGCTCCTGGGCCGAAGGTCCCGCGGCGCGTGCCATCGACTGGCTGGGCCGGCTCGACGGCCACGCCCAGTCCGTCGACCAGCGCGTCAAGATGGCCGGCTGGATGGAGACGTTCGCCCAGCGCGGCGGGCAGCTCGTCATCCACGGCGCGGCCGTCGGCGACCTCGACTACTTCTCCCGCACCTACGACCTGGTGCTCGTCGCGGCCGGCAAGGGCGAACTGGTCCAGATGTTCGGCCGCGACGCCGAGCGCTCCCCGTACAGCGAGCCGCAGCGCGCGCTGGCCGTGGCGTACGTCCACGGTCTTGGCCCGCGCCCCGAGCACCCCGGCACCGAAGCGGTCCGCTGCAACCTCGTGCCGGGCGTCGGCGAGCTGTTCGTCATGCCGACCCTGACCACCTCCGGCCGTGCCGACATCCTGTTCTGGGAGGGCATACCCGGCGGCCCGCTCGACGCCTTCCACGGCGTCAAGGACCCCGCGGAGCACCTCTCCCTGACCCTGGAACTCATGGAGCGGTACGTCCCCTGGGAGTACGCGCGGGCCACCAAGGTCGAACTGACCGACGCCGGCGGCACGCTGGCCGGGCGCTACGCCCCCACCGTCCGCAACCCGATCGGCCGCCTCCCCGGCGGCGGACTCGTGCTGGGCGTGGCGGACGTCGTCGTCGCGAACGACCCGATCACCGGGCAGGGCTCCAACTCGGCGTCCAAGTGCGCCGCCGCCTACCTCGCCTCGATCACCGAGCACGGCGACAAGCCGTTCGACGAGGAGTGGATGCGGGCCACCTTCGACCGCTACTGGAACACCGCCCAGCACGTCACCAAGTGGACCAACGCGATGCTCGCGCCGCCGCCGGAGCACATCCTGAACCTCATCGGCGCCGCAGGTGAGCTCCAGCCGGTCGCCGACCGCTTCGCCAACGGCTTCGACACCCCGGCCGACTTCGAGAACTTCTTCTACGACCCCGACAAGACGCAGGCCTACCTGGCCGAGGTGTCCGGCGCGGGCGCCGCCTAGTCCGCCTCTCCTCCTCCTTCGTAGCCCGCGTCCGACCCGTCCATGGCCCCCGCGGGGAGCTTCGGCGGCTCGTAACGCCGCAGGGGCTCCCCGCCGGGGTCCGGTCGTACGGCGCCCAGCAGCGGGTTGGCCGCGATCGGCGACACCTTCACCTTCGCGCCCGGCCGGGGAGCCTGGACGACCATGCCGTCGCCGAGGTACAGCGCGACGTGCGTGGCCTTCGGGAAGTACACGACCAGGTCGCCGGGGCGCAGCTCGTCCAGGGGGATCCGCTCCAGCCGCTTCCACTGCTCCTGGCTGGTCCGCGGGACGGGTGTCCCCGCCTCGGCCCAGGCCTGCGAGGTCAGGCCCGAGCAGTCGTACGTCCTCGGGCCCTCGGCGCCCCACTCGTACGGCTTGCCGAGCTGCCGCAGTGCGTAGCGCACGGCGCGGCTGCCTTCGGCGGACGGGGTGGGGGTGCGGCGGGGGGTGGTGGTGCGGAGCGTTGTGGAGGTGCGGCGCGTTGTGGGGGTGGTTTCGCTCCCGTTCTTGCCGTCGTCCTGTGTGTCGTCGGTTGTGGACTCGCCTTCGAGCGCGCCCGACTCCAGCAGCTCCTTCTGCGCCTTCGCGACGCCCTTCTCCTCGAACTCGGCCAGCTCGGTGAGCTGTTCGCGGCTCAGGGAGGCGAGCAGTTCCTCGACCTCGTGGAGGCGGGCGGTGACTTCGTCCCGTTCCCTCTTGCGTCGCTCGGTGAGGGCGAGCTGCCGGTCCAGGGCCGTACGGGCCTTGCGGGCCAGTTCGTCGGCCTTGCGTTCGTGCCCCGCCAGCCGTCCGACGGTGTCGACCCGTTCCCGGGCGAGCCTGCCGATCACATGGCCCTGCTCGATCGCGTGCTGCGGGTCCCGGGCCAGGAGCAGACGTACGTACGGGGAGATGTCGGAGCTGCTCTGGTACTGCTGCCGGGCCAGCCGGCCGGCCGCGGACCGGCTGTCGTGCAGGGAGAGCCGGGCGCGGGCGAGGGCGCGGTCCAGGCGGTCGGTCTCGGCGCGCTGCTTCTTGAGCTTCTCCTCGGTGCCGTTGTAGGCCTCGGTGGCCTCCTCGGCCTTTCCGTACAGCTTCTGAAGATCCGTCAGGAGGCTTGCGATGTCGCGGTCCTCGGTGTCGCCTCGTTCTGCCCGCGGCTCGGGTGCGGCCGTGGCCGGGACGGGGGCGACGGGGGCCAGGGCGGTTCCGGCCGCCGTCGCCGCGATGCAGACCAGACGCAGAAGCCTTTTTGACATGCCATCACCTCCGGTGCGGGGGCGGCGTGGTGCCGCCGGACATCGTGAGGATCAGGCGGGTGCGGGCACTGCGCGCGGTGGGTGTGCGCGGTTCGGCGTAACGCGGTCACCCGTCGGCGTCGTCCGGCTTGCCGCGCGGCGTGGCGTCTGGCTTCGACCAGGGCCAGTTGAGGCGGCGGGGCGGGACGCCCTCCGGGGCGTACACGTACTTCCAGCGGTTGGTCAGGCCGACCTTGCCCGGGCCCCGGGGGACGCGGCGGTAGACCAGCACGGTGTCCGGTCCGCCGTCGGGGTCCGGGACGGGGATACGGTACGTCTTGGGCGGGTGGCCGGTCATGCCGAGGAGGACGGGCAGGACCCTGCCGTCCATGGGGCCGCCCTCGAAGGGGGTCTCTTCGCTCTTCACGGGATCAGTCTCAGACATCCTCGGCGAGCGCCAGGACCAGGGCGTCGGTCTGCGGGTCGCGGCGGGCGGTCACCGTCAGCATCGCCACGAACTGCTCGACGAGCCAGTCGCGGAGCTCCTCGACGGGCGGCTGCTTGTCCTCGTCGAGCCAGATCAGCGACGACGCCTCCACGGCGGTGATCCACATGCGGATGGTCATGCGCAGCCGCGGGCCGGGGCCGGTGACGCCCAGGTGGTTGAGGATGTGCTCGGCGGCGACGCGGCGGACTCCGTCGACGATGGCGGTGGTGCGGGACGTCTCGACGACGCTGCCGCCCTGGAGGAGGGCGCTGAAGCCGGTGTCGTGCTCGTCGACGAAGGTGAGGTAGCGGTCGAGGGCGCGGGACAGGCGGTGGAGGAGGGGGCCCTCGCGGGGTTCGTCGAAGCAGTGCTGGAGCTCGTCGGCGGCGGAGCGCAGGGCGGCCTCGTAGAGCTGCTGCTTGCCGCCCGGGAAGTAGCGGTATACCAGGGGGCGTGAGACTCCGGCCGCCTCCGCCACGTCGTCGAGGGACACCTCCTCGGGGGCGCGGTGGGCGAAGAGGTCCAGCGCGGAGGTGAGCAACTGGCTGCGGCGTTCCTCGACGCTGAGTCGCCGGTAGGCGGGGGTGGGGGCGGCTGGTGTCATGTCTCGCAGCGTAATCGGGGGGCCGGGGGGTGCGAAGCGGTGGTGGGTGCGCGCTTTGCGTGATGCCGGGGGGGGTGTGCGTTCTCGTGTGGCGTCCGGTGGGGGTGTGCGTTTTGGCGTGGCGCCGGGTGGGGTGCGCGCTTTCGTGTGACGCCGGGTGGGGCGCCCGTTTTCGCGTGGCGTCCGGTGGGGGGCGGGGCCGCGCCGGGGGGTGTCCGTCCTCGGAACGGCGCGATGGACCCGTTCACCGACTGACTCGCGTTGACGCGCCAACCGCTGCGGGCGGACACCCCCCGACACGGCCCCTTCTCGCCGTACGCGGGTGCGGCTAGCGCGCGTCCACGTGCTCGAAGTCGACGGCCGTGATCCGCGCGGCCTTCGGGGTCAGCTCGGCCATGCCCTGGCCCTCGAACATGTCGGTGATCAGCGGGCCCCTGGTGGCGCCGAAGGCGGACTGCTCCTCGCTGGGTACGAGGGACGCGCTGGAGCGGTAGGGCTCCTTGAGCAGGGACTCCTGCTTGTGGGCGGCGGGGAACAGGGCGAGGACGTTTCCGTTGGCCAGCCGCAGGGCGTAGACGCTCGGGTCGGCCGGGGTCTTGGCGAAGAACATCTTCGTGGCCATGCCCTCGGCCGTGCCCTCCTCGCTGCTGCGCCGGTAGGTCTTCTTCGCGTTCTCCACCGGCTTCGTGGAGGCCAGGGCGGCGCCCTTCTTCCTGCCGCCCGTCTGGAGGAGATCCTCGTACGCGGCGCCGATGTCGGCGGGGGCGAACGTGCCGACCTTGGTGGTGGGCTTCGCGACCTCGGCCAGGCCGTTCTTGTCGATGGCCGGCTCGGGGAGGGTCTCGCCGCTGCCGGTCCACAGGGAGAGCACCATCTTGTGGGTGCCGCCCACCTTGTCGAAGACCAGGAGCACGCTGTTGTCGCTGTCCTCGCTGGATGTCGCCCGGACGGCGAACCAGCTGGCCGTGCCCTTCTCGGGGATCACATAGGTGCGGTCCTTGTAGGAGAAGGGCTTGGCGTAGGCCTTCTGCTTCTTGTCCGGCCAGGTCTTGACGAGGGTGTAGGTTGCCTTGTCCATCGCGTAGACCTGGCCCGCCTCGACCGTCGCCAGCAGCTTCTCGTCCTGGGTGGAGTTGGCCTTGTTGTTGACCTTCTCGTAGTGGTCGGCGATCTTCTTGGCCTCCGCCCGGCTGACCACGCCCTGCGGCTTGTCGGCGGCCTTGTCGTCCTGGGACCCGGTGCCACCGCCGCACGCCGTCAGGGCGAGGGCGGTCGTGGCACCGAGGGCGGCGGTCTTGAGGCGGACGGTGTGGGGGGACATACGGTGCTGAACTCCTTCAGGGCCACGGAGGGTGACTACGTCTGGGAGGACAGTAGTCACCCCGCATGGACATGACGGAGTTGGGGTCGTCAGGCCAGCAGCCCGGACGACTTCCACAGACGGCGGCCTACGCCCCGCAGCACACCGATGTCGTCGAGGAAGTCGGTCAGCCGCCTGGAGCCGTTCTGCATGACCTCCCGGCGGTGGCCGCTCGCGCGCACCTGGGCGAGGGCCTTCCGCTTGTCGAGGCCCACGTTGGTGTAGACGTCCGGGTTCACGAACGCCACCGAGAAGACACGGGCGAACTCGCCGGAGGTGATGCGGGTGAACTCCTGGGACCACTTGGGGGCCGTCACCATCTGGCGGCGCAGTTCCTCACGGGCGTAGCGGACATGGCGGGCCTCTTCGACGACGTGGATGCGGGTGACACCGCGGACCAGGGTCTGGACCCGCTCGTCGGGGAACGTCAGGCGCTGCATCCAGTCGAGGACCTCCTCGCCGAGGAGGGTGGCGGTGAAGGAGCCGGGGGTGGTGGAGATGGTCTTGAACAGGCGGCCCAGCTGCTGGTGCGCCCGGCTGACCGGGTACCAGGGCGCGTCGCCGCGGGAGATCAGGCGGGCGAACATCTTGGAGTGGCGGCACTCGTCCTCGATCTCGGTGAGTGCGTAGCGCACGTGCGCGCTCGTCGCCGCCTTGTCGTAGATGTGCCGGACCAGCAGCTGCATCAGGATGATCTCGAACCAGATGCCCAGGGAGGCCAGGGCCGCGGCCTCGTGCTGGGAGAGCAGGATGCGCTGCTCCTCGCCCATGCGCTTCCAGAGCGGGGTGTCGTAGAGCGAGACCAGCTCCGGGGGCCAGAACCACTTGCCCTCCTCGAAGGGCGCGTCCCAGTCCAGTTCCTTGTCCGGGTCGAAGGAGTGCTTGGCGGAGGAGTCGAGCAGCCGCTGGGCCACCTGCTCCCGGTCCTTGAGCAGGCCCAGGGCATCGCGCAGGCCGTCGAGCGCGTCGGCTTCCGTCAGGGTCGTCATGGCTGCCCACCTCGTTGTGCACACGTCACTGTTCCCCTTATGAGACTGCCTGTCAGCAAGCTCGTCAATCCCTCGCGCACCACTTGTTGACCCGGCGTCTACTTCGTGGGGAAGTGTCGGTCCACCGGGGTCTTGATGCGGCCGAGGATGATCTGGGCGAGTTCGTGCGCGGGCTCAGTCATGAACCGAACGTAGGTCGGGCGCCCCGTGCCCACCAGCCCAGTCCCAGCAACCGGGCGGTGGTGCCGGAGCGCGAACTCTACGGCCGCTCGGGGGACTTGAGTACTGCCTCCATCACCGCCCGGGCGATCGGCGCCGCGTCACCACCCCCGCTGATGTGCCCGCGGTCCGACTCCGCGTCCTCCACCACGACCGCCACCGCCACCCGCGGCGCCAGATCGCGATCGCCCTGCGCCCAGGAGACGAACCAGGCGTACGGCGTACCGGAGTTGCCGAGGCCGTGCTGGGCGGTGCCGGTCTTGCCGCCGACCTTGGCGCCGCGGATCGCGGCGTTGCGGCCGGTGCCGTTCTCCACCACGTCCCGCATCATCGCCCGCAGCCGGACGGCGGTGGACGGGTACATCGCCTGCCGGATCGCCCGCGAGCCGGCCGTCGCCAGGGTGCTGCCGCCCGGCCGGGTCGTGCGCTCCACCAGGTATGGGTCCCGTACCTGACCGCCGTTGGCCACCGCCGCCGCGACCATCGCCATCTGCAGAGGAGTGGCGCGGGTGTTGTACTGGCCGATCGACGACAGGGCCAGCTGCGCCTTGTCCAGGGTGGTGTCGAAGGTGGACCGGGCCACCGGGAACGGCACCCGCAGCTCCCCGTTGTTGAAGCCGAAGGCGTGCGCCGTGGCCGTCATGTCCGCCACCCCCACCTCCACACCGAGCTTGGCGAACACCGTGTTGCAGGAGAACGTGAAGGCCTCCCGGACCGAGGCGTTCGCGCAGCCCTTGGACGAGTTCGTCAGACGGGTGCGCGTCCCCGGCAGCCGGTAGGGGTCGGGGGTGTCGGTCGGCGCCTCCAGGTCGGTGACCACACCGGCGTCCAGCGCGGCGGCCGCGGTGACGACCTTGAAGGTCGAGCCCGGTGGATACGTCTGCCGGACCGCCCGGTTGAGCATCGGGCGGTCCCGGTCGGTGACGAGCCGTGACCAGGCCCGGGCCGCCGCCGAACCGTTGCCCGACAGCGGCTGGGGGTCGTAGGACGGGGCGGACACCAGGGCCAGGATCCGGCCGGTCGACGGCTCCAGCGCCGCCACCGCCCCCTTGTGGCCCGCCAGCCCCTCGTACGCGGCCTTCTGGGCGGCGGGGTGGAGTGTCGTGACGACGTCCCCACCGGCGTTGCGCGCCCGCGTGAAGTCGTTCCACAGCGGGAAGGGCGCCAGCATCGGATCCGCGCCCGACAGCACACCGTCCTCGGTGTTCTCCAGGAGCGTCGTCCCGTACAGCTGGGAGGCGAAGCCGGTCACCGGAGCGTACAGCGGGCCGTCCAGGTAGGTCCGTTCGTAGCGCAGGTGCTCGCGGGTGTCCCGGGAGCCGGTGACGGGCCGCCCGCCGACCAGGATGTCCCCGCGGGGCTGCTCGTAGCGGGTGATGTCGGGGCGCCGGTTGCCCGGGTTCCGGTCGTACGACGGGGCCTGGACGACCTGGACCCGGGCGGCGTTCAGCAGCAGGGCCACCAGCAGCAGGGCGCAGAAGTACCCGGCGTGCCGGATGTGCCGGGTCACCGGGTGCCCTGCCCGTCGTAACCGCGCCGGGCCGAGTCGCTCACCCGTGCCAGCAGCGCCACGATCGCCCAGTTGGTGACCACCGAGGAGCCGCCCTGCGCGAGGAACGGCATCGCCATGCCGGTCAGCGGGATCAGCCCGGTCACCCCGCCCGCGATCACGAACACCTGGAGCGCCACCAGCGAGGCCAGGCCGACCGCCAGCAGCCGGCCGAACGGCTCGCGCTGCGCGAGGCCCGCGCGGAAACCGCGCTCCACCAGCAGACCGTAGAGGAGGAAGATCGCGGACAGGCCCGCGAGGCCGAGTTCCTCGCCCGCCGTGGCCAGGATGAAGTCCGATTTCACGGCGAAGCCGATGAGCACCGAGTGGCCCAGGCCGAGGCCCGTGCCGAGCAGACCGCCCTCCGCGAAGGCGAACAGCGACTGGGCGAGCTGGTTCGCGCCCTCGCCCGCCTCGATGGAGGCGAAGGGATGCAGCCAGGTCTCGATCCTGCTGTGCACGTGCGGCTCCAGCCGGCCGACGGCGACCGCGCCCAGCGCGGCCAGCAGCAGGCCGACCGCGATCCAGCCGGTGCGGCCGGTGGCGACATAGAGCAGCACGACGAACAGGCCGAAGAAGAGGAGTGACGTGCCGAGGTCGCGCTCCAGGACCAGCACGCCCACGCTCACCAGCCAGACGGCGACGATCGGGCCGAGGACCCGGCCGGTGGGGAGCTGGAGCTTCCAGATGCGGCGGCCCGTGTACGCGAGGGCGTTGCGGTTCGCCGCCAGGTACGCGGCGAAGAACACCGCCAGCAGCACCTTCGCGAACTCGCCCGGCTGGATGGAGAACCCGGCGATCCGGATCCAGATCCGGGCCCCGTTCACCGCCGGGAACAGGATCGGCAGGGTCAGCAGCACCAGGGCCGCGACCACGCAGACGTACGTGTACCGCTGGAGCACCCGGTGGTCGCGCAGCAGCAGGACGACCAGGATGAACAGCGCCACACCCAGCGTCGACCACACCAGCTGGGCCGGTGCCGCCCGGTCGCCCGGGGTCTCCAGGTCGAGCCGGTAGATCAGCACCAGCCCCAGCCCGTTCAGCAGCACCCCGATCGGCAGGAGCAGCGGGTCGGCGTACGGGGCCCGCAGGCGTACGGCCAGATGGGCCAGCAGCGCCAGGACGCCGAGGCCGGCGCCGTAGCCGGCGGCACCGGGCGGCAGCGTTCCGTTCCGGGCGAGGCCCACGGCGCAGTAGCCGTACACCGACAGCAGGACGGCCAGCACGATGAGGGCGAGCTCGATGCCCCGGCGCCGGGCCGGGCGGCGGACGGCGGGCGCGGACGGGTCCGCCGTCGCCACGGTGATTCCGGCCTTGCTCATGTCCGGAACCTACCCAAACAGTCCGTCTTGTGTGCCTTTGAGTGACGGAGTGTCAGCACGTGTCAGCACCGGCGTGGCGTGGGGCCGATGGTGTCGATGTAGCGGGCCGAGCCCCAGGCCCAGGTGCCGTCCGCCAGCAGGTACCAGAGCGGCTGGCCCTGCACGGACTCGCCGTCGACCTTGCAGAAGATCTTGACCTTGTCGCCCCGGTGGGCGAACCGGATGATCTGCGAACCGCGGTCCGGGGCGCTGCGCAGGGCCAGGGTGCTCGCGGTGACGACGCCCCGGTAGAAGCGCTGGTCGTGGTGGCTGTTGTTGCCGCCGTTCCAGCTGCTGGAGTCCGGATCCTGGTTGCCGCCGTTGCCGCCGTTGCCGCCGTTTCCTCCGGAGCCGTTGTTCCAGTTGCTCTGGCCTTGGCTGCCATTGCCGCTGCCGTTGCCCCCGCTCGGGTCCCAGTCGTCGAACGCGGTGGCGGCGGCGGGCGTGACGGTGGCCGCCGCGGCGAGGAGCCCGGCGACGGCGGCTATGGAGAGACGGGTGCGCAGGGGCATGGGGTTACCTCCATGTGGGGGCGAAAGTGCCGAAGCTGACTAATCGCCACATTAGGAGCGCCCCGAGGGGGCCGCCCTTCACGCTGGGCCATAGGAGGACGCGTCCCGGGTGCTCACCGCGGGGCGAGTTCCAGCGTGGCCACCGCCCCGCCGTCCGGCGCGTTCGCGAACTCCAGCCGTGCCCCCAGCACCTCGGCCTGCCCCCGCGCGATGGTCAGCCCGAGCCCGTGTCCCCGCGTCCCGCCCTCCGTACGGAACCGCTGCGGCCCGTGCGCGAGGAGGTACTCCGGGAACCCGTCCCCGTGATCGCGCACGGTCACCACCGGGCCGTCCACGGTCAGCACCACCGGCCCCCGTCCGTGCCGGTGCGCGTTCGCCACGAGATTGCCCAGCACCCGCTCCAGCCGCCGCCGGTCCGTCTCCACGGACACGTCCCGTACGACCCTGACCTCCGCGTCGCTGCCCGCCAACCGCACCGCCCGCTCGGCCAGCGGCCCCAGTCGCTCGGTGTCCAGCTCCACCCGCTCCCGGCCGGTGTCCAGCCGGGAGATCTCCAGCAGGTCCTCGGTGAGGGTGCGCAGCGCCGCCACCCGGTCCCGGACCAGCTCCGTCGGACGGCCCGGCGGCAGCAGTTCGGCCGCCGCGTGCAGCCCGGTCAGCGGCGTGCGCAGCTCGTGCGCGACGTCCGCCGTGAAGCGCTGCTCGGCGAGCAGCTTGCCCTGGAGCGAGGCCGCCATGGAGTCCAGGGCGGCGGCGACCGCGGCGACCTCGTCGGGCGGGCCGGCCTTGGTGCGTGGGCGTGGGCGTGGGCGCAGGCGGGGGCGGGGGTGTGTGCGGGGGGTTGTGCGGGGGCCGGTCTGGGGGCCCGTGCCCGGGTCTGTGATGGGGTCTGTGGTGGGGCCCGCGCTCCCGTCCGTGCTGGGGCCCGTGCCGGGGTCTGTGAGGGGGCTCGGGTGAGGGGGCGTGCTGGGGCTCGGGTGAGGGGGCGTGCGGGGGCTTGGACGAGGGGTCGCGCGGGGGTCGTTCACGCGGGCGTCCAGGTCGCCCGCGCTGATCCGCCGGGCCACCAGAGCCGTGGTGTGCAGCCGCCGCGTCACCCGCGTCACCGCGAACGCCCCGACCAGCAGGGTCACCGCGATCGCCAGGCCCGACGACCACAGGATCGCCCGGTCGAGGCCCTCGATCGTGCGGGCCTGCTGGGAGTAGTCGACCGCCACGGCCAGCGCCCGCCCGCCGTCGACCGGACCCGCCGCCCACATCGTGGGGCGTCCCGCGCGGTCGGCGACGATCGTGCCGCGCTCCCCGGCCACCGCCAGCTCCCGCAGCTCCCTCGGCAGCTCCGGTGGATCCACCCCGGCGCCCCGCCGCAGGGTGTCCCCGGCCTCGTACCGTTCCGTCGCCTGGGTCAGCCGCTGCAACGCCTGGTCACGGGCCTGGCCGACGGTCTGGTTCGTGACCTGCACATGCACCAGGCTGCCGAGCAGGGCGGCCAGCGCGCAGCACATCACCGCGATGAAGACGGCGGCCTTCAAGGCCAGCGTCCCGGACCACTGGGGGAGTACCGGTCTCATCAGCCGCTCGCCGAGGGGGAGACCGACGGGGAACGGGTGGGAGAAGCGGCGGGAGAACCGGTCGGGGGACCCGTGGGAGAACCGGTGGGAGAACCGGCGGGGGAGGACGGGTGCCGGGAATGCTTGCGTGGGCCGGTCCGCAGCATCTCGTCATGGGTGAGGAGCATGGCCCGCTGGTCACGGTCCCAGGTCCACTGCAACCGGTACTCGTAGCCCGCGACCTCCGACGGCGAGCGGATCACCAGGGACCGCCCGGCCAGCTCGACCCCGCTCAGCGCGTCCTCCCACGCCATCACCTGCACCAGCCGGTGCTTCTCGACGGTGTACACGCGGACCGCGGTCGTCTTCCCGGGCAGCAGCGGGAAGCCCAGCGTCAGGTCGTCGTGCCCGTCGCCGGTCAGGTCCCGGTAGTACGGCGTGAGCACCGGGCACTTGCCGCGCCCCGGGCCCTTCGCGCAGTCGGCCATCCGGCGCTCGGTGTCGCGGTAGGGGGCCTTGGTGCCGTCGTAGTCGCCGGGGTTCCGGGCGATCTCGGCCCGGACGATCGAGACCGGGTCCACCCGGCGGATGTCGTCGCCGGGGACTCTCACGCCCTTGATCACCTCGGTGTTCACCTCCCCGATCTCGAAGGCCGGGCTGGACGCCGGGGTGAGCTCCGGCCAGAGCCGGGCCGGACCCTCGGCCGTCGGCGTCGCCCCCGCGCCCTCCAGCCCACCGGCGTCCCCGCACCCCACGGCGGCGGCCAGCAGGAGGACAGCGACGGCGAGGCGACGGGCGGCCTGTCCGGGGCGGCTGAGGGGCACTGCACTCCTGACGTCTCATGACGATCACACGGCGGGTACGACCGCGGGTACAACTGCGGGTGCGCGGCGCACGCGACCCCCGGCGGCGGGCACTTGTCGGCCGCGTACACCTTATTCGTAGGGAAGTCCCATTTGCGCGAGAGGGCGGCCGTACGTGTGCGGCAGTTCGTGAGCGGCACTTCGTGCCCGGCGGACCCGCGCGGCCGTTCGTGCGCGGCCGACCTGCGCGGCCGTCCCCGTGTCACCGGGCTACTCGGCGAGTTCCTCCAGCAGCCGTGCCGTGGCCAGCCCGGTCCGCAGGTAGTCGACGAACAGGTCGTTGTGCAGTGCCCAGGGCGAGCGACGCGCCCGGATCAGCCGGATCGCCTCCTCGGCGGAGCGGCCCCTGCGCATCAGCGCGTGCGCGACGACCAGACCGGAGCGGTTGTACCCGTGGTAGCAGCGGACCAGGACCCTGTGGCCCTCGCCCAGCGCCTCGCACGCGGCCTCGGCCAGCCGGATCACACCGGCGAGCTGCGTCCCGTCCAGCGGCCCGTCGGGAATCGGCCACACATGGTGCCGGACGCCGGGATCGGGCCCGTGCCCCGGCAGCCGCAACAGCGTCTGCACGAGATCGAACTCGCCGCGCACAACAGCGAACTCCAGGTGGCCCTGGGCCCCCGTGTACTCGTGGCCGCCCATCCACAGGCCGGGGACGACCTCGCTCCACGGAGACTCCGGAGCGGGTACGTCGGGTTTACTGCGGGTACGCAACGCCGCCTCCCCACCACTGCCGCCCGAGGGTCCGCGGGCAGGCCCAACTCCTCTCAAAGGTAGCCGGGTTCTTGCCCCCGCAGCACCCCGCCTGTTCCCATGGACCGGGGTGATGGTGCATGAACGGACTGCGCGTCATACCGACCTGGCGGCACGGCCGGGAGCGGCTCTACGTCTGCCTCCCGGACGGCAGGAACATCGCCTGGTACGACCGTGAGACCGGCCGGGTGAACCTCCTCGGCCAGGACCGCGAGGACGACGTACTGCGGGCGCTCGGGCCCTTCGTCACCGGCCCCGTGACGGTGGGGCCGCCCCCGGTGCCGACCCCCGCCGAACTGTCCCGCCTCGCCCTCCACCCCGACGACGACCTGGCCCCCAACCGCCCCGGCGAGGCCCTCCTCGTCGCCCTCGACCGCGACCCCGGCCCCACGCACCGGCTGCGCCCCGACCCGCGCCGCAGGGCCCTGACGGCCGAGCAGACGGTCGGTGACGCCCTGGACCGCCTGGACGGCGCGGGCTGGCACGCCCTGCACTCCGTACCGCTCCCCGGCGGCGACCGCATCCACCACCTGCTGATCGGCCCCGGCGGCCTGTACGCCGTGCACACTCTCCACGCCCGCAGGCAGCGCGTCCGTGTCACCGACCCCGTGATCACCCTCGGCCGCCGCGACCCGTACCCCCTCCTGCGCCGCGTCCGCTCCGACGCCGACCGCGCCTCCTACGCCCTGACCGCGGAGGTCCGCCCGGTCCTCGCCCTGGTCGACCCGGCGACGGTGTTGATCCCCACCGCCCCCCGGGAGGTCCATGTCCTGACCGCCACGGAGGTGCCGGGCCTGTCCCGGCGGGGTGGCGTCCTGAAACCGGCGGACGTGGAGGCACTGCACGCGATGGCCCGGGATCGGAACACGTGGGCGAGGGTGTGAGGGGTGGGGGACTCCCGCCGGGGTGGGGACTCCCGCCGGGGTGGGGACTCCCACCCGGGGTGGGGACTCCCACCCGGGGTGGGGGCTCCCGCCGGGGTGGGGGACTCCCGCCGCGCACCCGCCTGAGGTCCCCGTAGGAGCTGGCTCTTTGCGGCCCGGCCGTGTCGGAGCCCGAGCGTGGCCTGTCTACGGCAGCGGAGCCGCCGCCTCCGGGGCCAGCAGGGGAGCGAGCAGGTCGCCGTAGTCCTGGACGCGGGGGGCGAGGTCGACGGCGCGGAAGTCCAGCCGGCCGGGTGCGCGGCACTCCTCGATCTCGTCCCAGGTCACCGGGGCCGACACGGTCGGTTCCGGGCGGGCCCTGAGGGTGTACGGGGTCGCCGTCGTCTTGCGGGCGGCGTTCTGGCTCCAGTCGACGAAGACCTTCCCCGGCCGCAGGCTCCTGGTCATCCGGTGCAGCGCGAGCCGCGGCATGGCCTTCTCGGCCTCGACGGCGAGTGCCTTGGCGTACTCGGACACCCGCTCGGAGGACGCCCCGCGCACGGCGGCGAGCAGATGCAGCCCCTTCGAGCCGGAGGTCTTGGCGTAGGCCCGGATGCCGTCGTGCGCGAGCCGTTCCCGCAGCCACAGCGCGACCTCGCAGCACTGCACGATGCTCGCCGGTGCCCCCGGATCGAGGTCGAACACGATCCGGTCGGCCTCGTCCGGGGTGTCGACGAGCCACTGGTGGGTGTGGAACTCGGTCACGAGGTTCGCCGACCACATCAGGCTCGGCATGTCCTGCACCAGGACCATCCGTGAGGGCCCCTCGACCCGTGGCACCTCGGCGGTGGTGACCCAGTCGGGCGTACCCGGCGGCACGTTCTTCGTGAAGAACACCTGCCCGTCCGGTCCGTCCGGGTACCGCAGGAAGGAGACCGCCCGGTCACGCAGATGGGGCAACAGGACCTCGGCGACGGTCGCGTAGTAGTGCAGCACCTCGCCCTTGGTGAAGCCGGTGGCGGGATACAGCACCTTCTCCAGATTGCTGAGAGCGAGCCGTCGCCCCTCCACCACTGTGATAGGCGCCATACGATAAGAATCCCACGCAAACCGTGACGAACAATCCTGAGCGTGACCGGAAGGGTGCTGCACGTGAGATCCATATGGAACGGCGCCATCTCGTTCGGCCTGGTCAGCATTCCGATCAAGCTGGTCAACGCCACCGAGAGCCACTCGATCTCCTTCCGCCAGATCCACACCGAGGACGGCGGCCGCATCCGTTACCGCAAGTTCTGCGAGCTGGAGGACCGGGAGGTCACCCAGGGGGAGATCGGCAAGGGCTACGAGGATGCGGACGGCACGATCATCCCGATCACCGAGGAGGACCTGTCGAGCCTGCCGATCCCGACGGCCAAGACGATCGAGATCGTCGCGTTCGTCCCGGCCGACCGGATCGACCCGCTCCAGATGGACGCCGCGTACTACCTCCAGGCGAGCGGCGCCCCCGCGGCGAAGCCGTACACCCTGCTGCGCGAGGCGCTGAAGCGCAGCAACAAGGTGGCGATCGCCAAGTTCGCCCTGCGCGGCAGGGAGCGACTCGGCATGCTCAGGGTCGTCGGCGAGGCCATCGCCATGCACGGCCTGCTGTGGCCGGACGAGGTCCGCGCCCCCGAGGGCGTCGCCCCCGACACCGACGTGACCGTCCGCGACCAGGAACTGGACCTGGCGGACGCGCTGATGGACACCCTGGGCGAGGTCGACCTGGAGGACCTGCACGACGAGTACCGCGAGGCCGTGGAGGAGGTCATCGCCGCGAAGGCCGCCGGCGAGGCCCCGCCCCAGTCCCCGGAACCGGCCACGGGCGGCAAGGTCCTGGACCTGATGGCGGCCCTGGAGAGCAGTGTCCGGGCGGCTCGCGAGTCCCGGGGCGAGGACGCCGAGCACGCCGAGGTCAAGTCGCTCCCGCAGCGCAAGTCGGCCCGTGCGGCCCCCAAGCAGACCGGCGGCAAGAAGTCGTCGTCCACGGCGAAGAAGACGGCGGCCAAGAAGACGACGGCGGCGAAGAAGTCGACGTCGAAGTCGGCCCAGGGCCAGGGAACGGCGAAGAAGACGGCGTCGAAGAGCACGGCGAAGAAGGCTCCGGCGAAGAAGTCGACGTCCCGCAAGCGCTCGGCCTGACCATGCCGCAACCCACGGACGACGAGACCGGCGACGACGCGCTCGACATCCACTTCATCGGCAACGCGACGGTGCTCCTGTCGTACGGCCCGCTCACCCTGCTCACCGACCCGAACTTCCTCCACCGGGGTCAGTACGCCCACCTCGGTTACGGGCTGCTGAGCCGCCGCCTGACCGAACCGGCCCTGGACGTGCACGAACTGCCCCGCCTGGACGCGGTCGTGCTGTCACACCTGCACGGCGACCACTGGGACCGCCGCGCCCGCCGGCACCTGGACCACACCGTGCCGATCCTGACCACACCGCACGCGGCCCGCCGCCTCAGGGCAGTGCACCGATTCCACCGCACGGCGGGACTGCGCACCTGGAAGGGGCTCACCCTCCAGCGGGACGGCGTCCAGGTCACGGTCACCGCCCTCCCCGGCAGGCACGCCGGCCAAGCGGTGCTGCGCAGGCTGCTACCGCCGGTGATGGGAAGCATGCTGGAGTTCGGCCCGGCGGGGGGAGCGCCCCGCATGCGGATCTACGTCTCCGGCGACACGCTCGTGTACGACGGCCTGAACGAGATCGCCGAGCGTTTTCCGGCAGCCGACCTCGCCGTCCTGCACCTGGGCGGCACCCGCCTCCCCGGTGGCTTCGTGGTCACGATGGACGGCACCCAGGGCGCCGAACTGGCCCGCCGACTCGACCCCCGCCTGGTCCTGCCCGTCCACTACGAGGACTACACGGTGATGCGCTCGCCGCTGTCCGCGTTCCTCGCCGAGGCCGACGCGATCGGCCTCGGCGACCGCGTCGTCCACTGCGGCCACGGCGAGCATGTGCGCGTGCCGTGCGGTCCGGGGGCGGTCCCGGAGGTCTACTGACCCGGGCCCCGGGGGGTCAGGCCACCCGCCTGCCCTCCTGCTGCTCGGACTCGTCCTCCTCCTCGTCCGGCAGATGAACGTCGTCGACGGCGATGTTGACCTCGACGACCTCCAGCCCGGTCATCCGCTCCACGGCGTTGACGACGTTGGCCCGGACATCGGAGGCGGTGTCGGCGATGGCGGCGCCGTACTCGACGACCACATCGAGATCGACGGCGGCCTGGCGTTCGCCGACCTCCACCTTGACCCCCTGGGTGACCCCGCTGCCCCCGCCCGGCACCCGCTGGCGAACAGCCCCGAAGGCCCTGGTCATGCCACCGCCGAGGTTGTGCACCTCGGGAATCTCCCGGGCCGCCATGCCCGCGATCTTCGCGACGACCGTGTCCGCGATGGCAGTGCTCCCACGGGTGCCCGGGGAGCCCTTCCCGCCCTGCGATGTCGCCCCGTCCTGCCTGCCGGCTGTGTTCCTGCGCTGAGTGGTCTCCGTCATGACCGTCACCTCGATGATCGGTGAGGGGGTGAGCAGCGTCGTTCTTTTCCACGGTAGAGCAATGGTGCGTATGGGTCGAAAGTGACGTTTCTCGGCCCGTCCCGCCTCACCCGCCCCGGGTGAGGCGGGACCGCACCGTGCCCTGGGCACGCTGAGGCAACACGGCACCACACGGCACCACACGGAACGGCGCCGGAGGGAACGAGGAGACCGGCATGACCACCACGCACCCGGGAACCGCCCGTCCGTCCTTGCGGGAATGGGCCACCGGCGTGACCGTCTTCGCGGCGGTCATGCTGATGATCGGCGGCATTCTCGACATCATGCGCGGCATCGCGGAGGTCGCGGACGACGACATCTTCGTCGCGACACGGAACTACGTCTTCGAGTTCAACCTCACCGCCTGGGGCTGGATCCACCTGGCCCTGGGCGCACTGGCGTTCGTCGTCAGCTTCGGCCTCTTCATGGCATCGACCTGGGCCTGCGTCCTGGGCGTGACCATCGCGGGCCTGGTCATCATCTCCAACTTCCTTTCGCTGCCCTATTACCCGGTCTGGTCGATCGCGATGATCACCATCTCGGCCTTCATCATCTGGGCCCTGTGCACCATACGAAAGGACGACGCCCCCACGCGGCCCACTTATGCCGATGGGGGCGCCAAGCAAACTGCTCCGTCTCCAGCTCGATTCCACACGCATCGACGAACAGGCGGGCAATGAAAGCGCCGAGTTGGAGAACGTGAGACCAGGCAGCCCAGTAGGGTCACCACGGCCAGGCAGGAGCCAAGATGT
Organism: Streptomyces sp. NPDC007929; assembly: GCF_042959065.1. NCBI lineage: Bacteria > Bacillati > Actinomycetota > Actinomycetes > Kitasatosporales > Streptomycetaceae > Streptomyces > Streptomyces sp. NPDC007929. The sequence goes on along the minus strand of NZ_JBIBKD010000008.1, from coordinate 422,864 downwards.
TCACGTGTGTCGTACTCCGCTGTCGTACGCCGCATCCCACCAGCCCTCCGCGATCTCCCGCCAGGCTGAATCGTGTATCCGAGATGGATGGCCTGGTCGGTGAACCAGACCACCCGGGCCACTTCGTGTCCAAGGCACGAAGACACGCCCGACATTGTCTGCGGTGATGGCATAGAACTCGACAAGCGACGCGAGCAGCAACGCGGCGGCGATGCTGGTGGCAATGGCGGCGTAGTCCTGACTCAACTGATACCGAGCCGCCGCGAAGGCGAGCGAGTGTCCCGAGCGTGTCCTCCCCCGAGCTCACCACGGGAGGCGAAGCCAAGCGGGACGCCGACTCCTGGACATGACGAGAGGGCGGGAGCCAGTGAACCTGACTCCCGCCCTCTTCGTATCGGCATCCGCCCAACTCAGCGAGTGACTCTTGCTGGCTCTGTGGCGAGTGCCCCCGGCAGGATTCGAACCTGCGCACACGGCTCCGGAGGCCGTTGCTCTATCCCCTGAGCTACGGGGGCGTGTTCGTCGCGTTGCTCGCGGCGACGGGTAGAACACTACCAGCTCCCTCGGTGTGGTCATGAACGGGTTTCCGCTGTCGGGGACGGGGATGTGAGTCGCTCGTGCGGGGTGGAAGTGGGGAAAACCCGGACGCGATGGCCGGGGTCGACCTACTCTCGAGTTGTGCCAGGCGTGTCGGGCCGGGTTCTTGTTGTGGACGACAACAAGGTCATCCGGCAGTTGATCAGGGTCAACCTCGAGCTGGAGGGGCTGGAGGTCGTGACCGCGGCCGATGGTGCCGAGTGTCTTGATGTCGTTCATCAGGTGCGGCCCGACGTTGTGACCCTCGATGTCGTCATGCCGCGGCTGGACGGGCTCAGGACCGCCGCCCGGCTGCGAGCTGATCCCCGTACCCGCGACGTGCCCCTCGCCATCGTCAGTGCCTGCGGTCATCCCGAGATCGAGGCCGGGCTCGAAGTGGGTGTCGACGCGTTCCTCTCCAAACCCTTCGAGCCGGCCGAACTGGTCACGATGGTGCGCCAGTTGGTCGAACGGGCCCGGGGTGGGGGCCGGGAGGGCAGTGGTGGTACCGAGGCCGGCGGCGGTGGTACCCCCGTGAAGGAAGTGGATCAACCCGCCGTGTCGTAGCCATCCCGTGGCTGCCCCGCCCAGCCGTGGGCCTGAGGGAGTGGTCCCCGGATGTAGTCGTAGGGAGTGGTCCCAGGTCGTAGTCGTGGGGGAGTGGTCCCCGTGCCGGCTGTCGGTCATCCGTCTCGGCCGTCCCTTTCGGTCATCCGTCTCGGCCGTCCCTCTCAGTCATCCGTCTCGGCCATCCGCAGCACCCTCGCGCCGCCCCCCGTCCACATCCCGGACGCACACCGAAACCGGCTCGCATACCCACCCCCTTCCTCCCATACGCTTGTCCCGTGACCCCCGTCGAGCTCTCGCGCACCGTGCTGCACGCCGTGCGTCGCGCTGTCGACGAGGGGGAGCTCAGCGTTACCGTTCCGGAGCGGGCCGTAGTCGCGCCGCCGGGGCCGGGGGGGTGTGGTGACTACGCCACCAACGTCGCCCTCCAGTTGGCCCGCCCGGCCGGGCAGCCGCCGCGGCGCGTCGCCGAGATCCTGCGTGACCGGCTCCTCGACGAGCAGCGGTTCGCCGACGTCGTCGTCACCGGGCCCGGCTTCCTCAACTTCAGCCTGCGCGGCACCGTCGCCACCGACCTCGTCGAGGAGATCCTGCGGCGCGGGCCGCGCTACGGGCACGCGGCGACCGGGTTCAGCGGGACAGCCGTCGGTATCTCGTGCCCGGCAGAGGTGCGTGCCGTCGTCGTCGCGGATGCCGTGAGCCGGGTGTTGCGCAGCCAGGGGGACTACGTCCGCGTCGAGTGCGAGGGGCGGCCCGCCGCGGAGTGGGTGTCGGTGCTCGGAATTGACGTCACCACCCGCGGGCCACGCATCACGGACACACACATCCGCATCGCCCCCACCCCCGCCCCCGCCGACCCCCTCCCCCTCGGCCGGGACGCCGCCCGTTGGGCGTTGCTGCATCCCGCCGCCCACGACCGGCCCCGGATTCCCGGCGATCACCTCGTCCAGCGGGAGGGGAACCCCCTCTTCCGTGTCCGGTACGCCCACGCCCGTACCCGGGCCCTCCTGCGCAACGCCGCCGACCTCGGCTTCCATCCCGAGCCCGGTCCGGTGAGCGACGCCGACGCGCTGACCGCCCTGCTCGGCGACCATCCCCGCGTCCTCGCCGTCACCGCCACGCAGCACACCCCCGACCGCCTGGCCCGGCATCTCCTCGCCGTCGCCGATGCCGTGATGCCCCTGCTCCCCGCCGTGCTGCCCCTGGGCGAGGAGAAACCCTCGGCCGCCCACCGTGCCCGGCTCGCGCTCGCCGAAGCCGCCGGGACGGTGCTGGCCGGCGGCCTGTCCCTGCTCGGCATCGACGCTCCCGACCATCTCTGAGAGACACGAACAGATCATGAGCCGTTCCGCCCACCCCGCCGGGCCCCGTCACGCCGATGTCCTCCCCGAGGGCCACTACTCCGCCCCGCCCGCCGACCTCAACGCGCTGGACCCCAAGGTGTGGGCCCAGACCGTGACGCGTGACGAGGACGGGGCCGTGACCGTCGGCGGCATCCCCGTCACCCGGCTCGCCGAGGAGTACGGCACCCCCGCCTACGTCCTGGACGAGGCCGACTTCCGCGCCCGGGCCCGGGCCTGGCGTACCGCCTTCGGGCAGGACGCCGACGTGTTCTACGCCGGCAAGGCGTTCCTCTCCCGGGCCGTCGTGCGGTGGCTCCACGAGGAGGGGCTCAACCTCGACGTCTGCTCCGGTGGTGAGCTCGCCACCGCGCTCTCCGCCGGCATGCCCGCCGACCGCATCGCCTTCCACGGCAACAACAAGTCCGTCGACGAGATCACCCGGGCCGTCGAGGCCGGGGTCGGGCACATCGTCCTCGACTCCTTCCAGGAGATCGTCCGCGTCGCGCACATCGCGCAGGGGCTCGGCACGCGGCAGAAGGTCCTCATCCGCATCACCGTCGGCGTCGAGGCCCACACCCACGAGTTCATCGCCACGGCCCACGAGGACCAGAAGTTCGGCATCCCGCTGGCCGGCGGGCAGGCCGCCGAGGCCGTACGCCGGGCCCTGCAGCTCGACGGTCTCGAGCTGGCCGGCATCCACAGCCACATCGGGTCGCAGATCTTCGACATGTCCGGGTTCGAGGTCGCCGCCCACCGGGTGGTCGGGCTGCTGAAGGACATCCGCGACGAGCACGGCGTCGAGCTGCCCGAGATCGACCTCGGCGGCGGGCTCGGCATCGCCTACACCAGCGACGACGACCCCCGCGAGCCGCACGAGATCGCCAAGGCCCTGACGGAGATCGTCACGCGGGAGTGCGAGGCCGCCAAGCTGCGCACGCCGCGCATCTCCGTCGAGCCCGGGCGCGCCATCGTCGGGCCGACCGCCTTCACGCTCTACGAGGTCGGCACCATCAAGCCGCTCGACAACCTCCGCACCTACGTCTCGGTCGACGGCGGCATGTCGGACAACATCCGCACCGCGCTGTACGACGCCGAGTACAGCGTCGCCCTGGTGTCCCGGCGCAGCGACGCCGAGCCCATGCTCGCCCGTGTCGTCGGCAAGCACTGCGAGAGTGGGGACATCGTGGTCAAGGACGCCTTCCTGCCGTCCGACCTGGCACCGGGCGACCTCATCGCCGTACCGGCCACCGGCGCTTACTGCCGGTCCATGGCCAGCAACTACAACCACGTGCTGCGTCCGCCGGTCGTCACCGTGCACGACGGCGAGGCCCGGGTGATCGTCCGCCGCGAGACGGAGGAGGACCTGCTGCGTCTCGACGTCGGCTGAGCGGCAGAAGGCAGAAGGCAGAAGGCAGACGGCTGAAGGCTGAAGCTGAAGGTAGAAGGCTGAAGCTGAAGGCCGACGCGGACGGCACACTGCCGAAAGCCGGAGCGAGAGCGGCGGCGGAAGATCTCCTGTCTGCCGCCCCGCGAAAATGAAATAGACATCTCACGATCCGGACCGGGGGCAGAAACTCCCGTCCGGTGAGTGAGACTGGTTCCACCGTAGACGGTAAAGAGGAAACGAGGTCGGATGATGCGTACGCGTCCGCTGAAGGTGGCGCTGCTGGGCTGTGGAGTGGTCGGCTCAGAGGTGGCGCGCATCATGACGACGCACGCCGACGACCTCACGGCCCGGATCGGCGCCCCCGTGGAACTCGCGGGCGTGGCCGTACGGCGGCCCGACCGCGTCCGGGAGGGCATCGACCAGTCCCTCATCACCACCGACGCCACCGCCCTCGTCAAGCGCGGCGACATCGACGTCGTGGTCGAGGTGATCGGCGGGATCGAGCCGGCCAGGGCCCTCATCACCACCGCCTTCGAGCACGGCGCCTCCGTCGTCTCCGCCAACAAGGCGCTGCTCGCCCAGGACGGCGCCGCCCTGCACGCCATCGCCGAGCAGCATGGCAAGGACCTCTACTACGAGGCCGCCGTCGCCGGTGCCATCCCGCTGATCCGGCCGCTGCGCGAGTCCCTCGCCGGCGACAAGATCAACCGGGTGATGGGCATCGTCAACGGCACGACGAACTTCATCCTCGACAAGATGGACTCCACCGGCGCCGGCTACCAGGAGGCCCTCGACGAGGCCACCGCCCTGGGGTACGCGGAGGCCGACCCGACCGCCGACGTCGAGGGCTTCGACGCCGCCGCCAAGGCCGCGATCCTCGCCGGCATCGCCTTCCACACGCGCGTGCGCCTCGACGACGTCTACCGCGAGGGCATGACCGAGGTGACCGCGGCGGACTTCGCCTCCGCCAAGGAGATGGGCTGCACCATCAAACTGCTCGCCATCTGTGAGCGCGCCGAGGACGGGCAGTCGGTCACCGCGCGCGTGCATCCCGCCATGATCCCGCTGACCCACCCGCTCGCCTCCGTCCGCGGCGCCTACAACGCCGTGTTCGTCGAGTCCGACGCCGCCGGGCAGCTCATGTTCTACGGTCCCGGAGCGGGCGGTTCCCCCACCGCGTCCGCCGTGCTCGGAGACCTCGTCGCCGTCTGCCGCAACCGGCTCAGCCAGACGACCGGACCGGGCGAGTCCGCTTATGCCGCGCTGCCGGTGTCCCCGATGGGCGACGTCGTGACGCGGTACCACATCAGCCTCGACGTGGCCGACAAACCGGGTGTTCTCGCCCAGGTCGCGACCGTCTTCGCCGAGCACGGAGTCTCGATCGATACGGTTCGCCAGTCGGGGAAGGACGGCGAGGCCTCCCTCGTCGTCGTCACGCACCGTGCGTCCGACGCGGCCCTCACCGGGACCGTCGAGGCGTTGCGCAAGCTCGACACCGTGCGTGGTGTCGCCAGCATCATGCGGGTTGAAGGAGAGTAACCAGCAATGACCCACCAGTGGCGCGGAATCATCGAGGAGTACCGGGACCGGCTGCCCGTCTCCGACAGCACGCCGGTCGTGACGCTCCGTGAGGGCGGTACGCCCCTCGTACCCGCGCAGGTGCTCTCCGAGCGCACCGGCTGCGAGGTCCACCTCAAGGTCGAGGGCGCGAACCCGACCGGGTCCTTCAAGGACCGCGGCATGACCATGGCCATCACCCGGGCCAAGGAGGAGGGCGCGAAGGCCGTCATCTGCGCCTCCACCGGCAACACGTCGGCCTCCGCCGCCGCGTACGCCGTGCGGGCCGGGATGGTCTGCGCCGTGCTCGTGCCGCAGGGCAAGATCGCGCTCGGCAAGATGGGCCAGGCCCTCGTGCACGGCGCGAAGATCCTCCAGGTCGACGGCAACTTCGACGACTGCCTCACCCTCGCCCGCGGCCTGAGCGACAACTACCCCGTCTCACTGGTCAATTCGGTCAACCCGGTACGTATCGAGGGCCAGAAGACCGCGGCGTTCGAGATCGTGGACATGCTCGGCGACGCGCCGGACATCCATGTCCTGCCGGTCGGCAACGCGGGCAACATCACGGCCTATTGGAAGGGCTACACGGAGTACGCCGCCGACGGCGTGGCGACCCGCAAGCCGCGGATGTGGGGCTTCCAGGCCTCCGGCAGCGCCCCGATCGTGCGCGGCGAGGTCGTCAAGGACCCCTCGACCATCGCCACCGCCATCCGCATCGGCAACCCGGCCTCCTGGCAGTACGCGCTCGCCGCGCGGGACGAGTCGGGCGGCTCGATCGACGAGGTGACGGACCGTGAGATCCTGCGCGCCTACCGGCTGTTGGCGTCGCAGGAGGGTGTCTTCGTCGAGCCGGCGTCCGCCGCGTCCGTCGCCGGTCTGCTGAAGGCCGCCGAGCAGGGCAAGGTCGACCCGGGGCAGCGGATCGTGTGCACCGTCACCGGCAACGGGCTGAAGGACCCCGACTGGGCCGTCGCCGGTGCCCCGCAGCCGGTCACCGTGCCCGTCGACGCGGCCGCCGCCGCGGAGCGCCTCGGCCTGGCCTGACCTGCGGCGACGCACCGAGCGCCGGAGCAACGCCGGACACGTTCCGGCGCAGGACGGCGCTTGTTCCAGGGTGTTCCCCACGGGGGGTGCACAGGGGGCTTACGACACGCATCGTGCGCCTCCTGTGCGCCCTATGTCGCCACAGAACCTTCCTTCGATAGGCTGTACTGAACCCGCCCGCCGCATATGCCTCCGCACGGAGCGCGGTGCCGCGCCGTCTCCGCGGCCGGGACAGCGGCCGTCCCTCGCGGTCGGCAGCGGCCCCCAGGGTTCTCGTACGCCATCGAATGTCCACTGAACGTCATTCGACAATCACCGCAGCTCAAGGAGAGTCATCGAGCGATGGCCGGTCCAGCGTTCCGCGCCGCCGCCGTCCGGGTGCGCGTCCCCGCCACCAGCGCCAACCTCGGCCCGGGCTTCGACGCCCTCGGCCTCGCGCTGGGCTTGTACGACGACGTGGTCGTCCGGGTGGCCGACTCCGGGCTGCACATCGACATCGCGGGTGAGGGAAGCGAGACGCTCCCGCGCGACGAGCAGCACCTGCTCGTGCGTTCCCTGCGCACCGCCTTCGACCTGCTGGGCGGACAGCCGCGCGGTCTGGAGATCGTCTGCGCCAACCGCATTCCGCACGGCCGGGGCCTCGGCTCCTCCTCGGCCGCCATCTGCGCCGGGATCGTCGCCGCCCGCGCCGTCACCATAGGGGCCGACGCCAAGCTCGACGACACCGCGCTGCTGGAGCTCGCCACCGAGATCGAGGGTCACCCCGACAACGTCGCGGCGTGCCTGCTCGGCGGCTTCACGCTGTCCTGGATGGAGGGCGGCGCCGCCCGCGCGATCAGGATGGACCCCGCCGATTCCATCGTTCCGGTGGTTTTCGTCCCCGGGAAGCCGGTTCTGACCGAGACGGCGCGCGGCCTGCTCCCGCGCACCGTTCCGCACGTCGACGCGGCCGCCAACGCCGGCCGGGCCGCCCTGCTCGTCGAAGCCATGACGCGCCGCCCCGAACTGCTGCTGCCCGCCACCGAGGACCGTCTGCACCAGGAGTACCGCGCACCGGCCATGCCCGAGAGCGCGGCGCTGGTGGAGCGGCTGCGGGGCGACGGGGTCCCCGCGGTGATCTCCGGGGCCGGACCCACGGTGATGGCCCTGGCCGACGAGGAGAGCGCGGACAAGGTCGAGGCCCTGGCGGGCCCGGAATGGGCCGCGAACCGGCTGCGCCTCGATCAGCAGGGCGCGAGCGTGCTGCCGCTCGCCGCCTCCGGTGACATCTGAATCGACGCGGTTGCCGGATTTCGAGAGGGGGAATGTTTGTTGGATCCGGTAGTGTTAACCTCAAGTCTGCACCCGACCCCACCATGGCGAGGTGCCTTGTGTCCCCGTCCGGGACAGACATTCTTCCGGGAGCCCCCCAAGCCGCACTGTGTTCTGTACGTCGGACCGTACGCCGTACAAGGGCATTGAGCGGGGCGCAGGGCATGCTCCGGAACCGGTGCGACCACGCCGCGTGACACTGACACTGGGTGCCACGGCTCAAGGAAGCGCCATCACCAGATTCCTCCGCCGCTTAGGCGGACCACCGCCCCGGCACGGTTCACACCACACGGACCGAAGTCGGACAGCACAACCGGTCGCCGAGCCAGACAGGCCGACGTCCGCTCCAGGGAAGGACCCTTCGTGAGCGACACCACCGATCTGATGGGCGCACGTGTCGAGGAGACCGCTGCCGCGCCCGCCACGGACGCCTCCGCGCCTGCCACCGGTGCCGGCTCCCGGCGGCGCCGCGGTACCGGCCTCGAGGGCATGGTGCTGGCCGAACTGCAGCAGGTCGCATCCGGCCTCGGCATCAGGGGCACCGCGCGGATGCGCAAGAGCCAGCTGATCGAGGTCATCAAGGAGGCACAGGCGTCCGGCGGCGCCGCTCCGGCCGCGAAGGCCGACGCGCCCGCCGAGACCAAGCCCAAGCGCCGCGCCACCTCGCGGACCCGTACGGGCGACAGCGCCGAGAAGGCGGACAAGAAGGCGGACGCGAAGGAGGCCTCCCAGGCCCCCGCGGACAAGGCCGGCAAGGCCGACAAGGCCGTGGCCCAGCAGCAGATCGAGATCCCCGGCCAGCCGGCCGGCGGCCCCTCCCGCGACGGGTCGGACGAGGCGCCCGAGCGCCGTCGCCGCCGGGCCACCGCGGAAGCCGGAGCCCCGGCTCCCGCCGGCGCGGAGACCATCGTCGCCGAGGCGAAGAGCGACACCAAGGCCGAGTCGCCCGCGCAGTCGCAGCAGCAGTCCCAGGGCAACGACGCCAAGTCCGACGCCGGTGACGGCGGCGAGGGCCGTCGTCGTGACCGTCGTGACCGCGGCGGCCGGGACCGCGACCGTGACCGCCGCGGCGGCAAGGGCGACGACCAGCAGGGCGGCCAGCGAGGCCAGCAGCAGGGCCAGGGCGGCGGCGGCCGTCAGGACCGTGGACAGCAGCAGCAGGACGACGACGACTTCGAGGGCGGGCGTCGTGGCCGTCGCGGGCGCTACCGCGACCGCCGGGGCCGTCGCGGCCGTGACGACGTCCAGGAGCCGCAGATCACCGAGGACGACGTCCTGATCCCCGTCGCGGGCATCCTGGACATCCTCGACAACTACGCGTTCATCCGCACCTCGGGCTACCTGCCCGGCCCGAACGACGTGTACGTCTCCCTCGCCCAGGTCCGCAAGAACGGCCTGCGCAAGGGCGACCACGTCACCGGTGCCGTGCGCCAGCCCAAGGACGGCGAGCGGCGCGAGAAGTTCAACGCGCTGGTGCGGCTCGACTCCGTCAACGGCATGGCGCCCGAATCGGGCCGCGGGCGGCCGGAGTTCAACAAGCTCACGCCGCTGTACCCGCAGGACCGGCTCCGTCTGGAGACGGACCCGGGCGTGCTCACCACCCGCATCATCGACCTCGTCGCGCCGATCGGTAAGGGCCAGCGCGGTCTGATCGTGGCCCCGCCGAAGACCGGCAAGACCATGATCATGCAGGCGATCGCCAACGCGATCACCCACAACAACCCCGAGTGCCACCTGATGGTCGTCCTGGTCGACGAGCGTCCGGAAGAGGTCACCGACATGCAGCGGTCGGTGAAGGGCGAGGTCATCTCCTCGACCTTCGACCGCCCGGCCGAGGACCACACCACCGTCGCCGAGCTGGCCATCGAGCGGGCCAAGCGCCTGGTGGAGCTGGGCCACGACGTGGTCGTGCTGCTCGACTCGATCACCCGCCTGGGCCGCGCGTACAACCTCGCCGCCCCGGCCTCCGGCCGCATCCTGTCCGGTGGTGTCGACTCGACGGCGCTGTACCCGCCGAAGCGCTTCTTCGGTGCGGCCCGCAACATCGAGGACGGCGGCTCGCTGACGATCCTCGCCACCGCCCTGGTGGACACCGGGTCCCGCATGGACGAGGTGATCTTCGAGGAGTTCAAGGGCACCGGCAACGCCGAGCTGAAGCTCGACCGCAAGCTCGCCGACAAGCGCATCTTCCCGGCGGTGGACGTCGACGCGTCCGGCACCCGTAAGGAAGAGATCCTGCTCGCCCCGGACGAGCTGTCCATCGTCTGGAAGCTGCGCCGGGTGCTGCACGCGCTCGACCAGCAGCAGGCGGTCGAGCTGCTTCTCGACAAGATGAAGCAGACGAAGTCGAACGCCGAGTTCCTGATGCAGATCCAGAAGACCACCCCGACGCCGGGCAACGGCGACTGAGGCAGGTCGACCGCGTAAGAACCGCACAAGGGCCGTCCCCGACCGGGGGCGGCCCTTTGTGGTGTTGGTGTGCGGATAGGATCACGCTCTCTTCGAACTTGTGATCCCGAGGGGGGACATACGTGGGTACACCCATGCCCGGGGGCGGTCGGCACAGACGCCGGATACGCATAGCCCTGCCCGTCGCCGCGGCCGGTGTCGCCGCCGCCGTGGCCGGCGCGCTGCTGACGCACTCCGCCGGTGCGGCCACCGCGCTGCCGCAGCCGAAGGTCAGGCCCGCCGCCGACTCGCCGTCGCCCGCCGAGCTGGGCAAGCGCGTCGCGGGCGCCATGTCCGGGGACGACGTCGCAGGCAAGTCGAGCAAGGCCGCGCTCACCGCGGGCACCGTCGCCGGCAGCATCGACCCGAAGGTCATCGGCGGCAACGAGACCACCATCAGCACGGCCCCGTGGATGGCGCAGCTCCACTACTACGACGACCGGGGCACCTCCGCCACCGGCGACGACATCGGCTTCTTCTGCGGCGGCGCCGTCGTCGCGCCGACGAAGATCCTCACCGCCGCGCACTGCGTCAAGGGCTACAACTGGAAGGCCAACGGCGCCGTCGTCACCGGCACCTCCAAGCTGCCCTCGAACAACGGCACCGACCTGCACGGCGGCACCGCCACGGCGGTCTGGCGGCAGTGGAACCACCCGTCGTACAGCGCGACGACCATCGACAACGACATCGCGGTGCTGACGCTGGACACGGCGGTCAAGGCCACGCCCCTCCGCATGACGACGTCCGGTGACACCACCTCGTACAAGGCCGGCACCAGCGCCAAGGTCTACGGCTGGGGCCGCACCACCTCCACCAGCGACGACGTCTCCCAGACGCTGAAGACCGCCACGCTGCCCGTGCAGTCCGACACGACCTGCTCCGGCGCGTACGGCAGGGACTTCGTCAAGGGCCACATGGTCTGCGCGGGCAAGCCCGCCACCGGCAGCGACGCCGGCACCGTCTCCGCGTGCAACGGCGACTCCGGCGGCCCCCTGGTCGTGAACAACCGGATCGTCGGTGTCGTGTCCTGGGGCGTCACCGACTGCGTCGCCAAGGGCGCCTACAGCGTCTTCAGCAAGGTGAGCACCTACGTCGGCGCCGCCTATCCGAGGGTCGACGACGCCAACCTCAGCGGCGACAGCAAGGCCGACCTGTGGGTGCGCAAGGCCTCCACCAAGACCGGCTACTCCAAGGACTCCAAGGGCACCTCGTTCGCCGCCCGCCAGTCCTGGGGCAACTGGAACGGCGTGAACGTCGTCCTGCAGACGGACCTCGACCGCGACGGGTACCAGGACCTCGTCTACCGGCGCAGCAGCGACGGCGACGTCTTCTGGGCGTCGGGCCGCACGGGCACCACCAAGCAGATCTTCGACAACTGGAAGACCCGCACCCGGATCGTCACCCCCGGGGACGTCACCGGCGACTACCTGCCCGACCTGCTCTCGGTCGACTCCGCGGGCGCCTTGTGGATCTACCCGGGCAAGGGCAACGGCACCTTCGCTTCCCGGGTGAAGGTCGGCACCGGCTGGAACCAGTACAACTCCGTGCGCGGCAAGGGCGACTACACCGGCGACGGCAAGACCGACCTGATCGCCCGCGCCAAGTCGGGCAGCCACCTCTACCTCTACAAGGGCACCGGCAAGGCCGGCTCGGGCGCCTTCTCGGCCCGGGTCAAGGTGCGCACGTGGAGCGGCTACAACGCCTTCGACGCGCCCGGCGACGTCACCGGCGACGGCAAGGCCGACTTCCTGGCCCGCACCCCCGGAGGCACGCTGTACCTGTACGCGGGCACCGGCAAGGGGACGAGCGAGATCTTCGCCACAAGGAAGTCCGTCGGCACCGATTTCAAGCAGTACGACATCTTCGGCTGAAACCGCAGGTGAGTGAGGCTCACCGCGCTGTGACCGCCACGCACTGTGCCCACCGCCGCACGCGGTGGGCACAGTCCGTTGTGCAACCCTTTCCCGAGTTTCCCCGTCTGACCAGGTGGGGCGACGATGGTGCGAGGAAGGGTCTTCTCCGGCCACGCCTGGCACTGACCGCAGGGGGTAACCGACCGTAGAAGAGCTGAGGAGTACATGTCTGCCGAGAGCACGCCGGGTCCGGGTATACCGGGCGATACCGGCACCAACGGAGCCCGTCATCGCGGCAAGGGCAAGCGCCGCAAGCCCCAGCGGCGACGCAAGGGCCTGCTGATCACGGCCTGGACCGCCGCGGGCATCGTCGTGGTGGGCGGCGCCGGCGCCGGGTACCTGTACTTCAAGCTCAACGGCAACCTCAAGAGCGTCGACATCGACCAGGCCCTCGGCACGGACCGGCCCGCGAAGGCCGACAACGGCTCGGAGAACATCCTCGTCCTCGGCTCGGACACCCGCGCCGGCAGCAACAAGAAGCTGGGCGGCGGCACCGACGACGGCAGCGCCCGCTCCGACACGGCGATGATCGTGCACGTCTACAAGGGCCACAAGAAGGCCAGCGTGGTCTCGATCCCGCGTGACACCCTGATCGACCGCCCCGCCTGCACGGACACCGAGGGCAACGAGCACCCCGCCGCGCGGAACGCGATGTTCAACTCCGCGTACTCCACCGGCGGCGCCGCCTGCGCCGTGAAGACCGTCGAGTCGATCACCGACCTGCGCATGGACCACTACCTCGAGGTCGACTTCGCGGGCTTCCAGAAGCTCATCGACGACCTCGGCGGCGTCGAGATCACCACGACCAAGAGCATCGACGACCCCGACAGTCATCTGAAGCTGAAGGCCGGCACCCACACGCTCGACGGCGAGCAGGCCCTCGGCCTGGTCCGCACCAGACACGGCGTCGGCGACGGCTCCGACCTGGGCCGCATCCAGCTCCAGCAGGCCTTCATCAAGGCCCTGGTCAGCCAGATCAAGGACGTCGGCGTCTTCTCCGACCCGAAGAAGCTGCTCGACCTCGCGGAGACCGCGACCAAGACCGTGACGGCCGACTCCGACCTCGGTTCGGTCAACAAGCTCGCGTCCTTCGCCAACGGACTCAAGGGCATCAGCCCCTCCGACATGCACATGATCACGATGCCGGTCGTCTACGACCCGGCCGACCCCAACCGCGTCCTCCTCCAGAAGAAGAAGGCCGACCGGATCTGGAAGGCCCTGGAGAACGACAAGCCGATCCCGAAGAGCGTGACGGAGGGCAACGCCTCGGGCGAGGCCAAGGGCGTCGTCAGCGCCCCGTAGGGGCGCGGGGAACCGCGCGAACAACCCCCCAACGGCCCGCAGGGAATAGATCGCCGCAACCCCCGGTTTGGGGGGATGGCCCCAGTCCTGGCAGACTGGTACGTCGGCTCCGGTTCACGCCCCCGCACCCCGCGGCAGCGACCCGGCGCCCTCCCGAACCTAGGAGACACCTTGAAGCGCGACATCCACCCCGAGTACGTCGAGACGCAGGTCAGCTGCACCTGTGGCGCGTCGTTCACCACCCGCAGCACCATCGAGTCCGGCACCATCCGCGCCGATGTCTGCTCCGAGTGCCACCCGTTCTACACGGGCAAGCAGAAGATCCTCGACACCGGTGGCCGTGTGGCCCGCTTCGAGGCCCGCTTCGGCAAGGCCGCCGGCTCCAAGAAGTAGCGAGCCCCATACCGCCGGTCCACGGAAGCGCCCCCTCACCGGGCGCTCCGGGACCGGCGTTTTTGGTCGCCCGCCCTTCACCCCCGTCCGTACACAGGAGCCCAAGATGTTCGAGGCCGTCGAGGAACTCGTCGCCGAGCACGCCGACCTGGAGAAGAAGCTCGCCGACCCGTCGGTCCACTCCGACCAGGCCAACGCGCGCAAGCTGAACAAGCGCTACGCCGAGCTCACCCCCATCGTCGCCACCTACCGCTCCTGGACGCAGACGGGCGACGACATCGGCACCGCGCGCGAACTGGCCGCCGACGACCCCGACTTCGCCGCCGAGGTCAAGGAGCTGGAGCAGCAGCGCGAGGAGCTCACGGAGAAGCTGCGTCTGCTGCTCGTCCCGCGCGACCCCAGCGACGACAAGGACGTCATCCTCGAGATCAAGGCGGGCGCGGGCGGCGACGAGTCGGCGCTGTTCGCCGGTGACCTGCTGCGCATGTACCTGCGCTACGCCGAGCGCGTCGGCTGGAAGACCGAGATCATCGACGCCACCGAGTCCGAGCTGGGCGGCTACAAGGACGTCCAGGTCGCCGTGAAGACCAAGGGCGGCCAGGGCGCCACCGAGCCCGGGCAGGGCGTCTGGGCCCGGCTGAAGTACGAGGGCGGCGTGCACCGCGTGCAGCGCGTGCCCGCGACGGAGTCCCAGGGCCGCATCCACACCTCCGCCGCCGGTGTGCTCGTCACGCCCGAGGCCGAGGAGGTCGACGTCGAGATCAACCCCAACGACCTCCGCATCGACGTCTACCGGTCCTCCGGGCCCGGTGGGCAGTCCGTCAACACCACCGACTCCGCCGTGCGCATCACGCACCTCCCCACCGGAGTCGTCGCCTCCTGCCAGAACGAGAAGAGCCAGCTGCAGAACAAGGAGCAGGCACTGCGTATCCTGCGCTCCAGGCTGCTCGCAGCGGCGCAGGAGGAAGCGGAGCGGGAGGCCGCCGACGCCCGCCGCAGCCAGGTCCGCACCGTCGACCGCTCCGAGAAGATCCGCACGTACAACTTCCCGGAGAACCGGCTCTCGGACCACCGCGTCGGCTTCAAGGCGTACAACCTGGACCAGGTCCTGGACGGCGACCTCGACGCGGTGATCCAGGCCTGCGTCGACGCGGACTCGGCGGCGAAGCTGGCAGCGGCGTAAGGCACGTACGACCACGCACGACTGATACGGAGGACTTGCGTGCAGCAGTCATTTGGGGGGCGGCCCCCAAGCCCCCGCAGCGTGCTGCTCGCGGAGGTGGCCCAAGCCACCCAGCGGCTCGCCGACGCCGGCGTGCCCTCGCCGCGTACCGACGCGGAGGAACTCGCCGCGTTCGTGCACGGCGTCAAGCGCGGCGAGCTGCACTCCGTCAAGGACTCCGACTTCGACGCCCGCTACTGGGAGGTCATCGCCCGCCGGGAGGCCCGCGAACCGCTCCAGCACATCACCGGGCGTGCCTACTTCCGCTACCTGGAACTCCAGGTCGGCCCCGGGGTGTTCGTGCCGAGGCCCGAGACGGAGTCCGTGGTCGGCTGGGCCATAGACGCCGTGCGGGCCATGGACGTCGTCGAGCCGTGCATCGTCGACCTGTGCACCGGCTCCGGCGCCATCGCGCTGGCCCTCGCCCAGGAGGTGCCGCGCTCCCGGGTGCACGCCGTGGAGCTGTCCGACGACGCCCTCAAATGGACCCGCAAGAACGTCGAGGGGTCCAGGGTCGACCTGCGGCAGGGCAACGCCCTCACCGCCTTCCCCGACCTGGACGGCCAGGTCGACCTGGTCATCACCAACCCGCCGTACATCCCGCTCACCGAGTGGGAGTACGTCGCCCCCGAGGCGCGGGACCACGACCCCGACATGGCCCTGTTCTCCGGCGAGGACGGCCTGGACCTCATCCGGGGGCTGGAACGCACCGCGCACCGGCTGCTGCGCCCGGGCGGTGTGGTCGTCGTCGAGCACGCGGACACCCAGGGCGGCCAGGTGCCGTGGATCTTCGCCGAGGACCGCGGCTGGACCGACGCGGCCGACCACCCGGACCTCAACAACCGCCCGCGCTTCGCCACCGCCCGCAAGGCACTGCCGTGAACTCACCGGGCATCCCGCGGTCTTCGCGGACTTCGTGGACTTCGTGGACTTCATCCCAGCAGCACGTGTACGAGGAGGCCAGCTAAAGATGGCACGGCGATACGACACCAACGACGCGACCGACCGTGTGACCGGTCTGCGCGAGGCAGCGTCCGCCGTCCGTCGTGGCGAGCTCGTGGTGCTGCCGACGGACACGGTGTACGGCATCGGCGCCGACGCGTTCTCCTCGGAGGCGGTCGCCGACCTGCTCGACGCCAAGGGCCGGGGCCGCAACATGCCCACCCCCGTCCTCATCGGCTCCCCGAACACGCTGCACGGCCTGGTCACGGACTTCTCCGAGCAGGCCTGGGAACTGGTCGACGCCTTCTGGCCGGGTGCCCTGACGCTGGTCGCCCGGCACCAGCCGTCCCTCCAGTGGGACCTCGGGGACACCCGTGGCACGGTCGCCGTGCGCATGCCGCTGCACCCGGTCGCCATCGAGCTGCTCACCGAGGTCGGCCCCATGGCCGTCTCCTCCGCCAACCTCACCGGCCACCCGGCGCCGGAGGACTGCGACGCCGCGCAGCAGATGCTGGGCGACTCCGTCTCCGTCTACCTCGACGGAGGTCCGACCCCCGGCATCGTGCCGTCGTCGATCGTCGACGTGACCCGTGAGGTGCCGCTGCTGCTGCGCGCGGGCGCCATCTCGGCCGACGAGCTGCGAAAGGTCGTACCCGACCTCGAGGTGGCGAATTGACGGCCCCTGGATCGGGGCGTGGCATAGGCAACGGGGAAAGCGCGGCGGAGATCACGACGACCTTCGTGGGACTTCCGCGCGACAGCTTCCGCATCCTCCACGTCAGCACCGGCAACGTGTGCCGCTCGCCCATCACCGAGCGGCTGACCCGCCATGCCGTGCGGGAGCGGCTCGGGATCCTGGGCGGCGGGCTGATCGTGGAGAGCGCCGGCACCTGGGGCCACGAGGGCGCGCCCATGGAGTCCCACGCGGAGACCGTCCTGGCCGACTTCGGCGCGGACGCCTCCGGCTTCACCGGGCGCGAACTCCTCGACGAGCATGTGATCCGCGCCGACCTGGTGCTGACCGCCACCCGGGACCACCGGGCGCAGGTCATCTCCATGGGGCACTCGGCGGGCCTGCGCACCTTCACGCTCAAGGAGTTCACCCGCCTGGTCAAGGCCATCGACCCGGCGACCCTGCCGCCCCTGGAGGACGGCGTGGTCTTCCGTGCGCGTGCCCTGGTCCGCGCGGCGGCGGCTCTACGCGGGTGGCTGCTCGCGCCGACCGCCGAGGCCGACGAGGTCTACGACCCCTACGGCGCACCTCTGACGTTCTTCCGTTCCATCGGGGACGAGATACACCAGGCACTCGATCCGGTCGTCACGGCCCTCACCGGCGTCCCCGCAAAGACGTAACAGCCGAGCGCGCCGCGGGTCCCGGGCCTACATTGGTCGTACGTGTCACCGTCGACGCCCGGAGCCCACCATGACGGTCACCCCTGCCATCGAGGCCGACGTCCTGCGCCGCCAGGACCCCGAGCTCGCCGACATCCTGCTCGGGGAGCGGGAGCGGCAGTCGACGACGCTCCAGCTGATCGCCGCCGAGAACTTCACCTCCCCGGCCGTGCTGGCCGCCCTCGGCTCACCGCTGGCCAACAAGTACGCCGAGGGCTACCCGGGGGCGCGGCACCACGGCGGCTGCGAGATCGTCGACGTCGCCGAGCGCCTCGCGGTCGACCGGGCCAAGGCGCTGTTCGGCGCCGACCACGCCAACGTCCAGTCCCACTCGGGTTCTTCGGCGGTGCTCGCCGCCTACGCCGCCCTGCTCCGCCCCGGTGACACCGTCCTCGCCCTCGGCCTGCCCTACGGCGGGCACCTCACGCACGGCTCGCCCGCCAACTTCTCCGGCCGCTGGTTCGACTTCGTCGGCTACGGCGTGGAGGCCGAGTCCGGGTTCATCGACCACGAGCAGGTGCGCACGCTCGCCCGCACGCGCCGACCCAAGGCGATCGTGTGCGGCTCGATCGCCTACCCGCGCCATGTCGACTACGCCTTCTTCCGCGAGGTCGCCGACGAGGTGGGCGCCTACCTCATCGCGGACGCCGCGCACCCCCTCGGCCTGGTCGCCGGGGGAGCGGCCCCGAATCCGGTGCCGTACGCGGACATCGTGTGCGGGACCACCCACAAGGTGCTGCGCGGCCCGCGCGGCGGCCTGATCCTGTGCCGCGTGGAGCTGGCCGAGCGGGTCGACCGGGCCGTGTTCCCTTTCACACAGGGGGGTGCGCAGATGCACACCATCGCGGCCAAGGCGGTCGCGTTCGGGGAGGCGGCAACACCGGCGTTCGCGGCGTACGCCCATCAGGTGGTGGCGAATGCGCGGGTTCTGGCGGCCCGGCTGGCCGCGGCGGGCATGGTCGTCACCACGGGCGGCACGGACACCCATCTGATCACCGCCGACCCCGCCCCGCTCGGCGTCGACGGGCGCACCGCCCGGGGCCGTCTCGCCGCCGCGGGCCTGGTCATGGACTGTTGTGCGCTGCCGCACGGCGACGCCCGGGGACTCAGGCTCGGCACGGCCGCGATCACCACCCAGGGCATGGGGGAGACGGAGATGGTCCGGATCGCCGAGCTGCTCACCGGGGTGCTGCGGGGTGTGACGGAGACGGCGAGAGCCCGTGAAGATGTGCGGGAGCTGGCCGGTGGGTTTCCGCCGTATCCCGCCTGAGGCGGGGTACGCGCATCAGGGTGCACAGCCACTCGTGCAACCATCGTCGCTACCCGGAAGTCCCCACTGATATGCGCGCATCGCTAGGGTGTGGGGCTGAGATGGCCAGCGAGACCTGTGGGGAAGCCCGTGCGTGAATACCTCCTGACGCTCTGCATCACGGCCGCGGTGACGTATCTGCTGACAGGGCCGGTACGGAAGTTCGCGATCGTGGCCGGAGCGATGCCGGAGATCCGGGCACGTGACGTGCACCGGGAGCCCACGCCGCGCCTCGGCGGTATCGCGATGTTCTTCGGCCTGTGCGCGGGCCTGCTGGTCGCCGACCACCTGACCAATCTCAACCAGGTCTTCGAGACGTCGAACGAACCCCGGGCGCTGCTGTCCGGAGCGGCCCTGATCTGGCTGATCGGGGTGCTGGACGACAAGTTCGAGATCGACGCCCTGATCAAGCTGGGCGGCCAGATGATCGCCGCGGGCGTGATGGTCGTGCAGGGTCTGACGATCCTGTGGCTGCCGGTCCCGGGCGTCGGCTCGGTCGCGCTCACCCAGTGGCAGGGCACCCTGCTCACGGTGGCGCTGGTCGTCATCACCATCAACGCGGTCAACTTCGTGGACGGCCTGGACGGCCTCGCGGCGGGCATGGTCTGCATCGCGGCCACGGCGTTCTTCCTGTACGCCTACCGCATCTGGTACTCGTACGGCATCGAGGCCGCCGCTCCGGCCACGCTCTTCTCGGCGATCCTGATGGGCATGTGCCTGGGCTTCCTGCCGCACAACATGCACCCGGCGCGGATCTTCATGGGCGACTCGGGCTCGATGCTGATCGGCCTGGTGCTGGCCGCCGGCGCGATCTCCGTCACGGGCCAGGTCGACCCGGACGCTCTCAATCTGTACGTGGGCTCCGAGAAGGAGGCCGTGCACCAGACGGTCCCCGTCTACATCCCGCTGCTGCTGCCGCTGACGATCATCGCGGTGCCGGCCGCGGACCTGATCCTGGCGATCGTGCGCCGCACCTGGCGCGGCCAGTCCCCGTTCGCCGCCGACCGCGGGCATCTGCACCACCGGCTGCTGGAGATCGGCCACTCGCACAGCCGCGCGGTGCTGATCATGTACTTCTGGTCGGCGCTGATCGCCTTCGGGGCGCTCGCCTACTCAGTCAACTCCGCGTCCATGTGGATCGTGCTGGGTGTGGTGTTCCTGAGCGCGATCGGGCTGCTCCTGCTGTTGCTGCCGCGGTTCACGCCGCGCGCCCCGCGCTGGATGGAGCGCTTCGTACCGCCGCGCTACCGGCGGCGGGGCGCGGTCGCGGCCCTCGCGCCGGAGGCCTCGACCCCGGCGTCCGCGGCGGACCAGCCCGTCCCCGCCGGGGCGGAGGACCGCACTCCCGTGGTGTCCGGGGTGGCCGGTGTCAACGGGGCGACCGCCATCGGACCCCGCTCGCGCCTTGCCGATCGGCGCAAGGCGGGGACAAGGTAAGAATCTGACTAGAGCATTGCCAACTCGTGGGATGGCGATGGGGGTGCGAAGCGTCCCAATACCAGACATCCCGGCACTGTTCTCGCTCAGACGTGCATGTTCACTCTCATGTGTGACAGTCCGCACACCTCCAGGTAAAGACTGCATCAAATAGTTTGTGATACGGTTCACGAGAACCCCCCGGATAGAGCCGAAGGACCGCAGTGCGACGGTCCGTTGGCGTGAGGACTCCACTCAGCCCGGGACTACGCTCGTCCATGACGACACCCCTGCCCCCTGCGAAAGCGGAGTTGCCGCCATGCCGTCCAATGACGCCCGGAACCTCTTGCAGTGCGCTGTGCCCACAGCCGCTGCCGGTGTGGTCGTGGTCGCCGTCAGTGGTGTGGTGGCCGGCGGCAAGGGAGCCATCGGAGCGGCCGTCGGCACCGTACTGGCCATCCTCTTCATGGGGGTCGGTCTCTACGTTCTCCAGTGGACGGCAAAAACGCTCCCGCAGTTGTTCCAGGCCATGGGGCTGATGCTCTATGTCGCCCAGCTGCTGCTTCTGCTGATCTTCGTCGCCCTCTTCAAGGACACCTCGCTCTTCAACGCGAAGACGTTCGCTCTCGGGCTCGTCATCGCCACCGTCGTGTGGATGGCCGCGCAGGCTCGTGCGCATATGAAGGCCAAGATCTTCTACATCGATCCGGACTCCGAGAAGAGCGAGAAGCCCGAGAAGACCGGACCGTCGTCGTGACGAGTAGGGGCGCGATAAAGGGCAGTAGGAACTCCTGCTATCGTCCGGTGCCAACTGCGGCATCGCGGGCGCGGGCATCTGAGCTGACGCCTGCTCGAACGCGAGGCTCGATGCCCCCCAGCCGCCCTCACATCCGTAACACCAGTCCCGTGCCGAACCGCGGCTGCGCGCCGCGCCGACACAACGAGGTTGCCGTACCTATGCGTCACGCCGAAGGAGCCCGTGGTGAGTGCTGACCAGACCCAGCTCGCCTTTGACTGGAGCTGTCGGATCATGTCCGACGGGTGTGGTTTTCCGGCACCGGGCCTGCACTCGTTCCTCTTCAAGCCGATTGCCACGGTTGGAGGCTACGAGTTCAACAAGGTGATGCTGCTCGCCATCATCACCACCATCCTCGTCATCGGCTTCTTCTACGCGGCCTTCGGCAAGGCCAAGGTGGTGCCGGGCAAGCTGCAGATGGTCGGTGAGGCCGGATACGACTTCGTCCGCCGCGGCATCGTCTACGAGACCCTCGGAAAGAAGGAGGGCGAGAAGTACGTCCCCCTGATGGTCTCGCTGTTCTTCTTCATCTGGATCATGAACATCTGGTCCGTGATCCCGCTCGCGCAGTTCCCGGTGTCGTCGATCATCGCCTACCCGGCGGTCCTCGCCGCGGTCGTCTATGTGACCTGGGTCTCGCTGACCTTCAAGCGGCACGGCTTCGTCGGGTTCTTCAAGAACATCACCGGCTACGACAAGTCGCTCGGCCCGGTGTTGCCGCTCGTGATGGTCATCGAGTTCTTCTCGAACCTGCTCGTCCGGCCGTTCACGCACGCGGTGCGACTGTTCGCGAACATGTTCGCCGGTCACCTGATGCTGGTCATGTTCACCGTCGCCTCCTGGTACCTGCTCAACAGCTGGATGATCCCGGCGGCCGGTATCTCCTTCGTGATGACCATGGCCATGATCGTCTTCGAGCTTTTCGTGCAGGCCGTCCAGGCGTACGTCTTCGTGCTCCTCGCCTGCACGTACATCCAGGGCGCTCTGGCCGAGCACCACTGAGCCCCTCACCCCCGCAAGATCCAAAGAACGTCCGGTGGCCAACCCCCGCCGGTCCGTGAAAGAGAAGGAAGATTCAGCATGGCTGCCACTGAGACCCTCGCCGCTGTCTCCGGTTCGCTCGGCTCCATCGGCTACGGCCTCTCCGCCATCGGCCCCGGCATCGGCGTCGGCATCATCTTCGGTAACGGCACCCAGGCCCTGGCCCGTCAGCCCGAGGCCGCCGGTCTGATCCGCGCCAACCAGATCCTGGGCTTCGCCTTCTGTGAGGCGCTCGCCCTCATCGGCATCGTTATGCCGTTCGTGTTCGGTCAGTAATTACCTGCTTACCGACACGTTTCGACGAAAGGCACTGATGTGATCGCCAACCTGGTGCAGCTGGCGGCCGAGGAGAAGCAGAACCCGCTTGTTCCTCCGGGCCCCGAGCTGCTCGTCGGCACCATCGCCTTCGCCATCGTGTTCTTCTTCTTCTGGAAGAAGCTGCTTCCGAACATCAACAAGGTTCTGGAGGAGCGCCGCGCGGCGATCGAAGGCGGTATCGAAGAGGCCGAGACCATGAAGGTCGAGGCCCAGAGCGTCCTTGAGCAGTACAAGGCACAGCTCGCCGAGGCCCGGCACGAGGCCGCGCGCCTGCGCCAGGAGGCGCAGGAGCAGGGTGCCGCGCTCATCGCCGAGATGCGGGCCGAGGGCCAGCGTCAGCGCGAGGAGATCGTCGCCGCAGGCCACTCCCAGATCGAGGCCGACCGCAAGGCCGCCGCTTCCGCGCTCCGCCAGGACGTCGGCAAGCTCGCCACCGACCTGGCCGGCAAGCTCGTCGGGGAGTCCCTCGAGGACCACGCCCGCCAGAGCCGCGTGATCGACCGGTTCCTCGACGAGCTCGAGGAGAAGGCCGAGGCCGGGCGATGAACGGAGCGAGCCGCGAGGCCCTGGCAGCCGCACGTGAGCGTCTCGACGCGCTGACGGACTCGACGTCCGTGAACGCGGCCTCGCTCGCCGACGAGCTGGCCGCCGTCACCGCGCTGCTCGACCGCGAGGTGTCGCTGCGTCGGGTCCTCACCGACCCGGCGCAGGCCGCTGAGGCCAAGGCAGAGCTGGCCCAGCGCCTGCTCGGCACCCAGGTCAGCGGCCCCGCCGCCGACCTGGTGGCCGGAATGGTGCGCTCCCGCTGGTCGCAGTCCCGCGACCTGGTGGACGCGCTGGAGGAGCTGGCCGACACCGCCGACCTCACGGCCGCCCAGCAGGCGGGCAAGCTCGACGACGTCGAGGACGAGCTGTTCCGGTTCGGCCGGATCGTCTCCGGCAGCACCGAGCTGCGCGCCGCGCTGACCGACCGCAAGGCCACCACCTCGGCCAAGAGCGAGCTGCTGCGCAGCCTCCTCGGCGGCCGGGCGCAGTCGG
This sequence comes from Streptomyces sp. NPDC007929, assembly GCF_042959065.1. Classification (NCBI taxonomy): domain Bacteria; kingdom Bacillati; phylum Actinomycetota; class Actinomycetes; order Kitasatosporales; family Streptomycetaceae; genus Streptomyces; species Streptomyces sp. NPDC007929. The sequence goes on along the minus strand of NZ_JBIBKD010000008.1, from coordinate 399,546 downwards.
CCACCGAGCGTCTGGTCACGCGCCTTGTGACCGCGCCGCGGGGACGTAGCCTGGAGTCGGGACTGGAGTCCCTGTCCAAGCTCGCCGCCGAGCGCCGGAACCGCATGGTGGCCATCGTCACCTCGGCGGTGCCGCTGAGCGACCCGCAGAAGCAGCGCCTGGGCGCCGCCCTCGCGAAGCTCTACGGCCGCACGATGCACCTCAACCTGGACGTGGACCCCGAGGTCCTCGGCGGAATCCGGGTGCAGGTCGGCGACGAGGTCATCAACGGCTCCCTCGCGGACCGCATCGAGGACGCCAGCCGCCGGCTCGCCGGCTGAGCAGCAACTCAATAGGCACAACGTACTTACTACGGCCCTGGTTGGGCCGTGCAGAAGAATCCTGGGGGTCAACCCCAGACCCCAAGAAACTTCGGGCCCAACAAGGAGAGCAGGGAACCCAGATGGCGGAGCTCACGATCCGGCCGGAGGAGATCCGGGACGCGCTGGAGAACTTCGTCCAGGCGTACAAGCCGGACGCGGCCTCGCGCGAGGAGGTCGGTACGGTCACCTTTGCCGGCGACGGCATCGCGAAGGTCGAGGGCCTGCCCTCGACCATGGCCAACGAGCTGCTGAAGTTCGAGGACGGCACCCTCGGCCTCGCCCTCAACCTCGAGGAGCGCGAGATCGGTGCCATCGTCCTCGGCGAGTTCAGCGGCGTCGAGGAGGGGCAGCCGGTGCAGCGCACCGGTGAGGTTCTCTCCGTCGCGGTGGGCGAGGGCTACCTCGGCCGCGTGGTGGACCCCCTCGGCAACCCGATCGACGGCCTCGGCGAGATCGAGACCGAGGACCGCCGCGCCCTGGAGCTGCAGGCTCCGGGCGTCATGGTCCGCAAGTCGGTGCACGAGCCGATGGAGACGGGCTACAAGGCCGTCGACGCGATGACCCCGATCGGCCGTGGCCAGCGTCAGCTGATCATCGGTGACCGCCAGACCGGCAAGACCGCCCTGGCCGTCGACACGATCATCAACCAGCGCGACAACTGGCGCTCGGGCGACCCGAACAAGCAGGTCCGCTGCATCTACGTCGCCATCGGCCAGAAGGGCTCCACCATCGCCGGCGTGCGCGGCGCTCTGGAGGAGGCCGGCGCGCTGGAGTACACGACCATCGTCGCCGCCCCGGCGTCCGACCCGGCCGGCTTCAAGTACCTGGCGCCGTACACCGGTTCGGCCATCGGCCAGCACTGGATGTACCAGGGCAAGCACGTCCTGATCATCTTCGACGACCTGTCGAAGCAGGCCGACGCCTACCGCGCCGTGTCGCTGCTGCTGCGCCGCCCGCCGGGCCGTGAGGCCTACCCGGGTGACGTCTTCTACCTGCACTCCCGTCTGCTGGAGCGCTGCGCCAAGCTCTCCGACGAGATGGGTGCCGGCTCGATGACCGGTCTGCCGATCGTCGAGACCAAGGCCAACGACGTCTCGGCGTTCATCCCGACCAACGTCATCTCCATCACCGACGGCCAGTGCTTCCTGGAGTCGGACCTGTTCAACGCCGGTCAGCGCCCCGCGCTGAACGTCGGTATCTCCGTCTCCCGCGTCGGTGGTTCCGCCCAGCACAAGGCGATGAAGCAGGTCTCCGGCCGGCTGCGCGTGGACCTCGCCCAGTTCCGTGAGCTGGAGGCGTTCGCCGCCTTCGGTTCCGACCTGGACGCCGCGTCCAAGGCTCAGCTCGAGCGCGGCCAGCGCATGGTCGAGCTGCTGAAGCAGGCGCAGTACCAGCCGATGGCCACCGAGGACCAGGTCGTCTCCGTCTGGGCCGGCACCACCGGCAAGATGGACGACGTCCCCGTCGTCGACATCCGCCGCTTCGAGAAGGAGCTGCTGGAGTACCTGCACCGCAAGGAGCAGGGCCTGATGACCTCCATCCGCGAGGGCGGCAAGATGTCCGACGACACGCTTCAGGCCGTCGCCGACGCCATCGTGGAGTTCAAGAAGCAGTTCGAGACCGCCGACGGCAAGCTGCTCGGCGAGGACACCCCGGCTGCCGGTAAGTGACGACGGAAGGGACCTGACTCATGGGAGCCCAGCTCCGGGTCTACAAGCGTCGCATCCGATCCGTCTCCGCGACCAAGAAGATCACCAAGGCGATGGAGATGATCGCCGCCTCGCGCGTCGTCAAGGCGCAGCGCAAGGTGGCGGCCTCCACCCCGTATGCGACCGAGCTCACCCGCGCGGTCACGGCGGTCGCCGGCGGATCCAACACCAAGCATCCGCTGACGACGGAGCCGGAGAACCCGACCCGTGCCGCGGTCCTGCTCCTCACGAGCGACCGCGGTCTGGCCGGCGCCTTCAACTCCAACGCCATCAAGGCCGCGGAGAAGCTCACGGCGCAGCTCGAAGCCGAGGGCAAGGAGGTCGTCAACTACATCGTCGGCCGCCGTGGTGTCGCCCACTACAACTTCCGCGAGCGCAAGATCGCGGAGACGTTCACGGGCTTCACCGATGAGCCGTCGTACGCGGACGCCAAGAAGGTCGCGGCCCCGCTGATCGAGGCGATCGAGACGGAGACGGCCGAGGGCGGCGTGGACGAGCTCCACATCGTCTACACCGAGTTCGTGTCGATGATGACGCAGACGGCGATCGAGGCCCGGCTGCTGCCGCTCAGCCTCGATGAGGTGGCGGCGGAGGCCAAGCCCAAGGGCGAGATCCTCCCGCTGTTCGACTTCGAGCCCTCGGCGGAGGACGTCCTCGACGCCCTGCTGCCGCGCTACGTCGAGAGCCGCATCTACAACGCGCTGCTCCAGTCGGCCGCCTCCAAGCACGCCGCCACGCGGCGCGCGATGAAGTCGGCCACCGACAACGCCGGAGAGCTCATCGAGACGCTCACCCGGCTTGCCAACCAGGCCCGCCAGGCCGAAATCACCCAGGAAATCAGCGAGATCGTCGGTGGCGCGAGCGCCCTGGCCGACGCGACCGCGGGGAGTGACCGATAAATGACCACCACTGTTGAGACGGCCACGGCGACGGGCCGCGTCGCGCGGGTCATCGGCCCGGTCGTCGACGTGGAGTTCCCCGTCGACGCGATGCCGGAGATCTACAACGCCCTTCACGTCGAGGTCGCCGACCCGGCGCTCGCCGGCGAGAAGAAGACGCTGACCCTGGAGGTCGCCCAGCACCTGGGTGACGGCCTGGTCCGCGCCATCTCCATGCAGCCCACCGACGGCCTGGTCCGCCAGGCCCCGGTGACCGACACCGGTGCGGGCATCACCGTCCCGGTCGGTGACTTCACCAAGGGCAAGGTGTTCAACACCCTCGGTGAGGTGCTGAACAGCGACGAGGTCCACGAGGGCGAGCGCTGGTCCATCCACCGCAAGGCCCCCGCGTTCGACCAGCTCGAGTCGAAGACCGAGATGTTCGAGACGGGCCTGAAGGTCGTCGACCTGCTCACCCCGTACGTCAAGGGCGGCAAGATCGGTCTGTTCGGTGGTGCCGGTGTCGGCAAGACCGTGCTGATCCAGGAAATGATCATGCGTGTCGCCAACCTCCACGAGGGCGTCTCCGTCTTCGCGGGCGTCGGCGAGCGCACCCGTGAGGGCAACGACCTCATCGCGGAGATGGAAGAGTCCGGCGTTCTGGACAAGACCGCCCTGGTCTTCGGCCAGATGGACGAGCCCCCGGGCACCCGTCTGCGCGTGGCCCTGGCCGGCCTGACGATGGCGGAGTACTTCCGTGACGTCCAGAAGCAGGACGTGCTGTTCTTCATCGACAACATCTTCCGCTTCACCCAGGCCGGTTCCGAGGTGTCGACCCTGCTCGGCCGTATGCCCTCCGCGGTGGGCTACCAGCCGAACCTGGCCGACGAGATGGGCACCCTCCAGGAGCGCATCACCTCGACCCGTGGTCACTCGATCACCTCGATGCAGGCGATCTACGTCCCCGCGGACGACCTGACCGACCCGGCCCCGGCCACCACCTTCGCCCACCTCGACGCGACGACGGTTCTCTCCCGTCCGATCTCCGAGAAGGGCATCTACCCGGCCGTGGACCCGCTGGACTCGACGTCCCGCATCCTCGACCCGCGGTACATCACGGCGGAGCACTACAACGCCGCGATGCGCGTGAAGAACATCCTGCAGAAGTACAAGGACCTGCAGGACATCATCGCGATCCTCGGTATCGACGAGCTCGGCGAGGAGGACAAGCTCGTTGTCCACCGTGCCCGTCGCGTGGAGCGCTTCCTGTCCCAGAACACCCACGCCGCCAAGCAGTTCACCGGCGTGGACGGTTCGGACGTGCCGCTGGACGAGTCGATCGCCGCGTTCAACGCGATCTGCGACGGCGAGTACGACCACTTCCCGGAGCAGGCGTTCTTCATGTGCGGTGGTCTTGAGGACCTGAAGAAGAACGCCAAGGAGCTCGGCGTCTCCTGAGCCCCGTGCTCGTCGGAGGGGGCGGGGTTCGTCCCGCCCCCTCTGTCACGCCTACTAGACTTGTAACCAACACCCGGCACTCCCGCCGGGTGGTGACCCGAGGAGCCACCCTTGGCTGCTGAGCTGCACGTCGCGTTGGTCGCGGCCGACCGTGAGGTCTGGTCCGGCCAGGCCACCCTGGTCGTCGCGCGCACCACGTCCGGCGACATCGGCGTCATGCCCGGTCACCAGCCGCTGCTCGGTGTGCTGGAGTCGGGCCCGGTGACCATCCGTACGAGCGAGGGCGGGACGGTCGTCGCCGCTGTGCACGGCGGATTCATCTCGTTCGCGGACGACAAGCTCTCGCTGCTCGCGGAGGTCGCCGAGCTGTCGGACGAGATCGATGTCCAGCGCGCGGAGCAGGAGCTCGAGCGCGCGAAGGCGGAGGACGACGCGGAGGCCCAGCGCCGCGCGGACGTCCGTCTGCGGGCTGCCACGGCGGCGCGCTGACCGAGTCCGCCGTGTGATGACGTCACTCAGCCGCGGCTGGGTACCGGAGAGATCCGGACCCAGCCGCGGCTGAGGTGGATGTGGGTGATTTTTACGTTCCGTTACCTAGGAGACGAGGAGGTCGGTGTCGATGGTCCTCGCTCTGACTGTGTGCGGAATCGTGGTGGCCCTCGTGGTGGTGGGCCTGTTCGTCTTCGGCCTGCGCCGCCGGCTGATCCAGCGCTCGGGCGGCACGTTCGACGCCAGCCTGCGCTGGGACGCCCCCGCCGAGGGTGACGCCAACGGCAAGGGCTGGGCGTACGGGGTGGCCCGCTACAACGGCGACCGGGTCGAGTGGTACCGCGTCTTCTCGTACTCGCCGCGTCCGCGTCGCGTCCTGGAGCGTTCCGCGATCGAGGTGGCCGGACGCCGTGTCCCGGAGGGCGAGGAGGAGCTGGCGCTCCTGTCCGACCATGTGATCCTGGCCTGCCTGCACCGGGGCACGCGTCTCGAACTCGCGATGAGCGAAGACGCGCTGACCGGTTTCCTCGCGTGGCTTGAGGCAGCCCCGCCGGGTCAGCGCGTCAACGTGGCGTAATCCGCCGAATTCGTTTACGACAGGCCTCTGTCGACGGCCGTCGCCAGTTCTCCGTTCGCGGTGTCTCCGCTGAACTCCCAGAAGAACGCGCCGCCCAGGCCCTGGTTCTTGGCCCAGCTCATCTTCCCGGCGATCGTCGACGGGGTGTCGTAGGACCACCAGTTGCTGCCGCAGTGCGCGTACGCGGTGCCGGCGACGGTGCCGGTGGCCGGGCAGGAGTTCTTCAGGACCTTGTAGTCCTCGATGCCCGCCTCGTACGTGCCCGGAGCCGCGCCCGTGGCCGCTCCGCCCGGGGCGGACTGGGTGACGCCGGTCCAGCCGCGGCCGTAGAAGCCGATGCCGAGCAGCAGCTTCTTCGCGGGGACGCCCTTCGCCTTCAGCTTGGCGATCGCGGCGGCCGAGTTGAAGCCGTCCTGCGGGATCCCCGGGTAGGACGTGAGCGGGGAGTGCGGGGCGGTCGGGCCGTCCTTGTCGAAGGCGCCGAAGTAGTCGTACGTCATCACGTTGTACCAGTCGAGGTACTGGGCGGCGCCGCCGTAGTCGGCCGCGTCGATCTTGCCGCCGGAGGAGCCGTCGGCGGTGATGGCCGCGGTCACCAGGTAGTTCGGGCCGAACTCGGTGCGCAGGGCCTGGGAGAGGTTCTTGAAGGCCGCCGGACCGGATGTGTCACAGGTCAGGCCGCAGGCGTTCGGGTACTCCCAGTCGATGTCGATGCCGTCGAAGACGTCGGCCCAGCGCGGGTCCTCGACGACGGCCTTGCAGGACTTGGCGAACGCGGCCGCGTTCTGCGCCGCCTGGCCGAAGCCGCCGGAGTAGGTCCAGCCGCCGAAGGAGTACAGCACCTTGATGTGCGGGTACTTGGCCTTCAGCTGGCGCAGCTGGTTGAAGTTGCCCCGCAGCGGCTGGTCCCAGGTGTCGGCCTGGCCGCTGACGGACTGGTCGGCCGGGTAGGCCTTGTCGTAGGCGGCGTAGGTGTCGTCGACGGTGCACTGGCCGTTCTTGACGTTGCCGAAGGCGTAGTTGATGTGCGTGATCTTCGACGCCGTGCCCGAGGTGACCAGGTTCTTGACGTGGTAGTTGCGGCCGTAGACGCCCCACTCGGTGAAGTAGCCGAGCTTGACCTTGTCGCCGGTGGGCGGCTCGGTGGTGCCGCCGGTGGTGCGGACCCGGACGGCGCCGCTGACCGGGCCGGTCTGGTCGGCGGTGTCGCGGGCCTGGACGGAGTAGGAGTAGTCGGTGCCCGCGGTGAGGCCGGTGCTGGTGTACGAGGTGCCCGTCACGGTGGCGACCTTGCTGCCGTCGCGCAGGACGTCGTAGTTCTTGACGCCCTTGTCGTCGGTGGCGGCGGACCAGGACAGCTTCACCGAGGTGTCGGTGATGTCCGAGGCGGTCGGGGTGCCCGGGGCGCTCGGCGCGCTGTCGCCGGGCTCGGTGCTGCCGCCGTCGCAACTTCCGCCGTTGAGCTTGCAGTTCGTGGGCGAGCCGGTGCCGCTGCCGTTGAAGCCGAAGGAGATGGAGGCGCCGGGGGCGAGGGTGCCGTTCCAGGACTTGTTCTTCGCGGTCCAGTGGGTGCCGGAGGAGGTGACGTCGGCGTCCCAGGCGGAGGTGACGGAGGTGCCGGAGGGGAAGTCCCACTCGACGGTCCAGGAACTGAGGGCCGTGGTGCCGGTGTTCTTCACCGTCCACTTGCCCTCGAAGCCGGAGCCCCAGTCCTGGGTCTTGGCGTAGGAAGCGGTGGCGGACGTCGCGGCCTGGGCCGGGCTCGCCAGGCCGACGAGGCCGGCCAGCGGGAGCAACAGCGTCGCGAACCCTGCCGCGGCTCTGTGTCTGAAGCGCATGCTGCGCCTCCTTGATGGAGTTGTGGGGGCGTGACTGAGCCTCACGCCCACTCATGGTGCGGTGAGAATAGAAAGGTCTGGACCACCGGTCAATAGGTCTGGACCACTACGCCCGGGATCGGTTCAGATCCCCAACTCCTGAGCCAGCACCGCCGCTTGCACGCGACTGCGCAGCTCCAGCTTCCCCAGCAACCGGCTGACATGGGTCTTCACGGTCGCCTCGGCCATGTCCAGCCGCTCCGCGATCCCCGCGTTGGACAGGCCCTGGCCCAGGCACGACAGCACCTCGCGCTCACGTCGGGTGAGCCGCTCCAGCACGGACGCGTCGGCCGCCGGCTCGCGGGCCGGCTTCGCGGCGAACTCCGCGATCAGCCGCCGGGTGACCGCCGGCGAGATCAGCCCTTCCCCGCGCGCGACCGTCCGGACGGCCTCCAGCAGCTTCTTGGCCTCGGTGTTCTTGAGCAGGAAGCCGGAGGCACCCGCACGCAGCGCCCCGAAGACGTACTCGTCCAGATCGAACGTGGTCAGCACCAGCACGTCGGCGAGCCCTTCCTCCACGACCTGCCGGGTCGCCGACACCCCGTCCAGGCGAGGCATCTGGACGTCCATCAGCACCAGGTCCGGACGCAGCTCCCGGGCCAGCGCCACCGCCTGCTCACCGTCCGCCGCCTCGCCCACCACCTCGATGTCGGGTGCGCTGCGCAGGATGAGGACCAGGCCTGCGCGGACGGCGGACTGGTCCTCGGCGACCAGGACGCGGATCATTCGGGTTCTCCTTCGGTCACGGGCAGGGTCGCGCGTACGGCCCAGATCTTGCCGTCCGGCGAGTCCTCGGGGCCGGCCTCGAACCTGCCGTCCAGCAGCGCGGCGCGCTCCCGCATGCCGACGAGCCCCGCGCCGGAGCCGGGGGCGGTGGGTCCGTCCCGGTCACCGTAAGGGCTGGTCACCGCCACGGTCAGCAGCCCGTCCCGCCGGGCCAGGGTCACGGCGACCCGGCCGGGACCGGCGTGCTTGAGGGCGTTGGTGAGGGACTCCTGGACGATCCGGTAGGCGGCGAGTTCCACCGGCGCCGGTAGTCTGCCGCGCTCGGCCTCCAGGGTGACGTCGAGGCCGTTGGCGCGGGCGCTGTCGACCAGGGCGCCCAGTCCGTCGAGGGTGGGCGCGGCGACGGGCTCGGTGTCGCCGCTGGAGTCCCGCAGGATGCCGATCAGCCGCCGCATCTCCGCGAGCCCCGCCACGCTGTTCTCCCGGATGACCACCAGCGCGTCCTGCGAGGTCTTGGGATCCTCCAGGGAGAGGGCGGCGGTGGAGTGGATGGCGATCGCGGACAGGTGGTTGGCGACCATGTCGTGCAGCTCGCGCGCCATCCGGGCCCGTTCGGCGGTGACGGCCTGGGTGCGGTCCATCTCGGCGAGCAGCGCGGTCTGTTCGGCGCGCAGCCGGGCCGCCACCGCGGCGTCACGGTGATTGCGGACGATCAGTCCGGTAGCGGCCGGGCCGAAGGCGACCAGGCCGGTGACCACACCGATCAGCAGTGCCTCGGGCTCACGCCAGAGCGCGAACGGCACCACCGCCGCGGCGACCGTGAGCAGCCCGGTGATCCGCGGGATGCGGTGGGCGGAGGCGGGCGGGCCGTACAGCACGGCCGCGTACATCAGGTCGGTGTACATCAGGAGCGTGACCAGGTTGCCCTGGGTCAGGAGGTCCAGGACGATCGCGGCCGTGCCGATCAGCAGGCCGGTGCGCGGAGCGGTGCGGCGCAGCAGCTCGCAGCCCGCCATGACGACGAGCGGCAGCAGCACCGGCCAGCGCCCCGGCAGCAGTACGTACACCTCGGTGTGCGGCCGGGTGGCCAGGCCGACGCCCCACAGCAGCAGCCCGCCGAGCAGGCCGCCCACGGCGACGTGGACGTCGAAGCGGCGGGGGCGGGGGAGTCGTACCGGCATGTGACCATCCAACACGCCTGTCGTGCCCCGCGCGTGATCCCCGCGGAGGGTCCCCGGCTGCATCCTTCGATGTACTGCGGGTTCGTCAGTCACGACGACAATTCCGGGCGCGCCGCACGGGAGCCTGAAGAGGTGACCGAGAGGAGCGAACCGTGATCGTCGCATTGATCGCAGCCTGCGAGATCGGCTTCTGGGTGCTGCTGGCGGCCGGGCTGGGCGCCCGCTACCTGCTGCGGATGCCGCGCCTTGGACTGGGCCTGCTGCTGTGCGAGCCGCTGCTGGAGGTCGTCCTGCTGGTGGCCACGGCCGTGGACCTGAGAAGCGGCGCGGAGCCGAACTGGACGCACGGCCTGGCCGCGCTGTACATCGGCTACACCGTCGGGCACGGCCACCGCACGGTGAAGTGGCTCGACGGCCACGCCGCGCACCGGCTGGGCGGCGCCCCGAAGCCCGTCGGCCCGCCCCGCTACGGCATGGCCCGGGCCCGCCACGAGGGCCAGGTGTGGCTGGGCACGGTGACCGGCGCCGTCGTCGCGACCGTGCTGCTCCAGCTGGCCATCTGGTACGTCGACGACCCGAGCCGCGTCACCTCCCTGGAGAGCTGGCGCTACGTGGCCTGGCGCGCGGCCGGGATCCACGGGCTGGTCGCGCTGACGTACTGGATCTGGCCGCGCAAAGCTCCCGCGGGGGAGCCGCAGGCGGTCACCACCTCGAAGGAAGGGACGCACTCATGAGCAAGCCCCGGCAGAACCTGGTGGAAGGCTAGCGCTCTCCGCCCGGCACCCACAGCACGTCTCCGACCTCCTTGTTCGCCGTCCTCGCGAGGATGAACAGGAGGTCGGACAGGCGGTTGAGGTAGGTCGCCGTCAGGGGGTTCATCACCTCGGCGTGGACCTCCAGCGCCGCCCACGTCGAGCGCTCCGCCCGGCGTACGACCGTGCAGGCCTGGTGCAGCAGGGCCGCGCCGGGGGTGCCGCCGGGGAGGATGAAGGAGCGGAGCTTGTCGAGCTGCTCGTTGAAGCGGTCGCAGTCCGCCTCCAGCTTGTCGATGTAGAACTGCTCGACCCGCAGGGGCGGGAACTCCGGGTTCTCCACCACCGGCGTCGAGAGGTCCGCACCCACGTCGAACAGGTCGTTCTGGACACGGGTGAGGACCGTGACGATCTCCTCGTCCAATCCGCCCAGCGCGATCGCCGTGCCGATCACCGCGTTCGCCTCGTTGGCGTCGGCGTACGCGGAGATCCGCAGGTCGGTCTTGGCGGTCCGGCTCATGTCGCCGAGGGCGGTGGTGCCCTGGTCGCCGGTCCTGGTGTAGATGCGCGTCAGATTGACCATGAGGCCAGCGTAGTGACGCTCACGCGGTTCGGAACACGCGTGTGCCCACTGTCACGGACAGCGCCGCGGGTCCGACGGCCACCAGGGCGCCGTACAGAGCGAGAAGGTGCTCAACTACGCCGTACGAGGCGCCGCGTGACCCCTCCTGGTGTGATGTCCGTCATCTGAGACGTGACGCGCATTACTTACCGGTCACACAGCCCCTCACGAGCGCTAGTGTCCGGCCGAGAAGCAGACATAAGCAGCGCGTCAGGGGAGTCGCACAGTGGCACGGAAGCTCGCCGTCATCGGAGCCGGCCTCATGGGATCCGGCATCGCCCAGGTCTCCGCTCAGGCGGGCTGGGACGTGGTCCTGCGGGACGTCACCGACGAGGCACTGACGCGAGGCACCGACGGCATCAAGGCGTCGTACGACAAGTTCGTCGCCAAGGGCAAGCTGGAGGCGCACGACGCCGACGCCGCCCTCGCCCGCATCACCGCCACCACCGACCTGGACGCCGCGGCCGACGCGGACGTCGTCGTCGAGGCGGTCTTCGAGAAGCTCGAGGTCAAGCACGAGATCTTCCGTGCGCTCGACAAGATCGTCAAGGACGACGCGGTCCTCGCCTCCAACACCTCCGCCATCCCGATCACCAAGATCGCGGCGGCGACGGAGCGCCCCGAGCGGGTCGTCGGCACGCACTTCTTCTCGCCGGTGCCGATGATGCAGCTGTGCGAACTCGTCCGCGGCTACAAGACCAGCGACGAAACCCTCGCCACGGCCCGGGAGTTCGCCGAGTCGGTCGGCAAGACCTGCATCGTCGTCAACCGTGACGTCGCCGGCTTCGTGACGACCCGTCTCATCTGCGCCCTGGTCGTCGAGGCCGCGAAGCTGCAGGAGTCGGGCGTGGCCAGCGCCGAGGACATCGACCTCGCATGCAAGCTGGGCTTCGGTCACGCCATGGGCCCGCTGGCGACGGCGGACCTGACCGGCGTCGACATCCTGCTGCACGCCACGAACAACATCTACACCGAGTCCCAGGACGAGAAGTTCGCGGCCCCCGAGTCGATGCGCCGGATGGTTGACGCCGGTGACATCGGACGCAAGAGCGGGCAGGGCTTCTACAAGCACTGAAACCGCACATGCCCCGGGCCCATCACACGGCAGGGTGAATTCGGTATCGGTTCGCTTACAAGAAGCAACCTCTGACACCTCCACACAGTCAGAGGTTGCATCACCCACATCAGAACGCGGAGCACGATTCGCACGCACGGGGAGCGCATATGTACATCAGGGGCGACCACGCCGAGCTGGTCGTCGGGGGCCGCCTCGACGTCCGGAGCGCGGCGGACGCCCGTACGGTCCTGCACTCGGCCGTCGACGACGGAGTCGGAGACCTCGTGCTGGACCTGTCCGAACTGGACTCCTGGGACGCCACCGGTCTCGGCGTGATCATGGGGGCCCACCGGCGGGCCGGCCGCTGCGGCCGGCGCCTGGTGCTGCGCGGGGTACCACCGCAGATGCAGCGCCTGCTGGTGGCCACCCGCCTGCACCGGATCCTGGCGATCGAGGGCGGCATCGGGGTGGAGACCCTGCCCCGCGTGTGACGCCTCCCGCGGGTGTGAGCCGTGCGACCGGGGAGACCCGGACGCACATCGTCGAATCGTGCGACGCGCACAATCCTCACGAGACCGTGACGTTGTGGACGGCGCGGTACCCCGGACTGTCGTAGATACTGTGCGAAGGTTTAGGGTTCGGCTGCCCGCTGCCTTGACACCCTTCGAGCGGGACCGGACCAGAAGCGACAGCGCGGTGTGCAGCAAGGCCGGGAGGGGCTTTTCCAGGCACACACACGCTTTTGGGGGCTTGACCTATGGATCCTGACAACCAGGGACCCGAGGAGTACGGCCATGACGGTGACGGCTCCGCGCCGCGCCAGCGCCCGCCCAGGGAATCCCTCACACCCGACTTCGCGCAGCACGCCCCGGCGCTCGCCCGCACGGTGCAGCTCGTCGCAGGCGACTTCCTGCTGACCGTCAACCCCGTCGACGGCAGCGAGATCGAGGCCTGCCCGCCCGCCGAACGGCCCGCCCGGCCCGTCAAGCTCACCGCGGCCGAACGCGCCGAGGCCGAGCGCGCCGCCCGCCCGCCCGTCCCGCCCGGCCCCGCGCAGCCCGCCCTGCCGCTGCTGGCCCGCCAGGACGAGCGCGAGCAGCTGGTGCGGCTGCTCGCCCGCGGCCGCTCCACCCGCCTCACCGGCGCGCCCGGCTCAGGCCGCACCCGCCTGCTCGACCTCGTCGCCGAGGACTGCTCCGACCTCGCCCCCGACGGCGTCGTCCGCCTCAGCGGCTTCGGCCGCACCGTCGGCGACCTGCTGTACGACCTTTTCCACGCGGTGTACAGCGCCCCCCTGCACCGCCCGGACCGGGACGAGCTGCTCACCCACGTACGGGAGATCGGCGCGGTCGTCGTCGTGGACGACCTGGAGTTCGGCGGCGCCGCGCTCGACGAGCTGCTGGAGGCCACCCCCGAGTGCGCCTTCCTGCTCGGTGCCACCCCGGACGTGCCCGCCCCCTCCGCCGACTCCGGCGTCGAGGAGGTCCTCCTCGGCGGACTGGAGCGCGCGGCCGGCCTCGACCTGCTGGAGCACGCCGTCGGCCGGACCCTCACCGAGGACGAGTCCAACTGGGCCGGCGACCTCTGGTTCGAGTCCGAGGGCCTGCCGCTGCGCTTCGTCCAGGCCGGTGCCCTGCTCCGGCAGCGCGACCGGCTGCGCGCCGGCACCGGCGCCGTCGACGAGTTCGGCGTCTTCGAGGACACGCCCCCGGCCGACCCCGCCGAGACCTACGACCTCGGCGACGACGTACCGCTGCCCGCGCTCGGCGAGGCCGCCGCCCCCGCGCCGCTGCTCGCCTCCCGGCTGAGCGCCTCCGCCCGCGCCACCCTGCGCTTCGCCGTAGCCCTCGGCGGCGAGGTCCCGCACCAGGCGCATCTGCCCGCCCTGGTCGGCGACACCCACGCGGACGCCGCGCTCGGCGAGCTGGCCGCCTGCGGCCTGGTCTCCCCGGTCGGCTCCCGCTACCGCCTCGCGGCCGGTGTACCGGCCCAGCTGGAGGCCGCCGGGTACGCCGACGAGGCCGAGGCCGGTGCCCGCAGCGCCGCCCAGCACTACTCCTGGTGGGCCGGGCACCCCTCGGTCACCCCCGAGCGGGTGTGCGCCGAGGCCGACGCGGTCATCGCCGCCCTGGCCCTCCTCGGCCCCACCACCCGTCCGCCCGCCGAGGGCGAGGAGAGCGCGGCCGTCCACCTGGCCCGCACCGCCGCCCCCGCGTTCGCCGCCGGACTGCACTGGAGCGCCTGGGAGCGGGCCCTGCGCTCCGGCGCCGAGGCCGCCCGGCTCGCCGGTGACGTCGGCGAGGAGGCCTACTTCCACCACGAGCTCGGCGTTCTCGCCCTGTGCGAGGGCCGGCTCGACCGGGCCCGTGCCGAACTGGAGGCCTCCATCGGCCTGCGCGGCGCCCTCGCCGACAAGCGCGGCACCGTCGCCGGGCGTCGCGCTCTCGCCCTGGTCGCCGACCGCTCGGGCACACCCCTCGGGCTCGGGCCGACCGCGGGGGAGGAGGTGCCCGACACCCGTGACGAGGAGTCGGCGTCCCCGCCCGGCGGTGTTCCGGCGGCCTTCCCGACGCTCCAGAAGCCGGCGTCCCCGACCCTGGTCACCCACCGCGGCTCGTCCGCGCCCTCGCGGGGGGCCCGCGGCGGCCTCAAGGGCCTGGCCCGGCGCAACCTCGTGGCGGCCGGTGCGGGTGCCCTGCTCGTGGCCGTCCTGGGCACGGTGGTGACGCTCGGCGCCACCTCCGACAACGACCCGAACTCACCGTCCGAGCAGGTCGGCGTGAACCCCTCCGCCAGCCAGGGCGTCAACGACGGCAGCCTCGGCGCCGACCGGCCCGCGAACGAGGGCGACGGGGACAACGGCGAGGCGGCCCCCCGGCCGACGGACCCGGGCCCCGACGGCACCCTCGGCACCTCGGACGACCCGACACCCACGGGCTCGCCGAGCGGCTCACGGGAACCGAGCGATGCGCCGTCGCCGTCGAAGCCGCCGTCGAGCTCGAAGCCGCCCACGTCCAAGCCGCCGACGTCGAAGCCCCCCACGTCCAAGCCGCCGACGTCGAAGCCGCCGACGTCCGAGCCGCCCACCTCGGAACCGCCCACCTCCGAGCCGCCCACCTCGGAACCGCCGACGACCGATCCGTCCACCTCCGACTCGGCCAGCGGCCCGGCGCCCAGCGCTCCGACGAGCACCTCGGCGAGCGCGCCGCAGAGCAGCAGCGGCACGCCGAGCGGCGCGGAGACGGTGATCTGACGCCCGCACACACGAACAGGGCCGGATCCGCCCAGCGGACCCGGCCCTGTTCGCCGTTGGAGGGGGACGGTCAGAACAGTCGCAGCTTGTCGTCCTCGATGCCCCGCAGTGCGTCGTAGTCGAGGACCTGGCAGCCGATGCCGCGGTCCGTCGCCAGGACGCGGGCCTGGGGCTTGATCTCCTGGGCCGCGAAGACGCCGCGCACCGGGGCGAGATGGGGATCGCGGTTCAGCAGCTCCAGATAGCGCGTGAGCTGCTCCACGCCGTCGATCTCACCGCGCCGCTTGATCTCCACCGCGACGGTCTTGCCGTCGGCGTCCCGGCACAGGATGTCGACCGGTCCGATGGCCGTCGGGTACTCGCGGCGGATCAGCGTGTAGCCGTCGCCGAGTGTCTCGATGCGGTCGGCGAGCAGCGCCTGAAGGTGCGCTTCCACGCCGTCCTTGATCAGGCCGGGATCGACCCCCAGTTCGTGCGAGGAGTCGTGGAGGACTTCCTCCATCGTGATGATGAGCTTCTCGCCCGCCTTGTTGACGACGGTCCAGACGCCCTCCTCCTCGCCGGTGCCCTCCTTCAACGTGCAGGGCGGCGACATCCAGTTCAGAGGCTTGTAGGCCCGGTCGTCGGCGTGGATCGAGACGCTGCCGTCCGCCTTCACCAGGATCAGGCGCGGGGCCGAGGGAAGGTGGGCGGTGAGCCGCCCGGCGTAGTCCACGGAGCAGCGGGCAATGACGAGACGCATGGTCGGCAACGCTACTCGACGGGCACCTGTCCACGCGATTCGCCCTGGAAAACACGCGTTCGGTAATGGCCGATTGTGTGCACGATGTGCTCACTGGGAGTGTCTCATCTGCGCATTTTCCTGGTGCGGTCACCGTACGTTGCTTACCGTATGAACGGGAGGTCGCGGTGCGTGTACGCAGCGTGTCCGGCGTCGCGAACTCCCTTATCTGTCCGGCAACCCCTGCTCGTCGGGGGTGCGAGAGGAGAACTCATGTCGCTCGACGTCTCACCGGCCCTACTCGAACAGGCCGAGCGAGGCGAGGTCGACGAAGCGGAATTCGTCGACTGCGTCCGGACCTCCCTGCCCTATGCGTGGGAGATGATCAGCTCACTGGTGGCCCAGCTGAAGGTGGACGGCGGTGCGTTCGCCGACAACCAGACGCCCCCGCCGGACGAGCAGGCACGCGGTCAGCTGCTGCGTGCGCTTGCGAGTGACGCGATACGCGGCGCGCTGCAACGGCACTTCGGTGTGCGCCTGGCTTTCCAGAACTGCCACCGGGTGGCCGTGTTCCCGCTTGACTCCTCGGTCGACGAGAAGCTGGACCGCTTCACCTCGGTCCGCAGTCAGGTGCTGAACCAGTCACCCGAGTTCCGGGACTGCTGACGCGGCGCCACTGCTTGCCGCTCCGTACGCGGGAGGTGCAGTTCTGTACCGGAGCGGCAAGCCCCAGGAATCCACCGCGCTCTCAGACGAGTTGGGGGAGCACCTCGGCGCCCAGCCGCCGCACGTTCTCCTCGGTCGCCGCCAGGTCCCCGGAGCCCTCCACGAGCAGCGCGAAGCGGGAGATGCCCGTCCGCTCGCTGGTCGCCGCCAGTCGGTCCGCGCACAGCCGCGGCGTGCCCACCGGGTGCAGCCCGCAGAGCAGTTCGGTGTAGGCGAGCGGGTCGCGCATCCGGCGCGTGCGCCCGTCGACCGTGACATGCGCCTCCAGGCCCTGCTTCAGCCAGCCCGGCATCGCCTTCATCAGCGTCTCCGCCGCGTCGGCCCGCCGGTCCGCGATCTGGCAGACCCCGGCCGAGACATGGGACGCGCCCCGGATCTCCTCCGGCGACCGGCCGCAGGCCCGCGCGTGCCGCCGCCACAGCGCGACCATCTCGGCCTTCTCCTCGTCCCCCACGTGCATCCCGAGCAGCATCGACAGGCCCCGCTCGGCGGCGAGCCGCACGCTCGACGGCGAGGTGCAGGCCACGACGACCTCGGGCCCCGCGACCTCCGACAGCGCCTCCGACGGCCGCGGCACCACCGGGACTTCACGGAAGCGGAAGCGCTCCCCGTCGGCGGCCACGGACGCCTCGCGCAGCCACCGCACCAGAAGCTCCAGCGACTCCGGGAACCCCTTCTCGTACGCCTCCAGACCCGCGCCGAACACCTCCAGGTCGACCCAGGGGCCGCCGCGCCCGACACCGAGCGTGAACCGCCCGCCGCTCGTGTGGTGCAGCAGCGCGGCCTGTTCGCCCAGCGCCACCGGGTGGACGGTGGGCAGCACACTGACCGCCGTGCCGACCCGGACGCGGCGGGTGCGGCCCAGCAGTAAGGCGGCCAGGGTGATGGCGGACGGGCACGTGCCGTACGGCACGAAGTGGTGCTCGGCCAGCCAGACCGTGTCGAGCCCGGCCTCCTCGGCCACCTCGGCCGAGCGGACCGCGCGGTGCAGCGCCTCTCCCTCACCCTGGCCGGGGAACTGGGCCGCCAACACGAAACTTCCAACGCGCATTGCTTTCCTGCTTCCTTGGCTCCGACACGGAGCTCCCCCACACCGCATAACCGTCTGACACGTGCCGAGGACACGGCCGGGCGGAGTATTTTGCGGATTGTCTGCAGAATGGGGCGTTCCGCCGGGGGCCCGGGGGAGTGCACCCGGGGGTGAGCCCGTCGCGTCCGCGAGGGGCCCGGCGCGCTCGGCGCCGTACGCGTACCCCGGTGCGCGCCGCGTAGGCTGGACGCGGCCCGTGCTTCCTGTATAGCCCCGAGAGGTGTCCCGTGTCCCCGCGTCGCAACCGAGCCAAGGGCGCCGCTTTCTCCGGCCGGAGCGCGCAGGACGAGCGCCCCGGTCGTTACGGCGGCTGGCAGTCCTCGGAGAACTGGCAGGGTGAGAACTGGAGCGTGCGGCACGTGGCCGGCGCGAGCGCGCAGGGCAAGTCGTACCGCTGCCCCGGCTGCGACCAGCTGATCCCGGACGGGGTGCCGCACGTGGTGGCCTGGGCCGAGCACACGGGCGTCGACGACCGCAGACACTGGCACAAGGCCTGCTGGAACGCGCGGGACCGCCGCACCCCGGGGGTGCAGCGGTCCCGTAACGCGCCGAAGTTCTGAGCGGACTCAGCCGAACCCTCTGAGCGGACTCAGACGTCCCGCTTCTCCAGCAGCGCGAAGGCACCGGCGAACGCGACGGCCGTGGCGCCGAGGATGATCCACAGCGGGTCCCAGCCGGTCGGGCCGGACTGGCTGCCCGTGTTGAGGGAGGTGGAGTAGAAGACGCTCAGCTGGCTCGGGATCGAGTACTCGAACAGGGCGTCGCGTACGCCCTGCAGCGACTCCGAGAACATGAACAGCGCGATCACCAGCGGGGCCAGCACGGTGCCGATCATGATGGTGATGGCACCGGCCGAATGCCGGATGATCGAGCCGATGAGCAGCGAGAACAGGCCGAGCAGCGCGATGTAGAGCGAAATGCCGACCGTGCCCTTCAGCCACTCGCCGCCGGCGGGCGACTTGGCGCCGTCGCTCTCCAGCATCGCCACGTGCAGGAAGGCGACGAGGGACGAGGACACCAGCGTCACGGTGAACGCGGTCAGGAAGAACACCACGGCCTTCGCCGCCAGCACCCTGCCCCGGCTCGGGCACGCGACCATCGTGGTGCGGATCATGCCGGTGCCGTACTCCGAGGCCGTGGTCAGCACGCCCAGCGTGATGATGCACATGCTGCCCAGCAGCAGCCCGAAGAAGCCCAGGCCGAGGGGGCTCTCGCCGTCCAGGGCCGGGTCGGAGTTGGCCACCACCAAGCCGGTCAGCAGACCGATGCCGACGACGAGCAGGACGAACACGCCGAGCGTCCACATGGTGGAGCGCACCGACCTGATCTTCGTCCACTCGGAGGCGATGGCGTTGCCGAGGTGGGTGCGCACGATCGGGATCGGCGAGGTGTAGCCGGGCCCGCCGGAGTGCGGGGCGGCACCGGGAGCCGCCTGCCAGGCGGGGGCGGCCTGCGGCATCTGGGGCTGGGGGCTGCTCATCGGGCGTCCTCGGGCTTGGTCAGGTCGGAGGTCGGGGCGGCGGGCTGGGCCGCGGGCGGGGCGGCCGCGGCAGCGGGCGCGGGCGCGGGAGCCGCGGGCGCGGCGGAAGCCGGGGCGGCCTGGCTCGCGGAGGGCTGCGGGGCGGACGCCGGCGCGGCGGGGGCCTGGGCGGGCTGGGCCGCGGAGGGCTGCGGGGTGGGCTGGGCGGGGCCCTGGGGCGCCTGGGGCGCGGACTGGGCGTACGGGTTGGGCGTTCCCGTGCCGGGGCCGGCAGGGGCGCTCGGGGCGGCGCCGGGAGCCCCCGGGGCGCCGTAGGGGCCCGCCGGAGCCTGGCCCGGTGCGCCGCCGCCGGGTGCGCCCTGCGGCGGCGCCGGGACGGGTCCGCCGCCCTGCTGGGGCGGCGGCGGGGCGTACCAGCCCGGCTGGCCCTGTCCGGGCACCGGCATCGGCGGCTGCGCGCCGGGCGGCAGCGGTTGCTGTAGCCCTTCCTTCTGGTCGATCGTCGAGCGGTAGTCGACGGCGCCCTGCGTCATCCGCATGTACGCCTCCTCCAGGGAGGCCTGGTGCGGCGACAGCTCCCACAGCCGTACGCCGTGGTCGTGCGCGATGTCGCTGATGCGCGGCAGGGGCAGCCCCGTCACGCGCAGCCCGCCGTCCTGCTCGGGCAGCACGTGCCCGCCGGACTCGGTGAGCGCGGCCGAGAGCTTCTCGCGCTGCTGCGGCTCGGTGTCGGGCGTGCGGACGCGCGCGAAGTCGGCGGAGTTCGCCGAGATGAAGTCCTTGATGCTCATGTCGGAGAGCAGCTGGCCGCGCCCGATGACGATGAGGTGGTCGGCGGTCAGCGCCATCTCGCTCATCAGGTGGGAGGAGACGAAGACCGTCCGGCCCTCCGCCGCCAGCGCCTTCATGAGGTTGCGGACCCAGAGGATGCCCTCGGGGTCGAGGCCGTTGACCGGCTCGTCGAACAGCAGCACCTGCGGGTCGCCGAGCAGCGCCGCGGCGATGCCGAGCCGCTGCCCCATGCCCAGGGAGAAGCCCTTGGACCGCTTCTTGGCCACGTCCTGCAGACCGACGACCCCGAGCACCTCGTCCACCCGCCGGGCCGGGATGCCCGACAGCTGGGCGAGGGACAGCAGGTGGTTGCGGGCCGAGCGGCCGCCGTGCACCGCCTTGGCGTCCAGCAGGGCGCCGACCTGGCGGGCCGCGTTGGGCAGCCGACGGTACGGATAGCCGCCGATCGTCACCTGCCCGGCCGTCGGGTTGTCCAGGCCGAGGATCATTCGCATCGTCGTCGACTTGCCCGAGCCGTTCGGCCCGAGGAAGCCGGTGACGGCTCCGGGCCGCACCTGGAAGGAAAGGTTGTACACAGCGGTCTTGTCGCCGTAGCGCTTTGTCAGGCCGACTGCTTCGATCATGCTCCGCACCCATCGCAAGGTTCAGGACAGCGGGGCGCACGCCCCCCGTAAGGGTTAGGAGGATATCCAGGCGCTGACGGTTCCGCCCAAGAGGAGGTAAAGAGTCCGCCCGGCCCTAGGCGTCGCGCTTCTTCAGCAGCGCATAACCGCCGATCAGCGCGGCGAGCACCCACAGTCCCATGATCCCCAGGCCGCCCCAGGGCCCGTACGGAGTGTCGTCGTCGATCGGCGTGACCACCTGCATGATCTTGCTGCCGGCCTGGTCGGGAAGGAACCTGCCGACCTTCTTCGTCGCGTCGACGTTGCCCAGGATGTTGGAGATCAGGAAGAAGAACGGCATCAGGATGCCCAGCGACAGCATCGGCGAGCGCAGCATCGCGGCGACGCCCATGGAGAACATCGCGATCAGCGCCATGTAGAGGCCCCCGCCGAACACCGCCCGCAGCACCCCCGGGTCGCCGATCTCCGCCCGGTGCGAGCCCAGCATCGCCTGCCCCAGGAAGAAGGCGGCGAAGCTGGTGACGAGACCGACCAGCAGCGCCAGCCCACTGGCCACCGCGATCTTGCTGAACAGGAAGGAGCCCCGCTGCGGCACCGCGGCCAGCGAGCTGCGGATCATGCCGGTGCTGTACTCGTTCGACACGACCAGCACCCCGAACACGATCATCGCGAGCTGACCGAGACTCATCCCGGCGAAGCTGATGAACGTCGGGTCGAACTCCGCCCGGTCCCGCGCGCTCATCGAGTCGAACTCGTTCTTCGACAGCGCCGCGATCAGCATGCCGAGAGCGACCGTCACGACGACGACCAGCGAGAGTGTCCACACCGTGGACGCCACCGACCGGATCTTGGTCCACTCCGACCGTACGACCTGTGTCACCGCCATGCTCAGCCCCTCTTCCAGCCGTCGCCCCACTGCTGCCGCGCGGGCTCGGGGCTCGCCGGACTCGTCTCGCTGTGCGCGTGGTACTCCACCGACTCCGCCGTCAGCTGCATGAACGCCTCTTCCAGCGAGGCCTGTTGCGGGCTCAGCTCGTGCAGCGTGATGCGGTGCTGGGCCGCCAGTTCACCGATGTGCTCGGCCTTGCCGCCGTCCACCTCCAGCACCCCCTCGGCACCCTCCACGGCCACGACCCCCGCCTGGTGCAGCACATCGAGCAGCTGCTCCCGCTGCGGACTGCGAACCCGGACGTAACTGCGTGAGTTGCGGTCGATGAAGTCCGCCATGGAGGTGTCCGCGAGCAACCGGCCCTGCCCGATGACGACGAGGTGGTCGGCCGTCAGCGCCATCTCGCTCATCAGATGGGAGGAGACGAACACGGTCCGGCCCTGTGCGGCGAGCGATTTCATCAGGGTGCGGATCCAGTGGATGCCCTCGGGGTCGAGGCCGTTGACCGGCTCGTCGAACATCAGGATCCGCGGGTCGCCGAGCAGCGCGGCCGCGATGCCGAGCCGCTGCCCCATGCCCATCGAGAAGCCCTTGGTCTTCTTCTTCGCGACCGCCGTCAGTCCGACCGTCTCCAGCACGTCCCGCACCCGGCCGCGCGCGATGCCGTTGCTCTGCGCGAGGCACAGCAGATGGTTGTAGGCGGTGCGCCCGCCGTGCCAGGCCTTGGCCTCCAGCAGGGCGCCGATGTACGTCAGCGGGTCCTTCAGCTGCTGGTAGCGCTTGCCGTCGATCCGGACGTCGCCGGCGGTCGGGTGGTCGAGCCCCAGGATCATCCGCATGGTCGTGGACTTGCCCGCGCCGTTCGGCCCGAGGAAGCCGGTGACGATGCCCGGTCTGACGGTGAAGGACAGGTTGTTGACCGCCACCTTCTCGCCGTACCGCTTCGTCAGCCCCTCGAGCTCAATCATGCCGCCACGCTAGAACGTGACAAAGCCCTCTGCCACCCGAGCGGCAGAGGGCTTTGCCGGAGATTCAGATTCCGTGCGCCGGGCTGTTACCGGGACTGCTGCGCCGGGACCCCACGGGAGATCGGCTCGTCCTCGGCCGGCGTACCGGCGGCGGCCACCGCGGCGCCCGTGAGCGTCGCGAGCATCTCGCGGACGTTCGTCAGCTGGGCGTTGATGCTGTCGCGGCGGTTGGTGAGGGCGGCCAGCTCGCGCTCGGATTCCGAACGGATGCGGTCGGCCTTGGCGTTGGCGTCGGCCACGATGTCCTCGGCCTGGCGCTGGGCCGTCTCCACCGTCTGGCGGGCGCGGCGCTCGGCGTCCGTGCGCAGCTTCTCGGCCTCCAGGCGCAGCTGCTCGGCGCGGTGCTCGATCTCGGCCAGGCGCTTCTCGGCCTTGGCCTGACGGGAGGCCAGGTCGCGCTCGGACTGCTCGCGGCGCTTGGCGAGGTTCGTCTCGAAGTCGGCGGCGGCCTGCGCGGCCTTCGCACGGGTCTCCTCGAAGAGGGCGTCCGCCTCCTCACGCTTGGACTGCGCGTCCTTCTGCGCCTCGGAACGCAGCTGGGAGGCGTCGCTCTTGGCCTTCTCGACGATCCGCAGGCCCTCGTCCTCGGCCTTCGCCTTGCGCTCCGCCGAGTACGACTCGGCGTCGTTGCGCACCTGCTGGGCCGCCGACTCGGCGAGCTCGCGGTGCTGCTCGGCCGCGCGCCGGGCCTCGTCGCGCAGGTCCTTCGCCTCTTCCTCGGCGAGGCGGAGGATCTTCTCCACGCGCGCACCGAGACCCGCGTACGACGGTTCGGCGTCGGTGACCTGGGCCTGGGCGTTCTGCGTCTCGAGGTGGAGCTCCTCGATGCGCTTTTCCAGAGCGGTGATGCGGGCGAGAGCGCTGTCACGGTCGGAGACGAGCTTGGAGATACGTTCGTCCACCTGAGCGCGGTCGTACCCACGCCGCACAAGCTCGAAGCCGTAGGGGGAAGTGTCGCTCATGGGGTTCCTGTCGAATGAGACCGGTGAGGTGATAGGTGGAATCCTAGGGGCCGAAACGGTGTGTCATCGAGCGGATGCGCGTTTGATCTGGAAAATGACACCCCTTTTGAGTGGCTATCCCCGGGACCGCTTGCCAAAGACTTGGCCAAAGGCCCCAGCACACACCGGATTCGCCCCGTTTCGCTAGCTATCCGACGACTTGCCACCCGAACGGGGTGCGCCGACCGTCGCACCCGCCTTGACTCCGTTGTCCTTGCCCGCGGCGGGGGCCTCGAAGGACTCCAACGCCTCCAGGACGTCCTGGACACGGGAGATCTCGGCGTTGATGTCCTCGCGGCGGCGGACCAGCACCTCCAGCTCGCGCTTGCCCTCCTCGACCGTGCGCTTGGCCTCGCGGATCGCCTCGGCCTTGAGCTCCTCGGCCTCCCGGACCAGCGTGGACTTCTTCTGCTCGGCCTCCTTGAGCAGCCCCTCCGCCTTCTTCACCGCGGCGATACGGACCTTGCCCGCCTCGGAGTTGGCCTCCGAGACGATCTCCTTGGCCTTCGCCTGCGCCTTCGCCAGCTGCTCCTCGGCCGCCTTGACGAGCGCGTCGCAGCGGTCGCCGGCCGACTTCATCGCCTCGGCCGACTCCCGGCGGGCCCGCTCGTGCAGCTCCTCGATCTCGGAGGTGATGCGGTCGCGCAGCTCCTCGGCGCGCTCCCTGATCTGCGTGGCGTCCCGGCGCGCACCGACCAGCAGCTCGTCCGCGTCCGTACGGGCCTTCTCCACCCGGGAGTTGCCCTCGACCGTCGCCTCGGAGACGAGCCGGTCGGCCTCCTTGCGGGCCGCGCCCACCATGGTGTCGGCCCGCGACTCGGCCTCCGCGGTGGTCTTGTGCGCCTGCTGCTGCGCCTCGGTCAGCAGCTTGTCCGCCTCGGCCGTGGTCTCCGTGATGAGCTTGTCGACCTGCTCGGCCGCCTCGGAGCGCCGCTTGTTGGCGTCCTTGCGGGCCTCGTCCAGCGTGCGGTCGGCCTCCTCGCGGGCCTTGCTGACGAGCCGGTCCGCCTCCGCCTCCGCATCGGTCTTCACCCGCGCGGCCTCGGCACGGACCCGCTCCGCGTGCTGCTGCGCCGAACCCACAGTCTCGGCGGCCTCGGCCCGCAGCCGCTCGGCCTCCCCGGTGGCCTCGCCAACCAGCTGCTCGGCCTTGGCGACCGACTCCGCGCGCACCCGCTCGGCCTCCGCGGCCGCCTCGGAACGGACCCGCTCGGCCTCGGCGACGGTGTCCATGCGCAGCCGGTCGGTCTCCTGGACCGTCTCCGTCGTGAGCCGCTCCGCCTCGCCCCGCGCCTCGGTGATGAGCGTGTCCGCCTGCGTCGCCGCGTCCGACCGGATGCGGTTGGCGTCCTCCCGGGCGTCCGCCCGGGTGCGCGAGGCGGCCTGCTCGGCCTCGGCGATCGCGTCCGACGCCTCCGTGCGCACCCGCTGGGCGTGCTCGGCGACATCCGTGCGGATCCGCTCCGCCTCCGAGATCGCCTCGGACATCGTCCGCTCGGCGAGCGCCTTGGCGGCCTCGGTCTCCTCGTGCGCCTCGCGCCGCAGCCGGCTCGCGTCCTCGCTCGCCCGCTCCCGCTCGGCGTAGGCGTCGGAACGGACCCGGTCCGCCTCCTCCTGGGCCTCCCGGCGCGTACGGTCCGCCACGTGCTCGGCGGCGCTGCGCAGGCCGGTGATCTCCTCCTGCGCCTGTTCGTGCAGCCCCGCGACGGAGTCCCGGACCTGCTGGGCGTGCTGCTCGGCCGCCGACACCATCTCCGTGGCACGCCGGTCGGCCTCCTCGACCAGCCGTACGGCCTCGGTCTGGGCCTCCTCCACGCGCTTGCGCGCCGAGGCCAGCAGCTCCTCGCTCTGCTCCCGGGCCCGCTCGCGCTCCTGGTCGGCCTCCTGCCGGGCGCTGCCGAGGAGTTCCTCGGCCTCGCGGCGGCGCCGGTTGGCCTCCTCCTGGGCGGCGGCCAGTGTCTCCGAGGCCTCCGTGGCGAGCCGCTCGGCGGCGGCCTGCGCCTCGGCGCGCATCCGGTCGGCGCTCTCCTGCGCCTCCGACTTCAGCCGCTCGGCCTCGGTCGCCGCCTCCGAACGCAGCCGTACGGCGACGGCCTCGCCCTCGGCGCGCGAGGCGGACGCGTCCGACGCGGCCTCGTCACGCAGCCGCTCGGCCTCCGCCTCGGCCTGCTGCTGGAGCGTACGGATCCGCTCCGCGGCCTCGGCGCGCAGCCGCTCGTTCTCCTCGGCGGCCTCACGGCGCAGCCGCGCGGCCTCTTCGCGGGCGTCCGACAGCGCCTGCTCGGCGGCCGTCAGCCGCTCCTCGGCCTCCCGCTGGAGCCGGGCCAGCTCCTCGGCGGCCTCCGCCCGACGGGCCTCTATGGCCCGCTCGGTCTCCTCGTGCAGCTCCCGGGCCGCGCGCTCGGCGTCCTCCTTGAGCGCCTCGGCCTGCTCGACGACCTCCTCGCGGTGCCGCTCGGCCTCCTGCCGGGTGCGCTGGAGGGTCTCCTCGGCCTGCCGGCGCAGGGTCGTCGCCCGCTCGATGGCTTCGGTACGGACCTTCTCGCTGTCCGCCTGGGCCGTCGTACGCAGCTCGTCCGCGTCCGCCTTGGCCTTGGCGAGCAGCTCCTCGGCGGACTTCGCCGCCTCCTCGATCTGCGCCACGGCCTCCTTGCGGGCCTCGGCGCGGATCTTCTCGCCCTCGTCGACCGCGTCCGCCCGCAGCTGCTCGGCCTCGCCGCGCAGCCGGCGGGCCTCCTCCTGCAGCTCGACCGTCTTGGCGCGGTACTCCTTGGTGTCGTCCTTCGCCGCGCCCTTGAGCTGCTCGGCGATGTCGTGCGCCTCGGCCCGCAGCCGGTCCGCCTCGGCCTCGGCCTCGGAGCGGATCCGCTCGGCCTCCTCGGCCGCGGCCCTGGTGGTCTTCTTCGCGTCCTCCGCCGCCTTGTCCAGGACCTCCTCGGCGGTCTTGGCCGCCTTGGACAGCTGGGTCGCGGTCTCCTCGGCGGTGAGCGTGCGGGCCTTCTCGGAGGCCTCCGCGACGATCTTCTCCGCCTCGGCCCTGGCGTCCGCGACGATCTGCTCGGCCTCGGTCTTGGTGTTCTCGGCCTCCTTGGTGGCCTCCTCGACCAGCCGGGCGACCTGCTCCTTGGCGGTGCGCGTGCGCGTCTCGTTCGCGGACTCGGCGCTCGCCAGGGCCTTGGCGGCGGCCTCCTTGGCCTCCGTGATCAGCTTCTCCGACTCGGCCTGCGCCTTGCGCAGCGCCTCCTCGGCCTCGGCCATCCGCTGCTCGGCGGCCTTGCTGAGCTCCTGGGCCTCGCGGCGGGTGGACTCCGACTCCGAGGCGCTGGACGTGCGCAGCTGCTCCGCGTGGTCGGTGGCCTCCTGGGCCTGCGTGGATGCGGCGTTGAGCAGCCGCTCGGCGTCCGTGCGGGCGCGGCGCAGGATCTGCTCGGCCTCGGACCGGGCTTCCTCGGCCGCGCCCGTCAGCCGCTGCCTGGCCTCGGTCGTCAGCCGTTCCGCCTCGGCGCGGGCGGTGCTCAGGGCCTGCTCGGCCTCGGCGCGGGACTCCTCCAGCAGCCGGCGGGCCTGCTGCTCGGTACGGGCCCGCAGCTGCTCGGCCCACGCCACGTTCTCGTTGACGTGCGACTCGACCGTCTGGCGGCGCTCGGACAGCTCCTGGTCCAGCTGCTGGCGGCGGGTCACCGCCTCCTGGTGCAGCTCGGCCTGGAGACGGGCCGCCTGCTCGGCGTGCTCCTGGAGGATCCGCTGGGTCTGGGCCCGGGCCTCGCTCAGCTCCCGGTCGGCGTCCGCGCGGATCTGGTCGGCCTGCACCTGAGCGTTGCGCAGCAACTGCTCGGCCTGCCAGCCGATGTCGCCCCCCTCGAAGGAGGGCCGGGACATGATGGTGCGCCGCGCCTCGTGCAACTTGGCGCGCAGCACCTCGACCTGGTAGCCGAGGTCCTCGGCGTGCTGGATCGCCTTTTCCCGTTCGGTCTTCAGCCGCTTCATCTCGGCTTCGAACCGAGAGAGGTGGTCGACGTCAGCCGCCGGCTCTCGCTCCTGGCTCTCGTAGCCCCGCACTGCGCGGTCCCATCCGTCCCCTGGTCGCAACTCTTTCCGAACGAGCTCCGTCCATCCGCCGAACGGGGCCCCCGGGGAATGGTGTCAGATCATCGGCGGAGCAGAGGCTGCTGCCCCGACGCTCGTCCCCCGAAACCCGGACCCCGGTGGTCCTGCCGTCGCACGGCGGGACCGCGGTCACCCTGGACTGAGCGGCGACCGCCCCCAACCCTACCGGCCCCTATGTACGAGCATCAGTGCTCAGGTGACTCAACAGGCGCCGAAGTGACCAGTTCTGTCAGTACGCCATGACAGTCCTTGGGGTGCAGGAAGGTGATCCGTGACCCCATGGAACCGACTCGCGGCTCTTCGTACAGCACGCGTACGCCCTTGCCCTTGATCGCCTCGGCGTCACCGTCGACATCCGCCGTACCGAAGGCGATGTGGTGGACGCCCTCGCCGTTCTTCGCGAGCCACTTCGCGACGGTGGAGTCGTCCCGGGTCGGCTCCAGGAGCTGCAGGTACGTGGCGCCGCCGTCGGACGTCTCGTTGATCTTGAGCATGGCCTCGCGCACGCCCTGCTCCTC
Organism: Streptomyces sp. NPDC007929; assembly: GCF_042959065.1. Lineage (NCBI taxonomy): Bacteria > Bacillati > Actinomycetota > Actinomycetes > Kitasatosporales > Streptomycetaceae > Streptomyces > Streptomyces sp. NPDC007929. The sequence goes on along the minus strand of NZ_JBIBKD010000008.1, from coordinate 371,630 downwards.
GTTGACCTCGGAGTGGAACACCTCGAAGCCGTAGGTGGCACGGTAGAACTCGACGGTCTTGTCGAGGTCGAAACAGGCGATTCCGATGTGGTCGATTCGCGTCAGCATGGATTCAGTGCAACGCCCCCGAGGTGGTTACGCAACGTGCGCGCGATCACACCGACGGCCCGATGACGGCACGGAGTGCCACTCAGTACATTCGAAGTAAACCCTCGTTCACTCCTCGGCTGTGCAGGCCGGTAAGGGGATCGCAGCTCATGACTTCTGGAACGTCCGGAACTTCCGGAGCGAACAGCTCGGTGATCGTCGCGGGCGCGCGTACGCCCATGGGACGGTTGCTCGGATCGCTGAAGTCCTTCTCCGGAGCCGACCTCGGCGGCTTCGCGATCAAGGCCGCCCTCGACCGTGCGGGGATCGGCGGCGACCAGGTGCAGTACGTGATCATGGGGCAGGTGCTCCAGGCCGGCGCGGGGCAGATCCCGGCCCGCCAGGCCGCGGTCAAGGCCGGCATCCCGATGAACGTGCCGGCACTGACCATCAACAAGGTGTGCCTGTCCGGCCTCGACGCCATCGCGCTCGCCGACCAGCTCATCCGCGCGGGTGAGTTCGACGTGGTCGTCGCCGGTGGCCAGGAGTCCATGACCAACGCGCCGCACCTGCTGCCGAAGTCCCGTGAGGGCTTCAAGTACGGCGCCGTGGAGATGCTCGACGCGATGGCGTACGACGGGCTGACCGACTCCTTCGACGGTGTTGCCATGGGCGAGTCCACCGAGAAGCACAACACCCGGCTGGGCATCGCGCGGCCCGAGCAGGACGAGATCGCCGCGCTGTCGCACCAGCGAGCCGCCGCCGCGCAGAAGAACGGCCTCTTCGAAGCCGAGATCACGCCCGTCGAGATCCCGCAGCGCAAGGGCGACCCGGTGCTGTTCAGCAAGGACGAGGGCATTCGCGGTGACACCACCGCGGAGTCGCTCGGCAAGCTGCGTCCCGCCTTCGCCAAGGACGGCACGATCACGGCCGGTTCCGCCTCGCAGATCTCCGACGGTGCCGCCGCCGTCGTCGTGATGAGCAAGGCCAAGGCGCAGGAGCTGGGCCTGGAGTGGATCGCCGAGATCGGCTCGCACGGGAACGTGGCCGGGCCGGACAACTCGCTGCAGTCGCAGCCGTCCAACGCGATCCTGCACGCGCTGAAGAAGGAGGGGCTGGAGGTCTCGGACCTCGACCTCATCGAGATCAACGAGGCGTTCGCCGCCGTCGCCGTGCAGTCCATGAAGGACCTCGGGGTGTCCATCGAAAAGGTGAATGTCAACGGTGGTGCGATTGCCCTGGGTCACCCGATCGGGATGTCCGGTGCCCGGCTGGTGCTGCATCTCGCGCTGGAGCTGAAGCGGCGTGGCGGTGGCGTGGGTGCGGCCGCGCTGTGCGGTGGTGGTGGGCAGGGTGACGCGCTGATCGTGCGCGTTCCCAAGGCCTAGGCCTGAGTTTCGGTACGTCCCTCGACGGTACGTCCCTCATGGGTACGTCCCCTATCTGAACGGAGCTGTGATGCAGGACGTCTCCACCCTGGTGGCCCAGGCCAGGGAAGGCCGGCCGCGGGCCGTGGCCCGGCTGATCTCCCTGGTGGAGGGGGCGTCCCCGCAGCTGCGGGAGGTCATGGCGGCGCTGGCTCCGCTGACGGGCGGGGCGTACGTGGTGGGGCTGACCGGGTCGCCCGGGGTCGGCAAGTCCACGTCGACCTCGGCGCTGGTCTCCGCGTACCGCAAGCAGGACAAGCGGGTCGGCGTGCTCGCCGTCGACCCGTCGTCCCCGTTCTCGGGCGGTGCGCTGCTCGGGGACCGGGTGCGGATGTCGGAGCACGCGTCCGACCCGGGCGTGTACATCAGGTCGATGGCCACGCGCGGGCATCTGGGCGGGCTGGCGTGGGCCGCGCCGCAGGCGATCCGGGTGCTGGATGCCGCCGGCTGTGACGTGATCCTGGTCGAGACGGTGGGGGTGGGACAGTCGGAGGTGGAGATCGCCTCGCAGGCGGACACGTCCGTGGTCCTGCTCGCCCCGGGGATGGGGGACGGGATCCAGGCGGCCAAGGCCGGGATCCTGGAGATCGGGGACGTGTACGTCGTGAACAAGGCGGACCGGGACGGGGCGGACGCGACGGCTCGCGAGCTGAACCACATGCTGGGGCTGGGGGAGTCGCGGAGGCCGGGTGACTGGCGTCCGCCGATCGTGAAGACGGTCGCCGCGCGGGGGGAGGGCGTCGACGAGGCCGTCGAGGCGCTGGAGAAGCACCGGGCCTGGATGGAGGAGCGGGGGGTCCTCGCGGAGCGGCGTCTTTCCCGGGCCTCGCGGGAGGTCGAGACGATCGCGGTGACGGCGTTGCGGGAGCGGATCGGTGACCTGCACGGGGACCGCCGCCTCGGGGCGCTGGCGGAGCGGATCATCGCGGGCGAACTGGACCCCTACCGTGCGGCTGACGAGCTGGTCGCGGGGTTGACGCAGGGCTGAGGCGGCAGACACGTCAGCCACGGCACGGGCTTCGCGAGCGGGTGCGCTTCACGTGACGCCGGGTGGGGGTTCGCGTCTTCGCGTGGCGCCGGGTGGGGGGCGGGGCCGCGCCGGGGGGTGTCCGTCCTCGGAACGGCGCGATGGGGCTTCATACCGACTCACTGTCCGTTGACGCGCCAACCGCTGCGGGCGGACACCCCCCGACACGGCCCCTTGCGTGGTCCGGCGGGTGCGGGAGCGCTTCGCTGCGCGTCGTCGGCAGCGGCCCCGGCTGCGCCTGGCGGCGGGCGCGCGCAGCCGCCCAGCTGCGGGCATGCGTGCCGCTGAGGGCGGCACGGGTGGGCGCAGCGGCACCCCGTTGCGCCGGGCTGCGAAACCCCCCGGCCTCAGCAGCGACGCCGGGTGCCTCGATATGCCGGGTCGCGGAGCCGGTCGGCCCCGGGGTCCTGGGGACGCCGGGGCCGGGGAGAGGGGCTGTCGGGGTCAGTCCTGGTCGTCCGCGTCGTCCTGGTCGTCGGCGCGGTCCGCCGTGACCTTGCCCGAGGTGAGGTCGATCTTCCAGTCCTGCTCGGCCCCGCCGGACTTGCGCGTCTCGGCCTCCCAGGACTTGTCCTTGCCGTCCTCGTCGAGGTCCACGGACGTCACCACGCCCTTGGCGGCGGCAGCCTTCGCCGCCTCCTCGGCCGTCACCGACGAGCCCTTCAGAGCCGCCCGCACCTGCGCCGTGTCGTCCTCGTCGTCGGCGTGCGACCCGAGGACCTTGCCGCTGGCCGGGTCGACGCTCACGCTGCGCCAGGTGTTGTCGCCCGCCAGCACGTCGACCGTCCAGACGACCTTGCCGCCGTCGTCCTCGTCGTCCAGCTCGGCGGAGACCACCGTGCCCGACGTGTGCTTCAGCGCGGAGGCGATCGCCTCCGACGCCGTCACGTCCGCCGACGCCGCCTTACGGGCGTCGTCGTCCCGGTCGCGGTCGTCGTCCCGGTCGTCCCGGTCGTCGTCGTTCGACAGCTGCGTGGTGGCCGCCTGCCGCTCCGGGGCCCGGTCGTCACCCGACGTCGCGAGGGCCGTGGCCGTCCCGCCTCCGATCAGAGCGGCGGCGGTCACAGCGGCGATCACGATGTTGCGCTTCATTCGGATTCCTCCCGAGTCGTTTCGCTTTCGATGTCTTCGACTCTGGCCGACGGAGGCTGAGAGGAAGCTGAAGCCCCCTGAAGTGATCTTCAGGTTGCCTTTGCGACTCTTTACGCATGCGCCTGTTGATCGTGGAGGACGAGAAGCGGCTGGCCCTGTCGCTCGCGAAGGGCCTGACGGCCGAGGGGTACGCCGTGGACGTCGTCCACGACGGACGGGAGGGGCTGTACCGGGCCTCGGAGGGCACCTACGACCTGGTCATCCTCGACATCATGCTGCCCGGCCTCAACGGCTACCGGGTCTGCGCAGCCCTGCGCGCCGCCGGGCACGAGGTGCCGATCCTGATGCTGACCGCCAAGGACGGCGAGTACGACGAGGCCGAGGGGCTCGACACCGGTGCGGACGACTATCTGACCAAGCCGTTCTCGTACGTCGTGCTCGTCGCCCGGGTCAAGGCGCTGCTGCGGCGGCGCGGGCAGGGCGCCGGGGCCTCGCCCGTGCATGTGCACGGGGATCTGAAGGTGGATACGGCGGCTCGGCGGGTGTTCCTCGGTGAGGACGAGATCGCCCTCACTGCCAAGGAGTTCTCCGTGCTGGAGCAGCTCGTGCTGCGGGCCGGTGAGGTGGTGTCCAAGTCGGAGATCCTGGAGCACGTGTGGGACTTCGCGTACGAGGGTGATCCGAACATCGTCGAGGTGTACGTCAGCACGCTGCGGCGCAAGCTGCGGGCGGGGCTGATCCGGACCGTGCGCGGGGCCGGCTACCGGCTGGAGACGTCGTCGTGAGCCGGCTGTTCGGGTCTGTCCGGGCGCGAGCCACGCTGGGAGCGACCCTGGTGGTCGCGGTGGCGCTCGTCGCCGCCGGGGCCGCCGTGCTGCTGTCCCTGCGCTCCAACCTGATCGGCGAGGCCGGTACCCAGGCGGAGCGCTCCGCGCGGGCCGTCGCCTCAGAGCTGGCCGCCGGGACGCCGTACGGCAAGCTCTCGGGACTGGACGGCGACGACGGACCCGTGCAGGTCCTGGACGAGCACGGGCGGCTGGTCGCGGCCAGTGAGGATCTGGAGAAGATCAGCGGGGCCGGCAGCGAGCAGGTGAAGCCGCGGCCGGCGGTGAAGCCGACGGCCGACGACGATGACGACTCCGACGACGCGGACGAGTCTCTCGAAGCCGGTGAGATCTCCGGGGAGAGCGTCTTCAGCAACGGGTCGGCGACGATCGACGGGGACGCGGAGGACTACCGGTTCGCCGCCGTCGAGGTGGAGACCCACGACCGGGGACAGCTCAAGGTCTACGCCGGTGCCCCGCTGGCCGCCGAGCACGGCGCCGTGCGGACCGCGCTGACCGTGATGCTGATCGGCTTCCCGCTGCTGCTCGGTGTCGTCGCGGCCGTGACCTGGCTGGTCACCCGGCGGGCCCTGCGGCCGGTGGAGGGGATCCGGCGCGAGATGGCCGCGATCACCCAGTCCGAGGACCTCGCGCGGCGCGTTCCGGAGCCGGACACGCACGACGAGATCGCCCGGCTCGCCAGCACCACCAACGAGACGCTCGCGGCGCTGGAGACGTCCGTGGAGCGCCAGCGGCGCTTCGTTGCCGACGCCTCCCACGAGCTGCGCAGCCCCATCGCCTCGCTGCGCACCCAGCTGGAGGTGGCCGCCGCGCATCCCGAACTGCTGGATCTGGACGGGGCGGTGGAGGACACCGTGCGGTTGCAGCGGCTGGCGGCCGACCTGCTGCTGCTCGCCCGGCTGGACGCGGGGGAGCGGCCCAGCGACACCCGGGTGGACCTCGCCGGGCTGGCCCGGGAGGCGGCCGAGGGGCGGTCGGGTATCACCGTGGAAGCGGAGCCGGTGGAGGTGGCCGGATCGCGGGGGCAGTTGGAGCGGGTGCTCGGCAATCTGCTCGACAACGCCCAGCGGCACGCCCGGTCGGCCGTGACCGTGCAGGTGCGGAGCGAGGGCGACCGGGCCGTGGTCGGGGTGGCCGACGACGGTGACGGGGTGCCCGAGGACGACCGGGAGCGGATCTTCGAGCGGTTCGTCCGGCTGGACGCGGCCCGTAGCCGCGACGACGGCGGAGCCGGGCTGGGGCTGGCCATCGCCCGCGATGTGGCGGTCCGGCACGGCGGGACGCTCACGGCCGGACGGGGGCCCGCAGGCGGAGCCCTGTTCGAACTCCGCCTGCCGCTCGTCCAGCGGGGACCGCGGTAGCGGCGCCGCGGTCAGGGGCGTCCGCGCTGGCCGCGCAGGTGCTCCGCGATGGGCTTGAGGGCCTTGTCGAGCTCGATCAGGGCCTCGGGGGGCAGCAGGTCGATGAAGTGCCTGCGCACGGATGCCACATGGTGGGGCGCGACCTTCTGCATCGTCGTCATCCCGTGGTCGGTCAGGACCGCGTAGAGCCCCCGGCGGTCCGACTCGCAGTTCTCCCGCCGGACCAGGTTCGCGTTCTCCATGCGCGTGATCTGGTGCGAGAGGCGGCTCTTGGACTGGAGGGTGGCGGACGCGAGGTCGCTCATCCGCATCCTCTGGCCCTCGGACTCGGAGAGATTCACCAGGATCTCGTAGTCGTTCATTGTCAGGCCGAACGGCTGCAGGTCTTTTTCGAGCTGGTACGTCAACAGCCTGTTGACCTCCAGGTGGGTGCGCCAAGCGCACTGCTCCGCATCGGTCAGCCAGCGGGTGGCCGTCTCGGTCTCCATGAATGAAGTCTACCTAAAATGTTGAAAGGCGAACTAGTGAGGGGTGGCATGTGGCATCGCTCGCCTGGCGAACAGCTGTGCGCAGACGTTCGATGTCACACTCCGCAGACTACCGCTCACAGCCCGAAGCGACGCTGGAGGTCCCCCAGCTGTCCGGGAAGGCGCGGTACACCGGACTGCCCCGCCTGGGGGCTGTGCGCCCCGCCGCCGGGCACACCCGCCTGGTGCGGAACGGTCCCCGTGACCTGCTCGGCCATCAGGGTCTCGGACGACTGGAGCAGCACCGTCCCGGCGCCGACGAACTCGAACTGGTGCTCCTCGCCGGAGGCCCCGCCCAGGCCCGTCAGTGCACGTAGACCGCCCATCACCCCGGTCATGTACCCATGGTCGTAGTGGTGGCACGGAGAGGGGCAGTCGGCCCAGCCGACCAGGGCCTGGGGGTCGACCCGGATCGGGGGTTCCATGAACACCACCGGTCCGTTCGACGCGGCCACGAACTTTCCGGTTCCGATGAGCGTCAGAAAACCCGGCACGATTGATTGCTTCAGTGACAGAGTTGGCTGAAAAGCAAGCAGGTTGCCAGAGCGAATGGTCAGGTTGCCGTCCTCGAGGTCGTACGAATTGACGTCGAAGGCCCGGTCGGCGAGGAGCATCTTGCCCGAGCCCTCCGCCACGACCCAGTCGCTCGCGTGCAGTGGCGAATGGAACGATGTGCGCACGAGACGGTCCAGCCGGCCGTGTCCGACGCCGTTGAAGTCGATCGAGCCGTAGTAGGCGATCATCTTCCCCTTCTGCAGGAACCACTGGCTGCCCTTCAGTTCCACGCAGAAGGTGTAGGGATTGACGTTGTCGTCGGCCGGCAGCGTCGCCGGGTCGAGGACCGCGGGCCCGGCGCCCGGGGTTCCGTAGGTGCTCACAGCTTCTCCTCCGACGCCTGGACGTACACCGCACCGCTGCCGCTCAGCTCCAGCTGGAACGCCTCGCCCGAGCCGCGGCCCACCATGTCCCGCCAGCCGAGCGCCGTGGACAGCTTGTTGCGGACGTCGCCGTGGTGGGCGACGTAGGCCTGCGGGTCCACATGGACCGGCCGCTGGGGGCTGATGGGGATCTCGATGACGCCGCCGTGCGCCATGACCGCGACGGCCCCGTGGCCCTTCAGCGTCGTCGTGAACAGCCCCTGGCCGCTGACCTGGCCGCGCACCATGCCCATGACGCCGCCCTGCGAGCCCAGGAACATCGTGCCCTGCTGGAGCGTGCCCTCGAAGGCCAGGAGGCGGTCGGCCTCCACGTACAGCGTGTCGCCGGAGAGCCGGATCACCTGGATGTGGTGCCCACCGTGCCCGAACAGGACCGTGCCGCTGCCCTCGACGGACATCAGGGGGGTGTCCTCGTTCGCCACCCGGCGGCCGATCATCGACATGATCCCGCCCTGGCCGCCCGCCATGTTGGGCGTGAACGACACCTCGCCCTGGTAGGCGAGCATCGCGCCGCGCTGACTGAACAGCCGCTGCCCCGGCGCGACCGTCGCCTCGACCATCTTTCCGTTGATCTCCCGGAAGGCCATCTCACACGTCTCCCGCGATCGTGTTCCGCTCGCTCGGCTGCACGTACACCAGGCCGTCCCCCTCGAACCGCATCTGGAAGGCCTCACCGCCGCCCTCCCCGAGCAGCGTGCGGAACGTCACACCGGACTGGAAGGACTGCCGCAGATTCCCCTGGTGCGCCACATACGCCCCCGGGTCGACGGTCAGCGGGTACTGGGCGCTCACCCGCAGCACCACCGCAGGGCCGTCCGACATGATCGCCGCCTGGCCGTGGCCCTCGACGGTCGTCGTGAACAGCCCGTTGCCCTGCGAGGCGCCGCGCAGGCCCGTGAACTCCGTGCCCGTACGCAGCCCGCCGTCGGTCGCGAGCAGGTTGCTCGACTCGACGTACAGTCTGTCGCCCTGGACGCTGACCAGGTTGATCTCGGAGGCGCGGTCCGCGAACCAGCAGGTCCCGCGCCCCTTCACCTCCATCAACGTCATCTGCTCACCGGTCAGCCGCCGGGTCACCATGCCCCGGATGCCCTCGCCGCCACCGCTGAGCTTCTTGAAGGCCATCTCGCCGTCGTACGCGACCATCGAGCCGTTCTTCGCCTTCACGGCATCCCCGGTCATGTCGACGGCGAGCACCTTGCTGCTCTGAAGTCGGAACATCGCCACGACTGGAAGGTAGCCGCAGGCCGGGCCCCCGGGACAGGGCCCGTGGGTGGAGAACGTCCCTGAGCGCACCCCTAGGGGCCGGGGCGCGCGGCGGTTTGCCACAATGGGCCGGACGCTTGTGCGCGTGTTCACAAACTGTTTCTCTCCCATCGAAGGTGACCCGTGGACCTCAAGACCGCCACCGCCATCCGCCGCCTCCGCCTGGTCTCGGCCCCCGAGGCGATCTCCTTCCTCCTCCTGCTGATCTGCTCGGTGCTGAAGCGGACCACGGACTTCAACGCCGTACCGGTGATGGGCGCGGTGCACGGCGCCCTGTTCGTGCTGTACGTGATCTTCTGGGCGGACGCGTGGAACCGGGCCAAGTGGTCGCTGAAGACCGCCGCGCTGTACTTCGTCCTCTCGGTGCTGCCGGCCGGCGGGTTCTTCGCCGAGCGCATGCTGCGGCGTGAGGCCGAGGACGCGGTCATCGCGTCCCGCGCCCGTCAGGAAGGCGTGGTGGGCGCGTGATCGTCGCCTTCTCCGTGACGCCGCTCGGCGTCGGTGAGGACGTGGGGGAGTACGTCGCCGACGCCGTGCGGGTGGTGCGCGAGTCCGGGCTGCCGAACCGCACCGACGCGATGTTCACGTCCGTCGAAGGGGAGTGGGACGAGGTCATGGACGTCGTCCGGCGCGCGGTCGCCGCGGTCGAGCGACGGGCACCCCGGGTCTCCCTCGTCCTCAAGGCGGACATCCGCCCCGGCGTGACGGACGGCCTCACATCCAAGGTGGAGACCGTGGAGCGGCACCTCGCCGAGTAGCCACCGGCACGGCCGCGACCCGACGGCCCCGTGGCGGTCCGCCCGAAGGGCGAGACGGGGCTGACCGCCATGTGACCGGCCGGTAAGGTCTGGTTCGTGCCGAAGCCGCTCAGTCTCTCCTTCGATCCGATCGCGCGCGCCGACGAACGCTGGAAGCAGCGCTGGGGAAACGTGCCGTCCATGGCCGCGATCACCTCGATCATGCGCGCCCAGCAGATCCTCCTCGGCGAGGTCGACGCGGTGGTCCGGCCGTACGGGCTGACGTTCGCGCGCTACGAGGCGCTGGTGCTGCTCACCTTCTCCAAGTCCGGCGAGCTGCCGATGTCCAAGATCGGTGAGCGGCTCATGGTGCACCCCACGTCGGTGACGAACACCGTGGACCGGCTGGTGAAGTCGGGCCTGGTCGCCAAGCGGCCCAACCCCAACGACGGCCGCGGCACCCTCGCCAGCATCACCGACAAGGGCCGCGAGGTCGTCGAGTCGGCCACCCGCGACCTGATGGCGATGGACTTCGGGCTCGGCACGTACGACGCCGAGGAGTGCGCGGAGATCTTCGCGATGCTGCGGCCGCTGCGCGTCGCGGCGGGCGACTTCGAAGAGGAGTGACCCGGGGCAAGATCCCCCGGAACGGGTCGTTACGCTCGACGGCATGAAGAAGAGCGTGCTGACCCGCTACCGGGTCATGGCCTACGTCACCGGTGTGCTGCTCGTCGCGCTGACCCTCGGCATGGTCGGCAAGTACGTCCTCGACCTGGGCGGCGCGGCTGACTTCACCCAGGTGGTCAGCATCGCGCACGGCTGGTTGTACGTCGTGTACCTGATTTTCGCCTTCGACCTCGGCTCCAAGGCGAAGTGGCCGGTCAAGAAGCAGCTGTGGGTGCTGCTGGCCGGCACGATCCCCACGGCCGCGTTCTTCGTGGAGCGCCGGATCAGCCGTGAGCTGGACGGCAGGCTCGCCGAGGACGCGCCCGCGCCGGTCAAGGCCTAGGCACCCCCCGGGACCACCGCCGCACGCGCGCGTGCGGCGGCCGTTCTCACCCGTTCGCCAGGTCACTCCCGTCAGCCATCGACATTTACTAGGACGTCCAAGTAAATTCGAGGGTATGGACGCTGACGCCATCGAGGAGGGCCGCCGCCGCTGGCAGGCCCGGTACGACGCCGCACGCAAGCGCGAGGCCGACTTCACCACGCTCTCCGGCGACCCCGTGGAGCCGGTGTACGGGCCGCGGCCCGGGGACACCTATGAGGGGTTCGACCGGATCGGCTGGCCCGGGGAGTACCCCTTCACCCGCGGCCTGTACGCGACCGGCTACCGAGGGCGGACGTGGACCATCCGGCAGTTCGCCGGGTTCGGCAACGCCGAGCAGACCAACGAGCGCTACAAGATGATCCTCCGCAACGGCGGGGGCGGGCTCTCCGTCGCCTTCGACATGCCGACGCTGATGGGCCGCGACTCCGACGACCCGCGCTCGCTCGGCGAGGTCGGGCACTGCGGGGTCGCCATCGACTCGGCGGCCGACATGGAGGTCCTGTTCAAGGACATCCCGCTGGGCGACGTCACGACGTCGATGACCATCAGCGGCCCGGCCGTCCCCGTCTTCTGCATGTACCTGGTCGCCGCCGAACGGCAGGGCGTCGACCCGTCCGTCCTCAACGGCACGCTCCAGACGGACATCTTCAAGGAGTACATCGCCCAGAAGGAGTGGCTCTTCCAGCCCGAGCCGCACCTGCGCCTCATCGGCGACCTCATGGAGCACTGCGCGGCCGGCATCCCCGCGTACAAGCCGCTGTCCGTCTCCGGCTACCACATCCGCGAGGCCGGGGCGACGGCCGCGCAGGAGCTGGCCTACACGCTCGCGGACGGCTTCGGGTACGTCGAGCTGGGCCTGTCGCGCGGTCTTGACGTGGACGTCTTCGCCCCCGGCCTGTCCTTCTTCTTCGACGCGCACGTCGATTTCTTCGAGGAGATCGCCAAGTTCCGCGCGGCCCGGCGGATCTGGGCCCGCTGGATGCGTGACGTCTACGGCGCCCGGTCCGAGAAGGCCCAGTGGCTCCGCTTCCACACCCAGACCGCGGGGGTCTCCCTCACCGCGCAGCAGCCGTACAACAACGTCGTACGAACCGCCGTCGAGGCCCTGGCGGCCGTGCTCGGCGGGACGAACTCGCTGCACACCAACGCCCTCGACGAGACCCTCGCCCTGCCCAGCGAGCAGGCCGCGGAGATCGCCCTGCGCACCCAGCAGGTGCTGATGGAGGAGACCGGTGTCGCCAACGTGGCCGACCCGCTGGGCGGTTCCTGGTACATCGAGCAGCTGACCGACCGCATCGAGGCCGACGCGGAGAAGATCTTCGACCAGATCAAGGAGCGCGGGCTGCGGGCGCACCCCGACGGGCGGCACCCCATCGGCCCGATCACCTCCGGGATCCTGCGCGGGATCGAGGACGGCTGGTTCACCGGGGAGATCGCCGAGTCGGCGTTCCGGTACCAGCAGGCGCTGGAAAAGGGCGACAAGAGGGTCGTCGGCGTGAACTGCCACGACGGTTCGGTGACCGGGGACCTGGAGATCCTGCGGGTCAGCCACGAGGTGGAGCGCGAGCAGGTCCGGGTGCTGGGCGGCCGCAAGGCGGCCCGTGACGACGCGGCGGTGCGCACCGCGCTCGACGCGATGCTGGCCGCCGCCCGCAGCGGCGCCAACATGATCGAGCCGATGCTGGACGCGGTCCGGGCTGAGGCCACGCTCGGAGAGATCTGCGGCGTGCTCCGGGACGAGTGGGGGGTCTACACCGAGCCCGCCGGCTTCTGACCCGCGGGCCAGGCCCTAGTCGCCCAGGCCGTGCAGCAGCACTCTGGTGAAGCCGCGGACCCATTCCTCGTCCGCCGGTTCCGCGCTCACCAGGGTGCGGTGGACCACCGCACCCGCCACCATGTCGAAGATCAGGTCCACCGTGCGCGCGGACGAGTCGGGGTCCGGCTCCGGGGGCAGTTCGCCCCGGGCCTGGGCCCGCGCGCGGCCCTCCAGGACCAGCCGCTTCTGCCGCTCGACGACCGATGCCCGGATGCGCTCGCGCAGGGCGTCGTCGCGGGTGGCCTCCGCCACCACCGCCATCAGACCGCTCTTCGCCTCCGGGAGAGCGAGGATCGTGGCGAACTGAAGGACCACGCCCTCGATGTCCGCGGCCAGGGAGCCGCGGTCGGGCAGTTCCAGCGCGTCGAAGAGTTCCGCGACGGCGTCGACGACCAGTTCGTTCTTGCCCGCCCAGCGGCGGTAGAGCGTGGTTTTCGCAACCCCGGCCCGCGTCGCGACGTCTCCCAGGGTGAGCTTGGACCAGCCCAGTTCCACGAGCGCCGCACGCGTCGCGGCCAGGATCGCGGCGTCCGCCGCGGCGCTGCGCGGACGCCCGGTGCGGCTGGCTGGGCTGCGGCTCTGCATCTCACGACCATAAACCGGCGGTTCCTGTGTGGCCGTGAGGGAGATCACCGGGGGGTGGTGTCCCGGCTCCCCGGCATGGCATTACGCTACGACTCGTAGCGAAAGCCCGTGAGGGACGTACACGGGCCTCGGCACACACGGCGTGGGGTGGGGACCCGGCGCCGCAGGGCACTGACCGGCCCGGCTTTCACACCGTTTTTCACACACGCGCGCAGGACGGGGGAGGATAGGCGCATGCAGCCACGGAACATGTCCATGAGCGGAGTCGTCGACCTCGCCGCGGTGAAGGCGGCCCAGGAGGCCAAGGCGAAGGCGGAGCAGGCGCGCGCGCAAGCAGCCCGGGAGGGCGGGACGGGGGCGATCTCCCCGGCCGATCTCGTCATCGACGTCGACGAGGCGGGGTTCGAGCGGGATGTCCTGCAGCGTTCCGCCGAGGTACCCGTCGTCATCGACTTCTGGGCCGAGTGGTGTGAGCCCTGCAAGCAGCTCAGCCCGGTCCTGGAGCGGCTGGCCGTCGAGTACAACGGCCGGTTCCTGCTCGCCAAGGTCGACGTCGACGCCAACCAGATGCTGATGCAGCAGTTCGGCATCCAGGGAATCCCCGCGGTGTTCGCGGTCGTCGCGGGGCAGGCGCTGCCGCTCTTCCAGGGCGCGGCGGGCGAGGCGCAGATCCGCCAGACCCTCGACCAGCTGGTGCAGGTCGGCGAGCAGCGCTTCGGTCTGACCGGTCTCACCGTCGACCCCGAGGCCGTGCCGGGCGGTGCCCCGGCGGCGGCCGCCGAGCAGCCGGCCGGCCCGTACGACGGGCTCCTGGAGGCGGCCGTGCAGGCGCTGGACTCGGGCGACCTGCCCGGCGCCGTCCAGGCGTACAAGAACGTGCTGAACGAGGACCCGGGCAACGAGGAGGCCAAACTGGGCCTCGCACAGGCCGAGTTGCTCCAGCGGGTGCAGGGCGTCGACCCCCAGCAGGTGCGCCGGGACGCGGCGGACAAGCCGGCCGACGTGCAGGCGCAGATCGCCGCGGCCGACCTGGATCTGGTGGGCGGCCATGTGGAGGACGCCTTCGGCCGGCTCATCGAGACCGTGGGGCGCACGGTGGGTGACGACCGGGACACCGTGCGGATGCGGCTGGTGGAGCTGTTCGAGGTCGTCGGGCCCGACGATCCCCGCGTGATCGCGGCGCGCAGGGCCCTGGCGCGCGCCCTGTTCTGACCAGTCGTTAAACGCGCGGGCTTGTGGTGCCCGCGTGAAAAGTCTGCCCAGAGAACGTCACTGCGGCCGCGCTTTACCAAAACTTGGTAATCGCGGCCGCTGTTACTGCGAGTAAGTCACGGGCGTTGATCTGTCGGTTTCTGTCCATCGATCAACAGCTTTGTACCGCCGTTCGGCAGCACCCTGTGTGGCCGACCGAGACCGATGGGTCGTTGTTCGGTTATCCGGCCGTTACTAGCCAGTAACGAACCCCCTTGTGCGGGCGGCGAGAATGCACCACGATCGGCCACGCTCGGTCCATTCCCGTACCCCGGCAGCCGGTTGGGTCACGGGACAACCTGGGTCCCCACCGAGCAGAGCCGGCGGCAGTGGCGCCGGCTCTTGGACAGGGGGGTCTTCACCCTTCCGGTGAAGCCTGTCCAGCAGGGTTGTGCGTGATGCGTGTCAGGCGCGACCAGTGGTTGTCGCTCGGGGGTGATCGCCGGTGATTCGGGCGCAGTTGCGCCGCCGAGTGCAGGCGCTCTCCTTCCCGAGGACGTAGCACTTCTCCCATCCCTGCCCGGCTGAGCGCCAATCGGGGCGAGCCAGGACAGGAGATGTACGTCCGAGAAGGAGGAAATATGGAGTCCCAGGTGCGTGGCGGGACCAGATGGAAGCGGTTCGCTGTGGTCATGGTGCCCAGCGTCGCCGCCACGGCTGCGATAGGTGTCGCCCTCGCGCAGGGCGCTCTCGCCGCGTCGTTCAGTGTCTCCGGTCAGTCGTTCAAGGTCACGACCGACCAGCTCGTCGGTACGGGCTTCTCGCAGTACGGCGCCCTCGATGAGGGATACACGATGGACGGCAAGAAGGCCGTCCACCCGGTCGCCGTCTCGTCGTTCAAGCAGGCGACGATCAAGAACCTGTGCCAGTCGGTCGTCACCCCGAACATTCCGGTGCTCGGGAACGTCAGCCTGATCCTGCGCGCGGGTCAGGGTGCGAAGCCGGTGGAGGCCCAGAACCTCTACATCGACGTCGCCGACCTCAGCGCCGATGCGACGTTCGAGAACATCGACATCGGTGTGGCGGCCAAGGACGCCACCAAGGGTCCGGCCATGCGGAAGGGCGAGTCGGCCAACCCGTACGGCTTCGCCCAGCAGGCGGACAAGGCGACCCTGACCGACGTGAAGCAGACGGCGTGGGCGACCACCGCCGGAACCTTCAAGCTCAGCGGCCTGAAGATGTCGCTGTCGACGGGTGTCAAGGAGTGCTACTAAGCACTCGATGACGGGCGGGGGAGCCGGTGGCGCCCCCGCCCGTCCACCTTCCGGCCGCGCCTTCACGCGGGGCCCACATCACCACCACAGCAACGCTGTACCAGGGAGCTGTTTTTCCATGAGCGCCGAGACTCCTGCCGCCACCGGCCAGTTCACCGTCCGGAGGCAGCAGTTCCGCGCCTGGCGGGGTGAGCGGCCGTTCTGGGCCGGGCTGTTCGTCCTCATCAGTGGACTGCCCATCGCCTACTTCCCGTACGCCAACCTCCAGATCGGTCACCTGACGCTGGCGATGGCGACCACCGCGGGTGCCGGGTCCCTGATCATCGGCGTGCTGCTCGTCGTACTGGGCGTGAGCCTCTGGTTCCAGAAGCACGTCCGCGTCTTCGCGGGAGTCGCGGCGATCCTGCTGGCGCTGGTGTCCATTCCCGTGTCCAACCTCGGCGGCTTCCTCATCGGCTTCCTCTTCGCCCTCGTGGGCGGGGCGATGGCCGTGGCCTGGGCGCCGGGCGCACGTCCCGCGGGACAGCCCGCCGCGATGGCCGCCACCGGCACGGGCGGGGCTCCCGAGGCCACGGACCACGACACCGCGGTGCTGCGGCCCGTGGACGGGGTGGACGAGCCGAACGATCTGTCAGGAACGAACCCGGCCAACGGGGCGAACGGGAGGCACAGTGCCGGCTGACGAGGTGACCCACGGGGCTGATGTGGAGGCATCCCGTGTGAGAACCGGGCCGCGCCACGCGGCACCCAAGAAGCCGCTGTTCACCAGGTTCAACAGGCCGGCCGGCAAGGCGATAGCCATGGCGGCCATGCCGACGGCGGTGCTCATGGGCATGGGCTTCACATCGACGCTCGCCATAGCCGACAGCGACACCCCGGCGGCGCCGACCTCCAAGAGCCTGACGGCCGACGAGTACAAGGACTGCGTGGCGGCCCTGGAGGACTCCGACAAGGACTCCAAGGACGACGCGTCCGCCTCGCCCACGCCGTCCCCCTCGGCGAGCGACGGCGCGACGGACGAGAAGGACGAGAAGGGCGACACCGCCCCGAAGCCGTCCCCCTCGGGTGGCACGGAGGCGAACAACGGCGGTTCCTCTTCGTCGGATTCAGGTTCCGACGACAAGGCCGAGCCGAAGCCGACCCCGTCCACCAGCGCGCCCGCCACGGGCGGCGACGACGCGGACACCACGCCGTCCCCCTCGCCGTCCGAGAGCGGCGGCAACATCCTGGAGGACATCGGCGACGCGATCGGCGGCATCTTCAACGGCGGGAAGGGCGAGGACAAGGACGGCGCGAGCCCCTCCCCGACCCCGTCCGCCTCGGCGTCGCAGAGCGCCGAGAAGCCCGCCGAGGACGCCTCCGGTGCCGTGAAGGACACCACCGACAAGGTCGAGGACACCGTCAAGGACACCACCGACAAGGTGTCCGGCACGGTGAAGGACACCGGCAAGACGGTCGAGGACACCACCGAGGCCGCCGAGAAGGCCGTCGAGGACGCGGCGGAGAAGGCGAAGGAGGCGAAGGAGGCCACCGCCTCGCCGAGCCCCTCCCCGAGCTCCGGCACGGACGCCGACGACTGCCCCGCCGCCACCGACGCCGAGGGCGGCGTCGACAACAAGGTGCCGCTGCCGGACGACCCCTGGTTCCTCAACGCCAGCTCGCTGACGCTGAAAGGCGCCGACTACAAGGGCGTCGTCGAGGTGCGGACCGCCAACGGCACCGTCAAGAAGGTGCTGAAGTACGTCATCTCCGGCGGCACCGACATCGGCGACCTGCACCAGACCGTCAAGGACAAGCAGTCCGGCAAGACCTACCACGTGCAGGCCGCCAAGGGCTCGACGTCCACGATCCGCGACGGCGACACCGTGATGTACACGGAGAGCATCTCCGGCAACCTGCTCGGGCTGATCCCGATCACGTTCGACCCGGAGCACCCGCCGCCGCTGAACATCCCGCTGATCTACTTCACCAACGTGAAGGTCCAGCAGGCCGGCCAGTTCGGCGGAACCCTGCACGTGCCGGGGCTGCACAACTTCGTCACCGACTGAGCGCCCACCGAGGCCCGTTCGGGAGCCGCACACACCGAGGGCGCCCCCTGGAATCCAGGGGGCGCCCTCCGTGCCGTACAGGGGCCTTCACGGCCCCCGGCGGATCAGCCCTTGGCCTCGCCCAGGTGGTGGACCCGCACCATGTTGGTGGTGCCGGGCACGCCGGGGGGCGAACCGGCCGTGATGACCACGATGTCGCCGTCGTTGAAGCGGTTCAGCTTCACCAGCTCCTGCTCGACGAGGTCGACCATCTCGTCGGTGCTGTTCACGAACGGCACCACGTACGGCTCCACGCCCCAGCTCAGCGCCATCTGGTTGCGGGTGCCCTCGTCGGTGGTGAAGGCGATGATCGGCTGCACCGCGCGGTAGCGGGACAGCCGGCGGGCCGTGTCGCCGGACTGCGTGAAGGCCACCAGGCCCCGGCCGCCGAGGAAGTCGGCGATCTCACAGGCGGCCCGGGCCACCGAACCGCCCTGCGTGCGCGGCTTCTTGCCCGGCACCAGCGGCTGCAGGCCCTTGGACATCAGCTCCTGCTCGGCCGCGGAGACGATCTTCGACATCGTCTTCACGGTCTCGATCGGGTACGCGCCCACGCTCGACTCGGCGGACAGCATGACCGCGTCGGCGCCGTCCAGGATCGCGTTGGCCACGTCGGAGGCCTCGGCGCGGGTCGGACGGGAGTTGGTGATCATCGACTCCATCATCTGGGTCGCCACGATCACCGGCTTGGCGTTGCGCCGGCACAGCTCGATCAGGCGCTTCTGCACCATGGGGACCTTCTCGAGCGGGTACTCGACGGCCAGGTCACCGCGGGCGACCATGACACCGTCGAACGCCATCACGACGTCCTCCATGTTCTGCACCGCCTGCGGCTTCTCCACCTTGGCGATGACGGGGACCCGGCGGCCCTCCTCGTCCATGATCCGGTGCACGTCCTGGACGTCCTTGGCGTCCCGGACGAAGGACAGCGCGACCAGGTCGCAGCCCATCCGGAGGGCGAAGCGGAGGTCCTCGATGTCCTTCTCGGACAGCGCGGGCACGTTGACGGCCGCGCCGGGCAGGTTGATGCCCTTGTGGTCGGAGATGACGCCGCCCTCGATGACGATCGTCTTCACCCGGGGGCCCTCGACCTCGGTGACCTTCAGCTCGACGTTGCCGTCGTTGATGAGGACCTGGTCGCCCTTGGTGACATCACCGGGAAGGCCCTTGTAGGTCGTCCCGCAGATCGTCTTGTCGCCCGGGACGTCGTCGGTGGTGATGGTGAACTCGTCACCGCGCACCAGCTCCACGGGACCCTCGGCGAAGGTCTCCAGACGGATCTTCGGGCCCTGGAGGTCGGCGAGGACCCCGATGGCCCGGCCGGTCTCCTTGGCGGCGGCACGGACCCGGTCGTACCGGCCCTGGTGCTCGGCGTGGCTGCCGTGGCTGAAGTTGAAGCGGGCCACGTTCATGCCGGCTTCGATCAACGCGACAAGCTGATCGTGGGAGTCGACCGCGGGGCCGAGAGTACAGACGATTTTCGAACGGCGCATGGGGGCGATCCTATCGGTTTGTTTCCCGGCGGAATATTCCGTCTGGCGGAAAATACAAAAGGGCGGCAGGCCGCTCAGGTGTGATTCCCCGAACCAATTACCAGCGCGTAGGTCTGGGACGCGATCTCCAATTCCTCGTCAGTAGGTACCACCGCCACCGCCACCCGGGCCCCCTCGGGCGAGATCAGCCGTGCCTCGTCGGCGCGTACGGCGTTGCGCTCGCCGTCCACCGCCAGGCCCAGCTCCTCCAGCCCCGCCAGGGCGGCCGCCCGCACGGGAGCGGCGTTCTCGCCGACACCGGCCGTGAACGCGACCGCGTCCACCCGTCCGAGTACGGCGTAATAGGCGCCGATGTACTTCTTCAGGCGGTGAATGTAGATGTCGAACGCCAGCTCCGCCTGCTCGTCGCCCTCGTCGACGCGGCGGCGGATCTCCCGCATGTCGTTGTCACCGCACAGACCGATCAGACCGCTCTTCTTGTTGAGAAGAGAGTCGATCTCGTCGGCGGACATTCCACCGACCCGCATCAAATGGAAGATGACGGCCGGGTCCATGTCTCCCGAGCGCGTACCCATCACGAGCCCCTCCAAAGGCGTCAGCCCCATGGAGGTGTCCACGCAGCGACCGCCCCGCACGGCCGACGCCGACGCCCCGTTGCCCAGGTGCAGCACGATCACGTTCGTCTCGGACGGGTCCCTGCCCAGCAGTGCGGCGGTGGCCCGGGAGACATACGCGTGCGAGGTGCCGTGGAAGCCGTAGCGGCGGATGCGGTGCTCGTCGGCGGTCTTGACGTCGATCGCGTAGCGGGCCGCCGACTCCGGCATCGTGGTGTGGAACGCCGTGTCGAAGACGGCCACCTGCGGCAGGTCCGGCCGCAGCGCCCGGGCGGTGCGGATGCCGGTGAGATTGGCCGGGTTGTGCAGCGGGGCCACCGGGATGAGCCGCTCGATCTCGGCGAGCACGGCGTCGTCCACGACGGTCGGCTCGGTGAAGAACTTGCCCCCGTGCACCACCCGGTGCCCGATCGCGGCCAGTTCGGGCGAGTCCAGCCCCAGGCCGTCCTTGGCGAGCTCCTCGGCGACGGCCTTCAGGGCGGCGTCGTGATCCGCGATCGCACCGCCGCGCTCCCGGCTCTCGCCGCCGGCCGGGGTGTGCTTCAGCCGGGACGTCTGCTCACCGATGCGCTCCACAAGGCCCACCGCCAGCCGGCTGCTGTCGCGCATGTCGAGCAGCTGGTACTTCACCGACGAGGAGCCGGAGTTGAGGACGAGGACACGGGTGGGGCTCACTGGGCGGTCGCCTTCTCGCTCGGGGACGGGGCGGGCATCTGGGCCTGGATGGCCGTGATCGCGACGGTGTTCACGATGTCCGAAACCAAAGCGCCCCGGGACAGGTCGTTGACCGGCTTGCGCAGACCCTGGAGCACCGGGCCGACGGCGATCGCGCCGGCCGAGCGCTGCACGGCCTTGTAGGTGTTGTTGCCGGTGTTCAGGTCGGGGAAGATCAGCACGCTCGCCTGTCCGGCGACCTCGGATCCGGGCAGCTTGGTCGCCGCGACCGACGGCTCCACCGCGGCGTCGTACTGGATCGGGCCCTCGATCTTCAGGTCCGGGCGGCGGGCGCGCACCAGCTCGGTGGCCTCGCGCACCTTGTCCACGTCGGCGCCCGAACCCGAGGTGCCGGTGGAGTACGACAGCATCGCGATCCGCGGCTCCACGCCGAACTGCTCGGCGGTCGTCGCCGACTGGATGGCGATGTCCGCGAGCTGCTCGGCGTTCGGGTCCGGGTTGACCGCGCAGTCGCCGTAGACGAGGACCTTGTCGGCCAGGCACATGAAGAACACCGACGAGACGATGTCGGCGTCCGGCCTGGTCTTGATGATCTCGAACGCCGGGCGGATGGTCGCGGCCGTGGAGTGCACCGAGCCCGACACCATGCCGTCGGCGAGGCCCTCCTGGACCATCAGCGTGCCGAAGTAGTTCACGTCGGAGACGACGTCGTAGGCCAGCTCCACGGTGACGCCCCGGTGTGCGCGCAGGGCCGCGTACTTCTCGGCGAAGGAGTCCCGCAGCTGCGAGGTCGCCGGGTCGATCAGCTGGGACTCGCCGAGGTCCACGCCGAGGTCGGCGGCCTTCTTGCGGATCAGGTCGACCGGGCCGAGCAGCGTCAGTTCGCACACGCCCCGGCGCAGCAGCACCTCGGCGGCGTGCAGCACCCGCTCCTCGGTGCCCTCGGGCAGGACGACCCGGCGCAGGTCGGAACGGGCCTGCTCCAGCAGCTTGTGCTCGAACATCATCGGCGTGACGCGGTCGCTGCTCGGCGCGGAGACGCGACGCGCGAGGTCGACGGTGTCGGCGTACCGCTCGAACAGGCCGAGGGCCCGCTCGGCCTTGCGCGGGGTGGCCGCGTTCAGCTTGCCCTCCAGGGAGAACAGCTGCTCGGCGGTGGGGAAGCTGGTACCGGCCACCGACAGCACCGGGGTGCCGGGGGCGAGGCGGTCGGCGAGGGCGAGGATGTGGTCACCGGGCACCTCGTCCAGGGTGAGCAGCACCCCCGCTATCGGCGGGGTGCCGGCGTTGTGCGCGGCGAGCGAGCCGACGACCAGGTCGGCGCGGTCGCCCGGGGTGACCACGAGGCAGCCCGGGGTCAGGGCGCCCAGGAACGTCGGCAGCATGGCGCCGCCGAAGACGAAGCCGAGCACGTCCCGGGCCAGCCCGGAGTCGTCGCCCAGCACCACCTTGGCGCCGAGGGCGTGGCCGATCTGCGAGACGGTCGGCGCGGACAGCGCGGGCTCGTCGGGCAGGACGTAACAGGGCACCGGCAGCCGGGAGTCGAGCCGGGCGGCGATCTCGTCGCGGTCCTCGCGGGCCACCCGGTTGGCGACCATGGCCAGCACGTCGCAGCCCAGCGTGTCGTAGGCGCGGTAGGCGTTGCGTGTCTCGGCCAGTACGGACTCGACGGTCTGCTTGCGGCCGCCGACGACCGGGATCACCGAGGCGCCGAACTCGTTCGCCAGCCGGGCGTTGAGCGACAGCTCGTCCGGCAGCTGGGTGCCGGCGTAGTCGGTGCCGAGGACCAGGACGACGTCGTAGTCCCGCGCGACCAGGTGGAAGCGGTCGACCAGGGTGGACACCAGCTCGTCGGTGCCGGCCTCGGCCTGGAGGGCGGACGCCTCGTGGTAGTCCATGCCGTAGACGGTCGCCGGGTCCTGGGTGAGCCGGTAGCGGGCGCGCAGCAGCTCGAAGAGGCGGTCGGGTCCGTCGTGGACCAGGGGACGGAACACACCGACCCGGTCGACCTGCCGGGTGAGGAGCTCCATGACCCCCAGTTCGGCGACCTGGCGTCCGTCGCCGCGGTCGATGCCGGTCACGTACACGCTGCGGGTCACGCGCGCTCTCCGTTTCGTCTTGATCGGGGGACAGGCCTCACACCCACGGGTCCCCCCGCGAGGGGCACAAAAATCGCCCACCGAGGTGAGCAGAACCCTCTTGACAATACCTCTCCCGCTAGATAAGGCACCCGTCAGAGCAGGGGTTCCACGGCGGGCTGTGGAGCGTGAAACAATCGGCAGTGGCTCACCGGCGTCAACAGCGAGCAGGAGACACAGCACGATGCGTATCGGAGTTCTCACCGCAGGCGGGGACTGCCCCGGCCTGAACGCCGTGATCCGGTCGGTCGTGCACCGGGCGGTCGACAACTACGGCGACGAGGTCATCGGCTTCGAGGACGGCTACGCCGGCCTGCTCGACGGCCGTTTCCGCAGCCTCGACCTGGAGTCCGTCAGCGGCATCCTGGCCCGCGGCGGCACCATCCTCGGCTCCTCCCGCCTGGAGCGCGACCGGCTGCGGGAGGCCTGCGAGAACGCCTCCGACATGATCCACGAGTTCGGCATCGACGCGCTCATCCCGATCGGCGGCGAGGGCACGCTGACGGCCGCGCGCATGCTGAGCGACGCCGGCCTGCCCGTCGTGGGTGTCCCGAAGACGATCGACAACGACATCTCCTCCACGGACCGCACCTTCGGCTTCGACACCGCCGTGGGCGTCGCCACCGAGGCGATGGACCGGCTGAAGACCACCGCCGAGTCCCACCAGCGCGTGATGGTCGTGGAGGTCATGGGCCGGCACGCGGGCTGGATCGCCCTGGAGTCTGGTATGGCCGCCGGTGCGCACGGCATCTGCCTGCCGGAGCGGCCGTTCGACCCGGCCGACCTGGTGAAGATGGTCGAGGAGCGGTTCTCCCGCGGCAAGAAGTTCGCCGTGGTCTGCGTCGCCGAGGGCGCCCACCCCGCCGAGGGCTCCATGGACTACGTCAAGGGCGCCATAGACAAGTTCGGCCACGAGCGCTTCCAGGGCATCGGCACCGCCCTCGCCCACGAGCTGGAGCGGCGCCTGGGCAAGGAGGCCAAGCCGGTCATCCTCGGCCACGTCCAGCGCGGTGGTGTCCCGACCGCCTACGACCGGGTGCTCGCCACCCGGTTCGGCTGGCACGCGGTGGAGGCCGCGCACCAGGAGCAGTTCGGCAGGATGACCGCCCTGCGCGGAACGGACATCGTGATGGTCCCGCTCGCGGAGGCCGTGACCGAGCTGAAGACGGTGCCGAAGGACCGTATGGACGAGGCCGAGTCGGTCTTCTAGGAGCCGGGTTCTCCCGGAGTCGGACGTCTAGCCGGTCTCCAGGTCGGTGTCGTCCTGGAGCTTCGTCCAGAAGTGCGCCACGATCCGGTCCAGGAAGTCCTGGCCCGTGCCGCCCGCGTCACCGCTGCCGCCGCCCCAGCTCAGGGTGGCCGCCATGTGCCCCTGGTAGTCCTCGTGCAGGCCCCGCAGGGCGTCTTCGAGGAACCGCCGGTCCAGGGGCACGAGTTTGGCCACGGGGCGGACATAGGCCTGCCAGCGGGTGGTGGCGGCGCTGCGCAGCAGATCGCCGAGTCTGCCGTCGCGGCCGGTGACCGCGACGAAGTCGGGCAGGCCGAGCCCGAGCAGATCGGCCAGGGCGGCGGACTGGCGTTCCGTGCCGCGCCAGGAGTCGGTCTCCTCCATCCGCAGATACGCCTGCACGTCGTGCCCCACGGCCCGGGCCACGTCCTCCGGGGCGAGGCAGCGGGCGATGCGGTGTTCGCGCAGGGTGCGCGGTCTGCCGATGAGTTCGGCGGGCGAGCACCACAGCACGCCCGCGAGCGCGGTGAGTTCGGAGTTGTCCGGGGCGGCGGCACCGCGTTCCCAGGCCATCACGTGATCCGGGGTGACATGAGGGTGCCCGTACGAGACGCGCATGCCGTAGGCGACGTGCTCGGGGGCCATGCCGAGGGCCGTGCGGAGCCGGCGGGCGGCGGGCGCGTTGAAGGGCGGGGTCGTCGGGGTGGTCGGGAGGGGAGGAGGGGGCGGGGGCTGGCTCGGTCGGGCTGAAGGTCGGCGCACGGCCCACAAGCTAGGACGGTGGGCGGGGGCTGACTACGGTCTGTTCGGCCAGGATCACGGATTGTACGAACCTACGGCTACCGGCGGGTTCGACCGGGGCTGAAGATCGTCTGTCGGTGGCGGCGCGGGCGGGGCGAGGATGGCACCGGGTCCGGATGATCACGGGCCCGGAAAGGCGGTGTCTCACGTGAACGGCAAGCTCAACGGGCATATTCGCGAGCGGCTTCGCGCGCCGAACTTCTGGCATCTGGCCACGGTGGGCGCGGACGGGGCGCCTCAGGTGTCGCCCATGTGGGCGGACATCGAAGACGAGTACGTCATGGTCAACACCTCGATGGGGCGGGTGAAGGAGGAGAACCTGCGGCGCAATCCGTACGTTTCGCTGTCGCACCACGACCCCGGGAACCCGTACGACCGCGCCGAGATCCGCGGAAGGGTCGTGCGGTTCGTGGAGGGGGAGGTCGCGGAGCGGGCGATGGACCGGCTGGCGCGGAAGTACCTCGGCGTGGACCGGTACCCGTGGCTGCTGCCCGGAGAGCGCCGGGTGATGCTGCTGATCGAGCCGACGCGGGTGCGGAGGCTGGAGGGGGTCGAGCCGTTCCGGGCCGGGGTTCTGCCGGAGGGGAGTGGCTAACCCTTCGGGAGTGGCTGACGGCGGCTGCGGCGGCGTTCCCATGGTGTGAAGGAGACCTTCACGGGCGCGCTTCGCTGGGGCCGGGACGGCTGCGTCGATGCGGGTGCGGGGGTTCGATCGGCGCCTGATGGGCCGTCACTGGCCCGTGACCCAGCGGTACTGCAACTCCGGCCGCCCCACCGTGCCGTACTGCGGACGGCGCGCCGCGCGGCCCGCGTCGACCAGGTGCTCCAGATAACGGCGGGCCGTGATGCGGGAGATGCCCACGGATTCCGCGACACCGGCGGCCGTTACGCCCTCCGCGCTGTCCCGCAGGGCGACCGTCACCCGCTCCAGCGTCGGTGCGCTCAGCCCCTTGGGCAGCGCGGCCGGGCCCGGTGCGCGCAGGGCCGCGAGCGCCCGGTCCACCTCGTCCTGGCCGCTCGCCTCGCCGACCGCCGCGTGGAACTCGGCGTAGCGCACCAGCCGGTCGCGCAGGGTCGCGAAGGTGAACGGCTTCAGGACGTACTGCACGACCCCGAGCGAGACGCCCTCGCGGACGACCGCCAGATCACGCGCCGACGTCACCGCTATCACGTCAGCGTGGTGCCCGGCCGTCCTGAGGGACCGGGCCAGTTGCAGCCCGTGCACGTCCGGCAGGTGCAGGTCGAGCAGGAGCAGGTCGACCGGGGTGCGCTCCAGGGCCCGGCGGGCCTCCGCACCCGAGTGCGCCTTGCCCACCGCCACAAAGCCCGGCACCCGGCCCACGTACAGCACGTGCGCGTCGGCGGCGACCGGATCGTCCTCCACGACCAGGACGCGGATGGCCTTCTCGCTGCTCGTCATGCGTCGCCTCCAGCGCCTCTGGCCACCGGGACCCCGGACGTCGCGCCCGCCGCCCCGGACTCCCGCAGCGGCAGCCGTACCTCGAACTCCGCCCCGCCGCCGTCGGCCTCCGCCACCGTCAGGGAGCCCTCGTGCCGCTGGGCTGCCTGCCGGACCAGCGCCAGCCCGAGCCCCCGGCCGCCCGGACCCGCCGGTTTCGTCGAGAAGCCCCGCTGGAAGACCGCCTCGGCGTGCTCGGGATCCACGCCCGGGCCGGTGTCCGAGACCCGCAGCACCAGCTCCGGGACGTCGCCGGAGTTCCGGGTGTACGCGGCCACCGTCACCCGCGCCCGCACACTGCCCTGCGCCGCGTCCACGGCGTTGTCGATCAGGTTGCCCAGGATGGTCACCAGGTCCCGCGCCGGCAGGGTCTCGGGCAGCAGGCCGTCGTCCAGGCTGCTGTCCTCCGACACCATCAGCTCCACGCCCCGCTCGTTCGCCTGGGCCGTCTTGCCCAGCAGCAGCGCCGCCAGCACCGGCTCGCTCACCGCCGCCACGACCTGGTCGGTCAGCGCCTGCGCCAGCTCCAGCTCGGCCGTCGCGAACTCCACCGCTTCCTCCGCCCGGCCCAGCTCGATCAGCGAGACGACCGTGTGCAGCCGGTTCGCCGCCTCGTGCGCCTGTGAGCGCAGCGCCTGTGTGAAACCCCGTTCGGAGTCCAACTCGCCCATCAGCGATTGGAGTTCGGTGACATCGCGCAGGGTGACGACCGTACCGCGCCGCTCACCGCCCGACACCGGCGAGGTGTTGATCACCAGGACCCGGGACGCCGTCAGATGCACCTCGTCGACCCGGGGCTCCGAGGCGAGCAGGGCACCGGTCAGCGGGGCCGGCAGCCCCAGCTCCGCCACCGACCTGCCCACCACGTCCCCGGCCACGCCGAGCAACTCCCGACCTCCGTCGTTGATCAGCGCCACACGGTACTGCCCGTCCAGCATCAGCAGCCCCTCGCGCACGGCGTGCAGGGCGGCCTGATGGTAGTCGTGCATCCGGCTGAGCTCGGCCGCGTTCATGCCGTGGGTGTGGCGGCGCAACCGGGCGTTGACGACGTAGGTGCCGACCGCGCCCAGCACCAGCGCGCCGGCCGCGACGCCGAGCAGGGCCGTCAGCTGGTCCTGCACCCGCTGGGTGATCTGCTCGACCCGGATCCCCGCGCTGACCAGGCCGACCACCCTGCTGCCGTCCTTGATCGGGGTGACGGCGCGCACCGACGGGCCGAGCGTGCCGGTGTAGGTCTCGGTGAAGGTCTCGCCCTTCAGGGCCCCCTCGGTGTGCCCCCGGAAGGTCTGGCCGATCTGCCGGGGGTCGGGGTGCGTCCAGCGGATGCCCCGGGGATCCATGATCGTGATGAAGTCGACCTCGGTGTCCCGCATCACCTTCAGGGCGTACGGCTGGAGCTCGGCGGACGGGTCGTCGCCGCGGGCCGCGGTCAGCACGGACGGGGAATCGGCCACCGAGCGGGCCACCGCCCTGGCCTGCCGCGCCGCGGCCTCCTCGGCCTGGCTGCGGTCGCTGACGTAGGTGAACAGCGCGTATCCGGCCACGACGACCGCTATCAGGACGGCCTGCATGGCGAAGAGCTGACCCGCCAGGCTGCGGGGAGCGGGGACGGTGAGGCGCATGCCGTCAGTCTGCACCGTGGCTGATTGTGAACTAAATGAACGGAAGGGTGACCGCGCTCACAGAGCAGGACATAGTCACGGCATTCCCCATAACGCATCTCCCGGGAGCCCCGCTCAGCGATTCCCGGATTCTCCCCGGACGTGAGCCGCACGCCGGTGATGCCGACGACGTCGTCAAGGAGGGCCGCCGTGACCAGCGCAGCCGATACGGCACCTGCCGCACGCAAACCCAAGCGGGACCGCACGCACTACCTCTACATCGCGGTGATCATCGCGGTCGCCGCCGGTATCGCGGTGGGACTGGCCGCACCGGAATTCGCGCAAGAGCTGAAGCCGATCGGCACGGGCTTCGTGGCCCTGATCAAGATGATGATCTCGCCGATCATCTTCTGCACGATCGTGCTGGGCATCGGCTCGGTGCGCAAGGCCGCCAAGGTCGGCGCGGTCGGCGGTATCGCCCTGGGCTACTTCATGGTGATGTCCCTGGTCGCGCTGGGCATCGGCCTGGTCGTCGGCAACATCCTGGAGCCCGGCACCGGCCTCGCGGTGACCGACGCGGTCAAGGACGCCGGTCACGCGCAGATCGACGCCGAGGCGAAGAACACCACGGAGTTCCTGCTCGGCATCATCCCGACCACGATCGTGTCGGCGTTCACCAACGAGTCGGTCCTGCAGACCCTGCTGATCGCCCTCCTCGCGGGCTTCGCCCTCCAGGGCATGGGCTCGGCCGGCCAGCCGATCCTGCGCGGCATCGAGCACATCCAGCGGCTCGTCTTCCGCATCCTCGCGATGGTCATGTGGGCCGCCCCGATCGGTGCCTTCGGCGCCATCGCCGCCGTCACCGGCTCCGCGGGCCTGGAAGCGCTCAAGAGCCTCGCCGTGCTGATGCTCGGCTTCTACGTGACCTGCTTCCTCTTCGTCTTCATCGTGCTCGGCGCCCTGCTGCGCGCCATCTCCGGCCTGAACATCTTCTCGCTGTTCAAGTACCTGGGCCGGGAGTTCCTGCTGATCCTGTCCACGTCCTCGTCCGAGTCCGCGCTGCCCCGGCTCATCGCGAAGATGGAGCACCTGGGCATCAGCAAGCCGGTGGTCGGCATCACCGTCCCGACCGGCTACTCCTTCAACCTCGACGGCACCATGATCTACATGACCATGGCCTCGCTGTTCATCGCCGACGCCATGGGTACGCCGATGTCGATCGGTGAGCAGATCCCGCTGCTGCTGTTCCTGCTGGTCGCCTCCAAGGGTGCCGCCGGTGTCACCGGCGCCGGTCTCGCGACCCTGGCCGGTGGCCTCCAGTCGCACAAGCCGGCCCTGGTGGACGGCATCGGCCTCATCGTCGGCATCGACCGCTTCATGAGCGAGGCCCGCGCCCTGACCAACTTCGCGGGCAACGCCGTCGCCACGGTGCTGATCGGCACCTGGACCAAGGAGATCGACAAGGGCCGCGTGCACCAGGTGCTCGCCGGTCAGCTGCCCTTCGACGAGAAGACCCTGCTGGACGACGGCCACGACGGCCACGACGGCCCGGCCGAGGACCACGTCGAGGTGCCCGGGCAGGGCGGCGAGAAGGAGCTGGCGAAGGCCTGACGGCCGCGCCGCTTCCCTGAGAATCCGGGCGGCTGGGTGTCCCCCCGTCACTCAGCCGCCCGGTCCACGACACGCAGACACAGATCAAGCGTTCAGCTTCGCCACCAGTTCGGTGGCCTTCGAGGCGGGCACGCCCGCCGCGGTCAGTACGGTGACCGCGGCGCAGCGGCCCGCCTCTTCCGCTGCCAGCAGGTCGTCGTTCACCGCCTCCATCACCGCGAACAGCATCTGCTCGTGCACGTACGCCAGAGCCGGGGCGGGCAGCGGTGAGCTGAAGACGTCCTCCTCCAGCCCTTGCCGCAGCAGTTCGATGCACGCCTGTCGGACCGGGGCGAGCCGCTCGCGGATGCCCTGCATGGTGACCGTGCGCTGGGCGAGCGCGATCAGCAGCCGGTAGCGGTCGGCGATCGCCCACACCGCCAGCACCGAGCGCGCCACCGCCTCCGCCGGGTCCCGCACGTCCGCGCGGCCCGCCGCGTGCGCGGCCGACAGCGCCTCCACGGCCTCGTCGACGAGCGTGCTGATCAGCGCCTCGCGGCTCGGGAAGTGCCCGTACACCGTCCGCCGTACGACGCCCGCGGCCCGGGCGATCTGGTCCATGGACGCGTCGGGGTCGTGCAGCAGCTCGGCGAGGGCGACGTCGAGGATGCGGCGGCGGTTGGCGTCGGCGCGGCTGTTACCCGTGGTCATGGACGCCATTGTGCCCCTTCCCCGATTGAGTTGCACAGTGCTGTGCAACGGCGTAGATTGCACAGCGTTGTGTAACTGCACAGCCGTGTGCAACTCAAGCCGGGAAGGCGACACCTGCGATGCGACTCGTCATCAACGAACCGACCGAGAGGATGGACCGCCCCTACGCCCGCCGCTGGTGGGCGCTCCTCGTGCTCTGCCTCAGCCTGCTGATCATCGTGATGGCCAACACCGCCCTCACCGTGGCCGCGCCCGACATGACCGCGGACCTCGGCCTGAACAGCGCCGACCTGCAATGGGTGATCGACGGCTACACCGTCCCCTACGCCGCGCTGATGCTGCTGCTCGGCGCGATCGGCGACAAGTACAGCCGCCGGGGCGCGCTCGTGCTCGGGCTTGTCGTGTTCGCGGCCGGCTCGGTCTTCGGCTACCTCGCCGACAGCGCCACGACGGTCATCGCCGCACGGGCCGTGATGGGCGCCGGCGCCGCGATGATCATGCCCGCGACGCTGTCCCTGCTCGCCTCGACCTTCCCGCGCGCCGAACGCGCCAAGGCCATCACCCTGTGGACCGCCACGGCCGGCCTCGCCATCGCGGCCGGGCCGCTCGTCGCCGGAGCGCTGCTCGCCGACCACGGCTGGTCCTCGACGTTCCTCATCAACGTCCCCATCGCGATCCTCGCCGTCCTCGGCGCCTTCGTCCTCGTACCGCCGTCCAGGGCCGCGAGCCGCGGTCGCATCGACTACGGCGGCGGACTGCTGTCGGTGGCGTGGATCGCCGCGCTGGTCTACATGATCATCGAGGGGCCGCACTTCGGCTGGGGCGTCAAGGCCGTCACCGCGGCGGCCGTCGCCGGAGCCGGGCTCGTCGCCTTCGTCCTGTGGGAGCTGCGCCACCCGCGCCCGCTGCTCGACGTCCGCCGCTTCGCGCACCGCGGCTTCGCCGGCTCCAACCTCGCCGTCGCCCTGTTCTTCCTGGCGGTCTTCGGCGCCTTCTACTACCTGACGCAGCACCTCCAGTTCGTCCTCGGCTACGACGCCCTGGACACCGGCCTGCGCATGCTGCCGCTGGCGGGCGCGGTGTTCGCCGGATCGGCCCTCACCGGCTTCCTCACGCCCCGGGTCGGCATGAAGTGGACCGTCACCGCCGGCATGGTCGGCGGTACGGCGGCCCTGGCGCTGCTCGCCCAGGTCGACGCCGGTTCGTCGTACGGCGACTTCGTGGCGCCCCTGGTCGTCCTCGGCCTCTCCATCGGACTCGCGCTGTCGCCCTGCACGGACGCGATCATGGGGGCGTTCCCGGAGTCGGAGCTGGGCGTCGGCGGCGCGGTGAACGACACGTCGCTGGAGCTCGGCGGCTCGCTGGGCATCGCCATCCTGGGCTCGCTGCTGGCGACGTCGTACTCCGGTCACCTCTCGGACGCCACGGCCGGCAGCAAGCTCCCCGCCTCCTCCCTGTCCACCGCCCAGGACTCCGTCGGGGCCGGATACGCCGTCGCCCAGGGCATCGGCGACAAGGCCCGCCAGCTCGCCGAGCAGGCCGCCCACACCGGCGACCCCCAGCAGGCGGAACGGCTCCGGGCCCAGGCCGAACAACTCGGCAGCGGCGCCCGGCAGATGGCCGACGCGGTCGGCTCCTCGTTCTCCGACGCGGTCGCCCACACCAGCCTGATCGGCGCGGTGATCCTCGGCATCGGCACGGTGGTGGTCGCGATCCTCCTGCCCGGCAAGGAGAAGACGGTGGACGAGCCGGCGGAGGAGAACAAGGAACTGGAGTCCACCGGGGCCCGCTAGACCGTATCCGCGAAGTCCCGTCGTCCGCCCCCGGGCAGGCGGGACTTCGCGCACCCGGCGGGCCCCGCCCTGTCGCAAGAGCGGCGCCACCGCCGATGGGCCGCGGGCGCCGCATGCGTGCACCTCCGGCATGGTCCGGCCGCGCAGGTCCGTCATGGCGGCCGGGTCCGTGACAGTTTGCGGTCCGCTCGTTCCCGGGGCCGGGTACGGCGGCGTGTTGGTGACCGGGGCCAGATGGGCACTGGCCCGGTCGTTTCGTCTGGCCGGACGCGTGTGCTGTGTTGGCCGGGTCCGTGACGGATTGCGGTCCGCTGGTCCCGGGGCCGGGACGGCGGCGTGTTGGTGACCGGGGCTGCCCGCTTGCCCCTTGAGTCGGTACGGCGGCGCGTAGGTGACCGGAGCCGGCCGCGCACCGGCCCGGTCGTCTCGGCCAGCCGGACATGTGCGCCGCGGCCAGCCGGACGCGTTCGCCCCGGCTGCCGAGTCCCTGATCGTGCGCGGCCACTCGCCCCCCCCGCAGTCGGGACGACTACGTGTGCGTGACGGGCGCTGGGCGTCCCCCCAGTCGGGACGACTACGCGTACGTGACCGGCGTCGGACGCGTCCCGCACCCGGTCGCCTCATCCAGCCGGGCCGTCTCCTCCGGGCTGAGCGGCAGGTCCGCCGCGGCCGCCGAGTCCCTGATCGTGCGCGGCCGGGTCGCCCCCGGGATCGGGACGACCGAAGGGGAGCGGGCCAGCAGCCAGGCCAGGCCGACCTGTTGGGGACTGACACCGCGCTCCGCCGCCACCGCGTGGAACACGGCGAAGCGCTCCGCCCCCTCCGTGCGCGACGGCCCGTCCAGGGAGCTGCGGGACAGTCCGCCGAGGGGGCTCCACGGCAGGAACGCCAGCCCCAGTTCCGCGCACAGCCGCAGCTCCGGCTCACTGTCCCGGACGGCGGGGGAGTACCGGTTCTGCACCGACACCAGCCGGTCGCCGAGGATCTCCCGTGCCCGGCGGATCTGGTCCGCGTCCGCGTTGGACAGACCGGCCAGCCGGATCGTGCCCGCGTCGAGCAGCTCGCGCAGCGCGCCGACCGACTCCTCGAAGGGCACCGTGGGGTCGGGCTTGTGCAGTTGATAGAGGCCGATCGCCTCCACGCCCAGCCGCTCGCGCGACGCCTCGGCGGCGGCCTTGAGGTGACGGGGCGAGCCGTTCACCGTCCAGTCGCCGCCCGCCGGGCGGCCGCGGCCGCCCTTCGTCGCCACCAGGACGTCGGAGGTGTCACCGCCGTAGGCGGCCAGCGCGCGGGCCACCAGGCGTTCGTTGTGCCCGGGCTCCGCGCCCGGCAGATGGTAGGAGTCGGCCGTGTCCAGCAGCGTCACGCCCGCGTCGAGTGCGGCGTGCACGGTGGCCAGGGCGCGCTCCTCGTCCGGCCGGCCCTCGATGGACAGCGGCATCGCGCCGAGCCCGACCGCGCTCACCCGCAGCCCGCCGAGTGTCCTGTAGCGCATGTCAGCCGCCCATCCCGAGCGTCTCGGCGACGGCACGCGGCAGCCACTGCCGGGCCTCGCCGAAGGTGAAGCCGAGCCCGGCGGCCCGGCCGTTGTCCATGCCGTAGGAGCGGCGGAAGGAGAACGGCGAGACCCCGCCGACCTCCACGGGCCGGAACTCGGCCCGGCCGCCGGGGACATGAGCGACGACCGCCGCGCACAGCTCCTCGGTGCTCAGCGCACCGGAGGAGGCCGCGTTGACCGCGCCGGTGAAGTCCTCGCCCGCCGCCCAGGCCAGGAAGCGGGCGACCTCCTCGACGTACACATAGGTGGCCGGCCGGTTCACCGCCGGCACGGCGATCGGCTCGCCGGTGCGTATCCGCTCGGCGTAGTGGGCCAGCCTGCCTGTGAAGTCGTCGTCCCCGCCCAGCACATGGGCCACCCGCACCGCCGTGTACGGCAGCGCCGCGCCACCGGCGGCGAAGACCGCCTCGGCCTGCCGCTTGCCCTCCCCGTAGTGGGCCTCCAGGAACGCGGGGTCGTCCCAGGGGAGTTCGAGGTCGACGGTGACGGTGGCCGGGTCGACGGCCTCCTCGCGTATGAGGGCGGGAGAGTCCTCGTACTCGTACACCTCGACCGTGGAGGTCATCACATAGCGCCGGGTGCGCCCGGAGAAGACGCGGCGGGCGATCGCGGCCTGGCGCGGGGTGTAGCAGACCTGGTCGACGACGACGTCGAAGACCCGTGGGCCGAGCGCACCGGCCAGCGCCCTTTCGTCGTCCCGGTCGGCGCGCAGGTGCTCCACCCCGGCGGGCGGCGGGGAAGACCCGCGGTTCAGCACGGTGATGCGGTGGCCGTCGGCGAGCAGCTGTGCGATCAGACGTTTTCCGATGTAGCGGTTCCCGCCGATGACCAGGACGTCCAGAGCCTTTTCCATGGCCATAATTCTCCCGGGGTACATCCGCGCTCTGAAGGGGGAACCATGGGAGTTCAGGCCTCGGCACCGAAAGAACCACGGCAGTTGCGCAACGTCGCCGACGAAACATCGGCGGCCTTCGACGCGCTGGATCGGCAGATCCTGCTGCTGCTCCAGACCGACGGCCGGATCAAGCTCAGCGAGCTCGGCCGCCGGGTCAGGCTCAGCCCCGCGGCCGTCACCGAGCGGGTGCGCCGACTGGAGGCGGCGGGCGTGATCAGCGGCTACGGCGCCCACGTCGCGCCGGCCCGGCTCGGCTACGGCATCCAGGCGTTCATCCGGGTGAACCCGCACGGCGGCTACACCCTCAAGCACCCCCGGACCCTGGAGCTGATCGAGCGCCCCGAGATCACCGAGGTGCACCACGTGGTCGGGGAGGACTGCTGGATCCTCAAGGTCGCCGTGCGCGACACCGTCCACCTGGAGGACGTCCTGGAGGACGTCTCCGTGCTCGGCCGCACCACGACGTCGATCGTGCTGACCTCCCCGGTGGAGCGCAAACCGCTGTTGCCTTGACGCCGGGGTCAAGGATTACGTTCGACCGCATGCGAATCGGCGAGCTGGCCGCACGGGCCGGGACCACGACGCGAACGCTGCGGTACTACGAGTCGCGGGGGCTGCTGCCCGCGCGGCGTACCGGCAACGGCTACCGGAGCTACGACGAGAGCGACCTGCGGCTGTTGCGGCAGATCAGGACGCTCCAGGACTTCGGGTTCGACCTGGAGGAGACCCGGCCCTTCGTGGAGTGCCTGCGCGCCGGGCACCCCGAGGGCGACTCCTGCCCGGCGTCGCTCGCGGTCTACCGGCGCAAGCTGGGCGAACTGGACTCCCTGATCGGTGAGCTGACCACCGTCCGGGACACGGTCGCACGGCAGCTGGCCCGGGCCGAGCTGGCCGCCGAGGCGGAGGTTCCGGGTGGTCCGGAACCCGTGTGCGAGCTGGGAGGGGACCCATGGTGACCGGCGTGACGGATGTGACGGACGCGGACTTCGAGGCGGAGGTGATCGGCGCGGAGCTGCCCGTGCTGGTGGAGTTCACCGCCGACTGGTGCCCGCCCTGCCGGCAGATGGGCCCGGTGCTCAAGGCCCTCGCCTCCGAGGAGGGCGACCGGCTGAAGGTCGTGCAGCTGGACGTCGACGCCAACCCGCGGACGACCAACGCCTACAAGGTCCTGTCCATGCCGACCTTCATGGTGTTCCGCGGCGGCGAACCCGTGAAGCAGATGGTGGGAGCACGGGCGAAGCGGCGCCTGCTGGAGGAGCTCGCCGACGTGCTGTGACCTCCGGAAGAAAGGAAATCCCCCGAGCGCAATTGCGCTCGGGGGATTTCCTTGCGTATATTTGTCTGTTCGTGACTTCAAGCGGATTGAAGTGCCTTGACGTCACAGTGAAGTTCAGTGAGCACAGTATATGCGGGCGGGAGCGGAATTGTCAAACACCGAATTTCCGGACGATGAATTGCGACAGGAACAGGAATTCATCGACGGGTTGTACGCGCGCGTGGACGCGCTGCGCGGCGACGCCGAGACCTCCGTCACGGACGCGCTCGCGCAGGGCAACACCCCCATGCAGGCCCGACTGGAGCGGGACATCCTCGTGGCCGAGCGCTCCGGGCTGCTCGCCGCGCTGAACGCGGTGGACGGCTCCCTGTGCTTCGGCCGGATCGACCTCACCTCGGGCACCACCCACCACATCGGCCGCATCGGCCTGCGCACCGACGACGCCGAGCGCACCCCAGTCCTCATCGACTGGCGCGCCGACGTCGCCCGCCCCTTCTACCTGGCCACCGGCCACACTCCGATGGGCCTCAGGCGCCGACGGCACATCGCCACCGACGGCCGCCGGGTCACCCAGCTGCACGACGAGATCCTCGACCTCGGCGACCAGACCCGCACCGGCCACGAGGACCCGACGGGCGACGCCGTGCTGCTCGCCGCCCTCGACTCCGCGCGCACCGGCCGCATGGGCGACATCGTGCAGACCATCCAGGCCGACCAGGACCGCATCATCCGTGCCCCGCACCGCGGCGTCATGGTCGTGGAGGGCGGCCCGGGCACCGGCAAGACGGCGGTCGCCCTGCACCGCGCCGCCTATCTGCTCTACGAGCACCGGGAACTGCTCGCCAAGCGGGCCGTGCTGATCGTCGGGCCCAACCCGGCGTTCCTCGGCTACATCGGCGAGGTGCTGCCCTCCCTCGGCGAGACCGGGGTGCTCCTCGCGACCGTCGGCGAGCTGTTCCCGGGCGTCAGGGCGAGCGCGACCGACACGCCCGAGGCCGCCGCCGTCAAGGGCCGGGCCGACATGGCCGACGTCCTCGCCGAGGTGGTCCGCGCCCGGCAGGCGCTGCCCGACCCGGTGATCGCCATCGAGCACGACCGCGAGGTCCTCATGCTCGACGACGGCCTGGTCAACATGGCGCGCGAGCGCACCCGCGCCGCCGGGCTGCCGCACAACGCCGCCCGCGAGCACTTCGAGGGCCACATCCTCAACGCCCTGACCGACCTGTACGCCGAGCGGATCGGCACCGACCCCTTCGACGGGTCCAGCCTGCTCGACCCCAGCGACATCACCCAGATCCGCGACGACCTCGCCGAGAACCCCGACGTATGGTCCGCGATCGACCAGCTGTGGCCGGTGCTCACCCCGCAGCGGGTCGTCGCCGACTTCCTCGCCGCGCCCGAGGAGTTCCTGCCCGCCGAGGAGGCCGAGGCCGTACGCCGCCCGGTGACCCGGCGCTGGACCGTCGCGGACGTGCCGCTGCTCGACGAGGCCGCCGAACTCCTCGGCGACGACGACCGGCTCGCCCGCGACCGCGCCGAGCGTGAGCGGCAGCAGCAGATCGCCTACGCGCAGGGCGTGCTGGAGGTGTCGTACGCCTCCCGGACCTACGAGTTCGAGGACAAGGAGGAGGACGACCCCGAGGGCTCCGAGGTGCTGTCCGCGCACGACATCATCGACGCCGAGCGGTTCGCCGAGCGGCATGAGGAGGACGACCACCGCAGCGCCGCCGAACGCGCCGCGGCCGACCGCACCTGGGCGTTCGGGCACATCATCGTCGACGAGGCGCAGGAGCTGTCGCCGATGGCGTGGCGGCTGCTGATGCGGCGCAGCCCGACCCGCTCGATGACCCTGGTCGGCGACCCGGCCCAGACGGCGGAGGCGGCCGGGGTCGGCTCCTGGTCGGACATCCTCGCGCCGTACGTCGAGGACCGCTGGGAGCACACCCGGCTGGGCGTCAACTACCGCACCCCGGCCGAGATCATGGACGTCGCGGCGGCCGTGGTGCGCGCCGAGCACCCGGAGTTCGAGCCGCCCAGCTCGGTCCGCTCCACGGGCGTACGGCCCTGGGCCCGCGCCGCCGACGACCTCCCGGGCGCCGTCGCCAAGGCGGTCGGGGAACTCACCCCGGCCGAGGGGCGGCTCGCGGTGATCGCGCCGCGCGACCTCCACCGCTCGCTCGCCGCCCGGCTGGACGGGGTGACGGCGGGCGCCGAACCCGATCTCACACGGACGGTGGTGCTGCTCGACCCGCGCCAGGCCAAGGGCCTGGAGTTCGACTCCGTCCTCGTGGTCGAACCCGGCCGGTACGGCACCAGCGACCTGTACGTGGCCCTGACCCGGGCCACCCAGCGGCTGGGCGTGCTCCACACCGGCGAGCTGCCCGCGTCCCTGGCGCAGGCATTCGGGTAGTCCGCGAAGCCGCCTACCCCAGCTGGGACTTCGGGTCCCGCAGGGCGTGCCACAGCCCGGCGCCGAGGGGGACGACCGTCAGGGCGAAGAAGACCCAGAACACGAACTCGGCGCCGGGCGCGAGTTCGTAGACGGTGCCGTCCTCCCACCGGCAGTAGGCGCGCGGTGGGAAGGCGGTGGAGACGCCCGACACCTCACCGCCGCCGATGACGCCCTCCCGGTACGGCTCCCTGGGGCAGGGAGCCGTGTCCGGGAACAGCACGGGATCGTCGGCGGCCATGATGTACAGCCAGGTGAGCGCGGAGAGCGGAGCCGCCCAGAACACCGAGGTCCGCACCCACGGCGGCAGCAGCGGATGGGTCAGCAGTCCGCGCAGCGCGACCACCGCGACCACCAGCCCGGCGAAGACCGGCAGCAGCGTCATGCGGCGGCGGCCGTCCCACGGGCCCGCAGCTCGCTCGCGTAGCCGGCGCCGATGGCGAGCAGGGCGGCGGACAGGGCGAGGACCGCCGTCGTGCCGTTCATCCAGCCGTAGTCCGGGTCGCTGGCGTAGAAGGAGCCGTCGTCGCGGACGCAGTCGAAGCGCAGCGGCAGGTACGAGGATCGGTGGTGGCTCAGCCCGTCGATCGTGGCCGGATCGAAGCCGTCGCGGCAGGCCGGGGCCGGGACCGAGTTCGCCCCGTCGTTGAAGGCCGACTGCGCATTCAGCACCGCGAAGAAGCCCAGGGAGTACACGGCGGCCGCCGCCCACGCGGCCGCCGCCGCGGCCCGGCGCATCAGATGCACGGACCACGGCTCGGGCCGGCCGGGCAACGCCACGGCGACGGCACCCGCGGCGGCCACGAGCGCGGCGACGGCACAGGCCGCCGAGATACCGAGACCTACCAGCACGCGCCGCAGCCCTTTCCGGACCGGCGGGGGAGTGGGGTGACACGCATGCGGTCACCCCACCACTCCCGGACCGGACGGGCTGTGACGGAGGCCACTCCTCCGGTCACACCCCTGTCACAGGGCCCTTCACGCCGGCCGCAGCCACACCGTCGCCAGCGGCGGCAGGGTCAGTTGGACGCTGGCCGGACGGCCGTGCCAGGACTGGGGTTCGGGCTTGACCGGATCGGGGTTGGTGACGTCGCTGCCGCCGTAACGGGCCGCGTCGGTGTTGACCGCCTCGTGCCAGGCGGGCACGTCGTCAGGGACGCCCAGGCGGTAGTCCGGGCGGGTGACCGGCGCGAAGTTGGACACCGCCAGCACCGGGACGCCGTCCGGGTCCAGCCGCAGGAACGCGAGGACGTTGTCGTCGGCGGCGTCCCCGACGATCCACTCGAAACCGGCCGGGTCGGTGTCCAGGCGCCACAGCGCCGGGGTCGCCCGGTAGACGGTGTTCAGGTCGCGGACCAGATCCCGCACCCCCCGGTGGTCGGGCTCCGCCCCGTACCCCGGGTCCAGCAGCCACCAGTCCGGGCCGTGCGCCTCCGACCACTCGGCGCCCTGCGCGAACTCCTGCCCCATGAACAGCAGTTGCTTGCCCGGATGGGCCCACATGTAGCCGAGGTAGGCCCGCACACCGGCGCGCTGCTGCCACCAGTCGCCCGGCATCTTCGACACCAGGGAACCCTTGCCGTGCACGACCTCGTCGTGCGAGATCGGCAGCACGTAGTTCTCGCTGTACGCGTACACCATCGAGAACGTCATCTCGCCGTGGTGGTACTTGCGGTGCACCGGCTCATGACTCATGTACTGCAACGAGTCGTGCATCCAGCCCATGTTCCACTTCAGCCCGAAGCCGAGCCCGCCGAAGCCGCTCGGGCCCTTGTGGTGGGTGGCGCGGGTGACACCGTCCCAGGCGGTGGACTCCTCGGCGACCGTGACCACACCGGGCACCCTGCGGTACACCGTCGCGTTCATCTCCTGGAGGAACGCCACCGCGTCCAGGTTCTCCCGTCCGCCGTGCTCGTTGGGCGTCCACTGGCCCGGCTCGCGCGAGTAGTCCAGGTACAGCATCGAGGCGACGGCGTCCACGCGCAGGCCGTCGATGTGGAACTCCTCGCACCAGTACACGGCGTTGGCCACCAGGAAGTTGCGCACCTCGTTGCGCCCGAAGTCGAACTCCAGGGTGCCCCAGTCGGGGTGCGCGGCCCGCAGCGGATCCTCGTGCTCGTACAGGGGCCTGCCGTCGAACTCGGCCAGCGCCCAGTCGTCGCGCGGGAAGTGCGCGGGCACCCAGTCCATGAGGACGCCGATGCCCGCCTGGTGCAGCTTGTCGACCAGGTACCGGAAGTCGTCCGGTGTGCCCAGCCGGGCCGTCGGCGCGTAGAAGCCGGTCACCTGGTAGCCCCAGGAGCCGCCGAACGGATGCTCCGCGACCGGCATCAGCTCGACGTGCGTGAAGCCGAGGTTCTTCACGTACCCCGGGAGCTGCTCGGCGAGCTGACGGTAGGTCAGCCCCGGCCGCCAGGACGGCAGGTGCACCTCGTACACCGAGAACGGCGCCTCGTGCGCCGGGGTCTCGGCGCGCCGGGCCAGCCACTCGGCGTCGTCCCACTCGTACGCCGAGGAGGTGATGACCGACGAGGTCGCGGGCGGCACCTCGGTGCGGCGGGCCAGCGGGTCGGCGCGCATCGTCCTCGAACCGTCGGGGCGGGTGATCTCGAACTTGTACAGCTCGCCCTCGCCGACGTCCGGCAGGAACAGCTCCCACACCCCGGACGAGCCCAGCGACCGCATGATGTGCCCGGTGCCGTCCCAGAAGTTGAAGGTGCCGGCCACCCGCACGCCGCGCGCGTTCGGCGCCCACACCGCGAACCGGGTGCCGGTCACGCCCTCGTGGGTCATCGGGTGGGCGCCCAGCGCCGTCCACAGCTCCTCGTGCCGGCCCTCGCCGATCAGGTGCAGGTCGAGATCGCCGAGCGTGGGCAGGAAGCGGTACGCGTCCTCGGTCTCCAGCACCGTCCCCTCGTACTCCACGAGCAGCCGGTACGGCGGCACCTCCCGCAGCGGCAGCAGCCCCGAGAAGAACCCCTCCCCGTCGTCGTGCAGCTCGGCCCGCAGCTCCCCGGAGACGACGGTCACCGACAGGGCGTACGGCCGGAACGCCCGGAAGGCG
This sequence comes from Streptomyces sp. NPDC007929, assembly GCF_042959065.1. Taxonomy (NCBI): domain Bacteria; kingdom Bacillati; phylum Actinomycetota; class Actinomycetes; order Kitasatosporales; family Streptomycetaceae; genus Streptomyces; species Streptomyces sp. NPDC007929. The sequence continues at coordinate 330,974 of NZ_JBIBKD010000008.1, read as the reverse complement.
ACACCCCCGGGCACGGGGTGCGCGCCGAGTACGGAGTGCGGCGCGTGATGCGTCCCCCCGAGCAGCCGCTCCCGGTCGCCCGCACCGACAGCGGGCGAAACGGCGACCTCGACCTCCGGTGGAACGACCTGGGGGGAAGGGGCTGCCCCGGCTGGGGCGCTCCCGGCGGGTGCCTTCCCGGCCGGCGCCTGTTCGGTGGTGGCCTTCCCGGCGGGTGCCTGGCCGGGCAGGGCCGTCTCGGCAGGAGCCTGCCCGGCGCGGGCCCGGCCGTCGGCGGCCTTGCGCGCGGGCGCCTTCCGGACCGGTGCCTTCTTGGCCGCGGTCTTCTTCGCGGCGGCCTTGCCCGCGGGCGCCGCACCGGCCGCCGTCTTCTTCGCGGCGGCCTTGGCGACGGTGCTCTTGGCGGGGGTGGTCTTCTTGGCGGCGGCCTTCTTGGCGGGAGCCCCGGCGACGACGGGCTCGGCGGCGGTGTTGGTCTTCTTCGCCGGAGCCTTCTCGGCCGTGGTCTTCTTCGCCGGAGTCTTCTTCGCGGTGGCCTTCACCGCCGCGGGCTTCGAGGCCCCAGCACCGGCCCTGTCGGTGATCGGTCCCGCGGCAGTGGTCTTGGTCGCTGTCGCCTTGACCCTCGTGGCCTTCTTGGCTGTGGCCTTCTTGGTGGTGGCCTTCTTCGCGGCGGTCTTCTTGACCGCCGTCTTCTTCGCGGCCGTCTTCTTCACGGCCGCGGCCTTCTTCGCCGGGGTCGTCTTCTTCGCCGTTGCCTGTTTGGGCACCGCCGTCTTCTTCGCGGCGCTCTTCTGCTGGGCGGCCGTGGGCTGCTCGGGGATCTTCTCCCCGGCGGTCCCCTTGGGGCGCGAACCGCTGGACTCAGGGCGGGGGGTCACGGGCGGAGCCTCCAGGGCAAAGGGGGTCGGTCAGGTCAGGTGGCCGGTCGAGGCGAGCCGGTCTATGGCGGCCAGCGGCACCGGCAGCCAGTCGGGGCGGTGCCGGGCCTCGTACACCACCTCGTAGATCGCCTTGTCGGTCTCGTAGGCCCGCAGCAGCACCGGGTCGGTGCGCGGATCGCGGCCGGAGGCCTCCGCGTAACCGGCGCAGTACGCGGAGCGGCAGGTCTCGGCCCAGTCCGGCTGGGGCGGATCGGCCGAACGCGCCGCGTAGTCGAAGGACCGCAGCATCCCGGCGACGTCCCGCACGACCGGCTGCGGCATACGCCGCTCGGCCAGCGGCCGGGCCGGCTCGCCCTCGAAGTCGATCAGCCACCACTCGCCGGACGGCGAACGCAGGCACTGCCCGAGGTGCAGATCGCCGTGCACCCGCTGCGCGGTCCAGGTGCGGCCCTCGGCGGCCAGATCGCCCAGCGCCGTGAACGCGGAGCGCAGCCCCCCGGCGTACGGCCGCAGCGCGGGCACCGCCTGGACGGCCGCGTCCAGGCGCTCGATCATGCCGTCGACCATGAGCCGGAGCTGCATGTGACCGAGCGTGACGGTCGGCAGCGCCCGGGCCAGCGCGGTGTGCACCTCGGCGGTGGCCCGCCCCAGTGCCCGCGCCGCGGCCCCGAAGTCCTCGCCCTTGGCGAGCTCCCGCAGCGCCAGCTCCCAGCCGTCGGAGGCACCTTGCAGGAACGGTTGCAGCACCCCCAGGACGTACGGCCGACCCGGCGTGTCCGCCGGGCCCTGCGGGACGACCGGGTCCGCCGTGGGCGCGATGTCCGCGACCATCCAGGCCGTCGGCGCGGGCACCCGGGGGCAGCCCTCGCGGGCCAGCGCGAGCGGCAGCTCCAGATCGGGGTTGACGCCGGGCACGATCCGCCGGAGCAGCTTCAGGATGAACGTATCTCCGTAGACGACCGACGAGTTGGACTGCTCCGCGGTCACCACGCGCGGCACGAGACCGGAGCGGATGTCCTGGCCGGGGTCCCGCTCGAAGCGGAGCCTGCCGATCCGCGCCTGGGTGCGCAGCGCCTCCAGGAGCAGCTCGGACGGCCTGGTGTCGTGCAGGGCGTCGTAGACCGTCCGGCCGGCCAGCGGCCCCGTCGGCACGTGTCCGATGAGCGCGGGCGCCAGCCGAGGCGGCAGCGCCTCGCGCACGCCTATCAGCAGCTGGTAGCAGTCACCGGGGTGGCCGGGCGCCCCGTGGGACGGCACGGCGGGCTGATGGGCGCGCACGAGCAGGTGGTACAGGCCCAGCTTGGACGTGGCCGGGAGCAGCTCGGTGGCCTCGACCAGCGTGAACCCGGTGACCGGCCGCCCCTTGCCCGCGAACCAGCGCTGCCGCGGCAGCCACTCCCGCAGCAACGGGTCGAGGGAGGCAAGGAGGCCGGGCGGGGTGGTGACGGTGCGTGTGACGGCTTCCGACATGGCGTCGCGTCCTTTCACCCATTCTTGGTGCGCCTGCGGGTGCCTGCGGCCGGTCCCGGACGGCGCCCCTCCGGCTCACGCGGGTGGGCGGGGTGTTACTCATGCGTGCCCCGGGCGGGGCGGAGGAAACGCCCCGCCGCCGGGGTTTGCGGCCCGCCCCGCGGGTCAGGCCTCAACAGGCCTTTTCAGGCCTCACATGGTTTCCTTGCGGAGCCTGAACCAGTAGAACCCGTGACCCCCGAGGGTCAGCAGGTACGGCAGCTCGCCGATGGCCGGGAAGCGCACCCCGCCGAACAGCTCCACCGGGTGCCGCCCCTCGAAGGCGCTCAGATCCAGCTCCGTGGGCTGCGCGAAGCGCGAGAAGTTGTTCACGCACAGCACCAGGTCGTCCCCTCCTTCCGCAGAAACGGGGGCCTCGCGCAGGAACGCCAGCACCGCCGGGTTCGTCGACGGCAGCTCGGTGTACGAGCCGAGGCCGAAGGCCGGGTTCTGCTTGCGGATCTCGATCATGCGGCGGGTCCAGTGCAGCAGCGAGGACGGCGACGCCATGGACGCCTCGACACTCGTGACCTGGTAGCCGTAGACCGGGTCCATGATCGTGGGCAGGAACAGCCGCCCCGGGTCGCACGAGGAGAAGCCCGCGTTGCGGTCGGGCGTCCACTGCATCGGCGTGCGCACCGCGTCCCGGTCGCCGAGCCAGATGTTGTCGCCCATGCCGATCTCGTCGCCGTAGTACAGGATCGGGGACCCCGGCAGGGACAGCAGCAGGGCGGTGAACAGCTCGATCTGGTTGCGGTCGTTGTCCAGCAGGGGCGCGAGCCTGCGGCGGATGCCGATGTTGGCGCGCATGCGGGGGTCCTTGGCGTACTCGGCCCACATGTAGTCGCGCTCTTCGTCGGTGACCATCTCGAGGGTCAGCTCGTCGTGGTTGCGCAGGAAGATGCCCCACTGGCAGTTCGACGGGATCGCCGGGGTCTTGGCCAGGATCTCCGAGACCGGGTAGCGCGATTCGCGCCGTACGGCCATGAAGATGCGCGGCATGACCGGGAAGTGGAAGGCCATGTGGCACTCGTCGCCACCGCTCGGGTAGTCGCCGAAGTAGTCGACGACGTCCTCGGGCCACTGGTTGGCCTCCGCCAGCAGCACCGTGTCCGGGTACTGCGCGTCGATCTCCTTGCGCACCCGCTTCAGGAAGTCGTGCGTCTCCGGGAGGTTCTCGCAGTTGGTGCCCTCCTGCTGGTACAGATACGGCACCGCGTCCAGCCGGAACCCGTCGATGCCCAGGTCCAGCCAGAACTTCAGCGCGGAGATCATCTCCTCCTGCACGGCCGGGTTCTCGTAGTTGAGGTCCGGCTGGTGGGAGAAGAAGCGGTGCCAGTAGTACTGCTTGCGGACCGGGTCGAAGGTCCAGTTGGAGGCCTCGGTGTCGACGAAGATGATCCGCGCGTCCGGGAACTGCTTGTCGTCGTCGGCCCACACGTAGTAGTCGCCGTAGGGCCCGTCGGGGTCCTTGCGCGACTCCTGGAACCACGGGTGCTGGTCGCTGGTGTGGTTCATGACGAAGTCGATGATCACGCGCATGCCGCGCTGGTGGGCGGCGTCGACGAACTCCACGAAGTCCGCGAGGTCGCCGAACTCCGGCAGGACGGCCGTGTAGTCGGAGACGTCGTAGCCGCCGTCGCGCAGCGGGGACTTGAAGAACGGCGGCAGCCACAGACAGTCGACGCCCAGCCACTGGAGGTAGTCGAGTTTGGCGGTCAGGCCCTTGAGGTCGCCGACGCCGTCGCCGTTGCTGTCCTGGAAGGAGCGGACGAGCACCTCGTAGAAGACGGCGCGCTTGAACCAGTCGGGGTCACGGTCCCTGGCAGGAGTGTCCTCGAAGGTGTCCGGAACGGGTTCGTTGACGATCATGTTGTGGGTGACCCTCCGATCTCCGGGGTGGACGGTCGCAGAACCGTGAAGACGTGCGCGGGCCGGTGGCCCGGTTCGAGGCGCACATAGTTGGCCCTGCCCCAGTGGTAGGTCTCGCCGGTGAGCTCGTCGCGCACCGGCACCGACTCGTGCCAGTCCAGGCCGAGTTGCGGCATGTCCAACGAGACCGTGGCCTCCTGGGTGTGGTGGGGGTCGAGGTTGGCGACCACCAGAACCGTGTTCGAACCCTTCCGCTTCGAGTACGCGATCACCGCCTCCTGGTCGGCGTGGTGGAAGTGGAGGTCGCGCAGCTGCTGGAGGGCGGGGTTCTCCCGCCGGACGGTGTTGAGGCGGGTGAGCAGTGGGGCGATGGTGCGGCCCTCGCGTGCGGCGGCTTCCCAGTCGCGGCGGGTGAGCTGGTACTTCTCCGAGTCGAGGTACTCCTCGCTGCCCTCGCGCAGCGGGGTGTTCTCGCACAGTTCGTAGCCGGAGTAGATGCCCCAGGAGGGTGACAGTGTCGCGGCGAGCACCGCCCGGACCTCGAAGGCGGGCCGGCCGCCCTGCTGGAGGTAGGCGTGCAGGATGTCGGGGGTGTTGGGGAAGAAGTTGGGCCGCATGTAGGAGGCGGCCTCCCCCGACAGTTCGGTGAGGTACTCGGTCAGCTCCTGCTTGGAGTTGCGCCAGGTGAAGTAGGTGTAGGACTGCTGGAAGCCGATCTGGGCCAGGGTGTGCATCATCGCCGGGCGGGTGAACGCCTCGGCCAGGAAGATCACATCGGGGTCGGTGCGGTTGATCTCCCCGATCACCCGCTCCCAGAACACCACCGGCTTGGTGTGCGGATTGTCCACCCGGAAGATCCGCACCCCGGCGTCCATCCAGTGCCGCAGCACCCGTACCGTCTCCGCGACCAGCCCGTCCATGTCGGCGTCGAAGGCGATCGGGTAGATGTCCTGGTACTTCTTCGGCGGGTTCTCCGCGTAGGCGATGGTGCCGTCGGGGCGGTGGTGGAACCACTCCGGGTGCTTGTGCACCCAGGGATGGTCCGGTGAGCACTGCAACGCGAAGTCCAGCGCCACCTCCATGCCCAGCTCCCGTGCCCGCCCGACGAACTCGACGAAGTCCTCCAGGGTGCCCAGAGCAGGGTGCACGGCGTCGTGCCCGCCCTCGGGCGAGCCGATCGCCCACGGCACGCCGACGTCGTCGGGGCCGGGGGAGAGGGTGTTGTTCCTGCCCTTGCGGAAGGTGGTGCCGATGGGATGGATCGGCGGGAGGTAGACCACGTCGAAGCCCATCGCCGCGATCGCCGGCAACCGCCGGGCGGCCGTGCGGAACGTGCCGTGGGGCTGCTCGGGGGTGCCCTCGGAGCGCGGGAAGAACTCGTACCAGGAGCCGTACAGGGCCCGCTCCCGCTCCACCAGCAGTGGCAGCGGCTCGCTGCTGGTGACCAGGTCCCGCAACGGATACCGGTCCAGGACCGCGTCCACCTCCGGCGTCAACGCCGCCGCCAGACGCGCCGCCGCGGGACGGTCCTCGTCCCGCAGGGCGTCCACGGCGGTGCGGATCACGTCGCGCAGTCCCTCCTCCTCGGGCACGCCCGCGGCCGCCCGCTCGTACAGACGCGCGCCCTCCTCCAGGACGACGTCCGTGTCCATGCCCGCCGGGATCTTGATCTCGGCGTGGTGGCGCCAGGTACCGACCGGGTCCCCCCATGCCTCGACGGTGAACGTCCACCGGCCGGGTTCCCCGGCGGTGACCGTCGCACCCCACCGGTCCGTGCCCGGAGCGAGCTCGCGCATCGGCGTCCACGGCCCGGGACGGCCCCGCGGATCCCTCAGGACGACGTTGGCGGCCACCGCGTCGTGCCCCTCCCGGAACACGGTCGCCGAGATCTCGAAGGTCTCCCCGCAGACGGCCTTGGCGGGCCGGCGCCCCCGCTGGACCACCGGGCGGACATCCAGTACGGGTATGCGCCCCACGGCCGTCGCGTCCTGCCCGGGTGGTGGCTGCGGGGCCGGTGGACCGGCGTCGGCCGGGCGCGCGGGGCGTGTCTCGCCGCCGGGCGCGCGCGCCCCGGTGGTGCGGCGGTTGGGGGGTGCTGGTGAAGGGTGCTTGGCGGGCATGACCGCTCCTGTCCGCGTCAACGTGGGTAGGCGGATGTCTGTGGGGAGGTGGGTCCTGCGTGGTGCTCCTGAGAGGGGTACCCGCAGGAGCCTTCCCACCCTATTCGGGTGGGCAATCCGGCACTTTGTTAACTACTCACGCGTATGTCGACACACAAGACCGGCCTCGTCCGCGACGGACGAGGCCGGCCCTCCGGGATGGCTGCTCCTTCGCCCTACGCGCGCGGCACCCGCAGTAATTTGTCCGGCGAACCGGCACCCCGGCCGGAGACCTTCCCGGCCGCCGCCGTGCCGGTCAGGACCGCTCCGACCTGGGCCGGAGTGGCTTTCGGATGATCGGACAGATAGAGCGCGGCCGCTCCCGCCACGTGCGGGGACGCCATCGACGTACCCGAAAAGGTGGCCCGCGCCGTGTCGCTCGCGGCTGACGCGGACGTGATGGCGACGCCCGGGGCGAACAGATCGAGGGCCGGACCGTGATTGGAGAAGGCCGGTTTCGCATCCCCGCGGCCGGTCGCGCCGACCGTGAGGGCCTGCCGGACGCCGCCCGGGGAGTACAGGCCGGCCGGCCTGCCCTCGTTGCCCGCGGCGACCGTGTAGGTGACGCCGGAGGCGATGGAGGCGCGTACGGCGGCGTCCAGCCGGTCGTTGCGCGGACCGCCGAGGCTGAGGTTGGCGACCGCCGGCTTGCGCGCGTGCCGGGTCACCCAGTCGATCCCGGCGATCACCCGGGCCGTGGTGCCCCCGCCCGCGGCGTCGAGAACGCGCACGGAGACGATCCGGGCCCGCTTCGCGACGCCGAAGGAGGTCCCCGCGACCGTCCCGGCGACATGGGTGCCGTGGCCGTTGGCGTCCGAGGCGGTCCGGTCGTTCCCCACGAAGTCCCAGCCGTGCCCCGCCCGGCCGGCGAAGTCCTCGTGGCCGGTGCGCACACCGGTGTCGATCACGTACACCGTCACCCCCGCACCGGCCGACCGGGGCCAGGTGTAGCTCCCATCCAGCGCCGGCCCGGGCTGATCGACCCGGTCGAGCCCCCAGGACGGCGGGTTCTTCTGGGTGCCGTCGAGTCGCACACGGGTGTCCTGCACGACCGAGGCGACCCGGGGGTCGGCGGCCAGCAGCGCCGCCTGTCTCCCGCCCGCCCGCACCGCGTAGCCGTTCAGCACCGCGCCGTAGGTGTGGCTGATCCTCGCCCCGTACTGTTCGACGAGGTCCTGGCCGGCCGCCGACCGGGCCCGCGTGCCCTCCTCCAGTGTGACCAGGTAACTTCCGTGCACGGAGCCGGGTGATCCGGCGCCGGGTATCCGCCCCTCGTGTACGGCGTGCGCGGGCAGGGTGGTGGCCGAAAACGCCGCGGCGCAGATCGCCGCCGTCAGGCCCCCCGCCCGGCGCAGACGCCGCTCGCGCGTCCGAGCCATGGTCCGAGTTCCCCTCCTCGACTCGGCGTACGGCTGCCGCGCGGCGCCGCGTGCGACGGGCCCGGGCCGGTACGCCAGGGGCAGCCTCTCGTGGCGTGTGAAGCACCACAAGGTCGCCTATGGGTGCGGAATCGGCCATATCGGCGGATGGTGCTGTTCAGGCCGATCGGGGGGCGGGTCGCGGAGCCTCAGCGACGGAGGCGCCGACGCCGGTACTGTCGTAGGAGACGTCGTCGAAGCCCTGCGAAATCCAGCGAACGCGCCGAGGTGGAACCCGTGAAGGCGATCCGTCGATTCACCGTCCGACCCGTTCTCCCCGAACCCCTCCGGCCGATCGGCGATCTGGCCCGCAACCTGCGCTGGTCGTGGCACGCGGAGACCCGTGACCTGTTCCGGTCGGTCGACCCCGAGCGGTGGGCCGCCTCCGGCGGCGACCCCGTCCGGCTGCTCGGCAGCGTGCCGCCCGCGCGACTGGCGGAGCTGGCCGGGGACGGCCCGTTCCTGCGCCGTCTCGCCGCGGTCGCGGACGATCTGCACGACTACACCACCGGCGAGCGCTGGTACCAGACCCAGCCCGAACAACTGCCCGCCGCGATCGCCTACTTCTCACCCGAGTTCGGCATCACGGCAGCCCTGCCCCAGTACTCCGGCGGCCTCGGCATCCTGGCCGGCGACCACCTCAAGGCCGCCAGCGACCTCGGCGTCCCGCTGATCGGCGTCGGCCTGCTCTACCGGCACGGCTACTTCCGCCAGACCCTGTCCCGGGACGGCTGGCAGCAGGAGCACTACCCGGTCCTCGACCCCAACGAGCTGCCCGTCGTCCAGCTGGAGGAGCCCGACGGCACCCCCGCCCAGGTCGCCCTCGCCCTGCCCGGCGGCAGGCAGCTGCACGCCCGGATCTGGCTCGCGCAGGTCGGCCGGGTCCCGCTGCTGATGCTGGACTCCGACGTCGAGGAGAACGACCTCGGCGAGCGCGGCGTGACCGACCGGCTCTACGGCGGCGGCAGCGAGCACCGGCTGCTCCAGGAGATGCTCCTCGGCATAGGAGGTGTCCGGGCGGTACGGACGTACTGCCGGCTCACCGGCCACCCCGAGCCGGAGGTGTTCCACACCAACGAGGGGCACGCCGGGTTCCTCGGTCTGGAGCGCATCGCCGAACTCTGCGCCGACGGGCTGGACTTCGAGTCCGCGCTGGAGTCGGTGCGCGCCGGGACCGTCTTCACCACCCACACGCCCGTCCCGGCCGGTATCGACCGCTTCGACCGTGAGCTGGTCGCCCGCCACTTCGGCCCCGACGCCGAGCTGCCGCGCATCGACGTCGACCGCATCCTGCGGCTCGGCATGGAGACCTACCCCGGCGGCGAGCCCAACCTCTTCAACATGGCCGTGATGGGCCTGCGCCTGGCCCAGCGCGCCAACGGCGTCTCCCTGCTGCACGGCCACGTCAGCCGGGACATGTTCGCCGGCCTGTGGCCCGGCTTCGACGCCGACGAGGTGCCGATCACGTCGGTGACCAACGGGGTGCACGCGCCCACCTGGGTCGCCCCCGAGGTGTTCCGGCTCGGCGCCCGCCAGATCGGCGACCGGCGCGCCGAGGAGGCGCTGACCGTCGGCGGCTCGGACCGCTGGGACAGCGTGGCCGACATTCCCGACCAGGACATCTTCGACCTCCGGCGGGTGCTGCGCGAGCAGCTCGTGACCGAGGTGCGCGAGCGGCTGCGGGCCTCCTGGCGGCAGCGCGGCGCGCACACGGCCGAGCTGGGCTGGATCGACGGCGTCCTCGACCCGGACGTCCTCACCATCGGCTTCGCCCGGCGCGTCCCCTCGTACAAGCGCCTGACGCTGATGCTGCGCGACCGGGACCGGCTGATGGACCTGCTGCTGCACCCCGAGCGGCCGGTCCAGATCGTGGTGGCGGGCAAGGCACACCCCGCGGACGACGGCGGGAAGCGGCTGGTGCAGGAGCTGGTGCGGTTCGCGGACGACCCGCGGGTGCGGCACCGGATCGTGTTCCTGCCGGACTACGGCATGGCGATGGCGCAGAAGCTGTACCCCGGCTGCGACATCTGGCTGAACAACCCCCTGCGGCCGCTGGAGGCCTGCGGCACGTCCGGGATGAAGGCCGCGCTCAACGGCTGTCTCAACCTGTCCGTTCTCGACGGCTGGTGGGACGAGTGGTTCCAGCCCGACTTCGGCTGGGCGATCCCCACCGCCGACGGGGCCGGGGCCGACCCCGACCATCGCGACGACATAGAGGCCGCGGCGCTGTACGACCTGCTGGAGCAGCGGGTGACGCCCCGCTTCTACGAGCGCGGGCACAGCGGGCTGCCCGACCGGTGGATCGAGATGGTCCGCCACACGCTGAGCCTGCTCGGACCGAAGGTGCTGGCCGGGCGGATGGTCCGCGAGTACGTGGAGCGGCTCTACGCGCCCGCCGCCCTCTCCCACCGGTCCCTGGGTCCGGACGCGGCACGCGACCTCGCCGCGTGGAAGGGGAAGGTGCGGGCGGCCTGGCCGGACGTCACCGTCGACCATGTGGAGACGTCGGCGTCGGAGGCGCTGGCCGAGCTGGGGACGACACTGGGGCTTCGGGTCCGGGTCGGGCTCGGGGAACTCGGGCCGGACGACGTGGAGGTGCAGGTCGTCTCGGGGCGGGTGGACGAGCAGGACCGGATCGGGGACGCGACGGTCGTGCCGCTGAAGCCGGTGGGCTCCGCGGACCAGGACGGGCGCTGGGTGTACGAGGGGCCCTTGTCGCTGGATCGCACGGGGCCCTTCGGGTACACGGTGCGGATTCTTCCCGCGCATCGGCTGTTGGCTTCGAGTGCGGAGCTGGGGCTTGTGGCCGGGCCTTCCGAGGAGCTGGTGGCGGCTGCGGGGTTGTTGATGCGGTGAGTGTCGGTGCGGGCGCGTGGGGGTTGCTCGCGCCCACGCGGCGGAGCCGCGGATCGACACAGCCCGGACCCCTAAAGGGGCGCTGCGAGCCGGCGTAGGACAGTGCCGCACCGGCGTGCGTACGCGTGCTGGAAGCCTCTCGTCGCGGGGCCGCCCGCCTTGGCGTACCACTTGGCCGGGCGGCTGAAGGCGTTCACCGTGAGCCATACGGTGCCGTCTCCCGTGCGGTCGACCACGAAGGACTCCTCGCCGGTCTCCGGGTGGCCGGGCAGTGTGCCGTAGGCCCAGCCCGCCCGGCGGGGTTCCTCGACCGTCCAGACCACGCGGCAGGGGGCCTTGATCATGCCGGCGAGGGTGACGGTGACGTCGACGCCGGGGGCGGCCCGGTCCGCGCTCGCGTCGAGGCCGACGCCCATCGACCGGTGCATCTCCCAGGTGAGAACCGCTTCCGAGGCCCGGCGGAAGACCTCCTCGCCCTCGCCCAGGCGGGTGCGCACGTGCATGGGATGGAAGCCCGGCGGGCAGAAGCCCTGGTCACGGGTGGCGCCGACATCGGCGTAGGTGAAGTCCTGCGGATCCGTAGAAGACACGGTTCCCAAGAGTAGGGCGGTACCCGGGCCCTCTTCGGGTCCGGGTACCGCCCGTGGTCGTGGACCGGTCAGCCGACGTTCACGGCCGACCAGGCGGACGCGACCGCCTTGTACTCGGTGCTGGACGCGCCGTACAGGGCCGAGGCCGCGTTCAGGGTCGCGGTGCGGGCCTGGGCGTACTTGGTCGTCGACGTCATGTACGTCGTCAGCGCCTTGTACCAGATCTGCAGCGCCTTGGTGCGGCCGATGCCGGTGACCGTGGAGCCGTTGGAGGTGGGCGAGTTGTAGCTCACGCCGTTGATCGTCTTGGCGCCGCTGCCCTCGGACAGCAGGTAGAAGAAGTGGTTGGCGGGACCGGAGGAGTAGTGGACGTCCACCCCGCCGAGGCCGGAGGACCAGTTGTCCTTGGACGCGCCGTCCTTGCTGGGCTTGTCCATGTAGCGCAGCGGCGTGCCGTCGCCGTTGATGTCGATCTCCTCGCCGATGAGGTAGTCACCGACGTCGGAGGCGTTGTCGGCGAAGAACTCGGCACCGGCGCCGAAAATGTCCGAGGTGGCCTCGTTCAGACCGCCGGACTCGCCGCTGTAGACCAGGCCCGCGGTGGCCGAGGTCAGGCCGTGGCTCATTTCGTGGGCGGCCACGTCGAGCGAGGTCAGCGGGTTGGTGTTGCCCGAGCCGTCGCCGTAGGTCATGCAGAAGCAGCTGTCCGACCAGAAGGCGTTGACGAAGGCGTTGCCGTAGTGGACGCGCGAGTAGGCGGCCTTGCCGTCGTTGCGGATGCCGTTGCGGCCGAAGGCGCTCTTGTAGAAGTCCCAGGTGACCTGGGCGCCGTAGTGCGCGTCGGCGGCGGCGGTCTCGGCGTTGGACGGGTTGCCGTTGCCCCACACGTCGTCGGAGCCCGAGAAGAGGGTGCCGGTGCCGGAGGTGCCGCGGTTGAGGTTGTACGTCTTGTGGCCGCCGCGCGCGCCGTCGGTGAGGTTGTACGACGACCCGGACTTGGTGGTCGTGAGGTCGACCTTGCCGCTGTACGTGGTGTTGCCGGTGCCGGTCTCGATGCCCTGGTACTCGTAGAGCTTCTTGCCGGTGGCGGCGTCGGTGATCACGTGCAGTTCGTTCGGGGTGCCGTCCTCCTGGAGGCCGCCGACGACGGTCTCGTAGGCGAGGACCGGCTTGCCGCTCGCGGCCCAGATCACCTTGCGGGGAGCGGAACTCGCCTCGGTCCTGGCCGAGCCGGCCTCCTTGGCGAGGGTCACGGCCTGCTTCTCCGCCTTGGCGGCGCTGACCTCGGGCGTGAGCGAGGCGACCTTCAGGGAGGCCTTGGTGGCTCTGGTGACGCCCTTGGCCGCGCCGGACTTCGACTCGTGCACCACGAGGTCGCCGCCGAGGACCGGCAGGCCCGCGTAGGTGCGCTCGTAGCGGGTGTGGACCGAGCCGTCGGCGTCCTTCACGACGTCCTTGACGACCAGCTTCTCCCGGGCGCCGAGGCCTATCTCGCCGGCCGTCTTCGAGGCGTCCGCCTGCTGCTCCTGGATGAGGGCGGTGCGGGCGGGCGCGGAGAGCAGGACCGGGGCGGCGGCGAGGGCCGGCTTGCTCGCCGAGTCCGCGGCGGCGCTGCTGCCGGAGGTCAGTCCGGTGGTGAGCAGGGCACCGGCGGCGACGGCGGTGGCGATGGCGAGCGTGGCGCGCTTTTGACGCGCGTAGAGGGGGGTGGACACACGAGCTCCTCGTTGTGGGGGAAGTGCTGCGGTGCTGTGCGGCGTGGGGGAAGAGTGGCACTTAAGGCGCGTACATGTCAGGAGCGTGAGGTGATGTTGGCCGGAACTCGACGGCCAGATGTACGCGAGGGCAGGTGAAACGGACGCCGCCCCGGGGGATTCGAACCCACCGGGGCGGTGCCCTGACTCTGTGGCCCTGAGGGCCCGTGGTGCTACCGGCCTACGGGAACGTCAGCTTCCAGCTGTTGATGTAGCCCGTGTCGATGGCCGCGTTGTCCTGCACCCGCAGCTTCCACACCCCGTTGGCCACCTCCGAGGAGGCGTTCACCGTGTACGTGGTGTCGATGTTGTTGGAACTGCCGCCGGTGCCGTACCCCTTCAGCGTGTACGCCGAGCCGTCGGGGGCGACCAGCTCCACCTTGAGGTCACCGATGTAGGTGTGGACGATGTTCACCGCGACCTGGAGGTTGGACGGCGCGTTGCCCGTCCGGCCCGAGACGGTGAGCGACGAGGTGACCGCCGAGCCCCGGTCCGGGATCGCCACGTCCTCGGTGCTCTCGAAGGACGTGCCGCCGCCTCCTCCGTCGCCGGAGCGGGCGCCGACGTTGATGCCCGCCCACGCGTCCTGGACCGCCTTGTACTCGGCGCTGTCCGTGCCGTAGAGCTCACCGGTGGCCGCGAGGGTGCCGGTACGGGCGCCCGCGTAGTTGGTGTTCGAGGTGAACTTCGTGGTGAGCGCGCGGAACCAGATCTTCTCCGCCTTGTCCCGGCCGATGCCGGTGACCGGAAGGCCGTCCGAGGTGGACGAGTTGTACGTGACACCGTTGATGGTCTTGGTGCCGCTGCCCTCGGAGAGCAGGTAGAAGAAGTGGTTCGCGGGGCCCGACGAGTAGTGCACGTCGATCGAGCCGATGCCCGAGTACCAGCTGTCCTTGGACGCGCCGTCCTTGCTGGGCTTGTCCATGTAGCGCAGCGGCGTGCCGTCGCCGTTGATGTCGATCTCCTCGCCGATGAGGTAGTCACCGACGTCGGAGGCGTTGTTCGCGTAGAACTCGACCGTCGATCCGAAGATGTCGGAGGTGGCCTCGTTCAGACCGCCGGACTCACCGCTGTAGATGAGGCCCGCGGTGTTGGACGTGACGCCGTGGGTCATCTCGTGACCGGCCACGTCGATCGACGTCAGCGGGTGGGTGTTGCCCGAGCCGTCGCCGTAGGTCATGCAGAAGCAGCTGTCGGACCAGAAGGCGTTGACGTAGTTGTTGCCGTAGTGGACCCGGGAGTAGGCGCCGACGCCGTCGCCCCTGATGCCCGAACGGCCGTGCACGTTCTTGTAGTAGTCCCACGTCAGCGCGGCGCCGAAGTGCGCGTCGGCGCCCGCGGTCTCGGCGTTGGACGGGCTGCCGTTGCCCCACACGTCGTCGGGACCGGAGAACAGCGTGCCGGTGCCCGAGGAGCCGCGGTTGAGGTTGTACGTCTTGTGGTTGCCGCGCGCGCCGTCGGTCAGGTTGTACGACGACCCCGACCGCGTGGTGCCGAGCGTCACCGTGCCGCTGTACATCGTGTTGCCGGTGCCGGTCTCGATGCCCTGGTACTCGTAGAGCTTCTCGCCGGTGGCCGCGTCGGTGACGACGTGCAGTTCGTTCGGGGTGCCGTCCTTCTGGAGGCCGCCGACGACGGTCTCGTAGGCGAGGACCGGCGTGCCGCTGGCGGCCCAGATCACCTTGCGCGGCGCCTTGTCGACGTCGGCGCTCTTGGTGTCGTCCGCCTTCGCGGCGGCCAGCGCCTGCTTCTGCGCCTTCGCGGCGGGGACCGCGGCGGTGGTGGTGGCCGGCTTGATGGCGGCGCGGGTCGCCTTGACGACGGCCTTCGTCGCACCGGACTTGGCGGCCTTGACGACGAGGTCGCCGCCGAGGACGGGCAGGCCGTCGTAGGTGCGCTCGTAGCGGGTGTGGACCGTGCCGTCGGCGTCCTTCACGACGTCACGGACGACCAGCTTCTCCTTGGCGCCGAGGCCCAGGTCGCGGGCGGTCTGCGCCTTTCCGGCCTCGGCCTTGCGGATCAGCTCGGCGCGCTGGGCGGGGCTGAGCTTGACCGATTCCGAGCCCGATGCCGCCGTGCTCGCGGCCGGCGGGGCTTCGGGTGCCGCGACGGCGGTGCCGCCCTGGACGGCTGCGGCCATCAGCGCGGCTACGCCGAAGAGGGCCACGGCCGCGGTGCGGCGGGGGGTGTGGGGAGTGCGTCTGTGGGAGGTGCCTCTTCGAGAGGAACTGCTTCTCAACACTGACTCCTTCTGCGGGACCGGGGGTCGCCCGGCCTGGGGAGATGAAGGTGTTGCCGTGGGGTTCCTGTGGAGCAGTCGTGGGAAGCGTGGCAGGGGACCGCGCTTTCTGTCAGGACCGCGTCAAAAGTATGGCCGGAAACGGTTCGTTGTCCGGAAGTTCATGTTCGCTATACGGACGGGTCGCTATACCCGAGTTTCGCCACCCCCGGGCAGGTCCCCGTGCCAGGAGTGCCACAGCGCCGCGTAGGCGCCGTCGGCCGCCACCAGTTCGTCGTGCGTGCCGAGTTCGGTCAGCCGGCCGTCCTCCATCACCGCCACGCGGTCGGCGTCGTGCGCGGTGTGCAGCCGGTGCGCGACCGCGATGACGGTGCGCCCCTCCAGGACCGCGGCCAGGGCCCGCTCGGTGTGCCGGGCGGTCGTCGGGTCGAGCAGCGCGGTCGCCTCGTCGAGGATCAGCGTGTGCGGGTCCGCCAGCACCACGCGGGCCAGCGCCAGTTGCTGGGCCTGTGAACCATCGGTACGGCTACCGCCCTGCCCCAGAAGGGTGTCCAGCCCCTGCGGCAGCTCCCGCACCCACGCGTCGGCGCCCACCACAGCCAGCGCCTCCCACAACTCCTCGTCCCCGGCCGACGGTTCGGCGATCCGCAGGTTGTCGCGGACCGAGCCCAGGAACACGTGGTGCTCCTGGGTGACCAGAACGACCTGGCGGCGCAGCCGCTGCGGCCCCAGCCCGGCGACCGGAACACCGCCGACCGTCACCGAGCCGGCGGTCGGCGCGTCGATGCCCGCCATCAGCCTGCTCAGCGTGGTCTTGCCGGCGCCGGACGGCCCCACCAGGGCGAGCCGCTCCCCGGGCCGCACCGTCAGATCGACGCCGTGCAGCACCTCGACGCCCCCGTCGTACGCGTAGCGCACCCCCGTGACGTCGATCCGGTCGCCGTCGGGATCCGGACACTCGCCCTCTCCGGGTGCCCGCGGAGCCCGGGCGAGCCCCTCCACCCGGGCGAAGGAGGCCCCACCGGACTGGAGTTGCTCGATCCGCACCAGCACCTCGTCCAGGGGCGCGCTCAGCTGGTGCAGATACAGCGTCGCCGCCACCACCGCACCGAGGCTCATCGAACCGGACGCGTGCAGCGCCCCGCCGATGACCAGCACACCGGCCACCGGGAGGACGTACGAGGTCTCCATCACCGGGAAGAACACCGAGCGCAGGAACAGCGTGTAGAAGCGGGTGCGACGGGAGGCCTCCAGGGCGTCCCGGCTCGCGGCGGTGCGCTGCTCCCGGAGCCCGAAGGCCTCCACGGTGCGTGCCCCGGCCGCCGTCGACGCCACGATCTCCGCCACGTCCGAGGTGGCGGCGCCCTCGGCGAGGTATCCGTCCCGGGCCCGGCGCAGATACCAGCGCAGCCCGATCCAGATCGGCGTCAGGGCCAGCACCGCCAGGGCGCCGAGCAGCGGGTCCATCAGGAACACCGCGACGATCAGGAAGAGCGCCTGGACCAGGTTGACCAGCAGGACGGGGCCCGCGTCCCGCAGGGTGTTGCCGACCGTCGTCACATCCGCCGTGCCGCGTGCCGTCAGGTCACCGGTGCCGGCCCGCTCCACCACCGACGCGGGCAGCGTCAGCGCCCGGTCCACGAACCGCTCCCGCACCCGCGCCAGGGTCCGCTCCCCGAAGCGGTGCCCCACGTACCGGGCCCAGCGCGCCAGCAGCACCTGGGCGACGGCGGACAGCACCAGGAGCAGCGCCAGCCGGTCCACCGCGGCCGTCCCGTGCCCGGCCCGCACGTCGTCGATCATCCGGCCGAGCAGCCACGGCCCGGCCAGTCCGGCCACCGCCGCGAGCGCGTTCAGGCCCAGGACGACACCGAACGCGCGGGCGTCGGCCCGGACGAGACCGAGCAGGGCGCGGCGGACGTCGGCCCGTTCGGCGACCGGCAGGTGGGTGCCGCTCATCCCAGGACCTCCTCGGTGTCCCTCGCGACGAGGGCGCGGTAGCCGGGGGTGGTGGCGAGCAGTTCGTGGTGGGTGCCGGAGGCTTCGACCTTGCCGTCCTTGAGGTAGTGGACGGTGTCCGTGCGGTCCAGGACGAGGGGGGAGGTGGTGGTCACCACCGTGGTGCGGCCCTCCCTCGCCCTGCGCAGCCGGGCGGCGACGGTGGCTTCGGTGTGGGCGTCCAGCGCGGAGGTGGGCTCGACGGCCAGGAGGATCTCCGGGTCGGTGAGGAGGGCTCTGGCCAGACGGATGCGCTGGCGCTGGCCGCCGCTGAGGTTGCGGCCCTGGGCGTCCATGGGGGTGTCGAGTCCTTGGGGGAGGGCTTGGACGATGTCTTCCGCGGCGGCTGTGTGGAGCGCTTTGTGGGGTGCCGGGTGGTGTTGGGGGGCGGTTGCGGGCGCGTCGGGGCTGTTCGCGCCCCGCGGCGAAGCCGCGGAGCGAGACGGCCCCGCGCCCCTCCGGGCGCCGCCCCCGGCGCCGATCATCTGGTGCAGGGCGCCCGCGAACAGGTCCGCCTCGGGGTCCGCCACCAGGATGCGTGACCGGATCTGGCTCAGGGCGATGTCGTCCAGGCGGACGCCGCCCCACGTCGCGCCCGACGGGGCGTAGCGGCCCAGGCGGTCCACCACCGTCGTGGCGTCCGCGGGGTGTTCCGCCACCAGGGCCGTCAGACGGCCCGGCAGGACCCGGACCCCGGACTCCGGGTCGTACAGGACGGACGGCTCCGACGGGGCGTCCAGGGTCCCCGAGTCGGCCATCGGCTCCAGGCGCAGGAACCGTACGACCCGGCGTGCGCACACCACCCCGCGGCTGACCTGGTAGCCGCACTCGACCAGGAAGGCCACGGGCCACACCAGCACCGCCACATAGCCGTAGACGGACACCAGCTGGCCCACGGTGATGTCGCCCTGCGCCGCGAGCCGGGCCGCGAGCCACGTCACCACCGCGAGGAACAGGCTCGGCAGGCCGAGGCCCAGCGCCTGCACCCAGCTGGTCACCGCCCCCACCCGGTAGCCCTGCTCGCGCAGCCGGCCCGAGTCCCGCCGGAAGGCGTCCGCGACCAGTTGCGTGCCGCCGAGGCCCGCGAGGACCCGCAGGCCGCCCGCGAGGTCGCCGATCCGCGCGGTCAGCACGCCCTGCCGCTCGCGGTACTCCGCCTCCGACCCCTGCAACCGGCCGAGCAGCGGCCCGACCAGCAGGGCGAGCACCGGAATGCCGAGCAGCACGACCAGCGCGACGAGCCCCGAGACCGACACCAGCAGCACGGCGATCACCAGGTACCCCACGACCGCGCCGATCCCGGGCCCCACGACCGTCAGCGACTGGCTGACCGTCTGCACGTCGCCCACGCCGATCGTGACGACCTCCCCGGCGCCCGCCTGCCGCCGCAGCGAGGCGCCGAGCCGCACCGCCTGTCCGACGACCACCTTCACCGTCCGGAAGTTGGCGTCCATACGGACCCGGGTCATGGTGCGGTGCCGCATGATGCTCAGCCAGGCGTTGAAGGCGCCCACCACGAACAGCGCGCCGCTCCACAGCGTCAGCGCTCTCATGTCGCCGGGCTCCAGACCGTCGTCGATCGCCCGGGACATCAGATACGGCGTCGCCGCCAGCAGCACCATCCACACCGTGCCGAACACCGCCCCCGCGGCGCACCGGCCCGGCTGCCGGGTGACCAGCCACCACAGATAGCGGGCGCCCCCGCGGTCGTCGGGTGTGCCGGGGTCCTCGTACGCGTCGATCATCCGCCCGTCCTCCGCCGCCCTACGCCAGACTGTCCCGCCAGGCCCGGTGCAGGTCCGCGAACCTGCCGGTGCCCGCGATGAGTTCGGCCGGACGGCCGTCCTCCACGATCCGCCCGTGCTCCATCACCAGAACCCGGTCCGCGATCTCGACGGTCGACAGCCGGTGCGCGATGACCACCGCCGTACGGCCCTTCAGCACCGTCGTCATGGCCCGCTGCACCGCGCGCTCCCCGGGGACGTCCAGCGAGCTGGTCGCCTCGTCGAGGATGAGCACCGCCGGGTCGGCCAGCAACGCCCGGGCGAAAGCCACCAGTTGCCGCTGCCCCGCTGAGATGCGGCCGCCCCGCTTGCGGACGTCGGTGTCGTAGCCGTCGGGCAGCGTGCTGATGAACTCGTGCGCGCCGATCTCCTTCGCCGCGTGCTCGATCTCCTCGCGGGTGGCGTCCGGGCGGCCGATCGCGATGTTGTCGGCGACCGTCCCGGAGAACAGGAACGCCTCCTGCGTCACCATGACCACCCCGCGCCGCAGTTCCGGCACGGCGAGGTCGCGCAGGTCGACGCCGTCCAGCAGCACCCGGCCGCCGGAGGGGTCGTAGAACCGGGCCAGCAGCTTGGCCAGCGTCGACTTGCCGGCGCCCGTGGAGCCGACGACCGCGACGGTCTGCCCGGCCGGGAGGGTGAGGTCGAACGCGGGCAGCACCTCGCCGCCGGTGCGGTACCCGAAGCGGACGCCGTCGAAGACCACGGCGCGACCGGGGTGTTCGCTCTCGAGCGGGGGGAGCTGCCGTGGGGCCTCCGGTTCCGGGACCGAAGGGGTCTGGGCGAGCAGCCCGGCGATCTTCTCCAGGGAGGCCGCCGCCGACTGGTAGGAGTTGAGGAACATCCCGAGCCGGTCGATGGGGTCGTACAGCCGCCGCAGGTACAGCACGGCCGCGGCCAGCACACCTAGGGCCAGCGCGCCGTCCGCGACCCGGTAGGCGCCCCACAGCACGATCGCCGCGACCGCCGTGTTGGCGACCAGCCGTGAGCCGGTGACGTAGCGGGCCATCACCAGCAGCGCGTCCCCGTTGGTCCGTTCGTGCCTGCTGTTGAGCACGCCGAAGTCGGCGTCGTTGGCGGCCTCGCGGCGGAAGGCGCGCACCGGCCGGATGCCGTTCATGGTCTCGACGAACTTGACGATGACGCCCGCGATGGCGGTCGACCGGGCCCGGTACACCCGCCCGGCCCGCCGCTGGTACCACCGCACCAGCGCGTAGAGCGGCACCAGGGACGCCACCGCCACGCCCCCGAGGCCCAGGTCGAGCCAGAGCAGCATCGCCGAGATGTAGACGAAGGACAGGATGACGGTCACGAGTTCCTGGAGGCCCTCTTCCAGCAGCTCCCGCAGCGACTCCACGTCGGCCGTGGAGCGGGAGATGAGCCGACCCGACGTGTAGCGCTCGTGGAAGTCGACGCTCAGCGCCTGCGCGTGGCGGAAGATCCGGCCGCGCAGGTCCAGCAGCACGTCCTGGCTGACCCGGGCCGCGGCGGTGACGAAGGCGAACTGCAGGGCGCCCGCGGCCAGCGCGCACGCCAGAAAGCCGACGCCCACCGCGATGAGCGGCCCGTGGTCCCGCGCCCGGAACGCCGGTACGGCACGGTCGATGGCGTACGCCACGAGCAGCGGGCCCGCCTGCACGACCGCCTGCTGGAGCAGCAGCAGGACGGCGGTGACCGTGACCCGGGACTTCAGCGGCGACAGCAGGGAGCGCAGCAGGGCCCGGGTGGCGCCCGGCGGGGTGGGCAGGACGTCCCGGTCGAAGGGGTCGCCGCCGGCGAGGGACGGGTCGTCGGCCGGGCCGCCCGGTCGGCCGGCTTGCCGGCCGTCCTGGCCGTCGGGCTGGTCGTCGGGTTTGTTGCCGGCCGGTGCGCTGGTGGCCGCCGTCATCGTGCGCCCTCCCCTTCCCCTGGTTCACCTGACATCAGATGCGCGTACTCGGAGTTCGTACGCAGCAGTTCGTGATGGGCGCCGACCGCGGTGATCCGGCCGCCCGACAGCAGGGCCACGCGGTCGGCGAGCAGCACGGTCGACGGGCGGTGCGCCACGATCAGGGCGGTGGTGTCCGCGAGGACCTGCCGCAGGGCGGCCTCGACGGCGGCCTCGGTGTGCACGTCCAGGGCCGACAGCGGGTCGTCCAGGACGAGGAACTCCGGCTGTCCGACGACGGCCCGGGCGAGCGCGAGGCGCTGGCGCTGGCCACCGGAGAGGCTGAGGCCCTGCTCGCCGACACGGGTGTCCGTCCCCTCGGGCAGGGCGTGCACGAAGTCGGCCTGGGCGACGGCGAGCGCCCGCTCCAGGTCCGCCTGCCCGGCGGTGTCCCGCGCCCCCATGAGGACGTTGTCGCCGACCGACGCCGAGAACAGGGTGGGGTCCTCGAAGGCCACCGCGACCTTGGCGCGCAGCTCCTGTCTGGACAGTTCCGTGATGTCGGCGCCGTCGAGGGTGATGCGGCCCGAGGTGAGTTCGTAGAGGCGGGGGACGAGCGCCGTGAGGGTGGTCTTGCCGCTGCCGGTGGCGCCGACCAGGGCCATGGACTCGCCCGGCCGGATGTGCAGATCGATGTGCTGGAGGACGGGCGGGGTGTCGGCGGGGGCGTCGGGGTAGCGGAAGCAGACGTCGTGGAAGCGCAGCCCGCTGTCCCCGGTGTGCCCGGTACCCGGGGCCGGGGTGGCGTCCTCGACCTCCTCGTCCATGACCTCGAAGTACCGCTGCGTCGCCGTCGCCGCCTCCTGGCTCATCGCCAGCAGGAACCCGATCGACTCCACCGGCCAGCGCAGCGCCAGCGCCGTCGACAGGAACGCCACCAGCGTCCCCGCCGACAGGGCGCCGTCGGCCACCTGGACGACCCCCACGACCAGCGCCGCCCCGATCGCGACCTCCGGCAGCGTCACGATGACGCCCCAGATCGTCGCCAGCAGCCGGGCCTTGCGCAGTTCCGTGCCGCGCAGCGTCCTCGACAGGTCCCGGAACGCCCGCGCCTGGCTGCGGTGGCGGCCGAAGCCCTTGATGATGCGGATGCCCAGCACGCTCTCCTCGACGACCGTCGTCAGGTCGCCGACCTGGTCCTGCGCGCGCCGGGCCACCCTGGCGTAACGCTTCTCGAAGACCATGCAGGTGACCAGGAGGGGCACGGCGGGCCCGAGGATGACCAGCCCGAGGGTCCAGTCCTGGAGCAGCATGATGACCACGCCCACGGCGATCGTCACGCCGTTGACGAGGAGGAACGTCAGCGGGAACGCGAGGAACTGACGCAGCAGCATCAGGTCCGTCGTCGCCCGGGACAGCAACTGCCCCGACGCCCAGCGGTCGTGGAAGGCCACCGGCAGCCGCTGGAGGTGCCGGTACAGCGCCGCCCGCATCGACGCCTCGACGTGCGAGAGCGGACGCGCCACCAGCCAGCGCCGCAACCCGAAGAGCAGGGCCTCCGTGAAGCCGAGCAGCAGCAGACACAGCGCGCCGAGCCACACCCCGGCCGGGTCCCGGTGCGCGATCGGGCCGTCCACCATCCACTTCAGGACCAGCGGGATCACCAGACCCACGCAGGAGGCGAGTATCGCGACACCCGCGGCCCCGGACAGCCGCGCCCGCACGGGCCGCACGAACGGCCACAGGCGCAGCAACGTGCCTACGGTGGAACGGTTCTGGGCGGCGGCAGATGTAGTGACCATCAGCAGCGAGCCTACGGATCCCCCCTCCCCCTGCCCACCGAGTTTCCGCCGCCCCGAACCGGCCGCCGACCCCACGACCAGCACGTTCGACGACCCGGACGTCCCCGCCGGTCCGGAGCCGCATGCCCCGTCCGGCGGAGCCACCCCGGGTCACGACTGCGGCGACACGACACCACGGCCCGGTCCGCCCGGCGCCACCGGCCGGGGCGCGCTCGGCACGTCGCCCCGCGCCCACCCGGCCGAACCCCCGCGATCGAGGCGGGCGCGACGGGCCACCCTCCGTACGCCGAGCCCGGCGTCAAGGACCGCGCGGTGGCGGTGGCGGTCGCCCACGAACGCGGCATCCTCGGCCGGCCGGGCTCACCCCGCCACCCGCAGCAGCAGCACCGCCCGCGCCGGCATCGTGATGCCGGTCCCCGCCGGGTGCTCCACGCCCGGCGCCGCCCCCTGCTCCTCCAGGCTCGTGTCGACGACGACCTCGTACCGCTCCGCCCAGGGCGGCCCCGGCAACCGGAACTCCACCGGCCGCTCGCCCGCGTGCAGCACGGCCAGGAAACTGTCGTCGAGGATCTGCTCCCCCCGCTCGTCACGGCCCGGGATGTCCCGGCCGGAGAGGTACATGCCCAGCGTGGCGGCGGGCGCGTACCAGTCCTGCTCGGTCATCTCCGTGCCCCGGGAGGTGAACCACGCCAGGTCGCGCAGCCCGTCGGGGGTCTGCGCCCGGCCGGAGAAGAACGCCCGGCGCCGGAGCACCGGATGCCGGTGGCGCAGCGCGATCAGGCGGGAGGTCAGCGCGAACAGGGCCTGCCAGCCGGGCTCCTCCAGCAGCTCCCAGTCCAGCCAGCTGATCTCGTTGTCCTGGCAGTAGGCGTTGTTGTTGCCGCGCTGGGTGCGGCCCAGTTCGTCGCCCGCGACCAGCATGGGCACGCCCGTCGACAGCAGCAGCGTGGTCAGCAGGTTCCTGAGCTGGCGCCGCCGGAGCGCCCGTACGCCCTCGTCGTCCGCTTCTCCCTCGGCGCCGCCGTTCCAGGCCCGGTTGTCGTCCGTGCCGTCCCGGTTGCCCTCGCCGTTGGCCTCGTTGTGCTTGCGCTCGTAGCTCACCAGGTCGCGCAGCGTGAAACCGTCGTGCGCGGTGACGAAGTTGACCGACGCGTACGGCCTGCGCCCGCCCCACGCGTACAGGTCGCTGGAGCCCGACAGCCGGTAGCCCATCTCCCGTACGTCCGGCAGCGCGTGCCGCCAGAAGTCCCGCACGGCGTTGCGGTACCGGTCGTTCCACTCCGTCCACAGCGGCGGGAACGCCCCCACCTGGTAGCCGCCCGAGCCCACGTCCCACGGCTCGGCGATCAGCTTCACCCGGCGCAGCACCGGGTCCTGGGCGATGACCGCGAGGAACGGGGAGAGCATGTCGACGTCGTGCATGGAACGGGCCAGCGCCGCCGCCAGGTCGAAGCGGAAGCCGTCCACGCCCATCTCGGTCACCCAGTAGCGCAGCGAGTCGGTGATCAGCCGCAGCACGGGAGGCTGCACCACGTGCAGGGTGTTGCCGCAGCCGGTGTAGTCGGCGTAACGGCGGGGATCGTCCTGGAGACGGTAGTAGCCGCGGTTGTCGATGCCCTTCAGGGACAGCGTCGGGCCCAGCTCGCCGGCCTCCGCGGTGTGGTTGTAGACGACGTCGAGGATGACCTCGATCCCGGCCGCGTGCAGGGCGCGCACCATCCGCTTGAACTCGCCGACCTGCTCCCCCCTCGTCCCGGAGGCCGCGTACGCCGCGTGCGGGGCGAAGTAGCCGATGGAGTTGTAGCCCCAGTAGTTCCTCAGGCCTCGGCGCAGCAGGTGGTCCTCGTGGGCGAACTGGTGCACCGGCAGCAGCTCCACCGCCGTCACGCCCAGCTTCACCAGGTGCTCGATCGCGGCCGGGTGGGCGAGGCCGGCGTAGGTGCCGCGCAGCTCCTCGGGGATGCCCGGGTGCAGCCGTGTGAAGCCCTTGACTTGCAGCTCGTAGATCACCGAGTCCGCCCACGGTGTCTTCGGGCGGCGGTCGTCGGCCCAGTCGTCGTCATCGTGGACGACGACGCCCTTGGGCACGTGCGGCGCCGAGTCCCGGTCGTCGCGCACGGTGTCGGCGACATGCTGCTGCGGCCAGTCGCGCACGTGCCCGTAGACCTCGGGTGGCAGGCCGAAGTCGCCGTCGACCGCCCGCGCGTACGGGTCGAGGAGCAGTTTCGCAGGGTTCCAGCGGGCGCCGGTCCACGGGTCCCAGCGGCCGTGCACCCGGTAGCCGTAGCGCTGCCCGGGCAGCACACCGGGGACGAAGCCGTGCCAGATCTCGTGGGTCAGCTCGGCGAGCCGGACCCGTGACTCCTTGCCGGCCTCGTCGAACAGGCACAGCTCGACGCCCTCGGCCCCGCCCGCCCACAACGCGAAGTTGGTGCCCGCCACCCCGTCCGGGCCGACCCGGAAGCGGGCGCCCAGCGGTGTCGGCGCGCCCGGCCACGCGGACACGGTGGGCGGCGGCGCGTCCCATCGGGCGCCGTTCACGGCGGCGGACCGGCGCCCGTTCCCGGTGGCCCGATGACCGGCCACCGCCTCCTGCTCGGCTGCGCTGGACACCTGTCAGCCTCCCACCGGCTCGTGGGACGACGGGGGACAGAGGGGTGCGGCCTTCGCTGCGGCCCGGTCGCGGCTCCCCTGCGCGTCGTCCTCCCCACTGTTCTGCCCAGAGCGTGGGTCGCACTCACGTTTCCCCGGGGGCGGGCATGGTCGTTTCCCGGGGACACGACCGGTCGTTGGGTACCGCGTGAGGCACGTACAAGGGCGCGCGCGGCGCGCGAGGGCCGCGCTGGCCGCCGTAGTGACATGGGCAGGGCTCCTCGCCGGGGCCACGGGCTGTACCTCGGACGACGCGGGAGGGATCGCCGGGGCGTTCGGCGCGCCCCCGGCGCCCGAGGACGTCATCCAGGTCTCGCCCGACGACGGCAGCAGGGGAGTGCGCCCCGGGAAGAGGCTGCGGGTGCGCGTGCCCGACGGGCGGCTGGAGAAGGTGAAGGTCGTCAGGTCGCAGGACGCGCAGGAGTCCCCGGTGCCCGGGCACCTCTCCGCCGACGGCCTGACCTGGGAGCCCGACGACGAACGGCTCGCGCTGGCCGCCAAGTACACCATCGACGCCGTGGCCGTGGACGGCGGCGGACGCCGCTCCGCCCGGCACACCACCTTCACCACCTACGTCCCGGAGGAACGCTTCATCGGCTACGTCGCCCCGGAGAACCGCGCCACGGTCGGC
Organism: Streptomyces sp. NPDC007929; assembly: GCF_042959065.1. Lineage (NCBI taxonomy): Bacteria > Bacillati > Actinomycetota > Actinomycetes > Kitasatosporales > Streptomycetaceae > Streptomyces > Streptomyces sp. NPDC007929. Next base: position 304,959 of record NZ_JBIBKD010000008.1, on the reverse strand, counting down.
ACCGGCATGATCGTCTCGCTGGAGTTCAACCGGCGGATCACCGACCGGGCCGCCGTCGAACGGGCGATCCGGGTCACCGCCCGCCCGGCCGTCGATATCCGCCCGCACTGGTTCGGCCACAGCCGTCTCGACTTCCGGCCCGAGGACCACTGGAAACCCGGCACCCGGGTCACCGTCGCCCTGAACCTGCGCGACGTCGAGGGCGCCCCCGGCGTCTACGGCCTCCAGCACAAGACGTTCTCCTTCACCGTCGGCCGCAGCCAGGTCTCCATCGTCGACGCCGCCGCGCACTCCATGGAGGTCCGGCGCGACGGCGAGCCCCTCGCCACCGTCCCCGTCACGGCCGGGGCCCCCGGCAACACCACGTACAACGGCACGATGGTGGTGACCGAGATGCTCGACGTCACCCGGATGAACGGCGCCACGGTCGGCTTCAAGAAGCGCGACGGCAAGGGCGAGTACGACATCCCGGACGTCCCGCACGCCATGCGCCTGACCGACTCCGGGACCTTCCTGCACGGCAACTACTGGGCCCACCACAGCGCATTCGGCCGTACCAACGTCAGCCACGGCTGCATCGGACTGCGCGATGTGAAGGGCGGCAGCTCGGACACCCCGGCCGGCTGGTTCTTCGACCGCAGCCTCATCGGGGACGTCGTCGAGGTCGTCAACAGCAATGACAAAAAGGTCGCTCCCGACAATGGCCTCGGAGGCTGGAATATGGACTGGAAAGCATGGAAGGCGGGCAGTGCGGTGAAGTAGCCCGACAAGGGGGCGGGTTGGGCCGGCGATCTGTTGGGACCGAACAGTGACAATCGGGGGCCGCCGGTGCCGCGCACCCTGTGGTTACTATTCGCCGACGCGCGAGGGACGCACGCGCGTGGCGCGGGCCTGACCAGGCCCTGGGAGGGGAGAACGACGTGAACGGGCGACCGATATCGGGGGCGTCGGTTGGGCGCAGGAACGGCATGCTCGCGTCGGGGATCGGCGTGCTGCTGCTCGCCGTGACGGCGTGCGGCGGCGGGGGGACCGGCTCCGGTTCCGGCGGGGGCGACGGCAAGGCCAAGGACTCGGGCGCCGCGCAGAGCAAGCAGTCCGAGGCGGTCGTCGCCATCACCCCCAAGGACGGCGCCAAGTCCGTCGACACCAGCGGTGCGCTGAAGGTGACCGCCGAGAAGGGGAAGCTGACCGAGGTCGAGGTCAAGGACGCCAAGGGCAACAAGGTCGACGGCGCGATATCCAAGGACGGCGCCAGCTGGACGCCGTCCATCCACCTGGCCGGTGCCACCAAGTACACGGTCCACGCGGTGGCCAAGGACTCCGAGGGCCGCACGGCCGCGGAGGACGCCGACTTCACCACACTGACCCCGGAGAACACCTTCACCGGCACCTTCACTCCCGAGGACGGCTCGAAGGTCGGCGTCGGGATGCCGTTCTCCATCCGCTTCGACCGGGGCATCACCAACCCGGAGGACGTCGAGAGGGCCATCCGCATCAAGACGGAGCCGGCCGTCGACGTCGAGGGTCACTGGTTCGGCAACGACCGCCTCGACTTCCGCCCCGAGAAGTACTGGAAGCCCGGCACCAAGGTGACCGTCGACCTGAACCTCGACGGCGTCGAGGGACGCTCCGGCGTCTACGGCGAGCAGGACAAGACGGTGAAGTTCACCATCGGCCGCAACCAGGTCTCGGTCGTCGACGCCAAGAAGCTCACGATGAAGGTCATGCGCGACGGCAAGACCATCAAGACCATCCCGGTCACCACCGGCAAGCCCGGCATGGAGACCTGGAACGGCCAGATGGTCATCAGCGAGATGCTGACCGTGACCCGGATGAACGGCGAGACGGTCGGCTACGGCGGCGAGTACGACATCAAGGACGTCCCGCACGCCGTCCGCCTGACCACCTCCGGCACCTTCCTGCACGGCAACTACTGGGCGAGCGGCGCCTTCGGCAACTACAACGCCAGCCACGGCTGCATCGGCCTGCGCGACGTGCGCGGCGGCTGGGACAAGAAGGTGGCGGCCGCGTGGTTCTTCAACCGCTCGATGGTCGGCGACGTGGTGGTCGTCAAGAACTCCGAGGACCGGACCGTCGACCCGGACAACGGGCTGAACGGCTGGAACATGTCGTGGGAGAAGTGGAAGAAGTAATAGTTCAGGCATGACGCGAGGGCCCGGTGCGACCGACCGCACCGGGCCCTGCGGCGTCTCCGATACAACCCACCGCGCCAGGGGGCGCCCCCGGCCCCCCCGGACCCCCGGCCGATGTGACCCACCGCACCGCCCTCAACCGCGTTAAGGGTGGTTAACCTGCTGCCATGACCGTCTCTCTCGAAGTCGCTGAAGGCGTCGGCACGATCCGTCTCGACCGCCCGCCCATGAACGCGCTGGACATCGCCACGCAGGACCGGCTGAAGGAACTGGCCGAGGAGGCCGGGCGCCGCGAGGACGTCCGGGCCGTGGTGCTCTACGGCGGCGAGAAGGTGTTCGCGGCCGGTGCGGACATCAAGGAGATGCAGGCGATGGACCACACCGGGATGGTCCTGCGTGCCCGCGCCCTCCAGGACGCGTTCACGGCGGTGGCCCGGATCCCCAAGCCGGTCGTCGCGGCCGTGACCGGGTACGCGCTGGGCGGCGGCTGTGAACTCGCCCTGTGCGCGGACTTCCGCATCGCCGGTGAGAACGCCAAGCTCGGCCAGCCGGAGATCCTGCTCGGTCTGATCCCCGGCGCCGGCGGTACCCAGCGCCTGGCCCGTCTGGTCGGCCCCTCCAAGGCCAAGGACCTCATCTTCACGGGCCGCATGGTGAAGGCCGACGAGGCCCGCGAGATCGGCCTGGTGGACCGGGTCGTCCCCGCCGACGAGGTGTACGCGCAGGCACACACCTGGGCCGCGAAGCTCGCACAGGGCCCGGCGCTCGCGCTGCGCGCCGCGAAGGAGTCGATCGACACCGGCCTGGAGACGGACATCAACACGGGCCTCGCGGTCGAACGGAACTGGTTCGCGGGCCTCTTCGCCACCGAGGACCGCGAGCGTGGGATGCGCAGCTTCGTCGAGGAGGGCCCGGGCAAGGCGAAGTTCCTCTGAACATCCCTCCAGGGACTTGCAATTGACACGGTGTCTGACCCGGGGTCCCTCGAAGGGGCGGTTTATCGCACCCTTAAGCCAGCCTTAAGCGTGCCGGAACGGCAGAGTCCGCCCATTGCCCCGGAATGGCACGTTCCAGCAGGTCGGAGGGTGTGCCGACGGCTTTGAAATGCCGCTGGCATATGACGGACGCCCGCCGGTTCACCCGCCGTTCCCCGGGGCGTATTCCCCGGGAACGGCCCCGCCGGGCGCCCCGGGCGGCCATGATGGGGGCATGGCGGGGCTGGAGGGTATGGGACAGCCGCGGGGACACGCACATGCGGCCGCGGCGCGCTGGTCGCCGACCGTCGAGGACGAACACGCGCTGAAGGCGCTGGAGTTGTACGGCAACCCGACGGAGGCAGAGGTTCCACTGCCGTCCCGCCCCGAGTCTGCGGCCACCGCGCGACGCCTCACACAGGTCGTGGTCCTGCGCCACTGGGGGCTCACTCCCAAGACCACCGAGGACGCGGTCCTGCTCGTCTCCGAACTGGTCGGCAACGCCGTACGCCACACCGGCGCCCGGGTCTTCGGGCTGCGCCTGCACCGGCGCCGCGGCTGGATCCGCGTCGAGGTCCGCGACCCCTCCCGCGGACTGCCCTGCCTGATGCCGGTCCAGGAGATGGACATCAGCGGCCGGGGCCTGTTCCTCGTCGACAAACTCGCCGACCGCTGGGGGGTCGATCTGCTGCCCCGGGGCAAGACGACCTGGTTCGAGATGCGCGTCGCCGAGCGCTGAGGGCACCCGGTGCCTCACCCGGTCGCCGGACGGGCGAATCACCGGTTTCCCTCCCGAACGCCCCTTAAATGGTGCAATGCACCGCCATCTCGTCAAGAGCGCCCTGGTCGCGGGTGCCGCCCTCGCCGTCCTCTCCGCCTGCGGCACCGGCAGCGGGGAACGAGCCGCCGAAGCGCGCGGCACCGAGGCCGCCGTGCCCGCCCCGCCCGAGAAGAAGCCCGTGAAGGGCCTGCCCGGCATGCCGCCCGTCCTGGACCCCGAGGACGTGTACGCCGCCGACCGCCCGAACAAACTGTCCCCTGTGGTCAAGGACTTCCCTTCCCGGGTCTACGTCCCCAACACCGAGTCCGACACCGTCACCGTCATCGACCCCAAGACCTACGAGGTCGTCGAGACGATCCGGGTGGGCCGGCAGCCCCAGCACGTCGTGCCCTCCTGGGACCTGAAGACGCTCTGGGTCAACAACAACCGCGGCCACACCCTCACCCCGATCGACCCGAAGACCGGCAAGGCGGGCAAGGAGGTCGAGGTCCACGACCCGTACAACCTCTACTTCACGCCCAACGGCCGGTACGCGGTGGTCATGGCCTCCCTCGACCGCGAGCTGGTCTTCCGCGACCCGCACACCATGAAGGTGAAGAAGACCGTCCCGGTCTCCTGCTACGGCGTCAACCACGCCGACTTCTCCCTCGACGGCCGCTACTTCATCGTCTCCTGCGAGTTCAGCGGCGAACTGCTCAAGGTCGACACCGAGAAGATGGAGGTCGTCGCACAGCAGCGGCTGCCGTTCCAGGGCGCCATGCCACAGGACGTGAAGATCTCACCCGACGGCAAGCGGTTCTACATCGCCGACATGATGGCCCACGGCATGTGGGTCCTGAACGGCGACACCTTCGCCGAGCCCACCCTGCTGCCCACCGGCAAGGGCTGCCACGGCCTCTACGTCGGCCGCGACTCACGCGAGATGTACGTGACCAACCGCGGCGAGGGCACCATCTCCGTCTTCGACTTCACCCAGGGCAAGCTGACGAAGAAGTGGAAGCTGCCCGACGGCGGCAGCCCCGACATGGGCGGCGTCTCCGCCGACGGCAAGGTGCTGTGGCTGTCCGGCCGCTACGACGCCGAGGTGTACGCCGTCGACACCCGCACCGGCATCCAGCTCGCCCGGATCCCCGTCGGCAGCGGCCCGCACGGCCTCGCGGTCTACCCCCAGCCCGGCCGCTACTCCCTCGGCCACACAGGTGTCTTCCGGTGACGGTCATCTGCCGTCCACCGAGGGACAGTTGACACGCCCTGATCGAGTGAGGGTCCCGGTCGCACCGCGACGGACCCGGGATCGTGCCGTGCATGATCACTCTTCGTCTGCGGCGGCGGGTCGCCGCCGCCGCGCTCAGCCTCGCCGCCGTCCTCGCGACCACGGGCGCCGCACCCACCCAGGCTCCGGCTGCCGCCGGGGTGGCCGCCCCCGCACCGGCCGCCTGCCCCGTCCAGTTCGACGACAAGGTCGAGGCCGCCGCCGACCGCCGGGTCGACGTCGGCCGCATCACTCCCGAGCCGTCCTGGCGCACCACCTGCGGCACCCTCTACCGCGCCGACGGCCGCGGCCCGGCCGTGGTCTTCGAGGAGGGCTTCCATCCCAAGGACGTCGTGAACGGTCAGTACGACCTGGAGAAGTACGTCCTGGTCAACCAGCCGTCCCCGTACGTGTCGACGACCTACGACCACGACCTGTTCAAGCAGTGGAAGTCCGCCTTCAACTACTACGTCGACGCCCCCGGCGGCATCGACGTGAACCGGACCATCGGCGACACCCACAAGTGGGCAGACCAGCAGGAGGTCGCCTTCCCCGGCGGCATCGCCCGCCAGTACGTCATCGGCGTCTGCCCGGTCGACAGGCGGACCAGGACGGAGATCATGAGCGAGTGCGAGAGCAACCCTCACTACAAGCCCTGGCACTGAGCGCCGCGCCTTGAGTCTCCACCGGCCGGAGGGTCCAGACTCGCAGGCATGATCGACGACCGCACCGGACTTCTCACCATCGGCGAACTGGCCCGGGTGACGGGTCTCACCGTGCGCACCATCCGCTACTGGTCCGACGAGGGCGCCCTGCCCCCGGTGGGCCGGTCCGCGGGCGGCTACCGGCTCTACGACGCCGCGTCCGTCGCACGGCTGGAGCTGATCCGCACCCTGCGCGAGCTGGGCCTCGGCCTCGCGGACGTCCACCGGGTCCTGGCCGGTGAGACGACCGTCGCGCAGGTCGCGGCCGCGCACGTGGTGGCGCTGGACGCGCAGATCCGGGCGCTCAAGGTGACCCGTGCGGTGCTGTCGACGGTGGCGAGGCGAGGTTCCGACGCGGAGGAGATGACACTCATGAACAGACTGGCACGGCTCTCGGCGGCCGAACGGCGGCGCGTCGTCGAGGACTTCATGGCGGAGATCTTCGAGGGGATCGACACCGCGGACCCGGACATCCGCGGCAGGATGCGGTTCGCGGCCGCCGAGCTGCCCGAGGATCCCACACCCGAGCAGGTGGACGCCTGGGTGGAGCTCGCCGAGCTGATCCAGGACCCCGGCTTCCGCGCGCAGATGCGGCGGATGATCGAGTTCAACGCGGCCGACCGGGGGCCGGCCGTCCCGGCCGGTTCGTCCCTGTGGTTCATGAGCCGGCTCGTATCGCTCGCGGCCGAGGCGCGGGAGCGCGGCATCGACCCCGCGGCACCCGAGGCCGACGACGTCCTGCGGGACCTGCTCGGCGACGCCGACCGGGCGGCCGTACTCGAACGCCTCACGGCCGCCTTCAACGTCCGGATCGCCCGCTACCGCGAACTGCAGGCCATCGTCAACGGCCTCGACCCCCAGCCGACCCACGAGGAGGAGTTCGCCTGGGTGGTCGCCGCGCTGCGGTCCCGCACGGCCGGATAATCTGACCTGCGTCAGACCTGCGCAGGCAGGAAGCACAGCACGAGATGAGGGGCGGATCGGTGGCGGACATCGAGGAAGCACGCAAGCAGTTCGAGCGGATCGATACGGACGGTGACGGGTACATCACCGCTGCCGAGTTCAAGAGCGCCCTGGCCAAGTCGGGCGACTGGAACGTCACCGAGTCGGTCGCCGAGGTCGTCATCAAGACCCGCGACCTCGACGGCGACAAGAAGCTGAGCTTCGACGAGTTCTGGGCGTACCTGAACAAGTAGGCCTCCGGCTCGCCCGCGCGTGAAGGGGCCCGGTCCAGGATCCCCGGACCGGGCCCCTCGCCGTGCCCGGGAGCCCGGCCACACCATGAGGATCGGCATCATCGGGGCGGCATCATCGGCGGCCATCTGACCCGGCGGCTCACCGCCCAAGCCCAGGACATCCTGGACCGCCCGCTCCCCGCGGACGACCCCGACCGTATGGCCCTGGCGGAAGCGTCCCCGCAGCGCACACCGGAGTTCAGTGGTCAGGTCAGGCGTCCTGCGCCCATCTCCGTAGCGACGCCTTGCTCTCGAAGTCGGCCACGTTCTTGTCCAGCGGGTCGTCGGTGTACTGGTGGAAGCGCCACCTGGCCTTGATACGGGGCTTGCCCGCCGAGACGTAGTCGGCGATCCACAGGGCGTCGCCCGCATAGGACGTGGTGTCGATGTTGAGCCAGAAGTTCCGGTTGCAGTAGAGCACCACCCGGTTGTTCGGCCGGAGGTCCTTCAGCTTCCTGATGAACAGGTCCTTCTCCGCGTTGCTCGCGTGCGTCCCGTTGCTGGTGTTCTCCCAGTCGACGGCGAGGACGTCGCCCGCCCGGTCGGGGGCCTTGCCGACGAAGTACTCGGCCTGGGCGCTCAGGTTGCCGGGCCACAGGAAGTGGTAGAAGCCGACGACCAGCCCGGCCTCCCGGGCTCTTCCGGTCTGCGCGGCGAGCTTCGGATTGACGTAGGAGCGGCCTTCCGTCGCCTTGACGAAGACGAAGGAGAGGCCGTCGGTGCCGTAGGAGGAGGACTGGTAGGCGCTCACGTCGATGCCGCGCAGCATGGGGGCTCCCTCTGGTGCGGGTGGGGCTGACGTTCCCTCGGGTCAGGGGTTGTTGTTATGCCCCGCGAGAACGCCCGTACGCCGGGCGCGAGGAGGCTCGCGGCCCGGCGGTGGTGAACGCCGGTGGTGAACGCCGGTGGTTTTCGGGAGTCGGTCTTCAGCGGGCGGGGGAGCCGGCCGGGGCGCGGGCCGGGCTCAGCACTCGATGATGTTCACCGCCAGCCCGCCCCGGGCCGTCTCCTTGTACTTCACCGACATGTCCGCGCCGGTGTCCTTCATCGTCTTGATGACCTTGTCCAGGGACACCTTGTGGGAGCCGTCGCCGCGCATCGCCATGCGGGCGGCCGTGACGGCCTTGACCGCGGCCATGCCGTTGCGCTCGATGCAGGGGATCTGGACCAGGCCGCCGACCGGGTCGCAGGTCAGGCCGAGGTTGTGCTCCATGCCGATCTCGGCGGCGTTCTCGACCTGCTCGGGCGAGCCGCCGAGGACCTCGGCCAGGGCGCCCGCGGCCATGGAGCAGGCGGAGCCGACCTCGCCCTGGCAGCCGACCTCGGCGCCGGAGATGGAGGCGTTCTCCTTGAACAGCATGCCGATCGCGCCCGCGGCGAGCAGGAAGCGGACCACGCCCTCCTCTTTTTCTTCTTCGGAGGCAGAGCCCGCCGCGAAGTTGACGTAGTAGTGCAGGACCGCCGGGATGATGCCGGCGGCGCCGTTGGTGGGGGCGGTGACGACCCGGCCGCCAGCGGCGTTCTCCTCGTTGACCGCCATGGCGTAAAGGGTGATCCACTCCATGGACAGGGCCAGCGGGTCGCCCTCGGAGCGCAGCTTGCGCGCGGTGTTCGCGGCCCGGCGGCGCACCTTGAGGCCGCCCGGCAGGATGCCCTCCTGGGTCAGTCCGCGCGCCACGCAGTCCCGCATCACCTGCCAGATCTCCAGCAGGCCTGCGCGGATCTCGTCCTCGGTGCGCCAGGCCCGCTCGTTCTCCAGCATCAGCGCGGAGATGGACAGACCCGTCTCCTCGGTCAGGCGCAGCAGCTCGTCGCCGGTGCGGAAGGGGTACTTCAGCACGGTGTCGTCGAGCTTGATGCGGTCCGCCCCGACCGCGTCCTCGTCGACGACGAAGCCGCCGCCGACCGAGTAGTACGTCTTGCTGAGCAGCTCCGCGCCGGAGGCGTCGTACGCCCACAGGGTCATGCCGTTGGCGTGGTAGGGCAGGGCCTTGCGGCGGTGCAGCTTCATGTCGTCGTCGAAGGAGAACGCGATCTCGTGCTCGCCGAGCAGGTTGAGCCGGCCGCCGGTCCTGATCGCCTCGACCCGGTCGTCCGCGCTCGCGACGTCCACCGTGCGCGGTGAGTCGCCCTCCAGGCCGAGCAGCACCGCCTTGGGCGTGCCGTGACCGTGGCCGGTCGCGCCCAGCGAGCCGTACAGCTCCGCGCGGACCGAGGCGACGGACCCCAGGAGCTCCTCGTTGCGCAGCCGCCGGACGAACAGACCGGCCGCTCGCATCGGGCCGACGGTGTGGGAACTGGACGGGCCGATGCCGATCGAGAACAGGTCGAAGACCGAGATGGCCACGGGGAACTCCTGACTGCGGGGGTGGTGCGGAGGGGGTGGGCGCCGCGTCCACCGGCGGCGAGCGCGGCGCCCGAAAGGTTTCTTCGTTATGTGTTGAGAGCCGGGTACAGCGGGTGCTTGTCGGCCAGGGCCTTCACCCGGGCCTTGAGGGCCTCCGCGTCGTAGGACGGCTTCAGCGCCTCGGCGATGACGTCCGCGACCTCCGCGAAGTCCTCGGCCCCGAAGCCCCGGGTCGCCAGCGCCGGGGTGCCGATCCGCAGACCGGACGTCACCATCGGCGGACGCGGGTCGTTCGGGATGGCGTTCCGGTTGACCGTGATGCCCACCTCGTGGAGGCGGTCCTCGGCCTGCTGTCCGTCCAGCTCCGAATGGCGCAGGTCGACCAGGACCAGGTGCACGTCCGTGCCGCCGGACAGGACGTCCACACCCACGGCCCGGACGTCGTCCTTCACCAGACGCTCGGCCAGGATGCGGGCACCGTCCAGCGTACGTCGTTGGCGCTCCTCGAAGTCCTGCGAGGCGGCGACCTTGAAGGCGACCGCCTTGGCGGCGACCACATGCTCCAGCGGGCCACCCTGCTGACCGGGGAAGACAGCGGAGTTGATCTTCTTGGCCAGTTCGGCCGTGGAGAGGATCACACCGCCGCGCGGACCGCCGAGGGTCTTGTGGGTCGTGGTGGTGACCACGTGCGCGTGCGGCACCGGGTTGGGGTGCAGCCCGGCCGCCACGAGCCCGGCGAAGTGCGCCATGTCGACCATCAGGTACGCGCCGACCTCGTCCGCGATCCGCCGGAACGCGGCGAAGTCCAGCTGCCGCGGGTAGGCCGACCAGCCGGCGACGATCAGCTTCGGCTTGGACTCCTTGGCGAGCCGCTCGACCTCGGCCATGTCGACCCGGCCGTCGTCACCCACGTGGTAGGCGACGACGTCGTAGAGCTTGCCGGAGAAGTTGATCTTCATGCCGTGGGTCAGGTGCCCGCCGTGCGCGAGGTTCAGACCCATGATGGTGTCGCCCGGCTTGAGCAGCGCGAACATCGCGGCGGCGTTGGCCTGGGCGCCCGAGTGCGGCTGGACGTTGGCGTGCTCGGCGCCGAACAGCTCCTTGACGCGGTCGATCGCGATCTGCTCGATCACGTCGACGTGCTCACAGCCGCCGTAGTAGCGGCGGCCGGGGTAGCCCTCGGCGTACTTGTTGGTGAGGACCGAGCCCTGCGCCTCCATGACCGCGACCGGAGCGAAGTTCTCCGAGGCGATCATCTCCAGCGTGGACTGCTGGCGGTGCAGCTCGGCGTCGACCGCGGCGGCGACGGCCGGGTCGAGCTCGTGCAGGGGTGTGTTCAGGACGGACATACGACTCCTCAGCCCGCGGAGAACGCGGTGTACTCGTCGGCGGAGAGCAGGTCGCCCGGCTCGTCCGTGACCCGCACCTTGAACAGCCAGCCGCCCGTGAAGGGGGCCGAGTTCACCAGCGACGGGTCGCTCACGACGTCTTCGTTGACCTCGGTGATCTCACCGGAGACCGGGGAGTACAGGTCGGACACCGACTTGGTCGACTCCAGCTCGCCGCAGGTCTCGCCGGCGGACACCGAGTCACCGACCGCGGGAAGCTCGACGAACACGACATCGCCGAGCGCGTTGGCCGCGTGCTCCGTGATGCCGACCGTCGAGACGCCGTCCTCGGCGGCCGACAGCCACTCGTGCTCCTTGCTGTAGCGCAGCTCGTTGGGGTTGCTCATGGCCTGGATTCTCCTGTACGCGCGGGAGTGCTGTGGAAGGGGGACTACTGGTGAGCTGGGGCGACGGGCACGGGGTCGCTGCCGCGGGCCCTCGGCCAGTGTCTACTTCTGGCGCTTGTAGAACGGCAGCGCCACGACCTCGTACGGCTCGTGACTGCCCCGGATGTCCACACCGACACCGGCCGTGCCCGGCGTGGAGTACACGGCGTCGACGTAGGCCATCGCGATCGGCTTGCCCAGCGTGGGGGAGGGGGCGCCGGAGGTGACCTCGCCGATCACCTTGCCCTCGGCGACGACGGCGTACCCGGCGCGGGGGACCCGGCGGCCCTCGGCGATCAGGCCGACCAGGACGCGCGGCGGCTCGTGGTTCGCGTTCTCCGCGGCCTCACGCAGTGCCGCGCGGCCCACGAAGTCGCCCTCCTTCTCGAACTTCACCACCCGGCCGAGGCCGGCGTCGAAGGGCGTGAGCGAGGTCGACAGCTCGTGCCCGTACAGCGGCATGCCCGCCTCCAGGCGCAGCGTGTCGCGGCAGGACAGTCCGCACGGGACCAGACCGGCGCCCTCACCGGCCTTGGTCAGGGCCTGCCACAGCTCGACCGCGTGCTCGGGCTTCACGAACAGCTCGAAGCCGTCCTCGCCGGTGTAGCCGGTCCGGGCGATCAGGGCCGGGACGCCCGCGACCGTGCTGGGCAGCCCGGCGTAGTACTTCAGGCCGTCGAGGTCGGCGTCGGTCAGGGACTTCAGGATCCCCGGCGACTCGGGCCCCTGGACGGCGAGCAGCGCGTAGGCGTCCCGGTCGTCGCGCACCTCGGCGTCGAAGCCGGCGGCGCGCTCGGTCAGCGCGTCCAGCACCACCTGGGCGTTGGAGGCGTTGGCGACGACCATGTAGTCGGTCTCGCCCAGCCGGTAGACGATCAGGTCGTCCAGGATGCCGCCGTCGGCCCGGCAGATCATGGTGTAGCGGGCCCGGCCCGGCTTCACCCCGCCGATGTTGCCCACCAGGGCGAAGTCCAGCAGGGCGGCGACCTGTGGCCCGGTGACGGTGATCTCACCCATGTGGGAGAGGTCGAAGAGGCCGGCCTTCGTGCGCACGGCGAGGTGCTCTTCGCGCTCGGAGCCGTAGCGCAGGGGCATGTCCCAGCCGGCGAAGTCGGTCATCGTCGCGCCGAGCGAACGATGCAGGGCATCGAGCGCGGTGTGACGGAGTTCTCCTGTACTGCTCACGGTCGGTCGTCTCCCAGATGCATGACACGGGCGAGGTCGGTCCTCCCCATCTGTCATCGGAACCTGAGAGGTTCGCCATGACCACACGGGACACGGCTTGCACCTTGGGTGGAGCCACCGGTGGCCGGTGACTCGCTTTTCAGATGTGCCTCGCCCGCGCGGTAACGGGGCCTGAGAGATTCAAGGGAGGGACTTGCTCCTTCGGCGCCCCAGCTCTTGCGGTGCTGGGGACTCTCCCGCGCGGATTCAAACGGCCGGTATGCAGTTGGCGCGCACATCATTGCACGCATCCTTCCGGCGCGGCAGGGGGACCTTCACAGGGAGTGCACGGAGTCCCGCGCGCCGGACACGGCGACCTGTAGCAGCCCTGTTGCAGGACGAGTACGTAAATGAGAGGCCTGCCGCATTACCTTCTCTTTACACTCGGCGGGGATGGGACTCCGTACCTGGCCCCAGGGGAGGACGATCACGGTGAACAGGACCACCGCGTACGCGACGACGGGCATCGCGCTGCCCGAGCAGCCGACCGCCGCGCCGGTCCGGGCGGTTCGCGCCCCGGCGCCCGCGCCGGTCGTCCGCGACCTGCGCGACCGCCCCGGGGGCGGCCCGCACGCGCTGCTGTTCGGCCCCCGCGACCTCGTCGTGGTCACCGGCCTGCCCGGCAGCGGCAAGTCGACGCTGATGCGGCGCACCGTGCCGGGCCGGCGCATCGACTCCCAGGACACCCGCGACCGCTGGGAGCGCCGCATGCCGCGCGCCCTGCCGTACGCCCTGTACCGTCCCCTCGTCCGACTCGCCCACTACGCCGGGTTGCGCCGCGCGCTGCGCTCCGGCGAGGGCGTCGTCGTGCACGACTGCGGCACCCAGGCCTGGGTCCGCCGCTGGCTCGCCCGCGAGGCCCGCCGCCGGGGCGGCACGCTCCATCTGCTCGTCCTCGACGTCACCCCCGAGCAGGCTCTGGCCGGTCAGCGCGACCGCGGCCGCGGCGTCTCGCGCTACGCGTTCCTGCGCCACCGCGCGGCGAGCAACCGCCTGCTGCGCGCGGTGGAGCGCGGCGACCTCCCCGCCGGCTGCGGCTCGGCCGTCCTCGCCGACCGGGACACGGCGAACACCCTGCACAGAATCGGCTTCACCGGCTGAGCCCGCGCCGTCCGCCCGGCCCCCGTTCCCGCTGCCCCCGGGCGCCCGTCAGCCGTTAGCCTTTTGAGCCACAGCAGTGGTTCCAGGCAGGCGGTAGGCAGATGGACATCCCGGCGGACTTCTCCGCGGACTTTCCGGCGCACGCGCCGACCCACCCGCACGGCGGTTGGCCCGGCAACGAGCTGGAGGAGGTGCTCTCGGCCTCCCTCGGCGCCGGGCCGGCGGCCGGCGGGCGGATCGTGGAGGTGCTCGGCCGGAGCTTCGTGTGGGTCCCGCTGCCCAGCGGCGGCGGCCCGCACAGCGGCCCCCTCGACCTGCCCGGCATCGAGATCGACGGCCAGGCGTTCGTCCCGGTGTTCAGCTCCGAGGAGCAGTTTCGCCAGGTCGTCGGCTCCCACATGTCGTACACCATCGCGCCCGCCGTGGAGTTCGCCCGCGGTCTGCCCCCGCACGCCGGCATAGCCGTCAACCCCGGTGGTGTGGTGGGCATCCCGCTGCCGCCGCCCGCCGTGGCCGAGCTGTGCCGGGCCGGCCTGACCCCGCTGGACGGTCCCGCGAGCGGCGGCCGGGTCCGCCTCTTCGAGCCCGACTGGCAGGACGACCCGGTGGACTTCCTGGCCGCCGCCTCCGCCGAGTTCGAGGCGACCGGCGTCGTCGTCACGGCCCGCCGCTGCCTGGCCGCGATCGAGACCGCCGACCCGGTGATGTTCGTCGGCGTCGAACTCTCCCAGTGGGAAGGCGACCTGCGCGCCCTGCCCCTGGACGCCCTCACTCGTGCCGTGACCGCGGCCCCGGCCCCCTGGCCGGTCAACCTGGTGCTCCTGGACGTGACGGACGATCCGGTGGGCGCCTGGATGCGGGAGAGGGTCCGGCCCTTTTTCCAGCGGTAGGGCAGTACCCCAGGGGCGCGGGGCTGTATCGTCGTGCGGCTCCGCCGCGTGGGCGCGATCAACCACACACGACCCGCACCCGCCCGACGGCACCATACCCGGGCTCCCCTGCGGGCTTAAGCTAGGACACCGTCGAGGCGGTGTACGAAGGGGCGGTAAAGGTGAGCGCGAGCGGCACGGCCGCGGCCGGACAGGTCGAGCACATGCTGCGCCAGGTCACGCCCGGGCGCTACGACGCCTACGAGGCACTCCTGCGCGCGCTCGCGACCCCGCACAGCGGCCAGATCTGGATGCTGCTGTGGCACGGGCAGGCTGGATCCCCCGACGCCCAGTACGGAAACATGGACGTGGACGGCTGCGGCTACGCCCCGTGCGTGACCTCCGCCCAGGAGCTCTCCGCCAGTGGCTGGAACCGCTCCTACGAGGTGGTCGACGGAGTCGACGTCGCCCGGGCCCTCTACCCCGACCACTTCGGCCTCTGGCTCAACCCGCACGCCCCCGGCGGCGGCGTCGGCATCCCCTGGCTCGACCTGCGCAGAATCGCCACCGGCCTGGACCGCCAGCCCGCCGGCCCGCTGCGGCTGTCCGAACCCGCCATCGAGGTCCCGCAGTTCTACGCCCTGCTCGCGCAGAACGCCCACCGCACCCCGGCCGTCCGCTCGCTGCGCCGGGCCTGGGTGCAGCCCGCGCTCGGGGCGCCGTACCTCGCCATCGGACTGGATGTGTACGACACTTCGCCGCCGGCCGTGGACTCCGTGCGCGCGATGATGCAGCAGTCCCTCGGCGCCGTACCGGACGGGCTGCCCGTGTCGACGGTCGCCCTGTCCGACGAGCACGACCCCGTGGCCATGTGGCTGCGGGCGAAGGCCCGTCCGTTCTACGACCGCGAGGCCCACGCCACCGCCCCCGTGCAGGCCCCGGTCTCCGGCTACGGATACCCTCCCGCGCAGGGCCGGTACTGACCGGCTCGAAGTCACCCTCGGAGCCCCTCTCCTACCCCCCGTCGAACGCGACGGCCGCTCAGCTCTCCGCGCGTAGATAGGGGAGAAAAGCGCCAGTCTGTCCTAAAATCCACCTGTCCTGGCGCGTCCGGCCCCCGCTACCCGCTGTCCGGATAACGGAACCCCCCAGACAGCATCACGTTTACGCATCCTTTCATCGCCAAGTCTGGCAACAGATCGCCAAAGCGTTGAAGACTCCCCGCAAGACACGGGCCGGGTCGGTCTTGTGTACGAGACAAACAAAACCGCTACAGCGGCAGCCAGGGGCTCGGCGATCGCCGGCCCGAGAGGGGTCAATCGCACCGTGACCGCACCCATCGAGACCACCGGGGCGGAAGCCGGAGCACAGCCCGAGGCCGTGCTCTCCGGGGTCAAGAAGAGCCAGATCGAGGGGCGTTCGCTCACCCAGATCGCCTGGATGCGCTTCAAGCGGGACAAGGTGGCGATGGCGGGAGGCGTCGTCGTCATCCTGCTCGTGCTGATGGCGGTGTTCTCCAAGCCGATCCAGTGGATCTTCGACCTCGATCCCAACAAGTTCAACCAGGACCTCATCGACCCCGCGTTGCTCGCCCCCAAGGGCGGCTGGGGAGGCATGAGTTGGGACCACCCGCTCGGTGTGGACCCCCAGTACGGCCGCGACATGCTCGCGCGCATCATCGACGGCTCCTGGGTCTCCCTCCTGGTCGCGGGCGGCGCCACGCTGCTGTCCGTGTGCATCGGCACCGTGCTGGGTGTCGTCGCCGGGTACTACGGCGGCTGGATCGACGGCGTGATCAGCAGGCTCATGGACACGTTCCTGGCCTTCCCCCTGCTGCTGTTCGCGATCTCGATCTCCGCGTCCGTGCAGGACGGGTTCTTCGGCCTCGAGGGTCTGCCGCTGCGCATCTGCGTGCTGATCTTCGTGATCGGCTTCTTCAGCTGGCCGTACATCGGCCGCATCGTGCGCGCCCAGACGATGACCCTGCGCAAGCGGGAGTTCATCGAGGCCGCCACGAGCCTCGGGGCCCGCGGCCCGTACGTCCTGTTCCGGGAACTACTCCCGAACCTCGTCGCGCCGATCCTCGTCTACTCGACGCTGATCATCCCGACGAACATCCTGTTCGAGGCCGCGCTGAGCTTCCTCGGCGTAGGTATCGCTCCGCCGCAGGCTTCCTGGGGCGGCATGCTCAGCAACGCTGTGGATCTCTACACGGCTGATCCGCAGTACATGTTCGTGCCCGGACTGGCGATCTTCATCACCGTCCTGGCCTTCAACCTGCTGGGTGACGGGCTGCGTGACGCCCTCGACCCTCGCAGCAAGTGATCCATCGAATGAGGGGGCTTCCTCAGGTGAAGACGAGAAGGGTGACCGCCGGCGTTGCGTCGGTCCTGGCACTGTCGCTGGGTGCTGCCGCGTGCGGCGGCGGAGGTGACGACAACGACGGGGGAGGCAGCGGCAAGAAGGACGCCGCGCTGAACTCGATCGTCAACGCGTCGGACAAGAAGGGGGGGACGGTCACGTACGAGCACTCGGACGTGCCGGACTCCCTCGACCCGGGCAACACGTACTACGGCTGGGTGCAGAACTTCTCCCGCCTCTACGGCCGGACGCTCACCACGTTCAAGCCGGCCGCGGGCAAGGAAGGCCTGGAGGTCGTGCCGGACCTCGCCGAGTCCCTCGGCAAGTCCAGCCCGGACGCCAAGACCTGGACGTACAAGCTGCGTACCGGTGTGAAGTTCCAGGACGGCACCCCGGTGACGTCCAAGGACGTGAAGTACGCCATCGAGCGTTCCAACTTCGCGCCCGAGGCGCTGTCCAACGGCCCGACCTACTTCAAGGCGTACTTGGAGGGCGGCGACAAGTACAAGGGCCCGTACAAGGACAAGTCCGCCGAGGGCATCAAGTCCATCGAGACGCCGGACGACCGGACGATCGTCTTCAAGCTGAAGCAGCCGTTCGCCGACTTCGACTACCTGGCGACCTTCTCGCAGACGGCCCCCGTGCCGCAGGCCAAGGACACCGGCGCGAAGTACGTGCAGGCCATCCAGTCCTCCGGCCCGTACCAGTTCCAGTCCTACGAGGAGGGCCGCGGCGCCACCCTCGTGCGCAACAAGCAGTGGGACGCCAAGACGGACCCGATCCGCAAGGCCCTGCCGGACAAGATCACGATCAAGTTCAAGGTCAACCCGGTCACGGTCGACAACAACCTGCTCTCCGACAAGATCACGGGTGACGCGGCCGGCACCGGTGTGCAGCCGCAGACCCAGCCGAAGGTGCTGCGGGGCAAGTACGCCAACCAGACGGACAGTTCCTACGCGGGCGCCACGCAGTACATCGCGCTCAACGTGAACGTGAAGCCGTTCGACAACGCGGAGTGCCGCAAGGCCGTGCAGTGGGGCCTCGACAAGCAGTCGGTGCTCGACGCCATGGGCGGTTCCCCCAAGGGCGACGTGGCCACCACGCTGCTGCCCCCGTCGGTGAACGGCTACACCAAGTTCGACACCTACGCGACCGAGGGTCACAAGGGTGACGTGGCCAAGGCCAAGGCGGCGCTGAAGGCGTGCGGCAAGCCGAACGGCTTCAACACCATCCTGACGGCGCGTTCCGACCGTCCCGCCGAGATCGCCGCGGCGACCGCCATCCAGGCGTCGCTGAAGAAGATCGGCATCAACATCGAGATCAAGCAGTTCCCCTCCGGCAAGTACTTCTCGAACTTCGCCGGTGTCCCGAGCTACGTCCACGACCACAAGCTCGGCATGCTCTCGATGGCGTGGGGCGCCGACTGGCCGACCGGCTACGGCTTCCTCGACCAGATCGTCAACGGTGCGGCCATCAAGCCCTCGGGCGGCAACAACCTGATGGAGCTCGACGACCCGAAGATCAACAAGGCGCTGACGGACGCGATCGCCAACACCGACGACGCGGCCCGCACCAAGGCCTGGGGCGACATCGACAAGATGGTGCTCGACAACGCCTCGGTCGTCCCGCTGGTCTACCGCAAGAACCTGCTGCTCCGGCCGACGTCCGCCAACAACGTCACGGTCACGCAGGCCTACCTCGGCATGTACGACTACCTGCTGATGAGCTCCGCGAAGTAATTCAGCAGGCCGGATCCTTTCGAAAGGCAGGTGAAGGCACCGGGTGGCCGCGGCGGACGACCCCGCCGCGGCCACCCGGGGCCGTACCGCTGTGGCTGCGTACATCCTCCGACGCGTCATGGGCGCCGTGCTGTTGCTGCTGGTGGTCAGCGCAGTCACATTCGCCATCTTCTTCCTGGTGCCCCGCCTCGGGGGCCAGACGGCCGACCAGTTGGCCACCCAGTACGTCGGCAAGGACGCGAACCCCGAGTCCGTCGCCGCGATCAAGCAGAACCTCGGGCTGGACCAGCCGGTCTACGTCCAGTACTGGGACTTCATCAAGGGCATCGTGATCGGCGCCGACTACAAGTTCGGCCCCGAGGCGACGCACTGCGGCGCACCCTGCTTCGGGTACTCCTTCAAGAGCCACGTCGAGGTGTGGCCCCAGCTCACGGAGCGGATCCCCGTCTCCTTCTCGCTGGCCGTCGGTGCCGCGGTGATCTGGGTGGTCTTCGGTGTCCTCACCGGTGTCGTCTCGGCACTGCGCAAGGGCAAGCCGATCGACCGCATCACCATGTTCATCGCCCTCGCCGGCGTCTCGCTGCCGATCTTCTTCACCGGCCAGATCCTGCTCGCGCTCTTCGTCTACGAGATCCCCGTCTGGGACAGCGTCGACTACGTCCCGTTCACCGAGAACCCCGCCGAATGGGCCTGGCATCTGCTGCTGCCCTGGGTCAGTCTCGCGTTCCTCTTCTCCGCGCTCTACGCCCGGCTCACCCGGGCGGGCATGCTGGAGACGATGAGCGAGGACTACATCAGAACGGCCAGGGCCAAGGGCCTGAGGGAGACCACGGTCGTGGCCAAGCACGGGCTGCGCTCCGCGCTCACCCCGATCGTCACGATCTTCGGCATGGACTTCGGCATCCTCATCGGCTCCGCGGTGCTCACCGAGACCGTCTTCTCGCTCCAGGGCATCGGCGCCTACGCCATCCAGTCCATCCAGACGAACGACCTGCCGATCATCATGGGCGTCACCATGGTCGCGGCGTTCTTCATCGTCTTCTGCAATCTGATCGTCGACCTGGTGTACGCCGCCATCGACCCCCGGGTGAGGTACTCGTGAGCAAGCTCGACAAAGCCGCGCTCGGCGAACCGGACTCCACCGCCCCGTCCGCCCCGGACGACGTGTTCCTGTCCGTCCGTGATCTGCGCATCCACTTCGACACCGACGACGGCCTGGTCAAGTCCGTCGACGGCGTCAGCTTCGACGTGCGCAAGGGCAAGACCCTGGGCATCGTGGGCGAGTCCGGCTCCGGCAAGTCGGTCACCTCGCTCGGCGTGATGGGCCTGCACCGCTCGGCACGCGCCAAGGTCTCCGGTGAGGTCTGGCTCGACGGCCAGGAGCTGATCGGGGCCGACCCCGAGGAGGTACGGCGGCTGCGCGGCCGGAAGATGGCCATGATCTTCCAGGACCCGCTGTCGGCGATGCACCCCTACTACTCCGTGGGGCACCAGATCGTCGAGGCGTACCGCGTGCACCACGACGTCAGCAAGAAGGTCGCCAAACAGCGGGCGATCGAGATGCTCGACCGGGTCGGCATCCCCGAGCCCGGAAAGCGGGTCGACGGCTACCCGCACGAGTTCTCCGGCGGTATGCGCCAGCGCGCCATGATCGCCATGGCGCTGGTGAACAACCCCGAGCTGCTCATCGCCGACGAGCCGACCACCGCCCTGGACGTCACCGTGCAGGCGCAGATCCTGGATCTCATCCACGATCTGCAGAAGGAGTTCGGCTCCGCGGTCATCATGATCACCCACGACCTCGGTGTGGTCGCCGAGATGGCCGACGACCTGCTGGTCATGTACGGCGGCCGGTGCGTGGAGCGCGGCCCCGCCGAGGACGTGTTCTCCGAGCCCCGCCACCCGTACACCTGGGGCCTGCTCGGCTCGATGCCGCGCATGGACCGCGAGGAGACGGACCGGCTCATCCCGATCAAGGGCTCGCCGCCCTCCCTCATCAACCTCCCGTCCGGCTGCGCCTTCAACCCGCGCTGCCCGTACGCGGACGTCCCGAAGGACAACGTCACCCGCACGGTCCGCCCCGAGCTGACCGAGGTCGGCGGCTCGCACTGGGCCGCCTGCCACATGACGCAGGAGCAGCGGGAGCGTATCTGGACCGAAGAGATTGCGCCGAAGCTGTGAGCGACGACAAAACGGTGAGCGAAGACGGCACCAAGGTGAGTGAAGACGGCGCCAAAGTGAGCGAAGACGGCGCCAAGGTGAGCAAGGACGCCACCCCGGCACCGGACACCGGCGGGAGCACCCTCACCAAGGGCGGCACCGGCGACCGCGAGGTCCTGCTGAAGGTGACCGGCCTTCAGAAGCACTTCCCGATCCGCAAGGGCCTGCTCCAGCGGCAGACCGGCGCGGTACGGGCCGTCGACGGCGTCGACTTCGAGGTGCGCAAGGGCGAGACGCTCGGCGTGGTCGGCGAGTCGGGCTGCGGCAAGTCCACCATGGGCCGGCTGATCACCCGGCTGCTCGAACCGACCGGCGGCAGCGTCGAGTTCGAGGGCAAGGACATCACGCACCTGAAGACCGGCGAGCTGCGCCCCATGCGCCGCGACGTGCAGATGATCTTCCAGGACCCGTACTCCTCGCTGAACCCCCGCCACACCATCGGCACGATCGTCGGCGCCCCCTTCCGGCTCCAGGGCGTCGAGCCCGAGGGCGGGGTGAAGAAGGAGGTCCAGCGGCTGCTGTCGGTGGTCGGCCTCAACCCCGAGCACTACAACCGCTACCCGCACGAGTTCTCCGGCGGTCAGCGCCAGCGCATCGGCATCGCCCGCGCGCTCGCCCTCAACCCCAAGCTGGTCGTGGCGGACGAGCCGGTCTCCGCGCTGGACGTGTCGATCCAGGCGCAGGTGGTGAACCTGCTCGACGACCTCCAGGACGAGCTGGGCCTGACGTACGTGATCATCGCGCACGACCTGTCGGTGGTCCGGCACGTCTCGGACCGGATCGCGGTGATGTACCTCGGCAAGATCGTCGAGCTGGCCGAACGCGACCAGCTGTACAAGTCCCCGATGCACCCGTACTCCAAGGCCCTGCTGTCGGCCGTGCCGGTCCCGGACCCCAAGCGCCGGGGCGCCAAGAGCGAGCGCATCCTGCTCAAGGGCGACGTGCCCTCGCCGATCGCCCCGCCGAGCGGCTGCCGCTTCCACACCCGGTGCTGGAAGGCGACGGAGATCTGCAAGACGACCGAGCCGCCGCTCAAGGAGCTGCGCGCCGGGCAGCAGGTCGCCTGCCACCACCCGGAGAACTTCGCGGACCAGCAGCCGCAGGACACCAAGTTGCTGTCGTCGGCCAAGGAGGCGGCGGAGACCTCCGCCACCGCCGTGCAGAAGTGACGCACCCCGAGCCCCCGCCCTCGTACATCAGGGCGGGGGCTCACCCGTGGGTGAAAATGAGCGGGTGCTCCAGCAACTCTTCAGCCCGTCCGTCCAGCACACGCTCGACCTGATCGGCATCTTCGTCTTCGCGATCTCCGGCGCCCTGCTGGCCGTGCGCAAGAACTTCGACGTGTTCGGCATGGCCGTCCTCGCCGAGGTGACCGCGCTGGGCGGGGGGCTGTTCCGGGACCTGGTCATCGGGGCCGTACCGCCCGCCGCCTTCACGGACCTGGGGTACTTCCTGACCCCACTGCTCGCCACCCTGCTGGTCTTCTTCCTGCATCCCCAGGTGGAGCGGATCCAGGTCGCGGTGAACGTCTTCGACGCGGCCGGCCTCGGCCTGTTCTGCGTCGCCGGCACGATCAAGGCGTACGAGTACGGGCTCGGCCTGACCGCCTCGGCCGGACTCGGGCTGACGACCGCGGTGGGCGGCGGTGTGCTGCGCGACGTCCTCGCCAACGAGGTGCCCTCCCTGCTGCGCTGGGACCGCGACCTGTACGCGGTCCCGGCGATCGTCGGCTCCGCGCTCATCGCCCTCTGCATCCGCTACGACGTCCTGAACCCGTTCACCAGCGGCCTGGCGGTGATCACCGCCTTCGTACTGCGGCTGCTCGCGATGCGGTACCACTGGCGGGCTCCGCGGGCGTGGCACCGCCGGTCGACGGTGCGTGAGGAGGAGCAGCCCGTCCTGCCGTGAGGGCACGGGCGCCCATCCGCTGAGTCGCCACCCTTGACTACGAACGGAAAAGCTACCGCTTAGTAGTAAGTTCTTGTACTGTTCAGCCATGCCAGAAGCAGCCACCGCCGCCCGGGCCACGATCGGCGACAGCGAGTTCGACCGCGACACCGCGCTCACCCGCCGCGCGCCCGGCGTCTACGACATCGACCTCTCCGCCGGCTGGACGATCATCAGCGCCGTCAACGGCGGTTATCTGCTGGCCGTCCTGGGCCGCGCCCTCGCGGACGCCCTGCCGCACGCCGACCCCTTCACGATCTCGGCGCACTACCTGACCGCGTCCCAGCCCGGCCCCGCGGTCGTCCGCACGGATGTCGTCCGCGCCGGCCGCACCCTGTCGACCGGCCAGGCCTCCCTCCTCCAGTACGACGACGAGGGCCGCGAGGTGGAACGCATCCGTGTCCTCGCCTCCTACGGCGACCTGGACACCCTGCCCGACGACGTCCGTACGACGGCCCGGCCGCCCGCGATCCCGCCGCTGGAGCACTGCTTCGGCCCGGAGGACGGACCCGCCCCGGTCGACGGCAGCTCGGCCATCGCCGACCGGCTGATGCTCAAGCTCGACCCGGCGACCCTGGGCTGGGCCCTCGGGCAGCCCTCCGGCAAGGGCGAGATGCGCGCCTGGTTCGGCCTCAAGGACGGGCGCGACCCCGATCCGCTCTCCCTGCTGCTCGCGGTGGACGCGCTGCCGCCCACCGCCTTCGAGATCGGGCTCAAGGGCTGGGTGCCGACCGTCGAACTGACCGTGCACGTCCGCTGCCGTCCGGCCCCGGGACCGCTGCGGGTGTCGATCACCACGCGCAACCTCGCCGGCGGCTTCCTGGAGGAGGACGCCGAGGTGTGGGACAGCGCGGACCGGCTGGTCGCCCAGTCCCGGCAGCTGGCGCGGGCCCGGCTGGGCTGAACCTCGCCTCGTTGACAGACGGTTCACAGGGCGGTCCCAAGGGAGGCCCAGGCGGGGTTGGTTGAGTTCAGGTCTCCGGACTTCCTCACCCTCCCTGGAGTTGTCTCTCATGAAGCGTGCGCGTCTCCTTCCCGCCGTGGCCCTGCTGGCGCTCTCGCCCCTGGCCCTGGCGGCCTGCGGGTCGGGCGACTCGTCGTCGTCCTCGAACGGCGGGGGAGGGGTGGGGAAGCAGGCCTGCCAGGCGCCTTCGGGTGCGCCGTCCGGGGCGCCTTCGGGTGCCGCCTCCGCGGGCGCCGAGCCGACGGGCATGCCGTCCGGGGCGCCCTCGGGGATGCCCAGCGGTGCGCCGGGGGGCGGTCAGGGCGGCGGCCAGGGCAGCGGCTGCGGCGGGCCGGGTGGCGGCGGGCAGGCCGCGGGTGGTCAGGGGCAGCAGTCCCAGCAACCTCAGCGGTCGCAGAAGGAGCAGAAGGAGCAGGAAGAGCAGTAGGAGAGTAGGCGCGGTAGGCGCAGTGAGCCCCGGTCGGCCCGGGGTGCGGCAGGGGCGGGGCGTCCGGCGAACGGGCGCGCCGCCCCCGTGCGTTGTGGTGTGCGTGGTCGCGAAACCGCCGATCCGGCGTACGAAACTGTCAATCCAGCCAGTGCAGGCGGCCGAGGCCGATCAGCCGCATCTGGCGGGCCGCCAGCTCCGCGACCCGCCGGGTCCGCTCCGGGCGCTCCTCCTCCGGCCCTTCGAGAGCCTCCAGGAACAGCGAGGCCGCGCTCAGCATCTGGTCGACGTAGAGATGCGCGAGCATCAGCAGGTCGTCCTCGCTCCAGCCCGCGGACACCGGGTCCTTGGCGAGTTCGTCCTTCACCTCTTGGGCGAACCGGGCCAGTTGCTCCCGTATGGCCTCCCGGACCGGCTGAACTCCGCCATGCCGTTCACGGGCGATGAAGCGGACATGGGCGGGGTACCCGTCGACGTGACGGGCGATCAGGTCGATGGCGCGCGTGACGCGTTCCTCGCGGTCGCCCGTCGTGGACACCGTCGTCCGGATCATCGGGTGCAGGCTGCCCAGCGCCTCCTCGACCAGGGCCACGCCCAGATCCGCCGTGGAGCGGAAGTGGCGGTAGAAGGCGGTCGGCGCGACACCGACGGCGCGGGTGACCTCGCGCAGTCCCAGGCTGCTCAGGCTCTGCTCCTCCAGCAGCGCCAGGGCCGCGTCCAGGAGTGCCTGCCGGGTCTTCTGCTTCTGGGCCTGCCGGATGCCGAGGGTGTGACTCATGCCATGCAGTTAACAACTGTTCTCTGGAATTGCAAAGTCATGAGAGGCGTTAGACTGGGAAGTCAGTGAACAACTGTAACTACAACCGTTCACCGAAACGTTGGGGGCTGTTACCCGTGCTGTTCATCGTCGCCGCGCTCCTGCTGCTGGGTGTCGTCCTGGGCACCGTCGCGCACGCGCCGCTCACCCTGTCCGTCGCCCTCGGCGCCGTCATCGCCGTCTGGCTCGGCATCTTCGCGCTCCGCGAGCGCGGCCGCCGGCGCCACACCCAGGCCCACTGACGCCGGCGCCGTCCACCCTTCCTCCGATCCGACCCCGGGAGTCGATCATCATGCAGCTCACCGCTCCGGCCTCGCGCCGCACCGGTATCCGTGACACCGACGGCATGGCCGTCGCGTCCTTCATCCTCGGCCTGCTCGGCCTGCTCGTGCTCAACCTCTTCCTCGGCCCCATCGCCATCGTGCTGGCGAGCGTCGCCCTGTGGCGCGGCACCGAGCGCCGCGGCCGGGCGCTGCTGGGCCTGGGCCTGGGCGTCGCCGACCTGCTGGTCCTCGCGGCCTTCATGGAGTTCGACAGCACCATCTCGTGGAGCTTCTGAGCCGCCGTCGGACCACCGTCCGCCGGTACGCCGCGGCCGGGCCCGGGGACGACGGGCCGCCGCCGCGCCGCACGGCGGTTCAGGTTCGGCCAACCTTGGGCTGAGACCGGTCGAAGGGGAGCCGTAGAATCGGGCTCACCATGGCTTACCTCGACCACGCCGCGACCACTCCGATGCTCCCGGAGGCGGCAGAGGCGCTCACCGCCCAGCTGGGTGCCACCGGCAACGCGTCCTCCCTCCACGCATCCGGCAGGCAGGCCCGCCGCACCGTCGAGGAGGCCCGCGAGATCCTCGCCGAAGCCCTCGGCGCCCGCCCCAGCGAGGTCGTCTTCACCTCGGGCGGCACGGAGGCCGACAACCTGGCCGTCAAGGGCCTCTACTGGTCACGCCGCGACGCCGATCCGGCCCGCACCCGCGTCCTCGCCAGCCCCGTCGAGCACCACGCCGTCCTCGACGCCGTGCACTGGCTCGGCGAACACGAGGGCGCCACCGTCGAGTATTTGCCGGTCGACTCCCACGGCCGCGTCCACCCGGACGCCCTGCGCGAGGCGATCGCCCGCAACCCCGACGACGTGGCCCTCGCCACCGTCATGTGGGCGAACAACGAGATCGGGACGATCCTGCCGGTGCGTGAACTCGCCGACGCGGCAGCCGAGTTCGCGGTCCCGCTGCACGCGGACGCCGTCCAGGCCTTCGGTCAGATTCCGGTGGACTTCGCCGCCTCAGGCCTCGCCGCGATGACCGTCTCGGGCCACAAGATCGGCGGGCCCTACGGCATCGGCGCGCTGATCCTCGGCCGTGAGCACACCCCCGTACCGGTCCTGCACGGCGGCGGCCAGGAGCGCCATGTGCGCTCCGGCACCCTCGACGTGCCCGCCGTCGCCTCCTTCGCCGTCGCCGGCCGCCTGGCCGCCGAGCAGCGGGAGTGGTTCGCCCGGGAGATCGGCGCCCTGCGCGACGCCCTCGTCACCGCGGTCCGTTCGGCCGTCCCGGACGCGATCCTCGGCGGCGACCCGGACCCCGAGGGCCGTCTTCCGGCCAACGCGCACTTCACCTTCCCCGGCTGCGAGGGCGACTCCCTGCTGCTCCTGCTCGACGCCCAGGGCATCGAGTGCTCCACCGGCTCCGCCTGCACCGCCGGTGTCGCCCAGCCCAGCCATGTCCTCCTCGCCACCGGCACGGACCCCGACCTGGCCCGTGGCACCCTGCGCTTCTCCCTGGGCCACACCTCCACCGAGGCCGATGTCGAGGCCCTGGCGAAGGCCATCGGCCCGGCGGTGGAACGGGCGAGGGCGGCGGGGCTGACCTAGGGCCGCGGGAGCCCGCGGACTCAGGCCGGTGTCGTACGCGCCCGCCGGACCAGGCGCAGGTACCTGTCCCAGTCCCAGTGCCGCCCCGGGTCCGTGTGGTCCGTGCCCGGGACCTCCACGTGGCCGATGATGTGCTCGCGGTCGACGGGTATGTCGTAGCGGGCGCAGATCCGGGCCGTGAGACGGGCCGAGGCCTCGTACATCTCGTCCGTGAGGTCCTGCGGACGGTCCACGAAACCCTCGTGCTCGATGCCGACACTGCGTTCGTTGTAGTCACGGTTGCCCGCGTGGTAGGCCACGTCCAGCTCGCGGATCATCTGCGTGACATGACCGTCCTGCCGGACGATGTAGTGCGCCGCCGCCTTGTGCCCCGGGTCCTGGAAGGCCTTCACCGCGCTGGCGAAGCTGCCCTGTGTGACGTGCACCACGACCATGTCTATGCCGTAGTCGTCGGGGCGGTCCGCGCGCCGCCAGTTCGCGTCCGACGCCGCCACCCAGCGGGCGCCCGCGTAGTCGACCTCGCCCTCCTTGCGCGGCTTCTCGACGCCCGGAGTGCGCCACCACAGCCGCGCCAGCTCGTCCCGGGCGAGCACGGCGGAGCCCGCCGCGGCCACCGTCCCGCCGATCAGCAGCGCGCGGCGGCCGACCTTCCGGTCGCCGTCCCTCGAAGCCTTCCGCTCTCCCATGTGATCGTCAACGGATACCCGGCGGCCCTGGTTCCCGCGCCCCCGTACCCTGGAAGGGTTATGACTGACACCCCGCAGCGCCCCCGCCCCCTCCGCGTCCTGGCCGCCATGTCCGGCGGAGTCGACTCCGCCGTCGCCGCCGCCCGCGCGGCCGAAGCGGGCCACGACGTGACCGGCGTCCACCTCGCGCTCTCCGCCAACCCTCAATCCTTCCGGACGGGCGCGCGCGGCTGCTGCACCATTGAGGACTCACGCGACGCCCGCCGCGCCGCGGACGTCATCGGCATCCCGTTCTACGTGTGGGACCTCGCCGACCGCTTCCGCGAGGACGTCGTCGAGGACTTCGTCGCCGAGTACGAGGCCGGCCGCACCCCCAACCCGTGCCTGCGCTGCAACGAGAAGATCAAGTTCGCCGCCCTCCTCGACAAGGCGCTCGCGCTGGGCTTCGACGCGGTCTGCACCGGCCACTACGCCCAGGTGATCGTCCGCGAGGACGGCATCCGCGAGCTGCACCGCGCCTCCGACATGGCCAAGGACCAGTCGTACGTCCTCGGCGTGCTCGACGACCGGCAGCTCGCGCACGCGATGTTCCCGCTCGGCGACACCGTCACCACCAAGGACGAGATCCGCGCGGAGGCCGAGCGCAGGGGCCTGGCCGTGGCCAAGAAGCCCGACTCGCACGACATCTGCTTCATCGCCGACGGCGACACCCAGGGCTTCCTCGCGAACCGACTCGGCAAGGCCGAGGGCGACATCGTCGACGAGTCCGGCGCCAAGGTCGGCACCCACGAGGGCGCGTACGGCTTCACCATCGGCCAGCGCAAGGGCCTGCGCATCGGCACCCCCGCCGCCGACGGCAAGCCGCGCTACGTCCTCGACATCTCGCCGGTGGACAACACGGTGACCGTCGGCCCGGCCGCCGCGCTGGACGTCGGCGCCCTGATCGCCGTCAAGCCCCGCTGGTGCGGCGCCGCCCCCACCGGCCCCGGCACCTACACGGCCCAGCTGCGCGCCCACGGCGGCGAGACCGAGGTCACCGCGGAGCTGGTGGACGGCGAGCTGCGCGTGTCGTTCGCGGAGCCGGTCCGCGGCGTCGCCCCCGGCCAGGCGATCGTGCTGTACGACGGCACGCGCGTGGTGGGCTCGGCGACGATCGCGTCGACGACCCGGGCCACGGCGGGCGTGGCCTGACCCGTCCCGTGCGACGGCGGGCGTGGCCTGACCCGCCCCGCGCGACGGCGGGCGTGGCCGACCCGTCCCGGACCCCGGCGGGGCGCGGCGCCACGCGCGCGTGGTCCCGCGCCCCCGGCTCAGTCCCGGCTGAAGAACTCCGTCAGCACCGGCGCCAGCACATTCGGCTCGACCATGTGCGTCTGCCCCTGGAGCGTGCGGTACGTGCCCTCGGGGACCGTGTCCGCGATCGCCCGGGCCGCCTCACGCAGCCACCCGGGGCTCGCGTCGCCCGCGACCGCGAGGACGGGGACACCGACCGAGCCCAGCCTGGAGCGCGGGACGGTGCCGTCGCCCATCACGGCGTCGTCGTAGGCGAGGCTCGTGGCCATCGTCTCCATACCGGCCCACATGGGGGACTGGCGGGCGCCCTGGATCACGCCCTCGGCCAGGCCGGTCAGCCGCAGGAACAGCTCGACCGCGTCCCCGCGCCGTCCCTCGCCGAGCGCCTCCGTCAGCCGCTCCGTGTACCGCGCACGCTCCTTGGCGCCCTCCTCCGACATCGCGAACGGCGTCTCGTACACCGCCACGCGCCGTACCGGCAGCCCGCTCGCCGCTGCCTGAAGCGCCAGCGCCCCGCCCGAGGAGATGCCGTACAGGAACGCCTCGCCGCCCACCGCCTCGATCACCGCGGCCAGGTCCTCGACCTCACGCTCCACGGCGTACGGCGCGGTGTCCGCGCTGGCGCCGCGGCCCCGGCGGTCGTACACCACGGCCTGGAAACGCTCCGAGAGCGACACGGCGAGCGGCGCCAGGGTGCCGCCCGTCGACATGGCCCCGCTCACCAGGACGACCGCGGGACCGCGGCCGGTGCTCTCGTAGGCGATGCGGGTGCCGTCGCGCGAAAGGGTCTTCTTGTCCATGCTCACGCAGACTGCCGCACGCCGCGGTGTTCATCGGTGAAGCGGTCGGCGCGTCAGCCGATCAGAACACTTCGACGTCGTAGAAGCACAGGTGGTCCTTGATCTCGGCGACGTCCGGCTTGGGGTCCGGATACGCCCAGACGAGGTCCGCCGCGTCCGGCCGCGACCAGTAGGAGGCGGTGCCCTTGAACGGGCAGTACGTCTGCGTACCGGACGGCGTCAGCAGGTCCAGGCGCACGTCCTCCGGCGGGATGTAGTACCGGTCGGGACAGCCCGTCTCGCGCAGCACCAGCGACCGGTCGCTCTCCGCCAGCACCTGCCCGTCGTGCACCACGCGCACGTGCCCGCCGCCGCGCTCGATGGTGATGCGATGTCCTCTGGTCACGATCGCCCCTCCTCGGGTAGCCGACTCCTGAGCTACAGCGCAGGCTGAAGCGGAGTTCTTCCCTCGCCGCAGGAGGCCCCCGATGCGCGCCACGCAACCGGCCGGAAACCGCTCCCGTCTGCTCCACCAGGTCCGGTACGCGCTGCGCCACCCGGAGCGCGTGCCCGCGCACGCCCGGCGCGCGGCGCGGGACGCCTGGCTGCGGCTGCGCCACCCCGACCACATCGCCTACTACCGGGCGGTCATGGCCTCGGACGCGGCCCGCAGCGCCGAGGCGGCGGTCGGGCACAACCCCTCGCGCGAGCAGTGGGCGCGGATCGGCCGCATGCAGTTCGACTACCTGGTGGGCCACGGCCTGCGGCCACACCACCGGATGCTGGAGATCGGCTGCGGCAACCTGCGCGCCGGGCGCCTGTTCATCGACCACCTCGACACCGGGCACTACTACGGCATCGACATCTCGCCACACATCCTGCTCGCCGCCCAGGACACCCTCGTCGCCGGGAAGCTCCAGCCCAAACTGCCCTATCTGGCCCTCGCCGACGACCTCACCTTCGCCTTCCTGCCGGACGCCCACTTCGACGTCGTGCACGCGCACAGCGTCTTCTCGCACTCGCCGCTGCACGTCATCGAGGAGTGCTTCGCCCACGTCGGCCGGATCCTCGCGCCCGGCGGGTTCTTCGACTTCACCTTCGACCGCACCGAGGGCGAGGAGCACCAGGTCCTGCACGAGGACTTCTACTACCGGACGCGGACCCTCACCGAGCTCGCCGCCCGGCACGGCCTCGACGCCCGGTTCATGGACGACTGGGAGCGCCTGCCCCACCGGCAGTCCAAGATGCGGGTCACCGTCGCGGCGGACCGGGCCCCTACGGTGGGCTCATGAACATCTGTGTCTTCCTGTCCGCCGCCGACCTCGACGAGCGCTACACCACTCCCGCGCGGGAGTTCGCCGAGCTGCTGGGCAAGGGCGGTCACACGCTCGTGTGGGGCGGCTCCGACGTCGGCCTCATGAAGGTGGTCGCCGACGGGGTGCAGGAGGCGGGCGGCCGGCTGGCCGGCGTCTCCGTGCAGTTCCTCGCGGCCAAGGCCCGCCCGGGCGTCGACGAGATGGTCGTCGCCAAGGACCTCGCCGAGCGCAAGAAGCTGCTCCTGGAGAGGGCCGACGCCGTGGTGATCATGGTCGGCGGCACGGGCACGCTCGACGAGGCGACCGAGATCCTGGAACTGAAGAAGCACGGGCACACCGACAAGCCGGTGGTCCTGCTCAACACGGCGGGCTTCTACGACGGCCTGAAGGAACAGTTCCGCCGCATGGACGCCGAGGGCTTCCTGCCCCGGCCCCTCACCGACCTGGTGTTCTTCGCCGAGGAGCCGGTGGGGGCGCTGGCGTACCTGGAGGAGAGCCAGGGCATCGAATGACCCGGAACTGATGCGAGCATGGCGGGCATGGCTACTCATGTGATCACCGGAGCCGGCTCCGGCATCGGCGCGGCCGTGGCCCGCCGTCTGCACGCGCGCGGGGACGAACTCGTGCTGCACGCGCGCGACGCGGGCCGCGCCAAGGAGCTGGCGGCCGAGTTCCCCGGGGCGCGGACCCTGGTCGGCGACCTCGCCGACCCCGACCGGCTCTCCTGGGCCTTCTCCCACCAGTCGCTGCCGGACCGCGTGGACTCGCTGCTGCACATCGCCGGCGTCGTCGACCTCGGCCCGGTCGGCGAACTCACCCCGAAGGCCTGGCGCCACCAGCTCAACGTCAACCTGGTCGCCCCCGCCGAGCTGACCCGCCACTTCCTGCCCCAACTGCGCGCCGCCCGCGGCCACGTGCTCTTCGTCAACTCCGGCGCCGGCCTCAACGCCCACGCCGACTGGTCCGCCTACGCCGCCTCCAAGCACGGCCTGAAGGCGCTCGCCGACTCCCTGCGCCACGAGGAGCACGCGAGCGGGGTCCGCGTCACCTCCGTCTACCCCGGCCGCACGGCCAGCCCCATGCAGGCCAAGGTCCACCAGCAGGAGGGCAAGGAGTACGACGCCGCGCGCTGGATCGACCCGGAGTCCGTCGCCACGACGATCGTCATGGCCCTGGATCTGCCCCGGGACGCGGAGGTCAACGACCTGACGGTGCGCCCGGGGCGCTGACCCGGTGAACCTCCTGCGTAGGCTTCTTGGGTGAGCGAAAACAGCCAGTTCAGGTTCGGCGCGGCCACCGGCGTGGGGTCCATGCCGGGCGGCGACGCCCGAGAGGCCGCCAAGACCGTCACCGGCACCTTCGAGGACTTCCCCTTCCTGCCCGAACTGCCCGCCCGGGGACCCGGCGCGGACATGATCGGGCGGACCGCCGGCCTGCTCGTCGAGCTGTACGCGCGCGTGGAGCCCAGCGGGTGGCGCCTCGGGGACCGGCCGGGCCGGGACACCAAGCGGGCCCGCTCCTGGCTCGGCGAGGACCTCGACGCGCTGGAGGAGTTCACGCAGGAGTTCCAGGGGCCGCTGAAGGTCCAGGCCGTCGGCCCCTGGACCCTCGCGGCCAACCTGGAGCTGCGGGGCGGTGAGGTGGCGCTGTCCGACCCGGGGGCCTGCCGCGACCTCGCCGCCTCGCTCGCCGAGGGGCTGCGGCTGCATCTCGCCGAGGTGCGGCGGCGGATCCCCGGCGCGCAGCTCGTCCTCCAGCTCGACGAGCCGTCCCTCACCGCCGTCCTGCGCGGGCAGGTGAAGACCGCCAGCGGCTACCGCACCCACCGGGCCGTCGACCGGCAGCTCGTCGAGCAGACCCTGCGCGACCTCGTCGGCACGCACACCGACGGCCCGGTCGTGGTCCACTCCTGCGCTCCCGGCGTGCCGTTCGCGCTGCTGCGCCGGGCGGGCGCGGCGGCCGTCTCCTTCGACTTCTCGCTGCTCACCGAGCGTGACGACGAGGTGATCGGGGAGGCCGTGGAGGGCGGCACCCGGCTGTTCGCCGGTGTCGTCCCGTCCGCGGAGGGCCCATTGTCAGACCCTGCCGGTAGCGTCATGGGTGTCAGGACGCTGTGGCGCAGGCTGGGGCTGTCTCCGGGGCTTCTCGCGGAGGCGGTCACGGTCACCCCGGCGTGCGGACTCGCGGGGGCCTCCCCGCAGTACGCGCGCAGTGCTCTCGCGCACTGCGCCCGGGCGGCGAGATCCCTCGCGGACAACCCAGAGTAACGGGAGGACGACACGGTGGCCGGCGACAAGCAAGCGGAGACGACGACGGTGCCCGCCGAGGCACGGGAGAAGCACGCGCGCCTCGCGGAGCAGATCGAGGAGCACCGCTTCCGCTACTACGTGAAGGACGCTCCGGTCGTCAGCGACGCGGAGTTCGACCAGCTGCTGCGTTCCCTGGAGGCGCTGGAGGAGGAGTATCCGGAGCTGCGCACCCCGGACTCGCCGACCCAGAAGGTCTCCGGCTCCTACGCGACGGAGTTCACGGCGGTCGAGCACCGCCAGCGCATGCTGTCCCTCGACAACACGTTCAACGACGAGGAGATGGCCGCCTGGACGGAGCGCATCGCCAGGGAACTGGGCGAGCAGGACTACCACTTCCTGTGCGAGCTCAAGGTCGACGGCCTCGCGGTCAACCTCACCTACGAGCACGGCCGCCTCACCCGCGCGGCCACCCGCGGCGACGGCCGCACCGGCGAGGACATCACGCCGAACGTGCGGACGATCGCGGAGATCCCCGACCGCCTCAAGGGCGACTCCGTCCCCGGCCTCGTGGAGATCCGCGGCGAGGTCTACTTCCCGATGGAGAAGTTCCAGGAGCTCAACGCCCGCCTCGTCGAGGCCGGCGACAAGCCCTTCGCCAACCCGCGCAACGCGGCGGCCGGTTCACTGCGCCAGAAGGACCCGCGCGTCACCGCCACCCGCCCCCTGCACATGGTGGTGCACGGCATCGGCGCCCTGGAGGGCTTCACCGGCCTCACCCGCCTCTCCCAGGCCTACGACCTGCTGAAGTCCTGGGGACTGCCCACTTCCGGCCACAACCGGGTGGTCGACGGCCTGGACGGCATCCGGGAGTTCATCGCCTACTTCGGCGAGAACCGCCACTCCGTGGAGTGGGAGATCGACGGCGTGGTCGTCAAGCTCGACCAGATCCCCCTCCAGGGCCGCCTCGGCTCCACCTCGCGCGCACCGCGCTGGGCCATCGCGTACAAGTACGCGCCGGAGGAGGTCAACACCAAGCTCGTCAACATCCGCGTGGGCGTGGGCCGCACCGGCCGGGTCACCCCTTACGCCCAGGTCGAACCGGTCACGGTCGCGGGCTCCGAGGTCGAGTTCGCCACGCTCCACAACCAGGACGTGGTCAAGGCCAAGGGCGTCCTCATCGGGGACACGGTCGTGCTGCGCAAGGCCGGTGACGTCATCCCGGAGATCCTCGGCCCCGTCGCCGACCTGCGCGACGGCAGCGAGCGCGAGTTCGTGATGCCGAGCGAGTGCCCCGAGTGCGGTACGGCGCTGCGGCCGATGAAGGAGGGCGACGTCGACCTGCGCTGCCCTAACGCCCGCACCTGCCCGGCCCAGTTGCGCGAGCGCCTGTTCTACCTGGCCGGCCGCAAGGCGCTGGACATCGAGCACTTCGGCTATGTGGCGGCGGCGGCCCTCACCGCCCCGCTGGAGCCGAAGGAGGCGCCCCTGGTCGACGAGGGCGACCTGTTCGACCTCACCATCGAGCAGCTGCTGCCCATCAAGGCGTACGTCCTCGACCCGGACAGCGGGCTGCCCAAGCGCGACCCGAAGACCGGCGAGGAGAAGGTCGCCACGATCTTCGCCAACCAGCAGGGCGAGCCCCGCAAGAACGCCCTCGCCATGCTGGAGAACATCGCGGCGGCCAAGGAGCGCCCCCTCGCCCGGGTCATCACCGGCCTGTCCATCCGTCACGTCGGGCCCGTGGCCGCCGAGGCGCTGGCCCGCGAGTTCCGCTCGATCGAGCGGATCGACCAGGCCACGGAGGAGGAGCTGGCGGGCACCGAGGGCGTCGGGCCGACCATCGCCGCCTCCCTGAAGCAGTGGTTCGCCGAGGACTGGCACCGCGACATCATCCGCAAGTGGAAGGCCGCGGGCGTCCGCATGGAGGAAGAGAGCACCGGCGAGGACGAGGGGCCGCGCCCCCTCGAAGGCCTCACCGTCGTCGTCACCGGCACCCTCGAACACTTCACGCGGGACGGCGCCAAGGAGGCGCTGCAGAGCCGCGGAGCGAAGGTGACCGGCTCGGTTTCGAAGAAGACGTCGTTCGTCGTGGTGGGTGACAGCCCCGGTTCGAAGTACGACAAGGCGATGCAGCTGAAGGTTCCGGTCCTGAACGAGGACGGTTTCGGCGTCCTGCTGGAGCGGGGACCGGACGCGGCGGCCGAAGTCGCCCTTTCGGCCGAGGAGTAGCGGTTGAAGGCCACCCGTTCGGCGCATACCAGATGCATACGGGTGGCCGGGGCGCATTCGGGCAACCGTCGGCGACCGCTGCCCCTGGAAGCCTTCTGCGGCCTACTGTTGAGATGTGCGCCTGCCGTGCCCAGCTGCGGTCGGGGCATCGTCGTGCTCGCACAGAGCGCGGGGAAGGGTTTTCGGACGCGGGCCGCCTGAGGGTTGTCGGGCACCGGGCCGCGGGGCGTGGGCACCGCCGGCTGTGAGAGGGACGGGAATGGAACCGACCGAGAGCGCCGTGCCGGGCTCACGGCTGCGCCTGCGCCGCATGGCGGTCGCCTGGCGCGCAGTCCGTGAGGCCGTGCGGCCGGCGGGGCGTCCGGGTACGGAGGTGCGCGCCGTCGGACAGTACACCCCGGACGGACGTGGTGGTGCGGGGCGCGCCGCGGACGGCCCCGGGGCACAGCCGATCAACGAACACCAGCCCGGACTCACCGGCGACGACACGGACGGCCAACGGCACCGGTCCTGGCCCGCGCTGCCCGCGGCCGTCGTCGCGGGTGCCGGACTCGTCCTGGGCGCCGGCTTCTACCACGCCTTCACCGACGGCCACGCGCTCTTCCCGGCGGGCACGGCCGGCTGGTCGCTGGCCGTGCTGACCGGCATCATCGTCGGCCACCTCGTCATGCTGGGGCGCTCCCGCTGGTGGGGCGGCACCGGCTCGGGCGCCGCCCTCACCCTCGCCGTCCTGCTGCTCTACGGCTGGGTTCCGGCCGGCATGGTCAGCCTCACGGTCGTCGTGCTGGTCGGCGTGGCCCGCCGCAACCGCTGGCGCCAAGGCGTGCTGCACGGCGCGGTCGACCTCCTCGGCATCGGCGCCGGCGCGCTCGTGCTGGGCGTCTTCGGCACGGTGCCGTCCGTCGAGTCCCCGGCGGAGCCCGCCGCCTGGACCCTCGCCACCGCACCCCAGGTGGCCCTGGTCGCCGTCGCCTACCTGATGGTCACCCGCGTCCTGCTCTGGTACCTGCACGCCCCGCGCCCCGGGCTGCCCACCGTCGCCCGCACCGCCCTGGTCAGACAGGGCCTGGTCGCGGTCGCGCTGCTGGGGATCGCTCCGCTGGTCTGCGTGGTCGCCGTGGCCAAGCCGATCCTGCTGCCGCTGTTCTCCATCCCGCTGATCGCCCTGGACTCCACTCTGTGGATCGCCCGGGCCCGGGCCGAGGAGCAGCTGCGCGATCCGCTGACCGGTCTGCCCAACCGTCAGTGGTTGCTGGAGCGCATCTGGACGGCTCTGGACGACGCGGAGCGGATCAACGCCCGCGCCGCCCTGATGCTGATCGACCTCGACCGCTTCCGGTCGGTCAACGACACGCTCGGTCATCTCGCCGGTGACCGGTTGCTGTTGCAGATCGCCGACCGGCTGCGGGTGGCGCTGCCGCGCGGGGCGGAGGCGGCCCGGCTCGGCGGGGACGAGTTCGCCGTCTTACTGCCGGTCGCCGACTCCACGACCTCCGCGACCCGGGTCGCCCGCAACCTCGTCGCCGCGCTCAGCTCCCCCCTCGACCTCGACGGCCTCACCCTCGTCCTGGAGGCCAGCGCGGGAGTCGCCGTCTTCCCCGACCACGCGCTGGACGCCGAAGGACTGCTGCGGCGGGCCGACGTGGCGATGTACCAGGCGAAGCGGGACCGCACCGGTGTCGAGGTCTATGAGTCCAAGCGCGACTCCAACACCCCCGACCGGCTCGGCCTGCTGGGGGATCTGCGCCGCGCTCTCGACGCGCACGAGGTGCATCTGCACTACCAGCCCAAGGTCCGCTTCGACGGGCAGGTGGCGGGTCTGGAGGCCCTGGTCCGCTGGGTGCACCCCGAGCGGGGGAAGGTGCCGCCGGACGAGTTCATAGCGATCGCCGAGTCCTCGGGGCTGATGCCCCACCTCACCGAGTACGTCCTGGAGACCGCGCTCGGCCAGGTCGCGCACTGGCGGGAGCAGGGCCTGTTCGTCCCGGTCGCGGTGAACGTCTCCCCGCGCGATGTGCACACCCCCGGTTTCGCCGGCTCCGTCGCCGCCCGGCTGGCCCGGCACGGCGTCCCGGCGGGAGCGCTCCAACTGGAGATCACCGAGCACGTCCTCCTGGAGGACCCGCAGCGCGCTGCCGACACCCTCAACCAACTGACCGCGCACGGCGTGAAGATGTCCCTCGACGACTTCGGTACGGGCTACTCCTCGCTCGTGCACCTGCGCCGGCTCCCGGTCAGCGAGCTGAAGATCGACCGTTCGTTCGTGGCCCGGCTCGCGGTCGACGCCGAGGACGCGGAGATCGTGCGCTGCACGGTCGACCTCGCCCACTCCCTGGGTCTGCTCGTCGTCGCCGAGGGTGTCGAGGACGACGAGACCTGGGAGCGGCTGCGCGACCTCGGCTGCGACGCCGTCCAGGGCTGGCTGGTCGCGGCGGCGATGCCCCCGGAGGAGACCACGGCATGGCTGCTGGCCCGCGGCCCCCGGGGCTGGCAGCGCCCCCGCGCCGCCCTCCCCGCGGCCACCGCCGACGAGTAGACCCGACGCGCCAGTAGACCCGACGCGCTCCGTGCGCCCGGCCGCTCACCCCATGAACCGGCCGATCAGCAGTGCCAGGCGCCGCTCATGCGCCTCCTCGGGCAGGCGCCCGCTGCGGGTCAGGGTCACCAGGCCGTGCAGGCCGGCCCAGTACGTCTCCGTCAGTACGTCCGTGTCCTCGCCGTCGGCCGCGATCGGCGAGACGGCCTGGCGCAGTTCGCCGAAGGCGGCCTGGAGGGCGGGCGGCGCCTCGGGGGTGGCGAAGGGCAGGTCCACGGCGAGCGTGAAGATCACGTCGTAGAGAGCGGGCCGCCGCCGGGCGAAGGCGGTGTACGCACCGCCGACCGCCGCGAGCGCCTCGCGGGGGCTCCCCGCCGCCGTGCGCGCCGCCCGCATCTCCTCGGCCAGGTCGGCGCAGCCCTGCACCGCCACCGCCGCCATGATCGCGCCCTTGCCCTTGAAGTGGCTGTAGAGGACCGGCTGGCTGTACTCGATCTCCTCGGCGAGTCGGCGCGTGGTCACCGCGTCCCAGCCCTCCGCCTCCGCCAGTTCGCGGGCGGCCGTCACGATCAGCCGCTCGCGCTCCGCTCGTTCGCGCTCCCGGCGCTTCTGGATCGTCATGGTCGGATTCTAGCAGCGCTAGCATTCCTGTCGTCGCTCTGCTAGCTTCGCTCTTGTCCCTAGCGCTGCTAGGAATCCCGTTACAGCTGCCAGAAGCCCAGACATAGGAGAGAGCCATGACCGTCGCCGCCTACACCCTGGCCGTCGTGCTCAACCTGTTCTGCCTGTTCCTCGGCTACCGGTTCCTTTTCCAGCCCGCCCCCGCGGCCGCCGGCTACGGCGTCCCGGCCGACCCCGGCGGTGACGCCGGCGCCTACCTGACGATCAAGGGCCTGCGGGACGGCACCTTCGGGCTGGTCGGCCTGGCGCTGCTCGTCTTCGCGGGGGCCGGGGCCGAGGCCTGGTTCATGCTCGCCGTGGCTCTCGTGCCGCTCGGCGACACCCTGATCGTGCTGCGCAACGGCGGCACCAAGGCCGCCGCCTTCGGCATCCACTTCGCCACCGCGGTCGTCATCCTGATCACTGCCGGACTGCTCTTCGCGGCCTGAGGGGGCCCGAGAGGCCTCCCGGGCGCAAACCGTTTCACGGGCACGGCCCCCCGCCCCATAGGATTGGGCCAAACCACATTCACTCACCCCAGAGGATCGCTGCATGCCTGGCATCACGCGCGAGGAGGTCGCCCACCTCGCCCGGCTGGCGCGTCTGGAGCTGAAGCCCGAAGAGCTCGACCACTTCGCGGGACAGCTGGACGACATCATCGGCGCGGTCGCCCGCGTCAGCGAGGTCGCCGACCAAGACGTACCGCCGACCTCGCACCCGCTCCCGCTGACCAACGTCATGCGGGCGGACGAGGTCCGTCCGTCGCTCACCCCCGAGCAGGCGCTCTCCGGCGCCCCGGCCCAGGAGCAGCAGCGTTTCAAGGTGCCGCAGATCCTGGGGGAGGACTAACAGCCATGACGGACATCATCAAGCTCACGGCCGCCGAGACCGCCGCGAGGATCGCCTCCGGCGAACTCACCGCGGTGCAGGTCACCGAGGCCCACCTCGCCCGCATCGAGGCCGTCGACGAGAAGGTGCACGCCTTCCTGCACGTCGACCGCGAGGGCGCCCTGGCGCAGGCCCGTGCCGTCGACGAGAAGCGGGAGAAGGGCGAGAAGCTCGGCCCGCTGGCCGGTGTGCCCCTCGCGCTGAAGGACATCTTCACCACCGAGGGCATCCCGACCACCGTCGGTTCCAAGATCCTCGAGGGCTGGATCCCGCCGTACGACGCGACGCTCACCAAGCGGCTCAAGGCCGCCGACGTCGTGATCCTCGGCAAGACCAACATGGACGAGTTCGCCATGGGGTCGTCGACGGAGAACAGCGCCTACGGCCCGACCGGCAACCCCTGGGACCTCACCAAGATCCCCGGCGGCTCCGGTGGCGGCTCCTCCGCCGCGCTGGCCGCGCACATGGCCCCGCTCGCCATCGGCACCGACACCGGCGGCTCCATCCGCCAGCCGGCCTCCGTCACCGGCACGGTCGGTGTGAAGCCGACCTACGGCGCGGTCTCCCGCTACGGCATGGTCGCCTTCTCCTCCTCCCTCGACCAGGGCGGGCCCTGCGCCCGCACGGTCCTGGACGCGGCGCTGCTGCACGAGGTCATCGCCGGGCACGACCCGATGGACTCCACCTCCATCGACGAGCCCGTCCCGGCGGTCGTCGAGGCCGCCCGCAACGGCAGCGTGCAGGGCATGCGCGTCGGCGTCGTCAAGCAGTTCCGCGGCGAGGGCTACCAGGCCGGCGTCATCCAGCGCTTCGACGAGTCCGTCGAGCTGCTGAAGGAACTGGGCGCCGAGATCGTCGAGCTGGACTGCCCGTCCTTCGACCTGGCGCTGTCGGCGTACTACCTGATCGCGCCCTCGGAGTGCTCCTCCAACCTCGCCCGTTTCGACGGCCTGCGCTACGGCCTGCGCACCGGCGACGACGGCACGCACTCCGCCGAG
This sequence comes from Streptomyces sp. NPDC007929, assembly GCF_042959065.1. Lineage (NCBI taxonomy): Bacteria > Bacillati > Actinomycetota > Actinomycetes > Kitasatosporales > Streptomycetaceae > Streptomyces > Streptomyces sp. NPDC007929. Next base: position 264,567 of record NZ_JBIBKD010000008.1, on the reverse strand, counting down.
GAGGTCACCTCCCTGACCCGCGAGGCCGGCTTCGGCCCCGAGGTCAAGCGCCGCATCATGCTCGGCACGTACGCCCTGTCGAGCGGCTACTACGACGCCTACTACGGCAGCGCCCAGAAGGTCCGCACGCTCATCAAGCAGGACTTCGACAAGGCGTTCGAGCAGGTCGACGTGATCGTCTCCCCGACGACCCCGACCACCGCCTTCGCGATCGGCGAGCGCGCCGACGACCCGATGGCGATGTACCTCGCCGACCTGTGCACCATCCCGACCAACCTGGCGGGCAACGCGGCCATGTCGCTGCCGTGCGGTCTCGCCCCGGAGGACAACCTCCCGGTCGGCCTGCAGATCATCGCCCCCGTCATGAAGGACGACCGCCTGTACAAGGTGGGTGCCGCCGTCGAGGCCGCCTTCGTGGAAAAGTGGGGCCACCCGCTGATCGAGGAGGCTCCGTCGCTGTGAGCGCACTGTCCAAGGCCAAGGGCTTCAAGAAGTCCAAGTCCGGTCTGTACGTGTCGATGGCCACGTCGGCGTTCGGCGCCGTCGGTGTCTACAAGCAGATCAAGAAGGCCCGCGGAGACAACGACACGCTGCGGCTGCTCGACGCCGTCGTGACCGGAGCCGCGGTCGTCACCAACCTGGCCATTCTCTACCGCGAGCTGAAGCGGCTGGGCGACGACGACGTCCTGCTGGGCTGAGAGGGAAGTACTCACCGTGACCACCACGACCGACCTGGTGTCGTACGAGGACGCACTCGCGTCGTACGACCCCGTCATGGGCCTTGAGGTCCATGTCGAACTCGGCACCAAGACCAAGATGTTCTGCGGCTGCTCGACCGCCCTCGGCCAGGACGCCAACACGCAGACCTGCCCGGTCTGCCTCGGCATGCCCGGCGCGCTCCCGGTCGTCAACGCGACCGGCGTCGAGTCCGCGATCAAGATCGGCCTCGCGCTGAACTGCGAGATCGCCGAGTGGTGCCGCTTCGCCCGGAAGAACTACTTCTATCCGGACATGCCGAAGAACTTCCAGACCTCTCAGTACGACGAGCCGATCGCCTTCAACGGCTACCTCGACGTGCAGCTGGAGGACGGCGAAACCTTCCGCGTGGAGATCGAGCGCGCCCACATGGAGGAGGACACCGGCAAGTCGACGCACGTCGGCGGTGCCACCGGCCGCATCCACGGCGCCTCGCACTCGCTGCTGGACTACAACCGCGCCGGCATCCCCCTCATCGAGATCGTCACCAAGCCGATCGAGGGCGCCGGCGAGCGTGCCCCCGAGGTCGCGCGGGCCTACGTCCGTGAGCTGCGCGAGCTCATCAAGGCGCTCGGCGTCTCCGAGGCCCGGATGGAGATGGGCCAGATGCGCTGCGACGTGAACCTGTCGCTGCGCCCGCACGGCCGGGAGAAGTTCGGCACGCGTTCCGAGACGAAGAACGTCAACTCGCTCCGGTCCGTGGAGCGCGCGGCCCGCTTCGAGATCCAGCGGCACGCGGCCGTGCTGTCCTCGGGTGGCACGATCATCCAGGAGACCCGGCACTTCCACGAGGACACGGGGTCCACGACCTCGGGCCGTGTGAAGGAGGAGGCCGAGGACTACCGGTACTTCCCGGAGCCCGACCTCGTCCCGGTCGCCCCGTCCCGTGAGTGGGTCGAGGAGATCCGCGCCGGTCTGCCCGAGCTGCCGCTGGTCCGCCGCAACCGGCTCCGCGAGGAGTGGGGCGTCTCGGCCACCGACATGCAGGCCATCCTCAACGCCGGTGCGCTGGAGCCCATCGTCGCCACGATCGAGGCCGGGGCCGACGCCGCCTCCGCCCGCAAGTGGTGGATGGGCGAACTGGCCCGCAGCGCCAACGAGTCGGGCAAGGCGCTCGACGAGCTGGCGATCACGCCGGCGCAGGTCGCCCGGGTCACCGAGCTCGTCGCCAAGGGCGACCTCAACGACAAGCTGGCCCGGCAGGTCATCGAGGGCGTCCTCGCGGGCGAGGGCACCCCGGACGAGGTCGTCGACCAGCGTGGTCTGAAGGTCGTCTCCGACGAGGGCGCCCTGACCACCGCCGTCGAGGAGGCCATCGCCGGCAACCCGGGTGTCGCGGACAAGATCCGCGGCGGCAAGGTGGCCGCGGCCGGGGCGCTGGTCGGCGCGGTCATGAAGGCGACCCGGGGCCAGGCCGACGCGGCACGTGTCAAGGAACTGATCCTTCAGAAGCTGGGCGTCAGCGAGGGGTGACCCCCTGGGGACCCGACGAGGGGGGACGCACCGGACCTGGTGCGTCCCCCCTGGTCATGCTCGCAGAGGCGTCAGACGCGGCGGCCGACGACCCGGACGAAGCCCAGCGTCTCGCCCCGGTCCCGGCGCAGCATCTCGGCGCACTGGCCGGCCATCCGGACGTGCCACTCGTCCGTGTGCTCCTCGGCTACGATCTCGCACCAGCGCAGCCAGTCCCGCCAGCCGTCGTCCAGCCAGTCGGCGGTCTCCACGGCCACCGCCCCGCTGCGGGTCCAGTGGCGCCGCCACCATGTCGCGGAGTGGAAGCACCAGAAGTCGGGCTCCCAGTACGGCTTCAGATGCTCCGGCGGTTCGACGCCGTCGATCTCCTCCCGCAGCGCCGGTACGACGACGCCGATCCGCCCGCCGGGCTTCAGCAGCCGGGTCAGGCCGGGCAGGTACAGGTCGTTCGTGCCGAAGTACTGGTAGGCGTCGATCGAGACGATCGCGTCGAAGCCGTTCTCGCCGAACGGCAGGTCGTGGGCCTCGGCGAGCACGGGCAGGACCCGGTCGGCGACACCCGCCTCGGCGATGCGCCCGGCGTTGTCGTCGGGCTTGATCCACAGGTCGGCGGCCGTGACCTGGGCGTCGTACTCCCTGGCGAGGAAGATCGACGTCATGGCGCGGCCGCAACCGAGGTCGAGCACCCGGGAGCCGGGGCTCAGGGTGTCGAGCCCCAGGGCGGGGGCCAGCCACTCCAGCAGCCACAGCGCGTGCGGGCCCATCTGGTTGTCGATGGTCCAGCGGGCGTCGTAGCCGTTGCTGCGGGGGTAGCCGGGGTGGCTCACACGGTCAGTGAGGGGGTCGTTCGGGGTCCGGGAAGTGAGGTCCGACATCGGTGGACGGGCTCCTTGAGTCCTTGAGGAAGAAAGGGGATGCGGAGGAGCTCGGTCGGACCGTCAAACAACGCACCTGCTTCAGCCGGGCGGCGGGAGGCCGCGGGCATTTCTCGGACCAGCGGACGCTAACAGCGGGCCCGTCGCCCCCGCATCCGCTTTTCGCCGTCCCGCGCGCTACCGTCTCGGCCATGAGTGGACGCGCTGACTCCGACACCGAGGGAGAGATGGCGGACTCGGAGACGACCGTCGCACCGGACGAGACCGACGATCGGGCGGAGGACTCGGCACCGGACGAGACCGACGACCCGGCGGAGTGCGGGGACGGCGACCTCGCAGAGTGCGGGGACGGCGACCTCGTGGAGTGCGGGGAAGGCGACCCGGACGACCTCCCGGAGGGCGAGGAGGACGCGCGGCGGGCCCGCTGGACGGCCGCGGGCACCGGCGCGGCGCTGACCCTGGCCGGTCTGGCCGCGGCGCTGCTCCGCCTGACCCGGTCCACGCCGGCACTCGTCCCGGCCGCGTACGCGGGCGGCGCGGCCGTCTGCGCGGCCGCCGCCGTGCTGGGCTCGCGCGGGCGCACCCGGCGGGCGCTGTGGCTGCTGATCGCGGGCGTGATGGTGATGGCGCTGGGGGACCAGTTCGACTGATTCCGGCCGCTGTGAATAAGCCCACGAAACCGACAAATGATCTCGTGAGCCTGTAAGAGTGGCAGCGCATTGCTCATGCGTTCTTTGCTGGCCGTTCAGTTCATGTACGACTGTTCCCGGTCAAAGATCCACACAAGGCAACCCGGGAGCACGTTTCGTGGCAGCCCTCGCCCGCTGGTGCGTCCAGCGCCGTCTGCTCAGCGTCATGCTGTGGCTCCTCGCGTTCGCGGGTGTCGCCGCGGGCGCCGCCGTCGCCGGCACCACGTACTCGAACGACTACCAGGTCCCGGGCACCGAGTCCGGCCGCGCCACCGAGCTGCTGCACGAGGGCTTCCCGCGGCTCGGCGGCGACAGCGACACCGTCGTCTGGCACACCACCTCCGGCAGCGTCCGCGCCGCCGACGTCGAGCAGACGATGACCCGCACGTTGGACCGGATCGAGAACCTCCCCGGCGTGGCCTCGGTCACCAGCCCCTACGACGGGCCCGGCACCGGCCGCGTCAGCGCGGACGGCCGTACCGCCTACGCCTCGGTGACCTTCGACGACCGGGCCGAGGACATCGCCAAGGGCGAGGCGCAGGCCGTCGTCGACACCGCGAAGAGCGCCGAGACCGACGGGCTCCAGGTGGAGCTGGGCGGCAGCGCCGTCGCGCTCACCGAGTCCTCCGGCGGGCACCTCGCCGAGATCGTCGGCGTGATCGTCGCCGCCGTGGTGCTGTTCCTCGCGTTCGGCTCGCTCGCCGCGTCCCTGCTGCCCATCGCCACCGCCCTGGTCGGCGTCGGCACCGCCTACGCCGGGATCGTGCTGCTCGGGCACGCCATGACCGTCGCCGACTTCGCGCCCATGCTGGGCATGCTCATCGGGCTCGGCGTCGGCATCGACTACGCGCTGTTCATCGTCACCAGACACCGGCGCGGGCTGAAACGCGGGCTGTCCGTCGCCGAGGCCGCCACGAACGCCGTCGCGACCACCGGACGGGCCGTCGTGTTCGCGGGCGCGACCGTTTGCATCGCGCTGCTCGGCATGCTGATCCTGCGGCTGAGCTTCCTCAACGGCGTGGCCATAGCGGCGAGCCTGACCGTCGTCCTGACCGTCGCCGCCTCCGTCACCCTGCTGCCCGCCCTGCTGTCCTTCATCGGCATGCGCGCGCTCAGCCGCCGTGAGCGCCGCCGCCTCGCCGAGCACGGGCCCCAGCCCGAGCTGCCCACCGGTTTCGCGGCCCGCTGGTCGGCCTTCGTGGAACGCCACCCCAAGGTGCTCGGCGCGGTCGCCCTGGTCGTCATGGGCGTCCTCGCACTGCCCACCTTCTCCCTGCACCTGGGCACCTCCGACCAGGGCAACGGCCCGAAGACGGCCACCACCCGCCAGGCCTACGACCTGCTCGCCGACGGCTTCGGCCCGGGCGTGAACGGCCCGCTCACCCTCGTCACCAAGGTCGACGGAGCCGACGACAAGCTCGCCCTGGACAACCTCGACGGCACCCTGCGCGCCACCGACGGCGTTGCCGCGGTGACCCCGGTGACCTTCGACTCCGGCGGCCACACCGCCTACCTCACCGTCGTCCCGGAGTCCTCCCCGCAGTCGCAGCACACCAGCGACCTCGTCGACCGGCTGCGCGGTGAGGTGCTGCCGCGCGCCGAGTCGGGCACCTCGCTCGATGTGCAGGTGGGCGGTATGACGGCCGGCTACGACGACTTCGCCGACGTCATCGTCTCCAAGCTGCCGGTCTTCGTCGGGGTCGTGATCGGCCTGGGCTGTCTGCTGCTCCTGCTGGCCTTCCGCTCGATCGGCATCCCGCTGAAGGCCGCCGCGATGAACGTCGCCGCCGTGGCCTCCGCCTTCGGGGTGGTGGTCGCGATCTTCCAGTGGGGCTGGGGCAGCGAACTGCTCGGCCTCGGCAGCGCGGGACCCATCGAGCCCTTCCTGCCCGTGATCATGGTGTCGGTGCTCTTCGGCCTCTCCATGGACTACCAGGTCTTCCTGGTGAGCCGGATGTACGAGGAGTGGCTGGAGACCGGTGACAACCGGCGGGCCGTGCGGGTCGGCCTCGCCGAGACCAGCCGGGTGATCAACTCGGCGGCGGTCATCATGATCTCCGTCTTCCTGGCCTTCGTCCTCAGCGGCGACCGCGTGATCGCCATGTTCGGCATCGCCCTGGCCGCCGCCGTCGCCCTCGACGCCTTCGTGCTGCGCACCCTCCTCGTCCCGGCCCTCATGCACCTGCTCGGCGGCGCCAACTGGTGGCTGCCCCGCTGGCTGGACCAGCGCATGCCGCGCATCAGCATCGAGCCGCCCGAGAGCCGTGCCGCCCATGAGCGGCTGGCCGCCGCGACGGACGCCGAGGTGGCGGACGTCCTGGCGGAGGGGGAACGGCAGCGGGATGTACGCGATATCCCCGGGTGACGACGCCGAGCTGAGGCCCTTGGAGCCCCGGCACGCCGGGGAGTTCCTGGCGCACCTGGAGCGCGGGCAGGCCGGCATGACCCGCGACGGTGTGCGGCCCGAGGCGCACCCCTATGGTGGCCTACGGCACGATCTCGAAGTCTGGTCGGTGCCGGCGCCCGAGTGGCGGGCGGCACGCGCGCGTGCCGCTCACAACGATCATTAAGAGACTTCTCAGACAGCGACCCTACGGTGCGAGACATGGCTACGAACGCAGTGGACGAGACCGAGGCCACCAAGGCCACGACCGACGAGAAGGCGGTGGACACCACCGAGTCCGACGAGGCGCTCCAGAGCGAGGTCCCGGCCGAGGCCCACGACGAGCAGGACGCCGACGACACGCAGACCAAGGAGGACGCCCCCTCCGGTGTCGGACAGGGCGCCGCCGCCGTCGTCTCCGCCGCACTGGGCGTCGTCTCGCTCACCGGCAGCTGGATCGGCACCGTGGCCTCCGCGCGCCAGAACCTCGTCGGCCAGCTGGAGACCGCGCAGAACGCGGGCGTAGCCCAGCAGATCCAGGCCGTCTACGGCGACGCCTGGCAGACCACCGCCCTGTGGGGCGGCCTGTTCGCGCTGATCGCGCTGATCACCGGCGTCGTGACGCTGGCCCGGCCCGCGTTCGGCACGCCCGGCAGGATCCAGGCACCCTGGATCAAGTCCGTCGCCTGGGCGGGCGTCGCGCTCGGCGTCATCGGCCTGTTCCTGGCCGTCCTCAAGTACACCGGCATCCTGCTCGGACTGCCGTCCGCGAGCTGAGAACCCGCAGGTCCTGAGGGGTCTTAGGCACATCCGTGAGCACCTTACGGACGGCCTGAGGCCCCTTCGCCGCGTCTAAGGCCCTCCCCGGGGCCGAAGATGCGGAACTCTCCCGATGTGGCGGCCCCACCTGGGAGACGAGAGTGAGGTCAGCACGGAGAAACACTCCGTGACCGCCTCTCCTCAAGGACACACCATGTACGAGTACGAGTTCCAGCAGATGCGCACCAGCGACCTCATCCGCCGTGCCGACCACGAGCGCCTGGTCCGCGAAGCCGCCCGGGCCCGCCGCGCGGCCCGCCACACAGCCGACCAGGACTCCGCCGAGCACGAGAGCCATAGCCGCCGCTTCCGCCGGCCACGATCCACCCGGACCGCGTGAACACGGGGGCAGGACCGGTCCGGGGCCGGGTGGCCCTGGACCGGGTGAGCACCACGGCGGGTCCGGTCCCGGACCGGGTGAGCACCGGCGCGGGACCGGTCTCGGGCCGGGTGGCCCTGGACCGGGTGGGCACCGGCGCGGGGCCGGTTCTGGACCGGGGCAACACGGGGGCGGGACCGGTATCGGAGCGCGTGAGCACCGCGGCGGGGTCGGTTCCGGACCGGGTGGGCACCACCGTGGGGCCGGTCCCGGAGCGCGTGAGCACCGCGGCGGGGCCGGTTCCGGAGCGGGTGGGCACCGAGGCGGGACCGGTCGCCCGTGTCGCCGTCACCGCGGCAGCGGCCCTCGTGCTCGCGGGAACGGCGGCCGCTGCTCCGGCCGTTCGTCGGAAAACCGGTGCCGCGCTGTCGGACCCGCATGCGATGCTCGGGGCCGTGGAGACCAGGTCCGTGAGCCCCGTGTTCGTCGGCCGTGCCGAGGAACTGGGCAGGCTGCGCGACGCGCTCGTCCGCGCCCGCGAGGGCGAACCGCAGGCACTGCTCATCGGCGGGGAGGCCGGAGTCGGCAAGACCCGCCTCGTCGAGGAGTTCGCCGCCGAAGCCCGCCGCGGCGGAGCGGTGGTCGCACTCGGCGGCTGCGTGGAGATCGGCGCCGACGGCCTGCCCTTCGCCCCCTTCTCCACCGCCCTGCGCGCCCTGCGCCGCGAACTCCCCGGCGAACTGGCGGCCGCGGCCGCCGGCCAGGAGGAGGAACTGGCCCGGCTGCTGCCCGAGCTGGGCGAGTCCCGAGCCGGGCGGCACGACGAGGACGGCATGGCCCGCCTCTTCGAGCTCACCGCACGCCTGCTGGAACGCGTCGCCGCCGAGCACACCGTCGTCCTCGCCCTGGAGGACCTGCACTGGGCCGACGCCTCCACCCGCCACCTCCTCTCCTACCTCCTGCGCACCCTGCGCACCGGCCGCCTCGTCGTCCTCGCCACCTACCGCTCCGACGACATCCACCGCCGCCACCCGCTGCGGCCCCTGCTCGCCGAACTCGACCGGCTCCGCACGATCCGCCGCCTCGAACTCGCCCGCTTCACCCGCGACGAGGTGGGCCGCCAGGTCACCGGGATCCTCGCCCAGGAACCCGAACCCGACCGCGTCGACGCGATCTTCGAACGCTCCGACGGCAACGCCTTCTTCGTCGAGGAACTCGCCGTGGCCGCCCCCGAGGGCTGCCGGACCGGCCTGACCGACTCCCTGCGCGACCTGCTGCTGGTCCGCGTGGAAGGGCTGCCGGAGCCCGCCCAGCACGTCGCCCGGATCGTCGCCGAGGGCGGCTCCACCGTGGAGTACCGGCTGCTGGCCGCCGTCGCCCGGTTCGCCGAGGACGACCTCATCGAAGCGCTGCGGGCCGCCGTGAACGCCGGCATCCTCGCCCCCGCACCTGGCGGCGACGGCTACCGCTTCCGCCACTCCCTGGTCCGCGAGGCCGTCAGCGACGACCTCCTGCCCGGCGAACGCTCCCGCCTCAACCGCCGCTACGCCGAAGCCCTGGAGACCGACCCGGCCCTCGTCCCCGCCGACCAGCGGGCGACCCGCCTGGCCAGCTACTGGTACCACGCCCACGACGCCGCCAAGGCCCTGCCCGCCGTCCTCGAAGCCTCCGTCGAGGCCCGCCGCCGCCACGCCTACTCCGAGCAACTCCGCCTCCTGGAACGGGCGATGGAGCTGTGGGACACCGCCCCCGACGCGGTGCGCCGGACCCTGCGCCCCGTGGACTACGCCGAGGTCTACCCTCCCCCACTGCCTGAACGGCGTGGGGGGACCCCCAGCGGCTGCGACCCGGCCACCACCGCGCTGCGCCATCTGGACCTGCTGGCCGAGGCGGCCGTCGCCGGACGGCTCTGCGGGGAGCGGGAACGCGCCCTGAAGATCACCAAGCGGGCGCTGCGGCTGCTGGAGGACGAGCCCGACCCCCTGCGCGCCGCCTGGTTCTGGATCCAGCGCTCCCGGCTGGTGCAGCGGCTCTCCCGGGGCGACGGCTGGAAGGAGATCGCCACCGCCCAGGACCTGGTCCGCGGCCTGCCGCCGTCCGAGGTGCACGCCGAGGTCCTGGCCACCGCCGCCCACTGGTCGATGCTGCACGAACCGGGCCCGGACGCCCTGACCGCCGCAGAGCGGGCCGTCGAGTACGCGCGCATGGTCGGCGCCGACGACATCGCCTCCAACGCCCGGCTCACCCTCGGCGGGCTCATGGTCGACGCCGGGCAGATCGACGCCGGGCTCGGCCACATGTACGACGTACGGGACGAGGTGGTCGCCCGGGGTCTCGCGGCGGTCGTGGGCCGCAGCCATGTGAACCTGCCGTCCGTCCTCGAAGGCGTCGGCCGCTCGGAGGACTCCGTCGCCCTGCTGCGCGAGGGCCTGCGGCTCACGGCGAGGATGGGCCTGCGCGACGCCGAGGCCTGGATCTGGGGCAACCTCGCCGAGTCGCTCATCTCGCTGGGCCGCTGGGACGAGGCCACCGAGGCCGCTTCCAACGCCCAGCGCCGCGGCCAGACGGCGGGTCCGCACGGGTCCGGCGCCAACAGCCTGGCCTGGCTGGCGCTCGCGCGCGGGCAGGTGCCCGAGGCGGCCCGGTACCTCGCCCAGGGCCGCGCCGCCTACGGTCCGCACGACCCCATGCCGCAGCACGACCTGCCGATCTCCTGGCTCACCATCGGGCTCGCCGCCGCCGAGGGCCGCCTGGCCGACGCCCGCGCCGAACTGGCCCGCACCCTGGAATCCGGCTTCCCGCTCGGCACCCAGCGCTACGGCTGGCCGCTGCTGCTCCAGGCGGCCACCGCCGAGGCCGACGCCCGGACGCTGCCCGCCGCCCGCGACGGTCGCGAGCAGGTCCTCGACGGCATACGCGCCACCGCCAAGCACCTCACCACCCACGCACCGGTCTGGCTCGCCCACGAGAGCTGGGTGCGCGCCGAGCTCCACCGCGCCGAGGACCGGGCCACCCCGGACACCTGGTCGCAGGTGGTCACCGCCTTCGAGCCGCTGAGCCGGCCCTACGACCTCGCCCGCGTCCGGTACCGCCTGGCCGAGTCCCTGCTGACGGGTGCCGGCGAGGACGAGCGCGAGCGCGCCGCTGAACTGCTCCGCCTCGTCCACACCGTCGCAGACCACCTCGGCGCCCGGCCGCTCGCCGACGCCGCGACCGCGCTCGGCCGGCGCGCCCGCCTCCCGCTCACGCCCGCCGCGCGGACCGGCCCCGCCCCGGCCGACCCCGCCGAGGCCTTCGGCCTCACCAGCCGGGAACGGGACGTCCTGCGCCTGGTCGCCGCCGGCCACACCAACCGGCGCATCGCGCAGGAGCTGTTCATCTCGCCGAAGACCGCGAGCGTGCACGTCTCCAACATCCTGGCCAAGCTCGGCGTCTCCGGGCGGGGCGAAGCGGCGGCGGTGGCGCACCGGCTGGGGCTGTTCCCGGCCGAAATGCTCATGCCCGGTCCGGCGGGCTGAGGCATACGCTGTAAGGGACGTCGCGGACGACCTGAAGCCCGCGGCCCAGGGAGGCACCCGGTGTTCAACATGTTCGAGGAGCTGTTCTCGCCCGGGCGCAAGCACACCCGCGACGAGCAGAACCGCCTGGAACTGACCCGTGAGGACGTCGGGGACGGCGATCCCGGACGCGGGCCGATAGATCTCTCGTCCGGAAAGGTCGTCGTACGCCCGCCCGACGAGGAGCCGGAGAACCCCGGCGGCTGAGGGTCGCCGCTACGTCACCCGCAGTTCCAGGATCCGGTCGTCCCCGTCCTTCGGGCTGCCCCGGCCGTCCGTGTTGCTGGTCACCAGCCAGAGCCGGTCGCCGCCCGCGGACACCACCGTGCGCAGCCGGCCGTACTCTCCCTCCAGGAAGGCCTGCGGTGCGGCCGAGGCCTCCGTGCCGTCCAGCGGGATGCGCCACAGCCGCTTGCCGCGCAGGCCCGCCATCCAGATCGAGCCCTCGGCGTGGGCGATGCCGCTGGGGGAGGCCTCGGCCGTCGACCACTGGTCGATCGGGTTGTGGAACTCCTTGTCGCCGGACCGGCCCTCGGCCTGTGGCCAGCCGTAGTTGTCGCCCGGTTTGATCGCGTTGAGCTCGTCCCAGGTGTCCTGCCCGAACTCCGACGCGAAGAGCCGCTGCTTGCCGTCCCAGGCCAGCCCCTGCACGTTGCGGTGGCCGTAGGAGTACACCGGCGAGTCGGGGAAGGGGTTGCCCGGCGCCGGTTCGCCCTCCGGGGTCAGGCGCAGGATCTTGCCGCCCAGGGAGTCCTTGTCCTGGGACAGGCCGGTGTCGCCGCTCTCGCCCGTGCCCACGTACAGCATCTTGTCGGGGCCGAACTGAATGCGGCCGCCGTTGTGGATGAAGCCCTTGGGGATGCCCCGGTAGACCGTGTCGGGCGCGCCGAGCTGCTCGCCGGACGGCTTCCCCTCGTCGTAGATCATGCGCACGACGCGATTGTCGGAGGCCGAGGTGAAGTAGGCGTAGACCATGTGGTCCGAGGCGTAGTCGGGGGACAGGGCGATCCCGAGGAGGCCGCCCTCGCCGGCCGCCGATACCCCGGGGACCTCGCCCAGCTCGGTCTTCTTGCCGGTCTTCTCGTCGACCCGGACGATCGTCCCGTCGTCCCGGGAGGAGACGAGCAGGCCGCCGCCCGGCAGCGCGGCGAGCCCCCAGGGGGATTCCAGGCCCTCGGCGACGGTACGGACCACCTTCACCGAGCCCTTGGCGGGCGGTGCCTCCTCGGCGGACCGCCCGGGCGGCGCGGACGAGCCGGGCGCCGTACCGCCCGGGGAGGTGCTCGCCCGCTCGTCGGACGAACCCCCTGCGTCGGAGGAGCAGCCCGCCGTCAGCAGGAGCGCGGCGGCCAGCACGGCCGGGACGGCTCGACGTCGCACGATCATGGTCCCTTCGACGGGGGCGGGTCCTCTCCCTGTCATACACCGCTCGCGGCTCTGAAGTTCCCGATCACGCAACCCCGAACCGGGAACACGGGGTTTGCCCGAAACGCACCCGAGGCGGGGCTCAGTCCTCCCATGACCCCTGGGCCGGCGGCAGCCCGGCTATCTCGACGAGGTCGTCGGCGGTCAGGCGCACCGCCGTCGCGGCCGTGTTCTCCGTGACCCAGCGCTCCTGCTTCGTGCCCGGCACCGGGACCACGTGCGGGCCCTGGGCCAGCACCCACGCGAGGGCCACCTGGCCGGGCGTGACCTGGGCGCCGTGCCGGCGGGCGACGCGGCGCAGCCCGGCGACGAACGGCTGGTTCGCCGCCATCATCTCGGCCGTGAAGCGGGGGTGCCGGGCGCGCGGATCGTCCGCCTCGAAGCCGGCACCGGGCCGCAGCCTGCCGGTCAGGAAGCCGTTGCCGAGCGGCATCGCCGCGAGGAAACCGACGCCCCGCGTCCGGCACCAGGGCAGCAGGGTCTCAAGCGCCTGCGGCGACCACACCGACAGCTCCGCCTCGACCGCGCTCACCGGGAAGACCTGCTGCACCCGCTCCAACTGCCGGATCGTTCCGTCATGCGGCCGCGCCCCGGAGCGCCGCCCGGCCCGCGCCCCCACCGCGCACAGGCCCAGCGCCCGCACCTTCCCGGCCTGGACGAGCTCCGCCATCGCGCCCCAGGTCTCCTCGACCGGCACCTCGGGGTCCGCCCGGTGCAGCTGGTAGAGGTCGATGACGTCCGTCTGGAGCCGTCGCAGCGACGCGTCGCAGGCGCGTTTCACATACCCGGGGCGGCCGTTGGCGACGATGTGCTGGTCGCCGACGAGCAGCCCGACCTTCGTCGACACGAACGCGTCGGACCGTCGCTCCTTCAACACCCGCCCCAGCAGCAGCTCGTTGGTGAAGGGGCCGTACATGTCGGCCGTGTCCAGCAGGGACGCGCCCAGATCGAGCGCCCGGTGGACCGCCCTGAGCGACTCGTCGCCGCGCCGTCTCGACGCGCTGTAGGCCCAGCTCATCGGCATGCACCCGAGTCCGACGGCCCCCACCGCGAGCGCCGCCGCGCCGATCGTCCTGCGCTCCACCTGGTCGTGACCCTCCCTGTTCGAGCCACCCCAACCTAACCTCTGCCGTCGCACGCTCCTGACATAGCCTCCAGAGCATGACTGCTGACGTGTGGCTGCCCATCCCGCCGGACGAGATCGAGGGGCTCCCCGAGGGTCCGGACTACCGCTTCTGGAACGGTGCGGAGGATTTCCCCGCGGACCCGGCCGACTGCGCCTTCTACGTCGTCCCCTACATGAAGCCCAGTCCGCTGTGCGTGCGTCCCCTGGGGCGGATGAGCAACGTGCGGGTCGTGCAGACCCTCTCCGCCGGGATCGACCACGTCGAGCCGGGCCTGTCGCTGCTGCCGGCGGGCGTGCGGCTGTGCAACGCGCGCGGGGTGCACGAGGCCAGCACCGGCGAGCTCACCCTCGCCCTGATCCTCGCGTCGCTGCGCGGGATCCCCGACTTCGTCCGCGCGCAGGACCGGGGGGAGTGGCTCGGCGGGTTCCGCCCCGCGCTCGCCGACAAGAACGTCCTCATCGTGGGATACGGCTCGATCGGCGAGGCCATCGAGGACCGGCTCGTTCCGTTCGAGGTGGCGCGGGTGGCGCGCGTCGCGCGCTCCGAGCGCACCACGGCGCGCGGTCCGGTGCATCCGCTCACCGAACTCTCCGCGCTGCTGCCGGAGGCGGACGTCGTCATCCTCTCCACCCCGCTCACCGAAACCACCCGTGGCCTGGCCGGAGCCGACTTCCTGTCCCGGATGAAGGACGGCGCGCTCCTGGTCAACGTCGCCCGCGGCCCGGTCGTCGACACCAAGGCCCTGCTCGCCGAGTTGGAGACCGGCCGCATCACCGCCGCCCTCGACGTCACCGACCCGGAGCCGCTGGCGCGCGAACACCCCCTGTGGCGTGCGCCGGGGGTACTCATCAGCCCTCATGTCGGCGGACCCACCTCCGCGTTCCTTCCGCGCGCCAAGCGGCTCCTGGTGGACCAGTTGAACCGTCATGTGAACCGGGAGCCGCTCCGCAACGTGATCCTTACGACGGGTGCCTCAACCGACTGACAGAACCTTCGAGTACCGTCCGCAATCCTCCAGGTGCGGTGGGTACTCATATATCTGTTGATCGTCACGGAGCGTAGAGAACCTATGTCCCTGAGTGACGAGACTGGTGTATCGTCCCGACAGGGGCTGCGCCGGGGACCGTTCGGCGCCGGGGACGGACACTTCAGACTGTGAGGGGGGCGACAGGCGATGCACGGCCTATGGACGAGCGATCCGACGGGGCGGGGCTGCCGGCGGCGACCCGGGCGGACGGCCGCGGGCAGCCGCGGCCGGCACGCCGATCACGTCGGCCACCACACCCACCACAGCGCGCACCACACCGAGCACAGCCATCACCACCGCAGGCCCGGCGGCCGCGGAAGGCCTGACCAGCCGGCCCACCGGGACCCGCGGGACGCGACAGCGGCGCACAGCGGGAGGGCCCGGTGAGCGCGCCGCCCACCCCCACGCTGGACGGAGCCCTGCGGGCACAGCCTCCGTCCCCGGGCGCGCTGCTGCCCCGCACGCCGGCCCCCGGCCCCCGGCCGGGCCCGGCCCTCCAACTCGTCCTCGCCCTGGCCTGCGCCGGATACGCCCTCGGCGCCGCGCTCGGCTGGGGCTCACGCGAACTGGCCGTGTTCATGGGCGACTTCGGGCTGAGCGCCGCGGCCGGCACCGCCGCCGTCTCGTGCTTCCTCTACGCCCGCAGCCGCCGCACCCGCTTTCGACCCGCCTGGCTGCTCTTCGGCCTCTCCTCGACCATGGCCGCCCTGGGCAACCTGGTCTGGGGGTGGTACGAGGTGGTCCTCGGACTGCCCGTGCCCAGCCCCAGCTACGCCGACCTGTTCTTCCTCTGCTTCGCGCCCCCCGCGATCGTCGGGCTGCTCGTGCTCGCCAAGCGGCCGGTGACCAAGGCCGGCTGGGTCTGCCTGGGGCTCGACGCCTGGCTGATCGGCGGATCGCTGTTGACGCTGGCGTGGAGCCTCGCCCTCGCCCAGGCCGCGAAGTCCGAGGGGCCCGGAGTGGCGCACGCCGCGCTGTCGCTGGCGTACCCGCTGCTCGACATCGCGCTGGTCAGCATGGTGCTCGCGCTGCACTTCAGGCGGTCCGCGGTGAACCGCTCCGCGGTCAACACCGCCATCGGCGCCCTCGCGCTGACGGTGATGTGCGACGCCCTGTTCACCTCACCGCTCATGCACCACGACTACCGCTCGGGGCAACTGCTCGACGCGGGCTGGTTCGCGGGCTCGCTGCTCCTGGCGTACGCCCCGTGGGCCGCCCCCCGCGCGGAGGCCGACCGGCACACCCCCGACCGGCCCGCCGGCACCGGCCGTACGCGGGTGGTGCAGGAGCATGTGCCCGGCCGGCGCGGCGCACCCCACCACGCCTCGCCCCTGCCCGGCGCCGAGCACAGCCGGTACGCGGCCGCCCGGCCGATCGCCGGTTCCCTGGCCGCCCTCACGCCGTATCTCGCGGCCGCCGTGTGCACGCTGGGGATCCTCTACAACGTCCTCAACGGCCGCAGCGTCGACCGCGTCGTCCTGCTGACCGGGGGCACCGTGGTGCTCGCGCTCGTCGTGCGCCAGGGGATCATGCTGCTCGACAACATCACCCTCACCCAGGAACTGGCGCAGAAGGAGAACCACTTCCGCTCCCTGGTGCAGGGCTCCAGCGACGTCATCATGATCGCCGCGCCCAGCGGTGTCCTGAGGTACGTCTCTCCGGCCGCCGCCGGTGTGTACGGCCGCTCCGCGGAGGAGCTGGTGGGTACGGAACTGGCCAACCTCATCCACCCCGAGGACCTGGGCTGCGTCGTCCACGAGGTGCGCAGGTTCCTCGCAGCCAACCCCGTCGAGGAACCCACCACACGCATCGAGTGCCGCTTCCGCTCGGGCGACGGGGGCTGGCTGAACGTCGAGTCCACCGTCAACCGCCATCACGGCGGCCTCATCTTCAACAGCCGCGACGTCACCGAACGAGTGCGACTCCAGGCCCAGTTGCAGCACAACGCCGAGCACGACCCGCTCACGGACCTGCCTAACCGCGCCCTGTTCACCAAGCGCGTCCAGCACGCCCTCTCGGGCCGCCGCGCCTCCGACCGGGGCATGGCCCTGCGCAACACGGCCGTGCTGTTCATCGACCTCGACGGGTTCAAGGCCGTCAACGACACCATCGGGCACCAGGCCGGGGACGAACTGCTCATCCAGGCCGCCCGCCGCCTCCAGGACTCCGTCCGGCACGGCGACACCGCGTCCCGGCTCGGCGGCGACGAGTTCGCGGCGCTGATCGCCGGGGACAACACCCGGGACCGGGAGGCCCGGGAGCGGCACATACTGGAGCTCGCCGACCGGCTCAGGACGACCCTCTCCCAGCCCTACCTCATCGACGGCAACGATGTCCGGGTCAACGCCTCCATCGGCGTGGCCTTCGCGGAGTCCGGCCTCGGCGCGGGCGAACTGCTGCGCAACGCCGACCTGGCGATGTACCGGGCCAAGGCCGGCGGCAAGGGGCGCGTCGAGCTGTACAAGCCCCAGATGCAGCAGGACGTCGTCCGCAAGGCGGAGCTCGCCACCCGCCTGCGGGCCGCCCTGCACGACGGGGAGTTCGCCCTGCTGCACCAGCCGGTGGTGTCCCTGACCGATGGCCGGATCACATCGGTGTCCGCGCAGGCGCGCTGGCGCTCCTCGCAAGGGGTGCTCTTCACCCCGGCGGAGTTCCTGCGGGTGGCCGAGGACAGCGACAAGACCGCCGAGCTGGGCCGCTGGGTGATCGAGGAGGCCGTCGCGCAGGCCGCCGAGCGGCACTCCACCGGGCTGTCCGTGCCGGTCGTCGTGCGGATGAGCGCCCGCAGGCTGCTGGACCGCTCCATGCCGCTCGGCACGATCGAGGCGCTGCTCACCCGGCACGGGCTGCCGCCCGGGGCGCTGATCATCGAGCTGTCGGACGCCGACCCCAGGGTCTCGCTGGAGGAGCTGGAGCGGCGCCTGGGCGCCCTTCGGCGGGTCGGCGTACGGATCGCGCTCGACGGGTTCGGCAGCGGCTACGCGGCGATCACGGCCCTCAGGCGCTTGCCCGTCGACGTACTGAAGCTCGACCGCGGTCTGGTCGAGGGCGTCGTCGAGTCCGCCCGCCTGCACAAGATCACCAGCGGGCTGCTGCGCATCGCGGGGGACCTCGGGCTGAAGTCCGTGGCCGAGGGGGTGGACCTGCCCGAGCAGATCGTCGCCCTGCGCGCCATGGGCTGCACGCACGGGCAGGGCATGGCCTTCTCCGGGCCGCTCGACGAGTACCGGCTGCGCCGGGCGCTCGCCGCCGGCCACTATCCGGTGCCCAACGGACCGGCCGAACCGGCGCTGGTGGGCGGCTCCCCGCGGGTGTACAGCTCGGGTGTGTCCGCCGTCATCGGAGGCGGGACGGCCCTGCGCTCACATAATGAGACTCCCGTCCCACCCACTTGACAGTGGGTGCGTGCCGGGGGGAGGGTCAGTGCCATGCGCACCCGAATTCTCGTACTTGGAAAGCGCGTCGGCTGACGCTGAGCCTCGACCGCTCAGCGAACCCACCCGGCGCGCTCCCCTCGCTTGCCTTATGGCACGAGGGGTTTTTTGTTGCACAGGCACCCTTCGTGCAGCAGCCGAAGACCGTACAAACCTCGCAAAAACCCTCAGCATCTGAGAAGAGAATGCCGATGACCGAGCAGGCCACCGGGGCCCACCACCCGCAGCCCCGGCCCCGATCCGGAGGACACTCCGCCCCCGAGCAGGTGACGGGCGCGCAGTCCCTCATCCGCTCTCTCGAGGAGGTCGGCGCCGACACGGTATTCGGCATTCCCGGCGGTGCGATCCTCCCGGCCTACGACCCGCTGATGGACTCCACCCGGGTGCGCCACGTCCTGGTCCGGCACGAGCAGGGCGCCGGTCACGCCGCCACCGGCTACGCGCAGGCCACCGGCAAGGTCGGCGTCTGCATGGCCACCTCCGGCCCGGGCGCCACCAACCTGGTCACCCCGATCGCCGACGCGCACATGGACTCCGTGCCGCTGGTCGCGATCACCGGCCAGGTGGCGTCCAAGGCGATCGGCACGGACGCCTTCCAGGAGGCGGACATCGTCGGCATCACCATGCCGATCACCAAGCACAACTTCCTGGTCACCAAGGCCGAGGACATCCCGCGGATCATCGCCCAGGCGTTCCACATCGCCTCCACCGGCCGTCCCGGCCCGGTCCTGGTCGACATCGCCAAGGACGCCCTCCAGGCGAAGACCACCTTCTCCTGGCCGCCCGCCATGGACCTGCCCGGCTACCGCCCGGTGACCAAGCCGCACGCCAAGCAGATCCGCGAGGCCGCCAAGCTGATCACCCAGGCCAAGCGGCCCGTCCTCTACGTCGGCGGCGGTGTCATCAAGGCACACGCCACCGCGGAGCTCAAGGTTCTCGCCGAGCTCACCGGAGCGCCCGTCACCACCACCCTGATGGCGCTCGGCGCATTCCCCGACAGCCACCCGCTGCACGTGGGAATGCCGGGCATGCACGGTGCGGTCACCGCCGTCACCGCGCTGCAGAAGGCCGACCTGATCGTCGCCCTCGGAGCCCGCTTCGACGACCGCGTCACCGGCAAGCTGGACAGCTTCGCGCCGTTCGCCAAGATCGTCCACGCGGACATCGACCCGGCCGAGATCGGCAAGAACCGCGCCGCCGACGTGCCGATCGTCGGCGACGCCCGCGAGGTCATCGCCGACCTGATCCAGGCCGTCCAGAAGGAGCACAGCGAGGGCCACCAGGGCGACTACAGCGCCTGGTGGAAGGACCTGAGCCGCTGGCGCGACACCTACCCGCTCGGCTACGACCAGCCCGAGGACGGCTCGCTCTCCCCGCAGCAGGTCATCGAGCGCATCGGACAGCTCGCCCCCGAGGGCACGATCTTCGCGGCGGGCGTCGGCCAGCACCAGATGTGGGCCGCCCACTTCATCGAGTACGACAAGCCGGCCACCTGGCTGAACTCCGGCGGCGCCGGAACCATGGGCTACGCCGTCCCGGCCGCCATGGGTGCCAAGGCCGGAGCACCCGAGCGGGCCGTCTGGGCGATCGACGGCGACGGCTGCTTCCAGATGACCAACCAGGAGCTCACCACCTGCGCCCTGAACAACATCCCGATCAAGGTCGCCGTCATCAACAACGGCGCCCTCGGGATGGTCCGCCAGTGGCAGACCCTCTTCTACAACCAGCGGTATTCCAACACCGTGCTGCACTCCGGCCCGGACGACGTGAACCCCGGCGCCCGCGGCACCCGCGTCCCCGACTTCGTGAAGCTGTCGGAGGCCATGGGCTGCTACGCGATCCGCTGCGAGTCCCCGGACGACCTCGACAAGGTCATCGAGGAGGCGAACTCCATCAACGACCGACCCGTCGTCGTCGACTTCATCGTCCACGAGGACGCGATGGTCTGGCCGATGGTCGCCGCCGGCACCTCCAACGACGAGATCATGGCCGCCCGGGACGTCCGCCCCGACTTCGGCGACAACGAAGACGACTGAGAGCCGTCGGGACCAGTAAGCAGAGGAAGCAGATCATGTCCAAGCACACGCTCTCCGTCCTGGTGGAGAACACCCCCGGCATCCTCGCCCGGATCGCCGCCCTGTTCTCCCGCCGCGGCTTCAACATCGACTCGCTCGCGGTGGGCGTCACCGAGCACCCCGACATCTCCCGCATCACCATCGTCGTCGGCGTGGAGGACCTGCCGCTGGAGCAGGTCACCAAGCAGCTCAACAAGCTCGTCAACGTGCTGAAGATCGTCGAGCTGGAGCCGGCGCAGGCGGTGCAGCGCGAACTCGTCCTGGTGAAGGTGCGCGCCGACAACGAGACGCGCTCCCAGATCGTCGAGATCGTCCAGCTGTTCCGCGCCAAGACCGTCGACGTCTCCCCGGAGGCCGTCACCATCGAGGCCACCGGCTCCGGCGAGAAGCTGACCGCGATGCTCAAGATGCTGGAGCCGTACGGCATCAAGGAGCTCGTCCAGTCCGGCACCATCGCGATCGGCCGCGGTGCCCGATCCATCACGGACCGGTCGCTGCGCGCCCTAGACCGGTCGGCGTAAGACGGAAAGCGGGCGGTCGGCGCGCCGTCGGCCGCCCGTATTCCGAGACCCTCAGACTTCCCTTCCGCCCTCCGTCATACGGTGGGACGCAACACCTGCACTCCCGAGGAGAGAACCCAAAGTGGCCGAGCTGTTCTACGACGCCGACGCCGACCTGTCCATCATCCAGGGCCGCAAGGTCGCGGTCATCGGGTACGGCAGCCAGGGCCACGCCCACGCGCTGTCGCTCCGTGACTCGGGTGTCGACGTCCGCGTCGGTCTGCACGAGGGCTCCAAGTCCAAGGCCAAGGCCGAGGAGCAGGGCCTGCGCGTGGTGAGCCCGTCGGAGGCCGCCGCCGAGGCCGACGTCATCATGATCCTGGTCCCGGACCCCATCCAGGCCGAGGTCTACGAGAAGCACATCAAGGACAACCTGAAGGACGGCGACGCGCTGTTCTTCGGCCACGGCCTGAACATCCGCTACGGCTTCATCAAGCCCCCGGCCGGCGTGGACGTCTGCATGGTCGCCCCGAAGGGCCCGGGCCACCTGGTGCGCCGCCAGTACGAGGAGGGCCGCGGCGTTCCGTGCATCGCCGCCGTCGAGCAGGACGCCACGGGCAACGGCTTCGCGCTGGCCCTGTCGTACGCCAAGGGCATCGGCGGCACCCGCGCCGGCGTCATCAAGACGACCTTCACCGAGGAGACCGAGACCGACCTGTTCGGTGAGCAGGCCGTGCTCTGCGGCGGCACCGCCGCCCTGGTCAAGGCGGGCTTCGAGACCCTGACCGAGGCCGGCTACCAGCCGGAGATCGCCTACTTCGAGTGCCTGCACGAGCTGAAGCTGATCGTGGACCTCATGTACGAGGGCGGCCTGGAGAAGATGCGCTGGTCGATCTCCGAGACCGCCGAGTGGGGCGACTACGTCACCGGCCCGCGGATCATCACCGACGCCACCAAGGCCGAGATGAAGAAGGTCCTCGCCGAGATTCAGGACGGCACCTTCGCTCAGCAGTGGATGGACGAGTACCACGGCGGTCTGAAGAAGTACAACGAGTACAAGAAGCAGGACTCCGAGCACCTGCTGGAGACCACCGGCAAGGAGCTGCGCAAGCTCATGAGCTGGGTCGACGAGGAGGCGTAAGCCGCCTGCCCGGGCCCTGCCGAGACGGCCGGACCCGAGGGGCCGGAGCGACCCGCTCCGGCCCCTTCGGCGAACCCCGGGTAACGTCGGGTAGTGAGGCGTTGTCCATCCCGTCCGGCCACGGACGGGTGATCCTTCCGCAGCGGCACAAGACGACGCCCCATGCGCCACTAGACTGCTGCACACATACGCGTCAGGCCCACAGCGTCGTGCGTCTCCAACGCGGCAAGCACCCCTCCACCGCCTGCGGCCGTCGGGACGGCCGTCCGCAGCACTGGACTTGTGAGGACTCACGTGAGCTCGAAACCCGTCGTACTCATCGCTGAAGAGCTGTCGCCCGCCACCGTCGACGCCCTGGGCCCGGACTTCGAGATCCGGCACTGCAACGGCGCGGACCGCGCCGAGCTGCTCCCGGCCATCGCCGACGTGGACGCGATCCTGGTCCGCTCGGCCACCAAGGTCGACGCCGAGGCGATCGCCGCCGCGAACAAGCTGAAGGTCGTCGCACGAGCCGGCGTCGGCCTGGACAACGTGGACGTCTCCGCCGCCACCAAGGCCGGCGTGATGGTCGTCAACGCCCCGACCTCCAACATCGTGACCGCCGCCGAGCTGGCCTGCGGTCTGCTCATCGCCACCGCCCGCCACATCCCGCAGGCCAACGCCGCACTGAAGAACGGCGAGTGGAAGCGCAGCAAGTACACGGGCGTGGAGCTGGCCGAGAAGACCCTCGGTGTCGTCGGCCTCGGGCGCATCGGCGCGCTGGTCGCCCAGCGCATGTCCGGCTTCGGCATGAAGGTCGTCGCCTACGACCCCTACATCCAGCCCGCCCGCGCCGCGCAGATGGGCGTCAAGGTGCTGTCGCTGGACGAGCTGCTCGAGGTCTCCGACTTCATCACCGTCCACCTGCCCAAGACCCCCGAGACGGTCGGCCTGATCGGCGACGAGGCGCTGCGCAAGGTCAAGCCGAGCGTGCGGATCGTCAACGCCGCGCGCGGCGGGATCGTCGACGAGGAGGCGCTGTACTCCGCCCTCAAGGAGGGCCGGGTCGCCGGTGCCGGTCTCGACGTGTACGCGAAGGAGCCCTGCACGGACTCCCCGCTCTTCGAGTTCGACCAGGTCGTCTGCACCCCGCACCTCGGTGCCTCCACCGACGAGGCGCAGGAGAAGGCCGGTATCGCCGTCGCCCGCTCGGTGCGCCTCGCGCTTGCCGGTGAGCTCGTGCCGGACGCGGTCAACGTGCAGGGCGGTGTGATCGCCGAGGACGTCAAGCCGGGTCTGCCGCTCGCCGAGCGCCTGGGCCGGATCTTCACCGCGCTCGCCGGTGAGGTCGCCGTCCGCCTCGATGTCGAGGTCTACGGCGAGATCACCCAGCACGACGTGAAGGTGCTGGAGCTGTCCGCGCTCAAGGGCGTCTTCGAGGACGTCGTCGACGAGACGGTGTCGTATGTCAACGCCCCGCTGTTCGCGCAGGAGCGCGGCGTCGAGGTGCGGCTGACCACCAGCTCCGAGGCGACCGAGCACCGCAATGTCGTCACGGTGCGCGGCACCCTGGCCGACGGCGAGGAGGTGTCGGTGTCCGGCACGCTGGCCGGCCCGAAGCACCTTCAGAAGATCGTCGCCGTCGGGGACTACGACGTGGACCTCGCGCTCGCCGACCACATGATCGTGCTGAAGTACGAGGACCGCCCCGGCGTCGTCGGCACGGTGGGCCGCATCCTCGGTGAGGCGGGGCTCAACATCGCCGGTATGCAGGTGTCGCGGGCGGTGGCCGGTGGCGAGGCGCTGGCGGTGCTGACCGTGGACGACACGGTGACCGCGACCGTGCTGGCCGAGGTGGCCGCGGAGATCGGGGCGACCTCGGCCCGCTCCGTCAACCTGGCCTGACATCCTCCCGGGGGCTCGCTCCCGGGAACCCCGTTCCCCTGAACGGACTCGTCCTCACACGCCGGACGGGCTGAGCTGATCAGCCTGTCCGGCGTTTTCGTGTGCCCGGACCCGCCGCAGGGTGACCGCCGCCGCCGCGGCCGCACCGGCCAGCAGCACCGCGCCGGTGATCGCCGCCGCGTGCATGCCGCTGGTGAAGGCCTCGCGTGCCGCCGTCGCCAGGGCGTCCCCCGCGCGCCCCGGGAGCCGGTCCGCCACGGCCAGGGCGCCGCCCAGGGTCTCGCGGGCCGCGGCGGGCGCCGCGTCCGGGATCTCGTGGCGGTAGACGGCCGTGCCGATGGAGCCGAGGAACGCCATGCTCAGCGCGCCGCCGAACTCCGTGCCGGTCTCCAGCAGGGACGACGCCGCGCCCGCCTTCTCCACCGGGGCGGCGCTCAGGGCCAGGTCGGCCACCAGGGACATGACGGCGACGATCCCGCAGGCCAGCACGGCGCACGCGGCCAGCAGCAGCCAGAGGGAGTCCGTGCCGGCCAGGGCCAGCATCAGATAGCCGCACGCGCTGACGGCGAAGCCGCCGCCGACGACGTGGGCGCGGGGCACGCCCCGCCGCACGAGCTGTGCGCTGAGGGGAGCCGCGAGCCCGATGGGCACCGACGGCAGCAGGCTCCACAGCGCCGCCTCCAGCGGGCCGTTGTCCAGGACCGACTGGATGTACTGGGTCGTGAAGTAGGCCGAGCCCATCATGCCGAAGGCGGCCACGAGGTTGAGCACGACGGCCGGGCTGAACCCACGGCGCCGGAACAGCTCCGGCGAGATCAGCGGGGAGACCGCCGTGCGCTGGCGGTGGACGAACAGTGCGGCGAAGAGCAGACCGGCGCTCACCGACATCGCGTACCGCACGTTCCAGCCCTCGGAGGCGAGTTCCTTGAGGCCGTAGATCACGGGGAGCACCGCCGCCATCGACAAGGGGACGCTCAGCAGGTCGAAGCGGCCGGGGCGCGGGTTCCTCGACTCGGGCAGCAGCAGGGGGCCCAGGATCAGGAGCAGCAGCATCGCGGGCAGGTTGACCAGGAAGACCGAGCCCCACCAGAAGTGTTCGACGAGGACGCCGCTCATCACCGAGCCGAGCGCGATACCGGCCGTCATCACGCCCGACCAGACACCGATCGCCTTGGTGCGCTGACCGGGGTCGGTGAACATCGTGCGCACGAGCGCCATCGTCGACGGCATCAGCGTCGCGCCGCCGATGCCGAGGACCGCGCGGGCGGCGATCAGGGTCTCGGCGCTGGTGGCGTAGGCCGCGACCAGGGAGGCCGTGCCGAAGGCGGCGGCGCCGATCAGCAGGAGCCTGCGGCGGCCGATGCGGTCGCCGAGCGAGCCCATCGTCATCAGCAGGCCGGCCAGAACGAAGCCGTAGATGTCGAAGATCCACAGCTGCTGGGTGGCGCTCGGCTCCAGGTCTGCGCTGATCGCGGGGATCGCGAAGTAGAGGACGGACACGTCCATGGAGACCAGCAGCAGCGGAAGCATCAGCACGCCGAGAGCCGTCCATTCACGGCGTCCGGCGAGGGCGGGAGGGGCTGGGTTCGTCGTCATGAGCAGAACTGTACGAGCGTCCTAAACGGCTGTCTAGTACGCACGTATAGAACACACGTTTAATACGCTCGTCTGGATTCCGGGATAAGGTGATGCGCCATGGGACACCGTGAGGATCTGCTGGAGGGCGCCCAGCGCTGCCTGCTGGCGAAGGGCTTCCTGCGCACCACCGCGCGCGACATCGTCAAGGAGTCGGGCACCAACCTGGCGTCGATCGGCTACCACTACGGCTCGAAGGACGCGCTGCTGGCGCAGGCGTACGTCGAGATGGTGGAGGGCATGTCCGACGCGTTCGAGGGGAGTGGCGAACCGCGCGGCGAGCCGGGGTCGTTGGAGCGGTTCGCGGAGGTGTGGGCGAACATCATCGGGACCATGCGCGATCCCGGGTCCATGTGGCGGCTCAGCATGGAGATCGTGGCCATGGGCGACCAGCTGCCGGAGGTGCGGGAACATCTCGCGCGAGCCCAGCGCGAGGGCGCGCGCGGCATCGTGACGCTCTTCCACGGCGGCCCCGAGGAAGACGTGACGGACGAACAGGTGGACACGCTCGGGTACTTCTACCTGACCCTGATGATGGGCCTCATGGCCCAGTGGACCTTCGACCCGAAGACCGCCCCGGAGGCCGAACAGCTCACCGAAGGCCTACGGCGCCTGATCGAGGCCGCCGAGAGGAAGTGACGCGTCCCGGCGGGGGCATAGGCGGGTGTGTCCTCAGAGGCGGTGGGACTTCAGGGTCATGTGCAGCAGCAGGCGGTCCTCGCCGTCGTCGAGGTCGAGGCCGGTGAGCTTCTCGATACGGGACAGGCGGTAGTAGAGGGTCTGGCGGTGGATGCCCAGTTCGGCGGCGGCCCGGGCGGCCTGGCCGGCGCAGTCGAGGTAGACCTCGGCGGTCCGGGCGAGTTCGTGGTGGACCGGGGCGAGCAGCGTGCGGGCGACGGGGTCGTGGGCGACCTCCGGGGGGAGGGCCGTCAGCAGCCGGTACGGGCCGATCGACGCCCACTGCGCGACCGGCCCGAAGCGCGCCTCGGCCAGCGCCGCCCGGGCGGCCGCGGCTGCCTCGCCCCAGGCACTCACCAGATCGGCGAGGCCGGAGCGGGGGGTGGCGATACCGGCGGCGGGGCTGGTGCGGGGGGTGGCGGCGCCGGGGGCCGAACGACGGTCGGTGCCAGCGCCGGCGCCGGCACCTGAGCCCGCCGTTCCCGTTCCGCCCGTCACGCCCGTCACGCCCGCCGTGTCCGTGGATGATCCGTCCGTGCCGCCGGTGGCGTTTCCGCCCGGGCCCCTGCCCGACCCTCGGGAGGCGGCGCTCGCCGGACCGCTGCCGCCCGGCCCCCGGGCAGTCGCGGCCCCCGGCATGCTGCCCCCGCGTGCCCGTTCCAGCAGGCGTCCCGCCGCTGTCGTCGCGGGGGTGAGCACGTCGGGGGAGCGCAGGCGGATCAGTACCGCCAGGCACTGGGCCGTCGCCCCCCAGGGCACCGTGCACAGGGCCGTCCCGCCCGGGACCGCGCGGACCGACGGGGCGTCGTCCGGGTCCGCCGAGGGCCAGGGGGCGACGCACAGCAGGGCGTGGAGGCCGTCGGCGCGGGGGCCGAGGGCCGTGCGCAGCTCGGCGACGGCCATGTCGCTCTGCCAGCCGCGCTCGGCGGTGAGGACCGCTCTCAGTTCGCGGCTGAGGTCGGCCCCGTGCTGCGCCTCGTCCGCGAGCAGGGCGCCGATGCGGGCCGTGACCCCCATGGCGGCGGTGAGCCGGCGTTCGCTCGGGCCGGGATCGTCGTCCAGGAGCCAGACATAGCCGTGCACCACGCCCCGGTGGCGGACGGGGAGACAGATCCGGCCCCGGTAGACCCCGGCCTCCGGTGTCGGCGGGATGCGGACCGGCCCCGTCGCCCGGGTGATGCCGAAGCCCTCGAACCAGGCCCGGACCGCCGCCGTCGAGCGGCGGGTGAGGATCGAGCGGGTGCGCACCGGGTCCAGGGCCGACGGATCGAGGTCGCCCTCACTGTCGTAGGCCCCGAAGGCGATCAGCTCGAAGTCCCGGTTCTCCAGGGTCGCGGGCGCGCCGAGCAGCTCCGAGATCTCGTCGACCAGCTCCTCGTAGTCACCCCTGTGTTCCGACGTCACCCGGGCATTGTCGCGCACTTCCCGGAGCCCTTCATACATCTGTCTGAGATCTGCGGCACGGATGCGTGACAGCTGTCGATGGCCGACGATCGGAGGGATCCTTAGGTTTCACGGTGGTTCTCCGTGCCGTACCCGACGCGCCGTCCGCGAGGGGTCCGGCCCTCACGTTGCTTGTGCTCTGGAGGTGCCCCGTGCTGGGTCCCGTGATTCTCGCCGCGTCCCGCAGTGACCGGATGCGACGCCTGATCTCGGCGGCACCGGTGACCAAGCAGGTCGTCGACCGCTTCATCCCGGGCGAGGACGTCGACGACATCGTCCCCGTCGTCCGGGAGCTCGCCGACCAGGGCCTGGAACTGACGATGGACGTCGTCGGCGAGGACATCACCAACCCCGCGCAGGCCGCCGCCGCCCGGGACGCCTATCTGGAGCTCGTCGACCGCCTCAAGCCGCTGGAGCTCGGCACCCGCGCCGAGATGTCGGTGAAGCTGTCGATGTTCGGTCAGGCGCTGGAGGGCGGCCACGAGCTGGCCCTGAGCAACGTCCGCCCGGTCGTCGAGGCCGCCGCCGAGATCGGCACCACGGTCACGCTCGACGCCGAGGACCACACCACCCTCGACTCGATGTTCGCCATCCACGAGGAGCTGCGGAAGGACTTCCCGCAGACCGGCTGCGTCATCCAGGCCTACCTGTTCCGCACCGAGGCCGACGCCCGCCGCCTCGCGGAGAGCGGCAGCCGGGTCCGCCTGGTCAAGGGCGCCTACAAGGAGCCCGCCTCGGTCGCGTACCAGGGCAAACACGAGATCGACCGGGCATACGTACGCGTGCTGCGGACGTTGATGAAGGGGGAGGGGTACCCGATGATCGGCTCCCACGACCCCCGCATGATCGCGATCGGCCAGGAGCTCGCCCACCAGGCCGGGCGCAAGCTCGACGAGTACGAGTTCCAGATGCTGTACGGCATCCGCACCGACGAGCACCTGCGGCTGGCCGCCGAGGGCCACCGGATGCGCGTCTACACCGCCTACGGCACCGACTGGTACGGCTACTTCATGCGGCGCCTGGCGGAGAAGCCGGCCAACCTGCGCTTCTTCGCCCGGAGCATGATCACCAAGGGCTGACAGCCCTTCGAGGGCCATGAGCCCGCCAAGGGCCGAGACCGACACACCGCTCAGTAAGGAGTTACGGAAAACATGGACGCTGTGACCCAGGTCCCCACCCCCGTCAACGAGCCGGTGCACGGCTACGCCCCCGGCTCGCCCGAGCGGGCCCGCCTGGAGGCCAAGCTGAAGGAGCTGGCCGACAACCCCGTCGACCTGCCCTGCACCATCGGCGGCGAGAAGCGGATGGGCGGCGGCGAGGCCTTCCAGGTCGTCCAGCCGCACAACCACAAGGCCGTGCTCGGCACGTACCGCAACGCCACGCAGGCGGACGCCCAGGACGCCATCGACGCGGCCCTGGCCGCCGCGCCCGCCTGGCGTGCGATGTCCTTCGACGACCGCGCGGCGATCATCCTGCGCGCTGCCGAGCTGCTGTCCGGGCCCTGGCGCGAGACGCTCGCCGCCTCCACCATGCTCGGCCAGTCCAAGACCGCCCAGCAGGCCGAGATCGACACGCCCTGCGAGCTGATCGACTTCTGGCGGTTCAACGTCTCCTACGCCCGCAAGCTGCTCGCCGAGCAGCCCCCGGCGAACTCCCCGGGCGTGTGGAACCGGCTGGACCACCGTCCGCTGGAGGGCTTCGTCTACGCGATCACGCCCTTCAACTTCACCGCCATCGCCGGCAACCTGCCGACGGCCCCCGCCCTGATGGGCAACGTCGTCGTCTGGAAGCCGTCCCCGACGCAGACCCACGCCGCCGTGCTGCTGATGCGGCTGCTGGAGGAGGCGGGCCTGCCCAAGGGCGTCATCAACCTCGTCACCGGCGACGGCATCGAGGTGTCCAAGGTCGCCCTGGAACACCGCGACCTCGCCGGGATCCACTTCACCGGCTCGACCCCCACCTTCCAGTACCTGTGGAAGACGGTCGGCGCGAACATCGAGAAGTACCGCACCTACCCGCGTCTGGTCGGCGAGACCGGCGGCAAGGACTTCCTCGTCGCCCACCCCTCGGCCGACCCGGCGATCCTGAAGACGGCGTTCACCCGCGGCGCCTTCGAGTTCCAGGGCCAGAAGTGCAGCGCCACCTCCCGGGCCTACATCCCCGCCTCGATCTGGAACTCCGGCTTCAAGGAGGAGCTGGCCGCCGAGGTCGACGGCGTCAAGATGGGTGATGTCACCGACCTCTCGAACTTCATCGGCGCCGTCATCGACGAGCGCGCCTTCGCCAAGAACAAGGCCGCCATCGACCGTGCCAAGGAGGACGCCTCCTGCACGATCGTCGCGGGCGGCACCTACGACGACTCGGTGGGCTACTTCGTCCGCCCGACCGTCATCGAGTGCACCGACCCGGAGAACGAGGTCTTCCGCACCGAGTACTTCGGCCCGATCATCGCCGTGCACGTCTACGAGGACGACAAGTACGACGAGATGCTGACCCAGATGGAGTCCGTCTCCGACTACGCCCTGACCGGCTCGGTCATCGCGAACGACCGCGCGGCGGCGGCCTACACGGCCGACAAGCTCCGCTACGCGGCCGGCAACTTCTACATCAACGACAAGTCGACCGGCGCCGTCGTCGGCCAGCAGCCCTTCGGCGGCGGCCGTGCCTCCGGCACCAACGACAAGGCCGGCGCCCCGCAGAACCTGATGCGCTGGACCCTGACCCGCGCCATCAAGGAGACGCTGGTCCCGCCGACCGACTACACCTACCCGCACATGGGCTGACACCGCCCGGGTGAACCGACGGGCCAGGTCGAAAAGACCTGGCCCGTCGGCATGTCCGGGGAAAGACTGGGCCGATGAGCATCCGAGTGCGCACCGCCCACACCGCCGACCTGGCCCCCGCCGAACTCGACGCCGTGCGCGGCCTGCTGGACGCCGCGTTCGAGGGCGACTTCGGTGACGAGGACTGGGACCACGGTCTCGGCGGCGTGCACGCCCTCGTGCACGACGACTCCGGCCTCGCCGCGCACGGTGCGGTGGTGATGCGCCGGGTGCGGCACGGCGGGCGGTGGTGGCGGGCCGGGTACGTCGAGAACGTCGCCGTGCGCGCCGACGCCCGCCGCACCGGCCTGGGCGCCCGGGTCATGTCCGAGCTGGAGCGCGTCGTCGACCGCGCCTACGACTTCGGCGCCCTGTCCGCCAGCGACGAGGGCGCCCTCCTCTACACCTCCCGGGGCTGGCGGCTCTGGGACGGCCAGGTGCACGCCCTCAGCCCGCTCGACGGCATCGTCCGCCTGCCGGAGGAGGAGCACAGCACGTACGTCCGCCCCGCCCTCGCCGGTTCCCTCGACCCCGCGCACGAGCTGGTCTTCGACTGGCGCGACGGTGATGTGCTCTAGGAATCACCGCAGGTCAGCACGGTGTGACCCAGTCCACCGTCTCAGATAGTAGGAAGTCCGAGTAATTGTGGAGACAGACGCTCCGCGCTCCCTTAGCTTTGTAGGAGCCGAACGTCTCGCTCGATCAAGCGAATGGCGGTCGTGAGCCGGGCCCCGTGCAGGCAACCCCTGCGGCACCGCTCCCCGCCCCTTCCGGCGTCTCGTAACCCTCCCTGTGCACTCCGTGCTGTCGAAGGAGTCGATTTCCCATGGCCGAGACGACCGTCCGCCGCCGAGTCCGTCACGTTTCCCGGACCACCGAGTCCGACCGCAAGAACGCCGCCGCCGCGCTCCAGCGCGCCCTCGACCGCAGGGACAACGGCGGCTCCAGCGGCCACTGAGCCCGGGCAGCGCACACGGGATGAGCTACGCCGGGGTGCAGCCGTAGGCCTCCTCGCCCTGGCCTTCCTGCCATCCAGGTGAAGCGATGTGCCCAACGTGCGTTGCCCGCACGATTTCCCGGTGAGCGCGTTTTCAATGAGCCCTGCCAAGGCGGACTCAATGGAAATGGAACACCGCGAATGCGTCTCTCACTGATCGCGTGGACGACCACGGCGGCGGCGAGCCTCGGCTTGCTGTGCGCCCCTCCGGCAGCGGCCCAGGTCCGCTGCGCGGACTCGGCCCAGGACTTCATCGAGGCAGCCGTCCCGGGGCAGGACCCCACCTTCACGATCGCATCCCCCGTATCGGACAGGAGCAGCGGCATCGACGCGGTGCGCTTCCTGCCGGACGGGCGGATGGAGGTCACTCCGCAGCCCACGTGGCAGGTGGTGGGCGCCGAATGGGCGTTCGACGAGCCCGGCGGCCCGACCGCCTCGTACTCGGGAACGCTGAACTTCATCACTGTGATCACCGACGGCGACCAGGTCGTCTCCACGGTGTGGGGCGTCGAGAATCCGGTCTGCGAGCCGGAGAGTTCCCGGGTCGTGCAGCTCCGGGGCACGCGCACGACAGAGGTGGACGAGCGGAGGGCCTTCCCCGCGGCCTACTCGGCCAGCCGCTGACCCTGACCGCCTCCGGCCGGGCCGGTGTCACGCGGCCGGTGGTCCGTCGCCCGGGTAGGTCGCAGGGGGGGGCCGGGCCGACGGAAGCTGGGCGACGGATCCGGCGGACGCGTGCCGGCCCACGGTCGGGCGCCTTCCGGCTGTCCGTATCACGGACACCGAATGTCATCCCATGGGACGAGGAGTAGGGTGCCCGCATGTCTCGCAGCATCAATCTCGCAGTGATCCCCGGTGACGGCATCGGCCAGGAGGTCGTGACCGAAGGCCTGAAGGTCCTCTCCGCCGTCCTTCCGCAGGATGTGAAGCTGGAGACCGAGGAGTACGACTTCGGCGCCCGGCGCTACCACGCCACCGGTGAGACCCTCACCGACGCCGACCTCGACGCCCTCAAGCGGCACGACGCCATCCTGCTCGGCGCGATCGGCGACCCGTCCGTGCCGTCCGGCGTGCTGGAGCGCGGCTTCCTGCTCAAGCTCCGCTTCGCCTTCGACCACCACGTCAACCTGCGTCCGTCGAAGCTCCTGCCGGGTGTCGCCACCCCGCTCGCCGGCGAGCCGGAGATCGACTTCGTCGTGGTCCGCGAGGGCACCGAGGGTCCGTACACCGGCAACGGCGGCACGATCCGCAAGGGCACCGAGCACGAGGTCGCCACCGAGGTCTCCGTGAACACGGCCTTCGGTGTCGAGCGCGTGGTCCGCGACGCCTTCGCCCGGGCCCAGGCCCGCCCCCGCAAGAAGCTCGCGCTGATCCACAAGAACAATGTGCTGACCTTCGCGGGTCACCTGTGGACCAACGTCTTCAACAAGGTGGCCGAGGAGTTCCCCGAGGTCACCACCGAGTACATGCACGTGGACGCGGCGACGATCTACCTCGTCACCCAGCCCGAGCGCTTCGACGTGATCGTCACCGACAACCTCTTCGGTGACATCGTCACCGACCTCGCCGCGGCCGTCTCCGGCGGCATCGGCGTCGCGGCCTCCGGCAACATCAACCCCTCCGGCGAGTTCCCGTCCATGTTCGAGCCCGTGCACGGCTCGGCCCCGGACATCGCCGGCCAGGGCAAGGCCGACCCGACCGCCACCGTGCTGTCCGTCGCGCTGCTGCTGCGCCACCTCGGCTACGAGGCCGAGGCCGCCCGTATCGACGAGGCGGTCGCGGCCGACCTCGGCGAGCGCACCGGCAAGCCCGCCCGCTCCACCTCGGAGATCGGCGACGCGCTCGCCGTACGCGTAGCAGGCTGACCCGCCGCTGCACACCGCAAGCCGCCGGGTCGCATCAGCGCCCGGCGGCTTCCGCATGTTCCCGCCGGGTGCCACCATCGACCACCGGGCCGCATTCACCCCGTTCCTTCCACCGTCGCCCCCGGGCGATAATCGAACGCGAGGCCGCGGAATGAGGGAATGCTCGGACGTCCTAGCACTGGTCACCATCAGAGCAGTACCGAGCGCGGCCCGTCACTACAACCGGTGAAGGACATCAACCCATGACGACGCCCACGATCGAGCTCAAGCCCTCCGCCAACCCGCTCTCCACGTCGGAACGGGAGGGGATCCTGGCCAACCCCGGGTTCGGCCGCCACTTCACCGACCACATGGTGACGATCAAGTGGACGGAAGGCCGTGGCTGGCACGACGGCCAGCTCGTGCCGTACGCGCCGATCTCCCTCGACCCCGCCACCACGGTTCTGCACTACGCGCAGGAGATCTTCGAGGGCCTGAAGGCCTACCGCCAGCCCGACGGGTCCGTCGCCACCTTCCGCCCCGAGAAGAACGCCGAGCGTTTCCAGCGCTCCGCCCGCCGGCTCGCGATGCCCGAGCTGCCGGTCGAGACGTTCATCGAGGCGTGCGACGCCCTGGTGAAGCAGGACAAGGCATGGGTGCCGGCGCACGGCGGCGAGGAGTCCCTCTACCTGCGTCCGTTCATGATCGCCACCGAGGTCGGGCTGGGGGTGAAGCCGGCCAACGAGTACCTGTTCCTGGTGATCGCCTCCCCGGCCGGGGCGTACTTCCCCGGTGGTGTGAAGCCGGTGTCCATCTGGGTCTCCGAGGACCGCGTCCGCGCCGTCCCCGGCGGCATGGGTGACGCCAAGACCGGCGGCAACTACGCGGCGTCCCTGCTGGCGCAGGCCGAGGCCGCGACGAAGGGCTGCGACCAGGTCTGCTACCTCGACGCCGTGGAGCACACATGGGTCGAGGAGCTGGGCGGCATGAACCTGTACTTCGTGTACGGCGACAAGATCGTCACTCCGTCGCTGACCGGCTCGATCCTGGAGGGTGTCACGCGTGACTCCCTGCTGGCCGTCGCGCGTGACCTCGGGTACGAGGCCGAGGAGGGGCGGGTCTCGGCCGACCAGTGGCAGCGGGACTCGGAGAACGGGTCGCTGACGGAGGTCTTCGCCTGCGGTACGGCCGCGGTGATCACTCCGGTCGGTACGGTGAAGAGGGCCGGGGCGGAGTGGAAGCAGAGCGGGGGAGAGCCGGGCGAGGTCACGCTGCGGCTGCGCCAGGCGCTGCTGGACATCCAGCGGGGTACGGCCTCGGACGCGCACGGCTGGATGCACCGGCTGGGCTGAGTCGCCCGGGCCCCCGGGGGCTCCGCCCCCGGACCCCCGGCCTGTGCCCACCCACCGCCCGACTCGGTCGGACAGGAAGCCGGACCCTCGCCCCGCCGGGAATCCGGTCGCTCAAGAAGCGGGGCGCGAATCGATCGGACGAGAAGCGGGCGTCGCCTCGCCGGCCCCGGGCTCCTCTGCGGGAGACCCCGGGGTCGTCAGCGCGTACGCCACCCCTCCCACCACCCCCGACAGCAGGAAGCTGCAGTCCACCCCGCCGGTCAGGGCCAGCAGCGGCCCCTCGTACGACGGGAGGGACACCGCCAGGACGCCCACCGTCGCGCCGGCCGCCCAGGACAGGGCCGCCGGGACGTTCCAGCCGGAGCGGAACCAGTAGACACCGCCCCGGGCGCGGCGGTTGAAGACCTGGAGGGCGTCCGCGTCGTACGCCCCGCCGCAGCGGGCGAAGCCGATGAGGGTGATGACGGCCCACGGCGTGCCGATGGCCGTCAGCAGCAGCACGAAGGACGTCATCGCGTCCTGCGCGGTCGAGTGGTAGTGCCCGGCGAAGACACAGGCCGTGGCGACGGCCGCGACCACGTACGTCGCCCGGGCCCGGGAGGCGCGCGGCAGGATCGCGTCCAGGTCGAGACCCATCGAGTACAGCATCAGCCCCGCGTTGCCGACCGAGCCGGCCGAGGCCGCGAGCAGCAGCGGGAGGAGGTACCAGGCCGGGGCCGCGTCGACCAGCGGGCCCGCGTAGTCGAGGGCCGCCCCGGCCGCGTACGCCGTGAACGTGCCGAAGAGCTGCGGCACCAGCAGGCCCAGCAGCAGCCCCAGCCAGGTCGCGTGCAGCACCCGGCGGGAGGAGTGGCGGGCCGGGGAGATGTAGCGGGTGTAGTCGCCGAGGAGCGTGATGAACGCGACCGGTCCGGACAGTCCGGCGGCCACGGCCGCGAGCAGCCAGGTCGGCCAGTAGCCGCCCAGCAGATAGCCCCCGGCCTCCGGGAGCGCGGCGGTGGTGAAACCGGGGGCGTAGGCGATCACGCCCAGCGCCAGCAGGGCCGTCATGCCGAACGCCAGCAGCCGTGACATCGCCAGCAGCACCCGGTAGCCGTACACGGCACCGGCGACGGTGGCCGCGGCGAGCAGCCCGTAGACGACGCCGTACGACACCCCGCCCTGCGGCAGTCCGGCCAGCCGGCCCAGGACGCTCACCATCACGTCCCCGCCGATCCACACGGTCAGCGCGGTGTAGCCGAGGGCCAGCAGCAGCCCGACCACCGAGCCGATCAGCCGCCCGCGCACCCCGAACTGGGCGCCGGAGGAGGTCGACAGGTTGGTGCCGGTGCGCAGTGAGACCAGCGCCAGCGGGGCCGTGAACAGCACGCCCACCACCGTGCCCGCGAGCACGGCGCTGACCGACGACCACCAGTCCAGGCCGAAGGACGGCGGCAGCCAGCCGAAGACGATCACGCCCAGGCAGAGGTTGGAGCCGAGCAGGATCGACACCAGGTCGCGCGGCCCACTGGTGCGCTCCTCCTCGGGGATGGTGTCGACTCCGCGCTGTTCGATCGGCATGCTGTTCTCCCTCGGTTAGAACGACGTTCAATGTGAGGTGTGCATTGCCTCACCGTCAACCTTTCGGTCCAAGGAATTTCATGTTTAGAGTGATGCTCTAAATGGAGGGAGTGACATGCGGCTGACCCCGACCGAACGCGACCGGCTGCTGCTCTTCGGCGCCGCCGAGCTCGCCCGCGCCCGCCGGGCCAGGGGACTGAGGCTCAACGTCCCCGAGGCGACCGCGCTCATCGCCGACACGGTGTGCGAGGCCGCCCGGGACGGCAGGCGGCTCGCGGAGGCCGTCGAGGCCGCCCGGTCCGTCCTCGGGCCCGGCGACGTGCTGCCCGGTGTCGCCGACGTCGTCACCGAGGTGCACGTGGAGGCCGTCTTCGACGACGGCTCGCGGCTCGCGGTCGTCTCCGACCCCCTCGGAGGCGGCTCGGGGCCGGACGCCCCCGGCGCGCTGCTGCCCGGGCCGCAGGACGCCGAACCCGAACCGGCCGAGCGGCTCACGGTCACCAACACCGCGACCGTGCCCGTCTCGGTGACCTCCCACTTCCACTTCTTCGAGGCCAACCCCCGGCTCGACTTCGACCGCGGCCGGGCCTACGGCATGCGGCTCGCCGTGCCCGCGGGGTCGTCCGTCCGGTTCGGGCCGGGGGAGAGCGCCGAGGTCGCACTGGTGCCGATCGGCGGCGAGCGGATCGCCATCGGGTTCGCCGGGCTCGTCGACGGGCCGCTGGACGCGCCGGGCGCCAAGGAGGAGGCCCTGAAGCGGGCCGCCGCCTGCGGCTACCTCGGCATACCGGACACAGCACCTGATCAGGAGGTCGGACGATGAGCCGCCCAGGAGGCCACCCCGCCGAGGCCCGCCGCCTCACCCCGCACGAGTACGCCGCCACACACGGCCCACGCGCCGGCGACCGCATCCGGCTGGGCGACTCCGGCCTGGTCGTCAAGGTCGAGTCCGACTCCCAGCGCCGCGGCGACGAGTTCCTCGCCGGGTTCGGCAAGACCGCCCGCGACGGACTGCACCTGAAGGCGGCGGCGGTCAGGGAGACCTGTGACGTCGTGGTCAGCAACGTGGTGGTGATCGACGCCGTGCAGGGCGTCCGCAAGGTGTCCATCGGCATCCGCGAGGGCCGGATCTGCTCGATCGGGCGGGCCGGAAACCCCGACACCCTCGACGGGGTCGACGTCGTCGTCGGCACGGGCACCTCGATCGTCTCCGGCGAGGGCCTGATCGCCACCGCCGGGGCCGTCGACACCCATGTCCACCTGCTGTCCCCGCGCATCATGGAGGCCTCCCTCGCCTCCGGCGTCACCACGCTCATCGGCCAGGAGTTCGGGCCGGTGTGGGGCGTCGGCGTCAACTCGCCCTGGGCGCTGCGGCACGCGTTCGGCGCCTTCGACGCCTGGCCGGTCAACATCGGCTTCCTGGGCCGGGGTTCGTCCTCCCACCCGGCGCCGCTCGTGGAGGCCCTCGCCGAGGGCGGGGCGAGCGGCTTCAAGGTGCACGAGGACATGGGCGCCCACACCCGCGCCCTGGACACCGCCCTGCGCGTCGCCGAGGAGCACGACGTCCAGGTCGCCCTGCACAGCGACGGGCTGAACGAGTGCCTGTCGGTGGAGGACACCCTGCGGGTGCTGGAGGGCCGGACCATCCACGCCTTCCACATCGAGGGCTGCGGCGGCGGGCACGTCCCCAACGTCCTGAAGATGGCGGGCGTCCCGAACGTCATCGGCTCCTCCACCAACCCGACCCTGCCCTTCGGCCGGGACGCCGTCGCCGAGCACTACGGCATGATCGTCTCGGTGCACGACCTCAAGACCGACCTGCCCGGCGACGCCGCCATGGCCCGCGACCGCATCCGGTCCGGCACCATGGGCGCCGAGGATGTCCTGCACGACCTGGGCGCGATCGGCATCACCTCGTCGGACGCGCAGGGCATGGGACGCGCGGGCGAGACGGTCCGCCGTACGTTCGCCATGGCCGGGAAGATGAAGGTCGAGTTCGGCGCCCCCGACGACGAGCACGACAACGAGCGCGTCCTGCGCTACCTGGCCAAGCTGACCATCAACCCGGCCCTCGCGCACGGGCTTTCCCACGAGGTCGGGTCCATCGAGACCGGCAAGCTCGCCGACATCGTGCTGTGGCGGCCCGAGTACTTCGGCGCCAAACCGCAGCTGGTGCTGAAGGCCGGCTTCCCGGCGTACGGCGTGACCGGCGACCCGGGCGCGGCGACCGACACCTGCGAACCCCTCGTCCTCGGGCCGCAGTTCGGCGCGCACGGGGCGACACCGGCCGAGATATCGGTGGCGTTCGTCGCGCGGGCCGCCCTCGACCAGGGGCACGACACCATGCCGACCCGGCGCCGCAGGGTCGCCGTGCGCGGCACCCGCGGCATCGGCCCGGCCGACCTGCGCCTCAACTCCCGTACCGGAGCCGTCGACGTCGACCAGCGCACCGGTCTGGTCACCCTCGACGGCGAGCCGCTGCGCTCCGAGCCCGCCGAGTCCGTCTCCCTCAACCGTCTCTACTTCCTCTGAGGATCAACGATGTCCGCAGCCGCCGACGGCTTCCGCATGCCCGCCGAGTGGGTTCCGCACGAGCGGACCTGGATGGCCTGGCCGGGCCCGAACAACACCTTCGACGCCCCCGGGGAGCTGACCGCCGCCCGGGCCGCCTGGGCCGCGGTCGCCCGGGCCGTACGCCGCTTCGAGCCGGTGACGGTGGTGTGCGGGCCGGGGCAGTCGGGTGCGGCGCGCGCCCTGCTGGGCGACGGCGTCGACACGGTCGAGCGGGAACTCGACGACGCCTGGATGCGCGACATCGGCCCCACCTTCCTGACCGACGGGAAGGGCGGACTGGCCGCCGTGGACTGGACGTTCAACGGCTGGGGCGCGCAGGAATGGGCTCGCTGGGACCACGACGCGAAGGTCGCCGGACACGTCGCCGACCTCGCCGGGGCACGGACGTACGCCTCGCGGCTCGTCAACGAGGGCGGGGCGATCCATGTCGACGGCGAGGGCACGGTCCTGCTGACCGAGACGGTCCAGCTCGGCCCGGAGCGCAACCCGGGCTGGTCCCGCGAACAGGTCGAGGCCGAGATCCACGCCCAGCTCGGCACCCGCAAGGCCATCTGGCTGCCGCGCGGCCTGACCGGCGACTACCCTCCGCACGGCTTCGGCACCCTCGGCCACGTCGACATCGTCGCGGCGTTCGCCCGGCCGGGCGTCGTCGTGGCGCACTCCCAGCCCGACCCCGCCCACCCCGACCACGAGGTGAGCCGGGAGGTCATCGGCCTGCTCGGGTCCCAGACCGACGCGCGCGGACGGCGCCTGGAGGTCGTCGAGGTCCCCGCCCCGACCGTCCTGGAGGCCGACGGCCACTGGGCCGACTACTCCTACATCAACCACTACCTCTGCAACGGCGGCGTGGTCCTGTGCGGCTTCGACGACCCGCGTGACGAGATCGCCGCCGGCATCTTCCGCCGCCTGTTCCCCGAGCGCACCGTGACGCTGGTCGACGCCCGTACGATCTTCGCGGGCGGTGGCGGCATCCACTGCATCACACAGCAGCAACCGAGGATCTAGGAGTGCGCCCATGGCCGGAGGGCGACGGCAGGCCCCGCCCCGCGAGGACGTCCTCGCCGCGGCCATGGAGATGATCGCCGAGCGCGGCCTGGAGAAGCTCACCATGGCCGCGCTCGGCCGCGAGGTCGGCATGAGCAGCGGCCATCTGCTCTACTACTTCGGCTCCAAGGACGAACTGCTGCTGCGCACCCTGGAGTGGAGCGAGGGCCGCCTCGGCGCCGAGCGCGGCCGGCTGCTCACCCGGACCGCGCCCGCCCCCGAACGCCTCGACGCCTATGTCGACCTCTACGTCCCCGACGGCCACCGCGACCCGCACTGGACGCTGTGGCTGGAGGTCTGGAACCGCTCGCAGAACGCCGACACCGAAGCCCGCGACCGGCAGGCCGCCATCGAGGGCGCCTGGCACCGCGACCTGGTCGCCCTGCTCGCCGAGGGCATCTCGCGCGGCGAGTTCCGCCGCGTCGACCCGGACCGGTTCGCCGCCCGGCTGCGCGCGCTGCTGGACGGCTTCTCCATCCATGTGGCGATCGGCCTGCGCGGCAACGACCGGGCGCAGATCCTGGACCATGTGAGCGAGTTCCTCGCCGACAGCCTCCTCACGGACGCCTGAACGACTCCGTGTCCGTCACCTGATCCGTCACCCGAGGTGACCGCCCGCATCCTGAGACGGCGGTGAGTGAAGCGCGGGGATTGTGCCAGACTGCCCCCGTGCTCTCGTTCGCCATGATTATTGGCAGCAGGCGCGCCGGTCCGCAGTGACCGCCACGTACGACCAGGTACGGGCGGACACCGTCGTCCTCGACCCGCGCGCAGACCTCTCGCACCCGCGAGAGGTTTTTCGCATTTCTGGCCCACCCGCAGCCGGAGGCGAGAGCGCGAGGGACTATGTGAGGGCGGTGGAGCCGGTCATTCCGGTACGACCGAGATCCCATCCCCAGGAGCCTTGAGACCATGACCGAAACCAGCGAGCTCGACGATTCGTTCCACGTCTTCGACACCACCCTGCGCGACGGCGCCCAGCGGGAGGGCATCAACCTCACCGTCGCCGACAAGCTGGCCATCGCACGGCACCTGGACGACTTCGGGGTGGGCTTCATCGAGGGCGGCTGGCCCGGCGCCAACCCCCGGGACACCGAGTTCTTCGCCCGGGCCCAGCAGGAGATCGACTTCCGGCACGCCCAGCTCGTCGCGTTCGGCGCCACCCGCCGCGCCGGCACCACGGCCGCCGAGGACCCGCAGGTCAGAGCGCTCCTGGAGTCCGGGGCCCCGGTGATCACGCTGGTCGCCAAGTCACACGACCGCCATGTCGAGCTCGCGCTGCGCACCACCCTGGACGAGAACCTGGCGATGGTCGGCGACACGGTCTCCTACCTCAAGGAGCAGGGCCGCCGGGTCTTCATCGACTGCGAGCACTTCTTCGACGGCTACCGCGCCAACCCCGAGTACGCCAAGGCGGTCGTCCGCACGGCGTCGGAGGCCGGAGCGGACGTCGTCGTCCTGTGCGACACCAACGGCGGCATGCTCCCGGCCCAGATCCAGGCGGTCGTCGCCACGGTCCTCGCCGACACCGGCGCCCGGCTCGGCATCCACGCCCAGGACGACACCGGCTGCGCGGTCGCCAACACCCTGGCCGCCGTCGACGCCGGCGCGACCCATGTGCAGTGCACGGCCAACGGCTACGGCGAACGCGTCGGCAACGCCAACCTGTTCCCGGTCGTCGCCGCCCTGGAACTCAAGTACGGCAAGCGGGTCCTGCCCGAGGGGCACCTGCGCGAGATGACCCGCATCTCGCACGCCATCGCCGAGGTCGTCAACCTCACCCCCTCCACCCACCAGCCCTACGTCGGACTCTCCGCCTTCGCCCACAAGGCCGGACTGCACGCCTCCGCGATCAAGGTCGACCCGGACCTCTACCAGCACATCGACCCCGAGCAGGTCGGCAACACCATGCGGATGCTGGTGTCCGACATGGCCGGACGCGCCTCCATCGAGCTCAAGGGCAAGGAACTCGGCGTCGACCTCGGCGGCGACCGCGAACTGGTCGGCCGGGTCGTCGAGCGCGTGAAGGAGCGTGAACTCCAGGGCTACACCTACGAGGCGGCCGACGCGAGCTTCGAACTCCTGCTGCGCGCCGAGGTCGAGGGCCGGCCGCTGCGCTACTTCGAGGTCGAGTCCTGGCGCGCCATCGTCGAGGACCGGCCCGACGGCTCCCACGCCAACGAGGCCACGGTCAAGCTGTGGGCCAAGGGCGAGCGCATCGTCGCCACCGCCGAGGGCAACGGCCCGGTCAACGCCCTGGACCGCTCCCTGCGCGTGGGCCTGGAGAAGATCTACCCCCAGCTCGCCAAGCTGGAGCTGGTGGACTACAAGGTCCGCATCCTGGAGGGCAAGCACGGCACCAACTCCACGACCCGCGTGCTGATCTCCACGTCCGACGGCGCGGGCGAGTGGTCGACGGTCGGCGTCGCCGAGAACGTCATCGCCGCGAGCTGGCAGGCCCTGGAGGACGCGTACACCTACGGGCTGCTGCGCGCGGGGGTGGCTCCGGCGGAGTAGCCGCGGCCCGGCCGGACGCCCGGGGCGCGTGTCACATCGCGGTGTCCCGGGACCGCGGCACCGGGACCTCGCCGCCCCGGTCGCGGCCGGGCGTCCGGTCGAGGCGGAACAGGCCCGCGGTGTGGGAGCGCTGGCCGGTGGCGGTGCTGGTGGAACGGGTCAGCTCCTCGACGCCGTCGGCCAGGTAGCCGACCCACGCCGCCCCCTCGTCCTCGATGATCCGCTGCGCGTCGGTCCGCAGCCGCTCGATCACCCCGAGCAGGGCGGCCTGCTCCTTGTCGCTCGGGGAGTCGGTGGTCCTCAGGAACGCCTGCGACCAGTCGGACTGCGCCTTCTTGAGGATCTGCTGCAACGCCATCTCGGCACGGATGTAGCGGGTCCAGGACGCCGAGAACCCGAAGATCCGGTCGAAGAGGACACATCCCGCCCCGCCGGCCAGGAACACGAAACCCCACTCGGGCCGCACGGTCGTCGGCGAGGCCGCGTGCACCAGCGGCGTGATCGTGCCGACGATGCCCAGCAGCGTGGCGAGCGCCCGCAGCGAACGCGACCACAGGGACGGACCCCGGCGCCGGGCCAGATACCAGCCGATCGCCGACGTCACCTCCGCCTCGGCGTGCCGGAACAGCTCCCACAGCAGGTCGGCCCGCGTGCGCGAGCGGTCCAGCTCGGTCAGTTCGGACACCGTCATGTCCGCAGCCCTACGTCGTCCGAACATGCCCCTGCTCCCGCCCGTCCTGGATGGCCAGAGGCATCCTAGGGGGTGTCTGACAAATGCCCGCGGCGTCGCGACGCCCGGCACGCACGCTCGCCGCGTTGCCGAACCGTCCACGTGGCTCCGCCACGAGGACGCTCCGGCGCCTTGCGATCGCACGCACCGGACGCCGCTCCTTCTCCCGCGCTCATTTGTCAGACACCCCCTAGGCGCAGCCGCGGCGACACATACATGTCTCGACGGATAACCCTTTCTGCTCCGTTTCGGGTAGCTTCGAACATATGAGGGCCGCACTGGTGCGTACCGTCGTACGTCTGCTGATCGTGCCGTTCGCCGCCGTACTGGCGGTGCTGCTGGCCGGTGCGCCGGGCGCGCACGCGGCCACCGACCTCTCCGAGGTCGCCCGGGAACTGCGGGAGAACCCCGTCTACGTCGATCCGGCCGCCTCCGGGCAGCTCGCGGCGTCGGACGCGGAGGCGCTCGCCGACAAGATCAAGGACGCCGACAAGCCCGTCTTCGTGGCCGTCCTGCCCGCCGGTTACCCCACCCAGGACCTCTTCCGGAACCTCCGCACCGAGACCGGCGTCACCGGTCTGTACGGCATCCGCCTCGGCGACCGGTTCGACGCCCGCGCCGACAGCTCCGTGATGAGCCGGCAGGCGGTGTCCAACCTGGTCACGGCGGTGCGGGGCGCAGGGGACACCAAGGCCCAGCTGAACGACTTCGTCGACGACGCGCTGCGCAACGTGGGCGGTACGGCGCCGAGCGGCTGGAGCGACGGCTCGGGCACCGACGTGCCGGTCGGCGGGCTGATCACCGTCGGCGCCCTGGTCGCGGCCGGCGGCGCGGGCGCGTACGCCATGGTCCGCCGCAACCGGCGCCGCCACGAGGAGGAGCAGCGGGCCGCGCTGGAGAAGCTGCGGGTGGTCGTCGACGAGGACATCACCGCCTTCGGCGAGGAACTCGACCGCCTCGACTTCCATCCCTCGGAACCCGGCGCCGACGACGCGATGCGCGCCGACTACGAGCGTGGCCTGGACTGCTACGACCAGGCCAAGTCCCTGATGGCCGCCGCGACGAAACCCGAGGACGTCCGGGCGGTCACCCAGGCCGTGGAGGACGGCCGGTTCTCCCTGGCCCGGCTCGCGGCCCGCCGCACGGGCGAGGCCCTGCCGGAGCGCCGCCCGCCCTGCTTCTTCGACCCGCGCCACGGCCCCTCGGTCGCCGACGCCACCTGGACGCCCCCGGCCGGCACGGCCCGCGAGGTCCCGGTCTGCGCGGCCGACGAAAGGCGCCTGGCGGAGGGTCGCGAACCGGTGATCCGCGAGGTCGACACGGACCGCGGCCGCCGCCCGTACTGGGAGGCCGGACCGGCGTACGGCCCCTGGGCCGGCGGCTACTTCGGCGGCGGCCTCCTGCCCGGCCTCCTTGTCGGCACCATGCTCGGCAGCATGATGGCCACCCCCGCCTACGCGGCCGACTACGGCTCCGGCTACGGCGACTTCGGCGGTTACGAGGGCGGCGACGTCTCCGGCGCGGACTTCGGCTCGGGCGATTTCGGCGGCGACTTCGGAGGAGGCTTCGGGGGAGGGGACTTCGGCGGCGGCGGGGACTTCGGGGGAGGGTTCTGACCCTGGTTCCGAGGCTGCCGGGTCTTCGCCGGCTCCGAGCGGGCGGCGGCCGGGCGCGTGCCCCCGCGGCCACCATCGCGATGGACGACGACGACCGCCACGAGGCAGACGGCCAGCCCGGCAGCGGTCTGCGCGCCGAAGGGCTCACCGAACATCAGCGCGCCCCAGACCGCGGTGACCGGGGCCATCAGGAACATCAGCGTGTTGACCTCGGTGACGCCGGAGCGCTTCAGGATGAGCCAGTAGAGCCCGTACCCGCCGAACGTGGACAGCACCACGAGCCAGGCGACCGCCATCCAGAAGTCCGCCCGGGCGGGCGGCGCGGCCGTGCCGGTGCCGAGGGCCAGGGCCGAGAAGAGGACCGCACTCGTGACGCAGTGCACGGTCAGTGACACCGACGGGGCGACCCGCGAGCCGGCCCGGCTCTCCAGGAACGTCGCCGCGACCAGGGACAGCATGCCGAGCAGCGGGACGGCGTACGCCCATCCGGCCACGCCGCCGCCCGCCGCCGCGTCGGCCAGCGTGACCACGGCGACGCCGCTCAGCCCCAGGCCGAGACCGAACCACTGCCGGCCCGAGACGTACTGCCCGAGCAGCGGCCCCGCCAGGGCTCCGGCGACCAGCGGCTGGACCCCGTCGATCAGGGCCGTCGTACCGCTGGAGACACCGAGCTGGATGGCGTAGTAGACGCTGAGCAGAT
Organism: Streptomyces sp. NPDC007929; assembly: GCF_042959065.1. Classification (NCBI taxonomy): domain Bacteria; kingdom Bacillati; phylum Actinomycetota; class Actinomycetes; order Kitasatosporales; family Streptomycetaceae; genus Streptomyces; species Streptomyces sp. NPDC007929. The sequence continues at coordinate 219,571 of NZ_JBIBKD010000008.1, read as the reverse complement.
AGCCGCTCTGCGACAGCACGCCCACCACGGCCTGCCGCGCGAGGTCCCGGACGGTCAGGCCGCGCCAGGCCGATCGCAGGACGACGGCGACGGCGGCGAGGACGACGGCCAGCGGCAGGAACCGCCACATCAGGAGCGTGAGCGCGGACGCGCTGCCGGCGCCGAGCTTGGCGCCGATGAAGCCGGAGCTCCAGCACAGGACGAAGGCGAGGGACAGGAGGATGTTCACGACACCACAACCAGTAGACAGATCGGTATACCCGTTCCCGGCCCACTGTACGGGTTGGCTATACAGATCGGTATAGTCGGGTGTCATGGGTACCACCGCGCCGAACCCCCGACGGATCACGATGACGCCCGCCGCCCGCCGCGTCCTGGCCGCAGCGGCCCGGCTGTTCTACGAGCGCGGCATCCACGCCGTCGGCGTCGACCTCATCTCCGCCGAGGCCGGGGTCACCAAGAAGACGCTCTACGACCGGTTCGGCTCCAAGGAGCAGATCGTCGTGGAGTACCTCGCGGACCGCGACGAGCGCTGGCGGGCCTTCCTCGCCGAGCACCTCGACGCGGCGGGACCGGCGCCGCGCGAACGCGTCCTGGCGGTGTTCGACGCCTCGCGCGCCTGGGCGGAGGAGTTCGGCCCACGGGGATGCAGCATGGTCAACGCCCACGCGGAGATCGGCGACCCCGCCCATCCGGCCCACCCGATCATCACCGGCCAGAAGCGGTGGATGCTCGCCCTCTTCACGGATCTCGCCTCACGGATCACGCCCGGGACGGCCGACTCGACCGCCCGGACGCTGATGCTGCTGCACGAGGGCGCCCTGGTCGCCCACGGCCTCGGCGTCTTCCCTGACGCCATCGCCCAGGCCCGCGAACAGGCCCGCGCGCTGCTGGCATAGCGGACAGCAACTGTCCTATTTTCGTCCTACGGTGACGCCATGACCCCTTCCGACGCCACCGGCCCGCTCCCGTTCGGCACGGCGGCCGACCTGGACTCCTGGCTGACCGCCCATCCCGCGCCGCATCCGGGCCTCTGGGTCAGGGTCGCGAAGAAGGGTTCGGGCATCCCGTCCGTCAGCGCCGCCGATGTCAACGACGTGGCGCTGTGCCACGGGTGGATCACCGGGCAGCGCAAGGGACTTGACGCGTCGTACTACCTCCAGCGGATCACCCCGCGGCGCCCCGGCAGCCTGTGGTCCATGGTCAACGTCCGGCGGATCGAGGAGCTGACCGCCGCCGGACGGATGCGGCCGGGCGGGCTCACGGAGGTGTCAGCCGCCCGGGCGGACGGGCGCTGGGAGGCGGCGTACGCGTCGCAGAAGGAGGCCGAGGTCCCGGCGGACCTGGTGGCGGCGCTGGCCCGAAGCCCCCGTGCCGCCGCGGCCTTCGAGGCCCTTGGCCGCACGGACCGGTACCTGGCGATGCTCGGCGTCCTCCGTGCCCGGACGGCGGAGGGCAGGGCCGCCCAGGTGGCGGCGGCGGTGGCGAAGCTGGAGGCGGCGGACCCGGGGGCGACGGAGCCGGACACCCGCTGAGGCGCCGGGCGGCGGCCGTCGCACCCGACGACGGACGGGCCCGGCACCCCTCGGTGCCGGGCCCTGGAGCCGTGGGTCAGAGTGTCGACGCCGCCGACGCGATGGCGGAGGCGAACGTGGAGACCTCCGCGTAGACGCCGGGGGCCTGGGGACGGGCGCAGCCCTCGCCCCAGCTGACGATGCCGACCTGGATCCAGGCACCGGCGTTGTCCTTGCGGAACATCGGGCCGCCGGAGTCGCCCTGGCAGGTGTCGACCCCGCCCGCGGCGAAGCCGGCGCAGATCTCCTCGTTGGCGACGAGGCCGCTGTAGAGACCGCCGTACGCCTTGCACGCGGCGTCGCTGACGAACGGCACGGTCGCCTTCAGCAGGTAGCGCTGCTGGGAGCCGCCCTCGCGGTTGGCGCCCCATCCGGCGACGGTGAAGTCACCGGTGTTGTACTGCGCGGTGGTGGCGATCTTCAGGGTCGGCAGGTTGATGGGCTGGGCGAGCTTGATCAGCGCCCAGTCCTTGCCGGTGCCGTTGTAGCCGGGGGCGCGCAGCACCTTGGTGGAGCGGACCTGGACCCGGCCGTTGGCCGACTGGAGGTCCACGACCCCGGCGGTCGCGGTGATGCTCGTGTTGTTGCCGGAACGGCCCACGCAGTGCGCGGCCGTCAGCACGATCTGCTGGGTGTAGAGCGCGCCACCGCAGCCCATGGAGAGCCGGACCATGAACGGGAACTCGCCCTGCGCGGCCCGGGTCCCGCCGACGACCGGCGAGGGGGCGGCCTGGGCGGGGGAGACGGGCTGAAGGCTGGCGATCGCGAGCGCGGCGGCGCCGAGGACCGCGCATCTCTTGAGGGCCGTGAGGAGTCTCTTCAACGTGATGCCTTCCGTGGGGGGTTGACTGGGGAGGTGCAACCGAAGCATCAGATTGACGAGCACATGACAGCAGCATGGGCAAAAAGAATGTCCATGTACTGGCATGGACTGGTCAAAATACTGCTGCTGGATTATGAGGACGCCGAGAGACTTCGCACAAGGGGCGGGAACCGGCCAGACCGGCCCGGGGTGATGTCACCGGGCCGGTCCCGCGGGGCTCACGCGTTCCTGATGGCCGAGATGTCGAAGTTGAGCTTGATTTTGTCGGAGACGAGGACGCCGCCGGTCTCCAGCGCGGCGTTCCAGGTCAGGCCCCACTCGGAGCGCAGGATCTCCGCCTTGCCCTCGAAGCCGGCGCGCTCGTTGCCGAAGGGGTCCTTCGCGGCGCCGTTGAACTCCAGGTCGATGGTGAGCGGGCGGGTGGTGCCGAGGATCGTCAGATCGCCGGTGATCCGGTAGTCGTCACCGCCGAGCGCCTCCACCTCGGTGGAGCGGAACGTCATGGCCGGGAACTCGTCCGCCTTGAAGAAGTCGGCGCTCTTGAGGTGGCCGTCGCGGTCGGCGTTGCCGGTGTCGATGCTGTCCATCACCACGTCCAGCGAGGCCGTCGACCGCGACGGGTCGGTGCCGTCGAGGTGGAGCGTGCCGGTGAAGTCCTGGAAGCGGCCCTTGACGTTGGTGACCATCGCGTGCCGGGCGACGAAGCCGATCGTCGAGTGCGCGGGGTCGATCGTGTAGTCGCCGGTCAGGGCGGCCAGCTCGGGGTTCACGGTGGCGGTGGCGGTGGCGGTGGCGGTCTGGGCGTCGTTACGGCTGAAGATGCTCATGGGGGTCTGCCTCCTGTGGTTGATGTTGAATGTTTAACTACTCCAACGAGACCCACCGTAGACTTATTCCGTTCAATGTTCAACATCTTCGGTGGAAGTGTCTGCATCACGCCCGCCGCACCCCTGCCGCACCCCTCGCCCCCGCTCACGCGCCCCCTGGCATACGCCCGCTTGGCGCAATCGCCCGGCCCGCGCGAGTGGTTCCGCCGACGGCGGTGCACTGCGGCCCAGGTACGGGGGTGGCCCCCGGGCAGGGGGCCTGCCGAGGTCCGGCGGGACGCAGACAAGCCGATCGTGCGGTGGCGGGGTGGGACGAGACGGGGTTCCGTTTCCAGTGAGCGCATGGAGACAGACGAGACCACGGCGGACGCACAGCGCAGGGGAGAGCGACTCGTGACACTCACCGGCTCCGGCTCGGCCCACGACCCACCGGCGGACCCCACCCGGCGCCGCGCCACGGCCCCCGTCCCCGCCCGGGTGAACCAGTACGGGCCGCCGCGGCGGATCGACCGGCGCGTGGCCCTGGTCACCGGCGCCTCCTCGGGCATCGGAGCGGCCACGGCACGACGCTTCGCCATGGACGGCTGGCAGTTGCTGCTGAACGGACGCGACCGGAACCGCCTGGAGCAGACGGCCTCCGGCACCTCGGCCGTCGTGCTGCCCGCCGACCTCGCCGCCCCGGGCGGCCCGCGCCTGCTCGCCCAGTCCGCGCTGCACACCACCGGCCGGATCGACGTCCTCGTCGCCGGAGCGGGCATGGGCTGGACGGGCCCCTTCACCGCCATGCCGCACACCGACATCGACCGCGTCCTCACCCTGGACCTCAACGCCACGCTCCACCTCGTGCGCGAGGTGCTGCCCACCATGATCGCGGCCGGGCGGGGGCGCGTGGTGCTGCTCGGCGCGGTCGCGGGCTGCGTGGGGCTGCGGGAGGAGGCGGTGTACTCCGCCGCCAAGGCCGGCCTGGCCGCCTTCGCGGAGGCGCTGCGCCAGGAGCTGCGCGGCACGGGCGTGGGCGTGAGCTTCGTCGTGCCCGGCCCCGTCGACACGGCCTTCCACTCCCGCCGCGGCAGGCCCTACGACGGCACCCGCGCCGGCCTCCTCTCGCCCGGCTGCGTCGCCGGCGCGATCTGGGAGGCAGTCCGCCACGACCGCGACGAGACGTACGTCCCCACCTGGCTGACGGTCCCAGGCCGAGTCCGAGGCCTCGCCCCGGGCCTGTACCGCCGCCTGCTGAACCGCTTCGGCTGAACCGGGGTCGGTGGTGTCGGACGAGGTGACGCCGGAGGGCGTGGCTGGGCTGTCCCCTGCCGGGTGACCCGTGTCGGCGGTGCCCGGACCCGGGTGACCCGTGTCGGCGGTGCCCGAACTTGCTGACTCAGGCGCGCCGTGCGGGGTCGGGGCGACGGGGCTTGTCGTGCGCGATCGGGGCTACTCGGGCGGGTCGTGCGCGGTCGGGGCTGCTCACGCCTGCCCGGCTTGACTCGGGTGGCTCAGTACCGGCGGTGCGTGTGTATGTGTGCCCCGTCGGCGGCGCCCGGCGTGGGTGACCGGCCGGGGTGCCTCGGCGGTACGGCTGTCCCCCTTCAGGTCTGCTCGGACCGTTCACGGTCGGCGTCGCCCCGGCCGTTCTCGGTCCGCCTGGCCCGGGCCGCTCTCGGCCCGTATCACCGGAGCTGTCCCCGGCTCGGGCCTGTCCGGCTGTCCCGGGACCGGACCGCGTGGCTGTCCCCGGCCCAGACGGCACGACCGTTCGCGGCCCGGGCCGTCCCGCCGGCCCGGTGCGAAACTCGTCTCCGGCGGCGCCCACTCCGGGCTCTCCAGCCGCCCCAGGGGTCAACGACCTCGACCACCGCCCCCTCCCCGTCACCCGTTCCCCCGTTCCGGTCACTCCGGCCGAATCCACCGTTCAGGCGAGGCCCTCGCCGTGGTAGGGCATGGGCATGACTCCCGAGCCCCGGTTCCTTCCCCGTCGTCGTGCCCTGATGCTGGCGGTCGCGGCGCTCTCGGCGACCGGGGGTGCGGCGCCGGCCGGACGGGGTGGTGAGGGGGCGGGCGATGCGTATGACACCCTTCGCCGTCGCTGGCTCGGTATCTGCCTCGGCGCGGGCTACGACCCCACCGCCGAGCCCTACGCCGCCCGGCTCGCCGAGACCGGCACGCTCGCCCGGGAGCTGCGCGCGAGCATGGCCCCGACGGCGGACTCCCTCTGGCCCGGGCAGCCCTTCGACCCACCGGCCGGCATCACCCTCAGCTACGGCCGGCTGTGGACCATGACCCAGGCCTACGTCCAGCAGGGCACCGGCTCCACCGCCGACCCCGGACTCCTCGACGCCGTCCTGCGCGGCCTCGACCACCTCTCCGCCACCGTCTACAACCCCTCCACCACCCGCTACGGCAACTGGTGGGAGTGGCAGATCGGCAGTCCCCGCCTGCTGATGGACATCACGGCCGCCCTGTACGAGGAGTTGGGAGAGGCCCGGGTCCGTGCGGCCTGCGCCGCCGTCGACCACTTCGTCCCCGACTCGGCCCTCGGCGACTACAGCGGCACCTCCACCGGCGCCAACCGCGTCGACCTGTGCCGTTCCGTCGCCCTGCGCGGCATCCTCGGCCGCGACCCCGCCAAGATCGCCCTCGCCCGCGACGCGCTCTCCCCGGTCTTCCCGTACGTCACCCGGGGCGACGGCCTCCACGCCGACGGCTCCTTCGTCCAGCACACCTGGGTCGCCTACTCGGGCACCTACGGCCAGGTCATGCTCGACGGCCTCGGCCGCCTCTTCGCCCTGCTCGCCGGATCCGACTGGGAGGTCACCGACCCGAACCGGCAGATCGTCCTCGACAGCGTCGAGCGTGCCTACGCGCCGCTCATCCACGACGGACTGGTCATGGACAGCGTCAACGGCCGCGCCATCAGCCGCGGTTACCTCCGCATCGACGACCGCGAGATCATGCGCGGCGACCACTACCACGGCGGGCAGCTCATCGCCGCGATCGCCCTGCTCGCGGCCGGTGCGAGCCCCGCGGAACGCGAGCGCTGGCACGCCCGCGTCAAGGGCTGGATCGAACGCGACACCGTGAACCCGATCCTGACGGCACCCCAGTTCGGCGTCGCCGACCTGGCCCGGCTGCACGCCATCGCCGCCGCACCCGCCCCGGCCGCGCCCGAACCCACCGGTCACCACCTGTTCGCCGCCATGGACCGTGCCGTCCACCGCGGTCCCGGCTTCACCCTGAACATCGCCATGGCCAGTGACCGCATCGCCCACTACGAGTGCGGCAACGGCGAGAACCCCCGCGGCTGGCACACCGGGGCGGGCATGGTCAGCTGGTGGGCCGAGGGCACCGGCGACCAGTACACGGACTGGTTCTGGCCGACCGTCGACTGGTACCGCCTGCCCGGCACCACCGTCTCCACCAAGCCGCTCGCCGACCGCGAGGGCGGCGAGTGGGGCACGGCCCGCCCGGACGCGCGCTGGGTCGGCGGCACCACCGACGGCACCTGTGCCGCCCTCGGCCAGCACCTCAAGGGCCTCGGCTCCACCCTCCAGGCCCGCAAGTCCTGGTTCTGCGTCGAGGACGCGGTGATCTGCCTGGGCGCGGGAATCACCTGCTCCGACGGCGTCCCGGTCGAGACGATCGTCGACAACCGCAACCTCAACGCGTCCGGCACCCAGCGCTTCGTCAAGGGCCCGCACTGGGCCCACCTGGAGGGCCACGGCGGCTGGGTCCTGTTCGGCCGCGAGACCAAGGCGCTGCGCGAGGACCGCACCGGCGCCTGGTCCGACATCAACACCGGCAGCACACCCGAGCGACGCACCCGCCGCTGGCAGACCCTCTGGCTCGACCACGGCACCGACCCCGAGGACGCCACGTACACCTACGTCCTCATGCCCGGGGCGTCCCGCCACGCGGTCGCACGCCGGGCCGCCGACCGGCACTGGATGTCGGTCCTCGCCAACGACGCCGGCCGCCAGGCCGTCACCGTGCCCTCCCTCGGCTGCACGGCCGCCACCTTCTGGCGGGCGGGGACGGCGAGCCCGCTCTCCGCCTCCGGCGGCGCGAGCGTGCTGGTTGTCAGCCGGGGCCGTACCGCTACCCTCTGCGTGAGCGAACCGCCCCGTACGGGCGAACCGCTGGAGATCGTCTGGGACCACCCGGTCCGCCGCGTCGACCGGGCGGACAAGACGGTCGAAGTGCTCTCCACAGGCCGCCGGCTGCGCGTGCGCGTCACCCCGGGGACGGTATGCGCCACCCATGTCTGTGAGGTGACTCTCCTCTGACCACTTTGTACGCCCCCCACAAGCGACACGCCCGCTGAGCAGTCGGAAAGGCTCAACAGCGCCACGGTTCTGTTCAGGGGTACCAGGAAAACACGCCGGAGACTGTGAGGAGTCGACGGCCCGCATTCCTCGGTCGGCTTCGTAAGGTCACTACATGACCGTTTTGGATGAGGCGCCGGGTGAGCCGACCGACGCGCGTGGACGCGTGGCCGAACTGCACGAGATCCGTGCGCAGGCGGTGGCCGGACCGAGCGAGAAGGCGACCAGCGCGCAGCACGCCAAGGGCAAGCTGACCGCGCGGGAGCGCATCGAACTCCTCCTCGACCCGGACTCCTTCCGGGAGGTCGAGCAGCTGCGCCGGCACCGGGCCACGGGCTTCGGCCTGGAGGCCAAGAAGCCGTACACCGACGGTGTGATCACCGGCTGGGGCACGGTGGAGGGCCGCACGGTCTTCGTCTACGCCCACGACTTCCGCATCTTCGGCGGCGCCCTGGGCGAGGCCCACGCCACCAAGATCCACAAGATCATGGACATGGCCATCGCGGCCGGTGCCCCGCTGGTGTCGCTGAACGACGGCGCCGGCGCCCGTATCCAGGAGGGCGTCTCGGCGCTCGCCGGGTACGGCGGCATCTTCCAGCGCAACACCAAGGCCTCGGGCGTGATCCCGCAGATCTCGGTGATGCTCGGCCCGTGCGCCGGCGGCGCGGCCTACAGCCCCGCCCTCACCGACTTCGTCTTCATGGTCCGCGAGACCTCGCAGATGTTCATCACCGGCCCCGACGTCGTCAAGGCGGTCACCGGCGAGGAGATCACCCAGAACGGTCTGGGCGGCGCCGACGTCCACGCCGAGACGTCCGGTGTCTGCCACTTCGCCTACGACGACGAAGAGACCTGCATCGCCGAGGTCCGCTACCTCCTGTCGATGCTCCCGCAGAACAACCGCGAGAACCCGCCCCGCCACGAGTCCTCGGACGCCGCCGACCGCCGGTCGGACGTCCTGCTGGACCTGGTCCCGGCGGACGGCAACCGGCCGTACGACATGGCCAAGGTCATCGAGGAGATCGTCGACGACGGCGACTACCTGGAGGTCCACGAGCGCTGGGCCCGCAACATCATCTGCGCGCTGGGCCGGATGGACGGCCAGGTCGTCGGCATCGTGGCGAACCAGCCGCAGGCCCTGGCGGGTGTGCTGGACATCGAGGCCTCCGAGAAGGCGGCCCGCTTCGTACAGATGTGCGACGCGTTCAACATCCCGATCATCACTCTTCTGGACGTGCCCGGCTTCCTCCCGGGCGTCGACCAGGAGCACGGTGGCATCATCCGCCACGGCGCGAAGCTCCTCTACGCCTACTGCAACGCGACCGTGCCGAGGATCTCCCTGATCCTGCGCAAGGCCTACGGAGGTGCCTACATCGTCATGGACAGCCAGTCCATCGGTGCGGACCTCACCTACGCCTGGCCGACCAACGAGATCGCGGTCATGGGCGCGGAGGGCGCGGCCAACGTCATCTTCCGCCGTCAGATCGCCGAGGCCGAGGACCCCGAGGCCATGCGGGCCCGCATGGTCAAGGAGTACAAGTCCGAGCTGATGCACCCCTACTACGCGGCCGAGCGCGGCCTGGTCGACGACGTCATCGACCCCGCCGAGACCCGCGAGGTGCTGATCAAGTCCCTCGCCATGCTCCAGACCAAGCACGCGGACCTGCCGTCCCGCAAGCACGGCAACCCGCCGCAGTAACCCTGCGGACATCTTCCTCACGGAGACTGACACCCATGGAATCTGCTGACATCCGCGTCGAGAAGGGCCACGCCGAGCCCGAGGAGGTCGCCGCGATCACGGCCATCCTCCTGGCCCGCGCCGCCGCCCGCCCCACGGACCCGGCCCCGGTCCACCGCGGCCGCATCAAGGCAGGCTGGCGCCGCCTGGAACGCGAGCCGGGCTTCAGGGCCCCGCACAGCTGGCGCTGACCCCAGTAGCACGAAGAAGGCCCCTCTTGGAGGGGCCTTCTTCGTTGGGGGGCGCGGGGCTGAATCGATGTGCGGCTCCGCCGCGTGGGCGCGACAAGCACACACCACCCGCACTCGGCACACGACAGCCCCCGGCAGCCCGAAGGCCGCCAGGGGCTGTCCCACAGCAACGGAGAACTACCGCAGGCGAGCCATCAGCGCGTGCTCAACCAGCGTGATCAGCGCCGACTTCGCATCCGCACGGTGCCGCGCGTCCGTCGTGATGATCGGCGTGTCAGGACCGATCTGGAGAGCCTCCCGCACCTCGTCCGGCGTGTACGGCTGCTGCCCGTCGAAGCCGTTCAGCGCGATCACGAACGGCAGACCGCTGTTCTCGAAGTAGTCGACGGCGGGGAAGCAGTCGGCGAGCCTCCGCGTGTCGACCAGCACGATCGCGCCGATGGCGCCGCGTACCAGGTCGTCCCACATGAACCAGAAGCGGTCCTGTCCGGGTGTACCGAAGAGGTACAGGATCAGGTCCTGGTCCAGGGTGATACGGCCGAAGTCCATGGCCACCGTGGTGGTGGTCTTGTCCCCGGTGTGGGTGAGGTCGTCGATGCCGGCCGAAGCGGACGTCATCACGGCCTCGGTGCGCAGCGGGTTGATCTCCGAGACGGCACCCACGAACGTGGTCTTGCCCACGCCGAAGCCGCCCGCCACCACGATCTTCGCGGACGTGGTGGAGCGGGAAGGCCCTCCGCTAGAGCTTGCGAAGTCCACTGAGCACCCTTTCGAGCAGTGTCACGTCTGGCTGGCCGCCGGCGTTCTCGTCGCCGCCGGGCTGATGGATGGCGACCAGTCCCGCCTCCGCCAAGTCGGCGACGAGGATCCTGGCCACGCCGAGAGGGATCGTGAGGAGCGCCGAGATCTCGGCGACCGACTTGATTTCCCGGCAGAGGTTGCAGATCCGCTGATGCTCGGGCAATTGGCCCTGCATCTGGTGCGGCTGCGCAGTGGTGTGCACCAGCGCCTCGATGGCGAGCTGGTAGCGCGGGCGGGTCCGGCCGCCGGTCATGGCGTACGGACGCACCAGCGGGTTGTTCGATCCCCCGGCGGGCGACGGCTCGGGGGTGCGGCGTTGCGGCTGCACGGGCTGGATGCGCGGGGCCGGTGGCTGGTCGTACGGCGAGGGGCCGGGGCCCTGAGGCGCGTACGGCTGCCGGTGGCTCGGTGCGGAGGGGAAGTTGTAACGGTTCGGGTTCTGACCACCGTCGCCCTGGCCCTGGGCAGGGCCGTACGACCAGTTGCCCGAAGGCGAACCGCCTGGGGGTGTTGCCACTTTCTCCTCCTCCGACTGTGCCTGGCACCCATCGCTGTGGAGCCGCGTCCCGAAACCTTACGGCCACGGGACGCCAAAACGCACCGTCCGTCTGTTAGTTGAGCAGGCTCCCCTGGAGCTCCGCACGAAGGTCCGGTGTCAGGACCGTACCGGCTCGGTCGACCAGCAGCGCCATCTCGTACCCGATGAGGCCGATGTCCGCCTCCGGATGTGCGAGGACGGCGAGGGACGAGCCGTCGGATACGGACATGATGAAGAGGAATCCCCGCTCCATCTCCACAACCGTCTGGTTCACCGCGCCTCCCTCGAAGATCCGGGAGGCGCCTGCCGTCAGGGACGTCAGACCGGAGGCGACGGCCGCGAGCTGGTCGGCACGGTCGCGGGGGAACCCTTCGGACATCGCCAGAAGGAGTCCGTCGGCGGAGACCACCACCGTGTGGGACACCCCCGGGGTGTTGTCCACGAAGTTGGTGATCAACCAGTTCAGGTTCTGTGCCGCCTGGCTCATCGGGCTCACACTAACGCTCCTGGTTGTAGGTGCTGTCAGGACCACTGTGCTGATTCCTAGTGGCCTGGCCGTTCGTTTCACTGCCTGCGCTGCGTCCGCGCTGGACGCCCCGACGCAGGTTGCTCAGCCTGCCCCGGACGTCCTCCGGAGCACGGGAGACCTGGGGGCCTCCCTGGGGGGTGCTTTCGGCGGCACCCTCGATCAGGTTGGCCTTGGGTACCCGCCTCGGCAGGCCGGAGGAGGTGACCCCGCCCGCCTTCGGCTTCCGGAGCTGCGAGGCCTGCTGCCACCGCTCGTCGTTGGCCGAGCGCCAGTCGCCGTCGCCGTTGCTCTGAGCGCTGGAGGCCGCAGGCTCCTGGCTCGTGTGCCGCGCGCCGCCCGAGCCGTTCGCACCGCTCGCGGTGGCTCCGCGGCGGGGAAGCCCGGCGTCGGTGAGCGACGGGGCGGCGGACTGGGTCGGTCCCGGACGGTCGAAGCCTACGCGGTCCTGCTCACTCGCGTCAGCGGCCTGCGCAGATTCCGTTTCCAGGGCCTGAGCAGGGTACTGGCTCGGGTAGCCGTTCTGGTAACCCTCCTGCTGCGGCCAGTCATCCTGGTGACGCCGCTGCTCGAAGGCGGAGAAACCACCCGGTCCGCCCGAGTTCGCAGCCGCGGGCTCCTCCTGGGCCGGCTCCGCATAGGAGGGCTCCGGGTAGCCGCCGTTCGGCGAGAAGGTGTCGTTCTGCGGCAGACCGTTGTTCGGCGCGTAGTACTGCTCGTCGTACGCAGGGCGCTGCGGTTCCTCGTACGACATGTGCCGCTGCTCGTCGTACGACGGCTGCTGCTGCTCGTACGGCGCCTGAGAGTCGTACGCGGACGGCTGCTGCTCGGGGTAGCCGTTCTGCCCGGTGTCGTAGGCCTGGCCGGTGTCGTAGCCCTGCTGCCCGTCGTACTCCTCGCGGTACCCGGCCGCCTGGTCGGGCTGCTGTCCGCTCTGGCCGGGCAGCGCGGGGTGCTCGGGCGACTGGGACTCCAGGGCCGCCCGGCGCTCCTCGCGCATCAGGGAGCGGCCGACGGGGTCCAGCTCCCGTATGTCGTCGGGGACGTCGGAGTAGCGGCTGTCGTCGAAGCCGAGCTCCGCGGCCGTGCGCATGGGCTGCTGGTTGAAGTTCTCGCCGCCGCCGCCGAAGTTCTGCTCCGGGATGATCTGCGAGACGGTGAACTCGTCGCGGTCCACGTGCTGCTCGCCACCACCACCGTGGGTGATCGCGTCCGGCAGCATGACCAGCGAGGTGGTGCCGGCCTGCTCGCCCGAGGGGCGCAGCTGGACCCGGATGCCGTGCCGGTCGGACAGCCGGCCGACGACGAACAGACCCATGCGCTGCGAGATCGCGGCGTCCACCGTGGGCGGGTTGGCCAGCTTGTGGTTGATGTCCGCGAAGTCCTCGGCGGTCAGGCCGATGCCCTTGTCGTGGATCTCGATCATCACGCGGCCGTCGGGCAGACGGGTGGCGGTGACGCGGACCTTGGTCTGCGGGGAGGAGAACGTGGTGGCGTTCTCCAGGAGCTCGGCGAGCAGGTGCACGAGGTCGGTCACGGCCCGGCCGTGGATCTCGGCCTCCGGCACGCCGGACAGCTCGATGCGCTCGTACTGCTCCACCTCGGAGGAGGCGGCGCGCAGCACGTCGACCAGCGGGACCGGCTGGTCCCAGCGGCGGCCGGGCTCCTCGCCGGCGAGGACCAGGAGGTTCTCGCCGTTGCGGCGCATACGGGTCGCGAGGTGGTCCAGCTTGAAGAGGTTCTCCAGCTGGTCCGGGTCGGCCTCGTTGTTCTCCAGGTCGGTGATCAGGGTCAGCTGGCCCTCGATCAGGGACTGGTTGCGGCGCGAGAGGTTGGTGAAGATCGCGTTGATGTTGCCCCGCAGCAGGGCCTGCTCGGCGGCGAGCCGGACAGCCTCGCGGTGGACCTGGTCGAAGGCGCGGGCGACCTCGCCGATCTCGTCGGTGGTGGAGATCGGGATGGCCTGGACACGGGTGTCGACGCGGCCGGGGTCGGTGCGGGAGAGCTGGTCGACCAGCATCGGCAGCCGCTGCTCGGCGATGCCGAAGGCGGCGTTGCGCAGCTGGCGCATCGAGCGGCTCATCTGGCGGGCGACCGCGCCGGCCAGGATGAAGGCCAGGAGCAGGGCGACCACGACGGCGGCACCGGTGATGTAGGCGTCGCGCTGGGCGTCGTCGGCGATGTCCGAGGCCTCGTTCACCGCGGTGTCGGCCAGTTCGGTCTCGATCTTGTTGTACGCGTTGAACTTCAGCGTGTTGACCGCCCACCAGTTCTGCGCGGTGATGCCCGCCTGGGCGAGGTCGGCGCGCTCGCTGGGGTCCGTGGACGGCAGCGCGGCGAGCCTGGCGATCATCGTGGTGGGGTTGGAGGGCGGCGGGACGTAGTCCGGGTCCTTGGCCTTGGCCTCCGCGGCCATGGTCGCGCCCTCGGTCTTGATCTGCTTCTCGGCCGCCGTCAGCTTGGCGTTGTCCTCTTCGGTGCCGCCGCTCTGGTACTCCTGGATGGCGATGCGCTCCAGGTACGCGTACGAGGAAAGGGCGATGCGCTGGCTGGCGAGGTTGCCGCCGTCCGGACCCGGCTTGATCAGCATGTGCATGCCGATGGAGCGCTGGAGGGAGAGGGCTCCCTTGGTCAGCGAGATGGCGTAGACGGTACGGCCGTAGCTGGTGATGTTGCCGGTGCCCAGGCCGAGCTCGTTGGCGAACTCCAGGAGCCGGTGCTCGGTCTCGACATACCCCTCTTCCGTCTGTACGCCCTTGAGCTGGGAGGTGTAGGCGGCGGCACGCAGCTGCACCAGCTTCGGCTCCACCTCGCGGAAGCGCTCCAGGCGCCGCTCCAGGTTGGGCCGGTCGGGCATGTTCTTGACGGCTTCGTCGAAGGCGTCGGCCGCCTTGTCGGTGTTCGCGCGGGCCTTCACGACCGTCGGGTCCTTCGCGCCCTTGCCCTGGAGCAGGGGCGCGGCCGTGACGTCGCGCTCGACGAGGAGTTCGTTGCCGTAGGCCAGCGCGGCCCGCACCAGGCGCGCGGTGTTCTCCGCGTCCTCGGCCTCCTGCCAGGTGTCGATCGAGCTCTTCACCTGGAAGCCGCCCATGACGAGGCCGACCACCACGGGTATGAGCAGGATCGCGTTCAGCCTGGTCGCCACGCGCCAGTTCCGCGGGGAGAGACGGCCGCCGCTCTCGGCGGGCGCTGCCGTCGGTTCCGAACCGGGCACGGGGGCGGGCGCCGCTGTGCGCGGCGGCGGGGTGAAGTTGCCCCGGGCCGACGGCTCGGGACTGTTCTTGCTTCGCCTCACTCGACCAACAACCTCTCGGCGGTCGGCACCAACGTTGTGCCGCAGTGTTCAGCGCCCAAGTCGCCGTCGACGGAGGAGTACGTCATTGACTATTGGGCAGTTCAGGCATTCCAGCACGACGACCTGCGCTCTTCCAAACAGTCCGAGGCGGGGAATCGGCGTGATGTAAGCCCCAGATAAAACGGTCATAAAGAGCGAGCCCCGCCAAAAGGCGGGGCGATTGTGCGCGCAGCGAGACCGGATGTGCGCGACGAGTGGCCGTACCACCCGATTCCTCTGCCGAAACGTTATGAACACCTTGGCCGACCGTGTCAAAGGACACAGCCGGCTCCGGTGCATCTACGACAACTGCCGTATGGCGATTCTGATTTGAGTGCTACCTCAGCCGTGCCATCAGAGCGTGCTCGACCAGCGTGATCAGGGCACTCTTCGCATCGGAGCGATGCCGGGCGTCCGTCGTGATGATCGGGGTGTCCGGTCCGATCTGCAGCGCCTCGCGCACCTCTTCGGGCTGGTAGGGCTGCTGCCCGTCGAAGCCGTTCAGGGCGACGACGAACGGCAGACCGCTGTTCTCGAAGTAGTCGACGGCCGGGAAGCAGTCGGCCAGGCGGCGGGTGTCCACGAGCACCACCGCGCCGATGGCGCCGCGCACCAGGTCGTCCCACATGAACCAGAAGCGGTCCTGACCCGGTGTACCGAAGAGGTACAGGATCAGGTCCTGGTCCAGGGTGATACGGCCGAAGTCCATGGCCACCGTGGTGGTGGTCTTGTCCCCGGTGTGGGTGAGGTCGTCGATGCCGGCCGAAGCGGACGTCATCACGGCCTCGGTGCGCAGCGGGTTGATCTCCGAGACGGCACCCACGAACGTGGTCTTGCCCACGCCGAAGCCGCCCGCCACCACTATCTTCGCGGAGGTGGTCGATCGACCCGCGTCAGAGCTTGCGAAGTCCACTGAGCACCCTTTCGAGCAGTGTCACGTCCGGTGCGCCGGTGGCGTCGTCGCCGCCCGGCTGGTGGATCGCGACGAGACCGGCCTCGGCGAGGTCCGCGACCAGGATCCGGGCCACCCCCAGCGGCATGTTGAGCAGCGCCGAGACCTCGGCCACCGACTTCACCTCACGGCACAGGTGGCAGATCCGCTGGTGCTCCGGGAGGAGCCCCATCAGCGCGGCGGGGTCCGCGGTCGTGCTGATCAGTGCCTCGATGGCCAGCTGGTAGCGCGGCCGGGTCCGGCCACCGGTCATGGCGTACGGCCTTACCAGCGGCTGGTCGCCCTCGTCCTCGTACGGCTCCGCGTACGGATCATGAGAGGCGGTGGGCGGGGTCATGGGTCCTCCGGGCGGGACAGCAAGTCGGTCAGCAAGCCGTCTGACGGGGCCTGTGTGGGGTGTGTGGCGGCCGGACGGTGATGTGGTGAGACGGGTGGTGCCGGTGCCGATCAGTGAAGCAGACTGCCTTGGAGCTCAGCTCGCAGGTCGGGGGTGAGAACCGCGCCCGCGCGGTCGACCAGGAGCGCCATCTCGTAGCCGACGAGGCCGATGTCGCACTCGGGGTGGGCGAGTACGGCCAGGGACGAGCCGTCCGAGACGGACATCAGGAAGAGGAACCCCCGCTCCATCTCCACGACCGTCTGCGCCACGTCACCGCCCTCGAAGATCCGGGAGGCGCCCGCCGTCAGCGACGTCAGGCCCGAGGCGACGGCCGCGAGCTGGTCGGCGCGGTCGCGCGGGAAGCCCTCGGACAGCGCCAGGAGGAGACCGTCGGCGGACACGACGACGGTGTGGGACACCCCGGGGGTGTTGTCCACGAAGTTGGTGATCAACCAGTTGAGATTCTGTGCCGCCTGGCTCATCGGACTCAACTAACGCTCCTGCTGGTGAGTGGGCCGTGGGTGGCTGCCGGTCTGGGTGGACCCGGCCTGACGACCCTGTGCGATTCCCCGACGGAGATTGGTCAGCCGGCCGCGCACGTCATCGGGCGCACGCGAGATCTGCGGACCGCTCTGGTGGGTTTGCTGCTGAGCCGTGCCCGGGACGAGGTTGGCCCGGGGCACCCGGCGCGGCAGGCCGGAGGTGGTGACACCACCCGCGGCGGGCTGGCGGACTCGCTCGGCCTGGCGGACGAGGTCGTCGTTCGGCGAGGTACGCCAGCCGGCGGGTGCGGACCGCTGCGGACCGGTGGGTCCCTGCGGCTGCTGCGGGGCGGCCGGAGCGGAGCCGTTGTTCTGCGGCTGCTGCTGCTCCTGCTGGCCGTGGAACCAGTTGGTCTCCAGCGTGTCGTACAGCGGCGTACGACCGTCGCCGGGACCGGACGCCGGCGGCAGGGCCTCGGGCTCCTGCCGGACCGGGCGGGTCTGCGGGGCGGGCGGACGCGGAGCACCGAAGTCGGCCGGGCCCCGGCCGCCGTTCGGCTGCGGCCGCTCGAACTGCCCCGTGCCCGCCGGGTCGGCCGACGTGGCCGGACCGGGCAGCGTGGGCCGCCCGGAGCCGTTGTCCTGACGGGGCGCGGGGTACTGGCCGGTCGAGCCGTTGTCCTGGCGGGGCGCCGGGTACTGGCCCGTCGAGCCGTTGTCGTAGGACTGCGGGGCCGGGTACTGGCCCGACGTGGACGACGGGTCCGGACGGCCGCCCGGGGTGCCGAAAACGTCCGGCCGGACGAACTGGCCCTGGCCCTGCGGAGCGTTCGCACCAGGGCCGAACGGGTCCGCCTGCTGAGCGGCGCCGAAGTCGGCCGGCGAGCCGAGGCCCTGCCGGTCGTTGTCGCGCGGCACGGCCGGCATCTCGGCCGTCGCGCCCGGGCCCTGCCGGTCGTCGACGCGCGGGAGGGACGAGGTGCGCGAGACGTCCGGCTCCTCGTGGCCGCGCGGGGCGTCCAGCGAGGCGCGCGGAACCGGCGGCTGGGCGTTCTCGTCGCTCCAGCTCGGCACGCGCTGCTGGGACTCACCGCCGGGCAGCTCGGCCCGCGGGCCACCGCGCGGCGGCAGCTGCGGCCTGCGGCCCTTGCCCTGCTCGGCGTTGCCGCCCTGCTTCTTGCGGCCGCGCCCACCGCCGAAGGCGTCCTGGCCCTGCGGCCCGTTGGTGCCCGCGGCCTGGAGACCCTGCGGGGCGCCCGGAGCCTGCTGACCCGGCTGCTGACCGAACGCACCGGCACCGCCCTGGGCCGGACGGCCCTGCGCGGAGCCACCCTGCTCGAACATCGACGGGCCGGAACCCTGCGGTCCACGCGCACCGCCCGGCGCTCCCGGACGACCACCGTCCCCGTCCCGCCCGGGCAGCGCGGCCCGCGGGCTCTGGCCCGGACCGAGCCGGCCACCGCCGGACGCACCCGCTCCGAGAGCACCGCCACCGAAGGCACCGCCGGACGCGCCGGCCCCGAGGGCACCTGCGCCCTGGCCGGCCCCGGCGGCACGCCGGGCGGCGGCCGCACCGGCGGCGGCCTGCGCGGCGGCGGGACCGCCGCCACCGACCGGCGGCTGACCCGGCTGCTTGGGCTGGGGCTTGCGGCCGCCCTGGGCGACATCGACGGGCAGCATGACCAGCGCGGTCGTACCACCGGAGTCGGACGGGCGCAGCTGGATGCGGATGCCGTGCCGCTGGGACAGCCGGCCGACCACGAACAGACCCATGCGGCGGGAGACGGAGACGTCCACCGTCGGGGGAGAGGCGAGCCGCTCGTTGATCGCCGCCAGGTCCTCCGGCGACAGGCCGATACCGGTGTCGTGGATCTCGATCAGCACCCGGCCGTCGGGCAGCGCGTGACCGGTGACCTTGACCTTGGTCTGCGGCGAGGAGAACGACGTCGCGTTCTCCAGCAGCTCGGCGAGCAGGTGCACGAGGTCGTTGACCACGCGGCCGGCCACTTCGGTGGTCGGCACCGAGGCCAGCTCGATCCGCTCGTACTGCTCCACCTCGGACGCGGCGGCGCGCAGCACGTCGACCAGCGGCACCGGACGGGTCCAGCGGCGGCCGGGCTCTTCACCGGCGAGAACGAGGAGGTTCTCACCGTTACGGCGCATGCGGGTGGCGAGGTGGTCGAGCTTGAACAGCGAGGACAGCTGGTCCGGGTCGGCCTCGCGGGACTCCAGCTCGGAGATCAGCGACAGCTGGCGCTGGATCAGACCCTGGGAGCGGCGCGAGAGGTTGGTGAACATCGCGTTGACGTTGCCCCGCAGCAGGGCCTGCTCGGCGGCGAGGCGGACCGCCTCGCGGTGCACGTCGTCGAAGGCCGCGGCCACGCGGCCGATCTCGTCCCGGGAGTGCACACCGACCGACTCCACGGACGTGTCGACGTCCTGCGGGTCGGACTCGGACAGCTGCTTGACCAGCTCGGGCAGTCGGTCGGAGGCGACCTTGGTCGCGGTGTCCTCCAGGCGGCGCAGCGAGCGGATCATGGACCGCGCCACGACGAAGGCGCCGACCAGCGACACACCGAGCACGATGAGGATCAGGGCACCGGAGATGATCGCGTCGCGCTCGGTGGCGCTGCGCAGCTCGCGGGCCTTCTGCTCCATCTCCTCGAGCAGGGTGTGCTCGATGTTCTTCATCTGCTGGATCTTGGTGGAGCTGTCGTCCAGCCAGTCGCGGTAGGACCGCTTGTCCTGCTGGGCGAGACCGCTCGCGGAGACCAGGGCGCGACCGGCGTAGGTGTCGGTCGCCTTGATCGTGGAGTTGCCGCCGTCCTCGATCGGCTTGAGCAGCTCGGCGGCGGAGTCCTCGCCGTAGATGCTCTTGAAGCTGCGGAGCTCGGAGTTCTGGCTCTCCAGGGCGGACTCGGCGTAGAGCCGGTCGTTGGGCGACAGCTTGCCGGTCGTGGTGTTGCTCGCGGGCAGGGCCGCGGCCAGGGCCGCGCGCTGGATCGAGGAGTACTCCTTGGCGGAGGAGAACGCCGCGAGCGCACGCGTGCGCTGGATCATGTCCGGGTTGCTGGTCGCCTCGGCCATGTCCTGGGAGAGGTCGATCAGGTTCTCGATCAGACGGTGGTACGCCTCGATCGTCTGCGTGGAGTTGTCCTCGGTGGCGTAGGCGCCCTTGCGGATCTGCTCCAGGTCGCCCAGCTCGCCGGCGAGCTGGACGAGGTACTCGCGGACGCCCTTGAGGTTGCCCTCCTTGCTGGTGCTGTCGATCTCCTCGGAACTGTCGAGGAAGTTCTTCCGCGCCCGGTCGGTCTTCTCGCGAAGTCCCTTGACCGTGAAGTCCGTGGCCTTGCCGCCGTGCGCGAGCGGGCCGGCCGACTGGTCACGCTCTTCCTGGAGCGCGGCCGACAGCTCGGTGGCCTGCTTGGTCAGGTCCGTCAGCAGCTTCATGTTGTCGAGCTGCTGGATGTTGTCCATGGAGTCGTTGATGCGCAGCGCGCCCAGCGACGTGGCGGCGACCACCGGGAGCGCGAGCAGCGACACCAGGCGGGTGGAGATACGCCAGTTCCGCAGGGCTATTCGCGGACCGGGTCCCACCGGGCCCGCCGGGGGCTTCAGCCCCTTGGCCGGGCTCGTGGAGCCGGACGCGGCCGGTCCGGAGCGCTCTCCACCGTCACCGGCAGGGCCCTGGTTCTGGGCGTGCTGGGGCGAGGAGCCGCCATTCATGGGGCCAGTCCCGCCGTGCGGCTCCGGCTCCGCCGAAGCGCTGCCATCCCTCTTGAAACGTCCCTGCACTAGCGTCGCAACCTCTGAACCAGGCACCCCGTCGCCTGAACGGCGGGGCACGGTGTCGGCGTTCTGGGGACGCCCTGAAAAACGGCCCCGTGGTGGTCGGAGTGACCGGCGCTGGCTCCCCCTTACTCACCGCCGCTCGGCGCGTCTGTGCGCCCCCTGTGCGCCGGCTCGATCCAGCGGCGGTCCGTGAGATTCCAGCACAGCACAGGATCTCCAACAAGGCCCGTAGGCCGAGCCGTGATGTAGGTGACACCGCGTGAGCGCCGGATCACCTGTCGTAGAAAGCGAGTTCGCCTATTTCGGGCGTAATCCCGCGAGTCGACAAGCCGTGCCAGGTGTCCCAGTCGCCATGATCAGGAGCGGAATGATGGCTTCAGTCAGCCAATGTCCGTTTCGTTGCGGTGGGGTGCGGGTCCGGAATGACCGATTCGCCCTCTGATTCGTGAGGAAACTCACACACCGATCAGGGCCCCTGCGCGAACGGGCCGGGGAATCGGATGTTTAGCCTGACGCTTTACATCGAAGGCACAACCGACAACCCGCGCCCGTACGGGGGTTCACACCTCGCCCGGCGCCCGTCACAGGACAGGGTCAAGTAAACAGTGAAGACGACGACGATGTTCCACAAGATCGCCAACCCGCGACGCACGACGCTGGCACACCTGGAGGACGCCGACGAACTGCGGACGCCGGAGCAGCCGGAGCACCCCGTCGACCTGCCGGCCCAGACCGCAAACCCCAAGCGCACCGTCCTCATGGAGATCCCCGTCGCGGCCGCCGCGGCCGCGGAGTGACACCAGCTAGTACGCACGCCGGCCGCCGGATGCTCAGGGGGTCGGCAGACGGATTTTCCAGGGGCGCCCCCCGCGACGGGGCGCCCCTTCATAATGCGCGGGGCGGGGAGACCTCCCCGCGTTAGCCTGGACCGTCAGACTCCAGCCGCTCAGTCAAGGGGCCAAGCATCCCGTGCGCATCGCCAGGTTCTCCATCGACGGGAACGTCGCCTTCGGCGCCATCGAGGGCGACAAGCAGGACGAACTCGTCCTGGACATCATCAAGGGCATCCCGTTCGCGGACTTCGAGCTCTCCGGGACCAAGGTGCCGGTGAGCAAGGTCAGGCTGCTGCCGCCGGTGCTCCCCAACAAGGTCGTCGCCTTCGGCCGCAACTACGCCGAGCACGCGAAGGAGCTGGGCAACGAGGTCCCCGACGCCCCCTTCGCCTTCTTCAAGCCGTCCACCTCGGTGATCGGCCCCGGCGACGAGATCCAGTACCCCTCCTTCTCCGAGGAGGTGCACCACGAGGCCGAGCTGGCCGTGGTGATCGGCCGGATGTGCCGCGAGGTCCCGCGCGAGCGCGTCAAGGACGTGATCTTCGGCTACACCTGCGCCAACGACATCACCGCCCGCGACGTGCAGCGGCGCGAGAAGCAGTGGGCCCGGGCCAAGGGCTTCGACAGCTCCTGCCCGCTCGGCCCCTGGGTGGAGACGGACCTCGACGCGAGCGACCTCACCATCCAGCTCACGGTCAACGGCCAGCAACGGCAGCTGGGCCGGACCAGCGAGATGATCCACTCCGTCGAGGACCTGATCGTCAACATCTCCGAGGCCATGACGCTGCTCCCCGGCGACGTGATCCTCACGGGCACCCCGGCTGGGGTCGGCCCCCTGAACGTCGGCGACGAGGTCGCCGTCACCATCGAAGGCATCGGCACTCTCACCAACAAGGTTGTCAAGCGTGGCTAGCGCACCCGGCTCTCCTGTACGCGTCCGTTTCTGCCCGTCGCCCACCGGTAACCCCCACGTGGGCCTGGTCCGCACCGCCCTGTTCAACTGGGCGTTCGCCAAGCACCACGGCGGCACCCTGGTCTTTCGCATCGAGGACACCGACGCGGCCCGCGACTCCGAGGAGTCGTACACCCAGCTGCTCGACTCGATGCGCTGGCTGGGCTTCGACTGGGACGAGGGCCCCGAGGTCGGCGGCCCGCACGCGCCCTACCGCCAGTCGCAGCGCATGGACCTCTACAAGGACGTCGCGGCCAAGCTGCTCGACGCCGGTCACGCCTACCGCTGCTACTGCTCCCAGGAGGAGCTGGACACCCGCCGCGAGGCCGCCCGCGCCGCCGGCAAGCCCTCCGGCTACGACGGTCACTGCCGTGAGCTGACCGCCGCCCAGGTCGAGGAGTACCAGGCCCAGGGCCGCGAGCCGATCGTCCGCTTCCGGATGCCCGACGAGACGATCACCTTCACCGACCTGGTCCGCGGCGAGCTGACCTTCACCCCGGAGAACGTGCCGGACTACGGCATCGTCCGCGCCAACGGCGCCCCGCTGTACACGCTGGTCAACCCGGTCGACGACGCTCTGATGGAGATCACCCACGTCCTGCGCGGCGAGGACCTGCTCTCCTCCACCCCGCGCCAGATCGCCCTGTACAAGGCGCTGATCGAGCTGGGTGTCGCCAAGGAGATCCCGTCCTTCGGCCACCTGCCGTACGTGATGGGCGAGGGCAACAAGAAGCTCTCCAAGCGCGACCCGCAGTCCTCCCTCAACCTCTACCGGGAGCGCGGCTTCCTCCCCGAGGGGCTGCTCAACTACCTCTCGCTGCTCGGCTGGTCCCTCTCGGCCGACCAGGACGTCTTCTCGATCGCCGAGATGATCGCGGCCTTCGAGATCTCCGACGTGCAGCCCAACCCGGCCCGCTTCGACCTGAAGAAGTGCGAGGCCATCAACGGCGACCACATCCGCCTGCTGGACGTGAAGGACTTCACCGAGCGCTGCCGCCCGTGGCTCCAGGCGCCGTTCGCCCCCTGGGCCCCCGAGGCCTTCGACGAGGCGAAGTGGCAGGCCATCGCGCCGCACGCGCAGACCCGCCTCAAGGTCCTCTCCGAGATCACCGACAACGTCGACTTCCTGTTCCTGGCGGAGCCGGTCTTCGACGAGGCGTCCTGGACCAAGGCCATGAAGGAAGGCTCCGACGCCCTGCTCCGGACCGCGCGCGAGAAGCTGGAGGCCGCCGACTGGACCTCCGCCGAGTCGCTCAAGGAGGCCGTCCTGGCCGCCGGTGAGGCCCACGGCCTCAAGCTCGGCAAGGCCCAGGCCCCCGTCCGCGTCGCCGTCACCGGCCGCACGGTCGGCCTGCCGCTCTTCGAGTCCCTTGAGGTCCTGGGCAAGGAGACCACCCTGACCCGGATCGACGCGGCGCTGGCCAAGCTCACCGCGTAGCCGCACGGCACCACACCGCGAGGGCGGCGTCCGCTTCGGACGCCGCCCTCGCCACGTCCGGGCTGAGAACGCACCGCCGTGGGTACGGTCGGAGCATGAGCATCCGCGCCGTGGTCTGGGACGTCGACGACACCCTCTTCGACTACACCACCGCCGACCGCCTCGGCATGAGCGCCCACCTGGCGGCCGAGGGCCTGCTGGAGCGCTACGACAGCGTCGAGCGGGCCATCGAGCACTGGCGGGAGATCACCCACCTGCACTGGGCCCGCTTCTCGGCCGGACAGGCCACCTTCGAGGAGCAGCGGCGCGACCGCGTGCGGGTGTTCCTGGGCCGGGACCTCACCGACGCCGAGGCCGACGCCTGGTTCCAGCGGTACGTCACGCACTACGAGGCGGTCTGGGCCCTCTTCCCGGACGTCCTGCCCGTCCTCGACGCCCTCTCCGCCAGCCACCGGCACGCGGTGCTGTCCAACTCCAGCCTCCACGTCCAGGACCACAAGCTGCGCGCCCTCGGCGTCCACGACCGTTTCGAGACCATCCTGTGCGCGGCCGAGCTCGGCATCTCCAAGCCCGAGGCCGGCGCGTTCCTCGCGGCCTGCGACTTCCTCGGACTCCCACCGCACCAGGTCGCCTACGTCGGTGACCACCCGGAGATCGACGGGCGGGGCGCAGCCGACGCCGGACTGCTGTCGGTGTGGATCGACCGCGGCGGTCTGTACGCCACGATCGACCCGCCGGTCGGGCCGCACCGCATCGCCTCGCTCGCCGAACTGCCGTCCCTGCTCGGCTCGGATACTCGTTTTGGAGCCCCGTCCACCTTCGGGTAATGTTCTTCCTGCGCCGCGGGAGCGGGCCGAGAGGCCGGAACCTTAGGCGCACAGCTAGGACACAAACCCTACGGGGCTTGCGTTCCAGTGGCCTATGGTGTAATTGGCAGCACGACTGATTCTGGTTCAGTTAGTCTTGGTTCGAGTCCAGGTAGGCCAGCTCGCAGAGCTCATCTGCATCGCCCCCGTTGTGTAGCGGCCTAGCACGCTGCCCTCTCAAGGCAGTAGCGCCGGTTCGAATCCGGTCGGGGGTACTGTTCCGAGAGATCGGTGATCATCTCGGGACTGCTAGGGCCCCCGTTGTGTAGCGGCCTAGCACGCTGCCCTCTCAAGGCGGTAGCGCCGGTTCGAATCCGGTCGGGGGTACTGACTGGTCTAAACCACATTGGTCTATGGTGTAATTGGCAGCACGACTGATTCTGGTTCAGTTAGTCTTGGTTCGAGTCCAGGTAGACCAGCTCGGAACCTGCGGCGGTGCAGTACCAAACGCTTGCAGGATCCACGCCCCCGTTGTGTAGCGGCCTAGCACGCCGCCCTCTCAAGGCGGTAGCGCCGGTTCGAATCCGGTCGGGGGTACAACAGGGAAGGCCCTCCATTTCGATGGAGGGCCTTCTTGGCTTTTTGGGGGCGCGGGGAACCGCGCGAGCAACCACCACCGGCCCGCACGCGACGATCAAACCGTCCGTGCCATGGAGCGTGGTCGGGAAAGGTCTGCCGCGGCGTTGAGGCCGACCTCTCCCGAAACGCTCTGTCGTTTCAGCCGGTGCGCCGCAAGGCCTCGGAGAGGCGCCCCGCGGCGTCGATCACAGCCTGCGCGTGCATCCGCCCCGGGTGCCGCGTCAGCCGCTCGATCGGCCCGGACACGGACACCGCGGCGACCACCCGGTTCGACGGCCCCCGCACCGGAGCGGACACGGACGCGACGCCCGGCTCCCGCTCACCGATCGACTGCGCCCAGCCCCGCCGTCGCACACCCGACAGCGCCGTCGCCGTGAAGCGCGCCCCCTGCAAGCCGCGGTGCAGCCGTTCCGGCTCCTCCCAGGCCATCAGGATCTGCGCCGAGGAGCCGGCCTTCATCGTGAGCGTCGAACCGACCGGGACGGTGTCCCGCAGTCCGGACAGACGCTCCGCCGCGGCGACGCAGATGCGCATGTCGCCCTGGCGGCGATAGAGCTGCGCGCTCTCGCCCGTGATGTCACGAAGATGTGTGAGCACCGGGCCGGCGGTGGCGAGGAGACGGTCCTCACCCGCGGCCGCGGCAAGCTCTGCCAGGCGAGGGCCGAGAATGAAACGGCCCTGCATGTCGCGCGCCACCATGCGGTGGTGTTCAAGGGCCACGGCCAGGCGGTGGGCCGTGGGTCGTGCCAGTCCGGTGGCACCGACCAGACCCGCGAGGGTGGCCGGACCGGACTCCAGAGCGCTCAGGACGAGGGCCGCCTTGTCCAGAACGCCGACGCCGCTACTGTTGTCCATGAAACGATACTTGCGTCTCACTCTGTGAAACGCAAGTTCAAATTTCCGTGGAACGCGCCACCCTGGAATCACGAAGTCACAACGGCCCGTGACATAAGGGCCTGGTGGTGCGTGCCCGGCATCAGGGGTACGGGCACCGCCTCCTCAAGATCTCTAGTTGGGTCGGCGGATCGTCGTCGGCCGGAGGGAACAGCGATGGGTAGGACACTCGCGGAGAAAGTCTGGGACGACCATGTCGTCCGGCGCGCGGAGGGCGAGCCCGACCTTCTCTTCATCGATCTGCACCTGCTGCACGAGGTGACCAGCCCGCAGGCCTTCGACGGCCTCCGCAAGAGCGGCCGCACCGTGCGGCGCCTGGACCTCACCATCGCCACCGAGGACCACAACACCCCGACCCTCGACATCGACAAGCCGATCGCCGACCCGGTCTCCCGGGTCCAGCTCGAAACGCTGCGCAAGAACGCCGCCGACTTCGGCGTGCGCCTGCATCCGCTGGGCGACGTCGAGCAGGGTGTCGTCCACGTCGTGGGCCCGCAGCTGGGCCTGACCCAGCCCGGCACCACCGTCGTCTGCGGCGACTCGCACACCTCCACGCACGGCGCCTTCGGCGCGCTGGCGTTCGGCATCGGCACCTCCCAGGTGGAGCACGTGCTGGCCACCCAGACGCTGCCGATGTCCCGCCCCAAGACCATGGCGATCACGGTCGACGGCGAACTGCCCGAGGGCGTCACCGCCAAGGACCTGATCCTGGCGATCATCGCCAAGATCGGCACGGGCGGCGGCCAGGGCTACGTCCTGGAGTACCGCGGCGAGGCCATCGAGAAGCTCTCGATGGAAGCCCGCATGACCATCTGCAACATGTCGATCGAGGCCGGCGCCCGCGCGGGCATGATCGCCCCGGACGAGACCACGTTCGCGTACCTCAAGGGCCGCCCGCACGCCCCCGAGGGCGAGGAGTGGGACGCCGCCGTCGCGTACTGGAAGACGCTCAGGACGGACGACGACGCCGAGTTCGACGCCGAGGTCGTCATCGACGCCGCCGAGCTGTCGCCGTTCGTCACCTGGGGCACCAACCCAGGCCAGGGCGCACCGCTTTCGGCGTCCGTCCCCGACCCCGCTTCGTACGAAGACGCTTCGGAGCGCTTCGCCGCCGAAAAGGCCCTGGAGTACATGGGGTTGGAGGCCGGGCAGCCGCTGCGCTCCATCAAGGTGGACACCGTCTTCGTAGGCTCGTGCACCAACGGCCGCATCGAGGACCTGCGCGCCGCCGCCGAGCTCGTCAAGGGCCGCAAAGTCGCCGACGGCGTACGGATGCTGGTCGTCCCGGGCTCCGCGCGGGTCGGTCTGCAGGCCGTCTCCGAGGGTCTGGACGTCGTCTTCAAGGAGGCCGGCGCCGAGTGGCGGCACGCGGGCTGCTCGATGTGTCTGGGCATGAACCCCGACCAGCTGGCCCCCGGTGAGCGCTCCGCGTCCACCTCCAACCGCAACTTCGAGGGGCGGCAGGGCAAGGGCGGCCGTACCCACCTGGTGTCGCCGCAGGTCGCGGCCGCCACCGCCGTCCTCGGCCACCTGGCCTCCCCGGCCGACCTGTCCGCCGACGCCCCCACGCCCGCTGGAGTCTGAACAGTCATGGAAGCCTTCACCACCCACACCGGCCGGGCCGTCCCGCTGCGCCGCAGCAACGTCGACACCGACCAGATCATCCCCGCCCACTGGCTCAAGAAGGTCACGCGCGACGGGTTCGAGGACGGGCTGTTCGAGGCCTGGCGCAAGGACGCCTCGTTCGTGCTCAACCAGCCCGAGCGCAAGGGCGCGACCGTCCTGGTCGCCGGCCCCGACTTCGGCACCGGCTCCTCCCGTGAGCACGCCGTCTGGGCCCTGCAGAACTACGGCTTCAAGGCCGTGATCTCCTCCCGCTTCGCCGACATCTTCCGCGGCAACTCGCTCAAGAACGGCCTGCTCACGGTCGTTCTGGAGCAGGAGACCGTGGACGCGCTGTGGGAGCTCACCGAGAAGGACCCGCAGGCCGAGATCACCGTCGACCTGGAGAGCCGCGAGGTGCGCGCCGAGGGCATCACCGCCGCCTTCGAGCTGGACGAGAACTCCCGCTGGCGGCTGCTGAACGGCCTCGACGACATCTCGATCACCCTGCAGAGCGAGGCGGACATCGCCGCCTACGAGGCGAAGCGCCCCGCGTTCAAGCCCCGGACGCTCCCGGTCTGACCCGGGCACGCCGGGCCGCCTGAGAACAAGGCGACTTTCGGCCACCGCAACACCCCCTCTGTACCCCCGATCAGCCCGATCGGGGGTACAGCCGTGTCTGCACCCGAACGGCCCTGCCCACCCGTTGTTCGACTGCCAACTTCCCACGTTAAGCAGGTGGTTGCCGGGGTACGCGAGGGGTACAGCCGTGACTTCCACGTGTGCCGGGAAAGCCGTCGGAGGCGGCAGTTGTCCCCTGCGCAGGCGACAACTCGCCCCAGATGGCACAATCTGTGCATGGAACACGACGGCCAACTCGAGCTCTATGCGGCAGTCGCGGACCAACTCAAGGAAGCGCACACAAGAGTGCGCGCACTGCAAGTCCCGGAGGGCGTACGGATGGCGCTGACCCGGAAGCTGCTGGTCATTACGGCCGCGGCCAAGCACGATCTCGCCGACGCGGCAAGACGGCTGGAGCGGTTCACCGCGGACCTCGACGAGGGACGTCTCCCCGACGAGGAACGCTGAACCCTTCGGCACCGTCGAGTTCGTTGCGGCACAAGGGTGATAAGCCCGTTTCGTGTTTGATTTGCGGTATATATCTGCCTAACGTGCGAAAAAGCTTGAACACTTTCGTTCTGGCGATGTCTCCGAAGGGGAAGACGTGAACAAGGCGCAGCTCGTAGAAGCGATTGCCGACAAGATGGGCGGCCGCCAGCAGGCGGCCGACGCTGTCGACCATGTACTGGACGCCATCGTCCGCGCGGTCGTCTCGGGTGAGCGGGTCTCGGTCACCGGCTTCGGTTCGTTCGAGAAGGTCGACCGCCCGGCCCGGTACGCCCGTAACCCCCAGACGGGCGAGCGGGTTCGGGTCAAGAAGACCTCCGTTCCGCGCTTCCGCGCCGGTCAGGGCTTCAAGGACCTGGTCAGCGGCTCGAAGAAGCTCCCGCGTGGCGGCGAGGTCTCCGTCAAGAAGGCGCCCAAGGGCAGCCTGACCGGCGGTGCCGGCGCGACGGTCAAGAAGGCCGCCGCGAAGAAGGCGACCACGAAGTCGGCCGCCGCGAAGAAGACCACCGCCAAGAAGACGACGGCGAAGAAGGCCACCACCAAGACCGCCGCCGCGAAGAAGACCACGGCGAAGAAGACGCCCGCCAAGAAGACCACGACGGCGTCCAAGACCGCGGCCGCGAAGAAGACCACCGCGAAGAAGGCCCCGGCGAAGAAGGCCACGGCCAAGAAGGCGCCCGCCAAGAAGTCGACGGCGCGCAAGACCACCGCCAAGAAGACCACCGCCCGCAAGAAGTAAGGGCGCTGGGGAACTCACGCGCCGGGCCGGACTCCACAGGGAGTCCGGCCCGCGGCGTGTTCAGCGTGTGATCAGAGGGTCTGCAGGGTCACCAGGGTGATCCGCGGCGCGTCCCGGGCGCCCTCCACCTCGATGCGGACCCGCTGGCCCGGGCGCAGCAGCCTGAGGCCCCCCGCGTCGAACGCGGCCGCGTCGAAGGGCACCGGGGTGCCGTCGTCCAGAAGCACCTGCCCGCTGCGGCTCTCGGGGTCGTATGTGTACGCGGTCGCCTGCATGGCCGCAGCCTACTGCCCGGGAATCAGCAACCGCGCGGCGGCCGCGGCCGTATGAGGGCCGACCCCCAGGGCCAGCGCGCTGCGCAGGTCATCGCCGGTGTCCACGTCCTGGCGAACCGAATCCACCGCGGTCAGCGGCAGTTCCACCGCCCCCGAGGCGCGGTGCCGGGCGCGGGAATCCGTACCGAAGGCCGGGCGCAATTCGCGGCCCGGGGCGGCGGCCAGCAGGGTCGTTCCGATAGTGGCGGCGTCCGGGAGAAAAGCGCGCGGGAATTCGGCGGCGGTATCGAGTACCCGGGACAATTCCGCGGGGCGCAGGGCGGGCAGATCGGCGTTGAGCGCGGCAACCGCCCGGGCCGGGCGCGTGGACCGGACGGCCCGCGTCGCGTGTGCGAGGGCGGCGTTGAGACCGCCGCCCGGCTCGTCGGCGACGATCGCGGCACCCAGCGCGGCCAGCGCCCGGCCCGCCCGGGCGTCGTCCGTGACGACTGCCACATCCCCCACCGCCGGGCAGGCCAGCGCGGCCGCCACCGTGTCCTGGGCGAAGGCCAGCGCCAAGTCCGGCCGCAGCCCGTCGTCCGCGGTGTCCGCGAGCCTGCTCTTGGCCCGGGCCAGGGGCTTCAGGGGTACGACCAGGGTCCACTGCACGGGTGTTCCGTCCTCCTCTTGTCGCGGTCATTGTCACCCGGGGCCTCGGGCGGGCGGCGTGCCGGGGCGTACGGTGTTCTCGACAGACCGGCGGCCTGGGGCGACACTTGTGCGGCCCCCCGTGGCCCCGGCTTCAGGCCCTAGAGGAAGGTGTCCGCGTGCCCCGCCGCAGAATCGGCTTCTGGTACCGCTTCGCCGCGGTGATCTGCAAACCGCCGCTGGTGGTTCTGCTCAGGCGGGACTGGCGTGGAATGGAGCACATTCCGGCAGAGGGCGGTTTTATCACCGCGGTCAACCACAATTCGCACATCGACCCCTTCGCTTACGCGCACTTTCAGTACAACACCGGGCGCGTCCCGCGATTCCTCGCGAAGAGCGGACTTTTCAAGAAGGGATTCGTCGGAGCCGCGATGCGGGGCACCGGGCAGATCCCCGTCTACCGCGAGAGCACGGACGCGCTGAGCGCCTTCCGGGCCGCGATCGACGCCGTGGAACGGGGCGAATGCGTCGCTTTCTATCCCGAGGGCACCCTCACCCGCGACCCGGACGGCTGGCCCATGACCGGCAAGACCGGGGCCGCCCGCGTCGCCCTGCAGACCAAGTGCCCGGTGATCCCCGTCGCGCAGTGGGGCTGCAACGAACTGCTGCCGCCGTACGCCAGGAAGCCGCATCTGCTGCCGCGCAAGACGCACCGCGTGCTCGCCGGGCCGCCCGTGGACCTGGCGCGCTTCTACGACCGGGAGATGACCGCGGAGCTGCTGAAGGAGGCCACGGAGGTCATCATGGCCGCCGTCACCGAGCAGCTGGAGCTGATCCGCGGAGAGAAGGCGCCGGAGACGCCGTACGACCCGCGCCGGGAGCGGATCGAGCAGCGGCGCCGCACCCAGGCGCAGACGCACCAGAAGTCCGGACAGACCGTGCAGGAAGAGGGGCTGGGCAAGTGAGCAAGCCGGTCAAGGCGGCGGTGCTGAGCGCCGGTTCGTGGGGTACGGCCTTCGGCATGGTGCTCGCCGACGCGGGGTGCGAGGTCACCCTGTGGGCGCGCCGCCCGGAGGTCGTGGAGGCGATCAACTCCACGCGGACCAATCCCGACTACTTCCCGGGCGTCGAGCTCCCGGAGAACGTCCGGGCCACCACCGACCCCGCCGAGGCCGCCGCGGACGCCGACTTCACCGTCCTGTCGGTCCCCTCGCAGACCCTGCGCGGCAACCTCGCCGAGTGGAGCCCCCTGCTGGCCCCCGACACGGTCCTGGTGTCGCTGATGAAGGGCGTCGAACTCGGCTCCGCGATGCGGATGAGCGAGGTCATCGACGATGTCGCCAAGGTCGGCCCGGACCGGATCGCCGTGGTGACGGGGCCCAACCTGGCCCGGGAGATCGCCGCGCGGATGCCCGCGGCGGCCGTGGTCGCCTGTACCGACGAGGCCGTCGCCCAGCGCCTCCAGGCCGCATGCCACACCCCGTACTTCCGCCCGTACACCAATACGGACGTGGTGGGTTGCGAACTGGGCGGAGCCGTGAAGAACGTCATCGGCCTCGCCGTCGGCATCGCGGACGGCATGGGCCTCGGTGACAACGCCAAGGGCTCCCTCATCACCCGCGGCCTCGCCGAGACCACCCGGCTCGGCATGGCCCTCGGCGCCGACCCGCTGACCTTCTCCGGACTCGCGGGCCTCGGCGACCTGGTGGCCACCTGCTCCTCGCCGCTGTCGCGCAACCACACCTTCGGCACCAACCTCGGCAAGGGCATGACCCTCCAGGAGACCATCGCGGTCACCAAGCAGACCGCCGAGGGCGTCAAGTCCTGCGAGTCGGTGCTCGATCTGGCCCGCCGGCACGGCGTCGACATGCCGATCACGGAGACCGTCGTCGGCATCGTGCACGAGGGCAAGCCCCCGGTGGTGGCGCTCAAGGAGCTGATGTCGCGCAGCGCGAAGCCCGAACGACGCTGAGCGACGCGAGGCCGGCGGCGCTTACCCGGGGCCCTACCAACGGGTACTCTCAACCCGATATGAGCACCGAGAACCTCCCCCAGAGCCCCGAGCAGCCGCCTCGCAAGCCGCGTGTGGCCGTCGTGTTCGGCGGGCGCAGCTCCGAACACGGGATCTCCGTGGTCACCGCCGGCGCCGTCCTCAAGTCCATCGACCGGACGAAGTACGACGTCCTGCCGATCGGCATCACCCAGGACGGGCGTTGGGCGCTCACGGCGGACGAACCGGAGCGGATGGCGATCGTCGACCGGCGCCCGCCGAGCGTCGACCTGCTCGCCGAGTCGGCCGAGGGCGCGGTGATCCTCCCGGTCGACCCCGCCAGCCGCGAAGTCGTCTACAGCGAGCCGGGATCGGTCCCCAAGGCCCTCGGCGACGTCGACGTGGTCTTCCCGGTGCTGCACGGCCCCTACGGGGAGGACGGCACCCTCCAGGGCCTCCTGGAGCTCTCCGGTGTCCCGTACGTGGGTTCGGGCGTGCTCGCCTCGGCCGTGGGCCAGGACAAGGAGTACATGAAGCGGGTGTTCACCTCCTTCGGGCTGAAGGTGGGCCCGTACGTGGTGGTGCGCCCGCGTGAGTGGGAGCAGGACCGGGCCGCCGCCCGCAAGAAGATCGTCGACTTCGCCGGCGAGCACGGCTGGCCGCTGTTCGTGAAGCCCTCGCGGGCCGGTTCGTCGATCGGCATCACCAAGGTCGACGACCTCTCCGGTCTCGACGAGGCCGTCGCCGAGGCCCAGCGGCACGACCCGAAGATCCTCGTGGAGGCCGCGCTGCGCGGCCGCGAGATCGAGTGCGGCGTCCTGGAGTTCGAGGACGGCCCCCGGGCCTCCCTCCCCGCGGAGATCCCCCCGCCCCAGGCGCAGGCGTACTACGACTTCGAGGCCAAGTACATCGACTCCACCCCGGGCCTCGTCCCGGCGCCCCTCACGCCCGAGGAGACGGCCGAGGTCCAGCGCCTGGCGGTCGACGCGTTCGAGGCGGCGTCCTGCGAGGGCCTGGTCCGCGCGGACTTCTTCCTCACCGAGGACGGCGAGTTCGTGATCAACGAGATCAACACGATGCCCGGCTTCACGCCCATCTCGATGTACCCGCAGATGTGGCAGGCGAGCGGGGTGAGCTACCCGGAACTGATCGACCTGCTGGTTCAGGCGGCGCTCAGGCGGTCGACGGGCCTGCGCTAGATCGCTCGTGATCAATACAGCTAGATCGTGCCGCTCAGGAGGCGATCCCCTCGGGGATCGCCTTCTTCACTGCGGCGGCCAGATCGATCAGCACACTCGAAGTGTCCACGCCCTCCGGCGCCCGGACCTCGACGTAGGCCTCCCGGTTGGCGGTGGTGAACACGTACCCGTCGTCGCCCCCCTGCTTCTCCATCAGCCAGTCCACGCCGTTCACCCCCCCGGCGACGGCATCGGGATCGTGTCCGTCGGCGACCTTGGGATCGACCATCTTCGGCGGCTGCGGCACGCCGCAGCGCAGTATGATCGCCGGGCTGCCCCAGCCCGCCGTCAGCGCCGACGCGGGCTCGGGATCCGCACGGCGCTCACCGTCCACCTTCGCGGGCAGTACTTTGTCCAGGTTCCGGCACAGTTCCGCGACCTTCGCGTCCGGACTGGGAACCGCCGCCGACGCGCTGTCGTCTGCTGAGGAGCAGCCCGCAACAGTGATCAACAGCGCGACAGCGGGCAGGCGGAACACGCGGAAGACACAACGGTGCCGGTGACGGAAAGAGTTCACCGGCACAGGGTAGACGGGGGCTACAGATGGACGACCGGGCAGGTCAGGGTGCGGGTGATGCCGTCCACCTGCTGGACCTTGGCGACCACCATGCGGCCGAGTTCGTCGACGGTGTCGGCCTGGGCCCGCACGATGACGTCGTAGGGTCCCGTCACGTCCTCGGCCTGGATGATCCCAGGGATCTTGCTGATCGTCTCGGCGACGACGGAGGCCTTCCCGACCTCGGTCTGGATCAGGATGTACGCCTGTACCACGGAACCTCCAGGGCGGCCACGAGGATCATGTGGGGAAAAGGAACGCCACGGTATCGCGTCGCCGCTCGCCGCGGGGAGACCCGCGGGGACCGGGTTGTGCGCGCCGGGGTGCAGGTCCGGCAGAACATGCCGGTCACTTCGACCGTAGCGAGGACCGAGATGCCCCGCGACCGGGCACGGACAGGGACAGAAGGGGAGAACGGCAATGAAGGGCACTGTTGGTGAGCTCGGTGAGTTCGGGCTCATCAGGGAGCTCACCTCCCGTCTGACCACCACCCCGGCGGTCCGGGTCGGCCCCGGCGACGACGCCGCCGTGGTGGCCGCACCCGACCGCAGGGTCGTGGCGAGCACGGACATCCTGGTGGAGGGCCGGCACTTCCGGCGGGACTGGTCGACGGCCTACGACGTGGGCCGCAAGGCGGCCGCGCAGAACCTCGCCGACATCGCCGCCATGGGAGCCGTGCCGACCGCGCTGCTGCTCGGGCTGGTCGTCCCGGCCGAACTGCCGGTGACCTGGCCGAGCGAGCTGATGGACGGCCTGCGCGACGAATGCCAGGTGGCGGGCGCCGCCGTGGTCGGCGGCGACGTCGTACGCGGCGACTCGATCATGGTGTCGATCACCGCGCTCGGCGATCTGCGTAACCAGGAGCCGGTGACCCGGGCCGGAGCCCAGCCCGGCGACCGCGTCGCGGTGACCGGCTGGCTGGGCTGGTCGGCCGCCGGGTACGCGGTGCTGTCCCGGGGGTTCCGCTCGCCGCGGGCGTTCGTGGAGGCGCACCGGCGTCCCGAGCCGCCGTACCACGCGGGTCCGGCCGCCGCCGGGCTCGGGGCGACCGCGATGTGCGACGTCAGCGACGGACTGATCGCGGACCTCGGGCACATCGCCGAGGCGAGCAAGGTGCGGATCGACATCCGCTCCGGCGCGATCGACATCCCCTCGCAGATGAACGACATCGGGCAGGCCGTCGGTGTCGACCCCATGCAGTGGGTGCTGACCGGGGGAGAGGACCACGCGATCGTGGCGACGTTCCCGCCGGACGTGAAGCTGCCCGCCCGCTGGAAGGTCATCGGCGAGGTCCTCAACCCCTCGGCGCTGCCCCAGGTGACGGTCGACGGGGCGCCGTGGACCAGCAAGGGCGGCTGGGACCACTTCGGGGACATAGAGTCATGATCCCGGGCGTTCTCACGGTGGCGGGCTCCGACTCCGGCGGAGGCGCGGGGATCCAGGCCGACCTCAAGACGATGCTCGCGCTCGGCGTGCACGGCATGAGCGTCGTGACGGCGGTGACCGCGCAGAACTCCCTCGGCGTGCAAGGGGCTTGGGAACTGCCGGTGGAGGCCGTACGGGCCCAGTACCGCAGTGTCGTCGACGACATCGGCGTCCAGGCGGTCAAGACCGGGATGCTGGCCTCCGCGGAACTGGTGGAGGCGGTCGCCGAGTTGATCGCGGGCACGGACGCCCCGGCGGTCGTCGACCCGGTCGGCGTCTCCAAGCACGGCGACGCCCTGCTCGCCGCCTCCGCGCTGGACTCGGTGCGCTCCAAGCTGCTTCCGGCGGCGACGGTCGCCACGCCGAACCTCGACGAGGTGGCCCAGATCACCGGCGTACAGGTCGAGTCGGAGCGGGAGATGCGCGGGGCCGCGGCGGCCGTCCTGGAGTACGGGCCGCGCTGGGTGCTGATCAAGGGCGGGCACCTGCCCGGGGACGCCGTGGATCTGCTCACCGACGGCTCCGAGGAGCACTGGCTGCGGGCGCCGAGACACGACAACCGCCACACCCACGGCACCGGCTGCACGCTCGCCTCGGCGATCGCCTGCGGGCTCGCGAAGGGGCGGTCCGTGCCGGAGGCGGTGACGGCGGCCAAGGAGTACGTCACGGGGGCCGTCGCGGCCGGGTTCGCGCTCGGCGGTGGGATCGGGCCGGTGGATCACGGCTGGCGCCTGCACGGCGGCGTGTAGCGGCCGGGGTGCGGTGGCACTGCCGTCGCACCCCGGACAGCTCCTACGGGCACGGCAAAGAGCCGGCCCACCAGAGGTGGACCGGCTCTGCAGCGAACCAGCAGTGGCCGCGCGCTAGCTGAGCGTCAGCGCGAGACCTTGCCGGCCTTGATGCACGAGGTGCAAGCGTTCACGCGCTTCGGCGTCCCGCCCACCACGGTACGCACACGCTGGATGTTCGGGTTCCAGCGACGGGGCGTACGGCGGTGCGAGTGCGAGATGTTGTTGCCGAAGCCCGGCCCCTTGCCGCAGACGTCGCAGTTGGCAGCCACGGGTCACTCCAAAGACTTCAGATGCACTTACGGTTGATCCCGGCAGGCCGGGATCAAGATTCTCGGGCTCGGTGCGAGCCGGTCGAAATCTGAGTGGCGTTGCCAGGGGGAAGGCCCGATCAGATCGGGCAACCGGAGCAGCATACAACGGCTGCACCCGTAGAACGAAACTACCATGGCAGCTCAGGGGCCCGGCCCCGCCCTCTTCCGGTCGGGACCGCCCCGGGGTCTACGCTGCGAGCCACGTCCAGCAGCTCAGGGAGGCGTAGTGGCGCAGGTGCCGCAGACATTCTTCGATGCTCTCGCGGTGCGCACCTGGTGCGGTCTCGCGCTCGAGACACTCGGGCGGGCGCGTGAGGAGATCGACGCGATCAACGTCTATCCCGTGGCGGACGGCGACACCGGCACCAATCTGTACCTGACCGTGGAGTCGGCGGTCGCGGCGGTCGAGGCGGTGTTCGCGGGACACGCGACGGGGTCCGCGGCCGTGGTGGGGTCCGAGGCCGTGGTGGGTGCCGGGAGCGCGGTGCGCGCCGGGAGCGTGGGGGAGCCGACGCTCGCCGACGCCGCCCGGGCGATGGCGCACGGCGCCCTCATCGGCGCTCGCGGGAACTCCGGGACGATCCTCGCCCAGCTGCTGCGCGGCATGGCCCAGGTGCTGGCCGGCGACGACACCGCCCGCGCCGACGGCCGGGACCTGCGGCTCGCCCTGCGGCACGCGGCCGACTCCGCCCGCCGGGCCGTCGCCCACCCCGTCGAGGGCACCGTCCTCACGGTCGCCTCGGCCGCCGCCGACGCCGCCGACGGCGCGGAGGGCGACTGCGGGACCGTGGCCAGGGCGGCCTACGACGGAGCCCGCACGGCACTCGCCGCGACCCCGGGCCAGCTGCCGGTCCTGGAACGCGCCGGGGTGGTCGACGCGGGCGGGCGGGGACTGGTCGCGGTGCTCGGGGCGCTGGTCGAGACGTTCACGGGGGAGCGGGCGCGGGAGGGGGCGAGGACGGTGGCGGCGAGCGCGTGCGCCGGGCCCGCCGGGGTCCCCCACGCGCGCGTGCGGCCCATGGAAGGCCCGGTCCCCGTAAAAGGCCCGGTTCCCGTAGAGGGCCGGGCCCCCGTCGACGGCCCCGCCCCGGCCGGCGGCGCCTCCGGGGAGTGCGTCGACAGCGCCGTGGCCTCGCCGCCCGGTCAGGAAGGGCCGGCCTTCGAGGTGATCTACCTCCTGGAGGCCGAGGACGCGGCCGTGGAGCGGCTGCGGGGGCGGCTCGACGCCCTCGGGGACTCCCTCGTCGTGGTCGGCGGGGACGGGCTGTGGAACGTCCACGTCCATGTCGACGACGCGGGCGCCGCCGTCGAGGCCGGTATCGAGGCCGGGCGGCCCCACCGCATCCGCATCACCCACTTCGGCGCCGGTGACGTCCACACCACCGGGGCCGAGCGGCCGCCCCGGGAGCGCGCCCAGCGGGCCGTGGTGGCCGTCGTGCCGGGCGAGGGCCTGGCCGGGCTGTACGCGGAGGCCGGCGCGACGACCGTGCTCGCCCGCCCCGGGGAGCCCCCCGCCAGCGGCGAGCTCGTCCAGGCCGTACGGCGGGCCCACGCGCGCGAGGTCGTACTGCTGCCCAACGACGCCGAGCTGCGCCACACCGCCGCGGCGGCCGCCGAGCAGGTCCGCACGGAGGGTGTCCGGGTGGCGCTGATCCCGACCCGCTCGGCGGTCCAGGGCATAGCGGCGCTCGCCGTGCACGAGCCGGACCGCCGCTTCGACGAGGACGTCGTGTCCATGACCTCGGCCGCCGGGGCCACCCGCTACGCCGAGGTCACCATCGCCGAACGCCAGTCCTGGACGATGGCCGGCATCTGCCAGGCCGGTGACGTCCTGGGCCTGATCGACGGTGACGTGGCGGTGATCGGCTCGGACCTCGCGGTGACCGCCGAGGCCGTCCTGGAACGCATGCTCTCGGCCGGGGGCGAGATGGTCACCCTGGTCCTCGGCGACGACGTCCCCGACAGCGTCGCCGATCACCTGGAGGGCCGGGTCCGCGAGGGGTACCTCGCCGTCGACACGGTCGTGTACCGGGGCGGACGGCAAGGGGCCCTGCTCCTCATCGGCGTGGAGTAGGGCGGGCCTCGCGCTTCTCATCGGTCTGGGCGGGGCGGGCGGCGGAGTGGTGCCCGCTCAGTCCGGCCGCTCCGTGAGCAGCCGGAGCAGCTGTTCCGCCTCCGCCCGGCGGGCCCGCACCGCATCGGCCTCACCGTCCCCGTCGCCCGTCCCCGCGCCGTCGTACCCCTCGTACGCCGCCAGCACCGCACGCGCGCGTGCCACCGCGTCGGCGGGGCGGTCCAGTTCGGCCTCCAGCCGGCCCGCGGCGAGTTCCGCTCCGGTGCGGCTGTGCAGGGCGCCGTCCCCGAGGGACGCGAACACCTCGGCCGCCCGCACCACATGGGCCAGCGCCTCCTCGAACAGGTCCCGGACCGCGGCGTCTTCGTCGTCCTCGACGGCGGAACGGGTCAGCAGGTCGCCGAACTGCCCGTGCGTGTGGCCGAGTTCGGCGACGAACGGCTGTCGGGACTCCTCGTCGGGCGCCGCGTCCCGTGCCGCCTCGCACTCGCGGACCGCTTCCGCCATCAGACCGCGCGCCTCGTCCAGCCCGTCCGCCGCCCGCAGGACCAGCCAGGCGCGGGCGCGCAGGGAGCGGATCAGGCCGTGGGTGTTGCCGAGCGTGCGCCACAGGTCGCCCGCGCGCGCGTAGGCCCGGTCCGCCTCGGCCGCGAGTCCGGCCTGCCCGAGGGACTCCCCGGCCAGGTGGGCGAGGGTCGCGTGGTCGTGCTGCTCGGGCCAGTGCCGGGCGATCTCGGCGGCCTGCAGACGCCGTTCGGCCGCCGCGCGGTGCTCGCCGAGCTCGCTCAGGCAGTCACCGAGCCACCACTGCGTCTGCACGACCGCCCCGTCGCCGTGTGTCTCGGCGGTCAGGTCGGGCAGGGCCGCCTCCAGCACCTCCGCGGCCTCGGCCCACCTGCCCTGCCGCAGCAGGAACCCGCCGAGCTGCTGCCGCGCCCAGGCGCCCAGCGTCGCCGACTCGCCCGCCTCGTCGGCCCAGTGGGCGGCCTCCAGGGCGTGCTCGGCGGCCTCCACGGCGTCGCCCCGGCCGCCCACGACCTCCCCGAGCTGGAGGTGCAGCTGGGCCCGGCCGGGCGCCTCCAGCTGCTGTCCGCCGTGCTCCAGGGCCGCCCGCAGCGCCCGCTCCGCCTCGGTCATGTCACCGAGGTGGTGGGCGAGTGAGGCCAGCCGGGCCTCGTACTCCACCGCGAACCACGGCAGGCCCGCCGCGACGAACGCCGACGCGCCCCGGGCGAACAGCTCCGCGGCCGTCTCCAGCTCACCGGCCAGCCCCGCCAGCTCGCCGAGCATCGCCTGCGCCTCGGCGACCCGCGCGGCCAGCCGCACGTCCTCCCCGGTCCGCCCGTCGACGAGGGCCAGGACCTCCCGTACGGCGGCCTCGGCCTCGGCGAGGACCGTCCCGTCGCCCTCGGCGTCGTGCGCTCTGCGCGTCAGGATCCGCGCCCGGCTCATCACGACGGACGCCGTCTGCCGCAGACCCGTGCCGTCGGCGGCATACAGCGCGAGGACCTCGTCGTAGAGGCCGGTCACCGCGGCGGCGGCGCCGTCCACGTCACCCGCGAGGGCTCGGACGTACGCCCCACGCGCGCGTGCCGCCAGGGCCTCGCCCGGGTCGCCGGCCTCCGCGTAGAGGCCTGCGGCCCGCTCGAAGAGGCCGGCTCCCTCGGGGCCGAGGGCCATCGCCTCGTGGTCGGCCATCTCGGCACGGTCGCGCGGGTCCAGCTCGACGCCTTCAGCGGCCTCGGCGGCCGCCGCCCACGCCTCCACGGCGTTCGGCCGCAGGTGGTCCGACAGCCGCCGTGCCTCGGCCAGCAGCGCGGGCAGATCCGGCTGCCCGGCGCCGTCGACCGCAGCCGCAG
The DNA here is from genome assembly GCF_042959065.1 of Streptomyces sp. NPDC007929. Classification (NCBI taxonomy): domain Bacteria; kingdom Bacillati; phylum Actinomycetota; class Actinomycetes; order Kitasatosporales; family Streptomycetaceae; genus Streptomyces; species Streptomyces sp. NPDC007929. The sequence continues at coordinate 179,118 of NZ_JBIBKD010000008.1, read as the reverse complement.
CCGCGGTCACGGTCGCGGCCGTGGCCGTGGCCGGAGCGGGCGGGGGAGCCGGCCGTACCGACCGGACCCCGAGCGGCAACCGTTCCACCAGCGGCCGGCGCGCCATACGCGCGCGTGCCCGTTCGCTCACGTGCGCCGTGCCGTTGCGTTCGTCGAAGCGCGCCGCCAGGGCGAGGGCCTCCCCGCGCGCGTGCGCGGCGAGTTCGCGCGCGGTCCACTCCCGTCCGGCCGGCCCCGGCACCCGCCGGTCGCCAAGACCGAGCCCGGTCAGCCGGTCCATCAGCAGCGCCACCACGCTCATGAAGTCCAGCCTGCTGCGCGGCTGACCGTCGTCGGTGAAGTACGCCGGGCGCTCCGCGAGCAGCTCAAGGCCCCGCGCCTCGTTGCCGGTCAGCGCGCAGAACTCCACGTGGTCCGCGTACGCGCCACGCATGCTCTCCATCGCCCGGACCAGCCGGAAGCCCCGCAGATGGCAGGCCCGGGCCTCGTCGAGGCGGCCCAGCCGCACCAACGGCACCAGGGCGGACGCGAGGACCGTGTGCGGCTCGTGGGCGCAGGTGTACTCGCCCTCCAGCACCGGCCGCCACAGCTCCAGCGCCTCGGCGTCCCGCCCCCGCTCCGCCTGCCACCAGCCCTGGCCGTGCAGCTCGCAGGCATGGCAGTCGGCCATGCTGTCCCGGTCGGCGGCCAGCCACGCGGCGTACGCCCGCTCGGCCCGCGCGACGTCCCCGACATGCGCGGCCACACTGTGCTCGGCACTGCGCACGGCCCGCTCTGAGTGCCCGGCGAGCCGGTAGCGGTGCTCCATCTCGCCGAGCCACTTCTCGATCGACGCCAGCGGGATGTGCGGCTGGTCGAGCATGCCGGCCGACACCCACTTGAAGACCCAGTGCAGCGAATGCGTCTCGTACGCGTCGAAGTCCTCGGGCCGCTCGTCCCACATGCGCAGCAGCCGCGCGAAGGGGACGAACATCTTCCCCTTCTCGGAGCTGTAGTTGTAGACCTTCAGCTGGTGCCCGAGCGCCTCGATCACGGCGAGCGGGATGCTGAGCTTCTCGGCCGCGAGCAGCAGTTCCTCCGCGCGTGTGTTGCGGGCCGGGCCCTCCGGCTGCTCGGAGTTCTCCGCCATCGCCTCGCGCAGGGCGTCGAAGTCCGTGATCTCGCTCATGACCGGCCGTCCTCGCTGTGCGTGGCCCACTCCAGCAGGCCGATGAACGCGCGGTTGAGCAGCGCCGAATCCGCCGGCCGCAGCGGCCGCTGCGCCATCAGCAGCGCCTGTCCGTACAGCGACTCCGCCGCCGTGCCGATCAGCTCCGGGTCGGGCAGCGCGCTGATCCGCCGCACGAGCGGGTTGAGATGGTTCAGCACCAGACGCGCGCGGGGGGCGCTGCCGCGCAGGGAGCCGAGGATGCCCGCCCACAGGTCGTCGGCCTGCTCCTCGGCGTCGGCCCGGGCCTGCTCGTGCCGGGCGTCCCGGTCGTCGAGGTGCAGCGCGGGCACGGACAGCGGGTGGAAGGCCCGCAGCACGACGTCACAGCCCAGCGGGTCGAGCCGGGCCCGGGCCGCCGCGAGGAAGCCCGACAGGGCCAGCTCCTCGGCCGGGTCGACCGCGTCCAGATGCGCGGTGACCGTCTCCGCGTCCAGCTCGGCGACGACGGTGCCCGGCCGCACCGACGGCAGCGCCCGCACCAGCTCGCTGTCGTAGGTGTAGCCGCCGTTGATCACGCCGATGCCCTGCGCGGACGCGATCGGCGCGACCTGGCGGTACTCCTCGACGGTCCGCGTGAGGTGCACCACCGGGTGGCGCTGCGCGAACTCCTCCAGGGACAGCCGTCCGTCGGTCGTCTCGAACGGCAGCCACGGCAGCATGACCCGCAGCATCTCCGGGTCGTGCCGGGCCAGCGACTTCACACCCAGGTGGTGCACCGCGAGGAACGCCGCCAGCCGCTCCGGATCACCGGCAGCCAGCCCCGTCAGCCAGGCCCGGATCCGCTCGCCCAGCGCCTCCCGCACCCCGGCCAGCGTCTCGTCCTCGTACAGCGCCTCGCGGGAGGCCGTGGGCCGCAGGGCGTCCGTGTCGAGCACACAGCGCACGAAGAACGCCCAGTCGGGCAGCAGCTGTTCGGCCCGCTCGGTCAGCAGCATGCCCTTCAGATGCACCCGGTGCCCCGCGCGCTGGGCCGGGCTCACCGCTGAGGGCAGTACGTACGCCACCCCGCGGATGCCGGCCAGCGGCACCGACAGGTCGATCGTGTCCAGCGGGGTGAAGCCGAACAGGTCGTGGCAGTGCCGGGCCAGGGCGACACGGCGCGCGGCCGGGCCCGGGTAGGGACGGTCCCAGGGCGCCGGAAGGCCGCTGACCGCCTCGTCACCGACCCGGACGTCGTACGGCAGCAGCGACCCGAACTCCCGGGCCAGCTGGGCGACCCGCCCGGGCGCGAGCCACTCCGCGGCCCCCACCCGGGCCACCAGATGCACGGTGGTGCCCGGTTCGGGCCGCTCGGCGTCCGGCAGCGTCCGCACCGTGTAGGAACCGTCGTCGGACGCCGTCCACTCCACCGGCGGTGCCCCGGGCGTACGGGCACTGCGGCTGACGACCCGGATCCGCTCGGCGACCACGAAACAGGCCAGCAGCCCGATGCCGAACTGCCCCAGGAAATCGGAGCGGGCCTCCTCCAGCCCCTCGGCGCGCTTGGAACTGCGCCCGATCGTGGCGAGCAGACTGTGCACGTCCGCCTCGGTGAGCCCCACGCCGGTGTCCTCGACACGCAGGGCACCGCCCTCGGCGTACAACCGCACCCGGGCAGGAGCGCCGGGCTCGTCCGCGCGTCTGGCCGTAACGGCGTCCACGGCGTTCTGCAGCAGCTCGCGCAGATAGACCTTGGGGCTGGAGTAGAGGTGATGGGAGAGCAGGTCCACCAGACCACGCAGGTCGACCTGGAACGTATGAGGTGACTGGGGCGAAGGGGAGGGCTGGGATGCCGGTGAGGTCTGGGAGTCCATCTTCACGGCGCCGGTGGGGGACTCGCGACGGCGCGGGGTCGGGCGGTCCCGGTGGGGCGGTGACCGCGAAAGAGGGCCGGGAGCGCGTCATCCTAAGGCCCGAACGGGCCGCCTGACCAGGGGTTTCCGGGATCTTTACGGCGAGGTGGCCCCGGCCTGGAAGCCATTGTCAGTGGCGTGGTGTGCAATGGATCTCGTGCCCGCACTGGAAGAACCCCTGCGACAGCCGCTGAAGTCGGTGCTCGGCCCCGCCACCGCGAAGGTGATGGCCGAGCACCTCGGCCTGCTCACCGTCGGCGACCTCCTGCACCACTACCCGCGCAGATACGAGGAGCGCGGCCAGCTCACCCACCTCGCCGACCTCCCCATGGACGAGCACGTCACGGTGGTCGCGCAGGTCGCCGACGCCCGTCTGCACACCTTCGCCTCCGCCAAGGCCCCGCGCGGCAAGGGCCAGCGCCTGGAGGTCACGATCACGGACGGCAGCGGCCGGCTCCAACTGGTCTTCTTCGGCGCCGGCGTCCACAAGCCCCACAAGGAACTCCTGCCGGGCACCCGGGCGATGTTCGCGGGCAAGGTCTCCGTCTTCAACCGCCGTCTGCAACTCGCCCATCCGGCCTACGAGTTGCTGCGCGGTACCGACGACGATCCGGCGGAATCCGTCGAGACCTGGGCGGGCGCCCTGATTCCGATCTACCCCGCCACCGCCAAGCTGGAGTCCTGGAAGATCGGCAAGGCGATCCAGACGGTCCTGCCCACCGCCCAGGAGGCCGTCGACCCGCTCCCGGACAGCCTGCGCGAGGGCCGCGGCCTGGTCCCGCTCCCCGAAGCCCTCCTCAAGATCCACCGTCCGCACACCAAGGCCGACATCGAGGACGCCCGCTCCCGCCTCAAGTGGGACGAGGCCTTCGTCCTCCAGGTCGCCCTGGCCCGCCGACGCCACGCGGACGCCCAACTCCCCGCCGTCCCCCGCAAACCGGCCCCCGACGGCCTCCTCACCGCTTTCGACGCCCGCCTCCCCTTCACTCTCACCGACGGCCAGCGGCGCGTCTCGAAAGAGATCTTCGACGACCTGGCCACCGACCATCCGATGCACCGGCTGTTGCAGGGGGAGGTGGGCAGCGGGAAGACGATGGTGGCGCTGCGCGCCATGCTCGCCGTGGTCGACGCCGGAGGCCAGGCCGCCATGCTCGCGCCCACCGAAGTGCTGGCCCAGCAGCACCACCGCTCGATCGTCGAGATGATGGGCGAGCTGGCCGAGGGCGGCATGCTGGGCGGCGCCGAGCAGGCCACCAAGGTCGTGCTGCTGACCGGCTCCATGGGAGCGGCCGCCCGGCGGCACGCCCTGCTCGACCTCACCACCGGCGAGGCCGGCATCGTCATCGGCACGCACGCGCTGATCGAGGACAAGGTGCAGTTCCACGACCTGGGCCTGGTCGTGGTCGACGAACAGCACCGCTTCGGCGTCGAGCAGCGCGACGCCCTGCGCGGCAAGGGCAAACAGCCGCCCCACCTCCTCGTCATGACGGCCACACCCATCCCGCGCACGGTCGCCATGACCGTCTTCGGCGACCTGGAGACCTCCGTCCTCGACCAGCTCCCGGCCGGCCGCTCACCGATCGCCAGCCATGTGGTCCCGGCCGCCGACAAGCCCCACTTCCTTTCGCGCGCGTGGGAAAGGGTCCGCGAGGAGGTCGAGAACGGACACCAGGCATACGTCGTCTGCCCGCGCATCGGCGACGAGGAGGACGACCCGAAGAAGTCCGGCCGGAAGAAGCCACCGCAGTCCCCGGAGGACGCCGCGGAGAAGCGCCCGCCCCTCGCCGTGCTCGACGTGGCCGATCAGCTCACGAAGGGCCCTCTCCAGGGACTCCGGGTCGAGGTGCTGCACGGCAGGATGCACCCCGACGACAAGGACGCCGTCATGCGCCGCTTCGCCGCCGGCGAGACCCATGTCCTGGTCGCCACCACGGTCATCGAGGTCGGCGTCAACGTGCCCAACGCCACCGCCATGGTGATCATGGACGCCGACCGCTTCGGCGTCTCCCAGCTCCACCAGCTGCGCGGCCGCGTCGGCCGCGGCTCGGCCCCCGGCCTGTGCCTCCTGGTCACCGAGATGCCCGAGGCGAGCCCCGCCCGCCAGCGCCTGGGCGCCGTCGCCTCCACCCTCGACGGCTTCGAACTCTCCCGCATCGACCTGGAGCAGCGCCGCGAGGGCGACGTCCTCGGCCAGGCCCAGTCCGGCGCCAGGACCTCCCTGAAGGTGCTCGCCGTCATCGAGGACGAGGAGATCATCGCGGAGGCGAGGGAGGAGGCGACGGCGGTAGTGGCCGCCGACCCGGAGCTGACTCACCTGCCCGCACTCCGGACGGCGTTGGACGCCCTTTTGGACGAGGAGAGGGAGCAGTACCTGGAAAAGGGGTGAGCGTTACCCACCCAGGGGCGCGGGGAACTGCGCGACCAGCCACACTGAACCTTGATGCGACCCACGACCAAGGACCCGAGATGACCCGCGTGATCGCCGGCACAGCCGGCGGACGTCGACTCGCCGTACCTCCCGGCACCGGCACCCGCCCCACCTCCGACCGCGCACGCGAAGGCCTCTTCTCCACCTGGCAGTCCCTCCTCGGCGGTCCCCTGGACGGCGAACGCGTGCTCGACCTCTACGCCGGCTCGGGCGCAGTGGGCCTGGAGGCCCTGTCCCGCGGCGCGGGCCACACCCTCCTGGTCGAGGCCGACGCCAAAGCCGCCCGCACGGTCCGCGAGAACGTGAAGAACCTCGGCCTCCCCGGCGCCGAAATCAGAGCGGGCAAAGCCGAACAGATCATCCGCACCACGCCCCCCGGCGACCCGTACGACCTCGTCTTCCTCGACCCCCCGTACGCCGTCACGGACGACGATCTTCGGGAGATCCTCCTCACACTCCGCACGGAGGGCTGGCTCGCCGAGGAAGCCCTCGTCACCGTGGAGCGCAGCACCAGAGGCGGTGAATTCCGGTGGCCCGAGGGTTTCGAACCCCTGAGGGCCCGTCGCTACGGCGAGGGAACGTTTTGGTACGGTCGCGCCGCCTCTACGTGCGAAGACGCACGATGACCGGACCGGAGAGCGAGGGATCACAAGTGCGCCGCGCCGTCTGTCCCGGGTCGTTCGACCCGATCACCAACGGACACCTCGACATCATCTCGCGCGCCTCCAGGCTGTACGACGAGGTCTACGTCGCGGTGATGATCAACCAGGCCAAGAAGGGCCTGTTCGAGATCGACGAGCGGATCGACCTGATCCGCCGGGTCACCGCCGAGTACGGCAACGTCCGCGTGGAGGCCTTCCACGGCCTGCTCGTCGACTTCTGCAAGCAGCGCGAGATCCCCGCCATCGTCAAGGGCCTGCGCGCGGTCAGCGACTTCGACTACGAGCTGCAGATGGCCCAGATGAACAACGGCCTCTCGGGCGTGGAGACCCTCTTCATCCCCACCAACCCCACCTACAGCTTCCTGTCGTCCTCCCTGGTCAAGGAGGTCGCGACCTGGGGCGGCGACGTCTCCCACCTGGTCCCGGCCGAGGTCCTCGGCGAGCTCACCGAGCGCCTGAGGAAGGACTGAACCGGCCCCCGGAGCCCTTCCGGGCCCTGACCGCCCGTCACCCGGTGTCCGGCGTGGACCCCATGGCCGTACAGTCGTCCCGTCCGTCTCCAACGCATCTGTAGAGAGTGGCGAGCACACGGTGGACGTGCAGAAGAAGCTCGACGAGATCGTCTCCGCGGTCTCCGGCGCCAGGTCCATGCCCATGTCGGCCTCGTGCGTGGTCAACCGCGCCGAGCTGCTCGCGCTGCTGGAGGAGGTGCGCGCGGCCCTGCCCGACTCCCTCGCCCAGGCGCAGGAGCTGATCGGCGGCCGTGAGCAGCTGGTCGAGCGGGCCCGCCAGGAGGCCCAGCAGATCATCGAGAGCGCGCACGCCGAGCGGGGCTCGCTGATCTCCGGCACCGAGGTCGCCCGCCGCTCCCAGGCCGAGGCCGACCGGATCCTCGCCGAGGCCCGCCAGGAGGCCGAGGAGATCCGCGCCGAGGCCGACGAGTACGTCGACTCCAAGCTCGCCAACTTCGAGGTCGTCCTCACCAAGACCCTGGGCTCCGTCGGCCGCGGCCGCGAGAAGCTCCTGGGCACCGGCCCCGGCACCGACGAGCTGGGATACGACAACCCCGAGGACGACGACGCCCCCGAGCGCAGCCACGACCCGCAGACCCAGCGCCGCAGCGCCGACGAGTACGTCGACGTCAAGCTGGGCGCCTTCGAGGCGGTCCTCGCCAAGACGCTGGAGGCCGTCGGCCGCGGCCGGCAGAAGCTGCACGGCCGGATCGCCACCGACGACCTCGGGTCCCTCGCCGACGACACGGGCACCGTCCAGCACTCCAGCGACGCCGACTACCTCGCCGACCTGGCCGCCCTCGCCGAGCAGGAGCCCGCGGCCGGGCAGCCCGCCGCCCAGCAGCCCGCCGCCCAGCAGGACTACCCGCAGCAGGCGTACGCCCCGACCGCCGGCTACACCCCGGACCCGGTCCAGCAGCAGGATCCGTACGGCGGCTACCCGCAGCAGGCCTACGCGGCCCAGCAGGACCCCTACGGCTACCAGCACGCCGATCCCTACGCGTACCAGGGTTATGACCCCCAGCAGGCGGCCTACGACCCGAACCAGGCCCAGCAGCAGGCGCAGCAACAAGGCCACCACGCCCAGCAGGGGTACGCCCTCGACGAGACCAGCCTCTTCGACACCGGCATGATCAGCGCCGAGCAGCTGCGGGCCTACGAACAGGGTCGCGGCCAGGGCTGAGCACCGGATTGGGCCGACAGCGAAAGGTCCAGTATCCTGGCTCTTCGGTCGCGTGTACGTCCGCGATCACCGCTGCCCGGAACACCGAAGGGCAGCGTCCCCCGAGCTCACCAGATCGAAAGCAGGAATGGCCCTGAACGCCCGCCTCGACCACCGCAACCCCCTCGTGTTCGACACACACGAGCTGGGTCGGCGTCCTGGTGCGCTGCAGCGCCTGACCCGCACGGTCGACGCTCCCAAGGACCTCGGTATCAAGGGAGTCATCGGAGTGCCGGAAGGCGCCCCGGTGGAGCTCGGACTCCGCCTGGAGTCGGTCATGGAAGGGGTGCTCGTCACAGGCACCGCCCGTGCCGCGGCCGAAGGGGAGTGCGTAAGGTGTCTGGAGCCGCTCGAGCAGCAGCTCGAAGCGGAGTTCCAGGAGATGTTCTCGTACCCTGACGCCGACGACCGGGGCCGCGTGATCGCGGAACCGGGCGACGACGCCGAGGACGACGAGGACAGGCTCTTCCTCGAGGACGGCTTGTTCGACCTCGAGCCCGTGCTGCGTGATGCGGTGGTGCTCGCACTGCCGATGCAGCCGGTGTGCCGGGAAGACTGCCCCGGTCTGTGTGCCGAGTGCGGCGCGCGGCTGGCGGACGACCCGGAGCACCACCACGACGCCGTCGACATCCGTTGGGCGGCATTGCAGGGACTCGCCGGCACCATGAAGGACGGCGAGAAGGACGAGATGAGCGGCGCCGAAGCGGAAGCGGGCGTCGACGAGAAGCAGGAGAAGTAGCCGTGGCTGTTCCGAAGCGGAAGATGTCGCGCAGCAACACGCGCCACCGCCGGTCGCAGTGGAAGGCTGCGGTCCCCACCCTGGTTGCGTGCGAGCGCTGCCACGAGCCCAAGCAGCAGCACATCGCGTGCCCGTCTTGCGGCACCTACAACAAGCGCCAGGTCCTCGAGGTCTGAGCGGCTGGTGAGAGGCACTGTGTCCACGCCTAAGAACAAGTCTTCCCGTGCGAGCGGGAGTGCTCCGGCGGACAACCAGGCCTCGTCCCACACGCTTCTGGAAGGGCGGCTCGGCTACAAGCTCGAGTCCGCCCTTCTGGTGCGCGCACTGACCCACCGGTCGTACGCATACGAGAACGGCGGTCTGCCGACCAACGAGCGCCTGGAGTTCCTCGGGGACTCCGTGCTCGGCCTCGTGGTCACGGACACGCTGTACCGCACCCACCCCGACCTCCCAGAAGGCCAGCTGGCCAAGCTGAGGGCGGCGGTGGTCAACTCGCGTGCGCTCGCCGAGGTGGGCCGAGGGCTCGACCTGGGCTCCTTCATCCGGCTCGGCCGGGGCGAAGAGGGCACGGGCGGCCGGGACAAGGCGTCCATCCTCGCCGACACGCTCGAAGCGGTGATCGGCGCGGTCTACCTCGACCAGGGACTGGACTCGGCGGCGGAGCTGGTGCACCGCCTGTTCGACCCCCTGATCGAAAAGTCTTCGAATCTCGGAGCCGGCCTGGACTGGAAGACCAGTCTCCAGGAGCTCACCGCGACCGAGGGGCTCGGAGTTCCCGAGTACCTGGTCACGGAGACCGGCCCCGACCATGAGAAGACCTTCACTGCTGCCGCCCGCGTCGGAGGCGTCTCGTACGGCACCGGCACCGGCCGCAGCAAGAAGGAGGCGGAGCAGCAGGCCGCCGAGTCCGCGTGGCGGTCCATCCGGGCCGCGGCGGACGAGCGTGCCAAGGCGGCGAAGGCCGCCGAGGAGACGCAGACGACAGCTGCTCAGGCCGTCCGGACGGTCGCCGACGGCCCCGCCGACGGCTGACCGCCGCCGCCCCTCACCGGGGGCGGCACGCACAGCGCACCCGAGCGCCCGCCCCTGCCCGGGGCGGGCGCTCGCGTCATCCACAGGTATGTGACGGGGGACCCCATGCCCGAGTTGCCCGAGGTCGAGGTCGTACGGCGCGGTCTCGAACGGTGGGTCGCCCACCGCAGCGTCGCCGAGGCCGAGGTGCTGCACCCGCGCGCGGTGCGCCGCCACCTCGCCGGCGCCGACGACTTCGCGCACCGTCTGAAGGGCCACCGCATCGGCGTGCCCAGCCGCCGCGGCAAGTACCTGTGGCTGCCCCTGGAGGACACGGACCAGTCGATCCTGGCCCACCTCGGCATGAGCGGCCAGCTGCTGGTGCAGCCGCACACCGCCCCCGACGAGAAGCACCTGCGCATCCGCGTCCGCTTCACCGATGCCCTGGACACCGAACTGCGCTTCGTCGACCAGCGCACCTTCGGCGGCCTCTCGCTGCACGAGACCACCCCCGACGGTCTGCCCGACGTCATCGCGCACATCGCCCGGGACCCGCTCGACGAGCTCTTCGACGACGAGGCCTTCCATCGGGCGCTGCGCCGCAAGCGGTCCACGATCAAGCGGGCCCTGCTGGATCAGTCGCTGATCAGCGGCGTCGGCAACATCTATGCGGACGAGGCCCTGTGGCGCGCCCGCATCCACTACGAGCGCCCCACCGCCACGTTCACGCGCCCCCGCACCCTGATGCTGCTGGGCCATGTGCGGGACGTGATGAACGCGGCCCTCTCCGTGGGCGGCACCAGCTTCGACAGCCTGTACGTCAACGTCAACGGCGAGTCGGGCTACTTCGACCGGTCGCTCGACGCGTACGGCCGTGAGGGTCTGCCCTGCCGGCGCTGTGGCACGCCCATGCGGCGGCGCCCATGGATGAACCGGTCGAGCTACTACTGCCCGAAGTGCCAGCGGCCGCCGCGGATCACGCCCTAGCGGAGTCGTACCGCTCGCGCGCGGCCAGGACCTCGTCCATGCTGCCCTCCACGAAGTGGATCAGGGCGAGCAGCCGTTCGGCCACCTGGCGTCCCAGCGGGGTCAGTTCGTAGTCCACCCGGGGCGGGTTGGTCGGCTGGGCCTCGCGGTGCACGAGGCCGTCGCGCTCCAGGGAGTGCAGCGTCTGGGAGAGCATCTTCTCGCTCACCCCGTCGACCCGGCGGCGCAGCTCGTTGAAGCGCAGCGAGCCCTCGTGCAGGGCGCCGAGCGTGAGGCCGCCCCAGCGGCCCATGACGTGCTCCAGCGTGCCGCGCGACGGACAGGCCTTGGCGAACACGTTGTACGGAAGGTCGTCGAGCCCTTCCGTGCGCTCCGGGGTGGTGGTCATGCTCCCAGCCTACGCCAGGACAGCGCTAACCAACAGGTTGCGCTAACTACGGGTTAGTGCATGGCTGCCGAGCTCAGCGCGGCCGGGGCAGCCTCAGTAGCCGAAGTTCTGCGTCCACCACGGGCCGCCGGAGCCGAGCTCCACGCCCACGCCCAGCGTCTTGAAGTCGCAGTTCAAGATGTTGGCGCGGTGGCCGGGGCTGTTCATCCAGGCGTTCATCACGGCCGCGGCGTCGGCCTGGCCGCGGGCGATGTTCTCGCCGCCGAGGTTGGATATCCCGGCCTTCTCGGCCCGGTCCCAGGGGGTACGGCCGTCCGGGTCGGTGTGGTCGAAGAAGCCCCGCGCGGCCATGTCCTCGCTGTAGCTCTGGGCCAGCCCCCGCAGCGCGCTGTTGGCGGCGACCGGGCTGCACCCCACCTTCGCCCGCTCCTCGTTGACGAGGCTGAGGACCTCGGCCGCGGCGGCGGACTCGCCGGACAGGGCGGCGGAGGCGCTGGGCTTCTGGGGTGCCTTCGAGGCCGGACGGGAGGGCGTGCTGTCCGGCTTCTCGCTCGGAGTGGCCGCCGGCGTCTTCTTCTCCGGGGTCTTCTCCTGCGTCTTCTCCGGCTTCTCGGGCGTCTTCGTCGGCGCGGCCGAGGACTTCGAGGCGGACGGCGACGGCGAACCGGAGCGCTCGGTGTCCCGGCTGGTCGGCGCCTCGCCGCGGTTCTCGGCGCTGCCGGAGGTGCCGCCCTGCTCGACCGGGGTGTTCGTCGGCGTGTTCCCGGCCTGGACCTTGTCGGCCCCGCCGCCACCGCCGAGCTTGTAGTTGTCGAGGCCGGGCACGGCGCCGGTGGCGACCGCGACCGTGCCGAGCGCGACGGCGGCGGAGACACCGAGCAGTCCGGTCCGCACCGGCCGGGCGGTCTTCTTGCGACGGCGGTGCGAACCGGCACGCCGGACGCCGCCGTCCGGCGTGAAGCCGTCGCTCCCGAACCCGTCGCCACCGAATCCACCGCCGCCGAATCCGCCGCTCCCGAACCCGTCGCTCGCGAAGACGGCCGTGTCGTCGTAGCGGTCACCCGCGGCGGAGGCCTCGTCCCCGAACAGGTAGGCCTCGCTCTTCGCGTAGGTGCCGGCGTACGCCTCCGGGTTCAGATAGGGCGCGATGCCCATCGTCGGGGCGTCGTCCCCGGTCGGGTGCAGCGGATCGCGGCCCTCCGCGAAGCCGTCGGTGTGGGTGATTCCCGTGGCGCGGCCCGTGGCGGCGCGTCCGGCGTCCGAGCGTCGGTGGCGTCCCATGTCCTGGCCTTCCTCGTCCTGGCGGTCGACTCGTCCTCGAGATCAACACCAAACTCACTCGATCGTGTGAGTTTCATATGAGATTCGTTGAGGGGGGACGGTACCGCATGGCGCAAGTGGAGGACGTGCCCGGAGAGACATTGGGCGGTTAGGTTGCAGTCATGAGCGAGGATGTGCGATTGGTCGCCTGGGTGCGCGGACGCGTCCAGGGCGTGGGATTCCGCTGGTTCACGCGGGCCAAGGCGCTGGAGATCGGCGGCTTGAGTGGCTTTGCTCTCAATTTGGGCGACGGTCGGGTGCAAGTGGTCGCCGAGGGCGGGCGCGAGGGCTGCGAGGGGCTGTTGGAGTGGCTCCACGGCGACGACACGCCCGGACGCGTGGACGGTGTCACCGAGATCTGGGACACACCTCGCGGCGGCTACGACGGCTTCGCCATTCGCTGATCACTCCCGCCGGACGGCCCCCGGGGCCACCCGCGGACAGGCCCCAGGAGGCCGTCCCGAACGGAAACTCGCTGGTGATTGCCAGAACCGCTTGCCTTGGCCCGCTCCACACGCAAGGATGATCGCCACGCCCCGAGGGCCCCGCAGAAGCCGCGGTACGGCCGTTCCAGGCCGCGCGCGCCCGGGCCGCCCCCCAATACGGGGCGTGATCGTGTTGACCGTCAAACTTTTTGGTGAGACGCTGAAAGCCCCGCGCACCTTAGCTGTTTGGCATGGCTGAACGGCAGCACAACTCCAGGCCCTGCCAAGACCGCGGGTGCGAATCCCTCACGACCCACACCGCAGCGGTCGGTCACGCATTGTGGAGGACCATCCATCATGGCAAAGGCGCTTCTCGGTTACGTCGGCGGCTCCGACCCGCGACTCCTCGCCGAGATGCGACGGCTCCAGCAGCGCGTCCAGGACCTGGAATCCGAACTCGGACGAATCCAGGCGGAGAACGAAGCGCTGACGGCTGCCGCTTCTCACGACAGGATCATGGAGAGCGTTGACGCACACCAGGCGGAGCCTGCGCTCACCTGATCACTGCACCGCTCCACAACAGCACAGCAGTGGTTGGGCCGCCCGTCACAACCGCCTAGTTGTCAGAAGTGCAAGGGACGCCCTGTCGGCGTCCCTTCTTTCTTGCCCCCGCATCCTTTCACCGTCTTTAACGTCTGATGTGCCCTGCGCGTTCAACGGCGAAACCGTGGGTTCATGGAGTGAGACCAACCCGGGCGGTAGAGTCCGGCGGCGTGCACCTCAAGGCCCTGACCCTCCGCGGGTTCAAGTCGTTCGCCTCGGCGACCACCCTCCGGTTCGAGCCGGGGATCACGTGCGTCGTCGGACCGAACGGCTCGGGCAAGTCCAACGTCGTCGACGCCCTCAGCTGGGTCATGGGCGAGCAGGGTGCCAAATCCCTGCGCGGCGGAAAGATGGAGGACGTCATCTTCGCCGGCACCACCGGCCGCCCCCCGCTGGGCCGCGCCGAGGTGTCCCTGACCATCGACAACTCCGACGGGGCCCTGCCCATCGAGTACGCCGAGGTCACCATCACGCGGATCATGTTCCGCAACGGCGGCAGCGAGTACCAGATCAACGGCGACACCTGCCGCCTCCTGGACATCCAGGAACTCCTCTCCGACTCCGGCATCGGCCGCGAGATGCACGTGATCGTCGGGCAGGGCCAGCTCGACTCCGTGCTGCACGCCGATCCCATGGGCCGCCGTGCCTTCATCGAGGAGGCCGCCGGCGTCCTCAAGCACCGCAAGCGCAAGGAGAAGGCGCTGCGCAAGCTGGACGCGATGCAGGCCAACCTCGCGCGCGTGCAGGACCTCACCGACGAGCTCCGACGGCAGCTCAAGCCCCTCGGCCGCCAGGCCGCCGTCGCCCGCCGGGCCGCCGTCATCCAGGCCGACCTGCGCGACGCCCGTCTGCGCCTGCTGGCCGACGACCTCGTACGGCTGCGGGAGGCCCTCAAGGCCGAGGTCGCCGACGAGGCCGCGCTGAAGGAGCGCAAGGAGTCCGCCGAACAGGACCTGCGCAAGGCACAGCAGCGCGAGGCCCTCCTGGAGGACGAGGTCCGCCGGCTCACCCCGCGGCTCCAGCGAGCCCAGCAGACCTGGTACGAGCTCTCCCAGCTCGCCGAACGGGTACGCGGCACGATCTCGCTCGCCGACGCCCGCGTGAAGAGCGCCACCTCCGCGCCCCCTGAGGAGCGGCGCGGCCGCGACCCCGAGGACATGGAGCGCGAGGCCGCCCGCATCCGCGAGCAGGAAGCCGAGCTGGAGGCCGCCCTGGAAGCGGCCGAACGCGCCCTGGAGGACACCGTCGCCCACCGCGCCGAGCTGGAACGCGCGCTCGTCCAGGAGGAACGGCGTCTGAAGGACGCCGCCCGGGCCATCGCCGACCGGCGCGAGGGCCTGGCCCGGCTCAGCGGACAGGTCAACGCCGCCCGCTCCCGCGCGGCCTCGGCCCAGGCCGAGATCGAACGCCTGGCCGCCGCCCGCGACGAGGCGCAGGAACGGGCCGTGGCTGCCCAGGAGGAGTACGAGGCCCTCCAGGCCGAGGTCGACGGCCTCGACGCCGGCGACGCCGACCTCGCCGAACAGTACGAGTCGGCCAAGCAGCGCCTCACCGACGCCGAAGCCGCTCTCACCGCCGCCCGCGAGACCGCCACGGCGGCGGAGCGCAAGCGCGCCGCCACCCAGGCCCGGCACGAGGCCCTGGCCCTCGGCCTGCGCCGCAAGGACGGCACCGGAATACTGCTCGCGGCCAAGGACCGCCTCTCCGGCCTGCTCGGCCCGGCGGCGGAACTGCTGACGGTGACCCCGGGCCACGAGGTCGCGGTCGCCGCGGCTTTCGGAGCGGCAGCGGACGCGGTCGCGGTGACCAGCCCGTCGTCGGCCGCCGACGCGATCAGGCTCCTGCGCAAACAGGACGGAGGCAGGGCCACCCTGCTCCTGGCGGGAGAAGAACCCCTCAGGGGCGCGGGGAACGGCGCGACCAGCCACAACGGCCCTGCGGACGCCCACCACACCTACGCCGCAGACCTGGTACGCGGCCCCTCCGACCTCATGCCGGCTGTCCGACGGCTGCTGCACGGCATCGTCGTCGTCAGCACCCTGGAGGACGCCGAAGACCTCGTCTACTCCCACCCCCACTTCACCGCGGTCACCGCCGAAGGCGACCTCCTCGGCGCCCATTTCGCCCACGGCGGCTCCGCCGGCGCACCCAGCCTCCTGGAAGTTCAGGCCTCGGTCGACGAGGCCGCGGCCGAGCTGGAGGAGCTGGCCGTCCGCTGCGAGGCACTCAGTGAGACGCAGTACGCGGCGGTCGAGCGACGCAATGAGTGTGCCGCCCTGGTCGAGGAGCTGGGGGAGCGGCGCCGGTCCGCCGACCGGGAGAAGTCGGCCGTCGCCCAGCAGCTCGGCCGTCTCGCCGGACAGGCGCGGGGCGCCGCGGGGGAGGCCGAGCGGTCCGCAGCCGCCGCGGCCCGGGCGCAGGAGGCCCTCGACCGGGCGCTCGAAGAGGTCGAGGAACTCGCCGAGCGGCTCGCCGTCGCCGAGGAGATGCCGATCGAGGAGGAGCCCGACACCGCCGCCCGGGACCGGCTCGCCGCCGACGGTGCCAACGCCCGCCAGACCGAGATGGAGGCCCGCCTTCAGGCCCGTACGCACGAGGAACGGGTCAAGGCACTGGCCGGTCGGGCCGATTCGCTGGACCGGGCCGCCCGTGCCGAACGCGAGGCACGCGCGCGTGCCGAACAGCGGCGGGCCCGGCTGCGGCACGAGGCGGCCGTCGCCGAGGCCGTCGGTGCGGGCGCGCGGCAGCTGCTCGCGCACGTCGAGGTCTCCCTGGCCCGTGCCGACGAGGAGCGCGCCGCCGCCGAGGCCGCGAAAGCCCACCGGGAGCAGGAACTCGCCCGCGCCCGCACCGAAGGGCGCGATCTCAAGGCCGAGCTCGACAAGTTGACGGATTCGGTCCACCGTGGCGAGGTACTCGGCGCCGAGAAGCGGCTGCGCATCGAGCAGCTGGAGACCAAGGCGCTGGAGGAGCTGGGTGTCGAGCCGGCCGGGCTGGTGGCGGAGTACGGACCGCACCAGCTCGTGCCGCCCTCGCCCCCCGCCGAGGGTGAGGAGCTGCCGGAGGACCCGGAGCACCCGCGCAACCGGCCCCGGCCGTATCTCCGGGGCGAGCAGGAGAAGCGCCTCAAGGCCGCCGAGCGTGCCTACCAGCAGCTCGGCAAGGTGAACCCGCTCGCCCTTGAGGAGTTCGCGGCGCTGGAGGAACGCCACCAGTTCCTCAGCGAGCAGCTGGAAGACCTCAAGAAGACGCGGGCGGACCTCCTCCAGGTGGTGAAGGAGGTCGACGAGCGCGTCGAGCAGGTCTTCACCGAGGCGTTCCGCGACACGGCCCGGGAGTTCGAGGGCGTCTTCAGCCGGCTGTTCCCCGGCGGCGAGGGGCGGTTGATCCTGACCGACCCCGACAACATGCTCACCACGGGCGTGGACGTCGAGGCCCGGCCGCCGGGCAAGAAGGTCAAGCGACTGTCGCTGCTCTCGGGCGGCGAGCGGTCGCTGACCGCGGTGGCGATGCTGGTGTCGATCTTTAAGGCGCGGCCCAGTCCGTTCTATGTCATGGACGAGGTCGAGGCCGCCCTCGACGACACCAACCTCCAGCGGCTGATCCGGATCATGCAGGAGCTGCAGGAAGCCTCCCAGCTGATCGTGATCACCCACCAGAAGCGCACGATGGAGGTCGCCGACGCGCTCTACGGCGTCTCCATGCAGGGCGACGGTGTGTCGAAGGTCATCAGCCAGCGCCTCCGCTAGATAGGTGTGCTCTACACCGGTCTCACCTGCGGCTCTTCAAGACTTCAATACTTGAACACATACCCGCCACACTCCTGCCTCAGATCTAAAGCGATTGGCCTATTGACTTCGAAACTTGAAGGCATAGTCTCGGCAACGTTCCTTTTACCTTCAGGTACCTTCAGGTGGCACCTCGAAGGGCTGACCCCCTCCGGCGGCGTTGCCGGTGGCCCGAGGAGTACACGTGACCAGCACAGCGCAGGCACCCAAGTCAGGAGCCAGGACGGCTCACCCCGATCATCTCGGGCACGTCATCTTCATCGCGGCGGCGGCCGCGATGGGCGGATTCCTCTTCGGCTACGACAGCTCCGTGATCAACGGCGCCGTCGAAGCCATCCGCGACCGCTACGACGTAGGCTCCGCGGCCCTGGCCCAGGTCATCGCCATCGCCCTGATCGGCTGCGCCGTCGGCGCGGCCACCGCCGGCCGGATAGCCGACCGCATCGGCCGTATCCGGTGCATGCAGATCGCCGCGGTGCTCTTCACGGTCAGCGCCGTCGGCTCGGCGCTGCCGTTCGCCCTGTGGGACCTCGCCTTCTGGCGCGTCGTCGGCGGCTTCGCCATCGGCATGGCCTCCGTGATCGGCCCGGCCTACATCGCCGAGGTCGCCCCGCCCGCCTACCGCGGCCGGCTCGGCTCCTTCCAGCAGGCGGCGATCGTCATCGGCATCGCCGTGTCGCAGCTGGTCAACTGGGGCCTGCTGAACGCCGCCGACGGTGACCAGCGCGGCAAGCTGATGGGCCTGGAGGCCTGGCAGGTCATGCTCGGCGTCATGGTCGTCCCGGCCGTCCTCTACGGGCTGCTCTCCTTCGCCATCCCCGAGTCCCCGCGCTTCCTCATCTCCGTGGGCAAGCACGAGCGCGCCCGGGAGATCCTCGCCGAGGTCGAGGGCAAGAACGTCGACCTGAACGCCCGTGTCGCCGAGATCGAGGGCGCCATGAAGAGCGAGCACAAGTCCAGCTTCAAGGACCTGCTCGGTGGCAGCTTCTTCTTCAAGCCGATCGTCTGGGTCGGCATTGGCCTGTCGGTCTTCCAGCAGTTCGTCGGCATCAACGTCGCGTTCTACTACTCCTCGACGCTGTGGCAGTCGGTCGGCGTCGACCCGGCGGACTCGTTCTTCTACTCCTTCACCACGTCGATCATCAACATCGTCGGCACCGTCATCGCCATGATCTTCGTCGACCGGGTGGGCCGCAGGCCGCTGGCCATCATCGGCTCGGTGGGCATGGTCGTCGGCCTGGCCCTGGAGGCCTGGGCGTTCTCGCACCCCCTCGTCGACGGCAGGCTGCCCGCCGCGCAGGGCTGGATCGCCCTGATCGCCGCGCACGTCTTCGTCCTCTTCTTCGCCCTGTCGTGGGGTGTGGTCGTCTGGGTCATGCTCGGCGAGATGTTCCCCAACCGGATCCGTGCCGCCGCGCTGGGCGTGGCCGCCGCCGCGCAGTGGATCGCCAACTGGGCCATCACCGCGAGCTTCCCGTCGCTGGCCGACTGGAACCTCTCCGTGACGTACGTGATCTACACCGCGTTCGCCGCGCTCTCGATCCCGTTCGTCCTGAAGTTCGTCAAGGAGACGAAGGGCAAGGCCCTGGAGGAGATGGGCTAGACCCGTCCCGAGACTCGGGGAGAAGGGCCAAAGTCCCCGCTGCCCCTCTCCCCGTAACCCGCCGCCGCCCCGGTTCGGCCACTGCCCGAGCCGGGGCGGCGGTCTGTCGTCTCAGCGCCACCTCGCGCAGGAACTCCGCGACGTCCCCGGCCTCGATCTCCAGGTCGGTGTCGGCAGGAACCGGGCGCCCCGTACGCGCACCGGCTCCGACCCCCACACCGTCCGGCGCCAGGACTCGAAGCCGGCACATCCATGCCCGTCAGCCGTCAGCCGTCCGTCAGCCCTCCAGTCGTGGCAGCACCTGCTCGCAGAACAGTCGCAGGCTTCGCCACCCCTCCTCCACCGGCATTCCGCCCGCCAGTGGATGCAGGACGTAGGAGTCGAGGCCGAGTTCCACGCACTCGTCCGGGGTGAGGATCCGGTACACGCCCTCCGTGCGCAGGTCATCGAGCGTCGTCGCCGCCGACTTCACCGCCGAGCGCACCGCGCCCGACTGCCAGGAGGCGTACGTCCGCGCCTCGTGCAGGAAGTGCCGCCCGTACCGCGCCCAGGCCCGGTCCGGGTCCTCGGCCACGTGCAGCAGGGGCGTCTCGGCGGCGGGCATCATCACCCAGCCCTCGGTGCCGTACTCGACCAGCAGCTCCTTGTAGTACGCCTCCAGCTCCGGCAGGTGCGCGCTGGGGAAGAACGGCAGGCCGAGCCGGGCGGCGCGGCGGGCGGCGGCCCGGGAGGAGCCGCCGACCAGGAGCAGGGGGTGCGGATCGGTGAGAGGACGTGGGGTGATGCGGACGGTGCGGCCGCGGTAGGGGAACGGCTCGCCGGTCCACGCCTTCAGCAGGGTCTCCAGCAGCTCGTCCTGGAGCGCGCCGCGCCGGGCGAAGTCCACGCCGAAGAGGTCGTACTCCTCGGGCCGGTACCCGATCCCGGCGACCGTCACCAGCCGGCCGTGGCTCAGCAGGTCCAGCACGGCGATCTCCTCCGCCAGCCGCAGCGGGTCGTGCAGTGGGCCGATGATCGCCGAGACGGTGACCGCGATCCGCCGGGTGGCGCCGAAGACGGCCGCCGCGAAGGCGAAGGGCGAGGGCAGCCAGTTGTTCTCCGCCCCGTGGTGCTCCTCCGTCTGCACGGTGCTCACGCCCCGGTCGTCGGCGTACGCGGCCATCTCCAGGGCCGCCCGGTAGCGGGCGGCGAGCTCGGCGGGGGGCGCCCCGGGGGCGACGAGGTTGAAGCGTGCGACCGTGACGGGCATGGGGGCGTCTCCCTCCACCGGCGGGTGTCCGGGGGACGTTAGCTGACGATGCGTCAGACATCCAGGGGTGTGGAGATCCGGCGGCGCCCGGCCCTCCGGCGCGGTGCGAGCAGGGTGACCCGGGGCCCCATGGCCGATACTGGACGCGTTATGGACATCGTCATCCTTGCTGTAGTCATCGCCGTGGTCGTGCTCGGCGCGCTCGGCGGGCTCATCGTCGGCAGCCGGCGCAAGAAGCAGCTGCCCCCGCCCCCGCCCGCCGCGCCCGACATCACCGCCCCACCGGCCGAGCCGCACGTCGGCGACGAGGCCGAGACGCCGCGGGAGGAACCGCGGCGCACGATAGAGGAGGTGGATCTCCCGGACGGCTCGGCTCCGGTCGTAGTCGAGGAGCCGCCCGCCGAAGCGCCCGAGATCGAGATCCCGGAACCCACCGCCGGCCGCC
This sequence comes from Streptomyces sp. NPDC007929, assembly GCF_042959065.1. NCBI lineage: Bacteria > Bacillati > Actinomycetota > Actinomycetes > Kitasatosporales > Streptomycetaceae > Streptomyces > Streptomyces sp. NPDC007929. The sequence goes on along the minus strand of NZ_JBIBKD010000008.1, from coordinate 158,694 downwards.
TGGTCCGGCTGCGGACCCGGCTCTCCCGCTCGCAGAACGCCCTCGGCAAGGGCCTGCTCACCCTGCTGTCGCGCGAGCACCTCGACGACGACACCTGGGAGGAGATCGAGGACACGCTGCTCACCGCCGACGTCGGTGTGCAGCCCACCCAGGAGCTGGTCGAGCGGCTGCGTGCGCGTGTGAAGGTGCTCGGCACCCGCACCCCCGACGAACTGCGCACCCTGCTGCGTGAGGAACTGATCACGCTGGTCGGCCGGGACATGGACCGCACGGTCAAGACCGAGCCGGAGGACCGCAAGCCGGGCATCGTGATGGTCGTCGGCGTCAACGGCACCGGCAAGACCACCACCACCGGCAAGCTCGCCCGGGTCCTGGTGGCCGACGGTCAGAGCGTCGTCCTCGGTGCCGCCGACACCTTCCGTGCCGCCGCCGCCGACCAGCTCCAGACCTGGGGCGAGCGTGTCGGCGCCCACACCGTGCGCGGTCCGGAGGCCGGCGACCCGGCGTCCGTGGCCTTCGACGCGGTCAAGGAGGGCAAGGAGATGGGCGCGAACGTCGTGCTCATCGACACCGCCGGCCGTCTGCACACCAAGACCGGCCTCATGGACGAGCTCGGCAAGGTCAAGCGGGTCGTGGAGAAGCACGCCCCCGTCGACGAGGTGCTCCTCGTCCTGGACGCCACCACCGGCCAGAACGGCCTGGTCCAGGCCCGGGTCTTCTCCGAGGTCGTCGACATCACCGGCATCGTGCTGACCAAGCTCGACGGCACGGCCAAGGGCGGCATCGTGGTCGCGGTCCAGCGCGAGCTGGGCGTCCCGGTCAAGCTCATCGGGCTCGGTGAGGGCGCGGACGACCTGGCGCCGTTCGAGCCGGAGGCGTTCGTTGACGCCCTTATCGGAGAGTGAGCTCGGCACCCACCGAGACCCACGTACGGAAGTCGTATCTGTTCGGCGAAGCGCCCGCCCCCGGAATCAGCCGGGGCCGGGCGCTTCGCCGTGCGCGTCGCCGCGGTGATCAGGCCCGCGACCGGTGGGCCACGTACGCCAGCGTGCCCAGCACCAGACGGGCCTCCGGCGGGCGGGACGCCGAGTCCAGGGCGGGGGAGCGGAGCCAGCGCACCGGGCCGAGACCGCCCCGGTCGGAGGGCGGCGCCGTGATGTGCGCGCCCGGGCCGAGGCCGCGCAGGTCGAGGGAGTCCGGATCGTCCCAGCCCATGCGGTACAGCAGGCCGGGCAGGTCGGCGGCGGCGCCGGGGGCGACGAAGAAGTGGGCGCGGCCGTCCGGGGTCGCCGCGACCGGGCCGACGGGCAGGCCCATGCGCTCCAGCCGGGCGAGCGCGCGGCAGCCGGCGGGCTCGGCCACCTCGATGACGTCGAACGCCCGGCCGACCGGAAGCATCACCGAGGCGCCGGGGAACTCACCCCACGCCCGCGTCACGTCGTCCAGCGTGGCCCCGGCCGCGAGGACCGGCGCGAAGTCCAGCGGGTGCGCGCCCGGCGCCGGGCAGTCGCCATGGCCGCAGGAACAGGCACCCGCCGAAGCGCGGGCGCCCGGCACCACGTCCCAGCCCCACAGTCCGGTGTACTCGGCCACCGCCGTGCCGTCCGACGTACGGCCGCGGCGGCGTGAGCCGGTCCGGATGTCGCGCATGCCCCGGCTGATGCCGATCGTGAAGCCCATGCCCCCTCCAACGGGTCCGACGCAGCGCTGGTTACGCTGCGGACGCGATGCGTGACTCTCCGTTTCCGCCTTCCCGGCGACGGTCGGTTCATTCAGCGCCCGGATGTGCCCAGGGTGGCGTGCCCGACGACGCGCGCCCCCGAATGCATCGCTGCACCCGCTCCTGGTCGTGCTGTGTCAAGTGAATCGTGCGTAGCCGTACGTGAGTTCATTCGAAGGGGTGGCGAATGGTGGCGTTTCCGTGTGAGCCGTGGCTGGACGGGTGATCGTAGGATTACTTTGTGTGCACGAGCCCTGGGAGCACATGCGCTCGTGGGTATGCCGGAGGCAAGTCGTCATTCCGTTCGAAGGGTGACAAGGGCCGGACGGACGGCCGTACGAGGCGGCATGCTGATAGGGCTTGGCGCACTCGGCGACAAGTGGTCTCAGGGATGGGGGCGTTCCAGTGAGCGGCAACGGCGGAAGCGGAACGAACGCTGCGGGCGCGACGCACGCTGACAAGCGCCCGAACGAGCTGCTCACCTCCTGGTTCGTGCGCAGCGGCTGGTCCAAGGGCGAGCTGGCCCGCCAGGTCAACCGCAGGGCACGCCAGTTGGGCGCCAACCACATCTCCACGGACACCTCGCGGGTGCGCCGCTGGCTCGACGGTGAGAACCCCCGCGAGCCGATCCCCAGGATCCTGTCCGAGCTGTTCTCGGAGCGCTTCGGGGTCGTCGTCTCCGTCGAGGACCTGGGGCTGCGCACCGCACGCCAGTCACCCTCCGCCACCGGCGTCGACCTGCCCTGGACGGGCCCGCAGACCGTGGCCCTGCTCAGCGAGTTCTCGCGCAGCGACCTGATGCTGGCGCGGCGCGGCTTCCTCGGGAGCTCGCTGGTGCTGTCCGCGGGCCCGGCCCTCATCGAGCCCATGCAGCGCTGGCTCGTCCCCTCGCCCGCGGCCCCGAGGTCCGAGCCCGAGCCCGCGGGCGGCTCCGGGCGCGCCCGCGGCCGCCTCTCCAAGCCGGAGCTGGACCTCCTGGAGTCCACGACGGTGATGTTCCGGCAGTGGGACGCCCAGTGCGGTGGAGGTCTGCGCCGCAAGGCCGTCGTCGGACAGCTGCACGAGGTGACCGACCTCCTCCAGGAGCCCCAGCCGGAGTCCACCACCCGCCGCCTGTTCAAGGTCGCCGCCGAACTCGCCGAGCTGGCCGGCTGGATGTCGTACGACATCGGGCTCCAGCCGACCGCGCAGAAGTACTTCGTCCTCGCGCTGCACGCCGCCAAGGAGGCGGGTGACCGGCCCCTGGGCTCGTACGTGCTGTCCAGCATGAGCCGCCAGATGATCCACCTCGGCCGGCCCGATGACGCGCTGGAGCTGATCCACCTCGCGCAGTACGGCAGCCGGGACTGCGCGAGTCCGCGCACCCAGTCGATGCTGTATGCGATGGAGGCCCGCGCCTACGCCAACATGGGGCAGCCCGGCAAGTGCAAGCGGGCGGTCCGGATGGCCGAGGACACCTTCGCCGAGGCCGACGAGTGGGACGAGCCGGACCCCGACTGGATCCGCTTCTTCTCCGAGGCCGAGCTGTACGGCGAGAACTCCCACTCCTACCGCGACCTGGCCTATGTCGCCGGGCGCAGCCCCACCTACGCCTCGCTGGCCGAACCCCTGATGAACAGGGCGGTCGAGCTCTTCGCCGAGGACGACGAGCACCAGCGCTCGTACGCGCTGAACCTCATCGGCATGGCCACCGTCCACCTCCTCCAGCGCGAGCCCGAGCGGAGCACGGTCTTCGCCACCGAGGCCATGCAGGTCGCCAAGAAGGTCCGCTCCGAGCGCGTCAACACCCGCATCCGCAAGACGGTCGACACCGCCGCCCGCGACTTCGGAGACCTGGGCGAGGTCGTCGACCTCACCGAGCGGCTCTCCGCCGAGCTGCCCGAGACCGCCGAGGCGGTCTGACACACCGCACCACCCCAGAACCCCGGCCGCGGCCGGCCTTCCCGAACTGCCCGACTCGGCTCCCCCATGCCAGGTCATCGGAAGGCCGACCGCGGCCGGTCTGTGTTCCCCCGGCTGTCCGAAAGCCGAAGGTTGCGCCACGATAACGATCAGAGCGCCCGCGATCCGGCAGTTCATCGACGCGTAACACAGCAGGCGCCTTCGTCACGGTCGCGAAACAACGAGGGGCTTCGACCGAAACCGCGCTGCGCCAATCTCGTGGCGCATAACCGGCCCGCCCCTCAATCCGCTTCGAGGCTTCGCCCGCACGGGGCCGTACACATGACGAGGAGACGCCGATGGCACCAGCCATCACCCTTGCCGCAGAGGCTCCCAAGCTCTCTGCCGCGAACACAGGGTTCATGCTCATCTGTTCCGCCCTGGTGATGCTCATGACCCCGGGTCTGGCCTTCTTCTACGGAGGCATGGTCCGGGTCAAGAGCACCCTGAACATGCTGATGATGAGCTTCATCAGCCTGGGGATCGTCACCATCCTGTGGGTGCTGTACGGCTTCTCCATGGCGTTCGGCACCGACTCCGGCAGCCTCATCGGCTGGAACTCCGACTGGGTCGGCCTCGGCAACATCGGCCTGACGGAACTGTGGCCGGGCTACACCATCCCGGTCTTCGTGTTCCTGGTCTTCCAGCTGATGTTCGCGATCATCACGCCCGCCCTGATCAGCGGCGCCCTCGCGGACCGCGTGAAGTTCAGCGCCTGGGCGCTGTTCATCGCCCTGTGGGCCACGGTCGTCTACTTCCCGGTCGCGCACTGGGTCTGGGGCGCCGGCGGCTGGGCCTTCGAGCTCGGCGTCATCGACTTCGCCGGTGGTACGGCGGTGCACATCAACGCCGGTGCCGCAGCGCTCGGCGTGATCCTCGTCATCGGCAAGCGCGTCGGCTTCAAGAGGGACCCGATGCGCCCGCACAGCCTGCCGCTGGTCATGCTCGGCGCCGGTCTGCTGTGGTTCGGCTGGTTCGGATTCAACGCCGGCTCCTGGCTCGGCAACGATGACGGCGTCGGCGCGCTGATGTTCGTCAACACGCAGGTCGCCACCGGCGCCGCCATGCTGGCCTGGCTCATCTACGAGAAGATCCGCCACGGCGCCTTCACCACGCTCGGTGCCGCCTCCGGCGCCGTCGCGGGCCTGGTCGCCATCACCCCGGCCGGCGGCGCGGTCTCCCCGCTCGGCGCGATCGCGGTCGGCGCCATCGCCGGTGTGCTGTGCGCCATGGCCGTCGGCCTGAAGTACAAGTTCGGCTACGACGACTCCCTCGACGTCGTCGGCGTCCACCTGGTCGGCGGTATCGCGGGCTCCCTGCTGATCGGCCTCTTCGCCAGCGGCAAGGGCCAGTCCACCGTCGAGGGCCTCTTCTACGGCGGCGGCCTGACCCAGTTCTGGAAGCAGTGCGCCGGTGTCTTCGCGGTGCTGGCCTACTCCCTGGTCGTCTCCGCGATCCTCGCCTTCATCCTCGACAAGACCCTGGGCATGCGGGTCCCCGAGGACGACGAGATCGCCGGCATCGACCAGGCCGAGCACGCCGAGACCGCATACGACTTCAGCGGCGCCGGTGGCGGTGCCGCCAAGACCGCCGCCACGGCCCCGGTCGCCGCGGGCGCGAGCAAGAAGGTGGACGCATGAAGCTCATCACGGCCGTCGTGAAGCCGCACCGGCTCGACGAGATCAAGGAGGCCCTGCAGGCCTTCGGAGTACACGGCCTGACGGTCACCGAGGCCAGCGGCTACGGTCGGCAGCGGGGCCACACCGAGGTCTACCGGGGCGCCGAGTACACCGTCGACCTGGTCCCCAAGATCCGCATCGAGGTCCTGGTCGAGGACGACGACGCCGAGCAGCTGATCGACGTCGTGGTCAAGGCGGCCCGCACCGGCAAGATCGGTGATGGCAAGGTCTGGTCGATCCCGGTCGAGACGGCCGTACGGGTCAGGACCGGCGAGCGCGGCCCCGACGCGCTCTGAGGCCGGACTACTCGGGCAGACGAACGGAACAGGAGCCACTGGGTGACGGGTACGGACGTGCAGAAGGAAGCAGAGGACTCGGGACCCAGCGGCTACGCGGCGGCCCGGCTGCGTCTCCTCACCGAGGAGACGCGGTCCGGGCCGCCGCGCCGTGCGGCCCTGGCCGACCTCACGGACCAGTGGCTCACCGGCCTGTTCGCCGCGGGCGCCGAAGGGCTGCGCGGCGCCTCCCTGGTCGCCGTCGGCGGCTACGGACGGGGCGAGCTGTCCCCGCGCAGCGACCTCGACCTGCTCCTGCTGCACGACGGCGGCGACCCCAAGGCCGTCGCGACCCTCGCCGACCGGCTCTGGTACCCCGTCTGGGACCTCGGCCTGGACCTCGACCACTCCGTGCGCACACCGGCCGAGGCCCGCAAGACCGCCGGCGAGGACCTCAAGGTGCAGCTCGGCCTGCTGGACGCCCGGCACATCGCCGGCGACCTCGGCCTCACCGCGTCGCTGCGCACGGCCGTCCTGGCCGACTGGCGCAACCAGGCGCCCAAGCGCCTCCCCGAACTCCAGGAACTGTGCGCCGAACGCGCCGAGCGCCAGGGCGAGTTGCAGTACCTGCTGGAACCCGATCTGAAGGAGGCCCGCGGCGGGCTGCGGGACGCCACCGCGCTGCGCGCCGTCGCCGCCTCCTGGCTCGCCGACGCCCCGCGCGAGGGCCTCGCCGACGCCCGGCGCCGCCTCCTCGACGTCCGGGACGCCCTGCACCTGGCCACCGGGCGTGCCACCGACCGCCTCGCCCTCCAGGAACAGGACCAGGTGGCCGCCGAGCTCGGCCTGCTCGACGCGGACACCCTGCTGCGGCAGGTCTACGAGGCCGCGCGGCTCGTCTCCTACGCCAGTGACGTCACCTGGCGCGAAGTGGGACGCGTCCTGCGCTCGCGCGCCGTGCGGCCCCGGCTGCGCGCCATGCTGGGCGGCGGCAAACCCGCCGGTGAGCGTTCCCCGCTGGCCGAGGGCGTGGTGGAGCAGGACGGCGAGGTGGTGCTCGCCCGTGCCGCGCGCCCCGAGCGCGACCCCGTGCTGCCACTGCGTGCCGCGGCCGCCGCCGCACAGGCCGGACTCCCGCTCTCCCTGCACGCCGTGCGGCGCCTCGCGGCCACCGTGCGCCCGGTGCCCACGCCCTGGCCCGCCGAGGCCCGCGAACAGCTCGTCACCCTGCTCGGCTCGGGACGCCCCACCATCGAGGTGTGGGAGGCGCTGGAGGCCGAGGGGCTGATCACCCGGCTGCTGCCCGACTGGGAGCGCGTCCGCTGCCGCCCGCAGCGCAACGCCGTGCACCTGTGGACCGTCGACCGGCACCTGATCGAGACCGCGGTGCGCGCCTCCGAGTTCACCCGCCGGGTCAGCCGCCCCGACCTGCTGCTGGTCGCCGCGCTGCTGCACGACATCGGCAAGGGCTGGCCCGGCGACCACTCCGTGGCCGGCGAGATCATCGCCAAGGACGTCGCCGCCCGGATCGGCTTCGACCGCCACGACGTGACCGTCGTCGCCACCCTCGTACGGCACCACCTGCTGCTCATCGACACCGCCACCCGGCGCGACCTGGAGGACCCGGCCACCGTGCGCTCCGTCGCCGAGGCCGTCGGCTCCCAGGGCACCCTGGAGCTGCTGCACGCGCTCACCGAGGCCGACGCGCTCGCCACCGGCCCGGCCGCCTGGTCGTCCTGGCGCGGCTCGCTCGTCGCCGACCTGGTCAAACGCGTCTCGGCGGTGCTCGCGGGCGACACCCCGGACGAACCCGAGGAGGCCGCGCCCACCGCCGAGCAGGAGCGGCTCGCCCTGGAGGCGGCCGCGACGGGCAGCCCGGTGCTCTCCCTGCGGGCCCAGACCGAGCCACCCGCCGGTCAAGAGCCGTCCGGCGCCCCCGAGCCGCTGGGCGTGGAGCTGCTCATCGCCGTACCCGACCAGCCCGGGGTGCTGCCCGCGGTGGCCGGGGTCCTCGCCATGCACCGGCTGACCGTCCGCACCGCCGAGCTGCGCTCCCTGCACCTCCCGGACGGTGTCGACGGCTCCGTCCTGCTGCTGGACTGGCGGGTCGCCGCCGAGTACGGCTCGCTGCCGCAGGCCGCCCGGCTGCGCTCGGACCTGGTCCGGGCCCTGGACGGCTCCCTGGACATCGCCGGCCGCCTCGCCGAGCGGGACGCGGCCTATCCGCGCCGCCGGGGCGTCGTCGCCCCCGCGGCCCGGGTGTCCGTCCACCCGGCCGCCTCCCGGCTGGCCACGGTCATCGAGGTCCGCTCCCAGGACGCCCCCGGCCTGCTGTTCCGCATCGGCCGCGCCCTGGAGGACGCGAGCGTGCGGGTGCGCAGCGCGCATGTCTCGACCCTCGGCGCCAACGCCGTCGACGCCTTCTACGTGACCGGCCCGGAGGGCGCGCCGCTGCCCGGGGACGAGGCGGCGTCGGTGGCACGGAAGCTGGAGGAGACACTGCGTGGGTGAGGCCGACCCGGCGACTTGTCACGCCGGGATACCCTGTAGGGCGATTCCCTGTAGCCACCGACCCTGAGGACCGCGAGCGCCGTGTTCGATACTCTTTCCGATCGCCTCTCAGCGACCTTCAAGAACCTGCGCGGCAAGGGACGGCTCTCCGAGGCGGACATCGACGCCACGGCGCGCGAGATCCGGATCGCGCTCCTTGAAGCGGACGTGGCCCTTCCTGTCGTCCGGACGTTCATCAAGAACGTCAAGGAGCGCGCCCTCGGTGCCGAGGTCAGCAAGGCGCTGAACCCCGCCCAGCAGGTCCTCAAGATCGTCAACGACGAGCTCGTCACCATCCTCGGCGGCGAGACCCGGCGGCTGCGCTTCGCCAAGCAGCCGCCCACCGTGATCATGCTGGCGGGTCTGCAGGGTGCCGGTAAGACCACCCTCGCGGGCAAGCTCGGCCGCTGGCTCAAGGAGCAAGGCCACTCCCCGCTGCTGGTCGCCTGTGACCTCCAGCGCCCCAACGCCGTGAACCAGCTGAGCGTCGTCGCCGACCGCGCGGGCGTCAGCGTCTACGCGCCGGAGCCGGGCAACGGCGTCGGTGACCCGGTCAAGGTCGCCAAGGACTCCATCGAGCACGCCAAGTCCAAGGTCCACGACATCGTGATCGTGGACACCGCCGGCCGCCTCGGCATCGACCAGGAGATGATGCAGCAGGCCGCGGACATCCGCGACGCCGTCTCCCCGGACGAGATCCTGTTCGTCGTCGACGCGATGATCGGCCAGGACGCCGTCAACACCGCCGAGTCCTTCCGCGACGGCGTCGGCTTCGACGGCGTGGTGCTCTCCAAGCTCGACGGTGACGCCCGCGGTGGTGCCGCCCTGTCGATCCGGCAGATCACCGGCAAGCCGATCATGTTCGCCTCCAACGGCGAGAAGCTCGACGACTTCGACGCCTTCCACCCTGACCGGATGGCCTCCCGCATCCTCGACATGGGTGACCTCCTCACCCTGATCGAGCAGGCGGAGAAGACGTTCAGCCAGGAAGAGGCCGAGAAGATGGCCTCCAAGCTGGCGTCCAAGAAGGGCCAGGACTTCACCCTGGACGACTTCCTGGCCCAGATGGAGCAGGTCCGCAAGATGGGCTCCATCTCCAAGCTGCTCGGCATGCTCCCGGGCATGGGCCAGATGAAGGACCAGATCAACAACCTCGACGAGCGGGACGTCGACCGCACGGCCGCCATCATCAAGTCGATGACCCCGGCCGAGCGCCAGGAGCCGACGATCATCAACGGCTCGCGCCGCGCCCGTATCGCCCGGGGTTCCGGCGTCGAGGTCAGCGCGGTCAAGAACCTGGTCGAGCGGTTCTTCGAGGCCCGCAAGATGATGTCCCGCATGGCCCAGGGCGGCGGCATGCCCGGGATGCCCGGCATGCCGGGCATGGGCGGCGGCCCCGGCCGCAGCAAGAAGCAGCCGAAGAAGGCCAAGGGCAAGCAGCGCTCCGGCAACCCGATGAAGCGCAAGCAGCAGGAGCAGGAGGAGGCCGCCCGCCGGGCCGCCGCGGCCGAGGGCGGCGGCGCCTTCGGTCTGCCCCAGCAGGGCGGCAAGGACTTCGAACTCCCCGACGAGTTCAAGAAGTTCATGGGCTGACGCCCGACCGAGCCGCACCGAGGGCGCCCCCTGCCGAGACAGGGGGCGCCCTCAGTGGTGTGCGGGCGGCCGGTGGTCTCAGGGCGTCCGGGCGATCAGGTACCGGAACACGTTCGGCATCCACACCGTCCCGTCCTGCCGCTGGTGCGGATGCAGGGCCTCGGTCAGCTCCTTGTCCACCTGCACCTGGTCCGTCGCCGCCATCGCCGCGTCGAACAGCCCCGTCGATTTCAGGCCGCGTACCGCGCTGTCCACGTCGGCGTACCCGAAGGGACACGCCACCCGCCCCGACCCGTCCGGCTTGAGACCGGCCCGCTCGGCGACGTCCTCCAGGTCGTCGCGGCGCGCCGGACGCCAGCTGCCCGTATGGCGCAGCGGCTCCGCCAGTTTCGTGGCCACCCGCATCACGGACGCCGTGGCGCACCGCTCCGGAGGACCCCAGCCGGCCAGCACCACGGCCCCACCGCGCTGGGCGAGCGGGGCCGCCTCCGCGAGCAGTCCGCCCAGCCCCTCCGAGTCGCCCGCCAGGCACCCGATCGGCTCGAAGGCGGTCACCAGGGTGTACCCCGCGGTGCCCGGCGCCGCGGTGTCCCGGGGCGAGCCGTCGACCAGCCGGATCTCCGGCCGCGCACGCGTGCCCGGCGGCTCGGGCAGCAGCCGCTCCCGCGCCAGGGACATTCTTTCGGGGGAGACGTCGACACCGGTGACCGCCGCTCCCCGGGCGGCGGCCATCAGCAGGGAGAGCCCGGAACCGCAGCCGAGGCCGAGCAGCCGCGTGGCGGGACCCACTTCCAGTCGCTCGTAGACGGCCTCGTAGAGCGGCACGAGCATCCGCTCCTGGATCTCGGACCAGTCACGCGCGCGTGCACGCAGGTCCACACGGGGTTCGGCCCCCGCGTGAGGCAGGTGCTGCCGCACGAGCACAGGTGTCATAAGTAAGCGCCCCAATCCGCCGAGAGTTGCCTCTTGCCCGATTACATGGCCCCCGTGACAGTGCGCTCGCACTACCCCCGTATGCCAGGAAACTCCCCCCTCGACCTGTCGTCCAGTGGAATGCGGCAGGGCTTGTGAGATGTCATGTGCCTATGGCGAGATTTCACATCCCGGCAACGCGGGCGCCGCGAGTCCGCGTCGGGACGGGGTGGTGCCGGGCGCCGGGGACGGGCCGGTGCCGGGCGCCGAGGAGCCACCCGGTAACGTCGCGGGCGTCGCAGGCGCTGACTGGGATGAGGGCACCGCGCTCGGCGCCTGCCGCACGAGGCGCGAGGCGGCCGAAACGCCCCTTGCGCGTCAGCCTCCTTCCGCCGGACCAGCGCGCGGACACGGCCCCCGCACCGCCCGGGAGGGTGCCCCGGGGAGCCCCGTTGGGGTGGTGACGGGAGACGGACGGGCGTACGCGGGACTACGCACCACCTTGTGGTGAGCTGTGAGGCTTATCCACAGATCTGCGCACCCGCCCTCCTCGGGACGCATCAGAGGCAACTGACGGGTACGTGCAAATTATTTGGGATGCCCCGGAATCGGAACACTGGGGCACCCCGGCTCGTTGTCATTACGTGAGCACGACACAGACACCACCTGTACTCGCCGCAGAGCTGGCACAGGCGTGGGCCGATATTCAGCGGTACCACCCCGAGTTGCCCGACCTTGCCGCGCCAGAGTCCCTGATCGGGGAGTCGTCGTCCGCGTGCGGTCACGAGCTCTCCTTCGAGCGACTGCTCCATGAGGCAGTCCATGGCATCGCCGCCTCGCGCGGCGTCCGCGACACCTCCCGTGCCGGCCGCTACCACAACCGCAGATTCCTCGCGATCGCCGAGGAGCTGGGCCTGGACCACCCCGAGGAACCGCATCCCAGCAGCGGCTTCTCGCTGGTCACGCTCACCCCCGAGGCGAAGCGGCGCTACCGCCCGACGATGGAGCGTCTCCAGCGCGCCCTGAAGGCCCACACCGCCGCGACCTCCTCCGACACCTCCCGCACGTTCCGGGGACCGGCCGCCCGGCACGGCTCCTCCGGTGGTGGCGTACGCGTCAAGGCCGTCTGCGACTGCGGCCGCAACGTCCGCGTCGTCCCGTCGGTGCTGGCCCAGGCCCCCATCGTCTGCGGCGGCTGCGGCAAGCCGTTCCGGATCCCGGACGTGGTGGGAGCGGTCGCGAGCTGAAGCCTCGCACCGGCAACTCGTGGCTGCCGGTCCATGGCGCAGGGCTCGGGCCGTGACGCGCACCCGACGTACCCCACTCACGCCGGGTGCGCTCTCGGCATGCCCGCACCGTGGCCAGGGGCCCGGGCCCTGAGCGGCCCGCGGGGTGTGGCACAATGGCTAGCTGTACTCGACAGTCGCACAGGAACCCTCTCGCCTCCGGCTGACGCGTCCATCGGGCACTCGGGTACCGCAAATCCCCACGCGGCATTTCCGCCGTGCCCAACCACGTCAAAACCAGGAGAACCCACTCCCGTGGCAGTCAAGATCAAGCTGAAGCGTCTGGGCAAGATCCGTTCGCCTCACTACCGCATCGTCGTCGCCGACTCCCGTACCCGCCGTGACGGCCGGGCCATCGAGGAGATCGGCAAGTACCACCCGACGTACAACCCGTCGGTGATCGAGGTCGACGCCGAGCGCGTGGCGTACTGGCTCGGTGTCGGCGCCCAGCCGACCGAGCCCGTGATGGCCATCCTCAAGAAGACCGGCGACTGGCAGAAGTTCAAGGGCGAGCCCGCCCCGGCTCCGCTGCTGACGCAGCCCGAGAAGGCGGCGCGTCCGTCCTTCGAGGCCATCGGCGGCGACGACGAGGGCAAGGGTGAGGCGATCACCCAGAAGAAGAAGGCCGAGAAGAAGGACGAGGCCGCCGAGTCCGCTTCGACCGAGGCCTGAGCATGCTCGAGGAGGCTCTCGAGCACCTCGTGAAGGGCATCGTCGACAACCCTGACGATGTGCAGGTCGCCTCGCGCAACCTGCGCCGCGGCCGCGTGCTCGAGGTCCGGGTCCACCCGGACGACCTCGGCAAGGTGATCGGCCGCAACGGCCGCACCGCACGCGCCCTGCGCACCGTCGTGGGCGCCATCGGCGGTCGAGGCGTCCGCGTCGACCTCGTCGACGTGGACCACGTCCGCTGACGCTATTCGCGTAACCGGCTCGGGCCGGGGAAGGCCTGAGGGCCGTCCCCGGCCCGCAGTCGTATGACAGGAGATCGCACACGTGCAGCTGGTAGTCGCACGGATCGGCCGTGCCCATGGCATCAAGGGTGAGGTCACCGTCGAGGTACGGACCGACGAGCCGGAGCTGAGGCTGGGCCCCGGCGCCGTACTCACCACCGATCCCGCATCCGCGGGACCCCTCACCATCGAGACGGGCCGCGTCCACAGCGGCCGCCTCCTGCTGCGCTTCGAGGGCGTCAGCGACCGCACCGGCGCCGAGGCCCTGCGCAACACCCTCCTGATCGCCGAGATCGACCCGGAGGAACGGCCCGAGGACGAGGACGAGTACTACGACCACCAGCTCATGGACCTCGACGTGGTCACCGCGGACGGCACCGAGGTCGGCCGGATCACGGAGATCTCCCACCTGCCCTCGCAGGACCTCTTCATCGTGGAGCGCCCCGACGGCAGCGAGGTGATGATCCCCTTCGTCGAGGAGATCGTCACCGAGATCGACCTCGAGGAGCAGAAGGCCGTCATCAACCCGCCGCCGGGCCTGATCGACGACCGCGCCGAGATCGCCTCCAGCCGGGAAGAGTCCTGATGCGCCTCGACGTCGTCACGATCTTCCCCGAGTACCTGGAACCGCTGAACGTCTCCCTCGTCGGCAAGGCACGCGCGCGCGGACAGCTGAACGTGCACGTCCACGACCTGCGTTCCTGGACCTACGACCGGCACAACACCGTCGACGACACCCCCTACGGCGGTGGCCCCGGCATGGTCATGAAGACCGAGCCCTGGGGGGACGCCCTGGACTCCGTCCTCGCCGACGGCTACGAAACGGGCTCCAGGGCGCCCGCCCTGATCGTGCCCACCCCCAGCGGCCGCCCCTTCACCCAGGAACTCGCCGTCCAGCTCTCCGAGCGACCCTGGCTGATCTTCACCCCGGCCCGCTACGAGGGCATCGACCGCCGTGTCGTCGACGAGTACGCGACCCGGATGCCGGTCTACGAGGTGTCCATCGGCGACTATGTGCTGGCCGGCGGCGAGGCGGCCGTCCTGGTCGTCACGGAGGCCGTGGCGCGGCTGCTGCCCGGCGTCCTGGGCAACGCCGAGTCCCACCGCGACGACTCCTTCGCGCCCGGCGCCATGGCGAGCCTGCTGGAAGGGCCCGTCTACACCAAGCCGCCCGAGTGGCGCGGCCGGGACATCCCCGAGGTGCTGCTCAGCGGCCACCACGGCAAGATCGCCCGCTGGCGCCGCGACGAGGCCCTGAAGCGCACGACCGCCCACCGGCCCGACCTGATCGAGCGGTGCGACCCCAAGGCCTTCGACAAGAAGGACCGCGAGATGCTCTCCATCCTCGGCTGGGCACCCGACCCGGCGGGGGAGCCGTACGGCCGATTTTGGCGCAGGACCGACGGCGTGGAAGAATAGCCAGCTGTTGTGCGTCCGTCCGGCGTGCGCCCCTGCCACAGGGGGAGACGACGTCCGCCCCGACCCGCACACACCCACTCCTGAAACACCTAGTTTCCGTTGATGACCTGTGGCATCAGCGAGGAAAGCAGACGAAATGTCTCACCTGCTCGACACCGTCGACTCCGCGTCGCTGCGCAGCGACGTCCCCGCCTTCCGTCCGGGCGACACCGTCAACGTCCACGTCCGCGTCATCGAGGGCAACCGCTCCCGTGTGCAGCAGTTCAAGGGCGTTGTGATCCGTCGCCAGGGCTCCGGCGTGCGCGAGACCTTCACGGTCCGCAAGGTCTCCTTCTCCGTCGGCGTCGAGCGCACCTTCCCGGTGCACACCCCGATCGTCGAGAAGATCGAGCTCGTCACCAAGGGTGACGTCCGCCGCGCCAAGCTGTACTACCTGCGCGAGCTGCGCGGCAAGGCCGCGAAGATCAAGGAGAAGCGCGAGAACTGAGCGCTCTCCGGGGTTCACATCGGGGCCGGATAACATCTGGCTCCGATGGACACCGAAGCACAGCCGACGGAGCGCGACCGCTCCTCCCGCCCTTCCGGCTCCGAGGGAACGACCCCGGAACCCGCAGGGCCGGAGGACCGGTCGCGTTTCGCGTTGGTTTCACGCCTCAGCGCCCACGTCCCGGGCGGCCGGATCACTCTCACCCTGCTGCTCTGCCTGGTGTTCCTGCTCACGGTCAGCACATTCGTGGTGCGCCCGTTCCAGATCCCCAGCGGATCCATGGAGCAGGCATTGAGGATCGGGGACCGGGTTCTCGTAAATAAGTTGGCGTACCGTTTCGGTGCCGCGCCGCAGCGGGGAGACATCGTCGTGTTCGACGGGACCGGGTACTTCGGGCACGCGGACTACATCAAACGCGTTGTCGGCGTGGGGGGAGACCACGTGGTCTGCTGCGACAGGGAGGGGAGAATCCAGGTGAACGGCCGTCCGGTCGACGAATCGGGCTTCCTGTACCCCGGCGACAGTCCGTCCGCTGTGCCCTTCGACGTCGTCGTGCCCCGCGGCACCCTCTTCGTCCTCGGCGACCACCGCAGCGACTCCAGCGACTCCCGCGACCACCTCGGCTCACCGGGCGGCGGCATGATCCCCGTCGATGACGTGATCGGCCGCGCCGACTGGATCATCTGGCCGTTCGGTCACGCCACCGGGCTGGACCGTCCCGGCGGCTACGCGCGCGTGCCCGCCGCCGGAAAGGCGGGCGCCCATGGGTAACCGAGGCAAACCGCGCGGCGTCCCCGCGGGGCCCACCGAGAACCTGCTGCCCACCGGCGTCCGGCGCGCCTCCGGTCCGTCCGGCGGCGGCCGTACGCGTGCCGAGCGCCGCAAGCTCCAGCGCAGGGTCAAGCGGCGCCGCAGGCGCAGTGCCGTCAAGGAGATACCGCTCCTCGTGGGCGTCGCCGTCCTGATAGCGCTGGTGCTGAAGACGTTCCTCGTCCAGGCCTTCGTCATCCCGTCCGGCTCCATGGAGCAGACGATCCAGATCGGCGACCGCGTCCTGGTCGACAAGCTCACCCCGTGGTTCGGCTCCGAGCCGAAGCGCGGGGACGTCGTCGTGTTCAAGGACCCCGGCGGCTGGCTCCAGGACGAGCAGACCACCCCCAAGAAGGACGACCCCGTCGTCATCAAACAGGTCAAGGAAGGGCTCACCTTCATCGGCCTGCTGCCGTCCGACAACGAGAAGGACCTCATCAAGCGGGTCGTCGGCGTCGGCGGCGACCGCGTCAAGTGCTGCGACACACAGGGCCGCGTGACCGTCAACGGCGTCCCGCTGGTCGAGGACTACCTGTATCCCGGCGCCGCGCCGTCCGACACCCCGTTCGACATCACCGTCCCCCAGGGCCGGCTGTGGGTGATGGGCGACCACCGCAACAACTCCGCCGACTCCCGCGTGCACCAGAACACCGACTACGGCGGCACGGTCTCCGAGGACGAGGTGGTCGGCCGGGCCATGGTCATCGCCTGGCCCCTGGGCCACTGGACCACGCTGGAAGAGCCGAACACCTACGCCTCCGTGTCCGACTCGGGCGCCGGGTCGACCGCCGCTCCCCGCCTGTCGCATAGGGTTGCTCCTGACGATCCGAACGGAACGATCCACCTCCCGAGCCCTGCGGAACTCCCGCTCGTTATGGGAGTGGTGGGCCTGCGCCGTGTGTGGGGCAGGCAGCGGCACAGAGTGAGGAGTTGGCGTGGGGGATGTGGCGGTCGGCGCACGGTCCGGACACGACGGCGAGGAGCATCGCGGACGCCCCGCGGAATCCGCCGTCCCGGCCGCGGACAGCGCCGCGACCTCCGGGAATGACTCCGGAGCAGCCGAGGACGACAGGATGACGGGCGAGCACACGACAGCCGGGGACCAGGGGCCGGGCGGCACGGCCCGGACACCGAAGAAGCCACGCTCCTTCTGGAAGGAGCTGCCGATCCTGATCGGTATCGCGCTGGTGCTGGCGCTGCTGATCAAGACCTTCCTGGTGCAGGCCTTCTCCATCCCCTCCGACTCGATGCAGAACACCCTGCAGCAGGGTGACCGCGTCCTGGTCGACAAGCTCACCCCCTGGTTCGGCTCCGAGCCCGAGCGCGGCGAGGTCGTCGTCTTCCACGACCCCGGCAACTGGCTCAGGGGCGAGCCCACGCCCGACCCCAACGCGCTGCAGACGTTCCTCAGCTGGATCGGCCTGATGCCGTCGGTGGAGGAGAAGGACCTGATCAAGCGCGTGATCGGAGTCGGCGGGGACACCGTCGAGTGCGAGGGCACCGGTCCGCTGAAGGTCAACGGCAAGGCGCTGAACGAGCCGTACGTCTTCCCCGGCAACACCCCCTGCTCGAACGACGACCAGGGCGGCCAGTTCAAGGTCAAGGTGCCGCAGGGCTACATCTGGGTCATGGGCGACCACCGGCAGAACTCTCGCGACTCGCGCTACAACCAGGGCGAGAAGTACCACGGCATGGTCCCGGTCAAGGAAGTCGTCGGACGCGCCATCGTGAAGGCCTGGCCGATCGACCGCTGGGGCACGCTGCCCGTGCCCGACACTTTCGACCAGGACGGGCTGAACCCCTGAGTTTCCCGCCTTGTTGACCAAGGCGTGACAGATCGCCCCTGTTCGAAAAAGAGTCTTGCCGCACCAGGGGTGCCCCCCTATTCTCTGATCTTGTCCAAGCGGTGAAGATCATATGAACATGGGGGGATCATGAAGAAGATGAGGCTGGCAGGGACGCTGGTCGGTGCGGTCGCACTCGTGGGACTGGCCGGCTCACCGGCTCTCGCGGGTACGGATGTGACGGTCTACGGGCCGAGCTTCAAGGCAAGCTGTTCGAATGCCTCCGCGGGCCACTTCGCGTCCTACGGTGAGGTCTTCACCGTGTACGACAAGTGCGCGGACGGCTGGGCCGCGGTCGTGAAGGTGGACGTGGCGCCCTACAAGTCCAACGGCGGCTACGACTTCCTCATCTGGAACCCCAACTCCGCCGACGGCTCCCCGGTGACCGTCAACAAGAGCTACGGCGAGGGCGTCGGCGTCTGCATGCAGGCCGGCTCGGGCGAGTACTCCAGCGGCCAGACCGGCTCGAACTCCTGGGGTTACTGGAGCTGCGGCGCGGCCTGACGGCCCGAGCGGACCGAGGTGGGCGCTGATGGCCTGTCGGCCCTGACATGCCCCCGGTTCGATGGTTCTGACGCGGGGCCCGGGGAGCGGGCGTGATCTTTGCGCAGCTCCCGGGCCTCGCTCTGTTCAAGCGATGAGATCCAGTGGGAGCGTGGGGGCGTCATGAAGCATGTGCGGTGGGCAGGAACGGTGGCGGGTGCGGTCGCGTTGGTCGGGCTCGCGAGCTCGCCGGCCCTGGCGGGTACGGATGTGACGGTCTACGGGCCGGCTTTCCAGGCGGGGTGCGCGAACGCCTCCGCCGCCCACTTCGCCTCCTACGGCGAGGTGTTCACCGTGTACGACAAGTGCGCGGACGGCTGGGCCGCGGTCGTGAAGGTGGATGTCGCGCCCTACAAGTCCAACGGCGGCTACGACTTCGCGATCTGGAACCCCAACTCGGCCGACGGCTCCCCGGTGACCGTCAACAAGTCCTACGCCGAGGGCACCGGCGTCTGCATGCAGGCCGGTGCGGGCGAGTACCGCAGCGGGGAGTGGGGCTACTTCGGCTACTGGAGCTGCGGCGCCGCCTGATCTCCACCTGCGGCGCGTATCCGTGAGCGCGATGGCTCCCCGGGATCTTCGGTCCCGGGGAGCCATCGCGTTTTCGGGTTCCCCGGGCGGACTGCCGTTCGTCGAAACCGACGGGTAGGGTGCGGCTCCATGGGTGGTGAGAGCGCGATGCGCACAGCCCCGCACGGCGGCGGGAGCACAGGAGCGGCACCGGTCGGGAGCCGGCTCGGACAGCGGCTGTCGGGACTGATGGTGGGGCTGGGCCTCGTACTGTTCCTGGGCGGCTTCGCCTGGGGAGCGGTGGTCTACCGGCCGTACACCGTGCCCACCAGCTCCATGACCCCGACGATCGACGCGGGCGACCGGATCCTGGCGCAGCGCGTGGACGGCGGCGAGGTGCGCCGCGGTGACGTCGTCGTCTTCAAGGACACGACATGGGCCAACGCGCCGATGGTCAAGCGCGTGGTCGCCGTCGGCGGCGACACGGTCTCCTGCTGCAAGGACGGCAAGCTGAAGGTCAACGGCAAGGAGATCGACGAAACGTACCTGCCCCAGGGCACACCGGCCGAGATGAGCAACTTCCCGACCGTGACCGTCCCCAAGGGCCGGCTGTTCCTGCTCGGTGACGAGCGCGGCAACTCGGTGGACTCCACCGCCCACCTGACCGACGCCGCCAGCGGCACGGTGGCCCGCTCCGCCGTGGACGCCCGGGTCGACTCCGTCGTGTGGCCGATGAAGGGCATGCTGGAGCGCCCCACCGGCTTCGAGCCGCTCGGTGCCCTCTCCTCGCCCGGCCCGCTGCGGACGATCACCTTCCTGGTGATCGCCGGCGCGGTGCTCGTCCTGGGCGGAGGGGCCTACGGGCCCATTGCCAAGCGCACCGGCGCCGCCCGGGCCCGACGGGAGAACGCGGAAGCCGCGGAGACCACGAGTGTCCGCTGAGGCCGTGGGAGCGGGCCGGGACACCTATGTGGGCGGGCTGCGCAAGGTCGCCCGGGTCGTCCTGCTCGACCCGCGGGACCGCATCCTGCTGCTGCACGGGCACGAACCGGACGATCCGGCCGACGACTGGTGGTTCACCCCCGGCGGGGGCGTCGAGGGCGACGAGACCCGTGAACAGGCGGCCCTGCGGGAACTCGCCGAGGAGACGGGCATCACCGACGTAGAGCTCGGCCCGGTGCTGTGGCGACGCAGGTGCTCCTTCCCCTTCGCCGGCCGCCGCTGGGACCAGGACGAGTGGTACTACCTGGCCCGTACGGAACGCACGGCGGTGGCCGCCACGGGGCTGACCGAGCTGGAACGGCGCAGTGTCGCGGGAGCGCGCTGGTGGACGTGTCCGGAACTGAGCCGGGCACATGAGACGGTGTATCCGACCAGACTCGCCGGGCTGCTGCACACGCTGCTCGACGAAGGTCCCCCGGCCAGGCCAGTGATCCTTGACCCGGAAATCGTCTAGGGGCTCACGGGACTGGCGCACAATGGGGGGATCGCACGGCTGAAGGGGAACATGCCATGAGCGCCGAGGACCTCGAGAAGTACGAGACCGAGATGGAGCTGAAGCTCTACCGGGAGTACCGCGATGTCGTCGGTCTGTTCAAATACGTGATCGAGACCGAGCGGCGTTTCTACCTCACCAATGACTACGAGATGCAGGTGCACTCGGTCCAGGGTGAGGTGTTCTTCGAGGTGTCCATGGCCGACGCCTGGGTGTGGGACATGTACCGCCCGGCGCGGTTCGTGAAGCAGGTCCGGGTGCTCACGTTCAAGGACGTGAACATCGAGGAGCTGAACAAGAGCGACCTGGAGCTGCCGAGCGGCTGAGGTCGCACGTGTGGGTGACGGAGTTGTCCACAGTCTCTGAGCCGTCCACCAAGATCCACTTCTTGGGGGCGGGTGCGTGATCGTTGGCGCCGGAGGTGGTGCCGACATGACCGCACAGCTGGCACGCAGTGCCATGGGGAAGTACGGAGAGGAGCTGGCCGCACGGCGGCTGGCCGAGGCCGGTCTGACGGTCCTGGAGCGCAACTGGCGCGCCGGCCGGACCGGCGAGATCGACATCGTGGCCACGGACGGGGACGTCCTGGTCGTCTGCGAGGTGAAGACCCGCAGGCAGGGCCGCTTCGAGCATCCGATGGCGGCCGTGACCCCGCAGAAGGCGCAGCGGCTGCGGGACCTGGCCGAGCGGTGGATCCAGACACACGGGGGCGCGCCGCCCGGCGGGGTCCGCATCGACGTGGTCGGAGTGCTGCTGCCGGCCCGTGGCGCCGCCGTGATCGAGCATGTGCGGGGGGTGGCCTGAATGGCATTCGCCCGTACGTGTTCGGTGGCGCTGGTCGGCGTCGAGGGAGTGGTCGTCGAGGTCCAGGCCGACCTGGAACCCGGCGTGGCGGCGTTCACGCTGGTGGGACTGCCCGACAAGAGCCTCACGGAGAGCAAGGACCGGGTGCGCGCCGCGGTCGTCAACTCGGGCGTGGCCTGGCCCCAGAAGAAGCTCACGGTCGGCCTGAGCCCCGCCTCGGTGCCGAAGTCCGGCAGCGGCTTCGACCTGGCCGTCGCGGCTGCGGTCCTCGGCGCGGCGGAGCGCGTCGACCCACGGGTCCTCGCCGACATCGTGATGATCGGCGAGCTGGGGCTCGACGGGCGGGTGCGGCCGGTGCGGGGCGTGCTGCCGGCCGTGCTGGCGGCGGCCGACGCGGGCTACGAGCAGGTGGTGGTGCCCGAGTGCGCCGCCGCCGAGGCGTCCCTGGTGCCCGGGGTGTCGGTGCTGGGCGTCCGCAGCCTGCGGCAGCTGATCGCCGTCCTGGCGGACGAGCCCGTGCCGGAGGAGGAACAGGACGAGCAGGGCCGCCCGGACCCGCTCCTCGCCGGGCTGCGCGTACCGGGCACGGGCGCGGCCACGGGCATGCACAGCGTCGGCGCCGCCCAGCACGACCACGGTCACGACCTGGCGGACGTCGTCGGGCAGACCTCGGCGCGCACGGCGGTGGAGGTGGCCGCGGCCGGTGGGCACCACCTCTTCCTCGAAGGGCCGCCCGGGGCCGGCAAGACCATGCTCGCCGAGCGGCTGCCGGCCATCCTGCCCCGGCTGGGCCGGCAGGAGTCGCTGGAGGTCACCGCCGTCCACTCGGTGGCGGGTCTGCTGCCCCCGGGCAAGCCGCTGATCGACATCGCGCCCTACTGCGCCCCGCATCACTCGGCCACGATGCAGGCCCTCGTCGGAGGGGGCCAGGGCGTCGCGCGGCCGGGGGCGGTGTCGCTGTCCCATCGCGGGGTGCTGTTCCTCGACGAGACTCCGGAGTTCAGCGGCCAGGCCCTGGACGCCCTGCGCCAGCCGCTGGAGGCGGGGCACGTCGTGATCGCCCGCAGCGCGGGAGTGGTGCGCTTCCCGGCGAAGTTCCTCATGGTCCTCGCGGCCAACCCCTGCCCGTGCGGGCGGTTCTCGCAGCGGGACGACCTGTGCGAGTGCCCGCCCTCGGCGATCCGCCGCTACCAGGCCAGGCTCTCCGGCCCGCTGCTGGACCGGGTCGACCTGCGCGTCGAGGTGGACCGCATCACCCGCACCGAGCTGACCGCCGTCGGGGCCAGGGGCGAGTCGACGGCGACGGTCACCGACCGGGTGCGGGCGGCCCGGGAGCGGGCCATGGAGCGCCTCGCGGGCACCCCCTGGCGCACGAACAGCGAGGTGCCCGGCCGTGAGCTGCGCAGCCGCTGGTACGCCGTGCCCGGCGCGATGGACGAGGCCGAGCGGAATCTGGAGCGGGGCGCCCTGACCGCCCGGGGCCTCGATCGTGTCCTGCGCGTGGCCTGGACCGTCGCCGACCTCGTCGGGCACGACCGGCCCGACGCCACGGACGTCGCCCTCGCGCTCCAGCTGCGCACCGGGGTGCCGCGCGGGGTCCCCATGGCCATCGGGGCGCTGACATGAGCACGGGCGACGACATGAGCGCGGGCGGCGATGTGAGCGCGGGAGGTGACGTGAGCGCGGGCGGCGACGTGAGCGCGGGCGGTGACCCGGAAGGCGAACTGCTCGACCGGGTGCTGCTCACCCGGGTCCTGGAGCCCGGTGACGAGGTCGGCGGGCGGTGGGTGCGGGAGCTCGGGGCCGGGGCCGTGGTGCGGCGGTTACGCCAGGGCGGGCCCGCACTGCCGGGGGCGAGTGGGAAGCGCTGGGCCGGACTGCTGGCCAGGGCTCGGGCCGCCCGGCCGGAGCGCGATCTGGCAGCCGCCCGGGACGCCGGGGTGCGGTTCCTCCCTCCGGGGGACGCTCAGTGGCCGGGGCAGCTCGACGATCTCGGGGACGCCCGGCCCCTGGGGCTGTGGGTGCGCGGCCGGCCCAGTCTGCGGATGTGGGCGCTCAAGTCCGTCGCCGTGGTCGGCGCCCGGGCCTGCAGCGAGTACGGGGCCCACATGGCCGCGACCCTCGCCGCCGGCCTCGCCGAGCACGGCTGGGTCGTGGTGTCCGGCGGCGCCTACGGAGTCGACGGCGCCGCCCACCGAGGAGCGCTCGGAGCAGGCGGCGCCACCGTCGCCGTCCTCGCCTGCGGCGTCGACCGGCCCTACCCCCGCGGCCACACCCAGCTGATCGGCAGGATCGCCGAACAGGGGCTGGTGATCGGCGAGTTGCCACCCGGCGACCATCCGACGCCGAGCCGGTTCATCCTGCGGAACAGAGTCATCGCAGCCCTCACCCGCGGCACGGTGGTGGTCGAGGCCGCCCACCGCAGCGGCTCCCTGGTCACCGCGCGGGCCGCCCAGCGCCTCGGCCGGCACACCATGGGCGTGCCGGGCCCGGCCACCAGCGGGCTCTCCGCCGGAGTCCACGATCTACTGCGCGGTGAGGCGGCCCTGGTCACCGACGCCGCGGACGTCGTCGAACTCGTCGGTGACATCGGGGAGCTGGCCCCCGAGCGGCGCGGCCCTGTCCTGCCCCGGGACCTGCTGGAGCCGGCCGCCCGGCAGGTGCTCGCCGCGCTGCCGGGGCGAGGGACGGCCCGGCCCGAGGACATCGCCCGCTCCGCGCAGACCGCACCGGACGACGCGATCGCGAGACTGTACGAACTCCGAGCACTGGGTTACGTCGAACGACACGGCGACGGCTGGAAGTTGACACGCCAGGCGGTGATGTCGGTCCGCGGCGCCCGCGGGCCGGGGTGACCGGGGGTGTTCGGCCGTCCGGGGGAACCCCGAGAACCCTTGGAAATGCGCCCAGTTGGGGCCATCCGGTGATTACACCGGGCGGTCGCCACGCCTCGCCCGGACGCCTTCAGGAACGTATCTGCGCCCGCCTTGGCCTCCGCTCTTCGCACACCGCGACACCGCAGTCACGCTACGCTCACGAGGATCCCGACACGGACAGGCAACTCGACATCAGACAGACAGCCCACACCGGCAGCACCACTCCGCAGCAGAACGGCACAAGGCGACGAATGCCCCAGCACACCTCCGGGTCCGACCGGGCGGCGATCCCCCCAGCCGCCCGTGACGGTGGCAGCGTGCGGCCGCCCGCTCCCTCGACGCTCGACGAGCTGTGGCGGTCGTACAAGGCGACGGGGGACGAGCGGCTGCGGGAGCAGCTGATCCTGCATTACTCGCCGCTCGTGAAGTACGTCGCGGGACGGGTCAGCGTGGGCCTGCCGTCCAACGTCGAGCAGGCGGACTTCGTGTCCTCCGGGGTGTTCGGGCTGATCGACGCGATCGAGAAGTTCGACATCGACCGGGAGATCAAGTTCGAGACGTACGCGATCACCCGGATCCGTGGCGCGATGATCGACGAACTGCGGGCGCTGGACTGGATCCCCCGCTCGGTGCGGCAGAAGGCGCGCAACGTGGAGCGGGCCTACGCCACGCTGGAGGCCCGGCTGCGGCGGACCCCGAGCGAGGGCGAGGTGGCCTCCGAGATGGGCATCGCCGTCGAGGAACTGCACGCGGTGTTCAGTCAGTTGTCGCTGGCCAACGTGGTGGCCCTGGAGGAACTCCTGCACGGGGGCGGTGAGGGCGGCGACGGGCTCAGCGTCATGGACACGCTGGAGGACACCGCCGCCGACAACCCCGTCGAGGTCGCCGAGGACCGGGAGCTGCGGAGGTTCCTGGCACGGGCGATCAACACGCTGCCGGAGCGCGAGAAGACCGTGGTCACGCTGTACTACTACGAGGGCCTCACACTGGCCGAGATCGGGAACGTGCTGGGTGTGACCGAGAGCCGGGTCAGCCAGATCCACACCAAGTCGGTGCTGCAGCTGAGAGCGAAACTGGCGAGCTTCGGCCGCTGACCTGCCCGGATGCCTAAGGTTCGGCGGCAACTACTCCCGTCGGGCGGGACGCGTCCGTAGAGTGTTGACGTGCCAAGGATTCGAGCGGCCTCCGTGGCCGAGCACCGGTCGATGCAGCGAGCCGCCCTGCTGGACGCGGCTCGTTCCTTGTTGTCCGAGGGCGGTACGGAGGCGCTGACCTTCCCGGCCCTCGCCGAGCGGACGGGCCTCGCGCGCTCGTCCGTCTACGAGTACTTCCGGTCGCGGGCGGCCGTGGTCGAGGAGCTGTGCGAGGTCGACTTCCCGGTCTGGGCGGCGGACGTGTCGGCGGCGATGGAGCACGCCGGGGCCGCCGAGGCCAAGGTCGAGGCGTATGTGCGGCGGCAACTGGAGCTGGTCGGCGACCGGCGGCACCGCGCCGTGGTCGCGATCTCCGCGAGTGAACTCGACGCGGGGGCCCGGGAGAAGATCCGGGCGGCGCACGGCGGGCTGGTGGCGATGATCGTCGAGGCACTGGCCGAACTCGGCCACGAGCAGCCCCGCCTGGCGGCGATGCTGGTCCAGGGCGTGGTGGACGCGGCGGTACGCAGAATCGAACTCGGAGCGGCGGAAGAGCCCACGGCGATCACGGACGCGGCCGTGTCGATGGCCCTGAGGGGCGTACGCGGCTGACGCCCCGGCCTCGGCTTCGCCGGCGGCCCTCACGCCCGGACGTTGCTTCGCCAGCGGCCCTCACGCCCCGGGCCACGCCGCCGACGCCCACGCCCCGGGCTTGGTCAGGGCGTCCGTACCCCGGGCCACACCCGCGCACCTCGCCCTGCAGCCAGGCTGGCGGCAGTCCGCCCCGGGCTACACCCGTTCACGCCCGGGGCACCCCTCCCAGCCCACGCCCGCGGCACCACACCCCCAGCCCACGCCCGCGGCACCACACCCCCAGCCCACGCCCGCGGCACCCCACCTACGCCAGCGGCAGCAGTCTCGACGGGCCCCGGTGCAGGAGCCACGGTGGCAGGAGCGAGAGGGGGTTCAGGTAGGTGTCGGCGCGGCGTAGGCCCCAGTGGAGGCAGGGGGCCGTGCAGTGCGAGCCGTCGGCGTCCACCGTGCCGATCACCTCGCCCGGCTCCACCTCCGCGCCCTCCTCGACCGTCGCCGTCACCGGCTCGTACGTCGTGCGCAGGGGTGGATCACCCGTCCCCGTGAGGTCCACCGAGACGACCCCTCTGCCGGCCACCCGGCCCGTGAAGGCGACCCGGCCCGGGGCCACCGTGCGAACCGGTGTGCCCGCCGGTGCCGCCAGGTCCACGCCCCGGTGGCCCGGGCCGTAGGCCGTCGCCGGGGGCTCCCAGCCCCGCAGGACCCGGGGGCGCAGGCCCACGGGCCAGGCGCGGCCGACGGCCGGCACGGTGGCCGGCGGGTCGGCTTCGGCCGCGGGAGCGTCCGCCGCGAACAGCGGTGGCGGCGGGGCCAGCAGGGCCGTCGCGGTGACGATCACCAGCAGGATCAGGCGCGCACAGACACGTGCGCATCGGTTCGCTCGCATGCGGAAAGCGTTCCGGAACACCGGCGCCGCCGCTCGCGGCTGTGGGCGGCCGCCCGCTTGTGGACAACGGCGTCACCCGGCACCCCACGGGTCCCGTACACTTCTGGTGGCGACCCGAGTCATCGGGTCGACTTCGCACGCCCCGATACGAACCCCGGCAACGGGCCCGTATCAGCGCCCCTCGGTCCCTCGTGGAACGGCGCGCAGTGGGCGTCAGGCGCGGAAGCCGTCCGGCATCCGCGGCACAACCGAGAAATTCAAGGAGATACGGCCATGGCCGTCGTCACGATGCGGGAGCTGCTGGAGAGCGGCGTCCACTTCGGTCACCAGACCCGTCGTTGGAACCCGAAGATGAAGCGCTTCATCTTCACGGAGCGCAACGGCATCTACATCATCGACCTGCTCCAGTCGCTGTCGTACATCGACCGCGCCTTCGAGTTCGTCAAGGAGACCGTCGCCCACGGCGGCACGGTCATGTTCGTCGGCACGAAGAAGCAGGCGCAGGAGGCCATCGCGGAGCAGGCCACCCGCGTCGGCATGCCCTACGTCAACCAGCGCTGGCTGGGCGGCATGCTCACCAACTTCTCGACCGTCTACAAGCGTCTGCAGCGCCTCAAGGAGCTCGAGCAGATCGACTTCGAGGACGTCGCCGCGTCCGGTCTGACCAAGAAGGAGCTTCTCGTGCTCTCGCGCGAGAAGGCCAAGCTGGAGAAGACCCTCGGCGGTATCCGCGAGATGCAGAAGGTGCCCAGCGCCGTCTGGATCGTGGACACCAAGAAGGAGCACATCGCCGTTGGTGAGGCCCGGAAGCTGAACATCCCGGTCGTCGCGATCCTCGACACCAACTGCGACCCCGACGAGGTCGACTACAAGATCCCGGGCAACGACGACGCGATCCGCTCCGTCACCCTGCTCACCCGTGTGATCGCGGACGCGGTCGCCGAGGGTCTCATCGCCCGCTCCGGTGTCGCCACCGAGGGCAAGGGCGACAAGGCCGCGGGCGAGCCGCTGGCCGCGTGGGAGCGCGACCTGCTCGAGGGCGAGAAGAAGGCCGACGAGGCCGCCCCCGCCGCCGAGGCCGCTCCGGCCGCCGACGCTGCGCCGGCCGCTGAGGCCGCCCCGGCCACCGAGGCCGCTCCGGCCGCCGAGGCCGAGAAGCCGGCCGAGGCCGAGAAGCCGGTCGAGGGCGAGAAGCCGGCCGAGGCCGAGCAGGCCTGACCCGTCAGTCCGAGTTGACGGCGGGAGCGGCCGCGGCACCAGCGCCCTCGGCGCGGTGAAGCCCGCTCCCGCCGTTCACCCGTAGGTCGGCGGAAGGACAGCGCCCTCAGGCTCCATGGAGGCGCACCCCGCAGGATCCGCAGATCTTCGATCTTCCAGACTTCGAGAGAGATTCACAGACTCATGGCGAACTACACCGCCGCCGACGTCAAGAAGCTCCGTGAGCTCACGGGCGCCGGCATGATGGACTGCAAGAAGGCGCTGGACGAGGCCGAGGGCAACGTCGAGAAGGCCGTCGAGGCGCTCCGCATCAAGGGCCAGAAGGGCGTCGCCAAGCGCGAGGGCCGCTCCGCCGAGAACGGCGCCGTCGTCTCGATCATCGCCGAGGACAACTCCGCCGGCGTCATCGTCGAGCTGAAGTGCGAGACGGACTTCGTCGCCAAGGGTGACAAGTTCCAGGCCGTGGCCAAGACCATCGCCGAGCACGTCACCAAGACCTCCCCGGCCGACATCGAGGCCCTGCTCGCCTCCGAGATCGAGCCCGGCAAGACCGTCCAGGCGTTCGTCGACGAGGCCAACGCCAACCTCGGCGAGAAGATCGTCCTGGACCGTTTCGCGCAGTTCGCCGACGGCTACGTGACTGCGTACATGCACCGCACGATGCCCGACCTGCCCCCGCAGATCGGTGTCCTCGTCGAGCTGGACAAGCCGAGCGCGGAGATCGCCAAGGGCGTCGCCCAGCACATCGCCGCCTTCGCGCCGAAGTACCTCTCCAAGGAGGACGTGCCGGCCGAGGTCGTCGAGTCCGAGCGCCGCGTCGCCGAGGAGACCACCCGCGCCGAGGGCAAGCCCGAGGCCGCCCTGCCGAAGATCGTCGAGGGTCGCCTCAACGGTTTCTTCAAGGACGCCACGCTGCTCGGCCAGCCGTACGCGCTCGACAACAAGAAGTCGGTCCAGAAGGTTCTGGACGAGGCCGGTGTCACCCTGAAGCGCTTCACGCGCATCAAGGTCGGCATCTGAGTCCGTACCGCGCTCGACGCCCGACCCCTATAGGGTCGACAGCAGTCGTCCGCGTACGCCGTCACATGAGTGGCGGACGACAGCAGATCTGACGAGGAGGCCATTGCCGTATGGGATGCGAACCACGCCCCACCGGCAATGGCCTTCTTGGTATGTGCAACACGTGAAAGAGGCGGGATCCCCCATGACCACCAAGGCCCAGAAAAGCGACGACGGCAAAGTGCGCGGCCGGTTTCTGCTGAAGCTGTCCGGAGAGGCCTTCTCCGGTGGCGGCGGCCTTGGCGTCGACCCCGACGTGGTGCACAAGATCGCCCGAGAGATCGCGGCCGTCGTACGAGACGGCGCGGAGATCGCGATCGTCATCGGCGGTGGCAACTTCTTCCGCGGCGCCGAACTCCAGCAGCGCGGCATGGACCGGGCCCGCTCCGACTACATGGGCATGCTCGGCACGGTCATGAACTGCCTCGCCCTCCAGGACTTCCTGGAGAAGGTGGGCGTGGACTGCCGGGTGCAGACCGCTATCACCATGGGCCAGGTCGCCGAGCCGTACATCCCGCTGCGCGCCGTGCGGCACCTGGAGAAGGGCCGTGTGGTCATCTTCGGCGCGGGGATGGGCATGCCGTACTTCTCCACCGACACCACCGCCGCCCAGCGCGCCCTGGAGATCGACGCCGAGGCGCTGCTGATGGGCAAGAACGGCGTGGACGGGGTCTACGACTCCGACCCCAAGACCAACCCGGACGCGGTGAAGTTCGATCACCTCGGCTACGGCGAGGTCATCACGCGCGATCTGAAGGTCGCCGACGCCACGGCCGTCACGCTGTGCCGCGACAACAAGCTCCCGATCGTGGTCTTCGAGCTGCTGGCCGAGGGCAACATCGGACGCGCCGTCAAGGGTGAGAAGATCGGCACGCTGGTGGGGGACCCCGGCAGCCGGGACTGACACCCCGGGTACAACCCCGTCCGGGGGACGGACGGGTCGGAGCCGGGCCGGGGGATGGACAATGTCCTGCCGGTCGGGAACCGTGCAGGAAGAAGACGCGACGCAGCCGGCCGCCGCCCACATGGAACCGCAGCCGGGCCTACTCAAGACACGCAGGAGCAAGTGGTGATCGAAGAGACCCTCCTCGAGGCCGAGGAGAAGATGGAGAAGGCCGTCGTGGTCGCCAAGGAGGACTTCGCCGCGATCCGCACCGGCCGTGCGCACCCGGCGATGTTCAACAAGATCGTGGCCGACTACTACGGCGCGCCGACGCCGATCAACCAGCTGGCCTCGTTCTCCGTGCCCGAGCCGCGTATGGCCGTGGTGACCCCCTTCGACAAGAGCGCGCTGCGCAACATCGAGCAGGCGATCCGCGACTCCGACCTGGGCGTCAACCCGAGCAACGACGGCAACATCATCCGGGTGGTGTTCCCCGAGCTCACCGAGGAGCGCCGCCGGGAGTACATCAAGGTCGCCAAGGGCAAGGGCGAGGACGCGAAGATCTCGATCCGCTCCGTGCGCCGCAAGGCCAAGGAAGCCATCGACAAGCTGATCAAGGACGGCGAGGTCGGCGAGGACGAGGGCCGCCGTGCGGAGAAGGAGCTCGACGACACCACCGCGAAGTACGTCGCGCAGGTGGACGAGCTCCTGAAGCACAAGGAAGCGGAGCTGCTCGAGGTCTGATGAACGACTCTTCCTGGGGGGCGCCGCCACAGGCCGGGTACTGGGGGCCCACCGATCAAGGGCATGGCCACGGCCACGCCCAGGGCTCCGGTCACGGGCAGGTCCACAGCCCCGGCCACGGGCAGGTCCACGGCCCCGGCCACGGGCACGTCCAAGGGGCCGCTCCGGCGGGTCCCGCATACGATGCGTATGAAGCGCCTCAGACTCGCCCCATGCCCATCGTGCCCGACGTGACCGAATTCGGCGGAAACCAGGATGACGACCGGGGGGCTGCTCGGCTGAGCGGCACCCCGGTCCGAAACGACACGAATCCGGAGCCCATGCCCGACGCCTCGCAGCCGGCGCCCAAGCCGCCGAAGAAGAGCGCGGGGCGCGACCTGAGCGCCGCGATAGGGGTCGGTGTCGGGCTCGGTGCGGTGATCGTCGCGTCGCTGTTCGTCGTCAAGGCCGTGTTCGTCGGTGTCGTGGCCGTGGCCGTGGTGGTGGGCCTGTGGGAGCTGACGAAGCGGCTGGAGGAGCGCAAGGGCATCCGGGCACCCCTCGTGCCGCTGGCGCTCGGCGGTGCCGCGATGGTCGTCGCCGGGTACGTCCGGGGCGCCGAGGGCGCGTGGGTGGCGATGGCGCTCACGGCACTGGCGGTGCTGGTGTGGCGCATGACCGAACCGCCCGAAGGCTACCTGCGGGACGTCACCGCGGGCGTCTTCGCGGCGTTCTACGTGCCGTTCCTGGCGACCTTCGTCGCGATGATGCTGACCGCGGACGACGGGCCGCAGCGGGTGCTCACCTTCCTGCTGCTCACGGTCGTCAGCGACACCGGGGCCTACGCCGTCGGCTGGCGGTTCGGCCGGCACAAGCTCGCCCCGCGCATCAGCCCCGGCAAGACGCGTGAGGGCCTGCTGGGCGCGGTCTCCTTCGCCATGGTCGCGGGGGCGCTGTGCATGCAGTTCCTCATCGACGACGGGGCCTGGTGGCAGGGCCTGGTGCTGGGCCTCGCGGTCGCGGTCACGGCCACGCTGGGCGATCTCGGCGAGTCCATGATCAAGCGGGACCTCGGCATCAAGGACATGGGCACGCTGCTGCCGGGCCACGGCGGCATCATGGACCGGCTCGACTCGCTGCTGCCCACGGCTCCGGTGGTGTGGCTGTTGCTCGTGCTGTTCGTGGGATCCGGCTGAGCCGACCGGTCTTCCGCAGAGCCCCCGCCCGACCGGACGGGGGCTCTGCGCCGTCTCGGGCTGACCCCGAGGGGTCGAAGTGGGACGATTCAGGTGTACCTCCCAAAGGAGGCCATCATGGCCATCATCCGAGAGAGCATCGATGTCGACCGCCGCCCCGAGGAGGTCTACCAGTACGTCATGGACGCCGGTCACATGCCGGAGTGGCAACTGAGCGCCGTGTCCGCGGAGCGGTTGGACGAGGGGCCCGTCGGCATCGGCAGCAAGGTCCGGGTGACCCGGCACGTGGGCCGTCGCGTCATGCCGATGACCATGGAGGTCACCGAGTACGACCCACCGCACAGCTGGGGCATGCGCGGTGTCGACGGCCCGGTCCGGGCGCAGGTGCACGGCGAGGTCGAGCCCTACGACGAGGGCCGGCGCTCCCACGTCACGATCGACATCGACTTCGAGGGCCACGGCATGGGCAAGGTCATGGTCCCGCTCGTCGTACGCCCCCAGGTCCGCAAGGAACTCCCACGCAACGAGCAGCTCCTCAAGGACCGGCTGGAGGGCACGGGCGAGTAGGGCTCCGCTTCCTGGAGGCCCGGCCGGACGGCCCGGCACGCAGCCCGGGTCTCGGCAGCCGTCCCGAGCGGCCGCCCGAGTCACCCGATTGGATCTGCGACACTGGTACGGCCATGCCTAAGCCCGGAGAACTCACTTTCGTCGCCCCCCGCGGAGCCAAGAAGCCGCCGCGGCATCTTGCCGATCTCACTCCTGCCGAGCGCAAGGAGGCCGTCGCCGCTGTCGGGGAGAAGCCGTTTCGTGCCAAGCAGCTCTCGCAGCACTACTTCGCGCGGTACGCGCACGATCCGGAGCAGTGGACGGACATTCCGGCCGGTGTCCGGGGGAAGCTGCGGGAGGCGTTGCTGCCCGAGCTGATGACCGTCGTGCGGCATCTGTCGACCGACCAGGGGACCACCCGCAAGACGCTGTGGCGGCTGTTCGACGGGACGCTCGTCGAGTCGGTGCTGATGCGCTACCCGGACCGGGTGACCATGTGCATCAGTTCGCAGGCCGGGTGCGGGATGAACTGCCCGTTCTGTGCCACTGGGCAGGCGGGGCTGGACCGGAACCTGTCCACCGCCGAGATCGTGCACCAGATCGTGGACGGCATGCGGGCGCTGCGGGACGGGGAAGTGCCCGGAGGCCCGGCGCGGCTCAGCAACATTGTCTTCATGGGCATGGGCGAGCCGCTCGCCAACTACAACCGGGTCGCCGGTGCCATCCGGCGGCTGACCGACCCTGAGCCCGACGGGGTGGGCCTGTCGCAGCGCGGCATCACCGTCTCGACGGTCGGGCTCGTCCCGGCCATCCACCGGTTCTCCGACGAGGGCTTCAAGTGCCGCCTCGCCATCTCGCTGCACGCCCCCGACGACGAGCTGCGCGACACCCTCGTGCCGGTGAACACCCGCTGGAAGGTCCGCGAGGTGCTGGACGCCGGCTTCGAGTACAGCGCCAAGTCGGGGCGGCGGCTGTCCATCGAGTACGCGCTGATCCGCGACATCAACGACCAGGCCTGGCGCGGTGACCGGCTCGGCCGGATGCTCAAGGGCAGGCCCGTGCACGTCAACCTCATCCCGCTGAACCCGACGCCCGGGTCGAAGTGGACCGCCTCCCGGCCCGAGGACGAGAAGGCGTTCGTGGAGGCCATCGCCGCCCATGGTGTGCCGGTGACGATCCGGGACACCCGTGGTCAGGAGATTGACGGGGCGTGTGGTCAGCTCGCCGCCACCGAACGGTAGTCTGACCGTCGTAAGCACATCTGCATAAGCGACACCTGCACCATCCACACCTGCATATTCCGACAGGGGAGCGCCACAGCGCTGAGAGTGCGGCACACGGCCGCAGACCCTCCGAACCTGGCCCAGGTCATTCTGGGTAGGGAGATCGGTCACCACTCGAGCTGTTGCGCCCTGCCCGGGACCACGGAAGTCCCGGGCAGGGCCGCGTCTTCTCCTGGTCACTCCAGGAGGAATCCAGTGAGCATCAACGCAAAGCGGCTGACGGCTGTCGTCGTCGGGCTCGGCCTGGCCGGCACGCTCGCCGCGTGCGGATCGTCCGACGGCGGTCAGGGGTCCGGCGACTCCAAGACCGTGACGCTCGTCAGCCACGACTCGTGGGCCGTCTCCAAGGACGTCATCGCGGCCTTCGAGAAGCAGTCCGGCTACAAGGTCGACATCCTGAAGGACGGCGACGCCGGGCAGGCCGTGAACAAGGCCATCCTGACCAAGGGCAACCCGCAGGGCGACGTCTTCTTCGGCGTCGACAACACCCTGCTCTCGCGGGCGCTCGACAACGGGCTGTTCCAGCCGTACGAGCCGAAGGGCTCCGACCGGATCGAGGCCGAGTACCGCGTCGACCAGGACAAGCACCGGGTCACGCCCATCGACACCGGCGACATCTGCGTCAACTACGACAAGAAGTACTTCGCCGACCACGATCTGGAGCCGCCGAAGAGCTTCGACGACCTGGTCGAGCCCCAGTACAAGAACCTGCTGGTGACGGAGAACGCCTCTTCCTCCTCGCCCGGCCTCGGCTTCCTGCTCGGCACCGCCGCGAAGTACGGCGACGACGGCTGGGAGACCTACTGGAAGAAGCTCAAGGCCAACGGCGTGAAGGTCGTCGACGGCTGGGAGCAGGCCTACAACGAGGAGTTCTCCGGCTCGGCCGGCGGCAAGAAGGCCAAGGGCGACCGGCCGCTCGTCGTGTCGTACGCCTCCTCGCCGCCCGCCGAGGTCGTCTTCGCCGACCCGAGGCCCAGCACGGCGCCGACCGGTGTCGCCGAGGGCACCTGCTTCCGGCAGGTGGAGTACGCGGGGCTGCTCGCCAACGCCGAGAACAGCAAGGGCGGCAAGGCCCTCCTCGACTTCCTCATCAGTAAGAAGTTCCAGGAGGACATGCCGCTCAACATGTTCGTGTACCCGGTGACCGAGGGCGCCCAGGTCCCGCCGGAGTTCGTGAAGTACGGCCCGCAGGCGAAGGACCCCCAGACCATGGACCCGGCGAAGATCGCCGACCACCGTGACCAGTGGGTCAAGTCGTGGACCTCACTCGTACTGAAGTAGCCGCCCGGCGGCGCGGCGCGGCGGCGCGGTTCGGCCTGCTCGCCGCGCCCGTCGCGTTCTTCGCGGTCTTCTTCGCCTACCCCGTCGCCGCGATCGTCGCGCGCGGCCTGAAGACCGACGGCACCTGGCACCTCGGCCGGATCGGGGAGGTGCTCGCCCAGTCCGACGTCCGGCACGTGCTGTGGTTCACCACCTGGCAGGCGCTCGTCTCCACCGCGCTCACGCTGCTCGTCGCGCTCCCCGGCGCATACGTCTTCGCGCGCTTCGACTTCCCGGGCAAGCAGGTCCTGCGGGCGGTCGTCACCGTCCCCTTCGTACTGCCGACGGTCGTCGTCGGTACGGCGTTCCTCGCGCTGGTCGGCCGGGGCGGGCTGCTCGACGAGCTGTGGGGCGTACGCCTTGACACCACGGTGTGGGCGATCCTGCTGGCGCACGTCTTCTTCAACTACGCGGTCGTCGTGCGGACCGTCGGCGGGCTCTGGGCGCAGCTCGACCCGCGGCAGGAGGAGGCCGCACGGATGCTCGGGGCGTCCCGGCTGAAGGCCTGGCGGCAGGTCACCCTGCCCGCACTCGCCCCGGCCGTGGCCGCCGCCGCGCTCATGGTCTTCCTGTTCACCTTCACCAGCTTCGGGGTCGTGCAGATCCTCGGCGGGCCCACCTTCTCCACCCTGGAGGTGGAGATCTACCGGCAGACCTCGGAGATCTTCGACCTGTCGACCGCGGCCGTGCTGACACTGATCCAGTTCGTCGCGGTGGGTGCGATCCTCGCCGTGCACGCCTGGACCGTGCGACGCCGGGAGAGCGCGCTGCGACTGGTGGACGCGTCCGTGACCGCACGCCGGCCGCGTGGAGCGGGGCAGTGGGCGCTGCTCGGCGGGGTGCTCGCCACCGTCGCCGTACTGCTGGTGCTGCCGCTGGCCGTGCTGGTGCAGCGGTCCCTCGGCGCGCCGGACTTGGGCTACTACCGGGCGCTGACCAGCGAGGACGGGGGAATGTTCCTGGTCCCGCCGATCGAGGCGATCGGCAACTCCCTGTCGTACGCCGTCGTCGCCACGCTCATCTCCGTGCTGATCGGCGCGCTCGCCGCGGTCGCGCTCACCCGCCGGGACGCCGGGCGGTTCGTGCGCGGCTTCGACGCCCTGCTGATGCTGCCGCTCGGGGTGTCCGCGGTGACCGTCGGCTTCGGGTTCCTGATCTCCCTGGACGAACCGCCGCTGGACCTCAGGTCCTCGTGGATCCTGGTGCCGCTCGCGCAGGCGCTGGTCGGTGTGCCGTTCGTCGTACGGACCATGCTGCCGGTGCTGCGGGCGGTGGACGTGCGGCTGCGGGAGGCGGCCTCGGTGCTCGGGGCCTCGCCCTGGCGGGTGTGGCGGGAGGTGGACCTGCCCATGATGCGGCGGGCGCTGCTGATCGCCGCCGGGTTCGCCTTCGCCGTGTCCCTCGGGGAGTTCGGGGCGACGGTGTTCATCGCACGGCCCGACCGCCCGACGCTGCCGGTGGCCGTGGCCCGGCTGCTCGGTCGGCCCGGAGACCTCAACTACGGCCAGGCGATGGCTCTTTCGACGATTCTGATGGTGGTGTGCGCCGTGGCGCTGCTGGTGCTGGAGAGGCTCCGCACGGACCGGACGGGGGAGTTCTGATGCTGCTGGCACTGCGGGACGCGACGGTCCGCTTCGGCGGCCGGGCCGTGCTGGACGCCGTCGATCTGGAGGTCGCCGAGCACGAGATCGTGTGCGTGCTCGGGCCCAGCGGCAGCGGCAAGTCGACCCTGCTGCGGGCGGTGGCCGGGCTGCAACCCCTGGACGCCGGGCGGGTGCTGCTCGACGGGCGCGACCAGGCGGGCCTGCCGGCGCACCGGCGCGGGGTCGGGCTGATGTTCCAGGACCATCAGCTGTTCCCGCAGCGGGACGTGGGCGGCAACGTGGCCTTCGGGTTGCGGATGCACGGCGAGCCGAAGCGCCGGCAGGCCGAGCGGGTACGGGAGTTGCTGGACCTCGTGGGGCTGCCGGGCGCGGAACGCCGGGCCGTGGCCGCGCTGTCGGGCGGGGAGCAGCAACGGGTGGCACTGGCCCGGGCCCTCGCGCCGAGCCCCCGGCTGCTGATGCTGGACGAGCCGCTCGGTCAGCTCGACCGGTCGCTGCGGGAACGGCTGGTGGTCGAACTGAAGGAACTGTTCGGACGGTTGGGCACGACCGTGCTCGCCGTGACGCACGACCAGGGGGAGGCCTTCGCGCTGGCCGACCGGGTCGTGGTGATGCGGGAGGGGCGGATCGCCCAGTCCGGTACGCCCCTTGAGGTGTGGCAGCGGCCCGCCGACGCGTTTGTCGCCCGCTTCCTCGGCTTCGAGAACGTCGTCGAGGCGACGGTCGGTGCTGAAGCCGCGGACACGCCATGGGGCAAGGTCCCGGTGCCGGACGGCGCCCCGCAGGGCACCCGGACCCTGCTGGTGCGGCCCGCAGGAGTGCGCCTGGTGCCCGTTGGCACGGGCCTGCGCTGCACCGTGGCCGCGCGCACCTTCCGGGGCACCCATGTCGCCGTGCACCTCCAGCCCTCCGACGCGCCGCGTCTGGAGGCGGCCTGCGCGCTGCGGGACGCGCCGGAGAGCGGGGACGAGGTCGGCGTGGAGTTCGACGCGGCAGAAATCGTGGTGCTCGGCTGATCGTCCGCAGCCTAGGGTGCGAGGCATGACGCTACTCGAACACCACCGCTACTGCGACGAAATCGACCACCAGACCGCCCTGTTGCGGCAGGTGGTGACCTCGGGAGCGGACCTGTCCGCCGCCGTGCCGACCTGCCCCGACTGGTCGCTGGAGGATCTGGTCCGGCATACCGGCGCCGCGCTGCGCTGGGCGGAGCTGATGGTGCGCACCCGGGCGGAGGAGGAGGTGCCCGAGGAGCGGGTGCCGGGCGCGGCCGGTCCCGAGGCCGTCGGTGACGCCGCCGCACTGGACGCCTGGCTGAAGGAGACGGGCGAGCAGATCGTCGCCACGCTGCGGGAGGCCGGACCGGACGCGAAGGTATGGGGCTGGGCCGGGATTCAGAGCTCCGGGTTCTGGGCCCGCCGGATGACGCACGAGATCACCGTGCACCGCGCCGACGCCGCCCTCGCCGCCGGGCTGCCCTACGCGGTCGCGCCCGAGGTCGCCGCCGACGCGATCGACGAGTGGCTCCAGATAGTGGAGTACGTGCAGCGGACGGAGCCGCAGGACGTGGTGGGGGAGCTGGTCGGCACGGGCAGCAGCATCCATCTGCACGCCACCGACACCGAGTCCGCTCTGCACGCCGAGTGGATCGTCGAGCTCACCGAGGACGGTGTCCGCTGGCGACGGGGCCATGAGAAGGCCACCGTCGCCCTGCGCGGGCCGCTCACCTCCGTGCTGCTGGCGTTCTACCGCCGGCTGCCGCTGGACGCGCCGGAGCTGGAGGTGCTGGGCGAGCGGGAGCTGCTGGAGTTCTGGCTGGAGCGGGCGACCTTCGGGTGAGCCGGGCCGCGGCCCGCGTTCCCTCGTGCGGAACGTGGGCCCGCCCCCCCCGTACGGGACGTGGGCCCGCCCCCCCCCGTGCAGGACGCGGGCCCGCACCCTCGTACGGCACATGGCCCGCCCCCTGGTGAGGGACGGGCCACGGTACAGACGGTCGTCCGGGTGTGCGCGGGGGTCAGCTGTCGCTGTTGGCCCCGCGACGGCGCATGCCGAAGAACACCGCGCCACCGCCGACGACGACCAGGGCCGCCGCGATGCCGGCGATGAGGCCGGTGTTGGAGTTGGCACCGGTCTCGGCGAGGTTGGAGTCACCGGCCGGGGCGGGCACGTTGCCCGCCGGCGAGGTGCTCTGGCTCTCCGACGGCTCCGGAGCGGGGGTCTCGGTCTCCTCCGCCGGCTTGGACGGGGAGGCCGACGGGGTGGTCGGCGTGGCCGGGGGAGTCGAAGCCGGGGGCTCCTCCTCCTTCTTGCAGGCCGTGGCCGGGGTGACGAGGTTCGGCTTGATGTCCTCGTCCACGTAGCGAGCGGCCTTGACGTGGATGCGGTACTCGGCGTTCGGCTTCCAGTCGTCGGCGAAGGTGATGGTGGTGCCTTCGCGCGAGCCCTTGACGACCTGCGTGCCGACCTTCTTCGCGTCGGCGCCGTTGTTCTGCAGGTACACGGTGACCGTGGCCGGGATGCCGGCGGGGTCGACGTCGGTGACGGTGATGACGCCCTTGTCGCCATCGCACTTCGCCTCGGCGGAGAACTCGCTGATGTCGCAGGCGAACGAGGTGCCCGCGGCGCCGAGCGCGAGCGCGGCCGAGGCGGAGACGACACCGAGGACGCGCACGGCGCGTGAGCGGCGGGATACGGACAGAACTGCCACGTTTGTCCTTTACAGGATTGCTAAAGCGGGGGGCTGAGGCAGTGTTGACTGAGTATCAGCACTACCGGGAGACTCACAGGTCTATAAGCGCCGCATAAGTAGTGTCAACGCATATGCAGGTTGCAAGCACTTGCTTTGCCTTCTTATTAACCGCCGAGACGTTTCAAGGCCGCCGGCGCCTCCTCGATCCGGTCCACCAGCGCGATCCGGGCCTCCATCGAGCGCCCCGCGGCCAGCGACCGCAGCAGCGGCCAGGCGGGCAGCTTCTCCGTCCAGTGCGCGCGGTTCACCAGCACCATCGGCGTGGGCTCGCCGCGCGACTCGTAGTAGTTCGGCGTGGCGTTGTCGAAGATCTCCTGCAACGTCCCAGCGGCGCCCGGCAGGAACACCACGCCCGCGTCGGACCTGGCCAGCAGGCCGTCCTCGCGGGTGGCGTTGGCGAAGTACTTGGCGATGTGGGAGGCGAAGGCGTTCGGCGGCTCGTGGCCGTAGAACCAGGTCGGGATGCCCACCGAGTCGCCGCCCCGGGGCCAGCGGGCCCGGATCTCGAAGGCCGCCGAGGCCCACTCGGTGATCGACGGGGTGAAGTGCGGCGCCTTGCCGAGGAGTTCGAGCGACTCGCTGAGCATCTCGTCGCCGAAGGGGGCGGCGTACGCGCCGAGGTTGGCCGCCTCCATGGCGCCCGGACCGCCACCGGTGGCGACCGTGAACCCGGCGCGGGCCAGTTCCCGGCCGAGCCGTGCGGCACCGGCGTACTCCTCGGTGCCGCGGGCCATCGCGTGGCCGCCCATGACGCCCACGACCCGGGCGCCGGTCAGGAGTTCGTCGAGCGCGTCCGAGACGGAGTCGTCGTGGACCGAGCGCAGCATGGACGCGTGGATGTCGCGGTCGGCCTTGGTGCGCTGGAACCAGGCGTAGGCGAG
Source organism: Streptomyces sp. NPDC007929 (assembly GCF_042959065.1). Taxonomy (NCBI): domain Bacteria; kingdom Bacillati; phylum Actinomycetota; class Actinomycetes; order Kitasatosporales; family Streptomycetaceae; genus Streptomyces; species Streptomyces sp. NPDC007929. The sequence continues at coordinate 118,922 of NZ_JBIBKD010000008.1, read as the reverse complement.
GGCGTCGGGCGTGGCCTCGTAACCGTCGGCCAGTGACGCGAACAGTTCGTCCGGGGAGTACAGCAGGCCGCGGTACGGGTCGAAGGGCAGGCCCGGGACCGGCGGGAAGACCAGGGCGCCGTCGGCCCGGACCTTCGTGTCCGCGTCCTCGCGCATCGCGCAGCCGAGGAAGACCGCGCCCGCGGTGTCCGTGGTGAGCAGCTCGCGCGTACGGTCCGTCAGGTCGACGGCCTGGACGCGGTGTCCGGCGAGGGTGCCGCGCGCCGAGACGGTGGCGTCGAACTCCTCGAGGGTCTCTATCTCACGGTCGTCGTGGTGGGCCGCATGGGCGGGCATCGTCTGCACCCGCCCATGCTGGCACAGCCACCGTCAGCCCTGGACGGCCGCGGGGTCCATCCACACGACCTCGAAGGTGTGGCCGTCCAGGTCGTCGAAGGCGCGGCCGTACATGAACCCGTGGTCCTGGGTCTCGCCGGAGACGGAACCGCCCGCCGCGACCGCCTTCTCGACCAGTTCGTCGACCTTCTCGCGGCTCTCGGCGCTCAGCGCGATCAGCACCTCGCTGTTCTTCCTCGAGTCCACGACCTCCTTCTTCGTGAACTGGAGGTACTTCTCCTTGGTGTGCACCATGACCACGATGGTCTCGCTGATCACCACCGAGGCGGTCGTGTCGTCGCTGAACTGCTCGTTGATCGTGAAGCCCAGCTCCGTGAAGAACTTCTTCGAGGCGCCCAGGTCGCCGGTGCACAGGTTCACGAAGATCATCTGCTGGTACATGCGAGGTCTCTCCCATCAAGTCCGTGTCGTTACGCGGGGATAGACCGGGGGCCGGTCGGAAACTCATCGCCGTACGGAGAGTTTTTTCGTACGGGTTTTCCAGCGGGGTGAGGGTCGGCGGGGGCGCGGCTCAGCGGGCCAAGGGCAGCGCCGCCAGTTCGGCGACCGTCAGGGTGAGCGGGCCGAACAGGGCGAGCAGTGCGACGGCGCGCAGCGCGGCGGCGCTGCGCAGCATCGTGGCGGGGGCGCCGAGGCGCAACAGCGCGGCCGTGGTGGCGGCGCGGGCCTGCCGGGCCTCGACGGCGGCCGTGAGGAGCGTGGCCGTGGTGCAGCCGGTCACGAGGAGCACGCCGAGGGTGGTGAGCGGGCCGAGCGAGAGCCCGTCCGGGGCGTGCAGCAGTGCCATGGCCCACGCGGCGGACAGCACCGCGCAGACGACCCCCAGGGGGCGTCCGATGCGGACGGACTCCGCCATGAGGATGCGGCCGGCCAGGAGCCGCAGGGCGCCGGGGCGGGCCGACTGCAGCAGTCGTCCGCACAGGTGGGTCAGGCCGGGACCGGCCAGGGCCAGACCGACGACGGCGAGCGCCCAGCCCGCCATCACGCCCGGGGAGGCGCCGGAGAACGAGAGGTCGGGGGGTGTCGGGGAGGTACGGCTCGTGTAGCTCTCCACGGCCAGGCCCGCGGCCAGCACGGTGATCCCCCAGGGGAGACCGGAGGGGGCGACGATGGTGTCCGGCAGCGCCGCGTCGGGCGCCGGGGAGCCGTCGGGCCCGCCGGACTCCGTCTCACCCGGGCCGGGGTGAACGGCCAGGGCCCCGGCGGGGCTGATGGCCCCCGGCGCGTCCGGCGCCGCCGCGCGCGGGCTGGGCCAGCGGCCGGGGTCGCCGGAGTGGGTGTGTGTGCTTGTCGCGTCGGGGTGCGGGGTGGGGTCCTCGGCGGGGCGGATGGCTCCCGGGGTGTTCGGGGCGGCGGCGCGCGGGCTGGGCCAGCGGGCGGGGTCGCCGGACCAGTCATGGGCGCCTGTCGCGTCCGGGTGGGGGGTGGGGTCTGCGGCGGGGGTGGTGGCTCCGGGGGTGTTCGGGGCGGTGGCGCGCGGGCTGGGCCAGCGGGCGGGGTCGCCGGGACGGCCCTGGGTGCCTGTCGCGTCCGGGTGCGGGGTTCCGGTGTCCGTGTTCGGGGCGGTGAGGCGGGTCGGGTCGCCGGGCTGGTGGTCGGGCAGCTGGGCCGGTGGGGCCGCGATCGCGCTCACGGTGCCGCCGGGGCCGGTGACCGCCGCCGGTGCGGTGCCGCCGGTCCGGGCCGCGGGCGGGGCGGGCTCGGCGTCACCCGGTGCGGCCTCGTCGCTCCCCGGGCCGGTGCCCGGCCGGTTGATCTGCCGTCCGAACCGGCCGTACGCCCCGAACGTCTCGCGGGTGCTGGTGCGCCGGTACGCGCCGAAGCGGCCGTACAGCCGGGCCGCCCCGGGCCCGGCGGCCCTCGCCTCGCGCGGACGCAGGGCCAGCGCCACCGCCACCGACGCGCCGACGGGCACGAGCGCCAGCAGGGTCAGGGCGCCCGGCAGCGGCAGGGGCCGGTCCGCGGCGAGGAAGTCGGCGGCGGCACCGTCGAAGGGCATGCCCGTCAGGTCTCCGCGCAGGTGCAGGAAGACGAGCAGGGCCAGCATCGCGCCCAGCGTGCAGGACAGGGCCGTCGTCGTCGCCGAGACGGCCATCATGCGCACCGGGCCGAGGCCGATCGCCGAGAGGCCGGCGCGGGGCTTGGTGCCGGGGTCGGTACGGGCCACGGCGACCGCGAAGTACACCGTGGCGGCCAGTGGGGCGGCGCACCAGGCCAGCCGCAGCAGGGCGGTGCCGGGGGAGCCGGGGTGGCCCAGGGCGTAGCCGAGGGCGCAGAGCAGCAGGAAGGCCGTGCCCGCCGAGGCGGCCGCGACCAGCAGGCGGCGCAGCTGGACGGCGGGGTGGGCGCCGCGGGTCAGACGGAGAGCGAGCACGCGGCCCGGCCTTCCGGCTCGCGGGGCTCGGCGACCGGCGGCAGGTGCACCGTCTGCACGCGCCGCCCGTCCAGCAGCGACACCGTGCGGTCGGCGAGGGCCGCGGTCTCGGCGTCATGGGTGGCCAGCACGACGGTGATGCGATGCGAGCGGGCCGCCGTGGTGAGGGTGCGCAGCACATGGGCGCGGTCGGCGCGGTGCAGCGGAGCCGTGGGCTCGTCGGCGAACAGCACCGACGGCGCGGGGGCCAGCGCGCGGGCGATGCAGACCCGCTGCCGCTCGGCCTGCACCAGCTGGTGCGGCCGTTTGCGGGCGCTGTCGCCGATGTCCAGGCGCTCCAGCCACTCCAGGGCCGCGGTCTTGGCGCGGCGGCGGCTGGTGCCGCGCAGCATCAGCGGCAGGGCGGCGTTCTCCCAGGCGTTCAGCTCCGGGACCAGGGAGGGGGCCGGGTCGATCCAGCCGAAGCGGTCGCGGCGCAGCCGTTCGCGGGTGAGGGGGCCCATGGTGTGCACGGGCACGCTGTTGAACCAGACCTCGCCGCGCCGCACGGGCACCAGGCCGGACAGGCACCGCAGCAGGGTCGTCTTGCCGCTGCCGCGTGGGCCGCCGATGGCGAGGATCTCGCCCTCGCGCACGCCGAGCGAGACGCCGCAGAGCGCGGGCGAGCCGTCGTCGTGCTGGAAGTGCAGGGCGCGTGCCCAGAGCACGTCGTTGTCCGGCGGGGCCTCCATGCGCGTACACCTCGGTTCAGATCCATAGTTCCCGTGCCGTCCCCCGTGCGGGGGAACGAAGGCAGGGCCGATCGGTCACTGGGCACGCTAGGCAGAAGGCGGCGGGAGGCCGGACAGCACGCGGCCCCGGGCCGCCGTTTCTCACTCGAACGGGCGGTACCGGGGCCGGTGTTGATCATCCTGGAAGACGATCTGAGCGACGGGCGTCAGAGCTTCGTCCACGCCTCCGTGAGGGTGGTGCGCAGGATCTGCTCGATCTCGTCGAACGTCGACTGGTCGGAGATCAGCGGCGGGGCGAGCTGGACGACCGGGTCACCGCGGTCGTCGGCCCGGCAGTACAGGCCGTTGTCGTACAGCGCCTTGGAGAGGAAGCCGTACAGGACGCGCTCGGTCTCCTCGTCGTTGAAGGACTCCTTGGTGTTCTTGTCCTTCACCAGCTCGATGCCGTAGAAGAAGCCGTTGCCGCGGACGTCGCCGACGATCGGCAGGTCGTGGAGCTTCTCCAGGGTGGCGCGGAAGTTGCCCTCGTTGTCCAGGACGTGCTGGTTGAGGTTCTCGCGCTCGAACAGGTCGAGGTTGGCCAGGCCCACGGCCGCGGAGACCGGGTGGCCGCCGAAGGTGTAGCCGTGCAGGAAGGTGTTGTCGCCCTTGTAGAACGGCTCGGCCAGGCGGTCGGAGATGATGCAGGCGCCGATCGGGGAGTAGCCCGAGGTCATGCCCTTGGCGCAGGTGATCATGTCCGGCACGTAGTCGAACTTGTCGCAGGCGAAGTACGTGCCCAGACGGCCGAAGGCGCAGATGACCTCGTCCGAGACGAGCAGTACGTCGTACTGGTCGCAGATCTCGCGGACCCGCTGGAAGTAGCCGGGCGGGGGCGGGAAGCAGCCGCCGGCGTTCTGCACCGGCTCCAGGAAGACCGCGGCGACGGTGTCCGGGCCCTCGAAGAGGATCTGCTGCTCGATCTGGTCGGCGGCCCAGCGGCCGTAGGCCTCGGGGTCGTCGCCGTGGATCGGGGCGCGGTAGATGTTGGTGTTCGGGACCTTGTGGGCGCCCGGGACCAGCGGCTCGAAGGGGGCCTTCAGGGCCGGCAGGCCGGTGATGGACAGGGCGCCCTGCGGGGTGCCGTGGTAGGCGACCGCGCGGGAGATGACCTTGTGCTTGGTGGGCTTGCCGGTCAGCTTGAAGTACTGCTTGGCGAGCTTCCAGGCGGTCTCGACCGCCTCACCGCCGCCGGTGGTGAAGAAGACCTTGTTCAGGTCGCCCGGGGCGTGGTGCGCGAGGCGCTCGGCCAGCTCGACGGCCTTGGGGTGGGCGTAGGACCACACCGGGAAGAACGCCAGCTCCTGCGCCTGCTTGAAGGCGGTCTCGGCGAGCTCGACCCGGCCGTGCCCGGCCTGCACCACGAACAGGCCGGCGAGGCCGTCCAGGTAGCGCTTGCCCTTGTCGTCGTAGATGTACGTGCCCTCGCCCCGGACGATGGTGGGGACGGGGGCCTTCTCGTACGACGACATGCGCGTGAAGTGCATCCACAGGTGGTCGTACGCGGACTGGGAGAGGTCCTTGCTCACGGCTATCGGGTCCTCACGGTTATCGGGTTCCCCACATGTAGGTCTGCTTCTTTAGCTTGAGGTAGACGAAGCTCTCGGTGGAGCGCACTCCGGGCACGGCCCGTATGCGTTTGTTGATGACCTCCAGGAGGTGGTCGTCGTCCTCGCAGACGATCTCCACCACCAGGTCGAAGGACCCCGCGGTCATCACCACGTACTCGCATTCGGACATGGCCGACAGCGCGTCCGCGACCGACTCCACGTCGCCCTCGACGTTGACGCCGACCATCGCCTGTCTGCGGAAGCCCACGGTGAGCGGGTCCGTGACGGCGACGATCTGCATCACGCCCTGGTCGAGCAGCTTCTGGACGCGCTGGCGCACGGCCGCCTCCGACAGGCCCACGGCCTTGCCGATGGCGGCGTACGGCCGGCGGCCGTCCTCCTGGAGCTGCTCGATGATGGCGAGGGAGACGGCGTCCAGCTGCGGCGAGCTGCCGTTCCTGGACTCGCGGGAGGGCTCGCGGGACTCCCGCGAGCCCTTCTGATCTGCGCTTCGACTGGCCACGAGGTCACTGTGCACGAGGTCTCGACACTTCCGCAAGCCTGGATCGATGAAATCCGTTGTTTGAGTCCCCGACTCCTGCGAATTCCGCACGATCGAAGGGATTGGGGGTGTTGAAAACGTGGGTCTGCCGACTAGGGTGGGTGTCTCAAGTACTGGACATCCGAACTGGAGGGCCGGCAGTGAGCACCGAGCTTCGTCGTCTGCGCAACTACATCGGCGGTGAGTTCCGGGACGCCGCCGACGGACGGACCACCGAGGTGGTCAATCCCGCGACGGGTGAGGCGTACGCGACCGCTCCGCTGTCCGGGCAGGCGGACGTGGACGCCGCGATGGCGGCGGCCGCCGAGGCCTTCCCCGGCTGGCGCGACACCACGCCCGCCGAGCGGCAGAAGGCCCTGCTGAAGATCGCGGACGCCTTCGAGGAGCGCGCCGAGGAACTGATCGCGGCCGAGGTGGAGAACACGGGCAAGCCCACCGGGCTGACCCGCTCCGAGGAGATCCCGCCGATGGTCGACCAGATCCGCTTCTTCGCGGGTGCGGCGCGGATGCTGGAGGGCCGCTCGGCCGGCGAGTACATGGAGGGCCTGACCTCCATCGTGCGCCGCGAGCCGGTCGGTGTCTGCGCGCAGGTCGCCCCGTGGAACTACCCGATGATGATGGCCGTGTGGAAGTTCGCCCCGGCGATCGCCGCGGGCAACACCGTGGTGCTCAAGCCGTCGGACACCACCCCGGCCTCCACGGTCCTCATGGCCGAGATCATCGGCTCGATCGTCCCCAAGGGCGTCTTCAACGTCATCTGCGGCGACCGCGACACCGGCCGCCTGATGGTGGAGCACGACACCCCGGCGATGGCCTCCATCACCGGTTCCGTGCGCGCCGGCATCCAGGTCGCCGAGTCCGCCGCCAAGGACGTCAAGCGCGTCCACCTGGAGCTGGGCGGCAAGGCCCCGGTCGTGGTCTTCGAGGACACCGACATCGCCAAGGCCGTCGAGGACATCTCCGTCGCCGGCTACTTCAACGCCGGCCAGGACTGCACCGCCGCCACCCGCGTGCTCGTCCACGAGTCCATCCACGACGAGTTCGTCTCCGCGCTCGCCAAGGCCGCCTCCGAGACGAAGACCGGGCAGCCGGACGACGAGGACGTGCTGTTCGGCCCGCTCAACAACCCCAACCAGCTCAAGCAGGTCGAGGGCTTCATCGAGCGGCTGCCCGCGCACGCGCGCGTGGAGGCCGGCGGCAAGCGGGTCGGCGACAAGGGCTACTTCTACGCCCCGACCGTCGTCTCGGGCCTGAAGCAGACCGACGAGATCATCCAGAAGGAGGTCTTCGGCCCCGTCATCACCGTGCAGTCCTTCTCCGACGAGGAGCAGGCCGTGGAGTGGGCCAACGACGTCGAGTACGCGCTGGCCTCCTCGGTGTGGACCAAGGACCACGGGCGCGCCATGCGGATGTCCAAGAGGCTCGACTTCGGCTGCGTGTGGATCAACACCCACATTCCGCTGGTCGCCGAGATGCCGCACGGCGGCTTCAAGAAGTCCGGCTACGGCAAGGACCTCTCGGGCTACGGCTTCGACGACTACACGCGCATCAAGCACGTCATGACGTCGCTGGACGCGTAACCGACCGGCTCGGTCGACGGCCCTGGGCGCTGATGCCGCCCGGGGCCGTTCTCGCGCGTGCCTCAAGGCCACCAGGTCAGCACGTCGTCCACCGCCCGGGTCAGCTCTTCCCGCGCCTCCTCACCGGCGACCGACACCAGACGCGAGAGGTTGTCGGTGATCACGGTCAGGGCCCTGTCCTGCGAGGTCAGGGACACGAGGCGGCGTACGAGGGCGACGAACTCCCCGGGCGAGCAGCCGTGTTCGTCCATGGGCCTGGCAAGGAGGGCGGTTGCCAGGTCGGCGTCGTCCGGAGCGAGGCCGACGGCCGTCTCCAGGGACTCCGGGTCCAGGTACGGCACGAGTCTGACCAGCTTCTCCGGACGCATGGCCCGGTCGACCTGGGCCAGGCAGTCCAGCGCCTCCGCCGGCACCGCGGCACCCTCCTGTTCGGGCAGCACGGAAAGCAGGACGCAGTACGCCTCCCAGCGCCACCCACCAGGGCCAGGCCGGCCGGTCCGTCACCACGTTGGTGACCAGCCCACTGGCCGCCGAGGCGACCACCGAACCCCCCGCGACCACCGCTTGTTTCACTCCGCGTCCCACCACCGCCCCAACGTACCGCTCCGCCACGGGCCCGGTACCCGGATGAGCTGTTCGGCCATCGCCCACCCTTTTTGAACATGTTCAAGAATGGGCTAGGGTGCTTTTCATGAGCGACAGAGCCGCCCTGCTGAAGGGCATTCGCGCGTGGCTGGTCTTCTTCGTGGTGTGCCTGGTGTTCAGCGGTGCGACGGCCTTCCCCCTGGTCCACGAGCTGCGCTGGACCGAGGATCTGTTGCGCGGGCTGTCCGTGGGTGAGTACCTGCCCGGGCTGACGGAGTGGATCGGGCGGGTGCGGGCAGGTCTCGACGAGGCCGACGCCGAGTACCCGTTCCTCCTCTACGGCACGGACTGGCTCGCCTTCGCGCACCTGGTCATCGCGGTCGCCTTCTACGGGCCCTATCGTGACCCGGTCCGCAACATCTGGGTCGTCGAGTTCGGGATGATCGCCTGCGCGGGCATCATCCCTCTCGCCCTGATCTGCGGGCCGCTGCGCGGGATCCCCTTCTGGTGGTCGGTGATCGACATGGCCTTCGGGGTGTTCGGGGTGATCCCGCTGTACGTCGTACGGCAGCGGATCAAGCGGCTGGAGGCGCTGACCGTACCGGTGGCAGCCCCGGTGCCGGGCGTCTGAGAAAAAAACCGCTATCCCGCGAACGTTCACCTCGTCTCCCCGCATGTGACCCCCGGCATGGGGGCCCCAAGACCGGCTGAGAGGGTGCGTGCGGAACATCGGTGACACCAGGCGTGAAGAGGCCATCGTGGACAGTCAGCACTGGCGCGCCGTCATCACGGCGGCGCAGGCCGGCGACCGGCGGGCACTGGACGAGCTGGTCGAGGGCTGGCTGCCGCTGGTCTACAACATCGTGGGACGGGCCCTCAACGGGCACGCCGACGTCGACGACGTCGTGCAGGAGACGATGCTGCGCGCGGTCGGCAACCTCGGCTCCCTGCGCGACCCGGACAGCTTCCGGTCCTGGCTGGTGGCGATCGCCGTGCGGCAGATCCGCGACCGGGCCCGACGCAGGACCCCGGACCGGCTGGAGGAGGCGCCGGCACCCGACTTCGCCGAACTGACCGTGCTGCGCCTCCAGTTGGAGGGACAGCGGCGCGAGGTCGCCGAGGCGGCGCGCTGGCTCGACGAGGACGACCGGCAGCTGCTGTCGCTGTGGTGGCTGGAGGTCGCGGGCGAACTGACCCGGCGCGAGCTGGCCGCCGCCGTGGGCATCACCCGGCAGCACGCGGCCGTGCGCGTCCAGCGGATGAAGGAGCGCCTGGAGACCTCGCGCGGCATCGTCCGCGCGCTGGACGGCGCCTGCCCCGGCCTGCGGGAGATGACCGGCCGGTGGGACGGCCGGCCCGACTCGGTGTGGCGCAAGCGGCTGGCGAGGCACCTGCGCGGCTGCGGCTACTGCGGCGGCACCCGCGAGGCCGTCGTCCCCGCCGAGCGCCTGCTGGCCGGCATCGCCCTGGTCCCGCTGCCCGTCGGCTTCACCCTGTCGCTCGCCCTCGGCGGAAAGACCGCGGCGGCCGCCACGGCCGCGACCTCGGCCGGCTGGTCGGCCCAGCTGCTCGGCGCGCTCACCAAGCCGGCCGTCGCGCTGACCGCGGGCGCGACGATCGTGGCGGGCGGCGCCTACGTCGTCACCCAGCCGCCGGACGCCCCGCCGCCCCGGGCCGCCCTCGCACCCACAGCCACGGTCACCCCGCAACCGCCGCGCACCCTCGCCCCGCCCGCCCCCACCCCCAGGCCCTCACCCTCACCCACCACGAAGCCGTACGGCACGGTCGTCGACACCGCCGACCCCGCGCCCGACCCGAACACCCGGCCCGCCGCCCTGCCCCGCCGCCCCGAGTCCGGCATCACCAGCACTGGCGGCCCCAAGGCCGTCATGCAGCACCGCGGCGACCGGGTGACCCTCACCGGCCGGGGCTACGTCCTGGTCCGCTGGCAGATCTCGCCCGCGTCCCGGCCCGGCGCGCTGGTCATGCCGTCCTGGACCGGCCTGAAGGGCAAGCTGTTCCACGTGGCGTCCGCGGGCACGCGGCGGATGGACGACCCACTGCCCGGCGCCCCGAACGGCTACGCCACCGGCATGGGCGGCCCGGACATCGGCTACGCCGTCCTCCCGCCCGGCACCCAGCAGATGTGGCAGAACGAGTACTTCTACCTCGACGGCACCGTCACCCTCACCCAGAACGAACGGGGCTGCGACTACGGCCTCATCGTCTTCCCGTCGGACCGGGACGCCGTGGTCGAGGACATCGACCACGGTCCGCCCCAGGGGGCCATCCGCTACGGACTCGTCCGCGACACCGGCACCGACAGCGCCCCCGTGCCGCAGTACGTCACCCGCGCGACCCCGGCCGATCCGGCGACGGTGGCGCAGCGCTCGCGCGTGTAGCGCACAGCACGTCGACACGGTTGGTGGTGATCGAATCCACGCCCGCCGCCAGCAGCCGCCGCATGGAACGGCGGGTGTCAGGGGTCCAGACGGACAGCAGACACCCGTCGCGGTGCACGCGCTCGGCGAGCGGGCGGTCCACCAGGGAGAAGCGGTAGTTGAGCCAGCGCGGGCGGACCGCCTCCAGCAGGACGGGCCGCGGCGGGGCGAGCGTCGTCCAGGTGAGGGCGATCTCGGCGCCCGCGTCCACCGCGCGCACGGCGAGCATGGCGTCGGCGCCCGCGCAGTAGTAGACGCGCTCCGCCGCCCCCGCCTCCTCCACCACGCCCAGGATGCGGCGCACCGCCCGCACATCCGGCGACCCGGGCAGGTCGATCATCACCCGGTGCCCGCCGGTCGCCGCCAGCGCCTCGGCCAGGGCCGGCACCCCGCCGCCGGTCAGCCCCCGCACCTCCTCGAAGGACAGCGCGTGCACCGGCCGTTCGTGCTCCCACAACCGCTTCAGCGTCGCGTCGTGCAGCAGCACCGGCACGCTGTCCCGGGTGAGCCGTACATCGACCTCCACCGCGTCCGCGCCCCGGCTCAGGGCCGAACGCAGCGAGGCGACGGTGTTCTCACGGACGCGGTAGGGGTCGCCCCGGTGGGCCACGGCGACGGGGGCGGATGTCACGGGGCGAGCCACCGCGCGGTGTACGTGTCGATCTCGCCGGTGATCCGCGACTTGCCCGCGGCGTCCAGGAAGGACGCCTCGACGGAGTTCTTCGCCAGCTCCGCCAGGCCCCGCTCGTCGAGGTCGAGGAGCCGGGCGGCGACCGCGTACTCGTTCTCCAGGGTCGTACCGAACATGGGCGGGTCGTCGGAGTTGATGGTGACGACGACCCCGGCCCGCACGAACTCCTTGATCGGGTGCTCGTCGAGGGTGCGCACCGCGCGGGTGGCGATGTTCGAGGTCGGGCACACCTCCAGCGGGATCCGGTGCTCGGCGAGGTGCGCGAGCAGCTCGGGGTCCTGCGCGGAGCTGGTGCCGTGCCCGATGCGCTCGGCGCGCAGATGGGTCAGCGCGTCCCACACCGTCCGCGGGCCGGTCGTCTCCCCGGCGTGCGGTGCGGAGTGCAGCCCCGCGGCGATCGCCCGGTCGAAGTACGGCTTGAACTGCGGCCGCTCCACGCCGATCTCGGGCCCGCCGAGACCGAAGGAGACCAGGCCCTCCGGGCGCAGCCGGTCGTCGGTGGCGAGCCGGGTGGTCTCCTCGGCGGCCTCCAGACCCGCCTCACCGGGGATGTCGAAGCACCAGCGCAGCACGGTCCCGAACTCGGCCTCGGCGGCCTTGCGGGCGTCCTCGATGGCGTCCATGAAGGCCCGCTCGTCGATGCCGCGCCGGGTGGAGGAGAACGGCGTGATGGTCAGCTCGGCGTACCGCACCTGCTGGCGGGCCAGGTCCCGCGCCACCTCGAAGGTCAGCAGCCGGACGTCCTCCGGGGTGCGGATCAGGTCCACGACCGACAGGTACACGTCGATGAAGTGCGCGAAGTCGGTGAAGGTGAAGTAGTCGGCCAGCGCCTCGGGGTCGGTCGGCACCTTCGAGTCGGGGTGCCGCGCGGACAGCTCGGAGACGATCCGGGGGGAGGCGGATCCCACGTGGTGCACATGCAGTTCGGCCTTGGGCAGGCCGGCGATGAAGGCCTTCAGCTCGCGTGGGGCGCGGGGGTCGACGAGATGCTCGGTCAAGGGTTCCTCCCCGGAACGGCGCCGTCGCCGCCGGCGTGTGGCGGGTGGGACGCGGGTGATCGGCTGATCGGTTGACGCGAATTCATCGTATGCCGTTCGGTGCGATGCCCTCTGCTAGGGGCGCGGGGCGCCATCGCGGCGCGGGACTCCGCCCCGGTGGTGAGGGAGAGGCGGAGGCCGCGTTTGCCCCGTCCGCGAGGCGCGCCAGGCTCCGCCCGCGGGGCCCCGGCCCTGCGGGGTTCCACCCCGCGTGGGCGTGAGGCCGCAGAGGGCTGCGCCCGGGATGGGCGCGAGGCCCCGCGGGGTTGCGCCCCGGTTGGGATGAGGTCGCGTAGGGCCCGCCCGCGAGACCGCGTCGGGCTCCGCCCGCATGGGGTGCGGGTCGGTGGCGCGGGGCTCTGGCGCGTGGGGTTCCGCCCGCGTGGGGCTCCGGCCCTGCGGGGTCCGTCCGCGTGGGTGTGAGGTGGCGTAGGGCTGCGCCCGGGGTGGGCGCGAGGTCGGGCGGGGCACTGCCCTGGGTTCCGCCCGCGTGGGCGCGACGCCGCATGCGGCTGCTTGCCGCGTGGGCATGACGCCGTGTCGGGCTCCGCCCCGCGTAGTGCGAGGTCGCGTGGGTGTGAGGCCGGATCGGGCTCCGCTCGCATGGGGTGCGGGTCGGTGGCGCGGGGCTCTGGCGTGTGGGGTTCCGCCCGCGTGGGGCTCCGGCCGCATGACGTCGTGTCGGGCTCCGCCCCGCGTAGTACGAGGTCGCGTGGGCTCGGCCGTGTGGGGTGCGAGGTCGTGCTAGGCCCGCCCGCCTGGGCGTGAGGTCGCGTGGGGCTCCGGCCGTGTCGGCGTGAGCGGCCTCGCGGCCCCTGGCCCTCCGCGTGCCCGGCTCCTGGCCCTCCGCGTGCCCGGCTCCTGGCCATCCGTGTGCCCGGCCGGTATCCCCCCACGTACCCGGCTCCTGGCCCTCCGCGTGCCCGGCCTGTATCCCCCACGCACCCGGCCCGTGGCCCTCCGCGTGCCCGGGCTGTGGCTCTTCGTGTACCCGCCCTGTGGCTCGTGCCGGAGCGCCCCGTAGCATGACCACACGATCGACCCAGGGGGGAACAGGATGACGGACGCGACGCAGCCCGACGGTGGTGGAGGCGCCGGCCACGACCCGTGGGCGCCCCCGGAGCACACGCCCTCACTCGACAAGCAGCAGCCCCCCGCCGCGGGGCCGCCGTCCGTGCACGACCAGGCCACGGTCACCTCGATGCCGGGCTTCACCCCGCCCACCGGCACGCCGCAGTACGACCCGTCCGGCGCCGGCGCGGGCGTCGTCCCGCCCCCGCCCGTGGCTCCCACCGGCCCGGGAGCGCCCGGCGGCTACGGCTACCCCGGCTACCCGCAGTCCGGATACCCCCAGTCCGGCTACGGCTGGCCCGGCATGCCCCCGGCCCCCCAGAACGGCCTGGGCATCGCCGCGATGGTGCTCGGCATCGTCTCCTGCACCCTCTTCTGCCTCTACGGCGTGGTCTCCCTGATCACCGGCATCCTCGCCGTCGTCTTCGGCATCAAGGGACGCAAACGCGCCGAGGCCGGAGTCGCCACCAACCACGGGCAGGCCCAGGCCGGTCTGATCATGGGCATCATCGGGATCATCCTCGGCATCGCGGTGATCGTGCTGATCGCCGTCGGCATCACGGCCGCGATCAACAGCGACAACTACGACGACGGCTCGACCTACGGGACCCTCGGCCCGGTGGCCACCGCCGTGTCCCACCGCTGAAACCCAGGCTCTGCAAGGCCGAGTTGGCCACTACGATGCCTTGGTCTGACAACGGAGGGGAGTTCGTCCATGTCCAACACCAACCCGCCGCCGGGTGGTTTCGGCCCACCGGCCCAGCCGCCGCAGCAGCCGGCCCCGGGATACGGCTATCCGCAGCAGCCCCCCGGCGCCCCGGGCTACGGCTACCCCCAGGGCGGCCCCGGCTACCCGGCCGCGCCGCCCGTGGGCTACCCGCAGGCGCCCGGTTACGGGATGCCCGCGCAGCCCAGCAACGGCATGGGCACCACGGGACTGGTGCTGGGCATCATCGGTGTGGTCTGCAGCGTCACGTTCATCATGTGGTTCTTCGGCGTGATCCTGGGCATTCTCGCGATCATCTTCGGCGCCATCGGCCGCGGCAGGGCCACCCGCGGTGAGGCCACGAACAAGGGCGCGGCGACCGCGGGCCTGGTCTGCGGCATCATCGCCACCGTGATCCTCCCGCTGCTGGGCTTCCTGCTGTTCGCCAGCATCATGGGCGGGCTCGGCGCCGCGTCCTGACGCTGCTCACGAAAGCTCGACCAGGGGCCGGTCCCGGGGGACCGGCCCCTTGCTCATGCCCCCTCCCGCAGCCGCCCCCGCGCCTCCATCAGCGCGAAGCCCAGCAGATTCGGCCCCCGCCACCGCTCCGGATCCATCGCCGCGTCGTCGTCCGCGGCCAGCCCGATGCCCCACACCCGGTCCACGGGGCTCGCCTCCACCAGCACCCGGTCGCCGGTGCCCAGCAGATACCCCGCCAGCTCGGGGTGCGCGCCGAACTTGTGGACGCTGCCCTCCACCACGATCCGGAACCGCTCCCGCGCCCACACCGCCTCGTCGAACCCGCGCACCAGCCGCCCGGCCTTCTTCGCCTCGGCGGGCCGCTCCGCGGCCAGCACGGCACGCTCGGCCGCCGCGTCCTCGAAGAGGCGGGCCTTGCCGGCCATCATCCAGTGCTCCGCCGTCGCGTAGGACACGCCGTCCACGGTGAACGGCGCCGGCCACCACTGGCTCAGACAGCTCGCCCCGATCCGGCCGTCCGGCCGCGGCCGGTGCCCCCAGAAGTGCAGATAGGTGACCCTGGCCCCCGCCTGGACGGCCCTGATCAGGGCCTCCTGCGAGTCGACCGCCCCCGTGATCTTCTCCATGCACGCGAGTTTGGCACGCACCACTGACACAGCGTCCTGCCTTTTCGCGGTGAACTCGACACCTGGTCGACAGATTCCGTCGCGTAACCAAAAATCAACAACGGAATCACTTGTTGGAGTGGCATACCTCTGTCAGGATCGGCACTCAAATCGAGCCTGAGCCACGCCGGCCCCATCAGGGGACACGGAGGAGAGCGACATGCACAACCCGGGCACTGCCACCGAGGACCGATTTCCGGCCGAGGAGCGCTTCGCGGAGGGCGCGCAGTACATCGCGGGGCGCCTGACCAGGGGCACCTCGGGCCGCACCCACACGGTCGTCGACCCGGCCTCGGGCGAGGAGGTCCTCACCTACGAGCTGGCGGGCCCGGCCGACGTCGACCGGGCCGTCGCCGCGGCCCGCGCGGCCTTCCCCGGCTGGGCGGGAACCACCCCGGCGGAGCGCTCCGACGCCCTGCACCGGTTTGCCGCGGTCCTGGCCGACCGGGCCGAGGAGTTCGCCCGCGCCGAGTCGCTCCAGTGCGGCAAGCCGCTGAAGCTGACCCGCGAGTTCGACGTCCCCGGGACCATCGACAACGCGGCCTTCTTCGCCGGTGCCGCACGGCATCTCCAGGGTCAGTCGGCCGGCGAGTACTCCGGCGACCACACCTCGTACATCCGGCGCGAGCCGATCGGCGTCGTGGGGTCGATCGCGCCCTGGAACTACCCCCTCCAGATGGCCGCCTGGAAGGTCCTCCCGGCGATCGCCGCGGGCAACACCATCGTCCTGAAGCCCGCCGAGCTCACCCCGCTGACCTCGCTGCTCTTCGCCCAGGCGGCCACGGACGCCGGGATCCCCGACGGCGTGATCAACATCGTCACCGGCACGGGCAAGGAGGCCGGAGAGCACCTCGTCGGCCACCCCGACGTGGTCATGACCTCGTTCACCGGCTCCACCGCCGTCGGCAAGCGCGTCGCCGAGGTGGCCACCGCCACCGTCAAGCGCCTCCATCTGGAGCTCGGCGGCAAGGCGCCCTTCGTGGTCTTCGACGACGCCGACCTGGAGGCCGCCGCCCACGGCGCGGTCGCGGGCTGTCTGATCAACACCGGGCAGGACTGCACGGCCGCCACGCGCGCGTACGTGCAGCGGCCGCTGTACGACGCC
Source organism: Streptomyces sp. NPDC007929 (assembly GCF_042959065.1). Taxonomy (NCBI): domain Bacteria; kingdom Bacillati; phylum Actinomycetota; class Actinomycetes; order Kitasatosporales; family Streptomycetaceae; genus Streptomyces; species Streptomyces sp. NPDC007929. Next base: position 102,909 of record NZ_JBIBKD010000008.1, on the reverse strand, counting down.
TTCGTGGAGCGGACCGCGGCGCTCATGGAGACGGTCCGGCTCGGCGACCCCTTCGCCGCCGGCACCGACCTCGGCCCGCTGGTCTCGCACGTTCAGCGGGACCGGGTCGCCGGATTCGTGGACCGGGCGCGGTCCTACGCGCGCGTGGTGACCGGCGGCGAGGCACCCGAGGGTGAACTCGCCAAGGGCGCCTACTACCGGCCCACCCTGATCGCCGACGCGGCCCAGGACAGCGAGGTCGTGCAGTCCGAGATCTTCGGCCCGGTCCTGGTCGTGCTGCCGTTCGACACCGACGACGAGGGACTCGCGCTCGCCAACGACACCCCCTACGGCCTGGCCGCCTCCGCCTGGAGCCGGGACGTGTACCGGGCGAACCGCGCCACGCGTGAGATCAAGGCCGGCTGCGTGTGGATCAACGACCACATCCCGATCATCAGCGAGATGCCGCACGGCGGCTACAAGTCCTCCGGCTACGGCAAGGACATGTCCGCGTACTCCTTCGAGGAGTACACCCAGATCAAACACGTCATGTTCGACAACACCGCGGTGGCCGCGAAGGACTGGCACCGCACCGTGTTCGGGGACCGATAGCCGCTACTCAGGCCGCCTGACCAACGGCCGTCCACCCTCCGAAAGGGCACCACGCGCATGGAGCAGTACGAGCCCGACCGCCTGTCCGCGGCCCAAGTGGCCGCCGTGCGGCGCAGTCTCAAAAACGGCAGGGCCGCTCTCACCCGGCGGTCCCTGCTGCGCGCCTCCGCGGGCGGGGCGCTCGCGGCCGGCGGACTGGGGACGCTGAGCGCCTGCGGCATCCCGGCGGCCGGCCAGTCCAAGGGCGGCGTCTCCGCCGAGGACCACTCGGCCAAGGAGAAGACGGTGACCTTCTCCAACTGGACCGAGTACATGGACGTCGACGACAGCGGCAAACGCCACCCGACCCTGGACCAGTTCGCCGAACGGACCGGCATCACGGTCAAGTACAGCGAGGACATCAACGACAACAACGAGTTCTTCGGCAAGATCAAGCCGCAGCTCGCCGCGGGCCAGGACACCGGCCGCGACCTGATCGTCCTCACCGACTGGCTGGCCGCCCGGCTCATCCGCCTGGGCTGGGTGCAGAAGCTCGACCCGAGCAACCTGCCGCACGCCTACGCCAACCTGTCGGCCCAGTTCCGCACTCCCGACTGGGACCCGGGCCGTGCCTACTCGTACGTCTGGCAGGGCATATCGACCGTCATCGCGTACAACAAGAAGGCCCTCGACGGCGTCGAGGTGAAGTCGGTCTCCGACCTGCTGGACAACCCCAAGCTCAAGGGCCGGGTCGGGTTCCTCTCCGAGATGCGCGACAGCATCGGCATGACGCTGCTCGACATGGGCAAGGACCCGGCGGACTTCACCGCCGACGACTACGACGCGGCCATCGCACGGCTCCAGAAAGCCGTCGACAAGGGCCAGATCCGCCGCTTCACGGGCAACGACTACACCTCGGACCTGACCAGCGGCGACTTCGCGGCCTGCGTCGCCTGGGCCGGTGACGTCGTCCAGCTCAAGGCGGACAGCCCCGACATCGACTTCCTCATCCCGGACAGCGGCTACGTGACGTCGACCGACAACCTGCTGATCCCGAACAAGGCCCGGCACAAGACCAACGCCGAGCGGCTCATCGACTTCTACTACGAGCCGAAGGCCGCCGCCGAACTCGCCGCGTACATCAACTACGTGTGTCCCGTCGACGGCGTGAAGGCCGAACTCGCGAAGATCGACGAGGACGCGGCGAACAACCCGCTGATCATTCCCGACAAGGCCATGGCCGCCAAGTCCCACGCCTTCCGCTCGCTGAGCTCGAAGGAAGAGACCGAGTTCGAAGCGAAGTTCGCGAAGCTGACGGGGGCGTGACCACCATGACGAACAAGAGCGACACCGGCGGCGACGTCCGCCTCACGGGCATAGCCAAGACCTACGGCTCCTTCACCGCCGTCCACCCGCTCGACCTGACCGTGCCGCAGGGCTCCTTCTTCGCCCTGCTCGGCGCCTCCGGCTGCGGCAAGACCACCACCCTGCGCATGATCGCCGGCCTGGAGGAACCCTCCGCCGGCACCGTCTTCCTCGGCGACCAGGACGTCACCGCCCTGCCGCCGTACAAGCGGCCGGTGAACACGGTCTTCCAGTCCTACGCCCTCTTCCCGCACCTCGACATCTTCGAGAACGTCGCCTTCGGCCTGCGCCGGCGCGGATGGAAGTCGGTGAAGAAGCAGGTCGAGGACATGCTGGAGCTCGTGCAGCTCGGCGAACAGGCCCGCAAGAAGCCGCACCAGCTCTCCGGCGGCCAGCAGCAGCGCGTCGCCGTCGCCCGCGCCCTGATCAACCACCCCAAGGTGCTCCTGCTCGACGAGCCGCTCGGCGCCCTCGACCTCAAGCTGCGCCGCCAGATGCAGCTGGAGCTCAAGCGCATCCAGACCGAGGTCGGCATCACCTTCGTCCACGTCACCCACGACCAGGAGGAGGCCATGACCATGGCCGACACGGTCGCCGTGATGAACGCGGGCCGCGTCGAGCAACTGGGCGCCCCCACCGAGCTCTACGAGAACCCGCGCACGACGTTCGTCGCGAACTTCCTCGGCACCTCCAACTTCATCGAGGCCGAGGTCGACTCGAAGAACGGCGAGGAGATCGTGCTCAAGGCGGGCGGCGGCAAGCTCGTCCTGCCCGGGGGGCGATGTTCGGCGCCCACGACGACCGGTGGCAAGGTACTGGTCGGCGTACGCCCCGAGAAGATCTCCCTCACCCACGCCGACGACGCCGGCGAGATCCCCGAGGGCCGCAACCGCATCACCGGGCGGATCGCCGACTCCAGCTTCATCGGCGTCTCCACCCAGTACGTCGTCGACAGCCCGGTCTGCTCCGACTTCGAGGTCTACGCCCAGAACATCGACCGCGACCCCCGCCTGGCCCCCGGCGCCGAGGTCGTCCTGCACTGGAACCCGGCCCACACCTTCGGCCTGGACGCCGCGCAGGACGCCGACGCGGGAGTGGAAGAGGCGGCCTGATGTCGACACTCACCGAGGCGCCACCGCCCCTCGCGCCCGAGGCGCCCACAACCAAGCCCCCCAAGCGCCGGGGCCGCTTCACGCCGTACTGGCTGCTGCTGCCCGGCATCCTGTGGCTGGTCGTCTTCTTCGCGCTGCCGATGATCTACCAGGCCTCCACGTCCGTGCAGACGGGCTCCCTGGAGCAGGGCTACAAGGTCACCTGGCACTTCGCCACGTACTGGGACGCGCTGTCCGCGTACTGGCCGCAGTTCGTCCGCTCGGTGCTCTACGCGGGCACGGCGACGATCCTGTGCCTGCTGCTCGGCTATCCGCTGGCCTATCTGATCGCCTTCCGCGCCGGCCGCTGGAAGAACCTGATCATGATCCTGGTGATCGCGCCGTTCTTCACCAGCTTCCTGATTCGCACCCTCGCCTGGAAGACGATCCTCGCGGACGGCGGACCGGTCGTCGGCGCGCTCAACACGCTGCACGTCCTGGACGTCACCACCTGGCTCGGCATGACCGCCGGCGACCGCGTCCTGGCCACCCCGCTCGCGGTGGTGTGCGGTCTGACGTACAACTTCCTGCCGTTCATGATCCTGCCGCTCTACACCTCGCTGGAGCGCATCGACGGACGTCTCCACGAGGCCGCCGGTGACCTCTACGCACGGCCCTGGACCACGTTCCGCAAGGTCACCTTCCCGCTGTCGATGCCGGGTGTCGTCTCCGGCACGCTGCTCACCTTCATCCCGGCGGCCGGTGACTACGTGAACGCCGACCTGCTCGGCTCCACCGACACCCGCATGGTCGGAAACGTCATCCAGACACAGTTCCTGAGAGTCCTCGACTATCCGACGGCCGCGGCGCTCTCCTTCATCCTCATGGCGGCCATTCTGCTCATGGTCACCCTCTACATCCGCAAGTCGGGGACGGAGGATCTGGTCTAAATGCCCTTCGTCAACTGGCTGAAAAGAAATCTCGTCGTCATCGCGGGACTGCTGACCCTCGGCTATCTGCTGCTGCCGAACGTCGTCGTCACGGTGTTCTCCTTCAACAAACCGAAGGGGCGCTTCAACTACGAATGGCAGCAATTCTCCCTGGACGCCTGGAAGGACCCGTGCGGTGTCTCCGGGCTGTGCGGGTCGCTGTCCCTCAGCCTCCAGATCGCGGTCTGGGCGACCCTCGGCGCCACCCTCCTCGGCACGCTGATCGCCTTCGCCCTGGTCCGCTACCGGTTCCGCGCCCGCGGCGCCGTGAACTCGCTGATCTTCCTGCCGATGGCGATGCCCGAGGTCGTCATGGCCGCCTCGCTGCTCACCCTGTTCCTCAACATGGGCGCCCAGCTGGGCTTCTGGACGATTCTCATCGCCCACATCATGTTCTGCCTGAGTTTCGTGGTCACGGCCGTCAAGGCACGCGTGATGTCGATGGATCCCAAACTGGAGGAGGCGGCCCGGGACCTGTACGCGGGCCCGTTCCAGACCTTCGTCCGGGTGACCCTGCCGATCGCCGCGCCGGGCATCGCGGCGGGTGCGCTGCTCGCCTTCGCGCTGTCCTTCGACGATTTCATCATCACCAATTTCAACGCCGGCTCGACCGTCACCTTCCCCATGTTCGTCTGGGGTTCGGCGCAGCGCGGAACGCCCGTTCAGATCAATGTCATCGGCACGACCATGTTCGTGGTCGCCGTACTGTTCGTCCTGGTTTCCATGATTGCCGGAAACCGCCGCAACAGGCAGAAGGCATAACCCCGTAGGGAGTTGAAATCATGGCCCCGAGCGCCATGAATCAGTGGACCCGTTCGCTTTCCGACGTCCAGCCGGTCCCGTACTGGCTGGACGACCCCGGCCGGCCCCGCCCCGAACCCGCCCTCACCACCTCCGAGACCTGCGATCTGCTGGTCGTCGGCGGCGGCTACAGCGGCCTGTGGACGGCGCTGATCGCCAAGGAACGCGACCCGCAGCGGGACGTGGTGCTGGTGGAGGGCCGCGAGGTGGGCTGGGCCGCCTCCGGCCGCAACGGCGGATTCTGCGCCGCCTCCCTCACCCACGGCCTGCCCAACGGCCTCTCCCGCTGGCCGGACGAGATCCACCGGCTCCAGGAGCTGGGTGCCCGCAACCTCGACGAGATCGAGACGGCCCTCGCCCGGCACTCCATCGACTGCGACTTCGAGCGCACCGGCGAGATCGACGTCGCCACCGAGCCCTACCAGGCGCGGGAACTGCGCGAGTGGCACGAGGAGACGGCCCGCAGGGGCCTGGCCGAGGGCGTCGAGTTCCTGGACGCCGACGCCGTACGGGAGCAGGTGGACTCACCCACCTTCCAGGCGGGCCTGTGGGACCGCGGGGGCGTCGCCATGCTGAACCCGGCGAAGCTCGCCTGGGGCCTGAAGCGGGCGTGCGTGGAACTGGGCGTACGCGTCTACGAGAACACCCCCGCCCTGACCCTGAAGCCGTACGGGCCCGGCATGGCCGTACGCACCCCCTACGGCGGGATCCGCGCCCGCCAGGTCGCCCTCGGCACCAACATCTTCCCGAACCTGGTCAGACGCGTCCGCTCGTACACCGTCCCGGTCTACGACTACGCCCTGATGACCGAGCCGCTCACGCCCGGGCAGCTCGACTCGATCGGCTGGAAGAACCGCCAGGGCCTCGGTGACAGCGCCAACCAGTTCCACTACTTCCGGCTGTCCGCCGACAACCGGATCCTGTGGGGCGGCTACGACGCGATCTACCCCTACGGCGGCCGGGTCCGCGCCGAGTACGACGACCGGCCGGAGACCTACGCCAAGCTCGCCGGGCACTTCTTCACCTGCTTCCCGCAGCTGGAGGGCGTCCGCTTCAGCCACGCCTGGGGCGGTGCGATCGACACCTGCTCCCGCTTCTCGGCGTTCTTCGGCACCGCCCACCAGAGCAAGGTGGCGTACGCGGCCGGATACACCGGCCTCGGGGTCGGTGCCACCCGCTTCGGCGCCGAGGTGATGCTGGACCTGCTGTCCGGTGAGCGCACCGAGCGCACGGAGCTGGAGATGGTTCGCAAGAAGCCCCTGCCCTTCCCGCCGGAACCCTTCGCCTGGACGGGCATCGCCCTCACCAAGTGGTCCCTGGCCCGTGCGGACGCGCAGGGCGGCCGCCGCAATCTGTGGCTGCGCACGATGGACCGGTTGGGGCTGGGATTCGACAGCTGACCGACCGGGTGTGATCCGGTTCACTCCAACGAGGTGCCGGAACCCGCGTAATGGCCGGGGGGACACCCCCTTCTCTCCCTCGTGATGCTCGCGCGTGACGCTCGCGAGAGAGAGAAGGGGGTCTTTGACGATGACCGATGCGAAGACGGCGATCGAGTGGCTCGCATCCGTCGCACCCGATCCCGAGGCGTGCCGCTGGGAGTGGGAGCGCAACCCGCGCGGAGTCGCGCTGCTGCCGGCCGGGAGCGCCTGGGACGTGCTCATCCTGCCCGGCGCGCTCGGCTACGCCACACTCGACGTGCTCACCCGCGTCCTCGACCGGCCGGGGCCGGTACTCGTCGACTTCGGTGACGCCCGCATGGGGTTCTTCGTGCCGCCGGGCACCGCCACCCGCTGGCTCGGCACGGGCATCCGCACGGCGGGCGCCGGCACCTGGATCGTCGTGCCGTACCCCGGCCGCTCCTCACCCGGCGGCGTGCGCTGGCTGATCCCCCCGGACGGCTCCGGCATGCTGACGGACCCGTCCCTCCTGGAACTGGCCATGCACGAGGCGGCGGCGGGTCTGGCGACGGAGAACGGGGGGTGAGGAAGCCGGCGTCCGCTAGCTCCGGGGCAGCTCCGTCGTCGTCCGCTTGAGGAACAGCCACAGTGACGTCAGCAGCACCGCGCACAGGCACCAGCTGCCCGCCACGTCCAGGGGCCAGTGGTAGCCGCGGCGGATGAGGCCGTAGCTCGTGGCGAGGATCAGGGTCGTGCAGAGGGCGAGCAGGGCGCCGCGGGCCAGGGGCGTGCGGAGGCGGGGGAGCAGGAGCAGGGTCGCGGTGCCGTAGGCGACGGCGGCCGTCGCGGTGTGGCCCGAGGGGTAGTAGCCGGTGCCGGGTGGTTCGGCCGGAGTGGCCGGGCGGGCCAGCAGCGCCTTCAAGGGGACGACCAGTGCCGGGACCAGGGCCATGAGCAGGGCCCCGGCGGCGACGGGGAGCCACCAGCAGTTCGAACCGGCGCGGCGGTGGCGGACGGTGACATAGGCCAGCGCGACCGCGAGGACCGGCACCGCGACCTGGACGTTGCCCAGGTCGGCGAGGAGTTCCGAGAAGCGGTCCGGGTTCACCAGGACGCGGCTGAGGCGTTCGTCGAGCCCGACCAGTGGACCGTCGGCGGCGACCTGCCAGGTGATCAGGGCGAACAGGAGGGCCGGGAGGGCGAGCAGGAGGGCTGCGGGGCCCAGCGAGGTGGTGCGTTCCCGGTTCGCGGAGATCGGCATGGGGCACAGCTTGGCACGAGCACAGACGCCGACCAGCGGGCCCCCGCGGAGGATCACGTGAACCAGCCGTCCCATGACGCCGGCCTCTTCGACCACTGTCCCTGGCTCTTCGCCGAGCGGGCCTCCGGCGGGCAGCGCGCCGCACAGGAGCAGCGGCAGCGGCGGCTGCTCGCCGGGCCAGGCGAAGTGCGCCTGGGAGAGAACTGTTTCGTGGCGGAGACGGCCGCCGTGCACCCGGACGTCCTGCACCTCGGCGACCGCTCGTACATCGCGGCCCACGCCTACGTCACCGACGCCATACGCACCGGCGCCGACTGCACGATCAACCCCTTCACCGTGGTGCGCGGCACCGTGGCCCTCGGGGACGGGGTGCGCATCGGCGCCCACAGCTCGCTGCTCGGCTTCGACCACGGCTTCGCACCCGACCTGCCGGTCCATCGGCAGCCGGTCAGCAGCCGCGGGATCAGGGTGGGTGACGACGTGTGGATCGGCTCGCACGTGGTCGTCGTCGACGGTGTCACCATCGGCGACCACTGCGTCATCGGCGCGGGGGCGGTCGTCACGAAGGACCTCCCGGCCTGGTCGGTCGCGGCGGGCAACCCGGCCCGCCGGATCCGGGACCGACGCGAGCCACGCGCGGCGAAGAACCCGGCCCGCCCTGAACCCCCGTCCCGGGCGCCGCGACCGACGGATGCCGACGCGGAATCGGCACAGCGTTCCGGGCCCGGTGTTGCGGTAGAGGTCGGGCGGCCCGCCCGTACCGGTACCGACGACCTCGGCGCAGCGCTCGCCGCCTTCGTCAAGGCCGCCCGGGCCCAGGCCACCGGCCTGCTGGCCCGCTCCTGGTGTCCGGACACCGGGCGCTACGTCGATCGGCCCGGTGTCGAGCCGACCGTCCGGGCCCACTGCGACGCCGTCGAGATCGCCGACCTGCTGCTCGGCGAAGCCCCGCCGCAGCTGTCCGCCGCCGAACACGTGGAGCGGCTCCGGGCGTTGCAGGACCCCGCCACCGGCCTGGTCCCCGAACTCGGCGCCACCGCCCCGCTCCCGGGCCCCGCCGGGGTGCCGGACGGCGCCACCGCCTATCACGTGCTGTGCGTCGGCTACGCGCTCGACCTGCTCGGCAGCTCCTTCGCCCACCCGGTCCACGCGGTGCGGACCACGACCGCCGACCGGCTGGTCCGGCACCTCGGTGAACTGCCCTGGACCGACCGTGCCTGGCACGCCGGGGCGTGGGCCGACTCCTGGGCCACCGCCGCGTACTGGAACCTGCGCGCCGGTAGCGAGGCGGCAGCGCCCGGCGCGCTGGAGGCGCTGTTCGGCTGGCTGCACACCCACGCCGACCCGTGGACCGGGATGTGGGGCTCACCCACCCGGGAGGACGGACGCCTGCAGATGGTCAACGGCTACTACCGGCTCACCCGCGGCTCCTTCGCCCAGTTCGGCCTCCAAGTGCCGTACGCGGAGCGCGTGATCGACACCGTCCTGGACCACGCCCGCGACCCCCGCCACTTCGCGCCCGGCCGGGAGAACGCCTGCAACGTCCTGGACGTGATCCACCCCCTGTGGCTGTGCGCCCGGCAGACCGGCCACCGTCGGGAAGAGGCCCGGGCCTGGGCGGCGCGGCAGCTGACGGCCGCCCTGCGCCGCTGGCACCCCGGACAGGGCTTCGGGTTCGGTCCGACGCCGGACGGCAGCGGCCCGGGACGTGAACCCGGCCTGCAGGGCACGGAGATGTGGCTCGCGATCATCTGGCTGCTCGCGGACGTTCTCGGCATGGCCGACGTGCTGGGCTACCGCCCGCGGGGGATTCACCGCCCGGAGCCCGCTCCGGCCGCCCGAGCCTGACCGGCCATCTGAAATCCGCCCAGGAAGGAGAAGGAGAGGGGGCGGAAATGGAGGTCGGCCGCCCCGGAACAGGGGGGGTGGTTCCGGGGCGGCCGACCGGACCGGAACGCCGCGCGCCCCGGGGGGTTTGGGGCGGGCGACTGTCCGATCGGTGAGGAGATCCAGAGCCTCAGGCTCCGGTTGTGTGCGCGAGGGCACGACCAGGTCGAAGCTGGGGAGGCCCCGGCCTGATGTCACCCACAGTCCCCTGTGGGCGGGGTGTATCTCTCATCTGGGTAGAACCTACGACAGGGGCAGGGCGCTGGACAGGCCGTAGGGCCCGCTGCCATCCACCTCGCACACCTTCTTCACACCCTCTGCCCCTCGGGAGGTCAGACGCGGGAGAACGCCTGCTCGATGATGTCGAGGCCCTCGTTCAGCAGGTCGTCCCCGATGACCAGCGGGGGCAGGAAGCGGAGTACGTTGCCGTAGGTGCCACAGGTCAGGACCAGCAGGCCCTCGGCGTGGCACGCCTTGGCGAGCGCGGCGGTCGCCTCCGGGTTCGGCTCCTTGGTGGCGCGGTCCTTGACCAGCTCGATGGCGATCATGGCGCCGCGGCCGCGGACGTCACCGATGATGTCGAACTTCTCGGCCATGGCGCCGAGGCGGGCCTTCATGATCGCCTCGATGTTCTTCGCCTTGGCGTTGAGGTCGAGCTCCTTCATCGTCTCGATCGAGCCGAGCGCGCCCGCGCAGGCGACGGGGTTGCCGCCGTAGGTGCCGCCCAGGCCACCGGCGTGCGCCGCGTCCATGATCTCGGCGCGACCGGTGACGGCCGCGAGCGGCAGACCGCCCGCGATGCCCTTCGCCGTGGTGATGAGGTCCGGCACGATGCCCTCGTCCTCGCACGCGAACCACTGGCCCGTTCGGCAGAAGCCGGACTGGATCTCGTCGGCGACGAAGACGATGCCGTTGTCCTCGGCGAACGCGCGGATCGCGGGCAGGAAGCCCTTGGCCGGCTCGATGAAGCCGCCCTCGCCGAGCACCGGCTCGATGATGACCGCGGCGACGTTCTCCGCGCCGACCTGCTTGCTGATCTGGTCGATGGCCTGCGCGGCGGCCTCGGGCCCGGCGTTCTCCGGCCCGGTCGGCCAGCGGTAGCCGTACGCCACCGGCACGCGGTACACCTCCGGCGCGAACGGCCCGAAGCCGTGCTTGTACGGCATGTTCTTCGCGGTCAGCGCCATGGTGAGGTTGGTGCGGCCGTGGTAGCCGTGGTCGAACACCACGACGGCCTGGCGCTTGGTGTACGCCCGCGCGATCTTGACCGCGTTCTCGACGGCCTCGGCGCCCGAGTTGAACAGGGCGCTCTTCTTGGCGTGGTCACCGGGGGTCAGCTCGGCGAGGGCCTCGGCGACCTCGACGTACCCCTCGTAGGGCGTGACCATGAAACAGGTGTGGGTGAAGTCGGCCAACTGCGCCGACGCCCGACGTACGACGGCCTCGGCGGAGGCGCCCACGGACGTCACGGCGATGCCCGACCCGAAGTCGATCAGCCTGTTGCCGTCGACGTCCTCGATGATCCCGCCACCGGCACGCGCCGTGAACACGGGCAGCACGGACCCCACGCCCTGCGCGACCGCGGCGGTACGGCGGGCCTGCAGCTCCTGCGACTTCGGGCCGGGAATGGCGGTGACGACGCGGCGCTCCTGCGGAAGTGCGGTCATGCGGGGCTCCTGGGGTGGTGCGGATGGTCTGTACGGACGCTTGGCTTCTTTTCTCGCAGGCTAGGGCGGAGGAAGGGGGGTGGGCATGCTCCATGTGGGCGTTGTCGGCGGTGCGCCTTGTCCGGGGTGGACATGGCCGACTTACGGGACCGGTGCCCACGACCCGGCCGCGTAAGCGGTGAACTCCCCAGGGGAGGGCGTTAGATTGGCTCGCTGATGGTGGACGGAGCGGCTGGTCAGGGGGCAAGGGCGATGGACAGCGACGGGACGCAGGACGCGCGGGGTACGCATGCGAGTCCCGTGCCGCGCCCGGCGGGGCCTCCGCAGGTGCCCGCGATGCCTCCCAGGCCACCCCTGGCACCAGCGGCGCCACCGCTGCCGGACGGGTCCGCGTTCCTCACCTGGCTGCGCACGCCGCGCCCCGACGCCGCACCGGGCGTGTGGCGCTTCGGGCACCGGCCGCGGCCCGCGGAGGAGCCGGAGGAGATCCCCACCCGGCAGCTGCTGAGCGGGGCGCTGATCGCCTTCCTGGTGGGCTGGCTGATCTGGTCGCTGCTGCAGAACGGGTACCTCGGCACCTGGTGGTGGGTGCCGTTCGACCTGATCGTCCCCGACGCCTGGCGCGGTGGCGACAGCGATCTCGGCGCGACCGGGACGTTCATCGTCTACCAGGGGTACGAGCTGCTCGTCGCCCTGGGAATCATGATCGGGGCGGCCCGGCTCGGCCGCTGGGGCGAGGTGTGGCGCCGCTTCGTCACCCCCCGCTTGCGCCGTCCGCAGGTGCAGGAGGCCCGTACGGCCCCCGAGGACGACCCGGCCCAGTGGAACGAGCTGCGTGCCGCCGGGGCCCCGGACGCCGCCGAGCGGCTCGCCGGTGAGGCCCGTACCGGGCTGATGCGCGACGTCGACCACGCCCGGATCCTGCGGGCCTGGCAGGGCGTGCGCACCGGACGGCACAGCCTCGCCACGTTCAGCGCCGCCGTGCTCAAGGACGGCGCCGCCGCGTGCCTGCACCCCTCCGGGGAGCGCGACCTGCCCGCCCGGCTCGCCCGGCACGATCTCGTCACCGGGCAGGTGCGGCTCGGGACCACCGTCGACGACGCCCGCAACCCGTACGCCTACCGGGGCACCGGGCTCGCCCTCGGCCCCGACCTGCTCGGCACCTCGCTCGTCGCCGTCGGCCCCGCGGGGTCCGGCAAGACCGGCACCGTGGTGCGGCCCCTCGCCGAGTCGCTGTGCCTGCACGCCCTCGCCGGGCGGGCCGCCGTGGTCGTCGTGGGGGCGGCCGGGGCGGGGCTCGGCCCGGCCGACGCCTATGACGTGGTCGTACGGATCGGGAACCCGGACTCCGAGTACGACCTCGACCTGTACGGCGGCACCACCGACCCGGACGAGGCAGCGGCCGTGCTCGCCGAGGCGCTCGTCGGGGACCTCGCCGACCCGCACCCCGGCAGCGACAGCCGCCGTTCCACCACCGTCCTCGCCCAGCTGCTCGGGCCGTTCCGGGCCGTGCACGGGCGTTTCCCGTCCGTACCGGAGCTGCGGCAGCTGCTGGACGGCGCGCCGGGGCCGTTCGCCGCGCTGCGGCAGGGGCTCCACGAGGCCGGGCAGGAGTCGCTGCTGCGGGAGCTCGACGCCCGGGAGCGGCAGATGGGGCAGCCCGGGGACGTCGGCGGGGTGCTCGGCGATCGGGTGGCGCTGCTCGACCGGCCGGCCTTCGCCGGGTTCTTCGACACCTCCGGGCAGTCCAGGCCCTTCACCCTCAAGGCCCTCGACCACCCGGTGCGGGTGCGCATCGACCTGCCCCAGCGCGGGCACGCCGACGCCTCGAAGATGCTCGCGCGGCTCGTGCTCGCGCAGTTCACGGCCAGTGTCGCCGTACGCGAGGACCGGTCGCTGTTCGCCTGTCTGCTGCTGGACGACGCGACCGGGGTGGTGACGCCCGAGGCCGTGCGCGGCATCCAGCGGCTGCGCTCGGGCAACGCCGGGGTCGTGCTCACCCTGCGCACCCTGGACGACGTGGCCCGGCCGCTGCGCGGGCCGCTGCTCGGCGCGACCGGCTGCCGGATGGCCCTGTCGGGGCTCACCCCGTGGGACGGGCAGGACTTCGCCGAGGTGTGGGGCAAGGAGTGGACCGAGGCCCGCGACGTCACCGACCGGCAGATCATCGCGGAGACCCCCGCAGGCAAGGCCGTGCACATGCTGCGCCGGGTGATCACCGGCAAGGCCCCGACCGCGCGGGCGGTGACCGTACGGCAGGTCGAGCGGGAGCGCTGGTCCGCCTCCGAGCTGGCGCACGCCCTGCCGGCGGGGCACGCGGTGCTGTCGCTGACCGACGTCAAGGGCGAGCACGCGCCCCCGCTGCTGGTGGACCTGCGGGGCTGACCCCTTCCCACCGGCACGGCTACGCGGGCACCGTACGGTGAGGCAGAATCGTCACAGGTCGTTCATACGCGGCGGCCAAATGACCACAGAGATCTCACAGCCCTGACGCAGAAGGCCCCATGCCCCCGACGCTCGCCTCGCTCGTCCACCACTCCGCGCTGAAACTGACCGTGCGGGCGGGCGGAGACCGCCTCGACGTGCCGGTGCGCTGGGCGCACGTCAGTGAGCTCGCCGACCCCGTGCCCTACATGGAGGGCGGGGAACTGCTGCTGATCACCGCGCTGAAGCTGGACGCCGAGGACCCCCAGGCCATGCGCCGCTACGTCCGGCGGCTGGCCGGGGCCGGCGTGGTCGGGCTCGGCTTCGCCGTCGGCGTCAACTACGACGAGACGCCCAAGGCGCTCGTCGAGGCGGCGGAGAAGGAGGGCCTGCCGCTGCTGGAGGTGCCGCGCCGCACACCGTTCCTGGCCATCAGCAAGGCCGTGTCCGCCGCCATCGCCGCCGACCAGTACCGGGCCGTCACCGCCGGGTTCGCCGCCCAGCGCGAGCTGACCCGGCAGGCCCAGAGCGGCGGCCCGGAGGGGCTGCTGTCCGCACTGGCCGCGCAGGTCGACGGCTGGGCGGCGCTGTACGACGCCTCGGGCGCGGTCGTCGCCACGGCGCCGGAGTGGGCCGGGCGGCGCGCCGCACGGCTCACCGCCGACGTGCAGAAGCTGCGGGACCGGCCCGCGCCCGCCTCCTCCGTGGTCGGCGGGCCGGAGAACGAGGACCGGGTCGAGCTGCACACCCTCGGCACCGGCCGGCGCCCCCGGGCGGCCCTCGCCGTCGGCACCGCCGCCGCCCCGGGCACCGCCGAGCGCTACGCCGTCCACTCGGCCATCGCCCTGCTCACCCTGACCACGGAACGCTCCCGGTCCCTCCAGGCGGCCGAGCAGCGGGTCGGCACGGCGGTGTTGCGCATGCTGCTGGCCGGGGAGCCCGACCACGCGCGCGCGGTCGCCGGGGACCTGTACGGCGGGCTGCTGGACGCGCCGTTCCGGATGGTGGTCGCGGAGCGGGTGCCGGTGTCGGCGTCGGCCGCGCTGGTCCGGGCCGAGGCGCGCACGACCGCTCCGCCCGTCGAGCGGCCCTCGGCCGCCGCGCTCGCCGCCGCCGACACCGGCGACCCCCTCGCGGTGCTCGCCGACGTCGTGGAGTCCGCGGCGGCCAGGGCGGGCGAGGCGGTGCTGGTGGTGCCGGAGGGGGAGCGGCTGGTGGTGCTGGCCGCGGACGGCGGTGCCGCGGCGGCGGCCTGCGGGGAGTACGCGGCCGCCCTGGAGTCGGCCCGGGCCGGGATACGCGAGAAGGTGCCGGGCGGCGAGGAGGGCGAACTGGTCGTGGGCCTGTCGGCGCCGGCCGGGCCGATCGCCGCGTCCGCCGCCTACAAGCAGGCCGAGCAGGCGCTGTCGGTGGCGCGCCGGCGCGGGCGCGTCCTGGTGGAGCACGAGCAGATGGCGGCCGGATCGGTGCTGCCGCTGCTCGCGGACGACGCCGTACGGGCCTTCGCCGACGGCATGCTGCGGCCGCTGTACGAACACGACGCCACGGGCCGCGGCGACCTCGTGGCCTCCCTGCGCGCCTGGCTGTCCAAGCACGGCCAGTGGGACGCGGCGGCGGCCGACCTGGGCGTGCACCGGCACACCCTGCGCTACCGCATGCGCCGGGTCGAGGAGATCCTCGGTCGCTCCCTGGACGACCCGGATGTCCGGATGGAGCTGTGGCTGGCCCTGAAGACGAGCAGTACCGAGTAGCCAAACCGTAGTGTCCGCGCCCCTGACTGCTACGGCTCGGACAAACGCCGTTCGGCCGGCTCGCCCCTACCGTGGGGCGGGTAGCACCCGATCATCCCCGACGCCGAAGGGCCGGAACCCACATGACCTCCACCCACGCCTTCTGGCTCGCCGGCCGCCAGGCCACCGGCGAGGACACCTTCGACGTCACCTCCCCCTGGGACGGGCGGCTCGTCGGCACGGTGAGCCTGCCGACCGACGCGCAGGTCGAGGAGGCCGTGGCCGCCGCGCACGCCGTCCTGGACGAGTTCGCCGCCACCCCCGCCCATGTGCGGGCCGCCGCCCTCGACCACGTCAGCAAGCGCCTCGTCGAGCGCACCGAGGAGATCGCACGGCTGATCTCCGCCGAGAACGGCAAGCCCCTGAAGTGGGCGCGCGGCGAGGTCGGCCGGGCCGTGTCGGTGTTCCGGTTCGCGGCCGAGGAGGCCCGCCGGTTCAACGGCGGCGAGGCCCAGCGCCTCGACACCGACCTCGGCGGCCAGGGCCGGCTGGCCCTCACCCGGCGCTTCCCGAAGGGCGTCGTGCTCGGCATCGCGCCGTTCAACTTCCCGCTGAACCTCTGCGCCCACAAGATCGCCCCGGCCATCGCCGCCGGTGCCCCGATCATCCTCAAGCCGGCCCCCGCGACCCCGCTGTCCGGTCTGGTCATCGGCGAGCTGCTGGCCGAGACCGAGCTGCCCGCCGGCTCCTGGAGCATCCTGCCGGTCGCCAACGACAAGATGCCGGCCCTGGTGCGGGACGAGCGCCTGCCCGTCATCTCCTTCACGGGCTCCGAGAAGGTCGGCTACGCGATCATGGACTCGGTGCCGCGCAAGCACTGCACCCTGGAGCTGGGCGGCAACGGCGCGGCCGTCGTCCTCGCCGACTGGGCGAGCGACGAGGACCTTCAGTGGGCGGCGAACCGCATCGCCACCTTCTCCAACTACCAGGGCGGCCAGTCCTGCATCTCCGTGCAGCGGGTCATCGCCGACGCCTCGGTCTACGACCGGCTGCTGCCGCGTATCGTCGCCGCCGTCGAGGCCCAGGTCACCGGCGACCCGAGCGACGACAAGACCGACGTCGGCCCGCTGGTCAGCGAGGACGCCGCCCAGCGCGTCGAGACGTGGGTCCAGGAGGCCGTGGACGCCGGGGCGCGGCTGCTCACCGGCGGCAAGCGCGACGGCGCCTCCTACGCGCCGACCGTCCTCGCCGAGGTGCCGGGCGATGTGACGATCTCCTGCGAGGAGGTCTTCGGGCCGGTGCTGACCGTGCAGAAGGCCGATGGCGAGGCGGCTGCCTTCGCCGCCGTCAACGACTCCAAATACGGCCTCCAGGCGGGCGTGTTCACCCACGACCTGCAGACCGCCTTCCGTGCCCACCGCGCCCTGGAGGTCGGTGGCGTGGTCATCGGCGACGTGCCGTCCTACCGTGCCGACCAGATGCCGTACGGCGGCGTCAAGCAGTCCGGCGTGGGCCGCGAGGGCGTGCGCTTCGCGATGGACGACTACACCTACGAGCGGGTGCTGGTCCTCACCGGCATCGACCTCTGACGCACCACCGGCATACCTCCTGGCTTATGGAAACCATTTTCATATAAGCTCTGTGAAGAGGCCCGGCACCGATGCCTTCCGGTGCCGGGCCCCTTCTGTGCGTCGGCCTGCTCCGGACCCTCAACCGGAGAAGCCGACATGCGCGAGCCGCAGTGGGCCGCGCAGCTTCAGACGCACGTCGTGGACGCCCGCGGCGGCGATCGACGCGGTGAGACGGACGTAGTCGTAGGGACCCGAGGTCGGTGCGGCGGGCGACAGCACCGCGAGCACGGGGCCGCCGTCAAGGGACAGCTCGACCGTGCCCTCCCCGGCCACCTCCACCGTCACCTCGCGGGCGCCCCTGCCGAAGTCGCAGGCGCGGTAGACCAGCTCACCCGGCTCCGGGCCCTCGGCGGTCACCGCGTCGCCCGAGACCTTCGTCCGGTCGACGATCGCGACGCCCCGCTGCTCGTCGAACCCGGCCGCGGCCAGACCGGTCGCGAGGACCGCGCGCGGCCGGGCCGGCTCGCCGTCGAGTGTGACCGTCGTCCGCAGCCGGACGTCCTCGCTGGACGCCCCGGCCAGCAGCTCGTACCCGCCCGGCTCCACCCGCCACCGGTCCTGGGCGACGTCCCAGAACGCGAACGCGGTCAGCGGGACGTCGAAGCCCAGCTCGGCCGTCTTACCCGGGGCGAGGGTGACCCGCCGGTGGTCGAGCAGCTCGCGGCGCGGGCGCGGCACCGAGGCGTCGACGGCCCGGCCGTAGAGCTGGGCCACCTCGTCGGCCGTCACGTCACCGGTGTTGGTCACCGAGAAGGAGACCCGCACCACCTCGTCCCCGACCCGGGCCGCCAGACCGCCGTAGGTGAACGAGGCGTACGACAGGCCGTGCCCGAAGGGGAACAGGGGCGTGCCCTCGAAGTACAGATACGTCTGGCGGGCGCCGATCACGTCGTAGTCGAGGAGGCCGGGCAGGTCGGCGTCGTCGGCGTACCAGGTCTGCGGCAGACGGCCGGCGGGGGAGACGTCACCGGCCAGGACACGGGCCAGGGCGGTACCGGCCGCCTGCCCGCCGTGCGCGGTCCACAGCACCGCCGGGAGCTCGGCCGGGTCGACGGCGTACGGGTAGGCGGAGACCAGCGCCAGCACGGTGGCCGGATTCGCCGCGCGGGCGGCCCGCAGCAGCCGCTCCTGCTGCCCGGGCAGGCGCAGGGTCGTACGGTCCTCGGTCTCGCGGCCGTTGACGTACGGGTCGTTGCCCGCGACCACCACGACCACGTCGGCCGCCGCCGCGGCCCGCGCCACCGCCTCCTCGCCGCGCTCGGCGACGACCAGCTCGAAGACCTCGGGATCCTCGTCGGCAACCTTTACGCCGTCGGCGGAGACACACACGTGCCGACCCGTCCCCAGATGCTTCAGGAGGTGCCCGTCCCCATGCCGTTCCAGGCGGAACGTCTCCTGCACGATCCAGCCGCCCGGCTGGTCGGCGGAGGCGCGCAGGAAGCCGTCGTCGGCGACCGAGAGATAGCGGCCGTCCGGGGCGCGCAGCGTCAGCACGCCCCCGCCCCAGTCCGCCAGCGCCAGTTCGGTGCCGGTGGCGTCGGTTGTGAGCACCGGCAGGTCGGTGCGGCCCGTGAGCAGCGCCGGGTCGAGCGCGCCCTCGGCGCCGCGCACCTCGTCCGCGGCCCGCTCGGCCACCGGCACGTGCAGGAACGCGCCCGTGGAGGTCTTCAGCCGGATTCGGTCCACGCCCTCCGCGAACTCCACGCGCTCCGCGCCGAACCGCTCGTACAGACCCTCCAGCGGGGTCGAGCGGTGCAGGAGGGTGCCGCTGTACCAGTCGAGCTTGCACTCGTCGGCGAGCAGGCCCACCACGGCGATCCGGGTGCCCGGGGCGAGCGGCAGCACGCTGTCGTTCTTCAGCAGCACGATCGCCTGCTCGGCGGCCTCCAGGGCGAGGGCGCGGTGCGCCGGGGTGTCGAACTCGCCGGTCGCGTCGTGCGGGTCGTAGCCGGGGTCGAACTCCCCGAGCCGGAAACGGACCGACAGCTGACGGCGGACGGCCGTGTCGAGATCGGCCTCGGTCAGCAGACCGCGCTCCAGGGCGCCGCGCAGCCGGCCGATGATCTGCGAGGAGTCCGTGCCGTGGTCGGTGAAGCTGTCGACACCCGCGACCAGGGCGGCGGCGGTGGCCTCCTCGTGGGTGTCGAAGTAGTGCTCGGAGTCGACCAGGTTGCTCGGCGCCCCCGCGTCCGAGCAGACCAGCAGCTCCTCCTCGGTCCAGGTCCGCAGATGCTCGGCCAGGTACGGGGAGACATGGTTCGGGCGGCCGTTGACCAGGTTGTACGCCGGCATCACCCCGGCCACCGCGCCCGCCTCGACCGTGTCGCGGAAGGCCCGCAGGTCGTACTCGTGCAGCACGCGCGGGCGCACCGAGCTCGACGTCGTGGAACGGTCGGTCTCGTTGTTGTGGGCCAGCCAGTGCTTCAGCACGGGCGCGGTACGCCAGTAGGTGGGGTGCTCGCCGCGCAGACCGCGGGTGTAGGCGGTGGCGATCGCGGAGGTGAGCCTCGGGTCCTCCGAGTAGCCCTCCTCGTTGCGGCCCCACAACGGGTGGCGCAGCAGGTTGACCGTCGGGGACCAGACGTTCAGGCCGACCCGGTCGTCCTTGGCGCGCATCGCCCGGACCTCCCGGGACACCGCGTCGCCGACGCGCCGCACCAGCTCCGGGTTCCAGGTGGCGCCGAGGCCGATCGCCTGTGGGAACACCGTCGCCGGGCCCATCCACGCCACACCGTGCAGGGCCTCCTGGCCGGTGCGGAAGGCGGCGACGCCGAGCCGTTCGACGGCCGGGGCGAACTGGTGCAGGAACGCGGTCTTCTCCTGAAGCGTGAGCCGCGACAGGAGGTCGTCGATCCGCTTCGCGAACGGCAGTTGCGGATCACGGAACGGTTCGGTGGACGGGGTGTGTGCGGTCACGTGGGGATCCCCTTGCGATGGATCGTGGAGATGCTTTCGAAGCGCTTCGATGCTGAGTTGCGGAGCGGTCGAGTGTCAAGGGAGCAGCGCCATGACTTCAAGCAGTGCACGAGGAAAGGTCCCTTCTCGGGCAGCGGAGGAAGTTTGCGAACGACTCTTGTGCGCCCTGGGGTGTTCACTTAACCTCACAGCAACATCGAAGCGCTTCGACTACGGCAGTCCCTGGTGGGTCGACAGTTCGCTTCGGCTCAGCCAGTTCCACTCGAGACACCGCAGCCGACGGCCCTCCGCCGGGTGTCCTGGTGCGCCATGAAGGGTTGACGCAATGACGCCGAACGCCGCCTCCGCCTCCTCCGGTCCGAGCCGGAGAAGTTTCCTCGCCTCCACGGCGGTCGCCACCGCGGCCGTGGCGGGCGGGGTACCGCTGCTCGCCGCCTGCGGCGGCGGGCAGGAGGGACAGAAGGACGGGGCCACGTCGGGGAAGAAAGCCGCCAAGATCCTCCCGGCCTTCGTCGCGTCGCACGTCGTGACCCCGGACATCCCCTCGAAGAACGGCTCGCCGGTCGGCTTCACCAAGGCGATCCCGGCGGCCCAGCTGAAGACCTCGGTGCAGCAGAAGCTGGGCAGCGGAGGCAAGCTGACGATCATGGCCCCCTACTGGGGCTCCCCGCCCAAGGGCGACAACCCGTACTACACGGCCATGAACAAGGCCATCGGCGTGGACATCACCTGGCAGAACCAGGACGGCGTCACCTACGACCAGAAGCTCGGCGCGATCCTCGCCTCCAGCGACATCCCCGACGCCGTGGTGGTGCCCGACTGGAACCTGACGGGCCGGATACCCAGTGCGATCAACGCCAAGTTCGCCGACCTCGGCCCGTATCTGTCCGGCGACAAGGTCAAGGACTACCCGAACCTCGCGGCCGTGCCCACCGACGCGTGGCAGCGGGGCATCTTCGGCGGCCAGCTCCGTGCGATCCCGATGCCGAACTCCTCCGTCACCACCATGGCGGCCATGTACCGCAAGGACATCTTCGAGAAGAAGGGCTACGCCGTCCCGAAGAGCCCGGACGAGTTCCTGTCCTGGGCGAAGGAGGCGACACAGGCCAGGTCGAAGGTCTGGGCCTGCGACGACATGAAGTGGTCCGCCTGGCAGTTCTTCGGTGTCCAGTCGGGCGGCGACAAGGCGCTGTGGTGGAACATGGTCGACGGCAAGCTCGTCAACCGCGTCGAGACCGAGCAGTACCTGGAAGCCCTGGAGTGGACGCGCAAGCTCTACGCGGCGAGGGTGGTCCACCCGGACGCCGTCTCGGGCAAGGCGGGCGGCATGGCGGCCAACCGCTTCACCGCCGGCCAGGTGCTGGTCTACAACAACAACATCTCCGACTGGTGGGGCAAGACCGCCGAGCAGCGGACCCAGAACCCCGACTTCGAGATGGGCGTCTTCGACATCTTCGGCGCCGACGGGGGCGATCCCACGCTCTGGGCCAGCCAGCCGGGCGGCATGTTCACCTTCATCAGCAAGAAGGCGAGCAAGCAGCAGATCAAGGACTTCCTCGCGCTCTGCAACTACTGCGCCGCTCCGTACGGCACCAAGGAGTTCATGCTCACCGCCTACGGCGTCGAGGGCACCGACTACACGGTGAAGAACGGCCTGCCCACCAAGACGCAGCAGGGCATCAACGAGGTCAGCAGCACCTACGACCTCACGGGCAACCCCGCACCGTACGTCGCCTACCCCGACCTCCCCGACATCACCCGGGGCATCGTCGAGTGGCAGCAGCGCATGGGCGCCTTCACCAAGAAGTCCTCCTTCTACGGCCTGACCGTCACCGAGCCCACCCGCTGGGCCAACCTCGCCGACGACTTCGAGCAGCTCGAGGACGACTGCGTACGTGGCCGGAAGAAGATCAGCGACGTGCAGCAGGCCGTGTCCGACTGGAAGAAGAAGGGCGGCGACGACCTGCGCGACTGGTACAAGAAGCTGCTCGACGACAACGGCTCGGCGAACTGATCCGGGGCTCAGGCAAGGAGACGGCCGTGTCCAACAGCACGGTGCCTCGGACACCGACCGAGGCGAAGACCCCCGCGAGGACTCCCGCGGCCTCCGGTGGCGCCGCCGCAGAGCGCACCCGCGACGGGAAGAAGTCGGGCAAGCTGAGCCTGAAGCTCAGATTCCGGCGTGACCGCACGCTGATCCTCATGACGCTGCCGGCGGTCCTGCTGATCCTGGTCTTCAACTACATACCGATCCTCGGCAATGTGGTGGCCTTCCAGGACTACGACCCCTACGCCGGCGACAACGGCTTCGTCGCCATCTTCAACAGCCCCTGGATCGGCTTCGAGCAGTTCGAGCGGATCTTCGCCGACTCGGCCTTCTGGCACGCCGTGCAGAACACCCTGGTGCTGTTCTTCCTGCAGCTGGTGCTCTACTTCCCGATCCCCATCCTGCTCGCGCTGCTGATCAACAGCGTGGTCAGGCCCCGGATACGGGCGGTCGCCCAGGCGGTCATGTACCTGCCGCACTTCTTCTCCTGGGTCCTCGTCGTCACCGTCTTCATGCAGATCTTCGGCGGCGCCGGGATCATCGCCCAGACCCTGCGCCAGCACGGCTACGAGGGCTTCGACGTGATGACCGACCCGGAGGTCTTCAAGTACCTGGTCACGGCGCAGACCGTCTGGAAGGACGCGGGCTGGGGCATCATCGTTTTCCTCGCCGCCCTCTCCTCGGTCTCCGGCGACCTGTACGAGGCCGCCGCCATGGACGGCGCGGGACGCTGGCGGCGCATGTGGCACATCACGCTGCCCGCCCTGCGGCCGGTGATCGCCCTCCTGCTCGTGCTGCGCGTCGGCGACGCCCTCACCGTCGGCTTCGAGCAACTGCTCCTCCAACGACAAGCCGTGGGTGTCAACGCCTCCGACGTCCTCGACACCTACGTGTGGTGGAACGGCATCCGCAACCAGGACTTCAGCTATGCCGCCGCCGCCGGGCTCATCAAGGGCGTGGTCGGGCTGGCGCTCGTACTGATCGCCAACAAGGTGGCCCATCTCATGGGCGAGCAGGGGGTGTACAAGAAGTGACCGCCGTCCTCCACACTCCGCCCGACGAGACGTCGCGCGCCAGGAAACCGAGCCGCTGGGCGGCCCCGCCCCGCCCCGTCTGGGAGGAGCCGCCCAACAAGGCAGGACTGGCCGGCAAGGGAATCGCCCTGACCCTGGCCTGCCTGGCCATCCTCTTCCCGCTGTGGATCGTCATCGTCACCAGCCTCCAGTCGAAGAAGACCATCGACGAGGCCGGCGGCCTGGTGGTGATCCCCAAGGGCATCACCTTCGTCGCCTACCAGGAACTCCTCAGCGGCGGCCAGGTCCAGAAGGCCGCACTGGTGAGCATCGGCGTGACCGTGGTCGGCACGCTGTTCAGCATGACCGTGTCGGTCCTGTGCGCGTACGGGCTGTCACGCAGCGGCTCGCTCGGCCACCGCGGAATCCTGATGACCCTGCTCGCGACGATGTTCTTCGGGGCCGGTCTCATCCCCACCTACCTGCTGGTACAGGCCCTCGGCCTGACGGACACCTACTTGGCGCTGATCCTGCCCAGCGCCGTGAGCGTCTTCAACATCCTGGTACTGCGCGCGTTCTTCATGAACATCTCCCCAGAACTGATCGACAGCGCCCGCATCGACGGCGCCGGCGACTGGCGGATCCTGTGGAAGATCGTCCTGCCGCTGTCCCGCGCGGTCCTCGCGGTGATCGGGCTCTTCTACGCCGTCGGCTATTGGAGCGCCTGGTTCAACGCGTCGATCTACCTGACCGACCAGGAAATGATGCCGCTGCAGAACGTGATGATCCAGCTGGTGCAGATGCAGCAGCGTCCGGTGGGCCTCCAGGCACAGATCAACACCGGCCAGCTCTCGCCGCTCGCGATCCAGATGGCGGTGATGGTGATGGCCCTGCTGCCGGTGGCCGTCCTCTCGCCGTTCGTCCAGAAGCACTTCAAGAAGGGCATGCTCACGGGGGCGGTCAAGGGCTGACCCCAGGCTGTCGGTTGTTCGTCGTCCGCGGCTGCCTCGTGGCTGGTCGCGCAGTTCCCCGCGCCCCTGAGGGTACGCACTTCCCCTTCTTCGCATGAACCGAGGTATGTCATGAGTACGTTTCACCTCAGCAGACGTTCCGTTCTCGCCGGGACCGCCGCCGTCGCCGCGGTCGTCTCCCTGCCGTCGATCCAGGGACGAGCCGCGGCCGCCACAGCCGCCACCGGCGGCTACCGCTGGCGCAACGTCGTGCAGGGCGGTACCGGATTCGTCACCGGGGTGCTGTTCCATCCGTCTGTGCGCGGGCTCGCCTATCTGCGCACCGACATCGGCGGTGCCTACCGGTGGGACGAGCGCGGTGGCCGGTGGATCCCGCTGACCGACCACATCGGCTGGGACGACTGGAACCTGCTCGGCGTGGAGGCCATGGCCGTCGACCCGGCGCACCCGAACCGGGTCTACCTCTCCCTCGGCACCTACGCGCAGTCCTGGGCCGGCAACGGGGCGGTGCTGCGCTCGGAGGACCGGGGGGCGACCTGGCAGCGCACCGACCTCACCGTGAAGCTCGGCGCCAACGAGGACGGCCGGGGCTGCGGGGAGCGGCTGCTCGTCGACCCGCGCGACAGCGACACCCTGTGGCTCGGCACCCGGCACGACGGACTGCTCAAGTCCACCGACCGGGGGGCCAGTTGGAAGGCCGTGAGCTTCCCGGCCGCCCCCAGCGCCACCGGCCAGGGCATTACGCTCCTCGTAGCGGCGGGCCGTACGGTCTACGCCGGCTGGGGCGACTCCGACGGCACGTCCGCGAACCTCTACTCAACCGCCGACGGCACCACCTGGGAGGCCGTCCCCGGGCAGCCCACCGGCACCGCCGCCAAGGTCCCGATACGGGCCGCGTACGACCGGCACACCCGCGAGCTGTACGTGACGTACGCCGACGCCCCCGGCCCCAACGGCCAGTCCGACGGCAGCGTGCACAAGCTGCGGACGGCGAACGGGAAGTGGAGCGAGGTCACGCCCGTGAAGCCCGGCGGTCCCACCGGCGACGGCGGAACCGACTCCTTCGGCTACGGCGGTGTCGCCGTCGACGCCTGCCGCCCCGGCACCGTCGTCGTCTCCACCAACAACCGCTGGTCCCTGGTCGACACGCTGTACCGCAGCACCGACGGCGGCCGCACCTGGACGTCCCTGAAGGACAAGGCCGTTCTCGACGTCTCCGAGACGCCCTACCTCACCTTCGGTGCCGACAAGCCCAAGTTCGGCTGGTGGATCCAGGCCCTCGGCCTCGACCCGTACGACTCCGGGCACCTCGTGTACGGCACCGGCGCGACCCTGTACGGCACCCGCGACCTCAGGCACTGGGCCCCGCAGATCCGCGGCGTCGAGGAGGCCTCCATACGCCAGCTGATCTCGCCCCCGAGCGGCGAGGCTCACCTGCTCAGCGGGTCCGGGGACGTCGGCGTGATGTACCACGAGCGGCTCACGGCCTCGCCGTCCCGCGGCATGGCGTCCAACCCGGTCTTCGGCACCGCGACGGGCCTGTCGCTCGCCCCGGCCGAGCCGTCCTACGTGGTCCGCGCGGGCTGGGGCGACCACGGCAACGGCGCCTTCTCGAACGACGGCGGCAAGACCTGGGCGCCCTTCGAGACGCAGCCGGACGTGGCCAAGTCCGCGCCCGGGCCGATCGCCACCAACGCCGACGGCAGCGTGCTGCTGTGGTCCTTCGGCACGGCGAGCCTCGGCTACCGCTCGGCGGACAACGGCGCCTCCTGGTCCGAGGTCGCCTCCTTCCCCAAGGGTGCCGTCCCCGTCGCGGACCCGGTCGACCCGGCACGCTTCTACGCCTTCGACACCACCACCGGCACGCTCTTCGCCAGCACCGACAGCGGCCGGACCTTCACCGCGCGGGCCACCGGACTGAACTCCGGCGACACCGAGTTCCAGCTGGTCGCGGCGCCCGGGCGCACCGGTGACCTGTGGCTGAGCCTGAAATGGAACGGGCTGTACCGGTCGACGGACGGCGGTGCGGCCTTCAGCAAGGTCGCCAGCTGCTGGGCGTCGTACACCCTCGGTTTCGGCAAGGCCGCCGAGGGCGCCTCCTACCCGGCCCTCTACATGGTCGGCTCCACCGAGACCATCACCGCCGTGTACCGCTCCGACGACGAGGCGAAGTCCTGGACGCGGATCAACGACGACCGGCACCAGTGGGGCTGGATCGGCGCCACCATCACCGGCGACCCGCGCGTCCACGGCCGGGTCTACATCGCCACCAACGGACGCGGCGTGCAGTACGGGGAGCCCACCCGATGACCGTGCGAGAACGGCCCGGCCTGAGCGAGGCGACCCGCGGGCGGCTGCTGTTCGGCGGCGACTACAACCCCGAGCAGTGGCCCGAGGAGACCTGGCACGAGGACGTCCGGCTGATGAAGGCCGCCGGCGTCAACTCCGTCACCCTCGGCGTCTTCTCCTGGGCGAAACTGGAACCCGAGCCGGGGGCCCGGGAGTTCGGCTGGCTGGACACGCTGATGGACCTGATGCACGAGCACGGCATCGGAGTCGTCCTCGCCACCCCGACCTCCTCGCCCCCGCCCTGGATGGGCCGGCTGCACCCCGACACCCTGCCCGTCACCGAGGACGGCCGCACCGAGTGGTGGGGCGGCCGGCAGCACTTCTCGCACTCCAGCGCCACCTACCGGCGCTACGCCGCCGCCATCACCGAGGACCTGGCCGCCCGCTACGGCGGCCACCCGGCCCTGACGATGTGGCACATCAACAACGAGTACTGCACCTACGACCACGGCGACGAGGCCGCCGCCTCCTTCCGGCGGTGGCTGCGCGAGCGGTACGGCACCCTCGACGCCCTCAACGAGGCCTGGGGCACCGCCTTCTGGAGCCAGGGCTACGACACCTGGGACGGCATCCTGCCGCCCCGCCTGCCGCACTACATGCGCAACCCCGGCCAGGTCCTGGACTTCCGCCGCTTCACCTCCGACATGCTCCTGGAGTGCTACGTCGCCGAGCGCGACATCGTGCGCCGCCACACCCCGCACATCCCTGTCACCAGCAACTTCATGCCGCTGTGGTTCGGGCAGGACGCGTGGCGCTGGGCCGAGGAGGAGGACGTCGTCTCCGTCGACCTCTACCCCGACCCGCGCGACCCCCTCGGCGCGCAGCACGGCGCCCTCGTCCAGGACATGACCCGCTCCCAGGCGCGCGGGCCCTGGATGCTGATGGAGCAGGCGGCCGGGCCGGTCAACTGGCGGGGCGTGAACCACCCCAAGCCGCGCGGCCTCAACCGGCTGTGGTCCCTCCAGGCCGTGGCCCGGGGAGCCGACGCCGTCTGCTACTTCCAGTGGCGGCAGTCCCGGCAGGGCGCGGAGAAGTTCCACTCCGGCATGGTCAGCCACGCGGGGGAGGAGGGCCGCACGTACCAGGAGATCAAGGAACTGGGCGCCGACCTGGAGCGGATCGCCCCCGAGGTGACCGGCAGGCACCTCACCGCGGACGTCGCCGTCCTGCACGACTGGCACGCCTGGTGGGCCGGCGCCCAGGACGGCCGCCTGTCCGGCCTGGTGGAGTACCCGGACGTGCTGCGCGCCTGGCACCGGGCCCTGTGGCAGGCGCACCTCACCACCGACTTCGCCCACCCCGAGCACGACCTGACGCCGTACGCGCTGGTCGTGGTGCCGCAGCTGTACGCGCTCACCGACGCCGCGACCGACCGCCTCCTCGCCTACGTACGGCAGGGCGGCACCCTCGTCTGCGGCTTCCAGACCGGCGTCGCCGACCAGGACGACCGCGTCCGGCCCGGCGGCATGGACGCCCGACTGCGCGCGCTGTTCGGCATCCGCACGCTGCACGAGTGGTGGCCGCTGGACGCGGGGGAGACCGTCGCCTGCGAGGGCTTCGAGGGCACCCTGTGGTCCGAGGAACTGGAACCGGACGGCACCGCCGACGAGACCATCCCCTACCGGGGCGGTGAACTCGACCAACAGCCCGCCGTCCTGCGCAAGGGCCGCGCCTGGTACGTCTCCACGCTCCCGGAGCCCGGGGCGCTGCGCGGCCTGCTGGCGTCGATCGCCGCCGGGGCGGGCGTCCGGCCGGTGCTCGACGCTCTGCCCGAGCAGGTGGAGGCCGTGCGCCGGGGCGAGGTGCTGTTCGTGCTCAACCACGGCCGTGAGCCGGTGACCGTCGAGGTGCCCGGCACCCACCGCGACCTGCTGTCCGGGACGGACGTCACCGACCGGGTCACCCTCGGCCGCCACGGGGTGGCGGTGCTGCGGCCATGACCGACTCCGCACCCGTCCACGGCACCTGGGAGCCGCACCCGGCCGCCCGCTGGGAGGACGCCTTCCTCAGCGGCAACGGCCGGCACGGCGCCCTGGTGTTCGGCGATCCGCACGCCGAGCGGGTCGTCGTCACCCACCACACCCTGGTACGGCCGAACGGCCGCGACCCCCGCCCGCCGCAGCTCGCCGGTGCCCTGCCCGGACTCCAGGACCGTCTCCTGGCGGGCGACACCACCGCCGCCGAGGACTTCACGGACGGCCGTCCCCTCCAGTGGGTGCAGCCCTTCCACCCGGCCTTCCAGGTCCGGCTTGACCGGCCCGAGGACGGCGGCCACGACTACCGGCGGGACGTCGACTTCACCACCGGCGTGGTGAGCGCGGAATGCGCCGGCTGGACGAGCCGCGTCTTCGTCTCCCGCGCCGACGACGTGATCGTCCAGCACCTCACCGGACCCGGTCTCACCCTCGGCGTCGAGCTCGACCCCCGGCTGCCCGGCGCCCCCGCCCGGCTGGGCGTGGGCCACGGAGCCGTACTGACCCCCGAGGGCGCCCTGCTCAGCCTGCGCGCCCGCTACCCGGACAGCGACCTGGCCTGCACCGGCGTCACCCAGGTCACCGTCACCGGCGGCACGACCACCCTGGTGCCGCCGGGCGTGCGCGTCGAGAACGCCCGGTCCGTGCTGCTCCTCACCCGGGTGCACCGGCACCCCGGCGAGCTGGACGTGGTCGCCGAGGGCCGCGCCCTGCGCGATCTGCCCACCACCTACGACGAACTCCTCGAACGCCACACCGTCCTGCACCGCACGGCCTACCAGCGCGTCACCCTCGACCTCGCCGCCGACCCCGGCGAACGGGCCCTGCCGGGCTCCGAGTTGCTCAAACGGCCGGGCGCCGCCGCCCTGCTGGAGCGCCTCTTCGCCGCCGGGCGCTACCACCTGCTCTCCGCGAGCGGCCTCTTCCCGCCCCGGCTGACCGGACTGTGGACCGGCGACTGGAACACCGCCTGGTCCGGCGCGTTCACCCAGGACGCCAACCTCAACCTCCAGACCGCCTCGGCCGCCGCCGCGGCCCTCCCCGAGGTCACCGAGGCCCACGCCCACCTCGTCCACCGGATGCTGCCCGACTGGCGCGACAACGCCCGCGCGATCTTCGGCACCCGGGGCGCCGTCGCCCCCGCCCACTGCGACGGCGAGTCCGGCCACTCCTTCCACTTCGACCGCGAGTACCCGCTGCACCTGTGGACCGCCAGCGCCGACTGGCTGCTGAAACCGCTCGTCGACCACGACCAGACCCACGGCACCCGCGACCCCCGCACCGCCGCAGCACTCGCCGAAGTAGCCCTGTTCTACGAGGACTTCCTCACCAGGACCGACGACAACGGCCACCTCGTCGTCGTCCCCTCCTACTCACCCGAGAACCGGCCAGCGAACGCCAGCTGGGGCACGCTCAACGCCGCGATGGACCTCTCCGCGGCCCGCCACGCCCTGCGCACGGCCGCCGCCTACCACCCGGGCCCCGACGCCGACCGCTGGAACGCCCTCGCCGACCGGCTCCCACCGCACCGGATCAACGAGGACGGAGCCCTGGCCGAATGGGCCTGGCCCGGCCTCGCCGACTCCTACGACCACCGCCACCTCAGCCACCTCTACGGCGTCTGGCCGCTCGACGAGATCACCCCCTACGACACCCCTGCACTGGCCGGCGCCGCACACCGTGCTCTCGAACTGCGCGGCGCCGAGAACGACTCCGCGCACGGCCACCTCCACCACGCCCTCGTCGCCGCCCGGCTCCGGGACGCGGACCGGGTCGCCCACGCCCTCGGGCAGGTCCTGGACGGCGACTTCTTCCACGCCTCCCTGATGAGCGCGCACTACCCCGCCCGCGACGTCTACAACGCCGACGCCGCGCACACCCTGCCCGCCCTGCTGATCGAGATGCTCGTCCAGTCGACCCCCGACCGGCTGGTGCTGCTGCCCGCGCTGCCACCGGCGTACCCCGAGGGCGCCCTGCGCGGGGTGCGCACCCGGTTCGGGGCCGAGCTCGACCTCACCTGGACGCGGGACGGCGCGGTCGCCGTCATCAGACCCGGCCGCACCCACCGCGTCGAACTGCGGACTTCCTCCGGCGCAGAATCCCTCCACCTGGCCGCCGGGGAAGACCACGTCGTCACCCTGAGGACGTGGTAGTTCCCTCATCCCCCCACCCCATGGAAGGGACACCATGGCATCACGCACGCTGAGCAGGGTCACCAAGGCCCTGCTGGCTCCCGCCCTGGCCCTCGGCGTCACCGTCGGCCTCGCCTCCGCCCCCGCCTCCGCAGCCGTCTGGAACTCCTGCGACCAGTGGGCGAACACGAACCTGAACGGCTACACGCTCTACAACAACATCTGGGGCTCCGGCGCCGGCGCCCAGTGCATCTGGGCCAACTCCGGCACCAACTGGGGTGTCAACGCCAACCACCCCAACACCGGCGGCATCAAGTCCTATCCGAACCAGACGAAGGCGATCAACAAGTCGATCACCTCGCTGTCCTCGCTGAGCAGCGGCTACAACGTCAGCGTCCCGTCGTCCGGCGCGTACAACACGTCGTACGACATCTGGGACACGGACCACGACTACGAGATCATGCTCTGGGTCAACAAGACCGGGCCCGTCGGCCCGATCGGCTCCTCGCAGGGCAGCGTCAGCCTCGGCGGCCACTCCTGGAACGTCTTCAAGGGCACCAACGGCGCCAACGAGGTGTTCACGTTCATCCGCACCTCCAACTCCAGTTCCGGCACCGTGAACATCCTGCCGATCCTGAAGTGGATCAAGGACACCAAGAAGTGGATGGGCAACGAGACCATCGGTGACGTCCAGTTCGGCTTCGAGATCACCTCGTCGTCCGGGGGCCTGGACTTCCGCACCAACAGCTTGACCGTCAGCAGCAGCTGACGCGGCACCCGGGGCCGGGGCCGACCGCCGTCACGGGCGGTCGACCTCGGCCCGCAGCACGTTGTAGTCCGCGAAGGCCGACTCGACCTCGTCGCGGGTCAGGCCGTAGTGGGACAGGTCGTAGGTGTGCCTGCGGGTGCCCCGGGGGCGGGCGACGGCCGCGGGGAGCCGGGCCGCGTCCGCCTCGGTCCACCGGGCGCCCACGGCCGCGAAGAGCTTCGGGGCGCCGGCCGCGGGATCGGAGCCGAGCCACGCGTACGGCGCGTCCACCAGCTGCCGCGCGGGGACGGCGGCCCGGGCGGCGAGAGCGCGGGTCATGGCCCGGCTCAGCAGCCCCAGCCAGGTGGCGCCGATGCCGTTCAGGTCGACGGGCCGGGTACTGACGGCCATGCCGTGCTCGATCAGAGAGCAGAACGACGCCACGGCGGTGACCGGGTCGCGGTGGCACCACACGATCGTGGCGTCCGGGAAGACCCTGCACAGCGCGTCCAGGTTCTCCAGGTGCATGGGGGACTTCAGCATCCAGCGCCGACGTGGCCGACCGTACTGGAGCACCTGGTAGACCTGCTTCAGATACCGGTAGTCGGCGGTGAAGTCCCGCGCGCGGTGCCACTCCAGGTACTCGGGGATACGGGCCTGGGAGAGC
Organism: Streptomyces sp. NPDC007929; assembly: GCF_042959065.1. Lineage (NCBI taxonomy): Bacteria > Bacillati > Actinomycetota > Actinomycetes > Kitasatosporales > Streptomycetaceae > Streptomyces > Streptomyces sp. NPDC007929. Next base: position 71,277 of record NZ_JBIBKD010000008.1, on the reverse strand, counting down.
GGCATCAGAGCGTGCGGCAGCGCGAACGTGCATTCCTCCGGGCCCTCGGCGGCCATCGCGTGGATGTCGCGGAAGCGCGGCGCGAACAGGTCCGTGCCCCGCACCATCCGCCGCCCGGCCCTGATCGCCCTGCGCCGCTGCCGGGGCGGCAACTCCAGGCCGGGCGCGAGCAGTTCCCACAGCAGCGGGCTGCGGTGCTCGTCGGAGACGGACAGCACCGAGTGCGTCACGGTGGTCGCGGTGCGCGGCAGCCCCACCACGAAAACGGGCCGCTCGATCGGCTCCCGCTCGATCTCCGGGTGCTCGGCGATCAGCCGCCGCACCCGCGCCCGGTTGGCCAGGTGCCGCCGGACGTGCCCCTGCGCGGCCTGCCAGCCGACCGGGGTGAGGTGCTCCGCCTTCGCCCACCAGCCCAACAGGGCCCGGAAGTCGTCGACGAACTCCCGGTCCCCCGGAGCCTCACCGGTCTCCACCACGATGCGGTCGAAGATCCGGCCGGGGTCACGGCGGGAGCCGAAGGCGGGCCGCAGCGCCAGGCCGGCGAGGGTGAGGGCGAGCGGAGACGAGGACACGCGGGAAACCTACCCCCTGGAACGTGGCTGCGGTGGACGGAAGTTGGCCGAACAGGCGACAGGGGGTGGCCGGAAGACCTCCATCGATCCGGCCACCCCCTGCGACGCGGCTACTCCGCTACAGGCAGCCGCGCCCCGTCCCGCAGGAACAGCGGGATGCGGTCCAGCGGGGCCTCGACCGTCACGGTCCGGCCGCCCTGGTACGTCTCACCCGTCCAAGCGTCCGTCCAGGACGCCCCCGCCGGCAGATACGCCGTCCGGGCGGTGGCACCGGCCGTCAGCACCGGCGCGACCAGCAGATCCGGTCCGAACAGGTAGGAGTCGTCGACCGACCAGGCCGCCGGGTCGTCCGGGAACTCCAGGAACAGCGGCCGCAGAACCGGCAGCCCCTCCTCGTGCGCCGCCCGCATGACGTCCAGCACGTACGGCTTCAGCCGCTCGCGCAGCCGCAGGTACTTCTCCAGGATCGCCCCGGCCTCCTCGCCGTAGGACCACACCTCGTTCGGGCCGCCGGTCATGTCCGGGCCCAGCGGCATCCCCGGGTCGCGGAAGCCGTGCAGCCGCATCAGCGGGGACAGCGCGCCGAACTGGAACCAGCGGACCATCACCTCCCGGTACGCCGGGTCGTCCGGGTCGCCGCCGTGGAAGCCGCCGATGTCGGTGTTCCACCAGGGGATGCCCGACAGGGCCGTGTTCAGCCCGGCCGCGATCTGACGGCGCAGCGTCGGGAAGTCCGTGCCGATGTCACCGGACCACAGGGCGGCGCCGTAGCGCTGACTGCCCGCCCACGCCGAGCGGTTGAGGGTGACGATCTCCTCCTCGCCGGTGGCGAGCAGACCCTCGTGGAACGTGCGGGCGTTCTCCAGCGGGTAGGCGTTGCCGACCTCCAGGCCCGGGCCCGCCCAGTAGCGCAGGTTCTCCTGGAAGCCCGGCTTCAGCTCGGGCTCGCAGGCGTCCAGCCAGAACGCCGTGATGCCGTACGGGTCGAGGTAGTTCTCCTTGATCCTCGACCACACGAACTCCCGGGCGTCGGGGTTGGTCGCGTCGTAGAAGGCCACCTGGACCGTGGAGGCGACCTCCTTGTCGGGCCAGTCGGCGTGCGCCATCGGGCCGTACTGGGTGCCGATGAAGTATCCGCGCTGTTCCATGACCGGGTGGTTCTCGCTCAGCGGCGACACCGACGGCCAGACGCTCACCACCAGCTTGACGCCGAGTTCCTCCAGCTCCCGCACCATCGCCGCCGGGTCCGGCCACTCCTTCGGGTCGAACTTCCAGTCGCCGAGGTGCGTCCAGTGGAAGAAGTCGCAGACGATCGCCGCCAGGGGCAGCCCGCGCCGCTTGTACTCCCGGGCCACCGACAGCAGTTCGTCCTGGGTGCGGTAGCGCAGCTTGCACTGCCAGAAGCCCGCCGCCCACTCGGGCAGCATCGGGCTGCGGCCGGTCACCGCGCTGTAGCGGCGCTGGCCCCGCGCCGGGTCTGCGGCGGTGATCCAGTAGTCGATCTGCCGGGCCGAGTCGGCGACCCAGCGGGTGCCGTTGTGCGCCAGCTCCACACGGCCGATCGCCGGGTTGTTCCACAGCAGGGTGTAGCCGCGGCTGGAGGTCAGCACCGGGATGCCGACCTCGGCGTTGCGCTGGACCAGGTCCAGCACCAGGCCCTTCTGGTCCAGACGGCCGTGCTGGTGCTGGCCGAGGCCGTACAGCTTCTCGTCGTCGTAGGCGGCGAAGCGCTGCTCCAGGCGGTGGTGGCCGTTGCCGACGGCCGTGTAGAGGCGGGGGCCCGGCCACCAGAAGTGGGCGCGGTCCTCGGCGAGGATCTCGGCGGAGTCCTCCGTGCGCAGGAAGCGGATCAGGCCCTCGGCGCTCACCTCGACGGTGAGTGCCCCGACGGTCAGCAGCCCCCGGCCGTCCTCGATCTTCACCGTGGCGGGCGTCGCGGGCGCCTCGTCGAGCAGGGCACCCGGCAGACCTTCGAGGACGGGACCGCCGAGCCGGGCACGCACCCGGACCGCGTCCGGTCCCCACGGCTCGATCCGGACGGTCTCCTGGCGGCCGCTCCACTCCAGCGCGCCGTCCCGCTCGCGGAACGTGCCGACGGTCGGGGAGGACTGCGCCAGGCTCACCTGGGGCTGGGTTTCAGCAGGCTGATTCACGAGGCGGGCTCCTGTGCGGAAGCAGACATGGGGGTGCCCCGGAAGGGGCGCTGTTCAAGGGCGGGGAGGGGCTACGACCGGCTCGGTGCCGGTCCCGTGCTGCCCCGTACCGTCAGCTCGGGCGCGAGCAGCACGACCTCGTCGCTGCCGCGCCCGTCGAGCTTGGCGACCAGGTGGTCCACGGCGTGCCGGCCCATCTCCTGCGCGGGGATGGCCACCGACGTCAGCCGCACCGAGGCCTGCATCGCGACCTGGTCGGGGCAGATCGCGACCACCGACACGTCCTCCGGCACGGCACGGCCCTGCTGGCGCAGCAGCGCGAGCAGCGGCTCCACCGCCGACTCGTTCTGCACGATGATCCCGGAGGTGTCCGGGCGTTCGTCGAGGATCCGGGCGAGCGTCACGGCCATCGCGTCGTACCCGCCCTCGCACGGCCGGTGCAGCAACCGCACGCCCAGCTCCCGCGAGCGGGTCCGCAGTCCGTCGAGGGTGCGTTCGGCGAAACCGGTGTGCCGCTCGTAGACGGCCGGGGCCTCCCCGATGACGGCGATGTCCCGGTGCCCCTGCTCGGCCAGGTGCTCCACGCACAGCGCGCCCGTCGCCCGGAAGTCCAGATCGACGCAGGTCAGCCCCGAGGTGTCGGCGGGCAGCCCGATCAGTACGGACGGCTGGTCCGTCGCGCGCAGCAGCGGCAGCCGCCCGTCGTCGAGTTCGACGTCCATCAGGATCATCCCGTCGGCGAGCCCGCTGCCCGCCACGCGGCGCACCGCGTCGGGCCCCTCCTCGCCGGTGAGGAGCAGCACGTCGAAGCCGTGGGCGCGGGCGGAGGTCGCCACGGCGATGGCGATCTCCATCATCACCGGCACGTACATGTCCGTGCGCAGCGGGACCATCAGCGCGATGATGTTCGACTTGCTGCTGGCCAGGGCGCGGGCCCCGGCGTTCGGGTGGTACCCGAGCTCGCGGATGCTCCGCTCGACCCGCTGCCGGGTGTTGGCGGAGATGGACCGCTTGCCGCTGAGGACATAGCTCACCGTGCTCGCCGAGACTCCGGCGTGCTGGGCGACCTCGGCGAGGGTGACCATCCAGCTCTCCAAGCTCTGTGAAGCGCTTCGACAGTGCGCGTAGACGATAGGGGGTGGGGGAGGGTGGTTCGACAGTAGCTTCAGCGGGAGTGGGTGTCCATAGGTTGTCGAAGCGCTTCGATGCCGATTTCCCGGAGCGCTCTCAGGGCAGGACTCGTGCCCCGGGGCGGCACCTCAGTGCAACACCGTCATCAGGTGCGCGACAAGTGCTGGGCGGGCCCCGCGCCCTTCGGCCGAACGGACGCGCGAGGACTGGTGGGAGCGTCCGGATTCGGGTACCAACGATCCAGTAGCACTGGTCGGTAACGAAACGGTCCTCCATCTTCTAGTTGCGGCGAGGTGCCCCTCATGTCCGCTTCCACCACCCCCTCTTCCCGTCCCGCCGTCACCGAGCGGGAGGCCCGTGAGGTGGCGGAGGCCGCCCGGGAACTGCACTGGCGCAAGCCCAGCTTCGCCAAGGAACTGTTCCTCGGCCGCTTCCGGCTCGACCTCATCCACCCCCACCCCCTTCCGGACGACGAGCTGGCCCAGCGCGGCGAGCAGTTCCTCGCCAAACTCCGCGACTTCGTCGAGACGAAGGTCGACGGGGCCCTCATCGAGCGCGAGGCCCGGATCCCCGACGAGGTGATCGACGGGCTCAAGGAGCTCGGCGCCTTCGGCATGAAGATCGACACCAAGTACGGCGGTCTCGGCCTCGGCCAGGTGTACTACAACAAGGCGCTCGCCCTGGCCGGATCCGCCAGCCCCGCCATCGGCGTGCTGCTCTCCGCGCACCAGTCGATCGGCGTGCCCCAGCCGCTGAAGCTGTTCGGCACCCAGGAGCAGCGCGAGCGCTTCCTGCCGCGCTGCGCCCGCACCGACATCAGCGCCTTCCTGCTCACCGAGCCCGACGTCGGCTCCGACCCGGCCCGCCTCGCCACCACCGCGATCCCGGACGGCGACGACTACGTCCTCGACGGCGTGAAGCTGTGGACCACCAACGGCGTCGTCGCCGACCTGCTGGTCGTCATGGCCCGGGTCCCGAAGAGCGAGGGCCACCGCGGCGGCATCACGGCCTTCGTCGTGGAGACCAACTCGCCCGGCGTCACCGTCGAGAACCGCAACGCCTTCATGGGCCTGCGCGGCATCGAGAACGGCGTCACCCGCTTCCACCAGGTCCGCGTCCCCGCCGCCAACCGCGTCGGTGAGGAGGGCCAGGGCCTGAAGATCGCCCTGACCACCCTCAACACCGGGCGGCTCTCGCTGCCGGCCTCCTGTGTCGCGGCCGGCAAGTGGTGCCTGAAGATCGCCCGGGAGTGGTCGGCGGCCCGCGAGCAGTGGGGCAAGCCCGTCGCGCACCACGAGGCGGTCGGCTCCAAGATCTCCTTCATCGCGGCCACCACCTTCGCCCTGGAGGCCGTGACGGACCTGGCCTCGCAGATGGCCGACGAGGACCGCAACGACATCCGTATCGAAGGCGCCCTCGCCAAGCTGTACGCCTCCGAGATGGCCTGGACGATGGCCGACGAACTCGTCCAGATCCGCGGCGGCCGCGGTTTCGAGACCGCCGACTCCCTGCGCGCCCGCGGCGAGCGCGGCGTCCCGGCCGAGCAACTCCTGCGCGACCTGCGCATCAACCGCATCTTCGAGGGCTCCACCGAGATCATGCACCTGCTGATCGCGCGCGAGGCCGTCGACGCCCACCTCTCGGTCGCCGGCGACCTCATCGACCCCGAGAAGTCCCTCGGCGACAAGGCCAGGGCGGGCGCGAACGCGGGTGTCTTCTACGCCAAGTGGCTGCCCAAACTGGTCGCCGGACCCGGCCAGCTCCCCGCCTCCTACGGCGAGTTCAAACACGGCGTGGACCTCTCCGGGCACCTGCGCTACGTCGAGCGCACCGCCCGCAAGCTCGCCCGCTCCACCTTCTACGCCATGTCCCGCTGGCAGGGCCGGATGGAGTCCAAGCAGGGCTTCCTCGGCCGGATCGTGGACATCGGCGCCGAGCTGTTCGCCATGAGCGCGGCCTGTGTCCGGGCCGAACTCCTGAGAAGCCAGGGCGACCACGGCCGCGAGGCCTACCAGCTCGCCGACGTCTTCTGCCGTCAGGCCCGCATCCGGATCGAAGAGCTCTTCACCCGCCTGTGGACCAACACCGACGACCTCGACCGCAAGGTCGTCAAGGGCGTCCTGTCCGGCACGTACGAATGGCTGGAGCAGGGCATCGTCGACCCGTCGGGCGACGGCCCCTGGATCGCGGACGCGACACCGGGACCGTCACAACGGCAAAACGTCCACCGGCCAATCAGATAAACCCCGGGCCCTGGCCGTCGGCCCCGGGCCCGGGCTTCCTCGACCCCGGGGCCCGGGTTTCCTCGGCCCCGGGCCCTGGCCGTCGCCCCCGAGCCTCCGGGCCTTGGCCCTCGGCCCCCGGCACCTGACCCCCGGCGTCTGGGCCTTGGCCCTTGGCCCCCGGGCCTCCGGCCTCAGGCCTTGGCCCTCGGCCCCCAGCTCTCGGCCCCGGGCCCCGGCCGTCGGCCCCCAGCTCTTGGCCTCGGATCCCGGCCGTTGGCCTCGGGCCCCGGCCGTTGGCCTCGGATCCCGGCCGTTGGCCTCGGGCCCCGGCCGTTGGCCTCGGGCCCCGGCCGTTGGCCTCGGGCCCCGGCCGTTGGCCCCCGGACACCAGGCCTCGGCCCCCGGGCCTCCGGCCCTCGCCCCCCGGGGCCTTGGCCCCGCCCCCCCCCGGGGGCGTGCAATGGTGTGGTGCGCGACCCCGTGAGGGGGATGCGCTGTCCTCACACACCGGCCTTACGGCAACAATGGAGGAATGAGCGACAGTCCAGCCCCCTCAGGGCACGGGCCGGGGGCCCCGTCCGCCCTGGCCGATCCGCACCTCGTCCACGACCCCCTCACGGGCGACGGTCCCAAGGACGTGGTGATCCTCGGCTCCACCGGGTCCATCGGCACCCAGGCCATCGACCTCGTACTGCGCAACCCCGACCGGTTCCGGGTCACCGGCCTGTCCGCCAACGGCGGCCGGGTCGCGCTCCTCGCCGAGCAGGCGTACCGGCTGCGCGTGCGCACGGTCGCGGTCGCCCGCGAGGACGTCGTACCCGCCCTGCGCGAGGCGCTCACCGCGCAGTACGGCACGAGCGAGCCGCTCCCCGAGCTGCTCACCGGCCCCGACGCCGCCGCACAGCTCGCGGCCTCCGACTGCCACACCGTCCTGAACGGCATCACCGGCTCCATCGGGCTCGCCCCGACCCTGGCCGCCCTGGAGGCGGGCCGCACCCTGGCGCTCGCCAACAAGGAGTCGCTCATCGTCGGCGGCCCGCTCGTCAAGGCCCTCGCCAAGCCCGGGCAGATCATCCCGGTCGACTCCGAGCACGCCGCCCTCTTCCAGGCCCTGGCCGCCGGCACCCGCGCCGACGTCCGCAAGCTGGTCGTCACCGCCTCCGGCGGGCCCTTCCGCGGCCGCACCAAGGCCGACCTCGCGCACGTCACCGTCGAGGACGCCCTCGCCCACCCCACCTGGGCCATGGGCCCGGTCATCACGATCAACTCCGCGACCCTCGTCAACAAGGGCCTGGAGGTCATCGAGGCACACCTCCTCTACGACATTCCCTTCGACCGCGTTGAGGTGGTCGTGCATCCCCAGTCGTATGTCCACTCGATGGTTGAGTTCACGGATGGATCGACACTGGCCCAGGCGACCCCGCCCGACATGCGCGGGCCCATCGCCATCGGCCTCGGCTGGCCGGAGCGCGTACCCGACGCGGCGCCCACCTTCGACTGGAGCAAGGCCTCGACCTGGGAGTTCTTCCCGCTCGACAACGAGGCCTTCCCGTCGGTGAACCTCGCCCGGCACGTCGGCGAGCTCGCGGGCACCGCCCCGGCGGTGTTCAATGCGGCCAACGAGGAGTGCGTGGAGGCGTTCCGCCGGGGCGCGCTGCCCTTCAACGGGATCATGGACACCGTCACCCGGGTCGTCGAGGAGCACGGCACCCCGCGTACGGGAACCTCACTCACCGTGTCGGACGTCCTCGAAGCGGAGACCTGGGCGCGGACCCGGGCCCGGCAACTGGCGGCACAGACGGCGGAGGCCCGTGCATGACGACCCTGATGTTCATCCTCGGCATAGTCCTCTTCGCGGTCGGCCTGCTCGCCTCGATCGCGTGGCACGAGCTGGGGCACCTGTCCACCGCCAAGCTCTTCGGCATCCGCGTGCCGCAGTACATGGTCGGCTTCGGCCCCACGATCTTCTCGCGCCACAAGGGCGAGACGGAGTACGGCGTCAAGGCCATCCCGTTCGGCGGCTACATCCGCATGATCGGCATGTTCCCGCCCGGCCCCGACGGCCGGATGGAGGCCCGCTCCACCTCCCCGTGGCGCGGCATGATCGAGGACGCCCGCACCGCCGCCTACGAGGAACTCCAGCCGGGCGACGAGAAGCGCATGTTCTACACGCGCGCCCCCTGGAAGCGCGTGATCGTGATGTTCGCGGGCCCCTTCATGAACCTGGTCCTCGCGGTGGCGCTGTTCCTCACCGTCCTGATGGGCTTCGGCATCACCCAGCAGACCACCACGGTCAGCTCGGTCTCCCAGTGCGTCATCGCGCAGAACGAGAACCGCGACAAGTGCGAGAAGGGCGACCCGGCCGCACCCGCCGCCGCGGCGGGCCTCAAGGCGGGCGACAAGATCGTCTCCTTCAACGGGGTGAAGACCGACGACTGGAACAAGCTGTCGGACCTGATCCGCGCCACCCCCGGCAAGGACGTCCCGATCGTCGTCGAGCGGGACGGCAGTGACGTCACCCTGCACGCGAAGATCGCCACGAACCAGGTCGCCAAGAAGGACTCCTCCGGCCAGATCGTCGAGGGCCAGTACGTCCAGGCGGGCTTCCTCGGCTTCAGCGCCGCCACCGGCGTGGTCAAGCAGGACTTCGGCGACTCCGTGACCTGGATGGGCGACCGGATCGGCGAGGCCGTCGACTCCCTCGCCGCCCTGCCCGGCAAGGTCCCGGCGCTGTGGAACGCGGCCTTCGACGGCGCCGAGCGCGAGGCCGACTCCCCGATGGGCGTGGTCGGCGCGGCCCGCGTGGGCGGCGAGATCTTCACGCTGGACATCCCGCCCACCCAGCAACTGGCCATGGCCCTGATGCTGGTCGCCGGCTTCAACCTCTCCCTGTTCCTGTTCAACATGCTCCCGCTGCTGCCACTCGACGGCGGCCACATCGCGGGAGCCCTGTGGGAGTCGCTGCGCCGCAACACGGCCAAGGTCCTGCGCCGGCCGGACCCGGGCCCCTTCGACGTGGCGAAGCTCATGCCGGTCGCCTACGTCGTCGCCGGGATCTTCATCTGCTTCACGATCCTGGTGCTGATCGCGGACGTGGTGAACCCGGTGAGAATCTCCTAGTCATACGGCGTTCACGGCGGCCCGGCATCGTTTTGGCCGGGCCGCCTCCCATCGGGTGGCGCGGTGGGTGGGGTGTGCCCGGGCCGGGGCGTGTGCCGTAATCTCGAAGCTCGGAGCCCGCTGCTCACGGGACCGGACCTTGATCCACGACTTGGGGTTGCACAGCAGATGACTGCGATTTCTCTCGGCATGCCGTCCGTTCCGACCAAGCTCGCCGAGCGCCGGAAGAGCCGCAAGATCCAGGTCGGATCCGTGGCCGTCGGCGGAGACGCCCCTGTCTCGGTGCAGTCGATGACCACGACCCGCACCTCCGACATCGGCGCGACGCTCCAGCAGATCGCCGAACTCACCGCCTCCGGCTGCCAGATCGTCCGCGTCGCCTGTCCCACGCAGGACGACGCCGACGCGCTGGCCACCATCGCCCGCAAGTCGCAGATCCCGGTCATTGCCGACATCCACTTCCAGCCGAAGTACGTCTTCGCCGCCATCGAGGCCGGCTGCGCGGCGGTCCGCGTCAACCCCGGCAACATCAAGCAGTTCGACGACAAGGTCAAGGAGATCGCCAAGGCGGCCCGCGACCACGGCACCCCGATCCGCATCGGCGTCAACGCCGGCTCCCTCGACCGGCGCCTGCTCCAGAAGTACGGCAAGGCCACCCCCGAGGCCCTCGTCGAGTCGGCCCTGTGGGAGGCGTCCCTCTTCGAGGAGCACGACTTCCGCGACATCAAGATCTCCGTCAAGCACAACGACCCGGTCGTCATGATCGAGGCCTACAAGCAGCTCGCCGCCCAGTGCGACTACCCCCTGCACCTCGGCGTCACCGAGGCCGGCCCGGCCTTCCAGGGCACCATCAAGTCGGCCGTCGCCTTCGGCGCGCTGCTCTCGCAGGGCATCGGCGACACGATCCGCGTCTCCCTCTCGGCACCCCCGGCCGAGGAGGTCAAGGTCGGCATCCAGATCCTGGAGTCCCTGAACCTCAAGGAGCGCGGCCTGGAGATCGTCTCCTGCCCCTCCTGCGGCCGCGCCCAGGTCGACGTCTACAAGCTCGCCGAAGAGGTCACGGCCGGCCTCACCGGCATGGAGGTCCCGCTGCGCGTCGCCGTCATGGGCTGCGTCGTCAACGGCCCCGGCGAGGCACGGGAGGCCGACCTCGGCGTCGCCTCCGGCAACGGCAAGGGCCAGATCTTCGTCAAGGGCGAGGTCATCAAGACCGTCCCCGAGTCCAAGATCGTGGAAACCCTCATCGAAGAGGCCATGAAGCTCGCCGAGCAGATGGAGAAGGACGGCGTGATCTCGGGAGAGCCGTCGGTGGCGGTCGCGGGCTGAGCCCTTGGAATCGGCGGTTTCCCGGTGCCCCGTCTCTCAGGGGCGCGGGGAACCGCGCGCCCAGCCACATCGGACCCGCACCCGCCGCCGAACCGTGTCCCCCCGAGCTCCCAGGCGTCGGCACAAGCAGCGCAGCTATAGTGCGGAGACCAGCCACCCCTGTTCGTGAGGCCCGCACGTGTTGACGCAGACCACCTCACGGGTCCTCGAACCGAGCGACCTGGACGCGGCGCTCGCCGTCCTCGACCGCGAGCCGGTCGCGAACGCCTTCGTGACGTCTCGCGTGCAGATCGCCGGACTCGACCCGTGGCGGCTGGGCGGCGAGATGTGGGGCTGGTACGAGGACGGCATACTCACGTCCCTCTGCTACGCCGGTGCCAACCTGGTTCCGATCTGCGCCGGCCCGCGCGCCGTCCGCGCCTTCGCCGACCGAGCCCGCCGGGCCGGCCGCCGCTGCTCCTCCATCGTCGGCCCCGCAGCCGCCACCTCCGACCTGTGGCGGCTGCTGGAACCCCACTGGGGCCCGGCCCGCGAGGTCCGCCGCCAGCAGCCGCTCATGGTCACCGACCGCCTCCCGGCCGACATCACCCCCGACCCCTACGTCCGCCGCGTCCGCAAGGACGAGATGGAAACGATCATGCCGGCGTGCGTGGCGATGTTCACCGAGGAGGTCGGCGTCTCCCCGCTGGCCGGCGACGGCGGCCTGCTCTACCAGGCCCGGGTCGCCGAACTCGTCGGCTCCGGACGCGCCTTCGCCCGGTTCGACACGGACGGCAAGGTCGCCTTCAAGGCCGAGATCGGCGCCGCGACGGACCGCGCCTGCCAGATCCAGGGCGTGTGGGTGGCCCCCGAGTACCGCGGCACGGGCCTGGCCGCCCCCGGCATGGCGGCGGTCCTGCGCTACGCCCTCGCCGACGTCGCCCCCGTCGTCAGCCTGTACGTCAACGACTTCAACACCCCGGCCAGGCGGGCCTATCAGAGGGTGGGCTTCCAGGAAGTGGGAGCATTCATGAGCGTCCTGTTCTGAAGGCGCCCCCCAAAGGGGCGCGGGGAACTGCTTGACCAGCCACATCCAAACCCGCACCCGGCCATGAACGGCGACCCCCCTGTAGGCTCCCCGCCATGGACCTGGTGATCGGCCCACTCGACCTCTCCGCCCACGTGGACGAGGCCCTGGCCATCCAAGCCGTGGCGTTCGGCCTCGGCCCGGACGAGGTGGCCGTCCGCCGCCAGATCGTCCTGCGCCACATGACGTACCCGGGGGCGAGAGCCCTCGGCGCCACCGCCGACGGCACCCTCGTCGGCTTCGTCTACGGCATGCCCAACGACCGCACACACTGGTGGTCCACCGTCGTCGAGCCCTACCTCCGCGCCCTGCGCAACGACCACTGGCTCGACGACTCCTTCGTCATCACCGAGCTGCACGTCCACCCCGCGTACCAGAACCGCGGCCTCGGACGCTCCCTGATCACCACGATCACCGACGGTGCCGCCGAACCCCGCTCGATCCTCTCCGCGATCGACACCGACAGCCCCGCCCGCGCCCTGTACCGCTCCCTCGGCTACCGGGACCTGGCCCGCCAGGTCCTCTTCCCCAGCGCGCCGAAGCCGTACGCCGTGATGGGAGCGCCGCTGCCGCTGCGCCGCGGATAACCGATTTCCACCCCCGCGCACCCCCCGGATAACCTCCTGCCATCAGCTTCCCCCGCTCTGGGCTCCGCTCGAGCGGGGGGACCCCCAGCAGCAGGAGCAGAGGAACCATGGCGAACGTACCGGTCCAGCGCATGTCCCAGTTGTTGGCGAAGACGTTGCGCGACGACCCGGCGGACGCCGAGGTCCTCAGCCACAAGCTCCTCGTCCGCGCCGGCTACGTACGCCGCACCGCCGCCGGCATCTGGAGCTGGCTGCCCCTGGGCAAGAAGGTGCTGGCCAACGTCGAGCGGATCGTCCGTGAGGAGATGGACGCCGTCGGCGCCCAGGAGGTCCTGCTCCCCGCCATCCTGCCCCGCGAGCCCTACGAGGCCACCGGCCGCTGGGAGGAGTACGGCCCCGAGCTGTTCCGCCTCCAGGACCGCCGGGGCGGCGACTACCTCCTCGGCCCCACCCACGAGGAGATCTTCACCCTGCTGGTGAAGGACCAGGCGTCCTCCTACAAGGACCTGCCGGTCATCCTCTACCAGATCCAGAACAAGTACCGCGACGAGGCCCGCCCCCGCGCCGGCATCCTGCGCGGCCGCGAGTTCCTGATGAAGGACTCCTACTCCTTCGACACCGAGGACGAGGGCCTGGCGAAGTCCTACGCCCTGCACCGCGAGGCCTACCAGAAGATCTTCGCGCGCCTCGGCCTCGACTACCGCATCTGCGCCGCGACGGCCGGTGCCATGGGCGGCTCCAAGTCCGAGGAGTTCCTCGCCCCCGCCGAGGCCGGTGAGGACACCTTCGCCGACTGCCCGAACTGCGACTTCGCCGCCAACACCGAGGCCATCACGTACGAGTTGACGTCCGTCGACGCCTCGGACGTGCCGGCCGCCGAGGACATCCCGACCCCCGACACCCCCACCATCGAGACCCTCGCCGCCTCCCTCGGCGTCCCGGCCTCGGCCACGCTGAAGAACCTCCTGGTGAAGGTCGACGGCGAGATCGTCGCCGTCGGCGTCCCCGGCGACCGCGAGGTCGACATGGACAAGGTCGAGGCGCACTTCGCCCCGGCCACCGTCGAGCTGGTCACGGAGACGGACTTCGCGGCCCGCCCCGACCTGGTCCGCGGCTACGTCGGACCGCGCGGCCTGGAGAAGGTCACGTACATCGCAGACCCGCGCGTCGCCCCGGGCACGGCCTGGATCACCGGCGCCAACAAGGCCGGTACGCACACCAAGAACGTGGTCGTGGGCCGCGACTTCGAGGTCGGCGAGTACGTCGACGTCGTCGTCGTGCAGGAGGGCGACCCCTGCCCCAAGTGCGGCACGGGCCTCGTCCTGGACCGCGCCATCGAGATCGGCCACATCTTCCAGCTGGGCCGCAAGTACGCCGACGCCCTCAAGCTCGACGTCCTCGGCCAGAACGGCAAGCCGGTCCGCGTCACCATGGGCTCCTACGGCATCGGCGTCTCCCGTGCGGTGGCCGCCCTGGCCGAGCAGAGCGCCGACGACAAGGGCCTGTGCTGGCCCGCCGAGGTCGCCCCGGCCGACGTCCACGTGGTCGCCGCCGGCAAGGCCCTGCAGACCGAGCTGGCCCTCGACATCTCCGGGCAGCTGGCCGCGGCCGGTGTCCGCGTCCTGGTCGACGACCGCCCCGGCGTCTCCCCGGGCGTCAAGTTCACGGACTCCGAGCTGATCGGCGTACCGAAGATCCTTGTCGCCGGCCGGCGCGCGGCCGACGGCGTGGTGGAACTGAAGGACCGCCGCACCGGCGAGCGCGAGGAGCTGACGGTCGAGGAGGCCGTCGCCCGCCTCACGGCGTAGCGGCCCCGACCGGCCCGGGCGGACTGGCCGAAACCAGTCCGCCCGGCACCCGATCGCCCAACCCGGACGCGCCCTTCAGCCGACCTCACGACTCCAGCGCCGCGCCTCCGCGCCGCCCGGCCGGTCGGCGCGCGCCACCGGGCGTGCGAGGGCACCTCCGCGTACACCAATCAGGCGGCTTCGTCGCCCCGGTGCTTACCGTCAGCTCGTGAACTCCAGCCGCAGCGCGGTGTCGCGCGGCTGGGTCGGCGCGCGGCCGCCCGGCACCCCGAGGGCACGGTCCGGAGCGGGGGCTCCGGTGCTTACCGTCAGCTGGTGCACTCCAGCCGCAGCGCGGTGTCGCGCGGCTGGGTCGGCGCGTGCCGCCGCTGCCCGGCACCCCGAGGGCACGGTCCGGAGCGGGGGCTCCGGTGGCTTACAGCCAGCTCGCGAACTCCAGCAGCAGCTCCGCGTCGCGCGGTCGGCCGACTCGGCTCGCCCGCACGCCCGACTCCACGGCGCGGAACAGTGTCCAGCCCCGCAGCCGCTCCTGGTCGACGTCCAGGGACTCGGCCAGCCGCTTCACCCGGCGCCGCGTCGTGGCCGCGCCCGACGGCTGGGCGATCAGGTCCTCCACCCGGTCCCGGACCAGCCGGGCCAGATCGAAGGCGCTCTCGCCGACCACCGGGTCCGGACCCACGGCCAGCCACGGCATTCGCTCCCCGGCGAGCACCTTGCTCTGCCGGAACGTGCCGTGCAGCAGCCGGTGCTCCGGAGGCGCGGCCAGCAGCTCCTCGCGCGCCGCGAGCGCCAGATCGACCAGCGGAGCCACCGCGGGCTCGGTCCCGGCCCGGGCGCGCATCGCCCCGGCCTGCCGCCCGGTCCGCTCGGCCACCGTCTCGAAGGGGAAGTCGGCGGGCGGCTCCACCCACAGCCGCCGCAACGTCCCGGCCGCCTCCAGCAGCGCCTTCGCCTCCGGCAGCGACCGCACCGACACGTCCGGATGCAGCCGCTCCAGCAGCAGCACCCCCTCCGTGGAAAACGGCTCGAGCAGCTGCACAGCGCCGCGCCCGGCCCAGTGCGCCAGCGCGGCCCGCTCCGCCTCCGGGCGGGCCCGGCCCGGCGCCAGCTTGAGCACGGCGGGCGTCCCGTCGGCCGTCCGCACCAGCACGACCAGGCTGCTGCGCCCACCGGGCACCTGCACCCGCTCCACGGTCAACTCGCGTAGCGCAACGGCCTGCTGCGCCGCTTCGGGCAGCTTCTCCAGCCAGTCGTCACCGTCCGGCGCCGTCTCACCGAGCGCCCTGACCAGACGCTTCGGCGGTTCGAAAACCATGCGCGAGTCGTTCCCTTCGTACTGTCCGCGGTGCGTGCCCGGCCCGGGTCACGCCGTCGGCGCCGCCGAGGGCGGGGCCGTACCGGCCCGCTCGGCGAGCCCAGGGAAGGCTACGCTCTCGCCGCGCCAGCGCACCGCCCGCACCGCCGCCTCCCGCAGCGCCGCGGCCGCCGACTCCCGCCGCGCGCCGCGTGCCGCGCGCACCAGGTCGGCGTACACCCCCGCCACCCGGTCCTCCAGCTCGGCCGCGAGCCGCACGGCCGCCGCCGCGTCCGGCACCTGGAAGGGCAGCGCGTAACCGGCGGACGCGGCCACCGGCCGGCCCCCCAGGTCCTTCACCTCGCGCACCAGCGCGTCCCTGCGTGCCCGGTGCCCGTCGAACGCCGTGCGTGCCTCGCCGCGCTGCCCGTCGCCGATCCTCCCGCCCACGACGCCGTAGCCGTACACCGCCGCGTGCTCGGCGGCCAGCGCCGCCTGCAGGGCGCGCAGCTCCCGGTCCTTGTCCTCGCTCACGCGTCACCCTCCGTCAGCAGATACACGTGCGCCGCCCCGGCCGCAGCCACCGACGCCAGCAGGCGTGCCACCTCACCGGGAACCCCGCCGAGCGCCTTGGTCCGCCGGTCGGCGAGCTCCCGCTCCGCCGCGGCGAGTCCGGCGAGGGCGTCCTTGTCGTTGTCCGGCACGGTCACCGACGGGGAGGACGAGGCCGACGGGGAAGGGGAGAAGGAAGGTGATGCCGAGGGCGATGCTTTCCGGCCACCGCCGAAGGCCCGCGCGTGCCGGACGACCTCCTCACGCAGCGGCCCCAGCCGGCCGGCGAGCCCCGGACGGGCGGCGATCACCGCGTCGTAGCGCTCCACGAGGCCCTCGCTGTCCCGGGCCGCACGCGCGCGTGCCCGGTCCGCCGCTGGCGCGTCCTCATCGGCCGGTCCGCCGGAGTCCGTGCCGGTGCAGCCCGCCAGGGCCAGGGCCGCCGGGGCGGCGGCGAGCAGACTCCTTCTGCGCGGCCCCGAGCGGGCACGCGGCGATGAGGAAAAGGGCACGTCGGACGTCCTCGGGGGCTCGTTTCGAGAAACATACGAGAAAAACGGAACTGCGCGGGCTGCCTGCCCGTGATCACGGTACCCGGGCCCCCGCCCGGCATCACTCAGCGGCACCGTTCGTGACCGGGTGGACGGCAACACTCCCCGCGACCGGATACCCTTTGACCAGACACGCGCCCCATCCCACAACAGCACACGCGGCCGAGGAGTCACCCGGATGAGCACCACCCAGAGCGAGAGGCTGCGAGAACTGCTGGAGCCGCTCGTCACCTCTCAGGGCCTGGACCTCGAAGAGATCGAAGTGGACTCCGTCGGACGCAAGCGTGTGCTGCGCGTGGTCGTCGACTCGGACACGGGCGCCGACCTGGACCTGATCGCCGATGTGAGCCGCGCGCTCTCGGCGAAGCTCGACGAGACGAACGCGATGGGCGAGGGCGAGTACACCCTCGAGGTCGGCACCCCGGGCGCTGAGCGCCCCCTCACGGAACACCGGCACTACGTCCGCGCCACGGACCGGCTGGTGAAGTTCCAGCTGTCCGAGGGCGGCGAACTGGTCGCCAGGATCCTGAAGGTCGACGACGAGGGTGTCGACACAGAGGTGCCCGGAGTGAAGGGCCGCAAGCCCACCGCGCGCAGAATCGCCTTCGACGACGTCGTACGGGCGCGTGTCCAGGTCGAGTTCAGCCGCAAGGACAACAAGAAGGAAGAGGAGGCGTAGCCGTGGACATCGACATGAGCGCCCTGCGGGGCTTGGTTCGGGAGAAGGACATCTCCTTCGACCTGCTGGTCGAGGCGATCGAGTCGGCCCTCCTCATCGCCTACCACCGCACCGAGGGAAGCCGCCGCCACGCGCGCGTGGAGCTCAACCGGGAGACCGGCCATGTGACCGTGTGGGCGAAGGAGGACCCCGACGACCTCGAGGAGGGCCAGGAGGCCCGCGAGTTCGACGACACCCCGTCCGGCTTCGGCCGTATCGCCGCCACCACGGCCAAGCAGGTCATCCTGCAGCGCCTGCGCGACGCCGAGGACGACGCGACGCTCGGCGAGTACGCCGGCCGTGAGGGCGACATCGTCACCGGCGTGGTCCAGCAGGGCCGCGACCCGAAGAACGTGCTCGTCGACATCGGCAAGCTCGAGGCGATCCTGCCGGTGCAGGAGCAGGTGCCGGGGGAGACCTACCCGCACGGCATGCGCCTGCGCTCCTATGTCGTCCGTGTGGCCAAGGGCGTCCGCGGCCCCTCCGTCACCCTCTCGCGCACGCACCCCAACCTGGTGAAGAAACTCTTCGCCCTGGAGGTGCCGGAGATCGCCGACGGGTCGGTGGAGATCGCCGCGATCGCCCGTGAGGCCGGTCACCGCACGAAGATCGCCGTACGGTCCACCCGCTCCGGTCTGAACGCCAAGGGCGCCTGCATCGGCCCCATGGGCGGCCGGGTGCGCAACGTCATGGGCGAGCTGAACGGCGAGAAGATCGACATCGTCGACTGGTCGGACGACCCGGGCGACATGGTGGCGAACGCGCTGTCCCCGGCCCGGGTCTCCAAGGTGGAGATCGTGGACATGGCGACCAGGTCGGCGCGGGTCACCGTGCCCGACTACCAGCTGTCCCTGGCCATCGGCAAGGAGGGGCAGAACGCCCGTCTCGCGGCCCGGCTGACCGGCTGGCGCATCGACATCCGACCCGACACCGAACCGGCGGGTAACGGCTCGGAGGAATAGATCCAAGCCGCGGGCCGTTCAGATCACGACAGGTTCATGCGCGCCAACTGTTCGAATCCTGCCCCAAAGGGGTGAGGCGCGCACGGGGAGGTAGACTTAAAGGTGTCTGGCCGGACGCGTGCCCGCGCATGCCCTGAACGCACCTGTGTGGGGTGTCGGGAGCGAGCGGCCAAGGCCGAACTGCTGCGGATCGTGGCGATCAAGGATGAATGCGTCCCTGATCCACGCGGTACGCTGCCCGGCCGGGGTGCGTACGTTCACCCCGCACCGGTCTGTCTCGACCAGGCGGTACGCCGCCGGGCGTTCCCGAGGGCACTGCGCGTCCCGGGACCGCTCGACACAAAGGCGTTGCGCCGATACGTCGAGCAGACGACAGTTGCCGAGCAGGCAACACGGTAAGACGTGCCGTACGGAACCCCGTGCGGCTAGGTACCTCGCGAGTCGAAAGCAGGTCGAGATTGCGATGAGCACTCGATGAGTACGCGATGAGTACGCCCATGAACTAGCGACGGTCCGGACGCAACCCGGACCTCAAAGGAGCGAAGTGGCTAAGGTCCGGGTCTACGAACTCGCCAAGGAGTTCGGCGTCGAGAGCAAGGTCGTCATGGCCAAGCTCCAGGAACTCGGTGAATTCGTCCGTTCGGCGTCTTCGACGATCGAAGCGCCTGTTGTACGCAAGCTGACGGACGCCCTCCAGCAGGGCAGCGGAGGCGGCAAGCCCGCCCCTGCCCGCAAGGCTGCCCCGGCGAAGCCGGGCGCCCCCTCTCCCGCGCAGGCTGCCCGTCCGGCCGCCCCGCGCCCGCCGGCCCCCAAGCCGGCCGCCGAGAAGCCCGCGGCTCCCGCCGCGCCGGCCACTCCCGGCCCCCGTCCCACCCCGGGCCCGAAGCCCGCGCCGCGGCCCGCCCCGGCGTCCCCGGCTCCGTCCGCGCCCGAGTTCACGGCGCCCCCGTCGGCTCCCGCCGCCCCGGCCGCCTCCCAGGGCCAGGGTCAGGGCTCCGGCCCGCGTCCGGGCGCCCCGCGTCCGGCCGGCCAGTCCCCGCGTCCGGGTGCTCCGCGCCAGGGCGGTCAGGGCGGCCAGGGCCGTGGTGAGCGTGGCGACCGTCCCGGCGCTCCGCGTCCGGGTGGCGGCGCCCCGCGTCCCGGTGCCCGTCCGGCCGGTCCCCGTCCGGGCAACAACCCGTTCACCTCTGGTGGCTCCACCGGCATGGCGCGCCCGCAGGCGCCCCGTCCGGGCGGCGCCCCGCGTCCGGGCGCCCCCGGTGCCCCCGGTGCCCCGCGTCCGCAGGGCCAGGGCCAGGGCGGTCCCCGTCCGCAGGGTGCCGGCGGCGGTCCCCGTCCGCAGGCTCCGGGCGGCGCGCGTCCGACCCCGGGCGGCATGCCCCGTCCGCAGGGCGGCGGCCCCCGTCCCGGCGGCGGCCCCGGCGGCCCCCGTCCCAACCCCGGCATGATGCCGCAGCGTCCGGCTGCCGGCCCGCGTCCCGGCGGCGGTGGCCCCGGCGGCCGCGGTCCCGGTGGCGGCGGTCGTCCCGGTGGCGGCGGCGGTCGTCCGGGCGGCGGTTTCGCCGGTCGTCCCGGTGGCGGCGGTGGCGGTTTCGCCGGTCGTCCCGGTGGTCCCGGTGGCGGTGGCGGCGGTTTCGCCGGTCGTCCCGGTGGTCCGGGCGGCGGAGGCCGTCCCGGCTTCGGTGGCCGTCCCGGCGGTCCCGGTGGCCGTGGTGGCACGCAGGGTGCCTTCGGTCGTCCCGGTGGTCCCGCGCGTCGTGGCCGCAAGTCGAAGCGGCAGAGGCGCCAGGAGTACGAGGCCATGCAGGCCCCGTCGGTCGGCGGTGTGATGCTGCCTCGCGGCAACGGCGAGACCGTTCGCCTGTCGCGCGGCGCCTCGCTCACCGACTTCGCGGAGAAGATCAACGCCAACCCGGCGTCGCTCGTCGCGGTCATGATGAACCTCGGCGAGATGGTCACGGCCACGCAGTCCGTCTCCGACGAGACGCTGCAGCTCCTCGCCGACGAGATGAACTACACGGTTCAGATCGTCAGCCCGGAGGAGGAGGACCGCGAGCTCCTCGAGTCCTTCGACATCGAGTTCGGCGAGGACGAGGGCGACGAGGAGGACCTGATGGTCCGCCCGCCCGTCGTCACCGTCATGGGTCACGTCGACCACGGTAAGACGCGGCTCCTCGACGCCATCCGCAAGACGAACGTCATCGCGGGCGAGGCCGGCGGCATCACCCAGCACATCGGTGCCTACCAGGTCGCGACCGAGGTCAACGACGAAGAGCGCAAGATCACCTTCATCGACACCCCGGGTCACGAGGCGTTCACCGCCATGCGTGCCCGTGGTGCGCGGTCGACGGACATCGCGATCCTCGTCGTCGCGGCCAACGACGGCGTCATGCCGCAGACGGTCGAGGCGCTCAACCACGCCAAGGCGGCCGAGGTCCCGATCGTCGTCGCGGTCAACAAGATCGACGTCGAGGGCGCCGACCCGACCAAGGTGCGCGGTCAGCTGACCGAGTACGGCCTGGTGGCCGAGGAGTACGGCGGCGACACCATGTTCGTCGACATCTCCGCCAAGCAGGGTCTGCACATCGACTCCCTGCTGGAGGCCGTGGTCCTCACCGCCGACGCCTCGCTCGACCTGCGGGCCAACCCGAACCAGGACGCGCAGGGCATCTCGATCGAGTCCCGCCTCGACCGCGGCCGCGGTGCCGTCTCGACGGTCCTCGTCCAGCGCGGCACCCTGCGGGTCGGCGACACCATGGTGGTCGGCGACGCGTACGGCCGCGTCCGGGCGATGCACGACGACAACGGCAACAGCGTCGCCGAGGCCGGTCCCTCGACGCCGGTCCAGGTCCTCGGCCTGACCAACGTCCCGGGTGCGGGCGACAACTTCCTGGTGGTCGACGAGGACCGTACGGCCCGTCAGATCGCCGAGAAGCGCGCCGCCCGTGAGCGCAACGCCGCGTTCGCCAAGCGCACGCGCCGCGTGTCGCTGGAGGACCTGGACAAGGTGCTGAAGGCCGGCGAGGTCCAGCAGCTGAACCTGATCATCAAGGGTGACGCTTCCGGATCCGTCGAGGCGCTCGAGTCCTCGCTGCTCCAGCTGGACGTCGGCGAAGAGGTCGACATCCGCGTCCTGCACCGTGGTGTCGGTGCGGTCACGGAGTCCGACATCGACCTGGCCATGGGCTCCGACGCCATCGTCATCGGCTTCAACGTGCGCGCCGCCGGGCGTGCGCAGCAGATGGCCGAGCGCGAAGGTGTCGACGTCCGGTACTACTCGGTCATCTACCAGGCGATCGAGGAGATCGAGGCGGCCCTCAAGGGCATGCTCAAGCCGGAGTACGAAGAGGTCGAGCTCGGCACGGCGGAGATCCGCGAGGTCTTCAAGTCGTCCAAGCTGGGCAACATCGCGGGTGTTCTCATCCGCTCCGGCGAGGTCAAGCGCAACACCAAGGCGCGCCTCATCCGCGACGGCAAGGTGGTCGCGGAGAGCCTCAACATCGAGGGTCTGCGTCGCTTCAAGGACGACGTCACCGAGATCCGCGAAGGGTTCGAGGGCGGTATCAACCTCGGCAACTTCAACGACATCAAGGTCGACGACGTCATCGCGACGTACGAGATGCGCGAAAAGCCGCGCGTCTGACCTGAGCCACGATCGGGGCCGATCGACGGGACTTATTCCGTCGATCGGCCCCGGCCGTTGCGTGTACGGTTCCGGTATTCGCGTCGAAGCGTGGCGCCCGTACCCCGAACCGGCGGGACATCCGGATACACACATGTACGTGGGGACTCTGTCCTTCGATCTGCTCCTCGGCGACGTCCACTCGCTCAAGGAGAAACGCTCTCTCGTCCGCCCGATCGTGGCCGAACTCCAGCGCAAGTACGGGGTGAGCGCGGCGGAGACGGGGAACCAGGACCTCCACCGCAGGGCCGAGATCGGGCTCGCGGTGGTCTCGGGGGAACCGGGGCACCTCACCGACGTACTGGACCGCTGTGAGCGGCTCGTCGCCGGGCGGCCCGAGGTCGAACTGCTCTCGGTTCGACGCAGGCTCCACAGCGACGAAGACTGAAGCAACAAGAAAGCACTTAAGGAGACGGACCAGTGGCCGACAACGCGCGTGCCAAGAGGCTGGCGGACCTCATCCGAGAGGTGGTGGCCCAGAAGCTGCAGCGCGGGATCAAGGACCCGCGGCTCGGCTCGCACGTCACCATCACGGACACCCGGGTCACGGGTGACCTCAGGGAGGCGACCGTCTTCTACACGGTGTACGGGGACGACGAGGAGCGCGCGGCGGCCGCCGCCGGCCTGGAGAGCGCCAAGGGCATCCTGCGCTCCGAGGTGGGCCGGGCCGCCGGTGTGAAGTTCACGCCGACCCTGGCCTTCGTCATGGACGCCCTCCCGGACAACGCCCGCACCATCGAGGACCTCCTCGACAAGGCGCGCCAGTCCGACGAGAAGGTGCGTGAGGCGTCCGCGGGCGCGAAGTACGCCGGTGAGGCCGACCCGTACCGCAAGCCCGAAGAGGACGACGAGACGGACACCGGCACAGAATGACCCAGAAGCACACCACGCCCGACGGCCTTGTCATCGTCGACAAGCCGTCGGGCTTCACTTCGCACGACGTCGTCGCCAAGATGCGCGGCATCGCCAGGACGCGCCGCGTCGGGCACGCCGGCACCCTCGACCCGATGGCGACGGGCGTTCTCGTCCTCGGTGTCGAGCGGGCCACCAAGCTCCTCGGCCACCTCGCGCTGACCGAGAAGGAGTACCTGGGCACCATCCGGCTCGGGCAGAACACCCTCACGGACGACGCCGAGGGGGAGATCACCTCCTCCGCGGACGCCTCGAAGATCACCCGCGACGCGATCGACGCCGGCATCGCCGAGCTGACCGGCGACATCATGCAGGTGCCGTCCAAGGTCAGCGCCATCAAGATCAAGGGCGTGCGGTCCTACAAGCGGGCGCGCGAGGGCGAGGAGTTCGAGATCCCGGCCCGGCCCGTCACGGTCTCCTCCTTCGGCGTGCACGACGTCCGGGACGCCGTCGCCGAGGACGGCACGCCCGTACTCGACCTGGTCGTCTCGGTCGTCTGCTCCTCCGGCACCTACATCCGGGCCCTGGCCCGTGACCTGGGCGCCGGCCTGGGGGTGGGCGGGCACCTCACCGCCCTGCGCCGCACCCGCGTCGGCCCCTACAAGCTGGACGCGGCCCGCACGCTCGACCAACTCCAGCAGGAGTTGACCGTGATGCCCGTCGCCGAGGCCGCCTCGGCCGCCTTCCCGCGCTGGGACGTCGACGCCCGGCGGGCCAAGCTGCTCACCAACGGCGTACGGCTGGAGATGCCCGAGACGTACGCGGGCGCCGGGCCCGTCGCCGTCTTCGACCCCGAGGGGAGCCTCCTCGCGCTCGTCGAGGAGCAGCGGGGCAAGGCCAAGAGCCTGGCCGTCTTCGCCTGACGCGGGACACGGGGGGAGCGGGGCGTCCGCCCGTGGAGCGGCGGCCACGGGGTACCTCCACTGCCGCCGCTCCACGGTCCCCCCTCGGTTCCCCCACCCCTAGGGTGTATCCAGCCGCCCCCACTCCTTCACCCGTACGTGCGGGCGCTCGGAGTGAACCGGGGGAGCGGAAGGGGGCGCTTTCGCGGAGCGATCTGTCCCGCTGATCATCCCGCCCCTACTGTCGAACACAAGGGCACGGGTGTACGGCGGGGAGGCTCGACGATGGCGTCGCGGAACGGGTCCCGGGAGACGGACGACAGCCCGGAAGGCTCCCCGGACCACCCCGGAACAGCGGGGATCGAGGACGGGGCGGCCCCCGCGGACGCCCTCGTCCGGATCCACGACCTGGCCGGCCGCCCCCGCGGCACCGGCTTCCTGGCCGACCACCACGGCACCCTGATCACCAGCCACGAGGCCGTCGACGGCCTGCCCCGGCTCGTCCTGCACGGCGCCGGTCACCGCCGCCGGGTGGTCTCCGCCGACGCGGTCACCCCGCTGCCCGCGCTGGACCTGGCGCTCGTCCGGACCGAGGGGCTCGGCGTGCCGCCCCTGCCCGTCACCGTGCGGGAGGGAGCGGAGACGGGTGCCTACGTCCGGATCGCCGCCGGGGGCTGGCGCGAGGCACGGGTGCTGGGCCCGGCCGCCGTGACGTACACCGCCACGGACCGTTCCCACCGCCTCGACGACGTGCTGGAGCTCGCGGTCGGCACGGCGGGGCGGGACGCGCTGCGGCTGGGCGGCGGAGCGGCCGGCGGCCCGGTGCTCGACGCCCGGACCGGAGCCGTCGTCGCGGTCCTCGGCACCGCGCTCAGCTCCGACCACAGCGACGTCGGGTTCGCCGTGCCGCTGCGGGCCCGTATCCCCGCGACGGCGGGGCCGCTGGGCGAGCTGCTCGCCGAGAACGCGGCCACGGTCCCCGCGTACGGCGCCGACCTCAATCCGGCCGGGGTGCTGGAACTGACCGGCGCCTCGATGGCGCTGGAGGGCCCGCCCGACGGCCCCGGCCTCCCGCCACCGGTCGAACGGGCAGCCGTGGCCGCCGAGTTCACGGCGTTCATGGAGAACCCCGCGGCCGTCCTCGGCCTCGTCGGAGCACCGGGCAGCGGCCGGACGACGGAACTCGCGGCGCTCGCCGCCCGGCGCGGCCGAGCCGCGCGGCCCACGCTGTGGCTGCGCGGCTGCGACCTGCGGGACGGCGACGCGTCGGTGGCGGACGCGGCCCGCCGGGCGCTGCAGCGGGCAGCCCCCGCCGTGGCGGCCGCCTCCGCCCGCGCCGACCTCGGCGACACCACACCCGAGCGCCTCGCCCACCTCGCCCGCTCCCAGGGCCGCCCCCTGCTGCTCCTGCTCGACGGGCCCGAGGAGATGCCGGCCGCCCTGGCCCGCCGCACCACCGACTGGGCGGCGGAGACCGCGCGATGGCTGCGCGAGACGGGCACCCGGCTGGTGATGGCGTGCCGGGCGGAGTACTGGGAGAGCGCCCCCTTCCCCGGCGAGCCGTGCGTACGGCTCGGCGACCTCACCGAGGAGGAGGCCCGGCAGGCGCGCCGGAGTCACGGCATCCCCGATCACGCCCTCACCCCGGCCGACGCCCGGCACCCCCTGGCCCTCGGACTCCTCGCCGAGGTCCTGACCGCCGCCCCCGCACCCCCGCCGGGAGCGGCGATCGACCGGCACGACGTCTTCACGGCCTACCTGGACCTGATGTCCCTGCGCATCGCCGACCGGCTGGCCACCGGCCACGGCATGCGGGGCACCGCCGTACGGCGGCTGGCCGCCAAGGTCGCCGGGCAGGTGCACGAGGCCGCCCGGCGCAGCCTCGGACCGGGGCCGGGGGACCTCGACCGGGAGG
This sequence comes from Streptomyces sp. NPDC007929, assembly GCF_042959065.1. Classification (NCBI taxonomy): domain Bacteria; kingdom Bacillati; phylum Actinomycetota; class Actinomycetes; order Kitasatosporales; family Streptomycetaceae; genus Streptomyces; species Streptomyces sp. NPDC007929. The sequence continues at coordinate 45,861 of NZ_JBIBKD010000008.1, read as the reverse complement.
CGTTCGAGGAGGTGTTCCCGTGGGGGCCCGCCCCGGCGCGGCTCGGCGGCCGCCCCGGCTGGGCGTCGGCCGTGCTCGCCGAGGGCCTGCTCGTGCCCGCCGGAACCGGATACCGCTTCGCGCACGAGGGGTTCGCCGACTGGCTCCAGGGCACGCACCTCGACCTCGACGAGGCCCTGCACGTCCTCGTCCACCGAGGCGAGGACACGCGGTCCGACCCGGTGCCGCACCACCGCGTCGGGCCGGTCGTCCAGGCCCTGCTCTGCCTCGCCCGCCAGCACGGCGCCGACCGGGCGGCCTCCCGACTGGCCGACCTGGTGCACGCCCTGGACGCCGACCCACGCTCCTGGTGGGCCGCCCGGCTGCTCACCGGGACGCTCTCGGCCCTGCCCGACGCGGCGCCCTACGTGCAGGTGCTGCGGCTGCTCGCCGACCGGATCGTGGCCTGGCGGCGCCAGGAGCGGCCCGTGCCCGAGGAACTCGGGCCCGCCTTCTGGACCGGCCTGCGCCTGCCCGAGGAGACGCGCTGCGCCCTGCTGCGGCGGCTGGTCCACGCCGACGGCCCACCGTGTGAGGCCGGACCCCGCTTCCTGGACGCGGTCGCGGAACTCCTCGCCGCCGACCCCACCGCCGTGCAACCACAGCTGGTCCGCTGGTTCGACGACGAGCAACCGCTGCCCGCCACCCCGCACGCCACCGTCGCCACCGCCGCCCAGGCCCTGCTGCACACCCACCGTCACGGCGCCCTGGACGAGCTGACGGACGTCCTCGCCGACCGCGCGCACCGACGAGCCGACGAACTGCTCACCGTCCTGACCGAGGAGGAACCCTCGGCGATGTGCCGGGCCGTCGACCGCTGGGCACGCGACGAGCGGCCCGCCCGGCGCGGCGCGGCGGTGGCGCACGGATTACGCGTCGCGCCGCACGTGAGCACCGCAGGCGACCGCGCCCTCCTGCGCTACGCGGCCCTCACCCTGCTCGCCCGCCCCGCCGACCGCGCCCTGCACGGCGGCGCCCTCGCCCTCCTCGTCCAGGACCCCCACACCCGGGCCCGCTACCTGCCCAGGGCGCTGGAGCACTTCGCGGCGGGCGACCCGCGCTTCGCACCGGACGCTCTGGCCGGGGCCCTGCTGACCGACCCCGAGCCGGTCCTGGCGGCCTTCGCGGCCCGGCTGGAGCGGCCCGACGCCGAGGAGGCGCTGCGCGCACTGGCCGACGCCACCCCGCCGGGCCTGGCCCGCCGGGTCGCCGCGCTGGTGTGCCGGGCGGCGCGGCAGCGGCCCGAGCTCGCCGGGCAGACGGCCGCCTACACCGACCAGCGGCTGGACCGCGGCCCCGCCGCCCGGCCCGTGCTCCTGCCGCTGGTCACCGGCCTGCTGGAGGACGGCCCGGTACGGCTGCGCTGCGCCCTCGCCGGGGTCCTCAGCCCGCCCGGCGTCCCCGCCTCACGCCCGCTGCGCCGCGAACTGCGCGACGCGCTCCTCGCCCGGGAGCACGACACCGACGTCCTGGACGCGCTGCTGAACGCCGCCGCCCGCAACGGCGGCGACGACCTGCGCGACCTCGTCCACCGCATCGGACTGCTCCTGGTACGCACCCCGGAGGGCGCCACGCGGTTCGACCGCGCCCTGGTCGACCTGGGCCGCCATGTGCCCGGCTTCGCCGCCCGCGTGGCCGCTTGGCTGACCGGCGCGCCCGAACAATGGGCGGCCCTGGTAGGACCGAGCTCGCACCGGATGATCGAGAGCCTTGCGGGTGCGGGCGTCCTCGCCTGACCGGCCCCCGGGCGCCGGGCCGGGGCACGCCTCCGTGCTGCCGGTCACAGCCCCCATGCCGATGCTGGCAGGAGGCACCCGGCATGGCACCCTTAGACCTGCGCACGAGGCAATCACGAACAACGACCGGACACGGGTTCGACGAGCTTTCGACAAGGAGCAGGCACAGTGCAGCGCTGGCGTGGCTTGGAGGACATCCCCCAGGACTGGGGGCGCAGCGTCGTCACCATCGGCTCCTACGACGGAGTGCACCGCGGGCACCAGCTGATCATCCGGCATGCCGTGGACCGCGCCCGGGAGCTGGGCGTGCCCGCCGTGGTCGTCACCTTCGACCCGCACCCCAGCGAGGTCGTCCGCCCGGGCAGCCACCCGCCGCTGCTCGCCCCGCACCACCGCCGCGCCGAACTCATGGCCGACCTGGGCGTGGACGCGGTACTCATCCTCCCCTTCACCACCGAGTTCTCGAAGCTGTCCCCGGCCGATTTCGTCGTCAAGGTCCTCGTCGACAAGCTGCACGCCAAGGCGGTCGTCGAGGGCCCCAACTTCCGCTTCGGCCACAAGGCCGCCGGGACCGTGGAGTTCCTGTCCACGCAGGGCAAGACCTACGACTTCGAGGTCGAGGTCGTCGACCTGTACGTGACGGGTGAGGCGGGCGGCGGCGAGCCGTTCTCCTCCACGCTGACGCGGCGGCTGGTCGCCGAGGGCGACGTCGAGGGCGCGGCGGAGATCCTGGGCCGCCCGCACCGGGTCGAGGGCGTCGTCGTCCGGGGCGCCCAGCGCGGGCGCGAACTGGGCTTCCCGACGGCCAACGTCGAGACGCTGCCGCACACCGCTATCCCGGCCGACGGCGTGTACGCCGGCTGGCTGCACGCGCAGGGGGAGGCGATGCCGGCGGCGATCTCGGTGGGGACGAACCCGCAGTTCGAGGGGACCGAGCGCACGGTGGAGGCGTATGCCATCGACCGGGTGGGTCTCGATCTGTACGGGCTGCATGTCGGGGTGGACTTCTTGGCGTTCGTGCGGGGGCAGGCGAAGTTCGACACGTTGGACGCGCTGCTGGTTCAGATGGGGCAGGACGTCGAGAAGTGCAGGGAGTTGGTGGCGGCGGAGGGGGCTGCCTAGTTCGCCAGTGGGCTGTCTGCGGCTGTGAGTGTGGCTTGTCGCGCCGTTCCCCGCGCCCCTAGGGGCGCGGCACAACCGCCCAATGGCAAGCCACCTGCGATTTCCCGCTCCCGCTCAGCACCGGCAAGTCCTTGCCACTGCACTCCTCCGCCACTCCCGCTGCCTCCGCCTCTCCACCGGCCAGGATCTGGCAGCGGGCGTGGAAGCGGCAGCCTGAGGGGACGTGGGTCGGGTCGGGGGGCTCGCCCGTGAGGATCACCGGGGTACCGGGGGCCTCCGGGAGGACGGACAGCAGCGCCTGCGTGTAAGGGTGCTGCGGGGCCGTCAGGACCTGCTCCACCGCGCCTGTTTCCACGATCCGGCCCAGGTACATCACGGCGACCCGGTCGGCGATGTTCCACGCCAGGCCCAGGTCGTGCGTGACGACCAGTGCGGACAGGCCCAGTTCGGTGCGCAGCCGCAGCAGCAGGGCGAGGATCTCGCCGCGTACCGAGGCGTCGAGGGACGCCACCGGCTCGTCGGCGACGAGGAGTTCGGGTTCCAGGACCAGCGCGCCCGCGATGACCACCCGCTGACGCTGCCCGCCGGACAGTTCGTGCGGGTAGCGCAGAAAGAAGCGCTCCGGGGGGCGCAGGCCGGCCCGGGACAGCGCCTCGGCGACCGCCGTGCGTTCGTCGCCGCCGTAGCCGTGGATGCGCAGGCCCTCGGCGACCGCGTCGTACACCGTGTGCCGGGCGTTGAGCGAGCCGCTCGGGTCCTGGAGGACCAGCTGGACGCGTTTGCGGTAGGCCTTGAGGGACCGGCCGGAGTAGTCCAGCGGGCGGCCGTCGAAGGTGACCCGGCCCGCCGTCGGCTCGACCAGCCCGAGCAGGCTGCGGGCCAGGGTCGTCTTGCCGCAGCCGGACTCGCCGACCAGGGCGACGATCTCGCCCCGGCGGATGTCGAGGTCGACGCCGTCCACCGCGCGGGCCCGGGGGCCGCCGTGCCGGCCGGGGAAGGTGACGTGCAGGCCTTGTGCGCTGAGCAGGGGAGCGGTGGTGACCTCGGGGGCCGTGGGGGAGAGGGTCATGGTGTGCCGGGCCTCGCTTCTTCCAGGGCTTCCGGTTCGTCGGCCGGGCCGTTCCCGGGTGCCTCCGGTGCGTCGGCCGAGGCGGCCCCCGGGTCGGTCGTCACCCGCTCTTCGGCGGTTTCCGCTCCCGCTCCCGGTGGTCCGACCAGGACGCACGCGGCCCGTCGCTCCGGGCCCGCCGCCCTGAGCACCGGGTCCTCCTCCGGGCACGACTCCAGCGCCACCGGGCAGCGCGGATGAAAGGTGCAGCCCGATGGGAGCGCCGCCGGGTCCGGTGGGTCGCCGGCCAGCCCCTGCGGGGCGAACCGGGACGCCGGGTCGCCGATGCGCGGGAACGCGGCCGACAGGGCCCGGGCGTAGGGGTGCCGGGCGTCCTCGTACACCTGCCGGGCCGGGCCCTCCTCGACCACCCGGCCCGCGTACATCACCGCGAGCCGGTCGCAGGTGTCGGCGAGGACGGCTAGGTCGTGGCTGATCATGATCAGCCCGAGGTCCTGGTCCGCGACCAGTTGCTCGATGAGCCGCAGGATCTGCGCCTGGATCATCACGTCGAGCGCGGTCGTCGGCTCGTCGGCGATGATCAGCCGGGGGTCGCAGGCCAGTGCCATGGCGATCATGACGCGCTGGCGCTGGCCTCCGGACAGCTCGTGCGGGTAGGCGTCGGCGCGGGCGGCGGGCAGGCCGACCTGCTCCAGCAGTTCCCCGGCCCTCTTCTTCGCCCCGGCCGCCGTGGCCTTGCGGTGCAGCAGGATCGGCTCGGCGATCTGGTCGCCGACGCGGTGCACGGCGTTCAGCGAGTGCATCGCGCCCTGGAAGACGATGGAGGCCCCGGCCCAGCGGACCGCCCGGACCCGGCCCCACTTCATGGTCAGCACGTCCTCGCCGTCGAGGAGCACCTCCCCGGTGATCCGCGCCCCGGCCGGCAGCAGCCGCAGCAGGGCCAGCGCCAGCGTGGACTTGCCGCAGCCGGACTCCCCGGCGAGGCCGAGCTTGCGACCCGCCTCCAGGCGCAGATCCACCCCGCGTACGGCGGCCGCCCCTCCGGCGTAGGTCACGGTCAGGTTCCTGACGTCGAGCAGACTCAACGCGACACCCCCAGCCTGGGGTTGAGGACGGCCTCCACGGCCCGGCCGCACAGCGTGAACGCCAGCGCCACCACCGCGATGGCGATGCCCGGCGGCACCAGGTACCACCAGTCCCCGGCACTGACCGCACCCGCCTCCCGCGCGTCCTGGAGCAGTCCGCCCCACGACACGACCGTCGGGTCGCCGAGGCCCAGGAAGGCGAGGGTCGCCTCCGCGAGGATGGCCGAGGAGATGATCAGGGTCGTCTGGGCCAGCACCAGCGGCATCACGTTCGGCAGGACGTGCCGGGACATGATGTGCCAGTGGCCGCCGCCGAGCGCCTGCGCCCGCTCGATGTACGGCCGGGTCTCCACCGCGAGGGTCTGGGCCCGCACCAGCCGGGCCGTGGTCGGCCAGGTGGTGACGCCGATCGCCACGACGGTCGTGGTCAGCGAGCGGGACATCACCGTGGCCAGGGCGATCGCGAGCACCAGCGTCGGCATGACCAGGAACCAGTCGGTGATCCGCATCATCACCGTCGCGTACCAGCCCTTGAAGTGCCCGGCCGTCACCCCGATCAGGGTGCCGATCGCCACCGACAGCACGGCGGCCAGCAGCCCGACCAGCAGCGACACCCGCGAGCCCCAGATCACCAGGCCCAGCAGGTCACGCCCGAACTGGTCGGTGCCCAGCGGGAACTCGGCGCTCGGGCTCTGCATCGGACGCCCCGGCGCGTCCGTCACGCTGCTCACGTCGGAGCCGACGAACAGCGGTGCGAACAGCGCCAGCAGCGCGCACAGCGCGAGCACCATCAGGCCGTACAGCCCCGCCCGTTCGGAGCGGTACTGCCGCCAGAAGCGGGCGACGGAGGCCCGGCGCCGCTGCCGGGCCAGGGCGCGGGGGCTCGGGGCCGTCCCGGTCGTCGTCATCGGGCCACCCGGGGGTCCAGCAGCGGATAGACCAGGTCGGCGAGGGTGTTCATCAGGATCACCGCGGCGGCGAACACGAAGAACAACCCCTGCACCAGCGGCAGGTCGGGCACGCTCAGCGCCTGATAGAACAGCCCGCCCAGACCCGGCCAGGAGAACACCGTCTCCACGAGGATCACACCCGCCACCGTCCGCCCGAGGTTGATGAAGATCAGCGTCACGGTCGGCAGCAGCGCGTTCGGCACGGCGTGCCGACGGCGTACGAGGTCGTCGCGCAGCCCCTTGGCCCGTGCGGTCGTCAGATAGTCGCTGCCCATCTCGTCGAGCAGCGCCGACCGCGTGACCAGCAGTGTCTGCCCGTACTCCACCGCCACCAGCGTCACCACCGGCAGCACCAGATGGTGCGCCACGTCCAGGACATACGCGAAGCCCTCCTCGCCGCCCGACTCCATACCTCCGGTCGGGAACATGCCGGGCAGTGGGCCGATGCCCACCGACAGCACGATGATCAGCAGTAGCCCCAGCCAGAAGGACGGGATGGAGTACAGCGTCAGCGCCAGGCCCGTGTTGACGCGGTCGCCGAGTCTGCCGTGCCGCCACGCCGACCGGGTGCCGAGGAAGATGCCCAGCGCCGTGTAGAGGACGAACGCGGTCCCGGTGAGCAGCAGGGTGTTCGGCAGCGCCTCGACGATCTTGTCGACGACCGGCGCGCGGAACTGGTACGACGTCCCGAAGTCGCCCGTGAGGGCCTTGCCGCAGTAGTCCGTGAACTGCCGCCACAGCGGCAGGTCGAGCCCGAACTCCTCACGATAGGCGGCCAGTTGCTCCGCCGACACCTGACGTCCGCCGGTCATGGTCTTCACCGGGTCGCCGGGGATCAGCCGGAAGAGGAAGAAGCTGGTGACGAGCACGGCCAGCAGCGAGACGGCGGCACCGGCCACCTTGCCCGCCAGGTACCGCGGGTACGCGGAGCCCTTGCGTACCCGCGGCCCGGCGGCCGGCTGCTGCTTGTCCTCGACCAGCGCGGGGGTCGCGTCAGCGGTCATGAGTTCCCGCTCGCCGCCCTACTCGCGTTCCTCGGCGGTGGCCCGCCGCCGCATCGCCGCGAAGGCGCCGAGCCCGCCGAGGATCACCACACCCGCGACGATTCCGACCACGACCCCGGTCGACGACGCGCTGTCGGAGGAGCCGCCGGAGTCCGCGGGCACCGCCGACCACCAGCTCCAGTAGCCGTCCTGGCCGTAGATGTTGCCCGCCTTCGCCGGCATGGTCGTGATCGACTTGATCTGGTCCGTCCGGAAGGCCTCGACCGCGTTCGGATACGCCATGACGTTCATGTACCCGAGGTCGTACAGCCGCGACTCCATCTGCTTGACGATGTCCGCCCGTTTGGCGGGGTCGTACTCGGTGAGCTGGCGGGCGTAGAGCTCGTCGTACTTCTTGTCGCAGATGAAATTGTCCGTCGCGCCGGTCTCCTCGGGGGTCGCCGGCAGCGCCCCGCAGGTGTGGATGGACAGCACGAAGTCGGGGTCGGGGTTGACCGACCAGCCGTCGAACGCCAGGTCGTACTTGCCGGCCAGCCAGGGGTCGGTCACGTTGTCCAGGCAGTTGAGCTGGACGCCGATGCCGAGCTCGCCCCACCACTCCTGGAGGTACTTGCCGACCGCCTTGTCGTTCGGGTCGGTGGCGTGGCACAGGACGCGGTAGGTGATCGGCTTGCCGTCCTTGCCGACACGCTTGCCCTCGCCGTTCTTCTTGTACCCCGCCTCATCGAGCAGCCGGGCCGCCTCGGCCGGGTCGTAGGCCAGCTTCCGGTCCGCGGAGGGCTTCCAGAAGTAGTCCTGGAAGCGCGGCGGAATGTAGCCCTCGCCCTCGACGGCGTGGCCCCGGAACACCTTGTCGATGATGGCCTCGCGGTCGACGGCCCGGAACAGCGCGTTGCGCACCCGCTGGTCCAGCAGCGAGGGGTGGCCGTCGCCGAACTTCTTGCCGTTCTTCGCCTTGGCGCCCGGGTTGGTGGCGAGGGCGTAGAAGCGGCGGCCGGGGGCGTCGTTCACCTGGATGTTGTCCGCGCCCTTCAACGACTCCGCCTGAGCGGGCGTCAGGGACGGCGACCCGGCGACGAAGGACACCTCTCCCTTGCGCAGCGCCGACACGGCCGCGTCCTGGTCCTTGTAGTAGCGGAAGACCAGCTCGTCGAACTTCGGCGAACCGCGCCAGAAGTCCTTGTTGGCCTTGAGCCGGACGTAGCTGTCGGCCTTGTAGCCGCTCAGCACGAACGGCCCGTTCCCCACGACCGGGAAGCTCTTGTCATTGTTGAACTCGGAGAAGTCCGAGACCTTCTCCCACATGTGCTTCGGCACGATCGGAACGTCCAGCGCCGCCATCGTGGCCTGCGGCTTCTTCAGCTCGATGACCAGCTTGGTGGGGCTGGGTGCGGTCACCTTCCTGAAGTTGCCGACGTAGCTGCCGTTCGCCGTGGCCGCGCCGGTGTCGGTCATCATCTTGTTGAACGTCCACGCCGCGTCCTCGGCGGTGGCCTGCTGGCCGTCCGACCACTTCGAGTTGGAGCGGATCGTGTACGTCCAGGTCAGCTTGTCCGCCGACGGCTCCCACTTGGTGGCCAGGCCCGGGATGGCGTGGTTGTCCTTGGGGTCGTAGTTGGTCAGGTACTCGTACATGAGCCGGTGAATGCTCGTGCTGAGCAGCCGGACCGCCAGGAACGGACTGAGCGAGTCCACGCTCTGCGCCACGGCGACGGTCAGCACCTTCTTGCCGTCGTCGGCCGCCCTGGCCTGCTGAGGAGCCGGGTCGAGCGGGGTCGCGAGACCGGCGGTGAGGGTGAGCGCGGCGGCCCCGGCCAGGGCGACGAGCCGGAGGCCGTGCGGGAGGCTGCGTTTCTGATCGTTCGTGCCCATGGTCGGACCTCGCGTCATCGCTCGGACGGGAAGGACGGGTTGATCAGCTGTCAGATACGTGATGTGTGTGTACCAGCGGCCGTCTCCACCCGTCAACGGCGCGTTCACCCCTTGTGGCCTGCGGAAATAACGAATTGGCGAGCTTTTCGCACCCATTGGTGGAGACCACTGACGCGCCCCTGGCCAGGGCCTGGCAACGGAATTCGCCCCTGAACGCGGCGAGGCCCGCGCCGAGTCGGATCGGCGCGGGCCTGACGGGGATCGGCCCTTGAGAAGGGGCCGATCGGGTGAGGTGATTACTGCGTCGGGGGCTGGGGCGGGGGTGGGGTCTGGTGCGGGGGCGGGGTCTGCCCGTCGGGCTGGGGCGGATGGCCTGGTTGGCCGGGCTGGCCGGGCTGGGGGTAGCCGTAGCCGGGCTGCGGGGGAGCGACCGGCGGTTGTTGGGTGGGGTGGGGGTAGGGCGGCTGGGCTGTGGCCTGTGGGTACGGCTGGCCCGGCTGAACCGGGGGCTGAACGGGGGGCTGGCCCGGCTGGGCGTAGGGCTGACCGGGCTGCGGGTACGGCTGGCCGGGCTGGGCGTAGGGCTGACCGGGCTGGGGCTGCTGCGGCTGCTGGGGGTACGGGCCCGGCTGGCCGGGAGCCGGCTGCTGCTGGCCGGGCTGCGGGTACGGCTGTCCCGGCTGGGCGAAGGGCTGACCGGGCATCGGCTGGCCCGGCATGGCCTGGCCGGGCATGGCCTGGCCGGGCAGCGGCGGGGCCGCGACCGGTGGCGGGTTGCCGTCCGAGGTCCACAGGCCGTGCGACTGCTGATGGCGGACGAAGTCCTCCGCGACCATGGCCGCGAGATTGAAGTACGCCTCCCGCACCTTCGGCCGCATCATGTCGAGGTCGACCTCGGCACCGGCGGAGAGGTGCTCGTCGAACGGCACGACGATGACGCCGCGGCAGCGCGTCTCGAAGTGCGACACGATGTCCTCGACCTTGATCATCTTGCCGGTCTCGCGGACTCCGGAGATGACGGTGATGGACCGCGAGACGAGGTCGGCGTACCCGTGCGCGGACAGCCAGTCGAGCGTCGTGCTCGCACTGCTCGCCCCGTCCACGGACGGTGTGGAGATGATGATGAGCTGGTCGGCGAGGTCCAGCACCCCGCGCATGGCGCTGTACAGCAGACCGGTGCCGGAGTCGGTGAGGATCACCGGGTACTGCTTGCCCAGCACGTCGATCGCGCGCCGGTAGTCCTCGTCGTTGAACGTCGTGGACACGGCCGGGTCGACGTCGTTGGCGATGATCTCCAGGCCGGAGCTGGCCTGGGACGTGAACCGCCGGATGTCCATGTACGAGTTGAGGTACGGGATCGCCTGGACGAGGTCGCGGATGGTCGCCCCGGTCTCCCGCCGCACCCGGCGCCCGAGCGTGCCCGCGTCCGGGTTGGCGTCGATCGCGAGGATCTTGTCCTGCCGCTCGGTGGCGAGCGTGGAGCCCAGCGCGGTGGTCGTGGTCGTCTTGCCGACACCGCCCTTGAGGCTGATCACGGCGATCCGGTAGCAGGACAGCACGGGCGTGCGGATCAGGTCGAGCTTGCGCTGCCGCTCGGCCTCCTCCTTCTTGCCACCGATCTTGAACCGTCCGCCGCCGGCCGCCGGACGGCTGCTCTTCGCCTTCTGCTTCTTGCTGTTGAGCAGCCGGTCGGACGACAGCTCCACGGCGGCGGTGTAACCGAGCGGCGCGGCCCCGGGGTTGGTCGGCTGCCGCTGGTCGTGCTGCATGGGCTGCGGCCACGCGGCCCCGGTCCGGGGGTCGACGGGCTGCTGAGGCTGCCCGGGGTGTCCCGGCTGCTGGCCGGGCTGGCCGGGCTGGCCGTGCTGACCGGCGTGCGGGGGCTGGGCCTCGGGCTGGGGCTGAGCCTGCGGCGGGACGCCGGGCTGGGACTGGGGCTGGGGCTGGTGGGGCTGCTGGGCGGGAGGCTGGGGGAATCCGTAGCCGCCCTGGGCGTCAGGGGTACCGGGGTGCGGGAATCCGTAGCCGGCCTGTGGGGCGGGGGCGCCCGGCTGGGGGAAGCCGTAGCCGTCCTGCGGGGCAGGGGCAGGGGCAGGGGCAGGGGCAGGGGTGGGGCTGGGGTTGGGGGCGGGCGGCGTGACGGGCTGTTGTGCAGGGGCTTGCTGAGCGGGGACTTGCTGTGCAGGGGCTTGCTGAGCCGCAGGCTGTCGGGCCGGAGGCTGCTGCGCTGCCGGGGCGGGCCCGCCCTGCTGGGGGAAGCCGTAGCCGCCCTGGGCGGGGGGCGCTTGCGGGCCGTCCGGCTGCTGGGCCGGGGGTTGCACGGCGGGAGCCGGGGCGCCGGGGTGGGGGAAGCCGTAGCCGCCCTGGGCGTTCGGCGCCGGGGGCTGCGCTCCGGGGTGCGGGAAGCCGTAACCACCGGGCTGCGGTGCGGGCTGGGCGGGCGGCTGGTTCGGCGGCGTCGGTGCGGGCTGCTGGTGCCACGCGGCGGGCGCGGGCTGCGGCGCCTGGGGCTGGAACGGCGGCTGCTGTGCCGGTACCGAGGGCTGCGCCGTCACCGGCGGCTGCCCCTGCGCATCGGCGGGCCGAGCCTCCGGACGGGGCTGCTGAGGCTGCACGGGCCACTGGTTGGCGGGCGCCGGGGCCGCCGGCTGGTACGACGGCGGCAGCGGCGGCACACCCTGGGGGAGCGGGGGAACCGAGTCGGCCGGTACGGCGTCCTCCGGCTCCCTCTCCGAGGACACAGGGTCGGCGGGGGCCGCGTCGGAGGGCTCCTCAGGAACGGCCACGGCGTCCGCACGCGCGTGCTCGGCGTCGACCGGTACGGCATCCTCGGGCTCGGCGGCCTGTGAGGGGGCTTCCTCGGCCTCGGCGTTCCCCGCCTCGGCGCCTTCCTCGTCCACCACTTCTTCCGCACGAGCGTCGTCGCCGGGCGCCTCGTCCTGGGCACCGGCGTCATCGGACGCGCCGCCGTCGGCTGCCACGGGCTGAGGCTCGACAACCACGGGCGCCGCGTCTTCACCCTCCGGCTGGGCCGCCTCGGCGTCCTCGACGTCCTCGGTGTCCTCGGCCGACGGCACGTCTGCGAAGGCGTCCGCGTCCAGCGCGTACTCCGATACGGCATCGGAGGCGCCGTCGTCCTCGGCGTCGTCCTCGGCGTCGACGTCAGGACCGTGCTCCTCCATGTCATCCACACGGACGGCGCTGTCGGTCTCGTCGACGGCCTCGTCCGCCTGGACGTCACCCTTGTCCTCGGCGTCAGGGACTCCGGGCACGTCGGCCGTGGGAACCGGCTCCGCGGCGGCCCGCTCCTCGATCTCCCGCTTGAGGGCGACGGCGGAGAAGCGCATGGTGGCACCGCTCTCCAGATCCCCGTCCGACGTCCCGCCCGCAGCCGGAACCTCGTCCGCCTCCGGAGGAGGAGCAGGAACGGGAGCAGCAGTGGGAGTCGGAGCAGCCGGAGCCGTCTCCGGCGGAGCCGGCGGCGTCCACTGAGCCTGATACCCGCCCACGGGAATGTTCGGCACAGCCGTGGGAGAAGCCGGTCCAGGCTGGGGCGAAGCCGGTTCGGCCTGGGGCGTCTCGGACTGCGCCTGCTGCGCGGCCTGCGGCTCGAAACCGCTCCCCATAGGCAACCTCGGCACCCCGGTGGGCCCGCCGACGGCAGGCGGAGTGAAAGGCGCACCCGGCGCGGGCGCCGGAGGCGTGAACGGAGCACCCGGAGTGGGCTCTGACGCGGGCGACGGGGCGGGTGACGGCGCGGGCGGTGTGAAGGGCGCACCGGGCGCCGGAGTCGGCTGCGAGGCGGAGGCCGGGCCCTGACCGGGACTCGGCGAGAACGCCGAGGCCGAACCGGAGGGGTTGGCATGCGGCGGCGGAGTCAGCCCGGGCAGCGGCGGCACCGGCCCCTTCGGCATCCCGGAGCCCGCGGACGCCCCGGAACCCCCGGGCCCTCCGGCAGCCCCAGAGGCACCGGACTCCTCGGACGTCCCCGCCCCCGCCCCCTGCCCCGAGGACGAGGTCCCCGAAGCGTTCTGCGTGTACCAGGCGGGCGGCGCGTAGTCGATGGTGAACTCGCCCGTCACCTCTGCTGCGGACTCCGCGTCGGGCTGGTCATCGCCGGGTGTCGCCCAGCCCCCGCGGATCCCGTCCCGATCGCTGCTCACAGTGTTCCTCCTGGTGTGGTCGAGCACCCTCATGCCGTGCTGGGGCGACCCTTGCTTGTCGTCCGACGTCGTACGAAGTCGAGTGAGGCGTAACAGGGGTCGTCCGAGGTCGTCCACTCCACAGGCTCCCCCGTCTGCCCCTGGGACGCCGACGCCTGCTCCACGCGGTCCGACGTCGATCCCTGTCCCAGCCTAATCACCACACACCCCGACCCGGCAGGCCCGTCTGCCCCTCCACAGCAACGCCAGACCTCGAAAACCAGGCAAATCCGACGCAATTGTCGGCGTAACAGTTGACAAACCGGGTGCGGTGAACGACTTCGCAGCCTGGCCCGTCAGTCCATCCGACGTGGCGTACCCAACAACCCGGTCTCCGCATCCGTGGGCTGCGTCATCACGTACTGCCGATCACGGTCGGTACACCACAGAGTGAGACCGTCGGACAGCCCTGGCAGGGAGTCCATTTCGGCCCGGGTGAGCGCCATCGCGCGGCCCAGTTCCGTGGCCTCGTCGGGCGACACCCTCTGGATCCCCACCAACCGCGCCTGCCGCACGAGCCGCGGAGCGACCGGGCTGACGTACGGCAACAGGGTCAGCACCGACTGCCAGGGGCCCGAGACCACGCGACCGCGAGGCGGCCGCATCCCGCAGTCCCGCACCACCAGCACCGGCGTACCGGCCGAGGCACCCAGCGGCGGCACCCGCCCTACGTCGTACACGGCCATCCCGTTCTGACCGCCCCCCATGGCGTGCACCATCGGCATCCAGACCTGGGCCCGTGCTGTCTCCACGGCGACCCGCGTTCCTGTCGCCGCCGCTCTGAGCGCGATGACCTGCACGGTCCACAGCCCGCCGATGAGCACGACGTCGTACGGCAGCGGCCGATTGAGCCCGAGTACGGCGGGCCGGTTCTGCGCGTCCATGCCGATGACGACGCCGTCGTCGGCGACGGGAAGGGCGAGAGTGTCCAGTTGCTCGACGGTCAGGGAGTGCCGAGGATGTCTCGGGCCGATCAATCCGAAGCCGCGGCGCAGCAGTTCACGCGCCCGCTCGGGGGCGGAGGGCTGCGGCTCGCCCCCTCCGGTCGCCGCCGCCCGTCCCACGCGCGGGGTCGTCGCCGTCACCGCGTACCTCCGAGGGGCAGAGTGGCCAGCATGCCCGGCACCTGCTCCCGGTCGAGCCGGGAGAGCCCCATGCCGGTGTGCCGGGCCGCGGCCTGCACCGCGCGCCGGGCGGCGACGAGTTCGTCGTCGCTGCGCCCGGTCACCCGCAGATGCCCGCTGACGGACACTGTCTTCCGCTCGCCCCGCCCGAGCGTGAGGCTGAAGGTGGTGGCGAGGGTGGGGACGGCCGTGACCAGAGCGACGAGCTGCGGCAGTGATGGCGCCCTCTCCCCACCCAGGGCGGGCCACCGGTTGATCCAGTACGTGGTGTGTCTGCGGTTGTCGCAGCGCCAGTTCCGGCCCGCCTCCTCGGTCCGCCGCTCCCGCGTGTCCGTCCGCCCGGCCTCCGCCGTCACCAACGGGTTGGCACAGAGCGACGTGGCGATGGCGGAGGTGAGCTGCTCCTCGTCGAGGAGGGTCGCCCGGAACCCGGATCCGGTGAGTCGGCTCGCGAGATGATCGGCGGCACGCACGACGCACTTCTGCGCTCCGACCAGGCCGCCCCCGCGCGCGGCCACCGCTTCGGCGCACAGTTCCGGATCGAGCTTCAACGCGATCCACGTGATACGTACTGCCGGTGCACCCGTCTGCTCCTGCAGGGGAGCGTAGTTGGCGACCGCCACGGACTGCCGGGGCAGATGGATCGCCGGCGCGGGCTGGGTGTGGAGCACGACCTGCGCCGACTCCAGCCGGATGCCGTCCACTTCCAGGGCGTCGTGCACCAGAGAGAGCGGCAACGGCTGTTGGTTCCGCTCGGCGCGCAACGCGGTGGCATCGGCCTCGACATGCAGGACCGCGGTCACGAACGTACCGTCCCCGACGATTCCGACGGGGCGGCGGTCGCGGCCGCTGTAGGTGTACGTCCGCAGACTCGGATCGCACTCCACGGCCGGCGCCAGCCCCGGCTCCGTGCCCTCCGGTATCGGCGTGCTCGCGGCCCGCCGCTGCCGCGCACGCAGCGCCTGAGCCGTGGCCAGCCACTCGGGCAGGGAACGCCCGCGGCGACGGAGGAAGGAGAGCAGCACCAGACAACCGGCGAGGACAGCAGCAGGCGCCACCGCCATGGGATCGATCAGCCATCCGACGAGCAGGATGGCCGCCGCGACCTCGAACAGGACCAAGCGCTGCAACCGGAACACCCCGGCTTGACCCGCACGCAATCTGGACTGGAGCGCGCCCGATGAGGCCGCCGGCTGCGCCGGTCCCTGCCCGGACACCGACGCACCCCGTGTCCGTGACCGGTCACGAAACCGGGCGCGCGTACCGGAAGCCATCAGTCCATCCCCCCGTTCTGCTGACGACTCGCTGGTGTCCCAGCACCGCTCCGTGCCCGTGAAGGCCCGGGCACCCTACCGGCTCCACAAGTCCCCGCGGATACCAGGCATAGTAGGGGGCCGCTCTGACATCGGGGCGGTCGGCCATGACGCATCAGGCAAGCGCGGCACGTCTGAACACGGGGAGAGACAAGCAGAGATGGCATCTCGGCGCGACCAGCTCAATGCCTACACCTTCGCGAAGCGCCGCATGCTCGCGGCTTTCCTGCAGTCGTCGCCCGACGGTTCGGAGGAGGGCGCGCCTCGTCCGCTGCGCGCGGTCGTCCCCGGCGTCATCGTAGGTGTGGTCGTCATGGCCGTCTTCGGGGCCTGGGGCATGTTCAAGCCCACCGCGCCCAAGGGCTGGGACGAGCCCAACGCCAAGGTGATCGTCGCCGGCGACTCGACCACGCGCTACGTCGTCCTGAAGACCGGAAAGCAGGCCCAGCTGCACCCCGTCCTCAACATGGCCTCCGCGAAGCTGCTCCTCGACGAGGGCAAGGGCGAGGTGGTGACCGTCGCCGAGTCGGTCCTCGACAACGGCAAGATCCCGCACGGGGTCACCATCGGCATCCCGTACGCGCCCGATCGGCTCCCCGAGGCGTCCGAGGCGGGCAGCGAGAAGCGCTGGGCGGTCTGTGAACGCCCCAGCGCGGGCGGCGAGTCCATCCAGAAGGCGGCCCTGGTCCTCGCCTCCCGTGACATGAAGGAGACCGAGGGCAAAGGGGAGAAACTGACGGGTGGGCAACTGCTCTACGTCGCGGCCCCGGACGGGAACCGCTACGTGGTGGACGCGAGCGGACGCTCGTACCCCGTCGACAAGAGCGACGAACTGCTGCTGCGTGCCGTCGTCGGCTCCGAGGGCAAGCCGCAGAAGGTGTCCGAGGAATGGCTGCGGACCCTGCACAAGGGCGACAGGATCTCCTTCCCGGCGATCCCGGGCCAGGTGGGCGCGGCGGCCGGCGCCCCCGGCCGGCTGGACGAGGCGACCGACAGGGTCGGCATGGTCCTCAAGGCGTCCGACCTCAACAGCGACCAGTACTACGTGGTGCTGCCCGGCCGGGTCGCTCCCGTCTCGGCCTTCGTCGCCCAGCTCCTGCTCTTCAGCGAGGACCTGGCCGCCCTCCGCCAGGCCGGTGAAGCCAAGGACATGAGCCCCGGCGCGATCGTGCCAGGCAAGCCGTTCGGCACCGAGCACCGCTGGCCGGCCGAGGACCCTCAGCCCGTCAACGAAGCCTCCGACGCGGCAGGAAGCCGCAGCACCGTCTGCAACGTCCTGCGCGCGGTGAACGCCGGCTCCGGCACCACGACCCTCAGCACCTGGGCGGGCACGGACTTCCCGGTCAAGCTCCCCACCGGATCCTCCAGCGCCTACGTCACGCCCGGCTCCGGCCAGCTCTACCGCCAGTTCCAGGGCAGGGAGACCAAGGCCGGCCCCGTCTTCCTCGTCACCGACACGGGCCTGCGCTACGTCCTGCAGTCCAACGCCGACAGCGGCGCCGACGACACAGGCATCGGTACGCCGGCCAAGGACCGCGAACAGGCCCAGCAGGAGGCCCAGCAGGCCCAGACCCGGCTGGGCTACAAGGACGTGGACCCCGCGCCGATCCCCGCCGCCTGGTCGGAGTTCCTGCCGACCGGCCCACGCCTGTCCACGACGGCGGCACGCCAGCCGCAGGGTTCCTGAGGGGCCCGGAGATGCCTCGCGTGCCCTCCCTCCGCCACCGTGCGACCACCATGGTGGCCGCGACCGTGCTCACGACCGCCCCCGTCGTCCTCGCAGCCCCCGCGGCCGCGGCCGACCTCCCGTACTCCGACCAGTGCGCGTTCCCCAACGGCAAGTACCCGGGCCGCCCCTGGTCCCTGCAGCGCGTCCTCCTGGACGAGCTGTGGAGCCAGTCCACGGGCAAGGGCATGCGGGTGGCGGTGATCGACACCGGCGTCGACGTGACGAACCCGCAACTCACCGAGGCCGTGGACGTGAAGAGCGGCCGCAACTTCCTGCCCAAGGACCTCAAGGACGACGACGGCAACCCGATCGAGCGGGGCAAGGAGAACGGCACCACGGACACGGTCGGCCACGGCACCAAGGTCGCCGGCATCATCGCCGCCCGGCCCGCCAAGGGCACCGGCTTCGTGGGCCTGGCCCCCGATGCGACGATCATTCCGATCCAGCAGAACGACGCGGAGGGCAACGGCGACGTCGGCACCCTGACCGCCGCGATCCATCACGCCGTTCAGGCCGGGGCCGACGTCATCAACATCTCCCAGGACACCACGAAGCCGATGACGTCCACGTCCCGTCTCAAACTGGCGATCGACCAGGCCCTGAACAAGGGGATCGTGGTCGTGGCCTCGGCGGGCAACGACGGCCTCGGCGGCAACGTGAAGGAGACCTACCCGGCTGCCTACGAGGGCGTCCTCGCCGTCGCCGCCTCAGACCGCAACAACGAGCGCGCCTCCTTCTCCCAGTCCGGCGAGTTCGTCGGCGTGGCGGCCCCGGGTGTCGACATGATCTCCACCGTCCCCAAGGGCGGCCACTGCTCCGACAGCGGTACGAGCTTCTCGGCGCCGTACGTCGCCGGCCTCGCGGCGCTGATCAAGGCGAAACACCCCGACTGGACGGCCCGGCAGATCGTCGCCCAGATCGAGCAGACCGCCGAGCGCACCACCGCCGGCCACGACCGTCTGGTCGGCTGGGGAGTGGTCGACCCCGTACGGGCCCTGACGCAGGACGAGCACCCCGTGGAGTCCCCCGACCCCCGAGCCGACCTGGGCAGAGCCGAAGCCCCCACCCCGGCCGAGTTCCGGATCGGCGAAACAGCCGAGGAACGCGACGCCCGCCTCGCCACCTACGTGACCGTGGGCTCGGCGGTCCTCGTCGCGGGGATGGGCGGCACGGCGGTGGCGATCCGCGATGCACGGCGCAGGCAGCGACGACGACCGGAGGACGGACCATGGACGCGCTGACCGAACTGAATGTCATAGGCCTCGTCCTGTCCGGCGTGCTGCTGGCCATGGCCTGCGTGAAGGCGGATTGGGTCCGGTCCTGGCGCTCCGGCATCAACCCGGCGGCCGAGGAACTGTCCGACGCCTCCTTCGTCGCCGCCCGCGTCGCGTTCGTCGCCCTGGCCGGCGTCGGCATCTATCTGTGTGTGCAGGGCTTGAATGTCTCCGATGACACGACGTGGGACGACGCCGAGTTCACGACCGCCGTCCAGGGCGCCACGGACGCCCTGGACGGCAGTTCCGGTTTCGGCGACATCTATGCCGAGGACAACGACACCGGCTGGATCGACGAATACGCGACAAAAATCGAGCAGAAGGTCGTCGAGCACGGCGGCGGCGACGCCCCGCAGTACGGCGTGAACGCGACGCCCGCCGACACGAGCACCGCAACCGAGGCCCGCTACACGGTCTCGGGCGCCGACTCGGCCTTCTGCATGCAGGTCACACGCACCCGGTCGAAGGACGGGGACTATGAGCCGCCGGGAATCGGGGGAGGTGAGGGGACGGTGACCGTCCCCTCGTATGACTTCGCGGTGATGACGCGCAAGGGTGGTTGCTGACCCCCGCGGCCCGGCCTGATCTCGTCCGCCTCGCAACTCGCGCACCACGAGAATCAGTTGGTCGTGTCAGACCCGTTGCCTAGAGTGGTCATCGAGTGTGCCGATCAGGTCAAACCTGTACACCGCTCAACGAATTATCGACGGGGACAACGGGGACCACGGGGAACGGGGAGGGAAGGCATGCTGCCTGCGGAGGGCTTCAAGGTCGGCTTGGAGGCGCTGGGCACCTTCAAGAAGCGTGTCGATGCCGTGCTCTCCACCTTCGAGGGCTCACCCGCAAGCCCTCAGAAGATCGCGGCGCACGCCCTCTCCGAAACCTCCTTCAGCGGCTCGGGCGGCTTCGCCGAGGCCAAGGGCCTCCACAGCCAGTACGAACGCGTCCACGAACGCCTCACCGCACTCTCCAAGAACCTCGGCCTTCAGATCGAGGCGATGCAGATCGCCGTCATGGGCGCCGGAGGAAACTTCAGCAACATCGACGAGGAGGAGCGGCGGCGGTTCTGGGAGATCAGGACGGAAATCGGCCGTCAGCAGCTTGAGGCGGAGCGGGAGAGGGCGGCGGCGGAGGCTGCGGAGCAGGGCAAGCCCATGCCGAAGAGCAACGACGAGCGGACGGTCACCTACTAGTGAGCGACAAGCAGAAGCCCCAGGATGCGCACCAGGCGGAGAGGGAACAGGCCGCGGCGCAGGTCGGCGCCATCGACATGGTGAGCGGTGCGACGGGGGTAGCCCAGCTCCTCCCCTTCGGCTGGAGCGTCCCCCGTGTCTTCGGCAAGACGAACTTCGAGGGCCACGCCCTGAACGCCATGATCGACATGGTGGAATCCGCAAAACCGGAGGACCTGGAACTTGCGGGCACTGCCCTGCTGAACGCCCAGACCGCCATCGAAGACGCCGCTGAGGAACTCGAAGGCCACATCACCCGGGTCGACTGGGAAGGCGAGTCGGGCGAGGCCTTCCGTAAATGGGGCGCGAATCTCGTCATCCACGCCCGCGAGCTCGCCGCCTTCGCGGACGCCGCCGGCACCCAGATCACGGCAGCGGCCACGGGCCTCGCCTCGGTCCGCAGCGCCATGCCGCCCCGCGACACCCGAGAGGACCCCAAAGCGGTCGCGGACATTCCGACGCCTAAGCAGATCGAGAGCAACGCGGAGTACGCGGCGGCGGTCAAGGCGGAGAAGGACCGCCAAGAGGCGATCAACCAGATGAACCGGCTGGCGTCCTTCTATGCGGTCTCGGAAGAGATCATGGCGGGCCAGGAGCCGCCTACGTTCGAGCCTATGCCGGATGTGGGGGTGCCCAAGCCGGATCCGACCTACCGGGCCCCCCGCGACGCTGGGGAAGCGCAAAGCTCCGGTGGGCTCGCGGCCGTGCGTGAGTCCATGGTTACCGGACCCGCCACCCCGAACATGGAATCAGTACGCCCGCGTTCGGGAGATGCCACGCCGCCGCTGAGGAATGTGGACGACTCGGCTATTGCGCGGGATGGGAATGTTGGCACGAAGATCGACAGCGTAGGCAGCCTGCCGCCCCAGGAAACCACAAGGCCCCTTACCAATGCGCCACATACAGTGACGGGTCCGAGCAGCAGTGGCGGGATCACCCCTACCTTTCCCTCCGCCATGGTTACTCCTGCCCCGAGCGGGCTGGCTGGCCGTACCTCGGGCTTCAGCGGAGCGAACGGCAACCGCGCCCCGATCTCGGCTCAGGGTCGTACAGGCGCTTCGAACGGCACCGTCGGCGGTCGCGGCACCGCTGGTCCGATGGGTCACGCCAGCACCACGGGGCAGTCAGGTGCTCGAAGTGCTGGCGCTTCCCCCATGGGCCGAGGCGTCTCCGGTGGAATGCCACGCACTGTCGGACGACCGGCGAGCGACCGCGCTGGCGGTGCGAGTTCCACAGGTGCGGCGCGCGGTAATGGAATTGTCGGAGGAAGGCCCGTTACAGGTCCTCAAGGGACGACCGGCTCCAAGGTCCCGCGCGGTACGGTCGTCGGCGCTGGCGGCAACACTGGCTCCCGTGCGCCCGTCGGGCAGCGTGGAGTGATCGGAGCGCCGAACTCCACCCCTGGCACTCGTCCGGGCCAGGCTGCGCGTCCAGCTGCGGGCAACGCCGAGGGCGTCGTCGGTACACCTAAGGGGCGAGGCGAAGCCGAAAGAAGCGGTGGGCCCACCGGAGGCGGCGCAGGTGCGCCGCGCGACCGCACGGGAAACCGACGCAATGGGAACCGCACGGATCGTGAGAGTGAGTCTCAACCGAAAACCCCGCGACGCACGCCACCAGTGACTGACTGATCAGAGCGAGGATCTACACAGGCATGACAGGGACCAGCCCGCGTTGCGGATCGACGGCGTTCTTCGCAGGACTTACCGGAAGTCGGGTGCTCACCGCGTGCGCGGCACTCGGTGCTTTCGCAGTTATGTCTTCGGTACTGGCTCCGAGTGCGACCGCCGCAGACGTTCAGTCGAAGCAGTGGTACTTGAACGCGATGCAGGCCGAAGACATGTGGAAAGTCAGCACCGGCAAGGGTGTCAAGATTGCGGTGCTGGACACAGGCGTGAATCCCGATACATCTTCCCTTAAGGGGCAAGTGCTAGGGGGCGAGGTGCCGGACGCAGTTTCGTACAACGCTACCGAGGACTACGACGGCCACGGCACCAGCATGGCGGAACTGATTGCTGGGACTGGTGCCGGAGAGGGCATGCAAGGCTTGGCCCCCGGAGCGAAGATCATCCCCATTCGGATGCTCGTCAACGGTGTGAAAAACCCGACCGACAAGAAGAAGACCCCCTCCGCGGCGAATGCGATCAGGGCGGCGGCGGACAGCGACGCGCAGATCATCAATATGTCCTACGGTGGTCGTTTCATCGACCCGGACGAGGAGAAGGCCATCAAGTACGCCCACTCCAAGGGCAAGTTGATGTTTGCTGCCACAGGCAACGATGCCAAAACCAAGAACTTCATTGACTACCCTGCGGCCTACCCGTACGTGGTCGGGGTGGCCGCCGCAGACGACAAGGGGAAAGTGGGCGAATTCTCGGAGTACGGCAACTATGTCGATCTGTCAGCTCCTGGTCTCGACGTGCCCACGTGGTGCGACGCCACATTCCGCTCCTACTGCGATGGTCGTGGAACGAGCATGGCCACTGCCATCGCCTCCGCCTCAGCCGCCCTCATCTGGTCGGCACACCCGGACTGGACCGCCAACCAGGTCCTGCGCACCATGATCGATACGGCAGGGCGCACCTGGGAGAAGGGCGAACGGAGCAACTACCTCGGCTACGGCGCTGTCCGCCCCCGCAAGGTGTTGGAGAACAGCGACATCAACCCGGGATCGGCCGCCACCGACCCCCTCAGCTTCGAGAACGGCACCGGTGTCACGGGCGTCACCGCCACACCTTCCGCACCCGCACCAACATCGTCACAGGCCCCCAAGAACACCTCTGGCGGCCAGACTTCGGCGGCAGGCTCGACCTCGGAGCCGTCCGACAGCACCACGATGTGGGTCGCGCTCGGCGCCGCAGGGACGGCCCTGGCGATCGGGGGCGGTGCCTTCGCGCTGATCCGCTCGCGGCGAAAAGCATGACCACTCACGTGGGTCAACCGGTCGCACACAACCTCTCCGGCGCGATGACGCGCTCGGAATCGAACCAGAGCTCTGTGAAGGGAAGCGCCGAAATGGTCGACCGCAAGCTAAACGAAAGTGACGTACAGAGGCTTCAGACCGAGGTTGTCGATCGATACGACAACATCAGGGGATCCCTCGCGAAGCTGCAGGGCACGATCGACATGATCGAGAAGGCTTGGAGGGGGCAGGGCGCCCAGGCGTTCAACACCAAGCAGACGGAAATCAACCAGCACATGGTCGCGATCGGCAAGATGCTCGATGACTTCCTTGAGGGCATCAACCTGAACAAGACCGACAAGCGCAACCTCGAAGACCAGATCGAGGCGGACCTCAAGCAGATCGCGGTGGACGATCTCGGTGGAAAGACTTCGGCGCTCAACAGCTACTGAGGCACGCGGACGAGCCACCGGGCGGCAGCGAGCCGCACCGCCTTCCGGGCCGCGCAGCCCGGCTGAAATCTGCAGAGAAACGAGGGAAACATGTCCGGAGCACACTACGACGAACTCGCCGTCACGTACGGCACCATGGACGCACTCGCCACCGAGCTCGGCAATCAGGCGAAGAAGCTCGAGGAGGACCTCGAGGCCCTGAAGCAGGCCGTGCTCAACGTGTCCGCGGGCTGGGGCGGCGAAGCGTACGAGGAGTTCCAGAAGAAGACCAAGCAGTGGGACACGCACGCACGCGGCATCCACCAGGCGCTGGTCAACATCTCACAGCGAGTCCACACCGCCGGCGGTGACTACCGGGGCGGCGACCTGAAGGGCGCCAGCTACTTCCAGTAGGAGCGCACGGTCGGAAAAACAGGGTGGGCACGCACGGGAGGTGCCCACCCTGCGCTGTCTGCTTCCAGCTCCTTCTTGTCCTGACCTCAAGATCGGAATCATTTATGCCCGCAACGCGGTCGTTCGCAACGATCTCGATCCTCCCGGCCGTAGCCGCTGGCGTGCTGCTTGTCGGCTGCTCGGCTTCGTCAACATTGGGTCGACGGCGAAAATGTCTCCGGATAAGCTGGCCACCCTAGTAGTGCTTCGTTATGTTGAGTGATCTCGGCTGATCGCGGGCAGCTTCCCGGAATGAGGTTGGGGGAAGTGGAACGGCTCCGGGGCGAGTTATCGGAGTTCGTTGCCGATATGTTCGGGTCGTTTCCGCGGCGGGATCAGCGGCGGTGGGGCGAGTGTTATCTGCGGGGCCTGATGCTCGACGGCCGGCGCAAGTCGATCCAGCCGATGGCCGAGCGTCTGCCGGACGGGAACATGCAGGCCCTGCAGCAGTTCGTGAACCAGTCGCCATGGGATCCGCTGCCGGTCAGGCAGCGGATCGCCGAGCGGCTGTCCGGAGTTGTCAGGCCCGAGGTGTGGGTGATCGACGATGTGTCGTTCCCCAAGTGCGGCAAGGCGTCGGTCGGGGTGGCCCGCCAGTACTGCGGAGCGGTCGGCAAACGGGCGAACTGCCAGGTCGCGGTCAGTGTCCATGCTGCCACCGACACGGCCTCGTGCCCGTTGGAGTGGCAGTTGTATCTGCCGCGTGAGTGGACGGACGAACCGGAGCGATGCCGCAGGGCAGGTGTCCCCGACGACGTGGTGCACCAGGAGAAGTGGCGTCTCGCGCTCGGCCTGCTGGACACACTCGCCCAGTGGCAGTTGAAGGCACCGGTCGTGGTCGCCGACGCCGGCTACGGCGTCAGCACTCCCTTCCGACTCGGCCTCGAGGAGCGAGGGCTGTCCTATGTCCTGGCCCTGACCGGGAAGGAAGTCGCCCACCCGGAGGATGTTGAGCCGTACCAGCCTGCTTACGGCGGACTCGGACCGCCCACCCTTCCCCGCTACCGCACCCCACCGCGAACCGTCTGCGCCCTCGCAGCGGAGGCCGGTGCCGACCGGTTCACCGAGGTGACCTGGAGGCAGGGCAGCAAAGGCACGATGACCTCACGCTTCGCGGTCCTGACGGTCCGGCCCGCGGGCAAGCAGTCCCTGGCCGCAGCGCAGGAGGCGGGTGGCGGCCGCACCCGGTGGGACGGCGTCCTGCCCGTCCAGACACTCCTGGTCGAGTGGCCGGACGGCCAGGACGCTCCCACGGACTACTGGATATCGAACCTGCCCGCCACCACACCGGCCGCTGACCTGGTGCGGTGGGCCAAGATGCGCTGGCGGATCGAGCACGACTACCGCGAGCTCAAGCACGGCCTGGGACTGGACCACTTCGAGGGCCGCACCTGGCGCGGCTGGCACCACCACGTCACCCTCGTTTTCATCCCATGCCATCGCGCTGGGCCCCATCCCCGAGTCCCCGTAAGCCGTGCGATGGACGGCATTCTGTCGAACGCATGACGAACCACGACCGTGAGTCCCGTTCAAACAAGTCTCGGATCCCATTACGCTTTGCGGCACTTCCCTACCTTGTATGCGTGGTGCGAGAGCTGAACCGCGAACTCCGCCAGCGCTTCCCGTAGCTCGTTGCCGTGTATGCGAGTTTCGCCGATGACCCTGGCTTCTGTGATCAGCGCGTATTGCTGCACAGCGTCATCGGGCGTTGTGCCGGGCGGCGTGCAGGGAACATAGACGGAAGCAAGCCGATCAAGCGTGAGAGTCTTTGCGTGGCCACTCGAGCCCTGCCGCAGTTCTCCTCTGCCTTCCCCTGCCTCCTGCCGATAGCCCGAAAGCCAGGTCTCGGAAGTGGCGTCCTGCAGATCTGACTCGCCCGAAACGATGTGATCGGCGCTCGTCAACACTCGGCAGTAGAAGGTGAAGTTCTTGCCCATGCCGTCGCTTTCGCCTCGATCGTTAGCTGATCGCGCTGCTGGAAGAACACTCTGCACTGTGCTTCGATCCACGGCGCCGCCACATGGCCGTGCTGGCAGGCGGTCGAGTCCTTTAGTAAAAATCTCCAAATAACCAAAGAACCCTCCGACTGCGAGTGTCAGCACAGCGACGGTGATCAGCGCAGGGTTCCTGGTCGGGAGTTTCGTTTCCACCAAGGCCTCACTCTCATTATGCGCTCGGCCGCGCATGAATGTCTTCCAAAATTTGATCACTGCGCGACCATCCAGAATTGAGCGCTTCGCGAATCAGGTTTCGTGTCCCGTCTTCCTGGAGATCTGAATTGTGCGCATTCATTGCGTCGATAGCCGACCACTGAGTCTGCTGCAGTGCGGATTCCTGGGCGCTATTGAGATCTTGGCCGGTCCGGTAGAGCGCGTCGTCCAGTGCGCCGTCGATTTCCTTCCCCTCCATGAGTCGGTCAACGGCCATTCCGGAAACTCCACCAAAGAACCCACCCGCCACTGCTCCGGTAAGGGCACCCGCTGGTGTGGCAGGAACTAGCGCAACCGCTCCGACACCGACGCCCGTGGAGAGTACCGTCTTGAAGAAGTCACCCTGCGTCTTGAGTGCGTCATTGTAGTCCTTCTCGGCCTCGACGGACGATTCGATATCAGCATCTGCTATCGAATGGCCGACAATTCCCTCGACGATTCCTGTGTTCTCGGCGACAGCGCGGATGGCGTCTGAAGTCTCGCCGTCGTAAAGTGACGGATCGGCGATGTGAGCCTCGAGAACACTGCTGGTGTAGATGTTCTCGCCGTAGATAATCGCCGCCCTTCCATTGTTATCTCTGGCCACCTCGTACAAGAACCGAGTGACGTCGCCCTTATTCAGGCCGTCAGGAGCTGCACTATCAGTGATGAAGATCGACTCTGCGCCCTTGCCGGCCATGGCGATGCTGATCTCAGGCATGTACGCAGCCGCCATGTGCCCGAAGCTCTCACCCATGCCTTTCGTCACGAGATCTGCGCCCCCGTCTGGCTGTGCGACCGCGTTCATGATGTTCCCCATGATCGCCACTTGTTTTTCGCTGTGAGGTAGAGCAACGGATGTTGCTTCACCCGCAGGTACGCCAGTCACCGCCGCTTCCAAGGCGTGGCCCAATGATGTGTCCCGGTCCGTGTACATGGTGGTGCCCAGCATGTGATCAAGGTCCGCCTTGGACTCGAACGCGTGCACCGCCGCCTCGGGATTGTGGGACAGACCCTCGAAAAGCCCTTCCAACGGATCTCGTCCGTTGCCGTCGCCGAAGACTAGGTCCAGCGAGTCGTGCCCCTTCACCCAAAGATCGTGAGTGCCGGCGTCCCCCGCTCCCTTGTCGGCCTTGAACAACTTCTCCCGGTAGGCGTCGAGGAACTCCGTGTCGTACGCGCCCTTGCGCATGAGGCTGCTGATGACCTGGGAGCCGAGGGCGCCGATAGGGTTGGGTGAGTTCGCGGCGACGAAGTTCGTGTTGCGCTCGGCGACAAGGTCTTTCTTCCAGTGCTCCATGGCGTCCGAGTCAGAGAAGGACGCCGTGGCCAGGGTCAGGCTGAGGTTCTGCTGCAAGCTCTTCATGGTCTCGATTTCCGAGCCCCTGGCGCCGGCATGGGCGGAAGCCATCTCGGTCCAGAACTGGAGCGTCCCCTTGGCCCCGAGGCTCTTCGCGAACTGCTCCGCGAACAGGGGGTCGGCCTTGTACTTCTCCATCATGCGATTGAAGTTGGCGATGTCAGTGAGGCTCATGTCGGATGGCTTCTTGGCCATCGCTGCCAGTTTTTCCGCGGCTGCGACAGCCTTGGCCGCGGAGTCGCGGTCTGAGTAGGAGGCGTCGCTGAATCCGTACTTCGCCTGGTCGACGAGGAGTCTCAGGGCCTTCGCGGCACTGTTGTCGCTTTGTGTCGCCTTGGTCAGGATGCCCTCGATCTCCTCGCGGAGGGCGTTCACTGCCTTCTGGTCCGCCGCTCCGGTCTTTCCGCTGGGGTCGGATGCCCAGTCGGGTCGGGTGTTCCCCGTGACAGTGAACGTGCCCTCGCCGGTGTCGATCACGGTCATGTTCTGTTGTGTACCGCGCGCGATGGCCTCGTTCAGCTGGGTGCGGTACCCGATGAGCTCACCACGGGTGTCGCTGAGGATCTTGGCGATGGAGTTGGCCTGAGTGTGAGCGTCGGCGAACTCGGCGGCTGTCTTGGTGATGAACTCGCGGCTGACGGAGGCGTTGACCCCC
The DNA here is from genome assembly GCF_042959065.1 of Streptomyces sp. NPDC007929. Classification (NCBI taxonomy): domain Bacteria; kingdom Bacillati; phylum Actinomycetota; class Actinomycetes; order Kitasatosporales; family Streptomycetaceae; genus Streptomyces; species Streptomyces sp. NPDC007929. The sequence goes on along the minus strand of NZ_JBIBKD010000008.1, from coordinate 18,123 downwards.
ACCCAATCTGCCTTGTCAGCCTTGGACTTCAGGTTGCTCTCGGCGTCCTTCTGCAAGTCCGCCAGCTTCTTCGTCATCTGTTCCCAGTCGGTGATCGCTTCACCGAGCTTCGAGAAGTTGCCGTGACGAAGTGCGTCGAGGTCCATCGGATTCAGTGGCCCTTCCGGTCGTCGAAACCCTCGTCGAGCAACGCGATGCTGCTGACTGCGCCGGCGATGTAGGACTCGTCGGCAGCATGCTGATTCTTCGTGAACCGCAGGTGGTTGGAGATGTGGGCGCAGGCGTCCAGCAGGGTCTTCGTCTGCTGGCTCCAGCGCTCTGTCACATGCTCCAGCGCTCCCCCCAGCGCGAATCCCTCTCCCTTGAGCCCGCCAGCTGCCGCCTCGGAGGCCACGCGCGCGTGGCCGCTGTAGGCCGTGAAGTCCGTGAACAGGTCATGGGCCGCCTTACCGACCGCTGCGAGATCCTTCTGACTTGCTACGAGGTCTCCCTGGGTGCTGCTTCCCCCTTGGTCGGCCAGGTACTGGTTCAGCTGCAGCTTCGTTTTCGACTGCTGCTCCGCCGCCTCGGACTTCAGCTGTTCCCACTCATCCCACGCCATTAGCGTCCTTCCCCCGGGTGTCTTCGCCCGGCTGCTTCCCGGACGGTTGCGCTTCGCCCAACGCCTGGACGATCATGCGTTGGCAGCTAGCCAGACGTACTCAGAGGCTCCCTCCCCGTCCGAATCGCTACTCGCACCTGCACAAGCGCTTGAGATTGGTCCGCTCGTCTCATCCTCAAGCCCGCCCGAGTTGTCCGATGCGACCCATGCATGAACCATCACGGGGCCACACGATCATGCCGTGAGTGAGTGCGTCAGTAGAATTCGGCGATCTTCGTAGCCAGCTCCTGACGCTTCGTCCGCCTCCGAGACACCGAAACGGCGTGCCGGGAAGCGCCACCAGAGCACCTTCTGATCGACCAGGCCCATCACACCGAACCAGATGGCAAGCAGGAGCAGGACCATCTCCACCTCAATCATCAAAACAGCCCCTCCGCACTCAACCCAACCTGCACCAACGGCCTCCCCCTCCGCCGAGACACAAAGACCCCCCGCCCCGCAGGCATCGCCCGCGGCCGCACCCCGCCGAGCAGATCCCCCTCACCCGGATCGCCGGCCAGCACCACCCCCTGCGCGCCCAGCTCCTTCACGCGCTGCATGAACGCCTCGTAAGCCGCCCGCCCCGCACCCGCCGTCGACCGCGCGATGATGAACCGCACGCCCACATCACGGGCGAACGGCAGCAGCTCCGTCAGCCCGGCCAGCGGGTTGCCGCTGGACGTGGCCACGAGGTCGTAGTCGTCGATGACGACGTACACCGTGGGGCCGCGCCACCAGCTGCGGTCCCGCAGCTGCTGGGCGGTGACGTCCGCGGTCGGTGTGCGGCGCCTCATCAGGTCCGCCAGAGCGGTCATGTGGTGGTCCATGGCGTTGGACATGGGGATGTACTCGGCGAGATGGGACGACGGCGTCGCATCCAGCAGGGAGCGCCGGTTGTCGATGACGAACAGCTTGGCCTCGTCGCCCGAGTACCGCTGGGTCAGCTGCTGGATCAGCAGCCGCAGCAGGTTCGACTTGCCCGACTCGCTCTCGCCGAAGACGAGGAAGAACGGGTCCTGCTCGAAGTCCACGAAAACCGGTTCGAGGTTGTCCTCGTCGAGAGCGAAGGCGATACCGCGGCGTGGGAAGCGGTCGCCCGGAGGGAGCTGATCCGCGGGGAACTCACGCGGCAGCAGACGGACTTCGGGGGCGCCGGAAGCCTGCCAGTGCCGGGAGACCTCGGCGGCGAGCGCGGCCGTGGCGTCCGCCAGGTCCGTGTCGGACGTCAGACCGTCTATGCGCGGCACCGCCGCCATGAAATGCAGCTTCCGCGGCGCCTGTCCGCGGCCGGGCACTCCCGTCGGCACATTCGCGGCCACCTTGCGATCCAGTTCGGAGTCCATCGTGTCGCCGAGCCGCAGCTCCAGGCGGTTCATCAGATGGTCCTTGAGGTTGGCCCTGACCTCCATCGAGCGTGAGGCCGTGAGGATCAGATGGACGCCGTAACCGAGACCACGCGCCGCGATGTCGTGGATCACCTGGTCCATCGCCTCGTACTCCGCCCGGAAGTTGCCCCAGCCGTCGATGACCAGGAAGACATCACCCCACGGCTGATCCGTCACGGCGATGTCGCCACGGGCCCGCCGCGCCCGGAAGTCCGCGATCGAGGCGATGCCGGCGGAGCGGAAGAACTCCTCGCGACGGTTCAGCACGCCGTACACCTCGGCCACCGTGCGCCGCACCCGCTCCGGGTCGAGCCGCGAGGCGATCCCGCCCACGTGCGGCAGTCCGGCCACCGCCGCCATGCCGCCACCGCCGAAGTCGAGCCCGTAGAACTGCACCTCGTACGGCGTGTGCGTGAGCGCGAACGCCGAGATCAGGGTGCGCAGCAGCGTCGACTTGCCGGACTGCGGGCCTCCGATGATCTGCATATGGCCGTTCGCGCCGGAGAAGTCGACCCAGAGCGGGTCGCGGCGCTGCTCGTACGGCTTGTCCACCAGGCCCGCCGGTACGACCAGGGCGCCCGCGCCCTCGTAGCCGAGCTGTGTGAGGCCGCGGCCCTGCACCGCCGTAAGCCCGGGCAGCAGCCCGTCCAGGGACGGCGGGCTGTCCAGCGGCGGCAGCCACACCTGGTGTGCCGCCGGGCCCTGCGCCTCCAGCCGGCGCACGATCACGTCGAGCACGGTGTCGGCGAGCGCGTCGTCGACCTGCGGACCGTCCGCACCGGAGGGGCGTTGCCGCGGCACCGCCACGTACTGCACCGGCACCTCGGCCGCCGTGAACAGCACCGGCCGGCGGTCCACCGGCAGTGGGCCGCCATTCGCCGCCCGCTGCGCGCCCGAACGGTACACACCGGAGACGTACGCCGCCTTGAAGCGCACCATCTCGCCCGTACCGAACTTCATCAGACCGGAGCCCGGGACGTTCGGCAGCTCATAGGCGTCCGGTACGCCGATCGCCGCGCGCGACTCCGCGGCGGAGAAGGTGCGCAGTCCGACCCGGTACGACAGGTAGGTCTCCAGACCGCGCAGGCGGCCTTCTTCCAGACGCTGTGACGCCAGCAGCAGGTGCACACCGAGCGACCGGCCGATGCGGCCGATCTGCACGAACATCTCGATGAAGTCGGGCTTCGCCGTCAGCAGCTCACTGAACTCGTCGATGACCAGCACCAGCGACGGAATGGGCTGCAGGGCGGCACCGGCCGCGCGGGCCTTCTCGTAGTCATGGATGTTGGCGTAGTTGCCCGCGTCGCGCAGCATCTCCTGGCGGCGGTTGAGTTCGCCGCGGATGGAGTCGCCCATGCGGTCGACCAGGGTGAGGTCGTCCGCGAGGTTGGTGATGACGGCCGCCACGTGCGGCATCCGCGCCATCCCGGCGAAGGTCGCGCCGCCCTTGAAGTCCGCGAGGACGAAGTTCAGCGTCTCCGACGAATGGGTGACCGCGAGGCCCAGCACCAGCGTGCGCAGCAGCTCCGACTTGCCGGAGCCGGTGGCACCGACGCACAGCCCGTGCGGGCCCATGCCGTCCTGCGCGGCCTCCTTGAGGTCCAGCATCACGGGACGCCCGTCCTCGCCCACCCCGATCGGCACCCGCAGCCGCTCGGCAAGCGACCGCGGACGCCAGGTGCGCTGGGTGTCGACGGACGCCGCGTCGCCGAGGTTCAGCAGATCGGTGAACTCCAGGTTGGCGAGAAGTGGTTCGTCGTCGTCACCTCCGGAGGCCATCCGCAGCGGGGCCAGCTGCCGGGCGAGGGCTTCGGCGGACTCGTAGGACAGGACGTCGGGGGTCCCCTCGTAGACGACGCCGTGCCGCGACTCCAGGTGCAGCGCCTCGGGCCGTACGACGATGGAGAGCTCACCGCCGACCGTCGCCGGCTCGCCGGGAACGACTTCGACGACGGTGACGCCCTGGAGCCCTTCGGGGCCGGCCAGGACCGAGTCCGGCGGCAGGCTGAGGCCGTCGAGTACGACGACGATGTGGGGCTCGTCCGGCAGGGGCGCCGCGTTCGGGTGGAAGCGCGGCCGGCCGGTCAGCCGGGCGGCGAGGAGGTTCTCCAGCTCGCGGGTGTCGCTGTCGATCAGCCTGCGGCTGCCCGCTCCGTCCACGGCGCCGGGCGCCTGGACGTGCGGCAGCCACTTGGCCCACTCCCAGTGGGGGAGCGCCTCGCGTCCCGCCGCCACCACGATGAGCAGATCCTCCGGGGAGTGCAGTGCGGCCAGTGAGCCGGCGATGGCTCGGGCCGAGGACCGTACGGACTGCGGGTCGCCGCTGATCGTGACGTGGTGGAAGGCGCGCAACGAGACCGCCATCGGCAGGTCGTCCAGCGTGCTGTGGACGGCGAGGAAGCGCTGCATCGCTCCCGCGGTCAGCGGCTCCAGCTGCCCGACGGGGGCGGTTTCGGGGGCGACGAGGGCCCTGGCGAGGGCCTGCGCGCCGAGGCCGATGCGGACCTGCGCGAAGTCCTCGTCGCCGGAGCGCCGTTCCCACACCCGGCTGCCCTCGGCGACCAGGGCCCAGAGCTGTTCGGGGGAGGGGTGGAGGAAGTACTGCGCGTCACGCTGCGCCCGCGCCGTGTCGACGGCCGTGCGCCGGGTCTGCGCCAGGTAGTTCAGGTAGTCGCGGCGCAGGTCCGCCAACTCCCCCTGGGAGCCGCGGCGCCAGCGGATCACCATCGCGACGGACATGGCGATGGTCGAGGCAATCATGACCATGCCCATGATCCTCATGAACGGCTGTCCGCTCGTGAAGAAGAAGACCACCGAGCCACCCATGCCCAGCGTCGGCAGGAGTTGCATCAGCACGCTCTCGCGGTGGCCCCGCGGAAGCTCCGGCGGAGGCTGCAGAATGATGTCCTGCGTGGACACTTCGGACGGCAGCACCCGAGGGGGACGCTTCACGACGATGTGGCTCACTGGCTTCCATTCCCTCGACCAGCCCGAGAGTCCGTCCGCCGCCCCGTGTCAGGCGGACGCAGGCCGCCGCGTGATCCTACTGATCGTCACGGGCGCAAGGGCGATAGGGTGCCGGAAGTTGGCCTCGCCACAAGCCACTTGGGCCGAAATGCACGGGGCCTCGCGCCGGATCCCACCGACTGCGCCAGGCCCGGCGACCGGCACCGAGGGCTGTTCCCGCGCCTCGCCGCACGATCGGTCACAGGGGACCGGAAGACCGCGCGGGACTTCCGTACCGTGGGTAAAGATTCATCACTGAGGGGGAGCAGCAGGTGAGCATGACGGCCTCCACGGCGGCCACCGGAAGGGGACCCGGAACGGGAACTCCCGCCGGGGCAGGCACGGGTCACGGTTTCTGCCGTGTCACCATCGTCGCCCCCGACAGCCGGATCGACGTCGCGCTGCCCGACGACATCCCGGTCGCCGACCTGTATCCGGAGATCCTCACCCTCACCCGGCAGAGCCCCGCCGAGGGCGCGCCCGTCGGCTACCACCTGGTCCGCCGGGACGGCACCGTCCTCGACAGTGCCCGTTCCTTCGCCGCCCAGCGCATCCTCGACGGTGAACTCCTCGCGCTGCGCCCGTTCTCCGAGTCGCTGCCGCCCGCCGTCTTCGACGACGTCTCCGAGGCGGTCGCCTCCGCCGTCACCAGCGAGCGCACCTTGTGGAGCGGCGACCTGACGCGCGCGGCGGGTCTCGTCGGGGGAGGCGTCCTGCCTGTCCTGCTGGCCTTCGTGGCCTGGATGGGCGACCCGCTGCACGACATGAACAGCCTGCCGGGCATCCTCGCCGGCGTCACCGGTGTCCTCCTGGTCGTCCTGGCCTGCGTGCGCGCCCGGGTCTACGACGACCGGGCCTCGGCCATCGCCCTGGGCCTCGGCGCCCTCCCCAACGTCGGCGTGGCCGGCTCCGGTCTCCTGCCGCTCGCCGACGGACAGGGCATCGGCCGGCTCCAGTTCCTCCTCGCCTGCGCGGCGGTGCTGCTGGCCGCCATGCTGCTCACCCTGTTCTCGCCGAGCGGGGACAGCCCGTTCGTCGCGTTCCTCGTAGCCGCCGCCATCGGCTTGCTCGCCGTCTTCGCGGCGATCCTCGCCGACTGGACGCCTTCCGAGACCGCTGCCCTGTGCAGCCCGATCGCCGTGGGAGGCCTGGCCTTCCTGCCGGGGCTGTCGATGCGCTTCGCCCGGCTCCCGATCGGCTTCGACACCCCGAACGCGGCCCCGCGCAGCGCGTACGACACCGACCCCGCCCCCCAGGAGCCGGTCGACGCCGAGCGGGTCGCCGCCCAGGCACGGCGTGGACACGAACTCCTGGTCGGGCTGGTGGGCGGCTGCGCGCTGCTCGCGGTCGGTTCCTCGGCGGTCCTCGGGTTCTCCGAGAACGTCTGGGCCCAGCTCCTGGCCCTGGCGACCGGCCTGGCCATGCTGATGCGCGCCCACCTCTTCCGGTACACCGGCCAGGTGGCCCCCGTCCTGGCCGCCGGTCTCGCCTCTCTCGTACTGCTCGGCCTGGGGCTGGCACTAGATCCGCCGCAGTCGATCGTCCGCGACGCACTCACGGGCGACCGCAGCGACCTCGACATCCGGACCATCTGGCTCGTCGCGGCCATCGCCGCTGCGGCCGCGCTCGTCACGGCGATCGGTTTGATCGTCTCGCGCGGCGGCCTCACCCCGTTCTGGGGACGCTTCCTGGAGATCGCCGAGGGCTTTGTGCTGCTGACCTTGGTGCCACTGACTCTTGCGGTGTTCGACGTGTACGCGACAGTCCGCTCGATGACCGGCTGAGCCGCCCGCCCCTCCGTGTGCACCGGGTCGTCGGGACCTGCCCGACGACCCGGTGAGGCTCTCGGGCCGGCCCGTCACTCCGGGCCGAGCCCGTCGCCCCCCGCCCCCCGCTCAAGATCGAACTCCCCGTCCCGCGCCCCCAGCACGAACGCCCGCCACTCCGCCTCCGTGTAGCGCAGCACCGTGTCCGGGTCGAGCGACGACCGCATCGCCACGGCCCCCTCGGGCAGGTAGGCGATCTCGACGCGCTCCTCGTGGCTCTCGGTGCCCGGCGCGCTGTGCCACTCGACGCCGGAGATGTCGAGGGCGTACAGCTCGTCCCGCTCCCGCTCCTTGCGTGCCTTGATCTCCTCAGCCGTCTCCGCCATGCCGCAGCGACCCCTTCCCGACGTACGAACGATCCGAATCTGCTCACCCTAGTGGCCCCCTGCGCTCCGGCCGGGGGCTTCGGGGACCAGGGCAAAGAGGGGCCCCACCGCCTGGTACTCTGGTCGACGGCCGTTTGTGTACGCACCCCCGGAGCCCAGCGCTCTGGAGGCCGCGCCCAGCGGATCCCCGCCTCCCGAGTAACGGAAGCTCCCCCGAGACACAGACCGGGGGCACTCGGTGGCCCACCACAGACTACGAGGAGTACGCGTGCCGCTCGACGCCGCTACGAAGAAGCAGATCATCACCGAGTTCGGCCAGAAGGAGGGCGACACCGGCTCCCCCGAGGTCCAGGTCGCCATGCTCTCGCGCCGCATCTCGGACCTGACCGAGCACCTCAAGACCCACAAGCACGACCACCACTCCCGCCGTGGCCTGCTCATCCTGGTGGGTCAGCGTCGCCGCCTTCTCCAGTACCTGGCGAAGAAGGACATCCAGCGCTTCCGTGCGCTGGTCGACCGCCTCGGCATCCGCCGCGGTGCGGCGGGCGCCAAGTAAGACGCCGTGAGGGGAGCGGTTCCCGAAGGAAAGGGGACCGCTCCCTTTGCTGTACGTGCGGAGTGTCACCGCTGCTTTGTAGTGTGGTAGCACAACGCAATACGGACGACACAGCACAACAAGAAGAGGAGAGGCGCACCTAGCCGCCGCCGGTCCTCGGTAGTGGCCCCCGGGGGAAGCGAAACCCGGGTGCTTCGATCGAAGACCGGCCCGCACAGCCCGGAGCGCTTCTCCGCAACCGTCCCCCTGCCACACGGGCAGCGACGGGACGAAGACGAGGAGATAACGCTAGTGGAGAACGAGACCCACTACGCCGAGGCCGTCATCGACAACGGCGCCTTCGGCACCCGCACCATCCGCTTCGAGACGGGCCGCCTGGCCAAGCAGGCCGCCGGCTCCGCCGTGGCGTACCTGGACGACGACACCATGGTGCTGTCGGCCACCACCGCCTCCAAGAACCCCAAGGACCAGCTCGACTTCTTCCCCCTCACGGTGGACGTCGAGGAGCGGATGTACGCCGCCGGCAAGATCCCCGGCAGCTTCTTCCGCCGCGAGGGCCGTCCCTCCGAGGACGCGATCCTCACCTGCCGGCTGATCGACCGCCCGCTGCGCCCCTCCTTCAAGAAGGGCCTGCGCAACGAGATCCAGGTCGTCGCCACGATCATGGCGCTCAACCCCGACCACCTGTACGACGTCGTCGCGATCAACGCCGCTTCCGCGTCCACGCAGCTGGCCGGCCTGCCCTTCTCCGGCCCGATCGGCGGCGTCCGCGTCGCGCTGATCAGCGGCCAGTGGGTGGCCTTCCCGACGCACACCGAGCTCGAGGACGCCGCGTTCGACATGGTCGTCGCGGGCCGTGTCCTGGAGGACGGCGACGTCGCGATCATGATGGTCGAGGCCGAGGCCACCGAGAAGACCATCAAGCTGGTCGAGGGCGGCGCCGAGGCGCCGACCGAAGAGGTCGTCGCCGCCGGTCTGGAAGCCTCCAAGCCCTTCATCAAGGTGCTCTGCAAGGCCCAGTCCGACCTCGCCGCCAAGGCCGCCAAGCCCACCGGCGAGTTCCCGATCTTCCTGGACCACCAGGACGACGTGCTCGAGGCCCTCACCGCCGCCGTCAAGCCGGAGCTCGCCTCCGCGCTGACCATCGCCGGCAAGCAGGAGCGCGAGTCCGAGCTGGACCGCGTCAAGGCGCTCGCCGCCGAGAAGCTCCTGCCGGAGTTCGAGGGCCGCGAGAAGGAGATCTCCGCCGCGTACCGCTCGCTGACCAAGACCCTGGTCCGTGAGCGCGTCATCAAGGAGAAGAAGCGCATCGACGGCCGCGGTGTCACCGACATCCGCACCCTGGCCGCCGAGGTCGAGGCCATCCCGCGGGTCCACGGCTCCGCCGTGTTCGAGCGTGGCGAGACCCAGATCCTGGGCGTCACCACCCTCAACATGCTCCGCATGGAGCAGCAGCTGGACACGCTGTCGCCGGTGACGCGCAAGCGCTACATGCACAACTACAACTTCCCGCCCTACTCCACCGGTGAGACGGGCCGCGTCGGCTCCCCCAAGCGCCGCGAGATCGGCCACGGCGCCCTCGCCGAGCGCGCCCTGGTGCCGGTCCTGCCGACGCGCGAGGAGTTCCCCTACGCGATCCGCCAGGTCTCCGAGGCGCTGAGCTCCAACGGCTCGACGTCCATGGGCTCGGTCTGCGCCTCCACCATGTCGCTGCTGAACGCCGGTGTGCCGCTGAAGGCCCCCGTCGCCGGTATCGCCATGGGCCTGATCTCCCAGGAGATCGAGGGCGAGACGCACTACGTCACCCTCACCGACATCCTCGGTGCGGAGGACGCCTTCGGCGACATGGACTTCAAGGTCGCCGGCACGAAGGACTTCGTGACCGCCCTCCAGCTGGACACCAAGCTGGACGGCATCCCGGCCTCCGTCCTGGCCGCCGCCCTCAAGCAGGCCCGTGACGCCCGCCTCCACATCCTCGACGTGATGATGGAAGCGATCGACACCCCGGACGAGATGTCCCCCAACGCCCCGCGGATCATCACCGTCAAGATCCCCGTGGACAAGATCGGCGAGGTCATCGGCCCCAAGGGCAAGATGATCAACCAGATCCAGGAGGACACCGGCGCCGACATCACGATCGAGGACGACGGCACGATCTACATCGGCGCGGTCGACGGACCGTCCGCCGAGGCCGCCCGCACCACGATCAACGGCATCGCCAACCCGACCATGCCGGAGGTCGGCGAGCGCTACCTGGGCACGGTCGTCAAGACGACCACCTTCGGCGCGTTCGTCTCGCTGCTCCCGGGCAAGGACGGTCTGCTGCACATCTCGCAGATCCGCAAGCTCGCCGGCGGCAAGCGCGTGGAGAACGTCGAGGACGTCCTCGGTGTGGGCCACAAGGTCCAGGTCGAGATCGCCGAGATCGACTCCCGCGGCAAGCTCTCCCTGATCCCCGTGATCGAGGGCGAGGAAGGCTCGGACGAGAAGAAGGACGACGCCGACAAGTGACGTCCCAGCGCTCCAAGGCGACGGCCCGCACCTCTTCGGAGGCGCGGGCCGTCGCCCGTACCCAAACCCTCATCAAGGGCGAGAACGGCATCGGCACGGTCCGTAAGACCACCCTCCCCGGCGGCCTGCGCATCGTCACCGAAACCCTGCCCTCGGTCCGCTCCGCGACCTTCGGCATCTGGGCGCACGTCGGCTCCCGTGACGAGACCCCGGCCCTGAACGGCGCCACCCACTACCTGGAGCACCTGCTCTTCAAGGGCACCGGCCGCAGGTCCGCCCTGGACATCTCCGCCGCGCTCGACGCGGTCGGCGGCGAGATGAACGCGTTCACGGCGAAGGAGTACACGTGCTACTACGCACGCGTGCTCGACAACGACCTGCCGCTGGCCATCGACGTCGTCTGCGACATGCTGACCGGCTCACTCATCCGCGAGGACGACGTCAACGTCGAGCGGGGCGCCATCCTCGAAGAGATCGCCATGACCGAGGACGACCCGGGCGACTGCGTGCACGACCTGTTCGCGCACACGATGTTCGGCGACAACCCCCTCGGCCGCCCGGTCCTCGGCACGGTCGACACGGTCAACGCCCTCACCGCCGACCGCATCCGCCGCTTCTACAAGAAGCACTACGACCCGACCCACCTGGTCGTCGCCTGCGCCGGCAACATCGACCACGCCAAGGTCGTCCGGCAGGTCCGGTCCGCCTTCGAGAAGGCCGGGGCCTTCGGTGGCCTCACCGCCGAGCCGGTCGCCCCGCGCGGCGGCACCCGCGCCCTGCGCACCGCCGGCCGCGTCGAGCTGATCGACCGCAAGACCGAGCAGGCACACGTGGTGCTCGGCATGCCGGGCCTGGCCCGTACGGACGAGCGGCGCTGGGCCCTGGGCGTGCTGAACACCGCCCTCGGCGGCGGCATGTCCTCCCGCCTCTTCCAGGAGGTCCGCGAGAAGCGGGGCCTCGCCTACAGCGTGTACTCGTACACCTCGGGCTTCGCCGACTGCGGCCTGTTCGGCGTCTACGCCGGCTGCCGGCCCTCGCAGGTGCACGACGTGCTGAAGATCTGCCGCGACGAACTCGACCAGGTCGCCGAGCACGGTCTCTCGGACGACGAGATCGGCCGGGCCATCGGCCAGCTCCAGGGGTCCACGGTCCTCGGCCTGGAGGACACCGGCGCGCTGATGAACCGTATCGGCAAGAGCGAGCTGTGCTGGGGCGAGCAGATGTCCGTCGACGACATGCTGTCCCGGATAGCGTCGGTCACCCCGGACGACGTCCGCGAGGTCGCCCGCGAGATCCTGGGACGGCGGCCCTCCCTGTCGGTCATCGGCCCGCTGAAGGACAAACAGGCGGCCCGCCTGAACGACGCCGTCGCCTGACATTCCCCCTGGTGAAGGAAGCACAAGAGATGAGCAAGCTGCGCGTGGCGGTCCTCGGCGCCAAGGGCCGGATCGGCTCCGAAGCCGTACGGGCCGTCGAAGCCGCCGAGGACATGGAACTGGTCGCCGCCCTCGGCCGGGGCGACACGCTTCAGACGCTGACCGAATCCGGCGCCCAGGTCGCGGTCGAACTGACCACGCCCGACTCGGTCATGGCCAACCTCGAGTTCTGCCTCGGCCACGGCATCCACGCGGTGGTCGGCACCACCGGCTGGACCGACGAGCGCCTCGCACAGCTGAACGGCTGGCTCTCCGCCGCACCGGAGACGGGCGTGCTCATCGCGCCGAACTTCTCCATCGGGGCCGTCCTGAACATGAAGTTCGCGCAGATCGCGGCCCCGTACTTCGAGTCGGTGGAAGTCATCGAGCTCCACCACCCGAAGAAGGTCGACGCCCCGTCCGGCACCGCCACGCGCACCGCCCAGCTCATCGCCTCAGCCCGTGCCCAGGCGGACGCCGCCCCGGCACCGGACGCCACGGAGACGGCCCTGGACGGCGCACGAGGCGCGGACGTCGACGGCGTCCCCGTGCACTCCGTCCGCCTGCGCGGCCTGCTGGCCCACCAGGAGGTCCTGCTGGGCGGCGAGGGCGAGACGCTGACCATCCGGCACGACTCGCTCCACCACAGCAGCTTCATGCCGGGCATCCTGCTCGGCGCCCGCCGCGTGGTGAGCACCCCGGGCCTGACATTCGGCCTGGAACACTTCCTGGACCTGAACTGAGCCCCTGACCGTCATGCGCGCGAAGCTCACCTACGCCGTCACCGCCGCCGTCCTGGTCGTCTACTTCGTCCTGGTCGGCAGCCGTGGCGTCCTGCTCATCGAGACCGGCACACCCCTCACCGTCACCTTCGGTGTCGCCGTGCTGATCCTGCCGGTCATCGGCCTGTGGTTCCTGTGGAAGAACACCCAGTTCGCCCGCAAGGCGGGCCAACTCGCCGCCGAACTCGACGCCGAGGGCGGGCTGCCCGTCGACGAACTGCGGCGCACCCCCAGCGGCCGCATCGACCGCGACTCCGCCGACGAGGTCTTCGCCAAACGCAAGGCCGAGACCGAGGACGCCCCCGACGACTGGCGCACCTGGTTCCGCCTCGCCGTCGCCTACCACGACGCCCGCGACACCCCGCGCGCCCGCAAGGCGATGCAGCACGCGATCGCCCTGCACGACGGCAAGCAGCCCGAAGCGGCCTGAACCGCGGCCCGCTCATGCCGGTGGGGCCGGACCGTCGACACGGTCCGGCCCCACCGGCATGAATGCGAGAACGTCAGCGCGGGCCGTACTCCTCGGCCCACGCCTCCACCGAGTCCGCGGCCCGGTCGAAAGCCACCGCGCGGCCCAGGAAGTCCGCGTTGTGCGTCGTCATCAACGGCGTCGGGGTGGCTGCGTCCTGACCCCGGCGGCCCAGCAGCAGCGCCTGCCCCTGCACCGTCCGGGGCAGGTTCAGCCAGCGCACCGGCTGCTGCGCCGTACGCACCGAGACGACCTGCTCCCAGGGCGCCGTGCGCGTTGTGAGGAACCCCACGTGCCGCAGCCCGCGCGCGCTGACCCACACGCCCATCCGCAGCAGCCGCAGCGCCGCGGCGATGACGAGCAGCGCGAGCGCGAACACCACGGCGGCCGAGGCCAGTTCGGCCGTCACTGCGATGATGACGGCCGCGAACAGCACGAACGAGGCGAGCAGCAGCGCGAGCGCCGCGACGCCCACCCGCCAGGGCCCGGGCCGGTACGGCCGCCGCCAGCGGTCACGGTCGTCGTGGGGCAGCGGAACGTCGTCCGCCGCCTCGAAAACGCGGTCGGCCGTCAGGAAGGGCAGGGGCACGGCTGGTCCTCACTCGATCCATGCGTGGGCTGTGCCCGGTGAGGCTACCGATCTGTGTGCCCGGTCACCACTGGCGGGGGGCCGGATGGAGTCACCGCCGCGGCGGTGTGGTTCAGCGCCCCTCGGACGCCTGCGACTGCTGAGGCTGATCAGCCGTCTTGCCGGGCGTCAGCGCGGGCGTCCCGATGACCAGGGAGCCCACGAGCCCCGCCACGATGGTGAGCCCCAGCAGCCAGCGGCCGGCCATCTGACCGACGGAGGACCGCTCGCGCGGCGGGGGAGTGACATTGCTGCGGAACCTGTCGGCCTCGGCGACGAAGGCAAACGGTACGGGTTCACGCCGACCGAACATCAGGGGTACGTCTCCTTCAAGGGGGATACGGATCACTTTCGTCTGTAGAGACGAACGAACTCCCTCAGAGGTGCCCTGTTTCACCGACTTCATTGCGGCACGCCACCGATCGCACTGAAATGGCCGGGCCGTAGAGTGGCGTCGCCACATGACGAGATGGGAAGGCCCTGCCAACCGTGACCGACACCCCCGCCGACGACCTCAAGCCCAGCTACCGCAGCGACGTCACCGTCGAGCTGGTCAAGCACACCGCGTCCGACGCGGACGTCCTCTTCGCCGCCCGTGTCTCGACCCTCGGCGAGCAGTCCCTGGACGAGCTGAAGAAGGACCCCGAGCGTTCCAAGGGCCTGATCAACTACCTGATGCGGGACCGGCACGGCAGCCCCTTCGAGCACAACTCGATGACCTTCCTCATCAGCGCCCCGATCTTCGTCTTCCGCGAGTTCATGCGGCACCGCGTCGGCTGGTCGTACAACGAGGAGAGCGGCCGCTACCGTGAGCTCCAGCCCGTCTTCTACGTCCCCGACGCGTCCCGCAAGCTGGTCCAGGAAGGCCGCCCGGGCAAGTACGTCTTCGTCGAGGGCACCCAGGCCCAGCAGGAGCTGACCGGCCGCGTCATGGAGGACTCCTACCGGCAGGCGTACGAGGCCTACCAGGAGATGCTCGCCGCCGGCGTCGCCCGCGAGGTGGCCCGCGCCGTCCTCCCGGTCGGTCTGTACTCCTCGATGTACGCCACCTGTAACGCCCGCTCGCTGATGCACTTCCTCGGTCTGCGCACCCAGCACGAGCTGGCGAAGGTCCCGTCCTTCCCGCAGCGCGAGATCGAGATGGTCGGCGAGAAGATGGAGGCCGAGTGGTCCCGGCTCATGCCGCTCACCTACGCGGCCTTCAACGGCAACGGACGCGTGGCGCCGTAACGCGACCCAGGTCACTCGGTCAGGTACAGATGTACGGTTCAGCCGTGCGAAGTATCCGTATTGCGGCATTTGGAGAAGTTCATCTAGCCTGATCAAACGGGTCCGGCACTGCTTGAACCCCCGAGCAGGCAGTGCCGGGCTCCACCTTTGTCACGACTTGTCGTCTGCCCCGCAGGCAGACCCGGTCCTGAGCAACGAGTAGCGTGTAACCCATGGCTCCGACCTCGACTCCGCAGACCCCCTTCGGGCGGGTCCTCACCGCCATGGTCACGCCCTTCACGGCGGACGGCGCACTCGACCTCGACGGCGCGCAGCGGCTCGCCGCCCACCTGGTGGACGCAGGCAACGACGGCCTGGTCATCAACGGCACCACCGGCGAGTCCCCGACCACCAGCGACGCGGAGAAAGCGGATCTCGTACGGGCGGTCCTGGAGGCGGTCGGCGACCGTGCCCACGTGGTCGCCGGAGTCGGCACCAACGACACCCACCACAGCATGGAGCTCGCCCGGGCGGCGGAGCGCACCGGCGCACACGGCCTGCTCGTCGTGACCCCGTACTACAACAAGCCTCCGCAAGAAGGCCTCTACCGGCACTTCACCGCCATCGCCGACACCACCGGCCTCCCGGTGATGCTCTACGACATCCCCGGCCGCAGCGGCGTACCGATCAACACCGAGACGCTCGTCCGCCTCGCCGAGCACCCCCGGATCGTCGCCAACAAGGACGCCAAGGGCGACCTCGGCCGCGCCAGCTGGGCCATCGCCCGCTCCGGCCTCGCCTGGTACTCCGGCGACGACATGCTGAACCTGCCCCTGCTCTCGGTCGGCGCGGTCGGCTTCGTCTCGGTCGTCGGCCACGTCGTCACCCCCGAGCTGCGCGCCCTGGTCGAGGCGTACACCTCGGGCGACGTCCAGAAGGCCACCGAGATCCATCAGCGACTGCTCGCCGTCTACACGGGTATGTTCCGCACACAGGGCGTCATGACGACCAAGGCGGCGCTCGCCCTCCAGGGGCTGCCCGCCGGACCCCTGCGAGCCCCCATGGTCGAGTGTGCGCCCGAGGAGATCGAGCAACTCAAGATCGATCTTGCCGCGGGCGGGGTACAGCTCTGACATCAGACTTCGCGCGGACCCCCGCGCACCTGCTTCACAACTGAATAAGCGGGCCACCGGTGCCCGCGCACCCCACACAGACAACTGCTTCTGCACGAACGTCACGCGCGCCACGTGCCCCACCGGTACGTGGCGTGCGTGGTGAGGAGAGTCTTTTGAGTCATCCGCATCCCGAACTCCGCACGCCCCCGCCGCTCCCCGAAGGCGGCCTGCGCGTCACCCCGCTCGGCGGCCTCGGCGAGATCGGCCGCAACATGACGGTCTTCGAATTCGGCGGCCGCCTTCTCATCGTCGACTGCGGCGTGCTCTTCCCCGAGGAGGAGCAGCCCGGCATCGACCTGATCCTGCCGGACTTCTCGTCCATCCGGGACCGCCTCGACGACATCGAGGGCATCGTGCTCACCCACGGGCACGAGGACCACATCGGCGGTGTCCCCTTCCTCCTGCGCGAGAAGCCGGACATCCCGCTGATCGGCTCCAAGCTGACCCTCGCCCTCATCGAGGCCAAGCTCCAGGAGCACCGCATCCGTCCCTACACCCTCGAGGTGGCGGAGGGGCACCGTGAGCGCATCGGTCCCTTCGACTGCGAGTTCATCGCCGTCAACCACTCCATCCCGGACGCGCTGGCCGTGGCCATCCGCACGCCCGCGGGCATGGCGGTCCACACCGGCGACTTCAAGATGGACCAGCTCCCGCTGGACAGCCGCCTCACGGACCTGCACGCGTTCGCACGTCTGAGCGAGGAGGGCATCGACCTCCTCCTCTCGGACTCGACCAACGCCGAGGTGCCGGGCTTCGTCCCGCCGGAGCGGGAGATCTCCAACGTCCTGCGGCAGGTCTTCGCCGGCGCCCGCAAGCGCATCATCGTCGCGAGCTTCGCCAGCCACGTGCACCGCATCCAGCAGATCCTGGACGCGGCCCACGAGTACGGCCGCCGCGTCGCCTTCGTCGGCCGCTCCATGGTCCGCAACATGGGCATCGCGCGGGACCTGGGCTATCTGAAGGTCCCCCCGGGCCTCGTCGTGGACGTCAAGACGCTCGACGACCTTCCCGACAGCGAGGTCGTCCTGGTCTGCACGGGCTCCCAGGGTGAACCCATGGCGGCCCTGTCCCGCATGGCCAACCGCGACCACCAGATCCGCATCGTCCAGGGCGACACGGTGATCCTCGCGTCGTCCCTGATCCCGGGCAACGAGAACGCGGTCTACCGCGTGATCAACGGCCTCACCCGCTGGGGCGCCAACGTGGTCCACAAGGGCAACGCCAAGGTCCACGTCTCCGGCCACGCCTCCGCGGGCGAGCTGCTGTACTTCTACAACATCTGCCGCCCGAAGAACCTGATGCCGGTGCACGGCGAATGGCGCCACCTGCGGGCCAACGCCGAGCTGGGCGCCCTGACCGGCGTCCCGCACGACCGCATCGTCATCGCCGAGGACGGTGTCGCCGTCGACCTCGTCGAGGGCAAGGCGAAGATCTCCGGCAAGGTCCAGGCGGGCTACGTCTACGTCGACGGCCTCTCGGTGGGTGACGTGGGTGAGCCGGCCTTGAAGGACCGCAAGATCCTCGGCGACGAAGGCATCATCTCGGTCTTCGTGGTCATCGACTCGTCCACCGGCAAGATCACCGGCGGCCCGCACATCCAGGCCCGCGGTTCGGGCATCGAGGACTCCGCCTTCGGCGACGTGGCCCCCAGGATCACGGAAGTACTCGAACGCTCCGCCCAGGACGGTGTGGTCGAACCCCACCAGCTCCAGCAGCTCATCCGCCGCACGCTGGGCAAGTGGGTCTCGGACTCCTACCGGCGCCGTCCGATGATCCTGCCCGTGGTGGTGGAGGTCTGACGGTCCGTCGGGCCTGAGCAAGCGCCAACTGGGAGCGGGGCGCCTCGATTTGCATCGAGGCGCCCCGCTCCAGTAGGTTTACAACTCCTCCCGACGGGGCACCCGGGCCGACTCAGGCACCAGGAACCATGCCCGGCCGGGGAGGGAAATCCGACTCAGAACTTCTGATAAAGTCGGAACCGCCGGAAAGGGAAACGCGAAAGCGGGAACTTGGAAAGCACCGAGGAAATCGGATCGGAAAGATCTGATAGAGTCGGAAACGCAAGACCGAAGGGAAGCCCGGAGGAAAGCCCGAGAGGGCGAGTACAAAGGAAGCGACCGTTCCTTGAGAACTCAACAGCGTGCCAAAAGTCAACGCCAGATATGTTGATACCCCGTCCATCGGAAACATTCTGA
>NZ_JBIBKD010000007.1:0-625759 GCF_042959065.1 Streptomyces sp. NPDC007929 | reverse complement strand
TCCCGGATGAAGTCCCGCCTCGCGGTGAACGCGCTGGAATCCGCCGTCGCCCGCCGTGGCCAGGTGGCCGGGTGCATTGTGCATTCGGATCGCGGCTCGCAATTCCGGTCACGGAAGTTCGTGTCCGTTCTCGCCCGGCACAACATGGTCGGCTCGATGGGCCGGGTCGGTGCGGCCGGCGACAACGCGGCGATGGAGAGCTTCTTCGCACTGCTGCAAAAGAACGTCCTCGACCGCCAAGTCTGGTCCACCCGGCAGGACTTGCGGATCGCGATCGTGACCTGGATCGAGCGCACCTACCACCGGCGCCGACGCCAGAGACGGCTGGCCCGATTGACCCCCGTCGAGTACGAGACCATCATGACCCCACCCGCAGCTCTGGCTGCATAAACCCCGCTGTCACCAGATCATGCAGCAGTCCCGCTCAGGTGATCAAGGGGCGGGACGATATGTATCTGCCGACCTCGCACGCCTTCCTCATGGACAGGAAACTCGCCGACGGTCTCAAGAGTGCGGCCGGGTAGGAGATCAGGTGCTGGCAGCGCGATGGTGGGCGCGAAGGCGAGAACAGGTCGCCCTTCCAGGTGATAGGAGCCCGAAATCTGGCCGGGTCACCGCCAAGGAGGTTCCGCGTGACCTACTATGCGACTGCGGCTTGACCACCGCTCCCCGGAGGCGAATCGGCCCTGATCCTCCACGCTCGGGTGAACCGGTCAGCACACAAATCTCCGCGCATCCCACAGGATCTCGCTTCCGTACGTCCTGGGCCGAGACGTGCAGGAGACCCATGAGCGCACTGCACCAAGACCTGTCCCTGCTCCGGCGCCTCTACACGGGCGAGAGCGTCCAACAGGCCCGCCGGGCGATCGATGGACTGCAGGGGGGCGAATCACCTATTCCGGAAGCCGCTTCGCCAGCCCAACAGCGCCTTGAGGCCCGGGTACTCCTCGCGCTCCTGGAGTTCCGCGACATCTACACCCGTTTCCCCCTTGGGATCACCGCGGTTCGCCCCGAACCACACGGCATTTCCCTCGCTGTTGAGAGCTGGGAGCGGGCGTCGGAGATCCTTTTCCACCTGCTGCCGTCCTGCGCCTCAGACAACGAAGAGGTGCAGGGTGTGCCCGGCCTACGCATCACTCGCCGGGATCGGACTGCGATCGAACTGCAGGTACTGGGAGAGCCCGCCCGGCTGCGGCTGTTCGGGCTGCCGGCCAGACTTTGGCGCAGCGCCGAGGCGAGCACCCTGGACAAATGGATCGACCCGGGCAGCATGCAATTGTGTTGGCGTTCCTCACCACGGTCCTGGACTCAGGTGGAACGGGAGCATCACGCTCAATGGGAAGACGACAACGACCGCTACACCCAGGTCACACAGCGTGGGGCCTGGTTGAGTAGCGGACTGCTCCGACGCGCTGGCCTCCTGCACACTGTCGCCAACACCTTCCTGGTCGACGGTTACCGAGGCGCCGCCTTCGACGTGACCCGGCTGGTGCTGCGCTCGTCGCATGTGCACGAGCAGGGGCCGGGGCCGCACAACTTCATCGCCGCCCTGGTGGACCCGGTCTGCGGTCTGCCTCTCCTCCTCAAAAGGTTTCGCGGTGACACGGACGAAAGCTACGGCCACGACCAGCAGTTCGTCCTCGGCGACGTCGGCAACACGGCCGTGCTTGACTTCCGGGCCACGATCGAGCGTCCTCCCTCCCGCCTTGCACCCGAACTCTGGCAGGCCATTCTCCGCCGCGTGCCCCAGACAGGATTCACGAGCAGCCTGTCCCCGGGCGCGATCGTGGGGTTGTGCGGCTTGGGCGCGCAATAGAGAATGCGCAGCCGCCAGTTGCCCACGCGGGCACCGTGGAATCCAGGCCGTGAGCAGCAGTAGCCCGACCGCGTGAATCTATCAGCGTGTCCGTTCCATAGGCTCGGCCCGCTGCATGCCATGTCCGTAGGGTGCGTCGTACGGGCCTAGCGAGGTCCGACGTGCGGTGTGCCCACCCGACGGAGTGCACTGAGACGAGCCAACTCGGCTGGCGTCGCGATTCAGTTTAGTTTTGTGCACCGCGGAAGACAGCCGCGCATCCTGGGTCGGGACAGGAAGTTGCGGCGGAAAGCCTTCCGTGAAGAGCACCCGTCTGGAACGACGCGCCGAAAAGCTCTGCCTGGCGACCGGTTTGCCCTGGGCCGATGCACTCAAGCGCGTGAAATCCCTCCCCCCAGGGTCGTCTCTGATCCCCGAGGCCCATTCGAGCCAAGCCCTCCTGGAGAGCTACGTCCTGTCGGGCTTGGCCTGGCCAAACATCGACACTCGCCACCCCTGGGGCATCCGTTCTACAGACGGCCACACCGACGGCCTCGTCCTGACGTTCGAAAACAACGTCACGCAACATGTCGGCTGCGAAACCATGGCCAGTGAGCTAGTTCGCGCCCTCGTCCCCCGCTTCGACGAACATAACGAAGTCCACGGCATCCCCGGTGCCCGCTTCACCACAGACAATTACGGTATTCACATCCAGCGAATCGGCCTACCAGGTGCCCTCCGGATCCTCGGCATCCCGCCCGAGGACTGGACCAGCGCGTTGGATCGGCAACGGCAAGAGGACGAAGGAGATGGCCAACACTTCTGCCACGTGCTCAGCCCACATCAGTGGCACCGCTCCGAAGCGCCCTTCCGTACACCCGACACCGGATCCATCCTCAGCCGGCATCACTACCGGAAGCAGCCCTCCGCCTGGCTCGCGAGTGGCCTGCTGCGCCGCGCACCACTGTTCCGGACCATCGGCGTACCTCTGAGCACGACAGCCTGGACCAACCTCACCGACGACGGGGGCACGGAATGGATCATCGAATACATCAACGAGCCTGCAGACGATGCCTCGTGCTATCACCAGGGCTTCACCAACCTGCTGACAGACCCGGAATGCGGCCTGCCAATCGCGGGCACCGACGTGGACTGCTACTGCGGCAACTCAGCCGCGTACTACTGCGGCTGCCGCTTCTACGCACGCAGCAGCATCGGGCAGCCGGGCGCACTTCAAGTCCGCTTCTCCCACCGGTCCGGCGACAGAGCACAACGCTACAAGGACAGCCTGGACGACTACGAAGCACGCCGTCGGATCTTCCGGCACATCCCCGCGCACCTAGCCAGCAGACGCGCTGACACGAGCCCAAAACCGTAGTCCACCGACCTGGGCAAGGACGCGCAACATAGCGCGGGATCGCCGGTTGGCCAAACCTGCGATCCCGCGCACCATAGACAGTCCACCGCCGCGCCCTGCCCGCACGTCGAGAGGCTCCCGCCCACCTCCCAAGACACGACACGTAGTGCCGCCCGTCACGAGGCCGGCAGCACCAGGCGATCACGCCACCGCGTAGCTCACCCGGAACAGCTCCTGCGCCCGCTCCACATCCCTCGGCGTACGGAGCTGCACCTCCAGATCACCCGTCCCGTGGTGACCGAGACCGGACACGTCCCGGGTGAAGCCCGGAACGAGATCGACGTCTTTCGGGTCGACCTTCAGGTAGACCAGCAGCTTGCTGCGCTGTGGCGGGCACAGGCAGGCGAAGTTCCGCAGGCGCTGATACGCCCGGTACTGCTTGCGCTCAACCCGGTGCACACCATCCCCGAGCCCGAGCAGGGCCTCGTCGACCGCGTCCGCCAGCTCCACCATCGACGCGCCCTGGACGTCGGCCGCCGCCCGGGCAACCGCCCGGCGCCGCGCCCGGCGGACCACCTGCATGCCGCCGCTCACGGAGGCCACGGTCTCAAGCCCGAGCAGGTCCCTGCCGAAGAGTCGGTAGCGGACCAGGTCGATCGAGCGCCGGTGCTCGCGCACGGCATGCACGTCGTAGCGGGTGAAGTCGCCGGCGATGCAGATCAGGCGCGGGCCGCTCCACAGCACCTGGGACGCGGCCGTCACCCCGAGCCGGTCGCGGACCAGGCGCTCGAACTCCGACCGGTGGTCCATCAGCCACGAGAGGTAGAACAAGCCCTGGTTGATCACGCCGGCATCCGTGCCGCGCTTGTACTCGACTTTACCGACCGCAGGAGCTCGCGAACCGGCTCTGAACTGCGACAACTCATAGATTACATGTCCGCGATGGCGAGTGACTACTGCCGCTTGTCCGGGCGGCCTTGTGGAGCACCGACGAAAGTGCTCGGGTTGCACCGACGGAATGGGCGGCATCGCGATGGCGATGCCGCCCACTCCTGTTTCTGGCGGTGTGATGTCTGTCTCTGGGCATGGTGAAGCGGACCGTCGGTGGCTGAGGGCCGTCGGCGGTCCGCGCTCGTGTGTGATTTTTGCTTGAGAGCTCTCTGGGCGTGCCCTCTGCGAGGAAGGTCTCAGCTCTGGGTGATGTGGCCCTTGGGGGGCCACGTGCCCAGGGGCTTGGTCCTGCGGCGGCGTGTGGGCCGTCGGCGGGGCCGTTCGCCGCTCAGGGCGATGGCGTCGGCCCAGGAGGCGAGTTTGCGGCGGTTGGCGTGGGCGAGCTGGAAGGCCAGGAGGAGGGTCTGGGCCGCGATGCCGCGGATGCGGCGGGTGCCGGCGTCTTCGAGGCGTTCCTGGAGGCGGTCCTTGGCGAAGCCGTTGATGCCTTCGACGCTGTTGCGGAACCGGAAGTAGACCCGTTGCCAGGCTTCGGACCCGTACTGGAGGGGCTGCCGTTGTAGGCGCGGTCACCGGCAAGGTAGCCGCGGGGGAAGCGGTCGTCGACGTGCTGGAGGGCCTCGACGGCGACCTGGCCGGGGCGGTGGCTTGGCTGGTCGACGGAGAAGGCCACGATCAGGGCGGGGATCACGTCGGGGTTGGCGGAACCGTCGGGCAATGGGGCGCCGTGGCGCTCGGGGTCGCGAGCGACGACGAGGGAGGCGTCATAGCCGAAGAGGCGCTTCTTGATCCTCTCGGTCTTCTTCTCGCCGTTGGTCTTCTGCCTGCCGCCGGCAGCCTCGATGAGGGTCAGACCGTCCAGAGCGAGCGGGTCCTGGTGACGGGTGGCGCGGACGTACCAGCCGGCGTCGGGGTCGGAGGAGGTGACGGGGCTGTGGCGAGGCAGGCCCTTGGCGTAGGTGCCGATGGCGGTGGCGTCGAGGCTGACCGAGCCGTCCCAGCGCTCTTCCAGCAGGGGCAGGGCCTCACGCAAGGACATGCCGAGGATCATGTTGGACACGCGCAGCAGGCGGGCGCGCTTGCGAGCGAGTGTCTCCGGGTCGGCCTTGGCCAGGACTTTTTCGGCGTGCCGACGGGCCAGGCGGTGGTTCTTCGGCAGCGGGGACGGGTCGATGGCCTCGAGGATGCTGTGCAGGCGGCGGCGGACCACGGCGTAGGCCGCCTCGAAGCCGCGGTCGTGGTCGGGGTAGCGGTGCAGGCCGAGCTGTTCGCGCATCTGGCCGGAGAGGGAGAAGTACAGCAGGTTGGTGACAGTGGTGAAGGTGACGACTCCGCTGTTGCGCTGAGCGGCCAGGGCCATGCCGACCAGCAGTGCTTCCACCGAGAGGCTGCAGCGGCGGCCCTTGGTGCGGGCGATGAGCGGTTCGATCTCGCAGCCGCAGTCGCAGCCGAGGGAGAGCAGGGTCAGCAGGCCGTAGCGCAACTCTTCGGTCGGCTGGAGCGCGCGTGGAGGTGTCGAGCTGTGGCCGATGACGTCGCCTCCCTTTCTACCCGCACGCCGAGTTGGGGCAGGACGATATGTCGCGTCCTCGACTCTGCACCCTTCAACGAGCTACGGAAGCGCAGCGCACGCAGGTTTTCGCCGCCGAGCGAACTTCGAGGCGCGCTCCGTCGGGATCGGCTCCCCGCATTCCTCGCAGCGCCCGTAGTGGCCTCTCTCCAACCGTAAGGACCACTCCCCGGTGCCTGAGTGTGCGATCCCTCAACGATGCCGACGGTACGGCCAGGCGCGCTCGGCGGTCAGCCGGGCGGGCTGCGACGGGTGCGCAGCGCCAGTACCAGGCAAACCGTGGTCGCCGCGACGGCGAGTGAGGCGGGCAGACGTGCCCATGAGGTGCCCGCGACCGGCGCCTGAGCGGCGAGCAGTACCACTGCGGTCGCGGCGGCGGCCGCCAGTGCGGGTGTCGCCTGCAGGCGGCCGGGCGGGGCAGTGACACCGGCTGTCCATGCATCG
Organism: Streptomyces sp. NPDC007929; assembly: GCF_042959065.1. Classification (NCBI taxonomy): domain Bacteria; kingdom Bacillati; phylum Actinomycetota; class Actinomycetes; order Kitasatosporales; family Streptomycetaceae; genus Streptomyces; species Streptomyces sp. NPDC007929. The sequence continues at coordinate 619,642 of NZ_JBIBKD010000007.1, read as the reverse complement.
GTGACGAGCAGGTAGGCAAGCAGCAGGGCGGCGATGCAGACGACCAGCCAGACCGGGGGGCCGGTGGCCGCGGCGACCGCGATCGCCGCCGCCGGCAGCACGGTCGTCCTGCGGCGGGCCGCGACGGTCCGCCAGCGCATGGAGGTCGAGACGGGGCGTGCGTCGACCATTGGAGCGGCCCACCACGCGGCCGCCGCCGCTCCGACCACCAGCACCCTGACCGGCAGCGGTGCATGCAGTGCGGCCGGTGGGTTGCAGGCGGCGACGGCAAGGGCCGTTCCGAGCAAGCGGTCGGTGATGCGGGAGGTGAGACGAGTGACGAGGAGGGTGGCTCGGCTGTCAGCCGGGGGTGTGCCTGGCCGGACGATCCGGGCGGGGGCGGTGGTCATCGGGCCCCCCCGTGGATGCGGGTGCGCAGCAGCGGCGCAAGGGCGAGGTCGAGGGTCTCGCCGGGCCGGTGGGCGACGAGCGCGATGCCGCGTTTCACCAAGGCGAAGCGCATAGCATTGCGGTCGGCCCGCCACAGCCGCAGCGCGAGTTCGCCCTCGGTGTCGCCAGGTTCCAGGACCGGCTGGCCAGTGGGGATCTCGACCACGACCATCGGGTTGGCCCGTCCGCGCACCTGGTGCAGGATGTCGAAAATCCGCTGGTCGGTCAACGGCGTGATGACGTACACCAGCGCTCCTTCGGGCAACGCAGGTGGTGGGAGCAGGCTGAGTCCCTCCGTGCGGTACGCGCGGTTCTTGCGGACCTCCAGCACGCTCTCGACGATGCGGTAAAAGTACCCGTGGCCGCTTCCGGGTTGCAGCCAGCGGGTCGCGCCACCGATCGACACGACGCCGACCCGGTCGTGGGTGCGCAGGTAGGCGCGGACCAGCCCGGCAGCGGCTCGGAAGGTCTCGTCGAGCGAGGACGAACCGGTGACCGGGTCGACTACGTCGGCGAGCACATCCAGCAGCACCACGGTGTCGGCGGTGCGCTCCGCGGCGAACTGGTGGACTTGCAGGGCGCCGCGGCGGGTGGTGGCCGGCCAGTGGATCCGCCGCTGCCGTTCGCCGCGTACATACGGGTGCACGCCGATGACCTCGACGCCCTCGCCGCGCTGCACGGCGGTGTGCTCGCCGAGCCGCTGCGGCAGCCGGACGGGGATGGGCGTGAGGCTGGCGTGTGTGGACAGTGGGAAGACGGCGATCTCACCGAGTTCGGCTCGCACGGTGCGCAGGGCCAGCCCGCCGGGGTCGTAGACGTCGACGTCGACGGTGCCGAGTGTCCAGCGGCCCCAGCGCTGCGCTGTCAGGACGAGATCGACGCGGTGCGGGCCGACCGCGAGGTGATCGAGCCGGACCCCGTGACCGAGCATGACTCCGGGATCCAGACGGGCGGGTTCACCGTCGTAGGACAGTGTGATCCGCACCGTTACCTGCTCGCCTTCGAAGCACTGCCGCGGCTCCACGTTGGCCTCGGCCGTCACCGTCTCCGGTCGCGGCCCGCTCGGCAGGGCGAGGGCGAGCAGCACCAAGGGTGTGGCGGCGAGGGCGAGTACCCAGGCGTGCCCGGTGACCAGCGCGGCGGCCAGCGCAACGACGGCCAACGTGGCCCACCGCAGCGCGCGTTCACCGGCGCGCCACCCGGGTGGAGGTGGCGGCGGGGGTTGGGTTGTTGCGCCGTGGCGGTCGTCCAGGGCCCGTTGAATGGCGGTGGCCGCTTTGCGGGCCGGCATGGGCTCCGTCATGACGCGATCGGCGTGCGCGGCAAGGTCTGCGGTGCGTGCACGGATTGCACGATCTCGCGGATCACGTCGTCGGCGTCGATCTGCCGGACCCACAGCTCTGGCTTGAGGGTGACGCGGTGCGCGAGGGCCGGCACCGCCACAAACTTGACGTCCTCAGGGGTCACATAGTCCCGCAGGTCCAGGACAGCACGAGCGCGGGCGAGCTGCACCAGGGCCAGGCCCCCGCGCGGAGAGGCGCCGACCTGGATATGAGGATGGGCCCGGGTGGCGTGGACCAGCGCGACGACATACTCCAGCAGGTCGTCGTCCACCTCGACGCGTTCAACGGCGGCCCGCATGGCCAGCATCTCGTCCGGTCCGCTGAACGTGCGCAGCACAGCCTCGGGCGCCGCTCGATCGACACGCGCGCGCAGCATGCCTGCCTCCTCGGCCGCCGCCAGATAGCCCATGCGAACCCGCAGCAAGAACCGGTCGAGCTGTGCCTCGGGCAAGGTGTACGTGCCCTCGTACTCGATGGGGTTGGCGGTGGCGACGACCACAAAGGGCTTCGGCAGTGACCGGGTACTTCCATCGATGGACACCTGGGACTCGGCCATCGCCTCCAGCAGCGCGGCCTGGGTCTTGGGCGGGGTGCGATTGATCTCGTCGGCGAGCAGCAGGTGGGTGAAGACCGGTCCAGGCCGGAAGACCATGTCGGCAGTCCGTTGGTCGTAGAACGGAGCTCCGGTGACGTCGGAGGGCAGCAGGTCGGGGGTGAACTGGATGCGGCGGAAGTCCAGGCCGAGAGTGGTGGCGAAGGAACGTGCCAGCAGCGTCTTCCCGAGTCCCGGCAGGTCCTCAATGAGGACGTGGCCACCGGCGAGGATGCCGAGCATTACCAGCTCCAGCGGTTCCGCCTTGCCGACCACAGCAGTGCGGATCTCATCGATCACGGCCGCAGCCCGTTCGCCCGCCTGTCGGGGAGTCAGGGCGTCGTGGTCCGAGCTAGGTTGCGGACTGGTCACAGTCAGTTCCTCACGGGGCAGGGGGCGGGGGTGCGCGGGCTGCGGGGTCGGCCACAGCGCCACCGTCACAGGGCTTCCAGACGGTCGAGCAGGGAGCGCAGGACAGGCTCGGGGAGAGTGGGCTGCGGAGCGGTCGCCTCAGGATCGATCCACGGCCACAGCTCAGCTCCGATCAGCGCCTGGGCCCGCTTCGGGTTCCGGTACATTGCGACGCCGTGTCGTTCGGCCAGCCGAGCGGCGAAAAGCCGCTGCAACTGCGGTCGCATGACGGTGTCGAAGTGCACTTCGCCGTCGTCCGCGAAGGTGTTGGCCACGATGCGTTGCCATCCGCCGAGAGCCGGGGCCTGGCTGTCCAACAGGCGCACCGGCTTGTGATGGCCGCTGTCCTGGGCGGGGCCGCCCACGGCATAGCGCCCCAGGGCCAGCACGACTGCGGTGATGAGGGCGAGGCCGGTGGCGGCCGCGGCAGCACCGTTGGCCAGGGCGAGCAGCACTGTGGTTGCGACTGCGACGATGCCCAGTACGGCCAGCGAGTGGCGGACCGAACCGGGCGCTCCGAGTGAGGAGTTGACGATGGCCCGTATCCGGACGGGCGCCCTCATGATGTACCCGTCATGGCTTCGGGGCCAGGCGTCCGCGAGCGCAGGCCGTCGGCGATCTCGGCGAGCGCAAACGCGGCCCGGTCGCGGTGGCTGCCGTCCATCGGGTGCGTGGAGTATCGGGCCTCGCGGAACAGCGCTGTGAGCGCGGCGGCGGCCGCCCCCGTGGGCAGGCCGTCGGCGACGGCCCGCTCCAGCAGGTCCTGTGGGCTGTCCGAGGCGCGCCGGGTTACGCCGGAGTCGGCGAGCGACTTCTCCATGGCGGCATAGCAGGCGATGACGGCTGCGCGGGCGTCGGTGCCGTCCAGTAGGGCACGGCGCCCGGAGCCCACGGCCTGGGCCAGGCGCTCCTGCTCGTCGTCGAGCGTCGCGTACGTCGCCGGGGCCTCGGGCGCCGGTGGCCGGGTCAGATACCGCCACAGATGCAGCCCGGCGATCACGACGACCACGGCAAGCAGGGCGATGCCGAGACCGAGCAGGATGCGCGTCAGCCCGAAGTGCATGCTGTGGTCAGCGTGCTCGGCAGGCTGTGAGGGGAGCGAGGTGGGTACCGGGTCTTGCCGCGGGCTGGGAAGCGGTAACGACTCGTGGCCGCCACCGTGGCTGCTGTCGGACGAACTGAACTGGTGCAGGACTATGACGAGCAGCGGGACGACCAGCGTCGCGGCCAGCAGGACTCGACTCACGCCGTCAACCATCCGCTGTTCTACGCGGTTGAGTGACCGGGCGGCGCCGACCTGACTCTGGTACTTGTCGCGCAGCGCCAAGCCGCCAATGAGTGACAGCAGGGCGAGGCCGACCACGAGGACGGGGTTGCCGCCGAGCGGCCCGCGGCCCTTGGCTAAGAGGCCCGTGTCGGGGTGCAGCAACAGTGCTCCCAGGGCCGCTCCGCCCACCACCAGCGCCGTTAACCTGGCCTGAGCGGCGCCGATCTTGCGCCGTCCTGGGCCATCCGTACGCTCACGCCTCACCGCCACACCCCTTCCCTTGTGATCGGGAGCATCGCACACCGGTCGACAGCGTGTCAGCAGGGGTCAGGTTGCGTCCACGCTGGCCCGAGACGCTTGTCTATGACCCGGAGATGGTCGGTCTGCTTTGTGGTGTTGCGGAGGCGAATTCGTTTGGAGTCTCGCGGTCCAGGATCTAGGAGGCGATCTTCCAGGCGGGCTGGGGGCTGGGCCCAGTGCGCTGGGGTAAAGAGGGTTCGGACTTCCTGGCAGGTGCTCGGCCGCGCCGGGGCGTGGGCTCGAGAAATCCTGTGCGATTCTCGCAGACCACAGGCTCGCTGCCGAAGCGGTTGCCGCGCGTGCAGCGCACGTTTCCTAGACCTCGGATTCCTGCCATAACGCTCACCGGCCGGTACAGTCCTCCGCCGACACCGAAGGTGCGGCCTCCGTGCTCGCCGCCGACGGTGTCGGTGCGGTCTTCCTGGAGCCCGCTGGTGCTGGTCTGGCGGCCGGACATCTCGGACCACCCCGCCTACGGGCTCGCAGAAGAACAACCTGCGGGCGGGTATCGCGCTGACCTGGGACGTCAAGCCCCTGAGCCCACAAGTTAATTCTCTGCGAGCCCTACCAGTAGAACCTCACCGCCCTGGCCGACGGGGACCGGCCGATGTGCGCCCGCGACCTCTGCCAGGCTCTTGACCTGCCGATCCTCCCGAAGAACACCGAAGACATCCGCCCGAACTGAAACGGGGGTCAGCCGAGGCGTCCTCGGCGAAACCGAACCCGGCCTGTTCGCCCGCACGACGACTGAGGACGACCTCCCACTCGCGACCAGCGGTCTTTCCTTAACCTCAAGCACGAAACGGATAAGAACTCACATTCCGCACTCTGATAGACCCGGTCGAAAATCGGCCACTGTTGAGGAATCTTATTGACGCTTGATCGAACATCAACCTAGCCTCCTTCGAGATCACTCGACCGACCGATCCGGCATCATTCGAGCAGCAAATCTCAGGGAGTCAATGTGAGTACTGCCACGCCAACGACCCCGATCATGGACTTCGATCTCACAGAGCTGGAGCTGGAGATTGAAGAGGTCATTGTTGCGACTTCGTCGTCACCCGACATGGCCGTAACGAACTGGACATGCGAATCCGACGGATTCACGTCGTTGGCGGCAACCGGGGGATGTAACCCGCCGTGTTGCTGAAAAATTGACCGTCTTGTCGTGCAGGTCATGCCCCTTTGGGCATGGCCTGCACGGTCATCGCCGATGCTTCGAAACCGCTTTTGGGGAAAACCCTTGACACCGGATTACATCCCATTTGGAATCTGCACGTTTAGGTCCTCGACTCTCCCCGATACACGATTCCGGCGTATCGTGGACCAGTTGGCGGCTGAGGCGCGGCCTGCGAGGACAGTGTTGGAGAAATACGTACGCGAACTGGCTGGTGATCCGGTTCTCCTCGAAGCCGTCGCGGTCTCCAGCACGTCGCTCGCGCAGGCGCTACAGGGGGTTACTGCCGGGCACCAACTCAGCTACCGCCGCCTACTCAAGCTAGCTCAGTCGGTGACCCGGTACGCCTTGCGTATCACGGGACGGGCAACGCCCTTTGGCCTGCACGCCGGTGTGGGACGGGCAAGGTTTGAGCGGACGGCCGCTTTCCATACGACAGGTGTGGCACGCAAGGGCATCAGGCCGGATGGGGAGTGGTTGGATGACCTCGTGCGTCGATGGCGGGGTGATCGGCAGGCTCGGGACGGGCTGCGCGTGGTTGCGAACAACCTGGCTCAGGTGCGGGGCGATCGTCTCTTGTTGCCCTACGTCCGAGCCCAGGCGGGAGAATCGGCGGGTGGCCGACAGACCAAGATCAAGTTGACGGGTGTGCTACGCGCGACCCTGGAAGCCGCGCGCACTCCTATCGGCTACGCCGATCTGTGCGCCCGACTTCAGCAGATGATGCCGCAGAGTACCGAAGATGCAGTTGATCGGTACCTGTCCGGGCTCCTGGAGCAAGAAGTCCTTCTAGACGACCTCGCCAGCCGCGTCGAGAAGACCTGGACGAACCACTCGACGGCGAGCACGTCCCCGTCGTCACCCCTGTGCGACCTGAAGGCCGTCTTGGCCCTCAGTGACGCTTATGAACGAAAGCCGGTAGGAGGCGGTCTCGAAGCCTGGACGGCCTTGACGGGCGGAACCCATTCGCCAGGCCAGGTACAGCCCAACCTCCACATCGACCTCTGCTCCGATGCTCACGTCACGCTGCCGCATTCCGTACTACGGGAGGTGGAGCGATACGTGAACGTTTTGTGGGCAATCGCTCCGGCGGGACGGTACGCGCCACTTCGCGCGTACCGCCAAGCGTTCTTGGAGAAGTACGGAGCCTTCGGCGCGGTGCGATTGGGCGACCTCGTTGACTCCGCTCGAGGATTAGGCTTCCCCATTTCCTACCGCGAACGGAATGCGGCCGGACAGCACTGGGGGCATGAGGGCGGAGCGGAAGCACACCGCGGGCGGGCCGATGCGCTGGCCGCCTTGGTCCACCGCGGCCTCACAGCCCCCACACGCGAGGTCCACCTGACCGGGACGGAACTGGACGCCTTGCGTACCGAGAAGGGTCACCCTGCCTTCGACACTATCGAGGCGTTCGTGCAATTGCTCGCGAAGGACGTGCACGCCATCGATCGCGGTGAGTATCTCCTCGTCCCGTCACCGACCGCCGGCACCCACCTAGCCGGTGCCACGACTGGTCGCTTCACCCATCACCTCGGTGCCCATGCCGACGACATCCTGCGAGGAATCCAGGATGCGCACCCACAGGCACTGCCCGCCCAGGTGACTTTTCTTCCCGCCAAGCGCCGGGTCCGCAATGTTATGTCGACAGCGATAATCACCCCGGCGCACATCCCGGTCGGGATATACGCCGAGTCGGATGCCACGGAAGCTTTGGAATGGCCGGAGTTGTTGATCGCCGATGACGGCAAGCGGCTGCGCTGTTACCTTCCCGATGGCTCGCGGGAGGTCTTGCCATTGATGTTGAGTAACGTCACTCTGGCCACCCACGCGCCTGACGTGGCCCGTCTGTTGACAGACTTGCGCTTCACCGACAAGCACAAGTCCTGGGGACCGTGGGACTGGGCCGAATTCAGGCACCTTCCGGTGCTACCACGTGTCAGGATGGGACGTACAGTTCTCTCCCCACTAACTTGGGCAATCAGCACCGAACTACGGAGGGCAGCGGAGAGTACGGACGCAGGGACGTGGCACGCGGCTTTGGGGGAGTGGCGCGAGGAATTCGGCGTACACGAGCGTGTCATGGTCCGCTATCGGGACCTCGGTTACGAGATCAATCTCGACAACCGTTTCCAGTCGGAGATGTTGCGTCGTGATGTCGCCGCGAGATCTCAACTAATCATCACCGAAAGCCCGCACGTCCTGGCCGGTGGTGACGCCTTCGGGTGGGCCCAGGGTAGAGCGACAGAACTGGTCATGCCCTTCAGGGCACACGTCGCGGACAGCCACACACCCGCCACCGCTCCGGGACGCCGCTGGCAGCGCACCGCCCACCGACCGCGCCGCTTGCCGGGTGGTAGTTGGGCCTACGTCCAAATCGCTGTGGATGCCGCAATACAAAACGACCTCCTGGTCGACCGGATCTCGCCGTTCCTGGGCGACCTAGGTGACCAGGCGCGCCGTTGGCATTTCGTCCGCTACCAGGTACCAGACGATCACCTAAGGCTGCGGATCCAGGGACACTCGGACTCTGTCACCGAAACGGTGTGGCCGCGTCTGCTGCGGGCCTTGGACTCCTGGCAGGATGATGGGTTGTGCAGCGGATTCCGGATTCTTCCCTACGAGCCGGAAGTGGACCGCTATGGCGGCAGCCTCGAGGTCATGTCGTTCGCAGAGGATCTGTTCCATCTCGATAGCCGGATGGCGGTGGAACAATTGCGCCCGTCTCGCGCAGCCGCGCGTAGCCGACTCTCGCGTAGCGTGTTGTGCGTAGCAAACTACGCGTTGTTGTTGGACGCGCTCGGCGAGTGGGACTGGCGGCAGTGGTCTCATCGGGCGCTTCGCCTGCGCAATGACGGACGGTTGGAGCGTCACGAGATCGAGCTGACTCATCAGATCTTCACCGCATCCTCTCCCGTCGCGTTCCTTGAGGACGCCTACGGTGACGGGTCCTTCCTGGACGCGTGGCAGTCCTCGTCCGAAGGTCGCCGCCTGGGGAAGGCGTTTGGCGCGACAGGAACCGGTCCGGCCGACGGCAGCGCCGCTGCGTACTCGCTGCAAAGTTTGTTGCACATGCAGCACAATCGGCTGTTCGGTATAGACACGGCCGCCGAGGAATCCAGTCTCATGCTGCTGAGCCACGTCTCCCGGTCCCTGGGCCGCCGGCCTCACGTTCAGGTAGACCGAGGATGAGCGCCGAGCATGCAGCCGTGGCCGCAGCCCTAGCCGATGAAATTACGGCCAGGCTGACCGACCCGAATGACATGACGAAAGGCCTGGAATCAGCGTCAACCATGCCGGGCACGCTGGTCTCGCTTGGGCGGGGGCAAAGCGGCATCGCGTTGCTGCATCTGGCCCGAAGTCTTGTGGATCCCACCGCAATCACGACAGCTCACCGCTTCCTCCAACGGGCCAGGGAGGGGCTGTCCCGACAGGAACTGCGCCAGTCCGGGATCTACGGCCCTCTCGAAGGTCTCGGCTTCGCCCTGGAGTTAACCTGCCGCGCAACTGGTGACTACGCGAGTGCCCTCACAACCCTAGACGCGATGATCAGTCGGCGCGTATGCGCTGTGACCGCAACGCTCCGCGCCGACCCGATCGGCTCTGTTATGCGTTTCGACACTATCTCTGGCATTGCCGGTATCGGTCGTTACCTTTTGTTGCGCCAACGCCGCACCGATCTAGAGGCGGTCTTGGACGCCCTAGTAGTGATGACTGCCCTACGCCCTTACCGCAACAACAGCCGTGTTCCCGGCTTCTGGTCATCACCCCCCCCGACATCGCAGTTTGCGCCGCCCGACCAGGACTGGAGTGCCGGCCATCTCAACCTCGGCCTGGCCCACGGCATCGCCGGGCCTCTAGCTTTGATGGCCCTGGCCGTCATCGAGGGCTGTGAGGTGGAAGGGCAGCGCGCGGCCATCGAGGAACTCGCCGAACTCCTGCTGTCGCAGTCGGCCAAGGACGAATACGGCCAATACTGGCCTCCATACATCAGCCTCGCACAATGGCAAGGACGAGCCTCCACAGGACGCCGCGGTCGAAGCGCATGGTGCTATGGAACTCCCGGGATTGCGCGCGCGCTACAACTGGCCGCTACCGCACTCGACAGCACCCACTTGCATGCGTCCGCCGAGAACGCGATCGCTGGCATGCTCGACACCCCGCCTCCGCGATGGCAGACCGAGCACTGGTCGATCTGCCATGGCGAAGCCGGCGTTTTACACCTGTTGTCGTTCTTTGAGAAGAGCCGTATCGGCGTCCAGGTAAGCAAAGCTCGTGATCAGGTAGCGCAACGCATCATTTCCCGCTTCGCAGACAACATCCCTACCTTCCGCGTTACCCACCCCGACGGCCCTCACGTAGATGTTGCCGGATATTTGGAAGGCGCCGCCGGTCTAGCCCTTGCCCTTGACGCCTATGCTGGCCGTGCGCAAGCAGTCGCGTGGGACACCGCACTCTTGGTCAACTGAATCCAACAGGACGCCCGATGAAACCCGCTCGTTCAGCAATTGCGCAGACACTGCGGAACTGGGCTGACGCTCTCGACCCAGTTTCGCAATCCATCCAGCCAGCCATGGACGTCTGTCGGGAGGGGGGCACCGCACTCAGCATAGAGGGTTGGCCGCAACCCACAGCGCGCGAATGGGTTGAATGCCGCCTGACCATCGGGGGTGCAACACGACCTGGCCAGTTGCCGACACGGCTGCTGGACCTAGTCACTAACGGCCTGGACAATGACCTGTTTCAGGACTTCTTCTTTATGTCCAAGCCCCCCGGCCTGCGCATACGATTTCACGCCGGACCGGCAGGAATCCGCCAGCTAACCAAACGTCTCCGCAGGGACATGGCGCGCCTACAGCACGACGCCTTAATCGACGCATGGCATTTCGCCGTCTACGAACCCGAGACCCACCTCTTCGGCGGTAAGAGCGCCATGACCGGCGTGCATCGCCTCTTCACCGCCGACTCACTCGCCTGGCTGCGCCACCATGCCAGCAGCACATCTTCCACCTCACCGTGGATTGTCTCCCTCAACATGCTTCACGCCCTCTTCGAAGCCATGGGCATCACCGGCTGGGAGGACCTGGAAGTATGGGAGCACTGCCGTCGTTCCGCAAACCGCCGCCTCGCAAGCCCTCCGTCGGACGCCTTCACCGCCTCCGCTACCAAGATAGCGGCGCTCTGGTCGCACCCCGACCGCCTCGACTCGCTGCTCGATATCCCTGCACGTCAACTCCTCGCCGAGTTTGCCCAATCCGTCGGCGAGGTGTGCGAGCAGTGGATTCCTGACTACTTCCACGCCGAGCACGCTCTCATCGGCCCCCGCGAAGCCGCGGCGTTCCTCACCGTCTACCACTGGAACCGCGCTGGTTTGGAGTTCGCCCGGCAAATACTCATCACCGAAGCCCTAGCCGATCGCTCCCGACTTGCAAGGAACTAGCGGCAGCACCTATTGATGGAAAACTCTTGCGGTTCCTGCCATTAGCGCGCGACACTGCAGGTCAGCGAGCTAAAAGGAGGAAACCGAAGAGTTTCCTATCAATGGCGAGCGGTGTGCATCGTCAAGTCGCCGTCCGGTGTGAATGGCGAGTTGGGTACTCGAGTGGGCGGCCCGGAAACGATGGCTTGTACTTACAGTTGTTTGCCGCTGCAGACATATTGGCTTGCTGATGAGCGAGGAAAGTACACCGCGTACGAAAATCCCTAGCCCATTTTCACACGTAAGCCTACGCAGTCAACCCATTTCAGGAGCCCACTTGATGCCTGTCAACGCCGAGGCCGCAACGCCAGTCACAACCTATCCTGAATCGCTTCCCCCGCCGCCCCCAGCCGAAATCAAGTACAGCAGTGAACACCTCAGGAACCCTCTCGAACAGGTGTCATTCAAGCACCTATGCTCGAAACTTCCCTCTGTAATGCGGAGCATTGCGCGGATGGCCTGGCGGATTGATCCGTGGGGCGTACTGCTGTTGCTAGCTTGCCAGCTAGCGACCGGCGTAGCCGCTGGAGTCCTGCTGTCCGCCACGGCCGATGTTATGCAGCCTCTCCTCGGTTCCGGCCCGGTCGAGGAGCGGCTGCGGAACGCGGTGCCCGCTCTGCTGATCGTTGCGGCTGCCGCCGCTCTCGCCCGTCTCGCCGGCGCCCTGGCGATGTACGGTGAGCGTCGCATTACCCCTAGGCTCGTCACTGAAGCGGATGCCGCCTTGGTAGAGGCAATCTGCCGTGTTGAGGCCGACGCATATGCGGTCGACGGCTTTGCGGACCGGCAGGAAGCGGCCGAGATGGGTGTGACGCGCACTCATGCCATGATCAACGACGCCCAGCGATTCATGACTGCTCTGATTCGTCTGGTCACGGCCAGCGGGGTGCTATCAGTGCTGCATCCGCTGATGCTCCCGCTGCTGGTTCTCGCGGTGCTCCCGGCCGGCATAGGGGCCGTACGGTCCGCTCGGGTGGACTACGAGATCCACTATGCGAATGTGGCAGATCGAAATGTGCGCGGCATGATGCGCTGGTGGGCGACGAGTTCGAATTTCGCCGATGAAGTGCGTGCCAACAATATGGCCGACTACCTGCTGTTCTGGCATCGGTCGCTGTCCGAGCGGGTTGACCATCGCACCATCACCGCTGCTCCCCGCACGCTGCGCATTGGTCTGGTGGCCTCGGCAGTCGGCGGCCTCCTCCTCATAGCCACCTGGACCGTGCTCGGCTGGCTGGCGGTGACCGGGCGCGTGGCGCCGGCAATCGCCGCCACGGCAGTCGTCGCTGTACAGACGATCCTGGCCGCTCTGTCTCAGATTGTGACTAATGGAGCGGCTGTATTCCATACGAGCCTGTATTTGAACGACATGCAAACGTTTTTGGACATTGCCGAGCAGCATGCCTCCCGACGGGGCGAGCTAAACGTCTCTGTGCCACTGGAGAAAATCGGGCTGGAGAACGTGTCCTACCAGTACCCAGGCAGGAGCGCACCAGCCGTCGACCGAGTGTCACTGACCCTGCGCCGGGGTGAGATCCTCGCGATCGTCGGAACGAATGGGTCCGGCAAGTCGACGCTGACCCGTCTAATCGCTGGCATTCATCTGGCTGGCGAGGGGCGCGTTACTTGGAACGGCACTGACCTAGCTCTCGCCGACCCCTCGAGCGTATGGCGGAACACAGGCCTGGTGCCCCAGCTCTTCGCACAGTGGCCGCTGACGGTCCGCGAGAACGTAACTCTCGGTCAACCTCGCACCTCCGGCGATGCATGCGTGTGGGAAGCGATCGACGCCGTCGGTATGCGTGAGGTGGTCGAGCAGCTCCCTAACGCCCTCGATACGCTCCTCGCCCGCGAGGTCTACGGCGGAGTGGAGCTCTCCGGCGGCCAGTGGCAACGCCTGGCTTGCTCGCGAGCGCTCTACCGCAAGCCTGCGCTCCTCGTTCTGGATGAACCCACCTCCAACATGGACCCGCGAGGAGAGCACAGCATCTTCGAAAGAATCAAGGCTCACTCCGACGGCCGCATCACAATTGTGGTGACGCACCGTTTGGAGAACACCAAGATGGCCGACCGCATCATCTGTATGGAGGACGGCCGCATCGTCGAGCAGGGCGACTACAACTCCCTCGTTAGCGCTAATGGTCTCTTTGCTGAACTGCTAACCCTAACGCAGGATCGATAACAGGATATTTAGATGCGTCCGTGGTCACCACGCGCGCCCTGATCACGCGCGGGAGAACCTTCTACGACCTGGTCGCCCAGGCCGAACGAAGCCGATCGACCTCGACGGCACGCTGCTGACCGGCGGCGACATCCGCCAAGGCTAGCGGGGCATGTTCTTCGGCACGCGCGATGCCGCTGAAGCGGTCGCCGAGGTGAAGAAGGCCGCCGCCGGAGCTCCCCAGTCCGCCGACCGGGAACTCAGGACGCCCGAGCCCGTTCCACCGGCCTTCGGCCGGACCGTGCCCGAGGACAACGGCGACGCCGGGTACCCGCTGTACGGTGACTTTGCCTCCCACATCAAGCCCTGCGCCTTCTGGGAGAAGAGCGGCAGCGAGCCCGCCACCAGGATCGCCAACAAGGTGCGCGCGCTGATCCTCCAGAACGATTGGGATTCGCAGACGCCGCTGACCAGCAGCCAGGGCCTGCGCCGCGCCATGAAGGGCTCCAAAGATGGTCACGGTCGCCGGAGGTGTCGGCCACGGCATCTACGGCACCAAGTCGTGCGCCGGCAAGACGGCCACCACCTACCTGACCACCGGCAAGCTCCCCGCGAAGGACGTGACCTGCAAGGCCGCTCCGGCCGCGGACGAACGCCACACCCCCAACCGGCTGCCGCTCCCGACACTGGCGGGCCTCCCGGGGATGGTCAGCCGCTTCTGACCGCCAGCTGTCTAGGAGGTCCTCCGCCTGCGGGAGCCAACGTGGGGTTACCTGCGCGGTGGGAAACGATCACCCCGAGCATGGGAAACGATCTTCGGAGTCTCTGCGTCTTCGCTCACCAGCGCATTCCGTCGGTGCCCCCTTGTGTAGCGGCTCCGTCGGCCAACGCAGGGGGATCATGTTGAAAGGTTCGCGCGTGTCTCTTCTGCGGCATTCCGTTCGTCCTCGTTGGCGCGCTCTCGGGCCTGATGAAGCTTCTGAATGACAGGGCCTGGCGGGGACAAGGGCCCGGTTGGGTTCAGTAGGAATGCCTCGATGCTGTCGATCGCATGTTGGGTAGCACCAGTCACAACTTCATGCGGCCAGGCGTGTGGTTGCAGACGGTCCCAGTCGCTGAGCAAGGAACACATGTCGCGGATCCTGGCTCGGAGTTCTGGAGGATCCAAGCGCAGGGCTGTCAGCTGGATGCGGAGCAGGTGCTCACGCAGTGTCTTCTCCCAGGCCAAGTGCTCATGCGCTGGGGTGTGTTGATGCGGAATCGACTCCTGATCGCGGACGATAGCGAAGAGCTCTTCCGCGATGCGCTCAAGGCTGGCCTCGCGCAAAGCGGTCCGGCGGTTCGTTTCGGCGGCCTTCTCGTTCTGCTTCTGCTGCCAGATGACGCCGATGAGAGAGACGATCGCACCCGCGAGTGTCGCGACGAAGGCGATGAGAGCGGTTCCCAGGTCTGATTCCACGCCGACATTTTGGTGCACCCCTGCAGAGGGCATCTGCAGGGGTGCGAGGGCAGTTCGGGGCCGGCGGCGGTTAGCTCTTGTGCAACGGGTCGGTGATTTGGGCTTCGAGGTCGGCGATGCGTCGGTCCTGGAAGCGGAGGTTGGATCGGGCAGCCTTGAGTCGCTCGTCGAGGGTGCGGTTGTCAGCGGTGAGCTGGCGGACTCTTTGTTTGAGGGTGGTGTTCTCGGTAGTGATCCGCTGGAAGGCCTCCTCGGTCCACTCGGCTTCCAAGTCGCTTATCTGGCCGAGGAGTTCGCTGATCCGGGTGCGCTGGGCAAGGATCTCGGAGTGGGCGGCCTTGAGGGCGTCTTCCGCGTTCAGGGCGCGTTCGCGCCAGGTCGCCTCTCGCTCGTCGTCCTGTTCAGCGAGCATGCGGGACCGCTGTTCGCCGACCTGGTCCATTGCTGCGGCGACTGCGGCTCTGGCCTGCGCGTTGTCGTAGATGAAGGTGCGCGAGACGTCCGCTTGGCGGGCGACGGCGGCGACGCTGGCCTGGGCTTTCTCGCGTCGGAGCCGGGCGATGGCCTGGTGGACGCGCTCAAGGGCGGCGTCGGTCTTGCGTCGGCGGGCGGCCAGGGCCGCCGCGGTGCGAGGTTCGGGAACAGTGACGGTGTTCATGCGGCTTCCTGTTCGGGGACGTCGCCGTCGGCTGTGCACGTATCGCTGCACTCGTCCGGCTCGTCGCTGCCCGCCTCGGCGAGGTCGGCGGCGCGGAAGGCGGTGGACCACACGCGATGGAAGTAATCCTGAGGTTTGCGCAGGTCCAAGGCGAGGGCGTCGTCGAGGAGGCCGAGCCCGGCCAGCGCCCTCTCCAGGCCGTCGATGGCGCGGGCGGTGGGCTCGAAATAGCGGTGGAGGTAGTCGGCGGTGGCATCGTCGGGGGCGCCTTCCGCCAGCAGTCGCCACTGCTCGCGCTTGCGGCGCCAGTAGAGGAGGTCGGCGCCGGACAGGACGAACTTGTCGCAGTTGTGGCAGTCGAGGTTGAAGGGGCAGGCGCCGCCGTTCACGACGGGCTGGAAGGTGCAGAACCCGCCCTCGGCGGGAGTGCTGCGGCGAGAGAGGTCGATGGCCAGGACCTGAGCCTGCTCTCGGGTGAGCGGGGTGGTGTCGCTGGTGAGGAGTTCGCCGGGGTGGGCGGTGCCGGGGCCGGCGACCCACACGTGCTGGAGGACGTTGTCCAGGTCCGACTGGGTCAGGTGGACGTAGTGCTCGGCCATGCGGTCGGAAACCTGGCCGAGGTAGCGGCGGATGTGCGTCAGGCTCGCGCCGTGCCGCAGCAGCCGGGTGGCCAGCGTGTGCCGGGCCTGGTGGGCGACGTAGTGACCGCCGAGGTCAAGCTCGGTGAGCCAGGCACGGAAGCCGGTGTGGAACCAGGTGTAGGACAAAGGGCGGCGGCCGTCGGGGTTGAGTATGTCGGTGGGGAACAGAGCCAGGCGGGCGCGCTCGGCAGCAGTGGGCGGGCGGCCGGCGTGCCGGTCGGCGTAGTGGGTCAGGGTCTTTTGGCGGCGTTCTTCGAGCCGGTGAAGGAGATGGTCGGGGATGCGGACGGCCGCGTTCAGGTTGCCGACCTTGGTCTGGTCGTGCCAGAGCAGGGGCAGCCCGCCGTAGCGGCCGACGCAGTCCAGGCGCAACTGGATGACCTCGCTGGCGCGCCGGCCGGTGACGATGATGGTCTCCCACATGTCCCTCAGGCCGCGGTCGTGCGGGTCGTAGCCGTCTGCGAGCTGCTGCAGGTTGGCCTCGTCCGCAAGCGCCCGGGCGACTTCGTCGGGGAAGGGGTTGCGGCTGCGGGGCGTGCCGGGGCCGCCGGGTGGCATGGCGGCGATGAAGGTGCGGTCCAGGCCGATCTTCTCGGCGCTGTCGCGGTCCAGCGCGCCGCGTAGCAGGGCCCGGCCGTAGTTGAACACCATCCGGCGCGAGTTCTCGGTGACCTTCGCCTTTTTGCCGTCCAGGCGGGCCTGGCCACGGAAGGTAAGGCCGAGGCGTTCGCGGTTGCGCAGGTCCGCGACGAAGCGGTGGACGTGCTCGCCGCGCAGCACGGACGGGTCGTGGCCGCCGCCCGGCGCCTCCGCCTCCAAGAATGCGGACAGTTCGGCGCCGGCACGGCGTACGAAGTCCACCGGCTGGGCGCTGCGCGGGCAGGTGGGCGAGCGCAGCACGTCGGCGATGTGGTCCCACAAGAGGTCGCGCAGCCACCGCTGGGTGATGCAGGTCAGGTCGATGTAGCTGGAGCGGTGGGGGAAGCGCACTCCGAAGTGCTCGGTCTCGATGTAGCCGGTGTCCCGGGTGTCGGAGGGGGTGAAGTAGATCTTCCTCAGGGCCTGTTGTATCTCCTGGACCATGCGCTGGTGGTAGGCGCGGTGGAAGACGGACGCATCCAGGCCGGCCAGGGATTCCACGTCGCGGCGCTGGCACTCGTCCGCGAGTGACTGCACCCACGTCAGGTGCCACACGGCGACGGGCTGCAGGCCATGGACATACATGCCCCACTGCAACTCCGCCCGCAGCAAAGGCCGCAGCCCGCGCAGATTGACCGTTCCGGTGCGGTGCACCGGCAGCTGTGCGCGGCACCAGGCGCGGAAGGCGACCTCGTCCTCGCACGTCACGGGCACGGGGCGATCGCGTCGCTCGTAGGTGGCGAAGAAGTTCTTCGGCAGCGTCGCCCCGCCCGGCCGACCGGCCCGGATGTAGCCGCGCTCGTGCGTACCGCACAACCCCAGCGGCGAGGCGGCCAGTTCGTCGCACACGTCCGCGCGGCACTCACCGTAGCCCGGCAGCGCCGGCTGGTCGGCCAGCCACCGTTCGAACTCCCACTCACCCCCGCCGGGGTGCCGCTTCAGGTGGCTCAGCCACCGGTTGCGGTGCCGGAAGCACAGCGCCAGCTGCAGGCTGAACGCCGGCCGCTGCGGGCAGATCCGGCACATCATCGCCTCCGGCATCTCCGTAGCCAGCAGCGGCTGAGCGGTCCGCAGGAACTGAGCCCGGCTCGCGCCGCGCGCCTCTGCCTCCTGCCACTGCTCGGCGTGGACCGAGCACATCGCGTAGCGCCGCCAGCGGGGCCGTGCGCAGTGGACGACCGTGCAGCTCCACGGATAGACCGGGTGCGTCGGCGGGATCTTCAGCACCCCGCCGCGCAGCGCCGGGTCGAACTCGGGCCCGTTGATCAACGCGGAGAGCACCTCCAGCCGGTCCCGCTGCGTGCGGGCATCCTGCTGCGGCAGCAGCCATGGCGCCGTCACTTCGTCTCACCCCAGACCGTGCGCAGGGCGGCGTCGAAGACCGGGTCGTGGACATCGACGTGTCCGTAGACCTCATCCACCATCGCGGCCGAGGCCCAGCCACCGGCGTCCCGGGCGATCAGCGTGTTGCCGTCGGCGGCGTCGAGAACCGCGGAAGTGAACGAGTGCCGGAAAGCATGGGGTTTCACCTCCCCCAGTCCAGCGCGCTTCCCGGCCCGGCCGAGCATCCGCCGGGCCCCGACCGGCGCCCACGGCTGTCCGGTATCGGCGCCGTGCAACTGGACAAGGAGCATGCCGTGCCCGGCGCCGCGCGGGTACTCGGTGGTCACGTACTCGAAGTAGGTGTGCACCATCGCCGGGCTGACCCTTTTGATCAGCCCCCCGGTCACGATCCCGTGCTCGACCCGCCAGGGGTGCTTGGTCTTGGCCTCGGCCCGGTTCGGATTGCCGGGCCGGTGACAGACGTGCAGGTGAGGGGTGCGGCACTCGCCGCAGGCCGCGTTCTCCCGCAGGTGCAGGTCGACCAGGTGCAGCCCGCAGAGCTCGCCGATGCGCAGCCCGCCGTCGGCGAGCCAGGTGACCACCAGCCGGTCCCGGGCGGCGTTCACCGTCTCCAGCAGCCTCTCCCGGGCGCCGTCCGGAAGCATCTTTGGATGCCGGCGGTGCGGCCCCTTCGGCGCCAGCGGGTTGGTCGGCAAAGACGACTTCACATGCCCGAGGAACGAACGCCGCCGGTCCACCCGCGACGGCAGCCGCGACTTATCGAGCTTCCTGCCGAGCTCGCCGTTGATACCGAGGGAGGACTGATGCAGGTAGAAGCCCTTCAGACAAGCCGCCGCGATCGACAACGCGGAGCGGCCGTAGGGGCGCTTGCCGACCCGCCACGGCTCACCGAGCGGCATGCGGACCTCGGCACCGACCATGCCCATGTACCGTTCCAGGTCCTGCAGTTGGACCGCAGCGAAGGCCAGGCACTCCCGCTCCAGCCACCGCAGATGGTCCACCAGCAGATACGCGTACGTCCTCTGCGTTCCCGAACCATCATGCAGACGCAGGAACCGGTCCGCCTCCGCATGGACCGTCCCCTCGGGCCACAGGATCGTCCACGACCGCCGTCCGCCCTTCCGCTCGATCTGCTGGACCCGCAAGTCCCCGACCACCACATGCCGTGCCACTCGTCCTCCGTACCGACTCCAGAACCTGACAGACGTCCCGGACACGGTCGGTAAACAAGCCCAGGACGTGCTGGTCACAGTCCCAGACGGACATCACGGGCAGGACTACGGGCGGTCGGTAAACTCGACGATGACCGGAGAGCCGTTCTCGTCCAGCCCGACCGAGTCGATCCGGCCCCCGTGGACGGGCCCGGTGCTGTACTCGCTCGCCAGGAACCGGACGCCCAGCAGCGTCTCCATATGCGCCTCGACCAGGCTCTGCACATCTGCCTCGATCTCAGCAAGACGCGGTATGACCTCGGTCATGCCGCTATTGTTCGTGTCCGCGCGGAACAGTTTCAGGCCCGACACCTTCCCCTCCTCGGCTCGGAGATCACTAACGCCGGCGAGGTGCGGGATTGTTTCCGCAGGAGGCTTCGAGGGTGTGAAGATGGAGTGAGAAGCACTATCGAGACCACGGGAAGGTTCCAGCGTCCCACGGGTCACTCGAACGGCCAGATCCCACATACGTCCCACAAAACGCCTGACTACCCGTCACGATGCCGGGAACGCGCAGGTCAGAGTGGATCAACGTGGGATACAGCTGGCGCCTTCTAAGCGCCTACTGCGCCTTCAACGCGTCGGCCTCCTTCAGGCAGTAGCCTCCCAGCGGGTCCACGAGCGCCACATCTGCCCTGGACGAGTCCCATCGCTGCAGGTCAGGCGCGCTCTACGCGTTTCTGGTCACTCATTGGGCGCTTACGCAAGATCGGGCTAGTTGCCGGCCAAATCCACATGCGACGGCCGTCATCGAAGTGCCACAGTATGGCTATGCTCGTAAGCCCCCTGCCCGGCGTCGACCGGAAGCACCTGCACCAGACGCTCGACGCTGTGCGGGAAAGCGTCTCGAACCTCTTCACCAGCGGCCCTCGTGAGTATTACGAGCGGCTCTTGGCATACCTCGACTGGGCGGCCGACGCCGTTGGTCGGCTGGACACGCTCATCAGCAGCGCCGACCTGGACCGGCTCGTCCTCACGAGACGGCACGACCAGTTGCTTGCCGGGTTGGACAACTTCACCATCGGGACGACCCAGCGGCTCGTCAACCAATTGGTGTACACCGAACTGCGGCAGCGGATGGAAGTGTTCGGGGCCGCCGTCGAAACGCTCGCGCAGGAATTGCAGCGCTGGCAACTGCGCGGGGTTCCGGTGGTGGCCGACAGCAGTTTCTACATCAAGCACCCCGACAAGTTGGAGCAGGTCGACTTCGGCATGCTGCTGGATGTGACACAGCACCCCGTTCACCTCGTGGTGCCGATGGTCGTGGTGGACGAGCTCGACCAGCTCAAGGAGAGCAAGGACAGGCACGTACGCTGGCGGGCGGGGTACACACTGGCCGTATTCGACCGGTTGTTCCAGCAGGACACCGAGCACGCAGTACTGCGCGAGGCGAACGCCCTGGTACAGCGACATACCGGCCTACGACGCGGCGAAGTAACCGCTCAGCTCATGTTCGACCCACCCAGGCACACGCGGCTGCCGATCAACGATGACGAGATCATCGACAGGGCGCTTGCGCTAGAACCGCTGTCTGGTCGCGAGGTGACCGTACTCACCTACGACACCGGCCAGGCAACGCGTGCGCGCGTTGCGGGCCTGCGTGACGTCAAGCTGAGCATCCCGGTGGGCGACGAGCCGGTGGAGCAGATGACCACGACAAAAAAGTCCCCGGCGAAAGACCGAGGACTTCAGGTGCCAGTCAGCCGTAAGGATGAGCGGGCAGATGCAAGCGCGAACGGTACGGGGCGCAGAGCGCGCTAACCTCGGCCTATAGCCTTCTTCGCATGGATGCACCTCGGGAGCGTGCGGGAACAAGAACCTAGATAACCCTCATTCTCGCTGGTCAGAGGCAATTGCACAGTCCTGCCAATCCATCCGCGCATTATTGTTGCCCGAACGGACAGCACCGCTGTGTTTTTGTGGGCGGCCCCAGGGAGACCTCAAGCTGCGAAGCGGTTAAGGCGCTTTTCGAATGCGTCGATGTCGGCGAGGTCCGGGGCGTTGGGGCCGCGCAGGCGTTCGGTTGCTTCACGCAGTTCCGCGACGGCGCGGCGGGCTTCGGGGAAGCGTTCGCGGGCGGCATGGAGGCGGGCGAGGTTGGCGAGGGCGTCCAAGTGGCGGTCGACGGCTTCTGTGTCGTCGGGCTCGGGGGCATGGGCGGTGTAGGTGCGGAACGCTTCGATCGAGGCTGTCGCCTCACCAAGGACCATGCGGCACTGGGCGGCGTAGTAGAGGCAGAGAAGAGCTTGTTCGTCGTTGGCACCGTAGCGGGCACACCAGGCAGCGCCAACCTCGTCAAAGAGCGCGGCGGCTTCCCGGTGGGCGCCGGCCAGGAATCGGACCTGGGCCAGCGAGAACATGAGGTCGTCGTGCAGGACGCCGTCCTGGGCACGGCGGATGGCACCGGCTAGGAGGTCTGCTGCTTGGACGAACTTGCCGTCCTGGGCCAGCTGTGCGGCGAGATCTGCAGCTTCGTTGGCCTCTGCGTCGGTGAGGAGGGCGGGGACGGCCTCAGCGACAGCATTCGGTTCGGCCTTCACGATCTGCATCGGTGAGCAGCCCGTCGGGGCTGGGCGCTTGGACGGCCCGCTGAAGGGGCGGTGGAAGGGCTGGCGGGGGTCGTACTCGGCCCGCATGGTGCCGGAGCCGTTGTGCATGTAGACCCAGGGCAGCAGCGCGTCGTAAACCTGGGAAGCGGCCAGGCGACGTTCGGGTTCCTTATTCAGCATGCCCAGGAGGAGATCCTCCAGTTCCTGGGGGAGATCGCGGCGCCGCGTGCGGATCGGCGGTGGAGCGCTACGCACGTGGTGCCAGGCGTGGGAACCGTTGGCATCCGCAATGAATGGCGGGCGGCCGGTGAGAAGTTCGTACAGCACGCAGGCCAAGGCGTAGATGTCGGAGGCCGGGCCGACTTCGTTGGCAAGGCTCTGCTCTGGGGACATGTAGGGCGGGGTGCCTACCGTCATGCCCTCCTGGGTCAGGCGGGGGTGGTTGCCGGAGCCGCGCAGGGCGGCAACGCCAAAGTCGAGAACCTTGACGATGCCGTCGGGGGTGATCATGAGGTTGGCGGGTTTGATGTCGCGGTGCACGACGTCGTTGCGGTGCACCTCGTCCAGTACGGAGGCGATCTGCACGCCTGCTGCTGCGGCCCAGGAGATGGCCAGCGGTGAGACGTCGTAATCCGTGTCGTCTATGAGGGCCTGCACTTCGCGTCCACGCAGTAGCTGCATGACCACGTACAGCTGATGTGTGGTCTCGTCGATGCCAGTGTCGTAGATGGCCGGGATGCCGAGGTGTTCCAGGGCGGCAGTGGTGCGGACTTCACGCAGGAAGCGTTCGCGGCGCTTGGTCAGCATCTCGGCGGCACCGAGGCCGGGGATGCCGGGCAGACCGCGGGTGTCAGTGAGCATCATCTTGACCGCGACACGGCGGTCGAGGCGCTCGTCGTAGGCATGCCAGACCTCGCCCATGCCGCCGGCGCCGATAGGTCGGTCGAGCCGGTAGCGTCCCGCGATCACGCGGGACGGCGGCCCTCCGGCGCCCTCGGTCAGCGCATCATGGAGCCCATCGTGCGGCACTGCAGCGATCCCTTCGGCCACGGTGCCTGCCCAGCACCGGAGTTCGACATGAGGCGGGACTTTCGTTGCAGGTTACGCATCGGCCGGCAGGGTGGTTCCCGCTTCGCCAGATTTGATCGCTGCGGCCCGCTCGGCGGTGGCTCGTCGCTCCGCTTCCCGGCGGGCGGGCCGGCGAATGAGCCCGTACGCCTGCTGGGTAGCGACCTGCTTGAAGATCTTATTGATGAGAGGGTCGTCGTAGTACCGCACGAGCAGGGCGTCGTTGGACTTCGCCTGGTCAATCACGATGCGGTCCATGTCCTTGTCGACCTCGCGCCGGAAGGTCTCCTCGTCGTTGTGCAGGCCGATCCGCTTCAGGTCCGGATCCTCCGAGACGGCGACGACAAGCTGGCCGAGAAGAATCTGGTCGGTGGTGGACAGACCGATTCCGTACTCGTCGTTGACCGACTCGATGACCTGGGCGAGGGACTTCTCCTCGACCTCCGGGCCTGCGCCAGCGGGCTGTGGGACAAGACCGGGCAACAGTTGGAGACCCTCCGCCTTCAGGTTGAGCTCGGCCGTTCCGGTCTTGCGGACATTCATGTGGCTAGGAGTGACCTCGCCAATGTCCGCGCTTGCTGAGCCGACCGGGAGCCGGAGGCGGCGTACCAGGAACCTCCCGTATTGGTAGAGACGCTCCAGGTCCTCGTTCTCGAAGCCGATGACGTGGGAGAGCCAGCCGTACGCTTTGACGTAGGAGTCCAGGGCGCGTCGGAACTCCTGTGCTGCGTCCGGCTCGTCCTCGGCCAGGGCGTTGAACCGGTCCACGGCGGGCTGGGTATAGGCGTAAAGCTTCGAGTGTGCCTTGGAGACCGCAGCGTCGGTGGCCGTGCCGTTCTTGAAGGCGGCGAAGTAAGCGGTGACGAAGGCGTCCATCTCCGCCTCGATCAACAGCCGATAGGCCATCACCTCGTCGTGCCGGGTGAACAGAAAGTCCGGGTCAGTCGGCTCGGAGATCGACGCCTCGTAGTACTGCTGAAACGCCTCTTCGATCACCTCGGGTTTGTTCGCGAAGTCCATCACGAACAAGTCCTCGGCCGACTTCAAGGGGTGCGTGCGATTCAGCCGAGACAGCGTCTGCACGGCGGCGAGGCCGGCGAGTAGCTTGTCCACGTACATCGTCGTCAGCAGGGGCTGATCGAAGCCGGTCTGGTACTTGTCGGCGACGACCAGGATGCGGTACTCGGGCCGGGGCACGGACGGCGGCTTGGGGTCGTCCAGGCGACTGTAGGCGAAGGCTTCGGGCAGCTTGCCTTCTGGGAAGCCGTTCAACTTCGCCTCGGTGTACTCGATCTCGTCCAGAGTGAGGGTCCCGGAGAACGCCACCAGAGTGCCGCAGTCGGTGTAGCCGCAGCGCTCCACGTAGCCGCGGATCGCCTGGTAGAGGCGCACGGCGTGCTCGCGGCTGGGAGTGACGACCATGGCGCGGGCCCGGCCGCCGAGCCGATTCGCGGTGTGGGCGCGGAAGTGATCCACAATGATCTTCGCCCTGGACTCCAGGGATGCCGCGGACATCAGCGCAGCCCGCACCAGCTTGGCCTTCGCCTTGCGCGGGTCAACCTGCCGCTCAGCCTCGTCCGCGGCGGCCTGCTGCAGCTTGAAGTACGTGCCATAAGTGACGTAGGTACCGAGCACGTCGAGGATGAAGCCCTCCTCGATGGCCTGCCGCATCGAGTAAATGTGGAACGGCTCCATCTGGCCCGTGAGGGCTGCCTCGGTCCCGAACAGCTTGAGGGTCTTGTCCTTCGGGGTTGCGGTGAACGCGAAGAAGGACAGGTTGGGCTGCTTTCCGCGGGCCAGCGCGGCCGCAGTCAGCGGATCCCCGTCCTCATCGACCGAGCCATCGCCCAGCTTGCCCAGCATCCGCTTCAGCGCGTCAGTGCCCTTGCCTCCCTGAGATGAGTGCGCCTCGTCGATGACGACCGCGTAGCGGCGCTCGCTGCCAAGCCCGGAGGCTTTGTCCAGGATGAACGGGAACTTTTGGAGTGTCGTGATGACGATGCGGGCAGTCGCCCCAGTCAGGGCGTCTGCAAGCTGCTGGGAATCATCGTCGACGCGCAGCACTACGCCCGGAGTGTGGTCGAACTGGTAGATCGTGTCCTGAAGTTGCTTATCCAGCACCCGCCGGTCGGTGATAACGATGACCTTGTCGAAGACCGGCTGATTGGGCCCGAGACCCTTTGCCTGGGCGGCGGCCGGGTCCAGGAACGCGGGGTCTTCAGGAGTGTGCAGGGAGGCCAGACGATGGGCGAGCCAAGCGATCGTGTTCGACTTGCCCGATCCTGCTGAGTGCTGGATCAAATAGTTTTCGCCCGCACCGTGAGTGGCCGCGTGGTTCGTCAGCTTCCGCACTGCGTGCCATTGGTGGAACCGCGGGAAGATCAACGGCTGCTTGTGTGCGGAGCCGGGACGGTAGCGGGGGGCTTTGCCGGCCTTGGCCGCCTCGTCCTCCACATGCAGATACCGATGCAGCAGATCGAGCCAGTTGTCGCGCTGCATCACCTGCTCGAACAGGTAGGAGACCGCGTACTCCGTCCCGGGAGCAGCCGGCGGGTTTCCTGCGCCTCCGATGCTGCCCGGACCGCCGGTGCCCATGTTGAACGGAAGGAACCGCGTCCTCGCCCCGGCCAGGCGCGTGGTCAGGAACACCAGGGCTGGATCAACCGCGAAGTGCACCAAACTGCGACGGGCGAAGAACAGCTCGTTCGGGTCACGGTCGGTGCGGTACTGCCGCTTGGCGTCCTCGACCGACTGGCCGGTGAGGGGATTCTTCAGCTCGGCCGACGCGATGGGCAGTCCGTTCACGAAAAAAGCGAGGTCCAGGGACTTGGTCGGCTCCGCAGCGGAGTAGCGGAACTGTCGCACCACGGTGAGTCGGTTCGCGTTGTACTCGTCCAGCGCTCCCGCGGCCAGTGTGTGGGCGGGCCGGAAGTACGCCAGCCGCAGCTTGATGTTGCGCTGGACCACCCCGTGACGCAGCACGTCCAGCAGTCCGCGCTCGTCTATCTGCTTGGCCACGTGCGCGGCGAACCGCTTTATCGCGTGTTCCTCCGTCTCCCCGTACGTGTCCATCAGTCGCTCCCAAGCATCCAGCTGAGAGTCACGCAGGAAAGCTGACAAGTCCGAGGTGTCAATGCCGAGTTCATGGCTGTAGGCCGTGGCCGACCCCCGCTCCCATTTACTGCGGAGCAGGGCCGCTTCGACGGCGTCCTCGAAAGCGCCCTCGGTGTGGGCCTGGTGCGGGCGGGGCGGGATGGTGGACATCGGGAAGCTCCGTTCTTGGTCGGCGGGCGACTGGTCGCTACGCGGGGGCGTCCCGGCGAACAGTTGTCACGTCGAGCTGACCGGTTACCGCGGCTGTGATGAGGGCCTGGCGACGCTCGGCGAGGAGGGCAAGCTGATGGTTCGCGGCATCCACCAAGTTGTCGATCTTCGTGTTCTGACGACGAATGCGGCTGACAATCTCCCGCTGCTCTTCGACGGGCGGCAGAGGAATGCGGAGCATTTGCAAGTCAGGTACATAGATCGTCTTGTGCGTCGACCCCATGGCGAGGCGACCTAGGAGGTCGTCGCGCATTGCCCGCAGACACCACAGAAGGTAGTAAGGGTCGAGCTTGGGCCCACACGTCCAGGTGGCGAAATCCTGGCTTGTGGTCATTGCGCTACCCATGACTCCCGAATAGCCGGCAGAGGCAGTGCGGCAAAGAACGACGGTGCCGGCAGGATGTAGCTCTGCCGCCGAGTTCTCCAATCCCAGCTGGCTGATCTTTTCTCGGGTTTCGGAGATCACCTCCTGCCGATCGTCACGAACCTGCTTGACTTCGCCAGTCGTGATCCACGGGATGGTGCAGTCCACCCACCACTCGGGGTGAGACCGACTTGGGGTGTGCCCACTTCCCATCCTGGCCACGAGGCCAATCCCCACCTCGGGCCAATGCGCGGGTACCGTCTCAAGCCAAGCGAGGGTCGATTCTCGTCGGTCACGATCTGGCCCTATGGCACCCGAGACCGCAGCTACGACTCCAGCAGTACGGCGCTCTTGGAGCTTGTCAAGCAACTCTCTCTGCGCACGCACCAGGTTGTCGATGCGTGACGTCTCGTTGTCGAGATAATTCACGATACGCTGCTGCTTCTCTGGTGGCGGCAGCGGCAAGGGGAAGCTCTGGATCTTGCTGCTGTTGGTGGAAGCCAGGTTCGTGGTCTTCGTTCCTGTGCTCTCAAAGTAACAGCGCCCGTATAGCGACTGGGTCAAATAGGCAAGATACTTTCCACTGAGGCGCTGTGGGTCCGGGCGAATGGCGAAAATGTGGTTCTGGTGCAGGCACTCTTCCATTTCGCCCTGCCAGACGGTCCCGCGGCCCAACTTGTCTAGGTCTCCGCCTTCAGTCATCAGGACGTCGCCTGGGCGAAGTGTGCTGCGGCGGGCCACGCTTCGCGGCACGGTGATTTCTGCGACCGAGTCGAGGTCGAGACTTCCTGCTTGGACGTTGGCTACACGCAGGTAGGGCCGTGTGACGACGTCGCCTGTGATGTCGCGTTTGGCATCGACTGTCAGTCCGTTCTGCAAGCGAGCGACGTACCCAAGCCGCACCAACACGTAATCCCCGGGAAGCCTGAGTGAACGTGGGTCGAAGACCGAGGCGTTCACCGGACCACCTCGCCCAGCAGCGCCTGAATCTCTGCTTCCAGAGCCGTCAGCTCCGCGTCGATCTCCGCGAGCGGCCTCGGCGGCTTGTACACGTAGAAATGTCGCGTGAACGGAATCTCGTACCCTACCCGGGAGCGCACTGTCTCCTTGGTCTTCGGGTCCTTGAACTCGGCGACCCATGCGTCTGCGACATGAGGCTTTACCTCGCGTTCGAAGTACGCGTCGATAGCCTCGCGTAGGGGCACATTCTCCGCATCTCGCAGGTCCGGGTCGTGTTCGACCTGTCCTTTCTTGACGTACTGGACCTCGCCCTCGGAGGCTGGGACGCCGACTGCGTCACGCATCGCCTTGTCGAAGGGCTTGCTCTTCGGCCAGGTGATGCCGGCCTGGTCCAGTGCCTCGCCCAAGGCGATCCACGCTTCCGCCTTGGTCTTCCACGAGCTGCCCAGCAGCGACTTGAGTGCCTCCGCCAGCTTGTCCGGTCCGTCCTCGCCGAGTTCCTTCTCCACCGCCTTGGCTACCCGCAGCGCGTCCAGGGCGTCCTCGGTGACCTCGAAGCGGAGCCTGAGCGGGCGGTCCACCGTGATGCGCTGGTAACCGAAGTCGTCCGCGTCGAAAATTTTGACCTTGTCCGGTACGGAGTGCTCTGACCCATCACCGGAGCGCGTGAGGTGGTACGCCTCTCTGTACCAGGCGCAGATCTGGTTGCGCCGTTCCTCGGTGATCTCCTTACGCTTGTTGTTCAGTGACTTGCGCATCTTGGACCACTGGTCGCGCGCGTCGATGAGGATGATCCGGTTCTTGAGGTTCTTCGGCTTGCGGTTGGTGACGATCCAGAAGTAAGTGGAGATACCGGTGTTGTAGAAGAGTTGATCGGGGAGGCCGACAATCGCCTCGAGGTAATCGTTTTCGATGATCCAGCGGCGGATCTCAGACTCGCCGGAGCCAGGGCCGCCGGTGAAGAGCGGAGAGCCGTTGAAGACGACCGCGATACGGCTTCCGCCAATCTCCTTCCCCTCGGAGTCCTTCTTCAGCGGCCGCATCTTGTGGATCATGTGCTGCAGGAAGAGGAACGAGCCATCATTGATCCGGGGCAGCCCGGCGCCGAAGCGGCCGTCGTAGCCGCGATCCTCGTACTCCTGCTTCACCTGCTTCTCGACCTTCTTCCACTCCACCCCGAAAGGCGGGTTGGCGAGCATGTACTCGAATTGCTCGTCCTCATGGCCGTCCTGGGTGAAGGAATTGCCGAAGTGAATATTGGAGGCGGTCTGACCCTTCAGCAGCATGTCAGATCGGCAGATCGCGTACGACTCGGCATTCAGCTCTTGTCCGAAGACGTTGACGCGCGCGTTGGGGTTGAGCGTCTTGATGTGGTCCTGGGCCGCGGAGAGCATGCCGCCGGTGCCGCAGGCCGGGTCCAGGATGTCGACCACCGGGGCGGCTCCAGTGAGGCGCTCGCCGTCCGGGGCCAGCAGCAGCTCGACCATCAGCTCGATGACCTCGCGCGGGGTGAAGTGCTCACCGGCGGTCTCGTTCGAGGCGTCCGCGAACTTGCGGATCAACTCTTCGAAGACGTAACCCATGTTGTGGTTGTCCACGGCCTCAAGGCTCAGGTCGATGCCAGCGAACTTCTGGACCACGAGGTAGAGCAGTCCAGCCTTGGCCAAGCGGTCAATCTGCAGATGGAAGGCATAGTGGTCGAGGATCTCAGTGGCCTCCGAGGAGAAGCCGCCGATGAAGTCCTTGAGGTTCTTCTCGACCTTCTGCGTGTCCGGGTCCGCACCGATGGTGGCGAAGGTCTGGCGGGAGAGGTTGTAGAAGTCGCGGCCGGCTGTGGCACGCAGGACCGCATCCTTGTTCTGACCCGCGAAGGACTCAGCCCGTGCCCATACGGCCTCGCGGGTGTCCTTCATCACGCAGTCCATGCGCCGTAGAAGCGTCATCGGCAGGATGACCTTGCCGTACTCGGAGCGCTTGTAGTCGCCCCGTAGCAGGTCGGCGACCGACCAAATGAAGTCGGCCAGCTCCTGATTCTTGTCGCTCACACGCCACCTTCTTGTGTTGTTCCGCTGCGAGGGCCCGGCTGCTCGCACCGTACTGGAGAGGTCTGACAGGGCTAGCGTACGGAAACCGGACGGGCCGCAGGGCTGCGGCCGATGATCTCAAGATGGCCGGAAGCATGCGCCCGTTACCATCAGGGCCGCCGACGCTGGGCTGGGCCCGCCTGGTCACCTACCAGCCGAATTCCATCTGGATGGGGATGCCGTCCACAATCTCGGTCTGTGCTTGTGGAGTGACCTCGACCGGCACGCCAAGCTGGGTTGCGATAGGGGTGTACAGGTCGGTGGAGACCTCTGGGGTGCGCAGGGAGATCAGGAGGGCGTAACTGACGGGAAGACCGATTCGGTCATTGCGCTTGTTCGCCTTCCACCAGCCGCCCACCGGGTAGACCGCGAGCGTGCCGCAGTCGGCGAGTTCGGCCGCTGATCCGCGCCAGATGTCTGCGTGCAGGGAGCCGAGATTGCGGAATCGGGGGCCGACCAGCCAGTGGCTGTGGGACTCGAACGCTTTCGGGTTGCCGATCCCGTCACTTTCGTGTTCTGCCTGTTCAGCCAACCGCCTCTGGAAGGCGTCGCCTGATTCGGTGGGGCCCTTGATGGCGAAGCGCAAGCCGTGCGAGGCGTAGCTGTAACGGCCGAGCATGCCACGCCGGCCGGGGTTGGGTTCGATCATGTAGGCGAGCGTCACTCGCAGGTCCACGGTGGTCTCGGCCAGCTCGCGCAGCTGCTCCAGCGGCCATGGCAGCTCGTGCAGCTTGAGTTCGGCCAGCCGGACCTGCCCGCCCTTGACCCTCTTGAACGGCACCAGGGTGTTTTGAATGATCATCGTGACGGCGTTGGAGGCGCTGCTGCGTATGCGTTCGGCGGTGGGTACGCCCCAGCCGTAGCGGCGGATCACCTGCCGCATGACCTCACCCTTCGCCAGTCTGGGAGTTCCGGTCCTCTTGAAAAGGCCCTGGTCGACCATGGCCGGCGTCCATTGGGCTTCATGGACGAGCAGGGCGCGGACCGCCTCCGGCCGTAGGCCGGGATAGGTACTCATCGCCGTGGCGGCCAGTGCTGCCGCCTGTGCGGTGGCAGCACTGGTGGCGTTCGTCCAGGTCAACTGACGCGCGGGGTCGTGGTGGGTGGTTGCCACGCTCACCAGTTCGTGCTGGTCCAGGAAACTATCGTCCGGCGCGACGAGCATATTGCCGCCTTCCAGGACGATGTCGGGCTTGGTGATGGCCGCGTTTGTGAGCGCCACGGAGGTTCGGCTGAATGGCGACAGGCCGCCTTGGACGACGAGCGGCCGATACCCACGGAACACGGGAGTATCCGGGACGGTATCCAGGTGCGTGCAGGCCCCGACGGTAAGCACGTTGTGCGCCTGGGCAGGTTCCTCGATACGCGATAGGTCGGAGAGCAGCAGGGGATCCAGCGTGCCTTCATCGGTGAGCATCTGATGGGGAACGGCACCACGGACGTTGCCTGCGCTGACGATGATCAGCCGCGACGCCTCCGGATCCGGTGCTCCAATCAAATCGATGCGGTCGTCTCGCACGGTCACGTCCGTGCCCGCCGCCAGAGCATCCAGGGTGGCCGACCAGAGGGTTGCTGTGCCGTCGACACCGTTCTCACCTTCCCCGGACTGTCGGGTGACGGCCATCGAGAAGACCCGGGCGGACGGCATGGGCCCACCATTGCCGATTTCGGCGGTCGCTACAGCGTTAGCGGTCGTCTCGGCGCAGGTCCGCGGTGACTTTGCCGGCACGTAGCTGTCGTCGAGGATCTTCACGGACTCCAGACCGTGGCTGAGAACCACTGGGCCTTTCGACTCAAGGGCGGCAGCGAAGTCCCCGAACAGGGCGAGCCCGGCCATCTGCGTGCCGTGTCCGCTGCGGTCCGCTGGTGTACTGCCTGGCAGCACGCTGTAGGCCCGCTCGTGCAGTGCCGGCTTGAGTAGCAGATGTTCCTGGGCTATACCCGTGTCCAGGATGCACACCGCGGGGGCCTGCGGGTCGGCGGGCTCAATGCGCTCGGCGAGATCTTCGACGAGGTCCACGCGGAAAGCGCGGTCGACGGCGTAGAGCCCCTCAGCGAAGGTCGGCCTGCGGATCTCGGCAGGGCAGGCGTTCGTGGCCAGCAGGACCGTGAGCTCCTCGCCGGTCGTCGCAACATGCGCGACAAGGCGCTCACCCACATGAATCGCCCGGTCGCTCATGCGCCACTGCCGCTCGCCAGCAAGGTCACGCAGGGTGACAACCGGATCCGTCGGCGAGATCCGCGGATCAAACCACAGCTCCCACCACCGCTCCTCGTCCATGGGCGGCAGGTCCTGCCGCTCCTGCCACAGGTGCTCCAGAAGCGCTCGGTGGATCTGCTCCATGTTGGCCACCAAGGGGGCTTGCTTGGGGTTGCCCCCGTCGGTGTCCTCGGTGAAGGCGTGGATTCGCTGCGTGAACGAGGTGACCTTGTCGAATGGGACCCAGAGCAGCGCATCCTGCGGACTGTCGTCGGTCTGCGGATGGCTGCTCATGAGGGTCAGGCCCGAGCCGTCGAGACGCTCCAGGGACAGCGGGTGGTCACGCGCTGCTTCGATCCGCACGGCGAAACCGTCAGGTTGGAACGCGTCGGGGGTCTCGTGGATGAGCTGGGCCGACTCGCGTTCGGCTTTCTCGAGGCCGTCCACCAGTGCAGCAGCGTGCCCGTGACGGTCCTCGCGTTGGGCCAGGTCAGGTCCGCCTCCGCCAGAGGGCTCCGGGCGCGGGGTCAGGGTGGCGGCCCGCCAAGGCACCACCAAGTGCGGGGTCGCTCTTGCGGGCTCAGGCATGGTGGGAGGCGTGCCGCTCGCTCAGCGCTTCCAGCAGCAGCTGCTCGTCCACCACGTCTCGGCCGGCCAGGATGGCCCGCTTGGCTGCCGCTTCCGCCGCTTTGACCAGCTCGGCATGGCTCAGACCGGATGCACTGTCTGTCACGGCGTCCCACCGTACTGTGCCTGTATCCATTCCGGCTAGCCGTCGGCGCATGACCTCCACGGCTTGCTCGGGCGTGGGGGGGCCGTACGTGGCGATCATGTCGAAGCGGCGGAAGAGCGCCCGGTCCAGAAGCTGGTGGTGGTTGGTGCCGGCGACGACCAGGCTCTCAGAGGGAGCCTCGTCCAGGAACAGTAGGAACGAGTTCAAAATCCTGCGGGCCTCGCCGACGTCGTTGCCTGCCGCTCGCTCGGCGCCGAGGGCATCGAATTCGTCGAACAAGTAGACAGCGCGGGTCTGGGCGACCGCGTCGAAAACCAGGCGCAGTTTTGCTGCGGTCTCGCCCATAAACCGGCTGATCAGTCCGTCCAGACGGATGGTGAACAACGGCAGCTTCAGCTCGCCGGCCAATGCTGCGGCGGTCATGCTCTTTCCGGTTCCTGGAGGGCCGGACAGCAGGATGCGGTGCACTGGAGTGAAGCCGAAACGCTCCAGCCGGGCGCGCTGACGCTGCTCGTGCAGCACGCGGTCCAGAGACGCTCGTAGCCCCGCGTCCAGGGTCATGTCGTCAAGTTGGGTGTCTGGGTAGCCCGCTGTCAGAAGGCTGGTGAGCTCGCCGCGGGGCTGCACGACCGGGGTTGCGGCATTCCGGCTGCCGGCTCTGCTCTGCTTCTGCTGCGCGGTCTCAACCAGCTCACGCAGTTCTACAGCGAACTTCCCCTGCCCCTGGCGAGCGGACTTTGCCGCCACCTGCAGGGCGACGCTATAGAAGAGGTCGTCGTTGGCTTCGGCGTGGGCTCGCACGAGAGCTTTCAGGTGCTCGGCGTTTGCCGCCATACGCCTGTCACCCTTCCGATGCCAGCTACCTGTGAGAGAGGTCTACCCAGGAGCCGATGGGCACCTGCGCCGCCTGCATCGTACGACTCGAGGCGGCAGAGTGTTGCCTGGGCGTTCCCGGTCACCGCCCGTAGCAGCGCACTGTCAGTCAGACCCATGCGGCCAACCTGCCCCACAGAGTGACCATCAGAGCGCCTGAGCAGCGACACAACCGGCCTGACACCCCATCAGAATGAGCGTCACGAGCGTCATTTCAGCGTCAAGATATCGCCCGTAACGCCCACACCGCACATAATGCGCACACACAAAACCGCAGGTCAGGAGCCCTTCGCGGCCGGTTCGAGGATGGCGACACACTCCACGTGATGCGTCATCGGAAGCACATCAAACTCGAGGACAGCGGTTCGGATAGTCGCCCTCGGCGGCCTCGCATGCGCTCCCCTCCACGCTCCACCTCACAGCTCAGCTCGTCGCGACCTGATGCTGCGGGCCTTGATGCATCCAGGCGATGACGTCGAACACACGCACGACACCGAGGTCCTCACCGATACTCGCCTTGCCGCGGAGACAGACCAACTGATCGCGAAAGGCTCCGTTGACCGCCCGCAGGGCCGCAGCCAGCGCGGCCCAGAAGGAGTGGTCTGCCTTCGGTCGCTCGAACAGCTGCTTAATGCGGATGTCGTAGATGGGAATGAGGTGAGGACGCTTACGGCCAGTAACTTGCCTGCGACAGCCGGGCCGCTGCCGTAGGGCTTGCTGAGGTACTGCTTGCTGCCAGCCAGGCGTTCCCACAACTCCCACGCGGGTCCGCCCTCCTCCATGAAGGCATCGCTTCCAGGATTCTCCTAACTTGCGTCACGAGGGATGAGCGACAGCAGGCGCATCCAGTGCCCGTCGGGGTCGGTCAGCAAATTCATTGCCCCGTGAGGCGCGAGGGAGACACTGAGCGTGGTGATGGCCACCAGGTCGTTGCTGTCGAAGCGGTCCGCGACGTGCTCGGCGTCCCCGCCCCCGCCCAGGCGCTCGAAGTGCGCGCCGGAATAGAACAGGTCACCGCTTGCGCGTCGTCGGGTGAAGTACTCGACGAGCAGGCCCGTCACCACCGCTGACCCGACACCGCGTGCGTGAACTGAACACCTCACCCACGCCGCGATAGAACGTTGACGCGCCCGGCCTTCCCGGCCGGGCGCGTCTCGTCTACGCGGACCGCCCTGGCGCTGGCGAGGTGAACCGCGCGGCGCGCCGGGCTCCTATACGGCCGGCTCGTATGTCACGGTCTGCTCTGGGCAGCCGGCCACCACCTCGTGCAGAGCCGTCACCTCGGCCTCATCCGCTGTGAGGCTCCAGCGGAGCTTGGTTGCGACCCACTCGGCGGCGTACCGGCAGTGCGCCTCGGCGGCAGGCGGCAGCCACTGGGCGGGGTCCTGGTCTGCCTTGGACCGGTTCGAGCGGGCGGTGACCGCCACCAGGCTGGTGGCCGCGCCCTGGTCGTTGGCGTACGCCTCGCGGCGCTGCGCCGTCCAGGCCGACGCGCCGCTGTCCCAGCTTTCCGCGAGGGGCACCATGTGGTCGATGTCCAGGCCGGAGGCTGACGTCACCCGCACCTGGTCGTAGTAGGACCACCAGCTCCCGCCCGTAAGTCGGCAGTTGGCTCCGACCGCAGGGGCTTCGACGGCCTCGGAGATCAGGACCTCGGCGCGCGTGTTGCAGCCGTCGGTGGGGTTGGCACCGGCGTTCCAGTGGCGGAAGGCGTCCCGGTCGTAACCGTCGCGGGACTCCGTCCCCACCGGGAGGGCGGCGACTGCTTCGGTCAGGGGAAGCGTCTCTGCCGCGTGGGCGGGCGCTGAGACGGTGAGGGGCAGGACAGTGAGGGAGGCGGCGGCCAGGCCGCGCAGCACGGCTTTGAGCATGAGCTGTTGATAGCGGCCCGTGACGGGGCGCTATCACCGGTTTGTTCAGTGCGCCGCCCGTGTGGGTGCAATGGTCATACCGGGCCAAGTGCGCAAGCGCCACGTCGGAGGCGAGTCAGGCGCCCGACAGGACGGAAGAGCTGCGGGCTGCGCGCCCGTGCACGTGCGCGGGCGCAGTTGCGCTCATAGCCTGGTGTTGCTCGGGGTAGCCACGGAGGTCTGTCATGCCCCGAAACATCTGGAGCGGCGCGATCAGTTTCGGTTTGGTCACCGTGCCGATTTCCGTGGCCAGCGCAACCGAGGACCACTCGATCCGGTTTCATCAGTACCACCTGGAGGACATGGGCCGGGTGCGGGTGCGCAAGTACTGCGAGATCGAGGACCGTGAGGTCGACCAGGGTGAGATCGGCAAGGGCTACCAGCTGACCAAGGAGCAGGTCATCCCGATCAGCGACGAGGAGCTGCGGGACCTGCCGCTGCCGACAGCGAAGGCGATCGAGATCGTCGCGTTCGTGCCGCTGGACTCGGTCGACCCTTTGAAGATCGGCGAGGGCTACTACCTGGCGCCGAGCGGGCAGGTGGCCGTGAAGCCGTACAAGCTGCTGCGCATGGCCCTGGCCCGGAGCAGCAAGGTGGCCGTCGCGAAGTACGCCTGGAGCGGCAGGGAGAGATTGGGCCTGCTCCGGGTCCGCGAGGACGTCATTGTTCTGCATGCGATGCGGTGGCCTGACGAGGTCAGGTCGCCGGAGGAGCTGCTGCCGCCGCCGGTCGAAGTGAGCGACGAGGAGATCGACGGCGCGCTCGCGCTGATGGACAGCATGACCCGCGAGGATCTTGAGGGTAAGGAGTTCCAGGACTCCTACACGGAGGCCCTCTCGCAGATCATCGAGGCCAAGCGGGAGGATCGCGAGCCTCCGAAGCTTGAGGAGCCGGAGTCGAAGCCGGGGCAGATCGTGGACCTGATGGCCGCCTTGAACAAGTCTGTGCAGCAGGCCCGGGCGTCGCGGGGCGAGGACGCCGAGGTGCACGAGCTGCCGAAGAAGGCGGCGAAGAAGCAGCCGGCCAAGAAGACCACCGCGAAGAAGACCACGAAGAAGGTCGCGGCCAAGAAGACGGCCGGGCGCCGGCCGCGCAGCGCCTAGACCTCGATCTCGAGCGCGGTGTCAGGCCGGCACTTCGAGCACGCTGGTACCTGATGGCGGAGTGCCTCGAGCGCCTGCGCTCGGGTCGCAGGCTTCGCCCGCTTGCCCGGGTCCCAGCATTTGCCCGTGTGCAGGGCGACGGTGTTGTTGCGGTCCAGGCCGCGCTCGATCAGCCACTCGGGTGCCGGTGGGCGCCGATCTTCGACGACGCGCCGCTCCGCCTCTCGGCGTTCCTCGTCGGCGATCCACCTGCGGGTGCGGGCCAGGTCGCGCTCCTGTACACGCTCCAGGAAGCGGAGCAGCGCGAGTCGCGACAACTTTGTATCGTTCACGCGTTCGATTCTATGATCGTGGCGTCCCACAGCCCACCCCACCCCCAGGAGCACGCATGAACAGCGAGGAGGCC
This sequence comes from Streptomyces sp. NPDC007929, assembly GCF_042959065.1. Taxonomy (NCBI): domain Bacteria; kingdom Bacillati; phylum Actinomycetota; class Actinomycetes; order Kitasatosporales; family Streptomycetaceae; genus Streptomyces; species Streptomyces sp. NPDC007929. Next base: position 582,960 of record NZ_JBIBKD010000007.1, on the reverse strand, counting down.
ACCCGCAAGCTGGGCGTTGAACCGGCCTCCCTCTCCCCCGCCCCAGCCGCGCCCCGCTTCGCCCAGACCTGGGCGCGGATGCAGCAGGAGCCGCCCTGCTCCGCCTGCCGCCGGCCGTCCCGCACGAGCGGCGTGATCCATGACCCGGACCACGGGAACCGATGGCTGGACCGGTACCGGGAGTGCTTCCTCGCGACACCGCTGACGCTGCGGGTGCCGCCGGGGCGGTTCCTCGAGGAGCTGCGCGATGTAGCGGCCGACGCGCAGCTACAGCTGCGCACCTACACCGACAAGAGCGGGTGGGAGGGCGAGTGACGTGGATGCCGAGCGGTTCCACCTCCCCCTGACCGCGGGCGGGAAGCCGGTGATGCACGGCTGGTGGGGCAAGAAGCCCACGGCCGAGCACCAGCACCTGTGGTGGATCGGCTCGTGGGGCAGCATCGAGGGCGCCCGGATCGTTTTGGCCGAGCGCGCCGACGATGACGAGCGGGTGTTCGCGAGCTGGTCTGAGGACTCATAGGTCAGCCGCCGGCCACGAGCTCCGGGTGGCGTGCGGCCTTCTTCACGTCCGCCTCGACCTGGTGGCGTGGTGCGCCCTGCTCCTTGGCATGTCCCGTGACCGCAGCCTGGACGTCGGCGGCGAGGTCGCGCCAGGACCGCCAAGCGGTCGACCACGATGCCTGCTGATCGTCGGTCCAGGCGGTCCGGGTCGGTGAACCGTACTGGTCCTGGAGCTGTTCGACGGCGGTGTGTGCCTCATCGGCGGCGCGCTGCATCTGCACGAGTTCTTCGAAGGTATGTGCCACGTGCAGAGATCGTAAGGTGCTGCCGGCGCGGACACGGCCCGGCTCCACGCGGAGGCAGTGTGCGGGCGTCATGCCGGGCCTCTACTCGGTCGAGTGAAGAGCGCAGGATCGGGAAACCTCGGCGGACGCTCACACGTCGTGCCGGGTATGAAGCCGATCAACGAAGCGCACGTGGCAGAACCGGGCCTGGCCGTGGTGGAGGTCGCGGCCGCCGATGACGAGACCGCCTTCGCCGTCCAGGAACTGCTCGCCGCGCGGTGCGCGATCGCGCCGGCGGACCGTGCGACACGGGAGCCCGGCGAGCCCGGCGTACGGCTGCGCTGCTTCCTCGACCTTCGCCAGGAGCCCGGCTCGTAGCGCTGGAGGCCCTGGTCACGAACCGCTGACCAGCCGTGGTCGGAGCCATGGTCGGGGGCAGAAGGACCTGCGCACGCTTGCGGCCAGCATCCGCGCCTGACGCCGAAGGCCGGTACGCCGACGCGGAGCCCGGCCGACAGGCCGGAGTCGAGTGGACGCTGCTCTGGATCGAGAACTCTGCCCGCCAGCTGACCGACGGCAGGCCGTAGCACGCCGGTTGTAGTCCGCCTCAGGCCAACCGACGGAATGGGCTGACACGCGACCGTCACCGGTTGGTGATCCCGCGTAGAGGTGTGGAGATTCCCGGCGAACCGCCGTACGTCGACGAGTGGTCGCACGCCAGTTGGCCACACTGAGAATCACAGTTGGACGCGTAGGAGCTGGATAACGGCATGAGGGTGCATTGCTCGGGCATCAGGACTTGCCCGTGGCCCGATGCGACAACGCGCCTCGACCCGCCACAACCAAGAAGGTGCTGGCCGACCGGCTCAGCGACGGACGCGGTAGCGGATGTGAGTAGCCTCCGGCGTGTCGATCACCCGGATGATCTCCAATTCGATCTGCGACGGCAAGACGTCGAACAGGCGACGGCCATCACCGAGCAGCACCGGGATCTGATGGATCTGCACCTCATCCAGCACCCCGGCCTCAAGAGCCCGTTGAGCCGTGTACGCACCACGCACCTGCACGTCCTTGTCCCCGGCGGCGGCCTTGGCCTGTGCCATCGCGCTTTCGATCCCGTCGGTCACGTAGGTCACCAACGGATAGCCCCAACGGGCGGCGGGGCCGGGCGGGCGGTGACTGGGCACGAAGATCGGGAGACCACCGTGATCACCGCCCCAGTGATCCATGAGCTCGGCAGTGCGTCGTCCCGCGAGCACCGCACCGGCTCTGTTCCATTCGTCCTGGAATTGCGCGGCCGGCCCGGACGACGGGCCAGACTCGTCCTCCGGGCCGGCCCACTTGTGCAGTCGTTCGCCATCGTCGCCGCCTAGGAAATCGTTGGGATCGGCGATATATCCGTCGAGTGACATAGACATGTCGAGCACTGATGCGGACACTTCGACCTCCGTGGTTTCGATCCAGACTGGTTCAACTGTGCTGTAGACCCGGCATGGCGGCAGTACTCATCGTGCAATGCAGCAGCAACAGCTCACGTGAGCCTGCTTGTTCCTCTTGAGTCGCCATCGTCGTCCAGGCGGGGCGAGATCCAGACGGCTGCCCGCGCAAGCGCCGTCGAACACGCGGCGACCGTCCGGCTGACTGACCTGCCCCGTGCATTCCGTCACCCCACGAGCCGCATTTCGTCGGTCCCCCTTCACTGGGTCATAGGGCCTGCTGGTTGCGATCGAACGTCATCTGCGACCATTCGGCTGTGAGCTTTGACCTTGCCGTGTGGGCCGGTGAGCCGTTTCCATGCTGATCAGGTGGCGAGTTCGAGTGCGACGGCGGCACGGACGACGGCAGTGCTCCGGGTGGTGCTACAGCGGAGCTTTCGCAGGAGGCGCCAGCATTTGAGGGTGGCTATGGCGCGTTCGCCGAGGCTGCGGATCCTGGCGGGATCGCGGTTGTGATGCCGACGCCAGCCGTGCAGGTTCTGGCCCAGGAACGGGACGCGGACAGCAGGGACCGCTCCCTGATATGCCCAGCACTTGATGTCCTCGGCGGTCAGGGCGGCGGGAAGGCCGTGGGTCCGGGCCGCGGTCGGGTCGTGTACGGCTCCGGGTAATGCGTCCAAGGCCCAGATCAGACGGCCGACTGGATCCGCGAGGACCTGCACGTTCATCCCATGGTGCTTCTTCTTTCCCGAGTAGTACGGCTGCTCGGCGGCGGGGCGGTCGATCGGCAGCACGGTGCCGTCGAGGATCACGTACGCCTTCTTCGCACGGTCTGCGTGGCCTGCTTCGGTGTGGGCGCGAGGCCAGCCAGGAGGTCGACGGCCGAGGGCGCCACGTGAGCCGACGGCCAGGCCCGCGGCCCGGCGAGACCCCTCTCGTGGACGTCTGCTACCGCCGAGCCGGATACTCCCCCCCTGCTCAGCACGTGATCGCTGCCGGTTTCTTCCGGCTCCTGAACGTTGCCGGTGGCCTCTTCACGGGGCGAACACCCACCCAGAGACGGCAACCGGCAGTTGAAACGGGCGATGTTCCTGTCCGCGTTCGCCGCGCCCTGCACGATCCCGCCTCCCGCACCTACTACGAACGATGCCGAGTCCGCGGGAAGACCTACGCCCAGGCCCTGCTCTGCCTGGCGCCAGCGGATCAACGTGCTGTTCGCAATGTTCCGCGACGGCACCTTCTACGAACCCCGAACCCCATGCCTCGCTTGACGAAAGACATCGAGGCGCCCCCAGGGGCAGGGTATCCCGCGGTCACGACTGCACCACACTGTGCTGTACCGCTTTCGCGCAGCACCGCCCCGGCCCCGGCCCCGGCGGTCACGATACCGGTGCCCCAGCACACGGAAGTCTCTCCAACTGCGGACGGCAGGCCGTCCTCCCAGCGTGGCTGACGCTCGCGAAATCACCACGTCACGCCACCTTTCGCCACGCGTCCGACTCCGGCCATTTTCCGCCCCTACCTCAAGAGCACCAACAGCCCCACACCGTTAGTCATATAAGCATTTTCAGGCGGGCAGAGTATGCACCTTCGAGGGACACCGAAGGAAGGTCAACATCGCTATGCTGCCGAGATATGTTCACCCCACGTGAAATTTTCACGGACGGTGAAAAGGGGGCAGTGGAGGGAAGGTGCCGCGACCTGCCCCGGCAGCGTTGACGCTGGTCAGACGTGAAGGAAAGGTGCGAATATGGACATGGTCATCAATGGCGGCAGGGTCGATGAGATCTCCGGTGTTCGATGGGTGAAGGCGACGGCGAGTGACGCGATCGGGGAGTGCGTCGAGGTTGCACACGTGAATGAAAGCGATGTCGCACTCCGCAACTCCCGCTTCCCCGAGGGGCCCGCGCTGGTATTCACCCGGGCGGAGTTCGCTGCTTTTCTCGACGGTGCGGGCCGGGGTGAGTTCGACGGACTGACTGTCTGAAACGACACGGCCACGGCTTGCTCCCGAGCGACCGGATATGGATCCTGGGCGGGCGACGCGGAACGCGTCGCCCGTTTCGCTGCAGAGAGGCGCCCGTGCCGGGAAATGTTCTGGCTCTGGTGGGTGGTCATGAGCCGCCCACCACTCCGAATGCCGCAACCCGCGTGGTCGGCAACTACCTGCGCCTTCTGCGCAAACAGGCTGGGCTGCGGCAGAGCGACGTCGTCGGCAAGGTGCGGGGCGTCAATTCCACAGCCACCCTGTGCCGATACGAGAGGGACGCCACACGCAAGCTCGACGAGGATACTGTCGTCGCCCTGTGCCTTTTCTACGGGGCTCCACCGGAGACCGTCGAGGAAACCGTCCTGCTCGTGCGGCAGTCACGGCAGGAGACGTGGTGGGCGAGCTACCCCGATGTGGTGGGCAACGACACCCTCAAGCGCGTCTTCGCGACTGAGGCCATCTCCAAGGGCATTCGCTGCTACCACGAGTTCAACATCCCCGGCATGCTGCAGACCGCCGCTTATACACGGGCGCTGATGCAGGACTACTACGGTCTCGCGGCCGATGAAACGACGCGCCGCAAGAACGAGCAGCTGATGAACCGGCGTCTGGAAGTACGCCGGCTACGTCAGAACCTTCTGGACCAACCTGACGCTCCCTCCTTCCAGGCGCTGATCGCGGAAGGCGTGATCGCCAAGTTGACGGGCGGCAGGGCCGTGATGCGCGAGCAGCTGCGCCATCTGTTCAACTTGGCCGAGAACAAGCCCAACGTGCACATCCGGATCCTGCCGAACGCCGCGCAGGAGCTGGGCGGCGCGCGGCATCCGGCGATGACGCTGTTCAAGCCCTACGACAGTGATGAGGGTCAGCTGCTCTACCTGGAGAACACCAACCGGGGCGGGGAGTACGTGGTGGATCCCCGTGAGGTGGAGCCCTACCAGGCATGTATGGACGACCTGTGGGTGCGTACCGGGGAGAAGAGCAAGACTCTGGACCTGCTGCAGACCTATGTCGACAAGCTGGCCGATCCCCGGTAGTCAGGGGATCCGCGCAACGGCGCCGTACTCGATCCACTCCTCAGTCTTCTGCCGGGGGGCGAGGTCGCTGTCCGGTTTCCAGCGGGATACCTCCACCGGCTCGATGCCCTCCACGAGTTCCAGTCCGTCGAAGAACCGGTTGACTTCGCTGACGGACCGCACCTGCCCCCAGGTGTTGTTGGTGATCTCGGCCATGAAGCCGGTGATCTGCGCCCGGAGTTCGGCGTCATCGGAGGCGAGCTGCGAGATGACCATGTAACTGCCCGACGGCAGGCGCCGCGCAACCCTGTGGAGCAGGGCCCAGGGATCGTCGGCGTCCGGGATACAGTGCAGCACGGACACGAACAGCGCGCCGACCGACAGGCCATCTTGAAGCAGCCGCTCGACCTCGGCGCTGGCGAAGATGCTGTCCGTGTTCCTCATGTCAGCCTGGAGTACGGCTGTCGTGCTGGGATCCTCAGCCAGCATCATCCGTCCGTGCGCCAGGACGACGGGGTCGTTGTCGACATAGACGACTGCGCTGGAGGGATCGACTTCCTGGGCCACCTGGTGAACGTTCGGCCGGGTCGGCAGCCCCGATCCATGGTCGAGGAAACGGCGGACACCGCACTCTGCCGCGAGATAGCGCACCGCACGCACGAGGAAAGCCCGGTTGACGAGCGCCAGCTCCCGTGTACTGGGGGCCATCTTCAGCAACTCGGCACACGCATCACGGTCTACTTGATAATTATCGGTACCACCGATCAGGAAATCGTACATTCGGGCGACGCTGGGCCTACTGAGGTCAATGATGAGCCGCTCCCCACGCTCCTGCCCGCGCCCCCGACCCGGGACGCGCGGGGCCCCATCGGACGAATCCCATGTTAGAAGCGTTCAACAGCCGAATGCCACTGCGGTCCACCTTCTAGGGAAGGATTCCCGACGCACATCAGGCGCCCCAGCGCACTCACACGCCCCAGCGCGCGCCCGCACTTCCCGATAGGCAGCAGCCGCTGGCATATTCGCTCACATCTGGTTGGTCATTTTGCGCAGCGCACGTCGGCTCAGCAGGGCGAACTCCGTATCGTCGAGCCCCATCACCTCACCGCCCTGCAGCATGGACAAACCCAGTTTGTGTCGGAGCAGCAACGCGTCCGCCTCCCGGCGTTCGAGAAGGTGATACAGCCGGCCAACGGACACGGTACGGCGCGAACTCGTCTGCTCCACCAGCAGCTCCCACGCCACAGCGGCTGCCGAGGGGCTGCTCAGCACTGCAAGCCACCGCTCTTCCAATTCCCTCATGACCGCCCTCGCGACCGCCACCCCCACATCAGCGGATCCGGCGCAGGCGGCGCCGTAGCGCCAGTAGACCGGCCAGCAACCGCTACAGAACACCTCATAGGTCCCGGACGGCCCGGCTCGAGCGATCCAGCCATCATCCAGCTCCGACCAGGTGCGGACAGGTGTCGGCGCCCGACGAACCTGGCCTGACCTCACAGGTGTTCGCACGTCTCCTACCTTTCCCGCCCACCGCACAGTTGCCGCGACGACGGCGCTGACGGTTCGTCTCCCGACCAGCGCTCTCACAGCGCGACCCCTGCCACCGCGCCCGTCAACAGACCGGAACAGAGAAGTCACTTGCTTGCCTGGGCATGCCGAGGGTTGGGCTACCCTTCGCGCCGCTCGACGGCGCGAAGGGTGCCGAAATGGCTCACGGGCCGGGGCGTCAGTTCCTGCGGATCCTCAAGTACGCCACCGCACTGCGGTCGGCCAGCACTGTGGCGCTCACCCACCACAGCAAGTGAGCCGGCACGTCGTCAGGCTGCCACACGAACCGGACGGCGATACCGGCCACCAGGAGAGAACTCAGTCGCAGCGTCACGAAGAAGACACTCGAAAGAGCGGTTTGCACCACCACAGCCAGCGGAATGCTAGCCTCGGAGAGCGAAGGAAGATGGCGTGCCAACTTCCCTCGCACGTGCTGAATCAATTGCGTGCTCCTAATCTCGCGTTGATTTAATGCACGGATTGAAGGGCTTCGAGGTGACCGCAAATCGACTCGGAGCCCTTCGCCTTACTCCTGCCGGAGGCTAATGCCAGGACCCTTTGGGCTGCATCCGCCCGTAAAAGTGAAAACGGAGCAGGGAACTCCAGCGCGTGGCGGCCGAGGCCATCACGATCCGGTCAGAACCCGTCATGAAACGGACCAACGCCTCATGGACATCGGTCAGAGAGACGACACAAGGTCCGAAGTGCGTGAAAATATGAGTGGACGCCAGGTGTGAGCATCACCCTTGCGAGTGAAGCCGCGACCCCAAGCCTCCGTTGCGGTGAAAGCCCCTTCGCAGCTGCCCGGTAAACAACCTCACCTCAGTCGGTCACGGAGAAGCTGGCCGGGTTAGAAGCGCGCTTGGCCGAGGTCGGTGACCTCATATCCCGGTTCGCCCTGCTGGAAATGCAGTGCCGCTCCGACATCGACCGTCTCCTCATGGTCACCGAGGCCAGCAGCCTCCTGGGATTCTTCAAGGTCGGCACCTTTGCCCAGGTCCTCCAGCACACGCTGGAAGCGTGCAAGGTGCCACCCGTCGAGTACGCGGAGTACGACCAATACCCAGATGGAGATCAGGGCACGTAACCGACTGCGGGCCTCCCGGGGCAAGGGCGTCCGCTCCGTGCTGCACTCCGCATTTACCACGGCTCTGGCCCACTACTGCCGTGAGCTCGACCGGCCGCACCCGGCCTTGTCGTCCTCGACTCGCCCGTCGTCACCTACCGCGGCTCCCACAGCGATCCCCAAGCTGACGCTCCAGGTGACGACGTACCGATGACATCAACCGTCGTCGATCACTTCTACCGGAACATGCTCACCTTCCCAGGACACGGGATCATCTTCGAGAACGGTGCCCCGCCCCACGACGTCATCGCCCAAGCCCGCACCCGCCGATTCGGCCTGCAAGAAGGCGACCGTGCCGGCTTCTTCCCTTCAAGGCGGGAGAGGCGGTCAGGCCAGTGAACGGTTGAGCTCACAAGCTGCGAGGCATAGGAGCGGCGACCGCGGTTCAGTTCTCGTTGCCCACGTGCCAGCGAAACACCGCGCTCGATTCGCGCCGGGGGTGGACTTCAAGTCCAAGGAACGCGCCCAGGCTTACGCTGCCACCCTCGCTTATAAGGTTCAGCGCCGCGCCACGAGAAGCGAAGCCGGTGTGTGGCTCAAGTCGCGGCGGTCCTCCTGAACCAGCCGGTTAGACCTCCCGGGCCACATAGCGCTTGAGACAGCGGATGACCTCCCGTCGCGTCTTGCCCTCCATCACGCGTCGCTCGTAGTACTCCTGAGTTCGCGCATCCCAGCGCAGCCGACTCAACACGATGCGGTGCAGCGCAGCGTTCGCCTGCCGGTTCCCACCGCGATTCAGCCGGCGATGCTGCCTGTTCCCGGACGAGTACTCCACCGGGCTCGCTCCGCACAACGCGGCAAACGACGCCTCACCGCGCAGGCGGTCGCTGTTGTCGCCCATGGCGGTCAGCAACACCGCTGCGCTATGCGGTCCGATGCCCACAGCGTCGATGAGCCGGGGGTGATGACACCGGACCAGGTCCGACAGTCGACCTTCCAACACTCGGGCCTGCGCCCGTAGCTGCTCGATGCGCTCGGCCAGCACACGTAACGTGAACCGTGTCGCCCGGACCACAGGATCCGTACTGTCGTCGCCCTCGCTCAGCTCCAAGCAAGCGCAGACAAGCGCACGGCGGGACAGCGTGGCCAGCTCTTCCCGCAAGGTCGGGTCGGCGGTGACCAGGATCGCCTTGAGCTGGTTCGCAGCCTGTCTTTGCGCCTTCGCTGCGGAGACTTTGGCCACGAGGTACAAACGCGCGATTTCGGCCGGACCGCTGCCTGACTTCACCGGCGAGTGCGCACGACCGCTGAGAACCGCACGCGCAGCGGCTTCCGCGTCGCCTCGGTCCGACTTGCTCCGTCGGCGACGGGCCTCACGCCCAGGGCCTGGAGCCTCAAGGACCTCGATGCCCTGCGACAGGAGATAGCGCGACAGGGCCGCACCGTAGTTACCGGACGACTCCACTCCGGCGCGACGGATGTCACCCAACTGAGCGGCCCAGGCGCGTAGTTGTTGATAACCACTCGCAGCGGCCGGGAAACGCTCGATGCCCAGAGTTCTTCCGGTCATGGATAGCACGGCCGCAACGTGAAAATCGCGATGTGTATCCACCCCGAGTACCGCCTCCGTGGCGTCCCGGGGAGGTTCCATGGAGCAGGCAGGTTTTGATGAAATGATCGTTCCTCTACCCCCGGTGATGGGTTCACCATGTTCGCAGTGCCGCCGGCCCGGACAAGCGGTCACCAGTGAGACAGTGCACGTTCGCCGCGCAAGACAGTGCTCTGGACACGCTTGCCCGAACCCGCGTCCGAGCGCACCGCCTGGCCCCGTGAACGACGCAGGATGGTCAGGGCACTTCGGTCCAGAAAGGAGTCAGCTCCGACGCTGCGGCGGTGCGCCTCCATCCTTCCCGAGCACCCACCTGCCGTACACACAAGCCCTCCCCGTGACAGATACATTGATGCGCGGCAGCGCTCACGCCCCCATGGTCGCGCCCGATGTCGCGCCCCCCGAGAGACCACACGCCCGCGCACGCTGCACGCGTGGGCGGTCTGCATTCCCGCACGAGTCTGATAACTGCGGGCCTGAAGCAGACTCGAAACCGACGGCTGCGGACGACACTTCAGTGCCGCCACGATACGACGATCCCTCCACATCGCCTTCTCCACCAGCAGCAGGGGGGCGATGCTCAGCTAAAGCGCGGGGCGGCCTGGACTAACGGCCGTTGGGCCCAGGCCGCGGGAAGATAGCAGCGAACCGCCGGTTAGCCAAACCGGCAGCGCCGCGGACAATTGGTGGCTACCGCGCTCACCTGAGTCTGCGCACTTCATACCCGGCGCAAAGCACCACCCGCCAAAGCGAAGGAAATCGATGCACATAGGAGAGAGCGAGCCTGTGAGCGCCCAATATAGTCCCGCGCGCATTCGAGCCACATGGAACGGAACGGGGAGCGTGGAGGACGCTGCAAGGGCACTTGGGTTCTCGCGAGCGAAGGGGTACGACCTGATCCGCAGGGGGCGGTTTCCGTGCCGCGTGCTTCGCATCGGACGAAGCTCGCGCGTCGTCACAGCGTCCCTGCTCCGTGTACTCGAAAGCGGAGAACCGGAGTACAACGATGCTTGCAACTGATGCCATCGGCGCCCTGAGCCAGTGTCGGCGAGGCCCCGCCAAACACTCTGCGGGGCCTCGCCGTCTCACTGACGCCTGCAAACCGCGAGGGTCCGGGAAACCGGCCTGACCAGGTTGACCACGTCGCGGGCTGCGTATCACCTGAGGCATCGAATGCTCTCACGTCGGGTCTTGCCCTCCTGCGGGCGGCGTTCGTAGTACGCCTGGATGCGGGGGCCGTGGCGCAGCCGGGTGAAGACGATGCGGTGCAGGGCCGCGTTCGCCTGGCGGTCGCCGCCGTAGTTGAGCCTGCGCGTGCGTCGCCGACCGAAGGAGTACTCGATGGGGCTGACTCCGCAAAGCGCGGCGAAGGACGCCTTGGTGTTCAGCCGCTCGGGGTTGTCTCCCATGGTGATCAGCAAGGTGACTGCACTGTCCGGGCTGGTGACTACCGGTGTCGAGCAGGGGGTACGTCGATGCTGGCGGGCATCCTCACCGGCCGCCATCACATGGGTCCGGTCGGCGCGGGTGGCCAGTGCCATGGTCCGGTGCGGCACCGGCCACCGTGTGAGTCGCTCAGCGCAACACATGCCGACCTCGCGACGGGCGGCAGCACTTCTGTAGATGCCGGGTATCGCCCCAGTATCGGCCCGGTTCGCCGCCCGATCCGGCCAATGGCCGACTCCGCGCTCTACGCGGGCCGGCCTTCGTTGGTCAGACTTCGGTATCGAGGTGGCTGGGGGCAGGAGGCAGGTATGGCAGTTCGGCGTGGACGAGGTGCGGCTGCGCGAAAGCGGAGGGTGGTCTGGCTGAAGCGGGCGTCGGTGTGTGGGGCCATCGCCATAACTCTCCTGGTGATGTTCTGGTCGGTGGTCTGGCCCTACGTCACGGGGGTACTGCTGTTGGGCGGCCTGGGAACGGTCGCTTGGTGGCTGTGGCGCACTGACCGGCTAGTGCGCAAGCGAGACCACGTCTGGCGACAATCCGACGTGATCGATGCCGGTCGGCGGGCGCTGACCGAGGTGGACGCGATGACCGGTACGGAGTTCGAGGAACTGGTCGCGAACCTCTGCCGACGAGACGGGTGCGTCGAGGTACGCCGGGTGGGCGGCGCGAACGACAACGGAGCTGATGTCGTCGGCCGTCTGCCGGACGGCCGGAGCATGGTGATCCAGTGCAAGCGGTACGCACCGACCAACACGATCGCGAGCCGTGAACTGCGGGACCTGCTGGGGGCCCGGGTGCATTTCGGCGCCGACCTGGCCGTGTTCGTGACGACCACGCGGTTCAGTCGGCCGTCCGAGAAGTTCGCGTTGCAGCATGGAATTCTCGCCGTACACCGTGACCACCTGGGGGTGTGGAACGGAGGGGCCTCCTTGATGTCACTCGCCGAGATCAACGGTGCCGGTCAGGGGGACGCCCGGCACCGGACACGCTGGAAGCAGGCGTACAGCGAGTAACCCCCTGTATAGGGGCAGGAGGCAGGGCCGCTGCCTGATCAGCTCCCATTCGTGTCGTACAGCCGCCACGCCGGCCAGCGGATGGCTTCTTCTTTCTCGCCGCTGCCGCTCAGCAGGTTCCGTCGGTGCAGCGTCAGCCGCAGATGACGTGCCGCGTCGGCGCCTTCATCTGGCCCTCGATCGAGCAGCACGGCCCGGGTCGCTGTGCCATCGGTGCCGCGCACCAGCGCATCGGCCGGATGCCCGTGGAGGCTCTCACCCAAGGTGACGGTGGCCCCGGGGAGCCGGGAGAGGACCTGATAGAGGCGCTTGGACAGGGGGTCGCCGGCCTGGTCGTGTGGCCCGGAGCCGTCGTTTTCCGCTGCGTCGAGCAGCGCGCCGGCCACACCGCCCCGCTTCCGCCAGCGGTCTTTGTCCCCCACCACGATGAGGTGACTGCGTGCTCTGGTGATGGCGACGTTCCAGAGGTTCAGCTGGCCGGCTACCCATTCGACGGCGCCGGGGTGCATGCCCTCTCCGGCGACGAGTGAGAACACCATGACGTCGCGTTCGCCGCCTTGAAAAGTGTGCACTGTACCGACGCGCAGACGCTCCTCGTCATATCGGCTCAGCCGACGGCGCAGTGCTTCGGCCTGCGCTGTGAAGGGGGTCACGACGCCGATGGTGGCTCCTGGGGGCAGTTGCTCCAGGAGATACCGGACGCTCGCATCCACTTTGTCCATCTCGACCTCGTTGACCCATGAGCCGCCGTACGGGGGGCGGGCGGCCCGTCCGGGCACGTGGGTCCAGATGACGGCCGGACGTGGCAGGGCAGGGCGTCCGCGAGTGTCCGTGAGAACGGTCAGGTCACCGTCGTAGAAGAAGTCGTTGGAGATCGCGGCGATGCGCGGGTGGCAGCGGAAGTGTTCGTCGAGCAGCAGGGTGCCGCCGGCGGACTTTTCGGCGGCGTGGAAGGCGGAGTGGCGCCGGTAGGCAAGGCGGTGCTTCTCCAGCCATTCCGATCGCAGTCCGAGCTTCCGGCGGACGAGCGCCTCGCGTTCCGGGCTGATCTTCGCGATGTGTGCCAATTGCATGGCGTCGCCGATCACCAGAGCCCGCCGCGCGCGGAACAGCAGCGGCAGGACGTGCGGGATGGCGCACTGGCTGGCCTCATCGATGACGACGAGGTCGAACAGAGCCGGACCGGGTGGGAAACGCCGGGCGGAAAGGCTGGTCACCGCCCAGCCGGCCACCGCGGGCTGGGCCTTCTGCCCGTGGGCCCGGCCGAGGACTTCCCGTATGTCGGGCCAGTCGCTGCGGTCGCTGTCCCGTGCGCGCAGCAGGTCGAGGATGCGGCGACGCCCGGCCCGTGCATGGGCCTGAACAGTGCTGGCGAGAAGGGTGCGCGACGCGGCATGGACAGCCGCCTCGGCACCGTGCAGGGCTTCGGACAACTCCCTGTCGTCGATGGAGGCCACACGAGCGTGCAGGTCACGCCAGTCGGCCTCGGCGGCGGCGAAGCCGGCGAGCGCGAGGCACCCTGCGACGCGATCACCGCCGTACGCATCGAGGCCGTTCATACGCAGGAAGCGGGTGCGGCGCCAGTTCCCGAGGAACCGCGCGCGGGCGAGGCGGCGCGCCTTCTCCTCCACCTCTTTCGGCTGCGTCGGCCCATTGAGCACCTGGTGCAGTTCGGTTACGACGACACCGAGCTGCCTGGCGTGCTTCTCGCGGGCTTCACCGGCCTGGCTCAGCTGCCGTTCCGTGGTCGCGATATGCGCGAGAGCGTGCCGGTCACGGGCGAGCTGGTCGGCCGACACGTCAACTTCCACCTCGGCGGTGGCCACGTTGGGGGAGGGCTCGGCCACGGTCCGCAACTCGTGCAGCGCGGCGATCTCGTGCTCCGCGTTGCTCGTCGCGTTCTTCCGGGCCGAGCCGGTGCGTACGACGCTGCCGGGGACCAGCCTGTCGCACCGACGCCAGACCTCGTCCACGGCCTCGTTGTTCGTGGACGCCACCAGGACGGTCTGCCCGTCGGCGATGGCGGTGGCGACTAGATTGGCCACCAGCTGGCTCTTGCCGGTGCCGGGAGGACCCGTGGCCACGGTCAGGCGGCGGGTCATGGCGGAACGGATGACTTCGGCCTGGGCTTCGTTACAGGGCAGAGGGGCCACGAGGCGCGCCGGTTCCGTATCTGCCAGGGCCACCGCACGTGCGCGCTGGGCGGCGTCGGGCGCGAGGGCACCGAGGGCAGTCATCTGGATCTGGTCTGTCTGCTTTCCGATGTCCGTGAAATCGTCGAGCAGCCGCTTAGTGAAGCCGGTTTTAGGAAGGGCCGTGAAGAGGACCGCGGCGTTACGGGCACCGTGGCCGGGGGTGTGGACATCGATCCGGTCCGCGAGCTGGTCGGGGCGGAGTTCCTGCACGCAGGGCAACTCGAAGTCCTCGGCAAGGAGATTGCGTGCCTCCACTGCCATACGGTCGTGCTGGCCCCGGTGCCAGGAGGGCTGGAAGGTGTCCGCGAGCTGTGAGGCTTCTTCCTCGCCGAGCCAGTCGACAGCGAGTCGTGGATGTGGCTGAACCGGGCCGTAGGGTTTCAACCGCACCTCGCCCTCCCCTTGGACGATCTCGACGCGCCGTATCAGCAAGGGCGCGAACTTCGGATGCCTCCAGGAGCGTCCGGTACGCGGCCCTGTCAGGACCACGGCGGGGTAGCCCGCCCAGAGCTCGGCGTCCTGCTCGGTCGCCGATTCGATAAGGGCGGCTGCCTCCTCGGGGAGGGCGACGCAGCCGTCGGCATCGACATCGCCCGACAGGAAGCGTTCCGCCCCGATCAGGCAGGCGTACGACGTGTTGTGATGCCCCACCTCCATCAGTGGCGTCTCGGTGTCGCTGGCCAGGGTGCACTCGCGGTAGTAGTCCAGAAGGTCGGACCAGGTCGGCTGAGTTACCGCAGACTTCGCCGGGCCGGCTTGCGGCTGATCCGCGGCCTGACGTGGTCGGTGACTCAGCGGTTCGAGAATCGGGGCACGGCCGAGCGGAGAGGCGGCGATCACGATGCGGTCGTCGACACCGTGCGCCGAATGCACCGGTACCTGTCGGCCTCCTCGTGCCCGCATACGCCGGTTGACGTAGGCGAACAGGTCGTCCACCGACACTTCACTGCTGCCGTCCTTGCTGACCTTGCCCGTTCGGAGGGCTTCGATCACCTCGGCGGTGAACGCGGAAGGCTTCACGTCGGCGCCTTCACCGGCATCGGCGTACGAGTTCTCGCCGGCGCGCGAGGATGACAGGACGTAGACGCCTCTACTGGTCAGTAGGGCCGACTCGCCGGACTTGGCCACGGCGCCGTCCGGCTGCTGGTCGGAGGTGCGCAGGCCGACGGCGAAGCCACCGCTGCGACAGCAGTCGATCATCACGACCTTCTGCGGCGCGACGCACTGTTCCAGCAGCTCATTGACGAAACCGGCGTTTACACCGGTCTCGGCCACCCGGTCGAAGTCGGTGTCCCGGGCGACGACGTGGAACTCACCGCCGTCCCTGACCCGTCTTACACCGTGCCCCGAGATGTACAGCAGTGCCAGTTCGTCCTCGTCGCACGCCGTCAGAAACTCGCCGATGGCCAGTCGCATGTCGTCGGCGGTGAGGTCGGTCTTCGTCTGGATGGAGACGAAGTTGCCGATATTTCGATGCCGCAGAACCTGGCCGAGTCCCCAGACATCCGCCTGTGTGGACGGCAGTGGCGCGAAGCGACCGTCGTCATAGTGCTCAGTGCCGATCAGCAGGGCGCGGCGTTTGTGCAGACGGGTCACGCTGCGCTGTCCTCCGGGCCCGGACCCTCGCCCCCGGTGACCCGGCCCAGGAACTCGTGGACCATCCGTTCCTGCACCGCGTCCGGACGACCTGTGATCTTGACCGATTTATCCCCGTAGGACACCTCGACCTTGCGGTGCCTTTCCTTGGCACACCACTCTTTGATCAGGGTGATCAGCACTTGAGAGGCCGGACGGGCGACAGCGGTTGCCGTGGCCGCCCACAGCGCCACCTCCCCCACGCCCGCACCCTTGTGTCCAGGCTCAACGGACGCTTCTTCGTCCGCGAATCCGACGGCCAGGCCGTCTGCCGCCCGTAGCGTGTCGTACAGGTCCCGGGTGAGGCGCTCTTGCCGAAGCGTGTCGCCGCCGGTGGGCACAACGATTCGCCACTGGAATCCCCCGCCCTGCATGGGCCCTCCTTGCTGCCGTTTCATCGCTTTCCTGCTCTGCGCACGTGACTCTGGCATGAGGAACGCGTGCGGAGACAGTCATGGAAGAGCGAGGGTGACGGCATTCGGCCATCCTCGCTCTGGCCCCTCTGGTCGTCGTCCTCCGGTCAGCTCCGATTCCTGGCCCGGCGCTTCCTGGGCATCTCCGGCAGAAGGCTCATCGCCATGATCGAGCCGTCCTCACGCAAGGACACCGGTCCGTCCCAGTCGTCCTCGAACCGCGCCGAACGCCAGGACGAGCGCAGGGCGTGCGCCTCTCGCCGGTACTGCTCCACCCGCCCGTCCCGCAGGTGGTGGAAGAGGTCCTCGGCGAGTCCGGAGAACGCCTCGACCCGGGTGCCGTTCAGCCGGAACACATGGTCGGTGCCGACGAAGTTCACCCCGCCGATCTCGAATTCCACGTCCTGGACGATGCCGGTACCGGCATGGGTGAAGCCTTCGAAATGCCGACGGCCCTGCCGCTTCGTCAGGTACTGCGCGGTGAGTTCTCCGCCCCCGGCGAAGCCCGTCAACCCGGCAGCTCCCGCACGCGCGAGAGCCCGCCGGAACCAGGCGTACTGCTCCGGCTGCACCTGGAATCCGCTGACCCGCTGCTCTTCCCCGCCGTCAGGGTCCGGGACGCGGACGTCCGGGTAGATGTTCAGATCGTCGAGTGCTTGGTCGGCGTCCGCCGCCGGATCGTCGGGCGCGAAGACCAACGCCCCGTCGCCGTGGGCCTGCAAGATGTGAACGGTGATGCCGCCCTGCCCGAGCAACTCGGTCGACGTCACCAGCACCGGCGTTTCGTTCCACAGGCCCACGTGCACCGCTTCCACCTGCGCCGAGGCGCTGGCCAGTTGGGTGTACACGTAGGGAGTCTTCCCATGCATCCCTTTACAGGCAAGGGGAACGACCTTCGACGGCTCGCCCGGCTTCCACGCCTCCAGGAAGAAGTCGGGCCGCTGCCGTACCCAGTCCCGGCGCCGTACATCCTTGCCCACCAGAGCCCAGCCGGCCTGTAGCGCGATGTCAGCGTCCACGGCGGAAACGCTGTGTCCCGGATACCGTTTCCGGACGATGCGTTCGGCGACGGTGAGCGCGAATCCAATGCCCAGCTCACCGGACTGAACGGTTAGTGCCGTCGAGGGTTCAGCCCCTCCTCGGACAGCTTCATGTACTTCCCGGCGCTGCCCTCCAACGCCTGGCAGTACTTCAGACACCCCCAGTGCTCGGCCAACCCGCGTCCGGCGCCCTGACGGGAGAGTACGGTGGCCCGTCCGAGGGCATGCAGAACGTCCCACGGCGTCACGGTGACCGACTGCCCTACCTCCACCGCGGGCACTCTCCACAACTCCGGTTTGCGCCGAACCGGTTCCCGTCCGTCCTCCAGCCGCTCCTTGTCGTCCTTGGCCGCAGCGTCCGCTACGGCCCCGGCCAGAGCGGTGGTCGAGGCGACCTGCACGTGCCAGGGCTTCACCAGGTTCTCGAGTACGACTGACGTGTCCGTCACTGTGTGCTCCCCCCTACGACATGCCGGATCTACACGACAAAGGCGTGACGGTAGAACGGGTACAAGGGGCGCATTCAAGGGGGCATACAGGCGCGTTGGCTCATATGGTACTAGAGGGCCAACGTGCACTGGTCGGACGTGATGCCGGTGCACCTGCGGCATTCCTCTTACGAGGAGGCGTACGCAAGGCGCAGGCCGAAGAAAAAAGGGCTTGATCGCTTCCGGCTGTCGGAGACTGAGGGCTGCCGCTGTTGCTCATGGCGGACACGGCCGGCTCCTGACGAAGCGGTTCTGGACGACTATGCCGACAGACGATGCCTGATCCTTCAGGACGAAGCTTCTACCGGTGGGCGCACCATGTCACCGGGGTAACTGCAATCCCCTGACATTTCGTCGGGTTCAGGGACGTATGTAAATCCGAGCTTAAGCCACACTCCGTACAGCTCCCGGTCCCACGCAGACAAGATGATCTCTTGATCGGGCACCCGAGCAAACAACTCATCGACCAAAGCTCGCGCCACTCCCCTTTGTCGGAACTCGGGAGAAACGTGGAGCTCATAGAGCCTGACGTAGCCGGGCTCGCCGCCTGCCGCGCACTGCAGACTAGAGTGAAGCCATCCCATACGCACGCCTTGGTCGGAATCCTCTGCGATCAGGGCGTGCAGCGCCTCCGCCAGGGAGGCGGCCCGTTCCTGCTTCTCGACGGTGACCGTCCAGCCCTCGGCGTTGTTGCTCATCCATTCGACGTCGGCTGGATGAGCGTCTCGGACCCTGATCTTCATGCTTCATAGCCTACGACTGCGCCTCTAGTAGCCATCATGGCCGTGTGAGCCTGACCAAGTGGCCGACCTCTCGGGCAAAGTAGCGATCGAGACGCATGAGACTGTCTCGCGCGGGTTCCCGAGCGGCGTTCGTAGTAGTTACGGGAGTACGAATCGACGCCCACATGGACGTCACACGCGACAGCGATGCAGCCGTGGCCTGGCCACAGGCCGAGATGGCCAGTTCAGCTGCCGGTGGCCAGCCAGTCGATCCGGCCGTACCGCTCCCGCACTCACGCGTCCCGGTCGCGCTGGGTGGAGAACGCACCCCGGTGCGGGCGGATAAACAGGTGCGATCGCAAGTCAGGCACCCGAGAGAGTTACAGGCACACGGACGCCCCTATAGCGAGAGGGTGCTGGGTACCGTTCTGATCAGGTTGAAGACCTGCAGGGCAGCCAACAGACCGCGGCACCGAGACCTCTTGACGCCCCCGAGATCGTCATCGTCGACACCGACGGGCTGCACGAGCTGGCCAGCCCGCACCTGAACGGTCGCCGCAGCGGCTCGTGGCCGGCCAGGGCACTGATCACCAACGGCCACTGGTGTCCGCACCCGGCGCTACGTCATCGACATCTGGGAGCGAATCCGAGCCGCACTGGACGACAGGTACTTCGCCCACCTCGCCTCGTCGGTAGGTACTCCCGGAGTACGGCGGCTGTGAGCGAGCCGCCTGATCACTCCGCCGCACGAGAACGAACGCTCGGCGTGTCCGGGAACGCGCTCACCGACGCCCTGGCCCGGCACGTCAAGGTGACGAGCATCGACGACGTACTGGCCTTCTACAGCACGTGCGAAGACGAGATCCGCGCGGCCCGCAGCTCGGGCTGGCTGTGGGCGTGGGTCTTGAATCGGGTGCGCAGCATCCTGCCGCTGCTGCGCGAGGGGGTCGGACGCGGCGACCGTCTTCATCCGCGACGGCACGGGCCTGGCCCAGGCCCGTTCGAGTGCGGCCGCTGCGGCGGCACCAGCATCGAACTGCGCCGCCGAGAGACTGGCACCTAATATTGGCGCTGTTAACACACGGTCTGCAATACGAGGCCGAACGGCCGGAGCGGCCCCTGGAACCTGGACATCAGGTAGGAGTTGAGGGACCGGGCAACGGTCGCCCCGACTCAGGATTTCGCGAACTCACTGGCATCCGCGGCACCTTCTGTGGCAGGCTTCCGCGTGCCAGCAACGGGATCTCGCTCGTAGCCAGATCACCAGCTGCGCTTTAGCCAAGGAGTCTGCGGACGCACCCGGATCACCGGCTTGTCTCTCACCTCATCCTTCACGTAGCAGGCACGAGTCTGCGGCGGTGTTCCCTACCGTGCCCACACTCGTTGCCCGCGCACCACACGGAGGCTCAGCCATGCCGGCACATTCCGCACCGTCGCATCTCTTCTTCCTGACCCAGCCCAAGGGCAACGGTGCCATCCTCTTCAGCATGCAGGGGACGCCCCGCGGACCGGAACTCTCGAAGATCGGCACGTTCGAAGATCACGACGAATCCCAGCTGCTCGCCGCCACCCTCAACGCGGTTCTCCAGGGAGGAGCAGGCGCCCTCGCGAAGGTTCACGGGTGCTCAGCTTCCCTGCCAGGCCCCCTCAGGAAGGCGATCACTGACATCGCGAATGAGATCGAGGACACGCATCGTGACGCTCCACGAGCCCGGGCTGCGCGCAGGGCCGCGCGGGCCGTCACGGAGAACCTGGGACAGCTCAACGCGGCCGTGTTCTCGCTTTTCAACGCATCCGACTGCGGGAGCTGCCTAAGCTGCGGCTGCAATGCTGCCGAAGACTGCGCGAAGTGCGCCGTCTGCGGCTCGTCCCCCCGGGGCCGCGGCTGTGGGGACTGCGGCGGCGTTGGGGTAACGCCCAGGACCGCATTCGTTCTCCATCGGCAGCTGAGGGACCTTGCGGACAAGACGTACCGTGCCGCTTATGACCCCGACTTCTGGGGGCACAGCGTTCCGGTCAGCGCGGGGACTCAGTCGGACTGG
Source organism: Streptomyces sp. NPDC007929 (assembly GCF_042959065.1). Classification (NCBI taxonomy): domain Bacteria; kingdom Bacillati; phylum Actinomycetota; class Actinomycetes; order Kitasatosporales; family Streptomycetaceae; genus Streptomyces; species Streptomyces sp. NPDC007929. Next base: position 562,516 of record NZ_JBIBKD010000007.1, on the reverse strand, counting down.
TTTCTTCTTCACTGCGCTCGCGCGTACGACGACCTCGCGGCCGATCTACTTGCCGGCGGTATCCCGGAGCCGCGCTGTCTGGCCGAGAGCGTGCTATTCGGCTACGCCGTGGATGGCATCGGCGGGTTCAGCATCGAGTCCGTCCACGCGGACGAGGTCTATCAGACCCTTCCGACCTCTCGGTTCGACTATGACTGGGAGTTCCTCGCTAATGAGAGCGGGCTGCTCGACGTCAGCGACAGGGCGCACGACTTCCTGGAAGAAGCAGACGTGGCCGAAGAAGACCTGTGGGATGAGTGGTTCAAGCCTTACACGGACGTCGAGCCCCGGGCCACGACCCGCGGGTTCTGCTGCTGACGGTCGCCCGAACCCAAGCCATTGGTCCAGTCTGCTCGACTGGGCGCCCGCCCACGAGGTCTCCATACCGAGCGGGCCACCGAGGAGCGCTGACCGAGCCGGCGGCGCGCCGGTACCCTGAAGGGCACCACGATCATGGTCGACGGCACCCGACTCCCGGCGCCGTACGAGCGGATCTCCGCCGAAGAGTGCGCGGCCTACGAGCTGACCTCGATCGAAGACTCCACGGACGACGACTGCGCGACCGGCCGCCTGCCCGGTTCGGGTTGATGGGGTTGTTCGAATTTGGTTCTGGTCGCGATTTCGTGAACTGAGGTGGCAGAGTCGCGCCCGCCTCCCCGTGTCCAGCCGGGGCTCCCCGCCAAGGGCGCCTTCGGCGTCACTCACGCGATGGTGGCTTCGCCCCCGTGCTGTCAGTGCCGCCTCCTACAGTGCTTCCATGTCTGACAGCGAACGGCCGCCCAACCGCAGGCTTGTTGAGGCCGTGTATCCCGCCGGCACCCACCTCGACCACTCCCGCGCCTCCTCCAACGGGATGCGCGGCAACGTACGCGACGACCGGGACAACTCGCTCATCGGCCAGGCCGAACTCTTCGACGTCCCCGACCGGTACGCCGATGGCTACCAGGACGGCTACGACCACCGGTCCCACGACGACGAGTTCCTCCGTTACCTCGCGGACCTGCTTGCCCGCGAGGTGGTCCAGTGGTTGGGGGACCTCGCATATGACGCGGCGTCCCGGGGCTTCGCCACCGCCCGCCCTCGCGTCAACGCCTGGGTGCGCCAACGCGTGGACAAGCTGCGCAACCGCTCACCGAGGGGCGCTGCAGCCACCCACCCCGAGCCCGCCCAGGAATCCGGTCCCGAGCACGTACTGCCGCGACCGGCCGCCGCGACCACGGGCCACCATCGGGTGGACCCCGTGCTGCGCGCCGACCAAGGCGATGCCTGCGCGAACGCCGCCCTGGAGCGGATCAGCGCTCGGGCGGTCGAGGTCCACGGGATGGCCGCGCGCTACGCCGCTGACCTGCCTGCGGTCGAAGCCGCCGACGAGGCCATGCGCCAGGCCGTGGCTGCGGCTGCGCCAGGACTAGCCGCCGCCGCTCTCCAACTCATCGCTTCTGACGAGGCGCTGGGCCTGACCCCTGAGCAGCAGATGTACATGTGGGAGCGTGCCGCCGAACTCGACCTCGCCGTGGTTGAAGACCTCACTGGCACTCATACCACGCCGGCAGAGGACGTCACGCTGTAGAGCCTTGGTGCGCGAGGGGCTAGAGGCTCGGCCAGCGAACCAACTCAGCCCTGACCGCTCTCAAGGCTCGCGGATCTCGGTGGCCGTCTGCCGGGATCGGCTGCCACGATACCGACCTCAAACTCCAAAACGCCTGATGGCCGGACGCGCCGGCGTCCCCCTCCTCCGCCACCAGGTCGTCCTGATCGCCCATCTTCGCCGCCGTTACGCGGACCGGCCGCCCCCCGCGCCGAGATGATCTCCGACTACGAGAATCTTGCCAGAGCCACGGTCACGTGTACGCCGACACCAGCGGCAGTGCGGCCCGCAGACACTTGTTGTAAGCCGGGCGCTGGGGCAGATACGGAAACATGGCCCGCAGATGGGCGTGGGCGAAGCGCAGCCAGCGGGCCTCGCCGTGAAAGCCCAACACCGCCTGGGCCACGGCCAGAGTGACCAGTTCCGCGTCGGTCAGCCTGGGCGGCCGGCCCCGCCATCGCGGGGTCTTCAAGCGGTCGTCGACATGCACGTACAGTGCGGTCAAGAGGGTGTCTAGCTCGGTCGTCACAACCCGATGCTGGACACCCTCCCCCACATACGGAACTACTCGTCTAGGCCAGGACGTCGATGCGCCCCGAGCACGCCCGCTGAATGGCCTGCAGGTCCGCCCGCGCAGGGCCGGCTCTTCCGCCGTGGACGGCTGTCCGCACCTTCGCCTCGATCTCAGCCACCACCTCGTCGGTGAGGAACGGCAGGCCGATGCGGCGGTAGCCGGTGTCCACGGGCGTGGACAGGCCGAGCTTGACGGCGTCCCAAGCCCGCAGCGCCGCTTTCTGCTCGTCGACGTGGCCGCCGCCCGCCTGCCGCTCGCCGCGCAGCCGCCGGATCCAGGGCTTCGCCGTGCTCGTCGTGCTGCGGCTGCGTGCCTGGTCGAGCTCGTCGAGGTCTCTCAGCAGGGTCTGCGTGTCGGCGTGGATCTGCGTGCACAGCTTCCGCGCCCGGGCGAATGTCTTGTGGGTGACCACCGCGGCGGCCACCACGAGCGTCAGGCCAGTGGAAATCAGAGGCACCGGGTGCGTGGCGACGAACCGTGCCCCCAGGAGGGCCACCACGGCGAAGATGCCGGTCACGTTCGCCAGCGCCCGGAAGACAGCCGCTCGCTGGATACGGCTCGTGAGCCGCTCCAGGACGTGGTCCTTCGGCTCGGCGATCCGAGACAGGATCGTCAGCGCGATGTAGATCAGTGCCAACGAGAGCGCGGCCTGCCGGTAGTTGACCGGCTGCGCCGTGCCCTCGAAGACCTTGACCAGACTGACGATCGGGCCGGGGACCGCGAAGCTCCCGACGATGAACAGGATCACGAAGATTTTGAGGATGCCCTCGCGGAGATGGTTCGCCTTCAGGTAGCGGTTCAGGGCTGGCATCCCGGAAAGTGCCACCACCCATCCGCTGATGAAGAGGAACTTGCCCAGCCCCCGCTGGCCGTCCCGGAAGAGCAGGTCGCCGTACATGATGCTCGCGAACCCGAGGGGAAGCAGAGCGAGTTGCCCGTAGGTGCGCACGGTGCGGACCGTTGTCATGGGCCCACTGTGTGAGACCTCACCGGTCGGCCGTGCTGATTTGAGGTAGGCCAGAGGGTTCCGGCGCCGTACGACGGTTGTTGTTCGCTTACCTGCCCGCGCGTGGGCTTTCGCAGGCCCAGTGACCGGCTGGTGAGTGATTGGCCGACGTTTTACTACCAACCCATTGACTGTTCCGAGCCGAACGGCGGTGATCGAACCCGAGGGATCCCGCTGACACCGGTACAGCTCGTCACGACTGCCGATCAGGTATGGGCTCTTTCCCGGATTGCTGCCCGCTGTTCTCAAAGGAGCTGGTGGGGCCGCCCGCCAACAGCCGCGACTTTCCGTGCAGCCAGTTCCACACGGTCTTGGAGTCCGTGCCCAGCCGTGCGGCTAGCGACACGGTGGACGGCCGCTGCTTCGTGGGCATGCTCCAGTACGTCTCGCGTAGTTCGCGCACCCGAGCGTCCGAAATCTTCACCATACGGTGGGCTTCGCCGCGTGCATGGTTTGTCCGTGCCTCCGCCTCGGGCTCCAGTTCGCCGGTGGGGCCGCCTGCTTCTTGGCGGCCGGCCCCGCGCAACCAACGGTGAATGGTCCCCCAGTACACGCCATGCCGCTGGGCAAGGACTTCGAGCTTAGGCCGCTTCCCATGAGGAGCGTTCCAGTACTCCTCCCGCAATGCCCTGACCTCCCGGTTGGACACCTTGGTCGCGAAGTGGTCATCTCCCCGGTCATACTTGCCCTGCGCCAGACGATCATGCATGTTCTGCTTTTGTGTCCCCAGCTTGAGATGGCGCGGGTTGCAGCAGCCCGGATTACTGCCTCTAGGACACAGATGCCGAACAACAAGATCACTGTCGATACACGCCAGGGTCAGACCGTGGTGCAGGACATAAGCGACCCGGGCAGCCTGCGTGTGGCGACCTTCCCAGTACACGAAGCCGTATCCGAAGTCATGCCGACTCGCCGCCATCCAGGGCCAGCACACGGCATCGCCGCCGCTGCGGTCGATCTTCCGCCAGAACTCCGCCTCGAGTGCCTTTCGTGCCAGCTCTTTCAGGTCGCCGCTCATCACCCTCCACCCGCCGGGAGGCGGTGGGATCAAGGTTCGCACCGCGTGGGGGCCAGGCCGGTCCCGATGAAGGCGAAAGCGGTCCGTCATGTTGTCTCGCTGCGAGCCAACCGTCAGGTGTGCCGGATTGCAGCAGGGGGGATTGGCGCATAGATGCCGAACGAGTCTGTGTGCGGGAAGGTTCGAGGCCAGGCCATTAGCCAGCACATAAGCAACCCGATGGGCACTGACGGTACCGATCAGAGTTCGTCCGGCGTAGTACTGGCCGTAGCCGTCGATGTTGAGCGTGCCGAGGAAGGGCCAGCATTCAGCCTCGCCCGGTGACGTGTCCACTGATGTCCAGAACTGTGCCTCCCGCAAGGCTCTGCGCTCTGGCGTTTCTGCGCTGCCGCGGTACGTGCGCGGTCGTGGTAGCGGCAGGGACGTAGGTCGGGGGAGGTGACGGTAGCTCCGGCCCCCGACGATGCCGTCGATCACAGCACGCGATACACCCAGTTCTTCTGCAGCCTCCGCCCTGGTGGTGTGGCCGCCGGCCATGGGCTGGAGTACCCACTGGGCTTGTTGGTCGCTCAGGGAGCGCTGGTTACGTGGCACATCCGGACGGTACAAGGGGGCACTGACAACGCACGCCCTGAATACATGGAATGCCCTCCCAACGAGTGCAATCGCAAAGTAGGCGAACCCTAGAAGCGTCACAGGAGCACGGACCGCATGAAGCGCCAACCGCATCGTGCGCGCCAGCGCAGCCGGTCTCTGACGAAGCCGCACCGGAGCGCTCCGATGCACTTCGTCGTCTCACGGCTCGGCTCAAAGTCCCGTCAGGACGGACCCCGGCGGGGCCTCGCCGTATCACTGGCCCTGTCACACGTCTGTCACCAACTACGCCGACGCCACTGGATCGCAAAGCCCTGACCTGCTACAACGCACACACCATGGACTGGCGTGGACGCCCATAGACGGTCTCTACAACCTGTGCCATGTGGTACCCAGTGAGGGACCCAAGATCAGGACCGGAGCGTCTTCTGGCCCGTCAAAGCGGTATTGCAGGGTGTTCGGTGGTGTCTCGCTCACCCGTCTGAGCCTCTCATCTGTCACGACAGCCCCTATGAGCGGGGTGCTGGCTGCAGCTGTTTTACCAGGTGGAAGACCTCCCTGGCCGCGTAGCGTTTGAGGCATCGGACGATTTCACGTCGGGTCTTTCCCTCCTTGATCCGGCGCTCGTAGTAGTCCTGGGTGCGCGGATCGACCCGCAGACGAGTGAACACGATGCGGTGCCACCTTCCTCGCCCTACGGGACGGAGACGTCCGTTCTCGCCTGCAACCGCGTGGCAGGCGTGGTCCGCACCGAGGACAGCGCACACCACGTGATCAGCGAGACCTCCGGCGCCCTGGCACGCCCCACCCACGTGACGGCCGACCGCGCACGTATCAGGGGCGCGGCGCAGTTCGGGAGCGGTGGGGAGTGGCCGGCGCGCTCGGTGATCAGTTCGTCTCAGGGCACGGCAACCGCCCAGTGCCTACGCGAGCATCTTGATGATCATTCCGCTGCGGGGTCGGGTAGGGATGCGGTTCAAGGGGATGGTCAGGTCCTGCGGCGGAACGTCATAGCTCAGCTGGGCCAAGCGCTGGGCAAGCGTCTCAAGGACGCCCACCGCCATGGCCTCGCCGGGGCAGCGGTGTCCGGCGCGGGGGTCCGCGCCGCCCTGGGGGATCAGGTCGTCCCTGCCGGGCGGGTGGTTGAGGAAGCGCTCCGGGCGGAAGGCGTACGGGTCCTTGAACAACTGCTCGTCGTGGTTCTGCCCGTAGACGTCCAGCAGAACCAGCCCGCCGGCCGGGACGCGGCGGCCGTGCCAGGTCAGGTCGGTGACAGCCTGCCCGCCCAGGAACGGGGCGAAGGGGTAGAACCGGCGGACCTCATGGGCGAAGGCGGTGGCGAAGGCCGCCTCGCCCGACCGCAGCCCTTCCAGGTGCTCCGGCCAGCGGTGCAGGGCGTGCGCGGCGAAGGCCACGAACCAGCTCAGTGCGGCGGTAGGCCGGATGACGTTGAGGAGTTCCACCGCCGCGATCCGGGGTGACAGCTCGGCGCCGGAGGCGTCGCGGTGGCCGCAGACGCGGTCCAGTACGGAACCGGTCGTGGCGTCGACTGCCCCGGACCTGACCCGGGTCACCAGATCCGCGAATCGCTGTTCCTAACGGGTACGGGCCCGCCTGGCCCGCCAGTGGCGCGAGCCCGCCGTGGCGAAACCGTCAACCATGGCCAGCACGTCCCGCGCGAGGGGTTTCTCCTCGTCCTCGCTGAGGGGCACGCCCGCCCAGCGGCAGACCCCGCGTGCGCCGCCTGCGCGGACGCCTGCCTGTCGGAGGACATGGTCGCCGAACTGACCAAGTACATCAGGACCGATGCCGACTGCGCCGACATCTGCACGGCGACGGCCGCGGCCTTTCCCGTCACACGGGCTACGACGCAAACATCACCCGCGCCCTCCTCCCGGCGTGTGCCACCGTCTGCAAAGCCTGCGGTGACGAGTGCGCGGGCCACGCCGACCAGCATGAGCACTGTCGAGTCTGCGTCGAAGCCTGCCGCCGCTGCGAGCAAGCGTGCAACGTCCTTTCACCTCCCTGGGCTGACGCTCGGACGACCGGGCGGACTCCGCGAGCGTGGCGTTTCGCCCGTACCAGCACGGTTACCCCTGAAGAGTCGTACCTCGCGCGCCCCGGTGCACGGCCCTGGCGCAGAGGACAGTGGTTCATGGACGGGATCGGAAACGGAGCTTGCATGGCCAGCACCAAGGTGTCCGACTACATCCTCCAGCGGCTGCGCGAGTGGGATGTCGACCATGTATTCGCCTATGCGGGCGACGGCATCAATGGTCTGCTGGCGGCCTGGGGGCGGGCGGACAACGAGCCGAAGTTCGTCCAGGCCCGACACGAGGAGATGGCCGCGTTCCAGGCCGTCGGGTACGCGAAGTTCTCCGGCAAGGTCGGGGTGTGCGCGGCTACCTCCGGGCCAGGCGCGATCCACCTGCTGAACGGGCTCTACGACGCCAAGCTGGACCACGTTCCCGTCGTGGCGCTGGTCGGGCAGACCAACCGCAGTGCCATGGGCGGCTCCTATCAGCAGGAAGTGGATCTCGCGAGTCTCTACAAGGACGTCGCCTCCGACTTCTGCGAGACCGCGACGGTGCCCGAGCAGCTGCCGAACCTCATCGACCGCGCGTTTCGCACCGCCTACGCCAAGCGCACCGTCACAGCGATCATTCTGCCGGCGGACGTGCAGGAGCTGGACTACAGCCCGCCCACGCACGCCTTCAAGATGGTGCCCTCCAGCTTGGGCCTGGGGCGTTACGCGCCGGTGCCGGGCGAGGAGGACCTCCAGCGGGCCGCCGACGTCCTGAACGCAGGTGAGAAGGTCGCGGTCCTCATCGGGCAGGGCGCCCGCGGCGCCCGCGAGGAGGTCGAACGGCTGGCGGACGTGCTCGGAGCCGGAGTGGCCAAGGCCCTGCTCGGCAAGGACGCCCTGCCCGACGACCTGCCCTACGTCACCGGCTCCATTGGGCTGCTGGGCACCCGCCCCTCCTACGAGCTGATGCAGGAGTGCGACACCCTGCTGATGATCGGCTCCAGCTTCCCGTACACGCAGTTCATGCCGGAGCTGGACCAGGCGCGGGCGGTGCAGATCGACATCGACCCGTTCATGATCGGTCTGCGCTACCCGAACGAGGTCAACCTCGTCGGCGATGCCCGCGAGACGCTGCAGCGGCTGCTGCCCAAGCTGCATCGCAAGCAGGACCGGACCTGGCGGGAGAAGGTCGAGAAGGACGTCGCCCGCTGGTGGGAGGTCATGCAGCGCCGCGCTGCCGTGAGCGCCGACCCGGTCAACCCGGAGTACGTCGTCCACGCCTTGGACGGCAAGCTGCCCGACGACGCGATCCTCGCCGCCGACTCCGGCTCGGCCGCCAACTGGTACGCCCGTCACCTGCGGCTGCGTGGCCGTATGCGCGGCTCCCTGTCCGGCACCCTGGCGACGATGGGCCCCGGCGTGCCGTACGCCATCGGAGCGAAGTTCGCCCACCCCGACCGGCCCGCGATCGCCCTGGTCGGCGACGGTGCCATGCAGATGAACGGCATGATGGAGCTGGTCACCGCCGCGAAGTACTACCGCGCGTGGTCGGACCCGCGGCTGATCGTGGCCGTGCTGAACAACGGTGACCTCAACCAGGTCACCTGGGAGATGCGCGCCATGTCCGGCGCTCCCCAGTTCGAGGAGTCGCAAGCCATCCCCGACCTGCCGTACGCCGACATCGCCCAGCGCATCGGCCTGGACGGGGTGCGGGTGGAAAAGGCCAAGCAGGTGGAGGCCGCCTGGGACCGGGCCCTGGCCGCCGACCGGCCGTTCGTCATCGACTTCCGCACCGACCCGGCCGTCCCGCCGATCCCGCCGCACGCCTCCCTGGACCAGATCGAGGCAGCGGCCACCGCGATCCTCAAGGGCGACAGCGACCGGAGCGCCATGGCCAAGCAGGGGCTGAAGGCCAAGGTGCAGGAAATGCTTCCCGGCAGCCGCCACCGCGGCGACCGTCCCGGGGCCGGCGAGCACGACAGCACCGAGAAGAACAAGTGACCCAGGAAGCGTCGCAGGTCCAGGTGCTCCACGACGGGCCCGTCGTGGAGCACCTGGCTGTCTCGGTGTACCGGATCCCCACCGATCTGCCTGGTGGCGACGCCACCTTGACCTGGGACGCGACGACCCTGGTGCTGGTCGAGGCCACCGGGGCGGGCGTGACGGGCCTCGGCTTCACCTATGGCTCGCCCGCCAGCGCCCCCGTCGTTGAGCACGAACTGGCGGACCTTGTCGTCGGGTATGGCGCCTTCGACGTCCCCGCTGCCAACGACCGGATGAGCCGGGCTCTGCGCAACGCCGGCAGACCCGGCATCGCCGCCGGAGCCGTCTCCGCCGTCGACACGGCCCTGTGGGACCTCAAGGCACGCCTGCTGGACCTCCCCCTGGTGCATGTGCTGGGCCGGGCCCGCACCGAGGTCGCTGTGTACGGCAGCGGCGGCCTCACCACCTACGACGACACTCAACTCGAACAGCAGCTGCGCGACTGGACCGGCCAGGGCATCGACCGCGTCAAGATCAAGGTCGCCGAGTCCTGGGGGCGCTGCGAGGCCCGCGACCTGGATCGCACCGCGCTGGCCCGCCGTACCGTGGGCGATACCGCCGAGCTGTACGTCGACGCGAACGGCGGCTACACCCGCAAACAGGCCGTACGCATGGCAGCGGCCATGGCCGATCTCGGTGTCACCTGGCTGGAGGAGCCCGTCTCTTCCGACGACCTCACCGGGCTGCGCGAAGTACGCAACGCGGTCACCGCCGATGTCGCCGCCGGCGAGTACGGCTACGACCTGCCGTACCTCACTCGCATGGCCACCTCGGAAGCCGTCGACTGCCTGCAGGCCGACGTCACCCGCTGCGGCGGCATCACCGTCTGGCTCCGCGCCGCCGCCGTGGCCGAAGGGCTCGGATTGCACATCTCGGGCCACTGCGCTCCCCACCTGCACGTCCATGTCGCCGCAGCCGTGCCCAACACCCGTCATCTGGAGTGGTTCCACGACCACGTCCGCATCGAGAACATGCTGTTTCGCGGCACCCTCGATCCGCAGGGCGGCAGCGTCACCCCGGGCGCCTCCGGCGAACCGGGCCACGGTCTCTCCCTCGACCGGACGGCCGCCGACCACTACCGCACCGCATGACCCGGCCCGGCACGACCGACGACGCGGCCACAGCCACCGGGGCCGACAGCCCCTGGCCCCTGCGCGACTACGCCTTGATCGCCGACGGGGAGCGTGGGGCCCTCATCGATCCACGCGGAGGGATCGCCTGGCTGTGCGCACCCGCCTGGCACGACGGTGCCGTCTTCAACGGCCTGCTGGGCGGCCCCGGCCGGTTTCGCGTCCGTCCCGCCGACCGGTGGAACGTGTGGGGCGGTTACTACGAGGACGGCTCACTCATCCGGGTCAGCCGGTGGGTCACCGCCGACGGCATCGTCTCCTGCCGGGAGGCCCTGGCGGCCCCGGCCGACACCGGACGCGTGGTGCTGCTCCGGCAGATCCGCGCCGTTCGCGGTGCCGCCCTCGTCGACATCGACCTCGATGTGCGCGCCGACTACGGGCAGCAGCCCATGACTCGGATGCGGCAGGAGAGCGGCATCTGGAGGGCATACTCCGGTGCCCTGTACGTGAGGCTCACCGGAGCCGGGGAAGCCCGTCCGGGGACCGACGGCGGGTTGCACGCCCGATTGCGTCTGCCGGAGGGCGGCGCCCACGACCTCGTCCTGGAGATCTCCACGGAGCCGCAACACGCTCCCCTCGCCCCGCAGTCCCTGTGGAACGCCACCGAACGGTGGTGGAAGCAGGCCGTACCGGACTGCTCGGACACCGCCGCACCCCGCGACACCCGCATGGCATACGCGGTACTGAACGGACTGACCAGCGCCACCGGGGGCATGGTCGCCGCGGCCACCACCTCGCTGCCCGAACGCGCCGACACCGGACGCGACTACGACTACCGCTACGCCTGGGTCCGCGACCAGTGCTACGCCGGCATCGCGGTCGCCGCCCACGGCCCGCACCCCCTGCTCGACCGCGCGGTGGGCTTCGTCGCCGACCGCATCCTGGAAGACGGCGCCGAGCTGCGCCCCGCCTACACGGTGGACGGGAAGCCGTTGCCACCCGAACGCGACCTGCCGTACGTCGGCTACCCCGGCGGCAGCGACCGGACCGGCAACCGAGCAGGCCGGCAGTTCCAGCTCGACGTCTTCGGGGAGGCACTCCAGCTGTTCGCCGCTGCCGCCCGCCACGGCGTCCTGGACACCCGGACAGCCGAAGCCGCCACCCTGGCCGCCGAAGCCGTCGCGGAGCGCTGGACGCAGCCCGATGCCGGGCTGTGGGAGCTGGAGAACCGCTGGTGGACCCATTCCCGTCTCTGCTGTGTCGTCGGCCTGCGCGACCTGTCCAGGGAGCTGCGCACTCCCGCCTCGGCGGACTGGTCACGCCTGGCCGACCGCATCCTCGACGTGACCAGGTCCCGCTGCGTCCATCCCGACGGCCATTGGCAGCGCGCCGACGACGACACCGGGCCCGAGGCGGCCCTCTTGCTGCCGTTGGCCCGCGGGGCGGTGCCGCACGCTGACCCCAGCCTCCCCCTCACCCGCTCACACGTAGCACACCGACTGGCGCAGGACGGCTACGTCTACCGTTTCCAGCACGGGGACCAGCCGCTGGGCGACGCGGAGGGTGCCTTCCTGCTGTGCGGGTTCACGATGGCGCTGGCCGCCCACGCGGAGGGTCAGCACACCGAAGCGGCACGGTGGTTCGAGCGGACCCGCTCGGCGTGCGGGCCCACCGGACTCTTCGCCGAGGAGTACGACGTGGCGCAGCGCCAGCTGCGCGGCAATCTGCCGCAAGGGTTCGTCCACGCCCTGCTGTTGGAATGTTCGGCACGATTCGGCAAGGCTGCGGACGCAGTGTCTCCGGTCGGCTGGTGAGCGTTCCGGCGTGGTCACACTTCCTCAGGAGATCGGGCGGGACGTCCGAGCACGTCGGGCTGCGACGACCGCCGCGAACAGGGCGGCGCCCACGCCGGCCAGCGGCAGCAGGGCGCGTCGCCGCGGCGGCACGGGCCGGTCTGCAACGGCCTCCCTCCCGTGCAGGGCGGCCGCGAGGACCTCCGCGAGGTGCAGCGGGGTGCGCCCGGTGCCCGCCTGGTCGACCTGAGTACGGCAGCTGAAGCCGTCGGCGAGCACCAGGGTCGAATCGTCGGCCTGCCGCACGGCGGTCAGCAGTCCCGCCTCGGCGCAGGCCATGGACACGTCGTAATGGCCCTTCTCGAAGCCGAAGTTGCCGGCCAGTCCGCAGCATCCGGCGTCCAGGACGTCGGCGTCGACCCCGGCGCGCTCGAGGATCTCGCGGTCGGCGTCGAATCCCATGACGGCGTACTGGTGACAGTGGCGCTGGACGACCGCCCGGGCGTCGACCCGGGGCGGTCGCCAGTCGTCGGCGCGCTCCACGAGGAGCTCGGCGAGCGTCCTGGTCTGGGCACGCAGCCGCTCCACGTCCGGGTCCTTCGGCAGCAGCTCCACGGCGTCGGCGCGGAAGACTGCGGTGCAGCTCGGTTCCAGACCGATGACGGGGGTGCCCCGGCGCAGGTCCTCACGGAGCACGTCGAGGGTGTGGCGCAGGACCCGTTGCGCAACGCCGAGCTGTCCCGTGGAAATCCATGTCAGCCCGCAGCAGACCGCACGGTCGGGGACCTTGACCCGGAAACCGGCCGCTTCCAGGACCTCGACGGCGGCGCGGCCGACGGCAGGGTGGAAGTGGTCGGTGAAGGTGTCGGGCCAGACGACGACCACGCCCCGGTGTCCGTCACCGCGCGGCCCGCCGCGCTCACGCCACCAGTCGGTGAAGCGCTGCTCGGCGAAGACCGGCACGTCCCGCTCCGGTGCCACCCCGCCCAGTGCCTTCGCCGCCCGTGCCACCCAGGGCACGGATGCCAGGGCATTGACGGTGCGGGGCGCGAGCGCGACGGCTCGTGCGACGGCTGGCAGCCAGCCCATCGAGTAGTGGGCGAGCGGCCGCAGCCGTCCCTTGTAGTGCTGGTGCAGGAACTCGGCCTTGTAGGTGGCCATGTCGACGTTGACCGGGCAGTCCGCCTTGCAGCCCTTGCAGGCGAGACAGAGATCGAGGGCGTCGTGGACCTCGTCGGAGCGCCAGCCGTCCGTGACCGGGGAGTCGCCGTCGTTGTTGACCATCTCGAACAGCAGGCGGGCGCGGCCCCGGGTGGAGTGCTCTTCCTCTCGGGTGGCCCGGTAACTGGGGCACATCACCCCGCCTTGCGAGGAGCGGCACTTGCCCACTCCCACACAGCGGGCCGCGGCCCGGCTGAATTTGCCGTCGTCGTGCGGGAAGGAGAAGACGGTATCCGGCTCCCAGGGCAGGTAGTCCGCGCCCAGGCGCAGGTTCTTGTCGAGGCGGTAGGGCAGGACGATCTTCCCGGGGTTCATGCGGTTCTCCGGGTCGAACAGCCCCTTCAGCCGCTCGAAGCCTTCGATCAGCTCCGGTCCGAACATCTTCTCCAGCAGCTCGCCCCGGGACTGGCCGTCCCCGTGCTCGCCGGACAGCGACCCGCCGTAGGAGACGACGAGGTCGGCTGCGCGTTCCACGAACGCCCGCATTCGGGTGACGCCCTCCTCGGATTCCAGGTCGAAGGGGATGCGGGTGTGGACGCAGCCGTGGCCGAAGTGGCCGTAGACCGAGGGGTGCCCGTAGTCGAACTCCTCGTACAGGCGCTTCAGGTCGCGCAGGTAGTCGCCGAGGCGGTCCACGGGCACGGCCGAGTCCTCCCAGCCTTCCCAGGTGTCCGGCTGGCCGGGGACGTGCGCGGTCGCGCCGAGTCCGGACTCGCGCACCTTCCACAGCTGTCCGACGTGCTGTGGGTCGTCGTACCAGGTGTGGTCGACGTCTTCGGGTTTCGCGTTGATGAGCGCCCTGGCCCGCTCCTCCACCTCCTCGCGAGTGTCCCCGTTGAGCTGCACCATCAGGTAGGCCCGTCCGTCGGGGAGTTCCTTCAGCGCATCGGGGTTGAGGTGCTTCTTCTGTTCGAAGTGGATCAGCTGGTGGTCCACTCCCTCCAGCGCCGCCGGCTCGTGCTGGAGGACGGCCGGCACGTGGTCGGCGGCCTGGCAGATGTCCTCATAGCCCAGGACGACCAGCGCGCTGTGCTTCGGTACGGGGACGAGTGCGAGTTCGGCGTGCACAACGGTGACGAGCGTGGACTCGGAGCCGGTCAGCAGTCCGGCGACGTCGAATCCGTGCTCGGGCAGGAGCGAGTCGAGGTTGTAGCCGGAGACCCGGCGCGGGATGTCGGGGTAGCGCTCGCGGACGAGGCCGGCGTACCGGTCGCGCAGGGCCGTCATGCCGCGGTACAGCTCGCCGGTGCGCCCGCCGGACGCCGTGAGCCGTCGCAGTTCGTCGTCGTCCGTCCGGCCCACCCACATCCGTACGCCGTCGTAGGTGAGGACTTCGAGGCGGTGCAGGTTGTCGACGACCTTGCCGTACGCCTGAGCCGTCGACCCGCACGAGTTGTTGCCGATCATCCCGCCGATCGTGCAGTTGGGATGGGTGGCCGGTTTGGGACCGTACATCAGGCCGTGTACGGCCAGCTGACGGTTCAGGTCGTCCAGCACGATGCCCGGCTCGACGACGCAGCGACGGTTCCGGGCATCGACGGAGACCAGCCGGTTGCAGTACTTGGTCCAGTCCAGGATCACGGCGGTGTTGCAGCACTCGCCGGCGAGGCTGGTGCCGCCGCCCCGCGACAGCAGCGGCGCTCCGTGTTCATGGCATACCGCGACCGCCTCTTGGGCCGCCTCGACCGTGCGCGGGACGACCACGCCGATGGGTACCTGCCGGTAGTTGGAGGCGTCCGTCGAGTACGTCGCCCGAGTGCCCGCGTCGAAGCGCACCTCCCCGTCGACGCGGGACCGTAGGTCCCGCTCGAGGGCTCTCGCATCGGGCTGCCCCTGCGGACGCCTGACGACGGGAAGGGGCAGATCGACCGGGTCCATGAACGACTCTCCAGTAGGTGACTAGGTGCGCCGCTATACACGGCTGACGCCGGGTGCGGCCGGCCCGGCCGCCGGATGACGAGACCGCGCGGCGTCAGACCTGTCCGCCTTCCACCATGGCCGCGGCGGGAGCCGTGAGCGTGTCGGCCGACGGTGTGCGCGCTTCAGCCTTGGCGTCTCCGTCGTGACCCACGAGGTACCCATCTCCTTCACCGACCGTGTTGCCCCGACCGTGTATCCAGGGCTCCGCCCTTACAAACCGGGAGGCCCGTCCGGCCTAACGGCACGCAGTCGTTCCCCTCGTCCTCCCCGACCGCTCGCACGGGCGCATTGAAGCAAGGCGGCTCGCTGTCGGACCTTGTTCTGATGGCCGAGCACGACCGAGACGGTGTGCTTCGGTCCGGACGCGAGTTCCGGACGGCACCCGTGCGAGACCGATGTGCGCGTCAGTCCTTGCCACGCCCCGTCAGGGCATCCCTGATCCGGTCGACCATGCCGGCGCCGGGGGCCAGAAGCTTGTTGGCGGGCGGCGTGTCCGGAGCCGACGGATGCGGCCGGGTCGGAGCGGTCTTCTTCGCCTGACGAACCTTGTCCCCCAGGTTCATCAGCTGGTCTTCGGAAGCCGCCGAGCGCAGCCTCGGAAAGAGGTTGTCCTCCTCGTCCCGGACGTGCGAGCGGATCTCCGTCATCAGCTCGCCGATGAGGCGGTCGAACTCCGCGTCACCGGCATCGACGCCTTCGAGTGCCTTCATCGTCCGCTCGGCTCCGGCGTGGTCCTCGATCTCCTGGTCGGCGACCGCGTCACCGTCCGGCAGGAACTCACGCACGGCCGGGTAGAGGTACGCCTCTTCCGCGACCGAGTGCCGCACCAGCTCGATCACCGCCTGATCGGCGTAGTTCTTACGCTGCTCATCGCCCGAAGGCAGTGCCTCGATCTTGCCGAACAGTTCCTCGACCTCCTGGTGATCGGTCGTCAGTTCCGCGATCACATCTCCGCCGTGTCCCATGAATGCTCCCCTTCTTCGTGCTGCCCGGAACGCCTCGACCGTGTCCCCACGGCACCGCACCTGCAAACGGGGCAGGCATTCGGAGCACCGGGAGTCCACCGTGCGCACCCGTGCCGGCTGCAGTGCGATGGAAACCCGTCCTCGGGGTACGCCTTTTCCGATCTGTCCGCGAATCGTCGGGGGTGTTGCGTGTGCTGCTGTCCCGCAGCAGAGCACTGCTGAAGCAGAGGGCCGCAAGGGCGGCCGGGGAGGCCACGCTCCACCTCGACCGGCGCCTGCCCCTGGTGGACGTCGCACGCACCACACTGCGCAAGACCTTCCCCGACCACTGGTCCTTCCTGCTGGGCGAACTGGCGCTGTACAGCTTCGTCGTGCTGCTGGTGACCGGTGTGTGGCTGACGCTGTTCTTCCAGCCGAGCATGTCCGAGGTCGTCTACCAGGGCTCGTACGTGCCGCTGCGCGGCGTCCGGATGAGCGAGGCGTTCGCCTCCACCGTGCATATCAGCTTCGACGTTCGCGGTGGTCTGCTGATCCGCCAGATCCATCACTGGGCCGCACTGGTGATGGCCGCCTCCGTCGGCGTGCACATGCTGCGCGTCTTCTTCACCGGAGCATTCCGGCGGCCGCGTGAGGCCAACTGGCTGATCGGGCTCACCCTGTTGCTGCTCACGATGCTGGAGGGCTTCGCCGGCTACTCGCTCCCCGACGACCTGCTGTCGGGCACCGGACTGCGGACAGCGCAGGGCTTCGTGCTGTCCGTACCCGTGGTCGGCACCTACCTGAGCATGTTCCTGTTCGGCGGGGAGTTCCCCGGGCACGACATCGTCTCCCGGCTGTACCCCGTGCACATCCTGCTCCTGCCGGGCGCGCTGCTCGCGGGCGTAGTCCTTCACCTCATCCTGGTATTCCACCTCAAGCACACCCAATGGCCCGGCCCCGGCCGCACCAACCGGAACGTGGTGGGCAAGCCGATGTTCCCGCAGTTCGCCGCTCAATCGGTCGGCCTGCTGGCCATCGTCTTCGGGGTGCTCGCGGTCCTGGGGGCGGTCGCCCAGATCAACCCGGTGTGGAACTACGGCCCCTACCGGCCCGACCAGGTCTCCAGCGGTGCCCAGCCCGACTGGTACCTGGGCTTCGTGGAGGGCGCGATGCGGCTCCTGCCGGGGTTCGAGACCCGGTTGTGGGGCCACACCGTCTCCTGGAACCCGTTCCTGCCCGCCGTCGTCTTCCCGCTGCTGTTCTTCCTCGCGCTGTACCTCTATCCCTTCATGGAACGCTGGATCACCGGCGACAGGGACGAGCGGCACCTGTGCGACCGGCCGCGCGACGTCCCCGTCCGCACCGCCCTGGGCGTCGCCGGCCTCACCTTTTACGGACTGCTGCTCCTGGCCGGCGGCCAGGACATCCTCGCGCACGTCTTCGACATCTCGCTGAACGCGCTCACCTGGTGCCTCCGCGTCGCCGTCCTCGCCGGACCCCTACTGGCCTTCTGGCTCACCCGGCGGGTGTGCCTGGCCCTGCAGTGGCATGACCGCACGCGCCTTGGAAAAGGCAGTGAGACTGGAGACGTCGCGCAGTCGGTGGAGGGCGGTTATCGCGACTCCCACACTCCCGTCACCGCGCAGGCACGTCATGCTCTCGTTTCCCGAGACGTGCCCCGTCCGCTGCCGGCGCCACCGGTCGGCACGTCGACGGGTCGGCTGACCCGGCTGAGGTGGGCGCTCAGCGCCTGGTTCCACGGCGACCGGGTAGCGCTCCCCGGCGAGGACGCCCACGACGCCGACGACGGTGAAGATCGCGACGACGCGGCTCCGGCCGGCACGGGCGGGCGCGGCCGGAGCGAATGACGTGCCTCAGTGCCCGCCATGGCGGCGCAGCAACGCATATCCCGCGCCGGCGAGTCCCGCCACGGCCGCCGCCTTGCCCAGGTGATGGCGACTCGCCCACACCTGCGGGTCGAAGGAGTGGGCCTGGTCGTCGAACACGCCGTGGGCTCCGTAGTCCTCCTTTTCGTCCGCCGGCGCGAAGAGATTGCCGTGCCCTTCGGGCCGCGGACGGGCGTCCGTCTGCTGGGAGTCGATCCCCGTACGGGCCAGATAGCGGTCGAGCAGCCCGGGTACGACGGCGTTGGCCAGTAGTGTCAGCGCCGTGGACGTACCTACCCAGTACTCGCGTCGCTGGGGGTGGTCGGCGGCGCGCAGTACAGCGCGGGCGGCGACCTCGGGTTGGTAGATCGGAGGCACCGGCTGGGCGTGACGGGGCAGATGGGTACGCAACCAAGTGAACTGCGGGGTGTTGACGGCCGGCATCTGGACCATCGTGACGCGCACCCGGGACTTGTCGTGCAGCAACTCGCACCGCACGGACTCGGTGAACCCCTGGATGGCGTGCTTGGCGCCGCAGTACGCGCTCTGCAGCGGGATGCCCCGGTAGGCGAGCGCGGAGCCCACTTGCACCACCGCGCCGCTGTCCCGTGGCACCATGCGCTCCAGCGCGGCCCGGGTGCCGTGCACATAGCCGAGATACGTCGACCTCGTGGCCTGCAGAAACTCGTCCGGGGAAACGTCGGTGAACTTGCCGAAGGCCGCTGTGAAGGCGTTGTTCACCCAGACGTCGACCGGCCCGAGCTCCTCCTCGACACGGCGGGAGGCCGTCTCCACCTGGTCCCATTCCGTCATGTCGGTGACGATGGGCAACGCCTGCCCGCCGGCCGCCCGTACGTCGGCTGCGGCCGCATCCAAGCCGGCACGTCCCCGGGCCAGCAGTGCGACCCTGGCGCCGCGGGCGCCGAACATCGTGGCGGTCGCTCGCCCGATCCCGGCGCTCGCTCCAGTCACCACAACCGTCTGCCGTGTCTTGCCGTTCATAGCTCCTCCACACCGGTCGGGCGCACGGTTTCCGTCTCGCGTGCGCCGTACTGGAAAACGAAGCCCAAGACACCCGGGAGGAGCACCCCGGCGCCGATCAGGAACAGCCACAGTCCGTAGACCGCGCCCAGGCCGAGCAGCGCGGTACCCACCGCCGCCAGCACCGGGAAGGCGCTGTGCGGCGGAAAGAAGGCCACGGGCCCGGTGGCCTCGTGCACCGGGACGTCCTTGCGGTCCTTCGGCAGAAGCCCGTCCCTGCGGTGCCGGTACCAGAGGAAGAAGGCGACCAGGGCCGACATGAGGCACGAGACCACCAGAGCGGCGGTGCCCGCCGGCTCGGCCGAGAGCCACCCGTAGAGGGTGGCGCTGACGGCGAAGAAGAGGCTGACGCCCGCGAACAGAGCGGTCTCGGCCTTCACAGACGCTCTCCCTTCCCGGTCCCCTCGTCGGCCCCGTTGCCTGTCCGCCCCTGCCCGGCATCGCCACCGGACGGCGAATGGGAATGCGCGTGCCTGGCGTGCCGAGGGTGGTGCAGGTCGAACGCCGGCGACTCGGACCGGATCCGGGGCAGGGCGACGAAGTTGTGCTGCGGGGGCGGGCAAGAGGTCGCCCATTCGAGGGAGCGCCCGAATCCCCAGGGGTCGTCCACGGTGACCTTGAGCCCGTGCCTCGCTGTCTTCCACACGTTGTAGAGAAAGGGAAGTGTGGAGGCGCCCAGCAGAAAGGCGCCGATGGACGAGATCGTGTTGAGGGCGGTGAAACCGTCGGCGTCCAGATAGTCGGCGTAACGCCGTGGCATCCCCTCGGCACCCAGCCAGTGCTGCACGAGAAACGTCAGATGGAAGCCGACGAACAGAGTCCAGAAATGCATTTTCCCGAGCTGCTCGTCGAGCAAGCGGCCGGTGAACTTCGGCCACCAGAAGTAGAAGCCGGCGAACATGGCGAAAACGACGGTGCCGAAGAGCACGTAGTGCAGGTGCGCCACGACGAAGTAAGTGTCGGTGGTGTGGAAGTCCAGCGGCGGTGACGCCAGCAGCACTCCCGTCAGCCCGCCGAAGAGGAACGTCGCGAGGAAGCCCAGCGCCCCAGAGCATGGGCGTCTCGAACGACAGCGCACCGCGCCACATCGTCCCGATCCAGTTGAAGAACTTCACTCCCGTCGGCACCGCGATCAGGAACGACGCAAGCGAGAAGAACGGCAGCAGCACCGCACCCGTGGCGAACATGTGGTGGGCCCAGACGATCGCGGACAGCCCCGTGATGGCGACGGTCGCCCCGATCAGGCCGAAGTACCCGAAGACCGGCTTGCGGCTGAAGACCGGGATGACCTCGGTGATGATGCCGAAGAACGGTAGGGCGACGATGTAGACCTCCGGATGCCCGAAGAACCAGAACAGGTGCTGCCACAGCAGCGCACCCCCGTTGGCCGGGTCGTACACGTGGGCGCCGAAACGACGGTCGGCGAACAGCGCCAGGAGAGCGGCGGTGAGCACAGGGAACGCCAGGAGTACCAGGATCGACGTGAACAGCACGTTCCACGTGAAGATCGGCATCCGGAAGAGCGTCATACCGGGGGCCCGCAGGCAGATGACGGTGGTGATGAAGTTGACGGCGCCCAGGATGGTACTGAGCCCGGACACGACCAGTCCCATCACCCACAGATCGCCACCGGCTCCGGGGGTCTGCGCGGGCCCATTGAGGGGGGCGTAGGCGAACCACCCGAAGTCGGCCGCTCCGTTGTCGGTGAGGAAACCCGACACCACCATCAGGCCGCCGAACAGGTACACCCAGTAGGTGTAGGCGTTCAGCCGTGGAAACGCCACATCGGGTGCCCCGATCTGCAACGGCATCACCGCGTTGGCGAACCCCACGAACGTGGGGGTCGCGAACAGCAGCATCATCACCGTGCCGTGGACGGTGAAAAGCTGGTTGTACTGGTCCGCGGAGACGATCTGCAGCCCGGGCCGTGCCAGCTCGGCCCGCATCAGCATCGCGAGCACACCTGCGAAAAGGAAGAAGCCGAAGGCCGTCACCAGGTACATGTGGGCGATGACCTTGTGATCGGTGGTCGTCAGCCACCGTACCACGGCCCTGCCCTGCGCGAGCCGCTTCGCCGTCCCGTCCGACGTCCGCGCTCCCTCGTCCACCGCCGCCATGCGTGCCCCTTCTCGTCACCCGCTGGCCCGCGCGGTCCTTCCGGCAGGGCGCCCGGAGAGCCGACGTCAGTCGAAACATCCGACAACGGCGTGTAACCGATGCCGCCGTTCCGGAAACCTCACGAGTCACCGCGAGAGCCGGAGTACCCGCCGAAGAGGCTCCTGCACCCACGGCGTACGGCTCCGCCCACGGCTCCGCCCGGAGACGGGCGCATCTCGTCCCACGAGTTCGCACCAGTCGTCATCGGTCTCGGCCTGCTTTCGGCAGACGCACCAGGCACAGTCGCCGGCCGTTCAGCACCCCGACCGCATCATGATCACCGCTAGCTCAGACACGGACCTGCGAAACGCCTCACGGCCAGTTCAGACCCGAGCACAGCCGCGCCCCTGCAGTGAGACGGCGAGCGTCGAGGACCCCGTGCAGGCGTTCGGCTGGTCGAGATCGAGGAGCTACGACCTCGTTCGCCGCGGAGAATTCCCATGCCGCGTGCTGCCGATAGGCCGCACCGCCCGCGTCGTCACCGCCTCGCTCCTCCGCGTACTCGAGAGCGGCGAGCCGGAGTACAGCGAAGCCTCCAGTGCAAGCCCCAATCCGTCATGACCAACTGCACGACGACGTCCCGCCGCAGCAAGCCGACGGGGGTCCTCACATGTCACGAGCGATCACAAGCGGGTCACCAACCCCGCGGACCCACTCACGCCACAGGGCTCTGACCTGGATCTATGCGCTCACCCTGGATCAACTGGACGCCCGTGGACGGTTTCTACAACCTATGCCAGGTGGTACCCAGTGAGGGACCCAGGATCAGGACCGGAGCGTCTTCTGGCCCGTCAAAGCGGTATTGCAGGGTGTTCGACGGTGTCTCACTCACGCCCCAGACCCTCTCACGTCTCACGAAATCCCACACAGCCGGGGGAAGCCGACGGCTCGACGCATCCGTCCCCCGAGTTCTGCGAACCCTGACAGCGCCTGCCCAACAGAGCAGGTCCCCGGCGGGGCCCAGCCGTATCTCCCGTTCTCACACGGCGATCACGAACTGGGCGGGCCGTCCCGGACCAGGAAGCCCTGACCTTGGTCTCACTCACCGCTCCACGCCAAGCGCCGGAAAAGGCACCGTCGACGCGGGTCCCCGCCTCCTGACACCCGGCTCCCGGATGTCACCGGGGAACTCTCGCACCGCCTTCACGCAAATGCCCGTGCAACGCCCGGGGTTTGGTCAGAGGTCGCCCGGCAGCCCCAGGCCCGTGAGGGCGCCGACCGGGTCCAGGTCGGGGGTGCCTCTGGGCCACCAGTTGTCGCGGCCCGGCTCGGACTCGTACGC
Source organism: Streptomyces sp. NPDC007929 (assembly GCF_042959065.1). Lineage (NCBI taxonomy): Bacteria > Bacillati > Actinomycetota > Actinomycetes > Kitasatosporales > Streptomycetaceae > Streptomyces > Streptomyces sp. NPDC007929. Next base: position 540,314 of record NZ_JBIBKD010000007.1, on the reverse strand, counting down.
GTACCAGAGGCCGTCGCGGCCGAGGCGGAGCTGGAGGTGACCCCGGGGGTGGGTGAGGTGGTTGCGCCAGGGGCGGAAGGCGGGCAGATCGGCGGCGAGCAGCAAGGGGCGGGCCCGGTCGAACCGCCCGGCCGGCGGGTCCCACGGCTCCTCCAGTACGGCGAGGCCCTCCGGTCCGCCCTGGCGCCAGGCGGCGACCGCGCGGGCCAGATCCGACGGGGTACGGCCGGCCGCGGCGGCCAGGGACGCGTACAGCGACCGTGTCCCTGCGGTGAGCCCCACCCCGGGCCGGGCGGCGGCCAGGCGGACCGCGTCCTGCCAGAAGGTCAGCTGACCGACCGGGTCGCGGCCGGTGCCGAGCAGGGCGTGGGCCCGGGCGGCGGCGTCGGTGGCCAGCTGGTCCAGCGCGAAGGGGTCCGGGCCGCCCGGGGCCGCCGGGTAGGCCGGGGGCTGCTCGGGGTGGGCGGGCGGAGGCAGTGGGGCGGGAAGGGGCGCGAGGGCGCGCGAGGCGAGCACCTCGGTGGCCCGCACGCCGGGCAGGGGTGCCGGGCCCCTGTCCTGCACGGCGCGCGCGGCGCGGGTGGCGCTGAGCCGCGACAGCGCGTCGAGCAGCTCCCGCTCGCCCCGGCCGCGCAGCAGGAGCAGGACGAAGGGGTCGGCGTCGAGCAGCCGGGCCGTCTGGTAGCAGAGGGCCGCCGCGTGTTTGCAGGGGTGGCCGCGGTCGGGGCAACTGCAGTGGGGCTCCAGGTCGCCCGGGCCGGGCAGCAGTGGCACGCCGCACTCCGCGAGCGACTGGGGCATCTCCTTGTCCAGCAGTGCCGCGATGTGCCCGGGGCGGTCGGCTGCGGCGTCCAGGAAGCGGTCCCAGTCGGTGTCGCCGAGTGTGCGCAGCCGCACCTGGACGCGGTAGGGGCGGGGGCGGCTGCCCTGGACGTAGGCCAGCACGAGTCCGGGGGTCACGGTGATGGCGTCGACATGGCCCTGCCCCGCGTATCCCCGCCCGCGCTCCAGCCGCTTCACGTCCAACGCGCCCCGCTCCAGCGCCTCGACCCAGGCGTTGCCCCACCAGCTCTCGGCGAAGGGGCCGCCGTCCCGGGGTGGGAGGGGCGGGAAGGTGCGGCGGAGGTCGGTGTCCCGGGAGGGGGCGGCCATGGAGCGGGCCGACCGGGGGCGGGGTGCCGAGGTGGGGGGTCGGGGTGGGGTGGCGTGGGTGAGCGGGGCGTCGTGGTGGGGGGTGGGGGCCGGATCCTGGTCGGTCCGGCCGTTGCCGGGCGGGGCGGGGGCCGGGTCCCGGGCGTCCGGGGCATTGGTTCCGGTGGCCGGAACGGTCGCGTGGGTCCCGGGGGTCGGAACGGTCGCGTCGGTTCCGGCAGTCGGAACGGTCGCGTTGGTTCCGGCGGTCGGAACGGTCGCGTCGGTTCCGGCGGTCGGGGTGACCGTGTGGGTCCCGGCGGTCGGGGTGACCGTGTGGGTCCCGGCGGTCGGGGTGACCGCGTGGGTCCCGGCGGTCGGGGTGACCGCGTGGGTCCCGGCGGTCGGGGTGACCGCGTGGGTCCCGGCGGTCGGGGTGACCGGGATGATCGGGGTTTTGGGCCGGAGCCCCGGGCTCCCGGCGCGCTCGGGCGCGTCCGGGCTGGGTGCGGTCGGGTCGTGGCCGCTGTCCGGCGTTTCCCGGCTCGCGGGGGCCGACCCGTTCCCACTGTCCGGCGTTTCCGGACTCGCTGGGGCCAACCCCTGCCCGCTGTCCGGCGTTTCCGGACTCGCTGGGGCCAACCCGTGCCCGCTGTCCGGCGTTTGCCGGCTCGGTGCGGCCGGGCCGTGCGGCAGGTCGGTCATATGCGTGGGCCGGGTCTCCTGCCCGGCAGTTCGCTCCTGGTCGTCCGAGGGCTCGTCCGTCAGGCTCGGCATCCGGAAGGCGTCGGACAGCAACTGCCGTACGTCACGCGCACCCCGGCCCGGGGCGTCCGCGCCCGCTCGTCGCGCGGCCGCCGCCCTGGCGTCCACGGCGCTCTGCCGGGCCCGGCGCCTGCGGCGGGCGCCTTCCCGTTCGGTCTCCTCCCGGGCCCGCCGCGCGTCGTCCCGCGCCGCACGCAGCGCCTCGCGCGCGACGTCCGCCGCCCGCGGTTCGGAGGCCTTACCGGCCGAGCTGGTCTCCTCCGGGCTGGTCAGCGGGCCTTCAAAGTCCTGCGGAGGCGGCTGCACAGCCGCCGGGGTGTCCTCGGGCGCATCGGCGTTGTGGGGCGCGCCATCGTCTTGGGGCGCCTCTGCGCTGTCCGGCGCGCCGACCGCGTGGAGCGCGTCCACACCCTCCGGATCCGGCCCGTCATCCGTACGGGTGTCAGCCGTGTCCTCACGCCCACTCCCCCGCTTCTCCGACACCGCCCTGCGCAGCGCCTCACGGGCCGCGTCGGCCGGGCCGGCGGGCTCGGGGGAGGCTCCCCCGGCCGGGGACGGATCCGGGCGGGCCGGGTCCTGGGCTGCCCGCTCGCGGGCCTCGCGCAGGGCGCGCCGGGCCGCGTCGGCCGGGCGGGGGCTCTTCGCGTCGTCGCCGGGGGCGGCCGCGTGGTCCTCGCGGGGTGTCATGACGACCTCCGCAGGGACACCAGGTCGGTCAGCTCCCGGTTCGTCAGTTCCGTGAGGGAGGACTCGCCGGAGCCGAGGATCGCGTCGGCCAGCGCGCGCTTGGACTGGAGCATCTCGGCGATGCGGTCCTCGACGGTGCCCTCCGTGATGAGGCGGTGCACCTGGACCGGCTGGGTCTGGCCGATGCGGTAGGCGCGGTCGGTGGCCTGTTCCTCGACGGCCGGGTTCCACCAGCGGTCGAAGTGCACGACGTGGCCCGCCCGGGTGAGGTTGAGGCCGGTGCCGGCCGCCTTGAGGGAGAGGACCAGCACCGGCGTCGAACCGGCCTGGAAGCGGTCCACCATGCGCTCCCGCTCGGGCACGGGCGTGCCGCCGTGGAGGAGGTCGACCGGGACGGCGCGGGTGGCCAGGTGGGAGGTGATCAGGCGGGCCATGCCGACGTACTGGGTGAACACGAGGGCGGACCCGTCCTCGGCGAGCAGGGTGTCCAGCAGCTCGTCCAGCAGGGCGAGCTTGCCGGAGCGGGCGGCGAACCGGTCGCCGGCGGCCGGGTTGGGCTCCTCCTTGAGGAACAGCGCGGGGTGGTCGCAGATCTGCTTCAGCGAGGTGAGGAGCTTCAGCACCAGGCCCCGGCGGGGCATGCCCTCGGCCGTCTCGATGGCGAGCATCGACTCGCGGACGACCGCCTCGTACAGCGCGGCCTGTTCGCGGGTGAGCGGCACCGGGTGATCGGTCTCGGTCTTGGGCGGCAGCTCGGGCACGATGCCCGGGTCGGACTTCTTGCGGCGCAGCAGGAAGGGCCGGACCAGCCGGGCCAGGCGCTCCACGGCCTCCTCGTCCTCGCCGTTCTCCACGGCGCGCGCGTGCCGGGCGCGGAAGGACTTCAGCGGGCCGAGCAGGCCGGGGGTGGTCCAGTCGAGCAGGGCCCACAGCTCGGAGAGGTTGTTCTCGACGGGCGTGCCGGTCAGGGCGACGCGGGCGGGGGCCGGGATGGTGCGCAGCGCCTTGGCGGTGGCCGAGTAGGGGTTCTTGACGTGCTGCGCCTCGTCGGCGACGACCATGCCCCAGGCGCGGTCGGCCAGGGCGGGGGCCGCCGAGCGCATGGTGCCGTAGGTGGTGAGGACGAAGCCGCCGTCCAGGTCGTCGAGGCTGCGGTCGGGGCCGTGGAAGCGGCGGACGGGGACGCCGGGGGCGAAGCGGGTGATCTCCCGCTGCCAGTTGCCCAGCAGGGAGGCCGGGCAGACGACCAGGGTCGGTTCGCTGCGGGCCCGCCTCAGGTGCAGGGCGATGAGGGTGACGGTCTTGCCGAGACCCATGTCGTCGGCGAGGCAGCCGCCGAGCCCGAGGGAGGTCATCAGGTCGAGCCAGGCCAGGCCCCGCAGCTGGTAGTCCCGGAGGGTGGCGTGCAGGCCCGGGGGCGGTTCGGCCGGGCGGATCCCCGCGGTGAGGCGGTCGCGCAGGGCGGCCAGCGCGCCGACGGGGACCGCCTCGACGGTCTCGCCGTCCACGTCGGCCGTGCCGGTGAGGGCGACCGACAGCGCGTCGACCGGGTCGAGCAGGCCCAGATCCCGTTTGCGGGCCTTGCGGACGAGCGCCGGGTCGACCAGCACCCACTGGTCGCGCAGCCGGACGACCGGGCGGTGGGCCTCGGCGAGGGCGTCCATCTCGGTGTCGGTGAGCGGGTCGCCGCCGAGCGCCAGCTGCCAGCGGAACTGGAGGAGGTCCTCGCTCTCGAAGAAGCCGGTGCCGTCGGTCGCCGAGCCGGGGGCCGGGCGGACCACCGCCGCGGCGGAGAGGTCCTGCGCGAGGTCACGCGGCCAGTGCACGGCGACCCCGGCGGCGGCGAGCCGGGTCGCCGCGACACCGAGCAGGTCGCTCAGTTCGTCCTCGGTCAGGGCCAGCACGTCGGGCACGTCCTGGTCGGCGAGCCGGTCGAGCGGCGGCCAGACGCGGGCCGCGCGGCGGACGGCGAGGGCCGCGTCCACGCGTGCGCGGGGCCCGAAGGCGTCGGCGGCGGCGCCCGCCCACAGCGCCGCCGCGTCGGCCACGAGGGTGGGGTCGGCGAGGCTGTGCACCTGGACGATCGCGGCTCCGGCGCTGCGGACACCGCGGGAGGCGTTGTCGAACAGGTCGTACGCCGACAGGTCCAGCCGGAGCGAGATCCGCACGCCGGCGTCCATGCCGGCGGCGACCTCGGCGGCCCAGTCGTGGGCGGCGGGCAGCCGCTGGGCCTCGCGGGCGGCGAAGGGCCGGCCGGAGGTGTGGGGCGCGGCCGGGGTGCGCGGCAGGGTGTCGGCGACGGCGTCGAGGAAGGCGCGTACCAGGGCTTCCGGTTCGGGCAGCCGGAGCGGGCCGGGGCCGGGCAGCGGCACGGCGTGGCCCTCGTAGGGCAGGGCGGCGGCCACCGCGCGCAGGTGTGCGATGTCGTCCGGGTCGAGGGGGCCGGCCCGCCAGGCGTCGTGGCCGGTGGCGGTGAGGCCGGGCAGCAGCCGACCGCGGGCGGTCAGCCGCAGGGCGTGCAGGGCGGCGGCGCCCCAGCAGGCCGTGGCGGGGTGGGCCGCGGGGTCGTGCCGGGCGCGCACGAGCAGGGGCAGGGCCGCGTCGAGCGGGAGGGTCAGCGCGGGGGTGGTGTGCCGCCGGACTCCGGTGGCGCCGTGCCGTCGTACGACGGTCAGCTCGGTGGCGTCGGCGTCCGCAGGGCTTTCCGCTTCCCCTGGGGGCAGGGGTTCGCCCTCGGGGTCCCAGAAGGCGATGCGGCCCTCGCGCGGGAGGGGTGCGGGCAGGAAGACGGCGGGGAGCCGGACCGGGACCGCCGCGTCCCCCGCCCGCTCGGCCGCCTGGGCCGCCTGTCGCATACGTCCTGCCACCTCCCGCCCCGCGTGTCGGATCAGTTGTCTCCGACTCTACGGGCGGGGTCTGACAATCGGCCCCGACGCCGGGCCCGGGGGCTCCCGACAGATCTCCACGGACCCGCACCCCCCTGAGGCACCGCCCTCTCCCGACGGGTCTCCGCGACCCGCGCCGCCCTGAGGCACCGCCCTCTCCCGACGGACCTCCGCGACCCGCGCCGCCTAGGGCACGGTCCGGCCCACGACGTACACCCACGGGTACGCCGGGTTGGACAGGTCCACGACCACGTCATGGGTGGGTGCCGGGTTCTTCTGCCGGTGGACGAAGCCGTACCAGGAGTCGTTCGTGGCGAACTTCCAGCCGGTGATCTTCCGGTCGCGGGCGCCGATGGCGATGTGGCCCTGCTTCAGGTCCTTGCGGGTCACGCCCAGGCCGGTCAGATAGGCGTCCAGACCGGCCGCGTTGGTCTCGAACTGGGTGTAGAGGCGGCTGGTCTTCCAGTTGTTGGTCTCGTAGTACGCCACGTGCCAGGCCGGGTGCGGGACGGGCACCTGGTAGATCCGGCGCTGGAGCTTGGAGGGCCAGCCCTCGGTCAGGCCGGTCGCGGAGTACTTGGCCTCCTTGTCCTTGCCGCTGTCGCGGCTCTGGTTCGCGGAGATCACGAGGTAGCCGGCCGGGATGCCGATGAGCAGCACGATGATCAGCAGGGTGAGGGACCTGCGGCGGATCATGTGACGGCGGTCCTCGGCCGGACGGTCCGGCTCGTCGGGCCAGGGGCCCTGGTGGGGCAGGGAGGCGGTCACGGCGTCTCCTGGGTACTGCGCAGGGACTGCGTGTACCGCTCGTAGCGCTCGAAGCGCTCCACGCGGCGGCGCTTGGCCCGGCGGAAGCGGCGGGCGACCAGCCGGGCGAGGTCGGCGGCGCCGACCATGCCCGCCTCGGGGCCGAGCTGGGCGCGGACGATGCGGGCCTCGGGGCGGTACCCGCGACCGGTGAGGTGCCGCTTGAAGGCGTCCCGGGCGGGGCCGATCAGCAGGTCGTCGGCGGCCGAGACGCCGCCGCCGATCACGAAGCAGGAGGGGTCGAGGGCGGCGGCGAGGTTGGCGATGCCGACGCCGAGCCACTGGCCGATGTCCTGGAGCAGTTCGATGCACATGGCGTCGCCGTCGCGGGCCAGCTCGGTGATCATCGGGCCGGTGATGTCGCCGATGCTGCCCTTGACGTGCTCGATGATCCCGTACGCGACCGGCGAGTCGGCGGCGGCCAGCTCGCGGGCCTCGCGGACCAGGGCGTTTCCGGAGCTGTACTGCTCCCAGCAGCCGCGGTTGCCGCACGGGCAGCGGTGACCGCCGGGCACCACCTGCATATGGCCGAACTCGCCGGCCACACCGTACTTGCCGCGCTTGACCTGGCCGTCCTCCAGGATCGCGCCGCCGATGCCGGTGCCGAGGGTGATCATGACGAGGTGGTCCTCGCCGCGGCCGGCACCGAAGCGCCACTCGGCCCAGGCTGCGGTGTTGGCGTCGTTGTCCACGAGGACCGGGACGGACAGCCTGCCCGAGAGGCGGTCGCGCAGCGGTTCGTTGCGCCAGGAAAGGTGGGGGGCGAACAGCACCCGGTTGCGGTCGGCGTCCACCCAGCCGGCCGCGCCGATGCCGACGGCGTGCACGTCGTGCCGGTCGGAGAGGTCCAGGACCAGCTCGGCGATGGTGTCCTCGACGACCTTGGGGCTCTTGGACTTGTCCGGGGTCTCCGTGCGGAGCATCTCCAGGATGTTGCCGTCGGCGTCGACGACACCCGCCATGACCTTCGTACCGCCGATGTCGATGCCGACCGTGGGCACGCGGGGGGCCGTCAGGTGCGAGCGGCGCTCCCGGGTGCCGACGGTGCGCAGGGCCGTGGCACGGCGGGAGCCGATGGGGGCGGTGAAGTCGCGGTAGGTGCTCATCGCCGCCGATTCTGCCTCACGGCGGGGTGGTGTGCGGAGCGGGGCGGGGGCGGGGTGGTGCGGATCATTGCCGGGTGCCGGTGAGTGGTCCGTTGCTCGCGCCCACGCGGCGGAGCCGCACATCAGCACAGCCCCGCGCCCCTGAAAGATCAGGTGCGAACCAGCAACTGGAACTCGAACGAATAGCGCGTCGGGCGGTAGGTGTGTGTGCCGTATTCCACTGCTCGGCCCGTGTCGTCGAATGTCACCCGCTGCATGGTCAGCAGCGGGGCCCCCGCTTCTTCGGCGAGCCGCTCCGCCTCCTCCGCCGTCGCCGCCCGGGCGCCGATCGACTGGCGGGCGCTGTGCAGGGTGATGCCCGCCGACCGCATCAGACGGTAGAGGCCGGTCGTCTCCAGCTGGCCGGTGTCGAGGTCGATGAGGCCGGGGGGCAGGAAGTTGCAGAGGTAGGCCATGGGCTCGCCGTGGGCGAGGCGGAGGCGCTCGACGCGGTGGACGTCGCTGTCCTCGGCGACACCGAGGGCGGCGGCGACCTCGGCGGAGGCGGGCACGAGCTTGTTGACCAGGACCCGGGTGGCCGGGCGCTGACCCGCCGCCTCCAGGTCGTCGTAGAGGCTGCTGAGCTCCAGGGGGCGTTTGACCTGGCTGTGCACGACCTGGGTGCCCACACCGCGGCGGCGTACGAGGAGGCCCTTGTCGACGAGCGACTGGATCGCCTGGCGGACGGTCGGCCGGGACAGGCCGAGCCGGGCGGCGAGCTCGATCTCGTTGCCCAGCAGGCTGCCGGGGGTCAGCGTGCCGTGCTCGATCGCGGCCTCCAGCTGCTGGGACAGCTGGAAGTACAACGGCACGGGAGAGCTGCGGTCCACACTCAGCTCGAGCTGCACGGTCGGGTCCACTTCTGGTTTCGGCACGGGCCGAGCGTAGCTCCGTGCGTTGTTGACGGGAAGTCGTGTAGTCAGATTGTCCGGACATTCCGATTGACAGCGGGGGGCTGGGCACGCACTTTGTTTTCATGCGCATCGGCGTCATCGGTACGGGCCGCATCGGCACCCTCCACGCGAACACGCTCAGTCGGCATCGCGACGTCGGATCCTTGATCCTCACGGACGCGGACGCCGCCCGGGCCCAGGAACTGGCGCACCGGCTGGGCGAGACGGTGGCTCCGGGCGTGGAGGAGATCTTCCGCTGGGGCGTGGACGCCGTGGTGATCACGACGGCGACGGCGGCCCACGCCGAACTGATCGGCCGGGCGGCACGCTCGGGTCTGCCGGTGTTCTGCGAGAAGCCGATCGCGCTCGATCTGCCGGGGTCGCTGACGGCGATCGCCGAGGTCGAGGCGGCCGGGACGGTTCTCCAGATGGGCTTCCAGCGCCGCTTCGACGCGGGCTACACGGGTGCGCGCGAGGCCGTGCGGTCCGGCCGGCTGGGGCGGCTGCACACCGTGCGGGCCCTGACCAGCGACCAGGGGCCGCCGGACGCCGCGTGGCTGCCGCTGTCCGGCGGGCTGTACCGGGACACCCTGATCCACGACTTCGACGTGCTGCGCTGGGTGACCGGGCGGGAGGTCACCGACGTCTACGCGGCCGGGTCCGACGCCGGTCCCCGGATGTTCCGCGAGGCGGGCGACGTCGACACCGCGGCCGCGCTCCTCACCCTGGACGACACCACCCTCGCCACGCTGACCGCGACCCGGATGAACGGGGCCGGCTACGACGTGCGCATGGAGCTGGCCGGGGAGCGCGACCAGATCGTGGTCGGCCTGGACGACCGTACGCCGATCGCGTCCACCGAGCCGACCGGGCCGCCGGCCGCCGACAAGCCCTGGACGGGCTTCCTGGAGCGGTTCGGCCCCGCCTACGAGGCGGAGCTGAACGCGTTCGTCGAGGTCGTCCGGGGCGAGCGGGCCAACCCCTGTGACGGGCGCGAGGCGCTGCAGGCGCTGCGGATCGCCGAGGCGTGCGAGCTGTCGCGGCGCGAGCGCAGGCCGGTGCACCTCGCGGAGATCGCCGGCGGTTCCCCGCCCACGGTCGCCTGACGCCGGGCCCCGGCGTTCAGTGCTCTTCCCGCTCCTCCTCCAGCAGCCCGGCGTCGTGGGCGAGCAGCGCGATCTGCACCCGGTTGTTGAGGCCGAGCTTGGCCAGGATGCGCGAGACGTGCGTCTTCACGGTGGCGACGCTCATGAACAGGCCGGTGGCGATCTCGGCGTTGGCCAGGCCCCGGCCGACCGCGACGGCGACCTCGCGCTCACGGTCGTTGAGGACGGCGATGCGGTCGCGGGCGCGGATACGGCGGTTGTCGGGGCCGGTGCCGGCGGCGTGCCGCATCAGCTGGCGGGTGACGGCGGGCGACAGGACCGGATCACCGGCCGCGACGCGGCGCACCGCCGCGATGATCTCGGCAGGCGGGGTGTCCTTGAGGACGAATCCGGCGGCGCCCACGCGCAGCGCGCGCAGCACCTGCTCGTCGGCGTGGAAGGTGGTGAGGACCACCACCTGGGGGGCGTCCTCGCGGGCGCGCAGCCGCTCCGTGGCCGTGAGACCGTCCACCGCCGGCATCCGGATGTCCATGAGCACGACGTCCGGGCGGGTGCGTTCGACGAGAGCCTCCACCTCGGTACCGTCGGCGGCCTCACCGACGATCTCGATGTCGTCGGCGCCGCCCAGCATGAAGGACAGCCCGGCCCGCACCAGCGGATCGTCGTCGACGAGGAGCAGTCTGATCGCAGTCATGGGCCTTACGTAATCACGTCCGGGGCGGGCCGCGGCCTCGGACGGGCGCCGTCAACGCCCGGCGCCCGAGCGGGGGTTACGGGCCGACGCGTGCTCACGGCCACGGCAGCCACGCGCGCACCCCGAACCCGCCCCCGGGCGTGGGCCCGTGCTCCAGCCGTCCGCCGGCGAGGTTCGCCCGTTCCGTGAGGCCGATCAGGCCCTGCCCGGAGCCGGGGACGTGCGGCACCTCGCCCACGGGCGGCGGGTTGTGCACGTGGACGGTGAGGCCGGTGCCCGGCGCGCCGGTGACGGCCACCGTGACCTCCGTGCCGGGGGCGTGCTTGCGGGCGTTGGTCAGACCCTCCTGGGCGATCCGATAGGCGGTGCGGCCGACGGAGGACGGGACGGCGGCGGGGTCCTCGACGCGCTGGTCGAGGACGACCTTCATCCCGGCCTCACGGGACTCCGCGACCAGCGTCTCGAGCCCCGCGAGGGTCGGCTGCGGCCGGCCGGTGTCATCGGGTTCGCCCGCGCGCAGCACACCGATGATCTCCCGCAGGTCCTGCAGCGCCTCGTGCGCGCTCTCCCGGATCACGCCCGCCGCCCGCGCGGTCTGCGCCGGGGGCGCGTCGGGGCGGAACTCCAGGGCGCCCGCGTGCACGCTGAGCAGCGTCAGCCGGTGGGCGAGCACGTCGTGCATCTCCCGGGCGATGGCCTCGCGGGCGAGCCGCTGCGCCTGTTCGGCCCGCAGCAGCGCCTCGGTCTCGGCACGCCGGGCACGGTCCCTGAGGCTCACCATCAGCTGCCGTTTAGCCCGTACGAACATGCCCCAGCCGACGATCGCCATGGTGAGCACCACCGCGAAGGGAACGCTCACCAGATAGGGGATGTCCGCGTCGGGGCGCATCCAGTAGTACAGCGGCACCAGCGCCACGTTGACGCCGCCCACCCAGGCCACGTACCGGAAGGGGCGGTGCACGGCGAGGGTGAACAGGGCGATCAGGCCCGCGCCGCCCGAGGTGTCCGAGAGGAGGGAGAGGGGCGTCATGACCACGGCCAGCCCCAGCGGCCAGCGGCGCCGCAGCCAGACCGCCGCGCAGGCCAGCGCGCCGATCACCTGGTCGACGGCGGCGAGCCCGGGCGGCACGTGGGGATTGTCGGCGAGCGCCTCCATGGCGGTCGCGCCCACCAGCACGGCCAGCAGGAAGCAGGAGAAGTCGACGACCCAGTCGCGCGCGGTGCGCCGGGGCCGCCGCCCGGCCCGTGCGGCGTCCGGGTCGAGTTCGTGCAGGAGCGCCGACGGGAAGAACCATCTGCGCCCGGTGAGGAGCGCGGGCGTGGCTCCCACCGGTACCGGGGAGGCATGCCCCACGTCGTCACCACTCACGGCGACAAATCTACGCAGCCGGAGCCGCTGCCGGCCGTCCTCGGGCGGGATCGTCGACCAAAGTCGCCGGGCCGCAGACTTTCGATGCGACCGTGGTCCCGGAGCGGGGACTTCCGTCCCGGGGTGCTCGTCCCGCGGGCGATGTGCGTGGGGGGTCCGCGGGACGAGGCTGGTGGCATGAAGCAGGTACTGGAAATTCTCGGCTTCCTCGCCCTGGTCCAGGGCGTGGCGGGCCTGGTGCACGAGTTCACCGACTGGAACTGGGGCCTGGTCCAGCGCCTGGGGTTCCTCGACGGCTACGAGATCTACGCGAGCGTCACGCTGCTCGTGCTGGGCGTGGCCCTGTTCGCGGCGGCCGGGAGCCGGAGGTCCGTCTGAGCTGTCTACGGACGTCCGGCCCGCGGCCGGCGTCAGGGCTCAGCAGCCGTAGTCGACCAGGTCGAACGAGTCGTAGTGGTCGGCCGTGTAGTAGTCCTCCTGGTTCTCCTCACCGGTGACGATGCGCCGCGCACCGCGGTCGGAGGAGCCCGGGGTGATGACCGTGTACTCGTGGTAGTAGCCGGAGGACTGGCTGGGCAGGATGCCCTCGCGGTTCTGGAAGACGGTGCCGTCCTGGTCGTAGGGGTAGGGGCCGCCCTGCTCGATCAGGTCGAGCGTGTCGTGGGCCTGGGACGGCAGGTTGCTGTAGCAGATGTCACCGACGGCGGTGGGGGCCGCGTCGGCCGTGGTGGCGGAGACGGCTCCGCCGACGAGGAGTGCGGATACGAGGGCGGCTGCTGCGCCGAGCCGCGAGGCGCGTGGGGGGAAATTCATGTCGTTCATGATGACGCGCGTAGACGCTGGCATGTCAATGACAAGCCAGGAGAATTTCCTGTGAAGCCCCATGCGTTCGCGGGAAGTTCACCGGCCCGCGGCGCCCTCACGCGTCGTCCGGCAGGCCGAACTCGCCGTACTCCGGACGGCCCTTGAGGTCGTACGTCTGGATCGATACGCCCCCGCCTGTGACGCTCCCTCCGGTGTGCTCGAACGCGGTCGGTGTGGAGCCCTCCGGGAACAGCCGGAACCCGGAGCCGAGCACGACCGGGAAGGTCAGCAGGTGCAGGGTGTCCACGAGGCCGAGTGCCAGCAGGGAGCGGACGAGGGCGCCGCTGCCGTGCACCTGGACCTCGCCTTCGGTGCGCTCCTTCACGGCGGTGACCTCCTCGGCGAGGTCGCCACGGAGCACGGTCGTGCCCGCCCAGCCCGGGTCCGTCAGGGTCGAGGAAGGCACGTACTTCGGCAGGGAGTTGAGCCGGGAGGCGACCGGGTCGTCGGGGTCGGTCACCTTGGGCCAGTAGGTGGCGAAGATGTCGTACGTACGGCGGCCGAGCAGGAAGGCGCCCGGGCGGGTGAAGACCTCGCCGATGAACCGGCCGAAGTCCTCGTCGGCGTACGGGAAGCTCCAGCCGCCGTGGGTGAAGCCCCCGCGGGTGTCCTCCTGTGGCCCGCCGGGGGCCTGGTAGACGCCGTCGAGGGTGACGAAGAGGGTGGAGACGAGCTTGCCCATGGTGAGTGCCTGCTTCCGGGTGTGGGGTCCGATGCCATCACTTCAGACCCCACCGGCACCCGCAACTCATCGCTGGGCCGGACGCCCGTTCACTGGGCGTTCGTGGAGAACAGCCCGCCCGTCGGACCCTGCTTGTCGCCGCCCTGGGCCTTGCGCAGGGCGTTCGCGAGGCTCTCGATGGTGAGGGACTGAAGGATCACGCGGCCGTCGCCCTCCAGGGTGGCCAGGGACAGGCCCTCGCCGCCGAAGACCGCGTTCATCACGCCCTGGCGGTTGAGGCCGCCGACGCGCTGGACGCCGTACCGGATGCCCTCCTCGAAGGCGACGACACACCCCGTGTCGACCTCGACGCGGCCGCCGAAGTCGGCCGGGTTCAGGTCGATGAAGTTGCCGGCCCCGGCGATGATCACCGTGCCGCGCCCGGTGAACTTCTCCAGGACGAAACCCTCACCGCCGCTGCGGCCGGTGCGGCCGCCCTGGAAGGCGATGCCGAAGTCGACGGTGGACTCGGCGGCCACGAAGGCGTCCTTCTCGGCGAACCACGCGCGCGTGCCGTCCAGTTCCAGCGCGCGCATCTCCCCGGGGAGCACCCCCGCGAAGCCGACGGTGCCCTCGCCGCCCTGGGTGGTGAAGTACTGGAACGCCAGCGACTCCCCCGCGAGGGCGCGCTGGCCTGCCTGCATGGCCGTGCCCATGGCCTGGCGCAGCAGACCGCCCATGCCGCCCGAGCCGCCGCCGGGCTGCGACTGCTGCCCGCCCCCGCCCGACGGGCCGCCCAGGCGGGTCTCCATGGTCACGTTCGTGGTCTTGAACAGGAACTTCCCGGCCTCGCAGTACACCGTCTGACCGGGCTGCAGGCTCACGACCGCCATCTGCGTGGCGTTGCCGACGATCTCTTGCTGAAGGGTCACGACCGGAGAACGCGGAAAGCGGATGGAAAGGTTCCGCAGGTACGCCGGATGCCGCCGGACCAGGTGTGCGAGATCCCGGCGCGGGCCCGGCGACGTCGACGTCCGTTCGCCGCCAGCGCTGGTGCCGTGCGGCCGCTGGGATGGACCCATGACTTCTCAGGGAACACTGGACGGCAAGGTGGCGCTCGTGACCGGCGGGAGCCGTGGCATCGGCGCGGCGACGGCGGTGCGGCTGGCGCATGAGGGCGCGGACGTGGCCGTCGGCTATGTGAACGGCAAGGAGGCGGCCCAGGACGTCGTACGGGCCGTGGAGGCGCTGGGGCGCCGGGCCGTGGCGCTGCGCGCGGACATGGGCGACGCAGCGGAGGCGGCCGGGTCGGTGGACGCGGCGGCACAGGCACTGGGCAGGCTCGACATCCTGGTCAACAACGCGGGCGTCGGGGTGCTCGGTCCGCTGGACACCCTGTCTCTCGCGGACGTGGACCGGGTCCTCGACGTCAACGTACGGGGTGTCTTCCTGGCCTCCCAGGCGGCCGCCGAGCGACTGCCCGAGGGCGGCCGGATCATCACGATCGGCAGTTGCATGGCCCAGCGGGTGCCAGGCCCGGGCGGGACCCTCTACGCGACGAGCAAGGCGGCCCTGGCCGGTCTGACCAAGGCACTGGCCCGGGAGCTGGGCGGGCGCGGGATCACGGCGAACCTGGTCCTTCCCGGCCCGATCGACACCGACATGAACCCGGCGGACGGCCCGTACGCGGCCGGGCAGGCGGCGATGACGGCGCTGGGACGGTTCGGGACGGCGGACGAGGTGGCTTCCATGGTCGCCTACCTGGCCGGGGCGACGTATGTGACCGGGGCGGAGTTCTCGGTGGACGGTGGGCACGCGGCGTGAGGCACAGGCGCTCCGCACGGCGCGCGCCCCCTGAGGACGAATGGGCGCGTGCTCCCGGAGGACGTATAGGCGCGTGCTCCCGGAGGACGAATGGGCACGTGCCCCCTGAGGCCTAACCGCGCGTGCCCCCTGAGGGCGTGCGGGGCGCCTGCGCCGCGAGGTGCATGGGGGCGCGGAGTACGCGCGCCGCGAGGTGCGTGGGGGCGCGGAGTACGCGCGCCGCGAGGTGCGTGGGGCGCGCCGGTGCTGTCCGGACGGCGCGCCCCACGGGACGGGTCAGCCGCCGAGCTCCTGGTGGCGGGCCGCCAGCCGGCTCGCGCCCTCGGGGGTCAGGGAGCCGAACAGGCGGAGCCTGGAGATGCCGCCGTCGGGGAAGATGTCCACGCGCGCGTGCGTGCCGACGGCCGGGGCCGGGAGCACGAAGCGGTGGTTGGTGTCGGGCTGGAGGCGGGTGCGGGGCAGGATCTCCCGCCACTCGCCGTCCTCGCCGTCCTTGACGGACACCGAGGCCCAGCCGGCGCTGTTGCCCTTGAGGTAGGCGGTGTCGATCTCCAGGGCGCGGACCTGGGCCTGGGCGGCGAGCCGGTAGCGGATCCAGTCGTGGCCCCGGTCGCGTCGGCGGCGGGTCTCCCAGCCGTCGTCCATCTTGCGGGAGCGGCCCGGCTGGATGGTGTTGGAGGCGGGCGAGTAGAAGAGGTTGGAGGCGTCCTCGGCGCGGCCGCCGTTCTCCAGGGCGACGACGTCGAAGGTGCCCAGCGCCTCAAGCCACGCGGGGTCGGGGACGACCTCGCCGTGGACACGCAGGCGGGCGATGCCGCCGTCGGGGTGCTGGTTGACCCGCAGGTGTGTGAAGCACTGCTCGGCGGCGACGGCGAACCCGTTCGCCGCGTGGCCGCCGACGGCGGTGCGCGGGACGAGGGTCGTCCACTTCACGTCGCCCCCGAGGAGTTCCTCCGGCGACGGTGAGCCCGGTACGCAGGTGCCCTCGACGGACACGGCCTGCGGGTAGTTGCCGCGGAAGTGGGCGGTGTCGACGATGATCCCGCGGATCACGCCGGGCGCGCCGAGGCGGACCAGGGCCCAGTCGTGGTCCTCGGCGGTCGGCCAGGGGTGGTCGGCGGAGGCACCCCGGCGGCGGCGGGTCTCCCAGCCGTCCATGATCTTGCCCTTGTGGCCGAAGTGCTCGGGGTCGAACTCGGCGGGCTCGGGCACCAGCAGGTTCTCGCGCTGGGCGAAGAACTCGTCGTTGGCGGCGATGACACCGGCTCCGAGGCGCCGGTCGGCGAGGTCGGTGTACTGGGTGAAGGGGAAGTCGGCGGTGCGGTAGTCCGCGTACGGGTCGCCGCCTCCGTAGGGGTTCGCGTCGCCGGTGAAGCTGGGAATCGCCGTCACGATGATCAGGTCGTCCTTTCGGGTGTCCGGGCTGGGAGTCAGTTGGTCCGGGTGAGGAGCCGCCCCTTCGGTTCGGTGAACTCGCTGTCCGCGACGATGCGCTGCCCGCGCAGCCAGGTCGACTTCACGACCCCGTGCAGGGTCTTGCCCGCGTAGGCCGTGACGCGGTTGCGGTGCTGGAGTGCCACCGGGTCGACGGTGAAGGTCTCGTCGGGGGCGAGGACGGCGAAGTCGGCGTCGCGGCCCACCGTGATGGCGCCCTTGCGGTCGTCGAGGCCGACCAGTTCGGAGGTGCGCGCGGACATCCAGCGCACCACGTCCTCCAGGCCGTGCCCGCGCCTGCGGGCCTCGGTCCACACCGCGGCCAGGCTGAGCTGGAGGCCGGAGATGCCGCCCCAGGCCGTCGCGAAGTCGTCGGTCTTCAGGTCGGCCGTGGACGGGGAGTGGTCGGTGACGACGCAGTCGATGGTGCCGTCGGCCAGCGCCTGCCAGAGCAGGTCCTGGTTGGCGGCCTCGCGGATGGGCGGGCAGCACTTGAACTCGCTGGCGCCGTCGGGGACTTCCTCGGCGGTGAGGGTCAGATAGTGGGGGCAGGTCTCCACGGTTATGCGGACGCCCTCGGCCCGCGCCTCGGCGATCATCGGCAGGGCGTCGCTGGAGGACAGGTGCAGCACGTGCACGCGCGCGTGGAGGGCCTTCGCCTCGCGGATGAGCTGGGCGATGGCGGTGTCCTCGGCGTCCCGGGGGCGGGAGGCGAGGAAGTCGGCGTACTTCGGGCCCGGCTGCTGCGGGGCGGAGGCGAGCAGGTGGGGGTCCTCGGCGTGCACGATGAGCAGGCCGTCGAAGGCGGCGATCTCGGCCATGGTGCGGGCGAGCGGGTCGCGTTCCAGATGTGGGAACTCGTCCACGCCGGAGGGCGACAGGAACGCCTTGAAGCCGAAGACACCGGCCTCGTGCAGCGGGCGGAGCTCCTTGATGTTGCCCGGCAGGGCGCCGCCCCAGAAGCCGACGTCGATGTGCGCCTTGTCGGCGGCGACCTGCTGCTTGGTCCGCAGATGGGGGACGGTCGTGGTGGGCGGGAGGGAGTTGAGGGGCATGTCGACGAGGGTCGTGATGCCACCGGCCGCCGCGGCGCGGGTGGCGGTCCAGAAGCCCTCCCACTCGGTGCGGCCGGGATCGTTGACGTGCACGTGGGTGTCGACCAGGCCGGGCAGCAGGACGTGGTCGCCCAGGTCCTCCAGGTGGGCGCCCTCGGGGACGGGGGCGTCGTGCGGGAGGACGGCGGTGATCGTGCCGTCGGTCACCGCGACGGACGCGGCGCGCGTTCCTTCGGGGGTGATGACTCGCGTCGAGCGCAGCACCAGTTCAGCGTCGGACACCCGAACCCCTTACTTCCAGCCACTTCCACGTAACGGAATTCAACTTTCTGTTGAAGGAGTCTTCACTCCCTCTTCCGCGCCGTCAAGGGCACACTTGACGGCGGCGCCCATCCGGTGAAACTCCTGGACGTTTCCACAAAGCGGAATTAAACTTCCAGCACGCAGAACGTAGCTATGTACAAGCGGGGAGTCAACCGGCCGCCGGGTAGGCTTCTGCCCTTCCCGCCCGCCCCGAAAGGAACGCGCCGTGCCGACGTCCAGCGCCAGCACCACCGACTCCGCCCGGTCCTCCGCCAACGGCGGCGTCCAGTCCCTGGAGCGCGCCTTCGATCTGCTCGAACGGATGGCGGACGCGGGGGGCGAGGTCGGCCTGAGCGAGCTGTCCGCGAGCAGCGGCCTGCCCCTGCCGACCATCCACCGCCTGATGCGCACGCTGGTGGCCTGCGGGTACGTACGTCAGCAGCCCAACCGGCGGTACGCGCTCGGCCCCCGCCTGATCCGCCTCGGCGAGTCGGCCTCCCGGCTGCTGGGCACCTGGGCCAGGCCGTATCTGGCGCGGCTGGTCGAGGAGACCGGCGAGACGGCGAACATGGCGCTGCTGGACGGGGACGAGATCGTCTACGTGGCGCAGGTGCCGTCGAAGCACTCGATGCGGATGTTCACGGAGGTCGGCCGGCGGGTGCTGCCGCACTCCACGGGCGTGGGCAAGGCCCTGCTCGCCGGTTTCCCGCCGGAGGAGGTGCGGGCCCTGCTCTCCCGTACGGGCATGCCCGCCGCGACGGAGAAGACGATCACCACGGCCGACGGCTTCCTCGCGGCCCTGGAGGACGTGCGCCGGCAGGGCTACGCCATCGACGACAACGAGCAGGAGATCGGCGTCCGTTGCCTCGCGGTGCCGGTACCCGACTCCCCCACCGCGGCGGCCATCTCCATCTCCGGCCCGGCGGGCCGGGTCACGGAGGCGGCGACGGACAAGATCGTGCCGGTGCTCCAGCAGGTCGCGGGAGAACTCTCCGAGGCCCTCGCGAGCCAGAACCCGGCATAGTCACGACATCGGGCGCAGGACAGGCTCTAGCCCTGGCCCCGTACCGGCCCCCCGAAGAGATCGACCGCACGCCGGACCTCCGTGAGTTCCGCGGACAGGGCGCTCACCGAGCCGATCGCGCCCGCGACCAGCAGGAGGGAGCGGCGCAGGCCGGGGATCTCGGGGGTGCCGTCGGCGGCCATGGCGGCCAGTGCGGCCAGTTCCTCCTCGGCGATGGCCCGGTCGGCGAACTCGCCGGGATGGGCGGCCAGTCGGCGGCGTAACCGGGACACGGCGGAGCGCAGCTCCGTCACGCGCGGGTCCTCGTCGCCGCCGGTCGCAGGCCCCTGCCGCTTCTGCTCGACGCTCCGCAACACAGTCCTCCCCCTCGCACCTCGTCGTGCGCGTGCCCTTCCGACGCGAAGTCCCCCACACCGGGCGGCGGTCGGCCGCCCGGCCGGTCGGTGCGGGCGACAGTAAACGACGCGGGCCACCAGGCGCCAGTCCATTGCGTCATCGACTTGTTTCGCAGAGTGACTTTCTGGCCCGAGGCGCACGCCCGTGCGGCGCGCGCCGCGCATCGTCGCACCCGCGTACGGGGCGTGCGGTATGCAGGAGCCATGACGACACGGGAGACGACGGGCGGGGCAGGAACGGTCGCCGGACTGCTGCTCGCGGCCGGTGGCGGGCGGCGGCTCGGCGGGCGGCCCAAGGCGCTGCTCCCCCATCGCGGACGCCCCCTGGTGGAGCACGCGGTGCGGGTGCTGCGGGAGGGCGGCTGCGCGACCGTGCATGTGGTGCTGGGCGCGCAGGCCGACGACGTGCGCGCACGGGCGGCGCTGCCGGGCTGCGTCCTGGTCGGCAACCCCGACTGGGAGCAGGGGATGGGGAGTTCCCTGCGTGCCGGGCTCGACTCGCTGGCCGGCACGGGCACACGGGCCGCCCTGGTGTCGCTCGTCGACCAGCCCGGCATCGGCCCCGAGGCGGTGGCCCGGGTCCTCGCGGCGTACGAGGGCGAGCAGTCGCTCGTCTCCGCCGCGTACGACGGCGTGCGCGGCCACCCGGTGCTGTTCGGCGCCGCCCACTGGGCGGGCATCGCCGCGACTGCGACCGGGGACCGGGGGGCACGCGCCTACCTGAAGGAGCACCGGACGGCCATCACCCTCGTCGAGTGCGGGGACGTCGCCCGGCCCTACGACATCGACACCGAAGCCGATCTGGCCCACCTGGAGTGAGCGGGGTGGCACGGAGCGCCACCTTGCCTCGACTCAGAGAATCTCGACATCAACAGACGATTGAACTTCCACCATGAGGAAACTACTATCCACTGTTCAGAAGCGCCCTACCGCTCCTCGGGCGCCGAACGCCGTATCCGGGAAGACTGGCACCCGGTGCCAAGCACGCCGGCTCGTCTTCACAGCTCGCTGAAGGAAGTGACCGTTCATGTCCGCTCCAGCGCCGTCCCCGCTGGCCATCGTCGACGCCGAGCCCCTGCCCCGGCAGGAGGAGGTCCTCACCGAAGCGGCGCTCGCCTTCGTGGCCGAGCTGCACCGGCGGTTCACGCCCCGGCGTGACGAGCTCCTCGCCCGCCGCGCCGAGCGCCGCGCCGAGATCGCCCGCACCTCCACCCTCGACTTCCTCCCGGAGACGGCCGCGATCCGCGCCGACGACTCCTGGCGGGTCGCCCCGGCCCCGGAGGCCCTGAACGACCGCCGGGTCGAGATCACCGGCCCCACCGACCGCAAGATGACCATCAACGCCCTCAACTCGGGCGCCAAGGTGTGGCTCGCGGACTTCGAGGACGCCTCCGCGCCCACCTGGGAGAACGTGATCCTGGGCCAGGTCAACCTGAGCGACGCCTACACCCGGAACATCGACTTCACCGACGCGAGGTCCGGCAAGTCGTACGCGCTGAAGGCGGACGAGGAACTCGCCACGGTCGTCATGCGCCCGCGCGGCTGGCACCTGAACGAGCGTCACCTCGTCGACGCCGACGGCACCCCCGTGCCCGGCGCGCTCGTCGACTTCGGCCTGTACTTCTTCCACAACGCCCAGCGCCTGCTGGACCTCGGCAAGGGACCGTACTTCTACCTCCCGAAGACGGAGTCCCACCTGGAGGCCCGCCTGTGGAACGAGGTGTTCGTCTTCGCGCAGGAGTACTGCGGCATCCCGCAGGGCACGGTCCGCGCGACCGTCCTCATCGAGACGATCACCGCCGCGTACGAGATGGAGGAGATCCTCTACGAGCTGCGCGACCACGCCTCCGGGCTGAACGCCGGGCGATGGGACTACCTGTTCTCCATCGTCAAGAACTTCCGTGACGGCGGCGCCGAGTTCGTCCTGCCGGACCGCAACGCGGTGACGATGACCGCCCCGTTCATGCGCGCCTACACCGAACTCCTCGTCCGCACCTGCCACAAGCGCGGCGCCCACGCCATCGGCGGCATGGCGGCGTTCATCCCCTCCCGCCGGGACGCCGAGGTCAACAAGGTCGCGTTCGAGAAGGTCCGTGCCGACAAGGACCGCGAGGCCGGCGACGGTTTCGACGGCTCCTGGGTCGCCCACCCCGACCTGGTGCCGATCGCCATGGAGTCCTTCGACAAGGTCCTCGGCGACAAGCCCAACCAGAAGGACCGCCTCCGCGAGGACGTCGTCGTCGAGGCGGCCGACCTGATCGCCGTCGGCTCCCTCGACGCCAAGCCCACCTACGCGGGTCTGGTCAACGCCGTGCAGGTGGGCATCCGTTACATCGAGGCGTGGCTGCGCGGCCTCGGCGCCGTCGCCATCTTCAATCTGATGGAGGACGCGGCCACCGCCGAGATCTCCCGCTCCCAGATCTGGCAGTGGATCAACGCGGAGGTCGTCCTCGACAACGGCGAGCAGGTCACCGCCGACCTGGCCCGCAAGGTCGCCGCCGAGGAACTCGCGAACATCCGGGCCGAGATCGGCGACGAGGCCTTCGCGGCCGGAAACTGGCAGCAGGCGCACGACCTGCTGCTGACGGTCGCCCTCGACGAGGACTACGCCGACTTCCTGACGCTTCCGGCGTACGAGCAGCTCAAGGGCTGAACAGCCGCTACCGCTCCGAGTGGCCCAGGGCCTTGCCCGGGGCCACTCGGCCGCGTACGGCCTTCTTCACCGCCGTCGGCTCCGGGAAGCCCTGCGCGCGCCGGTCCCAGACGACCTCGTCGCCGACGCGGACCACGAACACCACCCCTGCCGGCCTGAGGGCCAGTTCGGTCAGCGTCCTGCGCCGGTTCGGTCTCGATCCGCCGGGCATCCGTCATCCGAGGTGCACCGACCAATCCTGCTCGGCCGCGGGCTTGCCGTGCAGGTCGGGCACCTGCTTCAGCCACGCGGGACGTCCTTGCCGGCTCCGCGCCGCCCGGGAGGCCTCCTCGGCGGCGAGCTCCTCGCGGCTGGGGAAGCCGGTGGGCAGCCAGTCCGCCGAGGCCTGCGCGCGGGCGTGGAGGTAGGTCACGTACGCCGCGCGCACCTCGTCCGCGGTGGTGAAGCCCGGCTCGTGAGCGAGCCAGGCGTCCGGGACCTCGGCGAGGATGTGCCGCAGCAGCTCCTCGGTGACGCGGGGCGCCAGTTCGGCGTCGGCGGCCCGGACGTCGGGCCCGTAGTGGCCGAGGGCGTGGTGCCGGAAGTCGTAGGCCTTGCGCGGGTCGGTGGCGTCCCAGCGGTGGTGGAAGACCAGGGCGGCGCCGTGGTCGATCAGCCACAGGCGTGGGCGGGCGACGCCGAGGGTGGGCCAGACCATCAGGTTGGAGCTGTGCACCGTACGGTCGACGTTCACGGTCAGCGCGTCGAGCCAGACGATCCTCCCGGCCTCCAGCGGATCGACGGGGAAGACCCGGGCGAGGTCCGGGGTGAAGTCCCGGGCGCCCGGCAGATGGTCCATGCCGAGGTTCACGCCCGCGCTCGCCGCGTGCAGCTCCCGTACCTCCTGGTGGGGTTCGTGGTCCGCGATCGCCGGGTCGAAGCGCACCAGGACCAGTTCGGGGAAGCGCAGCCCGAGGGCACGGGCCAGCTCCCCCACGATCACCTCGGCGACGAGCGCCTTGCGGCCCTGCGCGGAGCCGGTGAACTTCACGACGTAGGTGCCGAGGTCGTCCGCCTCGACGACCCCGGGGACGGAACCGCCGGAGTGCAGCGGTTCGACGTAGCGGGTCGCGGTGACCTCTCTCAACATGGTCCTCGACCCCACGAACCGTCTGCCTGGCCTGTCACGGGCAACTTCCTCGCATACCGCCCGAGCATACAAAGCGGGGCGCCCGGGCGCGGGCGGTGGCCCGGTGCCCTGACGCGCCGGATGAATCCGGAGGCCGGACCCCCCTTGTCAAGACGATATTAGGTTAGGCTAACCTTCGCCGCGTGAGATCTGGTGAGGAACCCGCCGGCGCATCGCGTCTGCGCGGGCATCAACTGTCGGCCACCGGCGTGAGCGTGGCGTACGACGGCACGGACGTCGTGCACGACGCGGCGATCGCGCTGCGGCCCGGCGAGGTGACCGTCCTGGTCGGGCCCAACGGCAGCGGCAAGTCGACGCTGCTGCGGACCATCGCCCGGTTGCAGCGCCCCCGCCGGGCCGAGCTGCGGATCGACGGCGACACCGACGGCCTCGCCCTGACCGCCCGGGAGTTCGCGCGGTACGTGGCCCTGCTGACACAGGGCCGCCCCACGCCCAGCGGGCTGACCGTGCGCGATGTCGTCGAGTTCGGGCGCTACCCCTACCGGGGCCGCTTCGGCCGGCCGGATCCGGACAGCGGGGCCGCCGTGGCGCGCGCCCTGGCGCTGACCGGGGTCACCGACCTCGCCGAGCGCGCCGCGGACCACCTCTCCGGCGGGCAGTTGCAGCGGGTCTGGCTCGCGAGCTGCCTCGCGCAGGAGACCGGCGTGCTGCTGCTGGACGAGCCGACCACCTATCTCGACCTGCGCTACCAGATCGAACTCCTCGACCTCGTCCGCGACCTGGCGGACGACCACGGGATCGCCGTCGGGGTCGTGCTGCACGACCTCGACCAGGCGGCGGCCCTCGCCGACCGGATCACGCTGCTCGAAGCGGGCCGGATCGTCGCCGACGGCCGGCCCGAGGAGGTCCTGACCCCGGAGCGGCTGACCGCCGTCTACGGCATCCGGATCGACGTCGACACAGACCCCCACACCGGCCGGATACGGACCCGTCCGATCGGCCGGCACCACACCCGCTCCAACCGAAGCGAAAGGCTCGGCACCACCTCATGAGACGTCTCCTGCTCACCGCGGCCACCACCACCGCCGCGGCGCTCACCCTCGCCGCCTGCGGCACCACCGAGCCGGCCGCCGACAGCTCGAAGGAGAAGGCCTCCGAGGCCATCACCCTCACCGACTCCACCGGCGCGAAGGTGAAGCTCGACGGCCCGGCCAAGAAGGTCGTCGCCACCGAGTGGAACGAGGTCGAGAGCCTCATCACCCTCGGCGTCGACCCCGTCGGCGTCGCCGACGTCAAGGGCTACAAGACCTGGGACACCGCCGTCCCGCTGAAGAACGAGCCGAAGGACATCGGCACCCGCGGCGAGCCGAGCATGGACACCATCGCCTCGCTCTCCCCCGACCTCATCGTGGCCAGTTCCGACCTGCCGGACGCGGCCGTGAAGCAGCTGCGGAAGATCGCCCCGGTGCTGGAGATCAAGTCGGCGGACGCCTCCGACCAGATCGGCCAGATGTTCACCAACCTCGACCTCATCGCCAAGGCCACCGGCACCACCGGCAAGGCCAGGACGGCCCGGAAGAACTTCGAGGCCAAGGTCGCCGAGGGCAAGAAGGCCCTCGCCGACGCCGACCTCGACGGCACCGACCTCGCCTTCGCCGACGGCTACGTGCAGTCCAACCAGGTCTCGCTGCGCCCGTACACCGACGGCTCCCTCATCGGCTCCGTCAACAAGCGGCTCGGCCTGAAGAACGCCTGGAAGGTCAAGGGCGACCCGTCCTACGGCCTCGGCACCACCGACGTCGAGGGCCTCACCACCCTGCCGAAGGACGTGCAGTTCGCCTACATAGGCAACGACGACGACAAGTCCAGCAACCCCTTCTCCGGGCAGCTGAAGAAGAACGCCGTGTGGACCTCCCTGCCGTTCGTGAAGGCGGACCGGGTGCACCGGCTGCCCGACGGCATCTGGATGTTCGGCGGTCCCGAGTCGATGGAGGCGTACATCGACGCCGTCGTCGGCGCGCTGACGAAGTAGCGCGGACATGGCCGTCACCGAAGCGCCCCCTGTCACCCGTCCGCCCGGGGCCGCGTCCCGGGCCGGTGCGGCCGCGGTGACGGCCGCTCTCGTCCTCCTGGTAGCCGCCCTGGCCGTCGTCGACATCACCCAGGGCACCGCCGCCGTCGGACCGCAGCAGGTCCTCAAGGCCCTGACCGGACAGGCCGATCCGGGCGACGCCTCCGTGGTCGTCGCCTCCCGGCTGCCGCGGATGACCGCCGGAATCCTGGTCGGCGTCGTCCTCGGCATCGCCGGAGCCGTCCTCCAGGCCGTCAGCCGCAATGTGCTCGCCTCGCCCGACACCCTGGCGGTGAACGCCGGTTCCTATCTGGCGCTCGGGCTGGCCGGCGCGAGCGGCGTCTCCCTGCCGCTGCTCGCCTCCTCCGGCGTGGCCTTCGCGGGCGCTCTTGCGGCCGCGGCCGTCGTGCTCGCCCTGTCCGGCCTCGGCACCGGCACCGTACGGCTGGTCCTCGCCGGCACCGCGCTCGCGCTCGGCCTGAACTCCGTGACGGAAGGGCTGCTGCTGCTGTTCCCGCGGCAGACGCAGGGCCTCTACCAGTGGAACCAGGGCAGCATCGGCCAGAACGGCTTCGACGGCGTCCTGCAGATGCTGCCCGTCGCCCTGATCGGGCTCGTGGGGCTGCTGCTGGTGGCCCGCCGGGTCGACGCGCTCGCCCTCGGGGACGACGCGGCGCGCGGTCTGGGCGTCCCGGTGCGGGCCACCCGCGTCACGGTGGTGGTGCTGGCGGCACTGCTGTCCGCCGCGGCCGTCACCCTCGCCGGGCCCATCGGCTTCGTCGGCCTGTGCGCCCCCGCGCTGGTCCGTCCGCTCGCCCGCCGGTTCCACGGCTTCGTCCGCGCCCGGGCGGTCCTGCCCGTGACCGGTCTCGCCGGTGCCGGGCTGGTGCTCGGGTCGGACGTGCTCCTGCGGGCCCTCATCCCGGCGGACACCGCGGTCGCCGTGCCGACGGGCATCGTCACCAGCCTGGTCGGCGCCGTCTTCCTGGTGGTGACGGCCCTGCGGCTGCGCGACACCGCCGGGGCCGACGCGCCGGACCGGCTGCGCATCCCGAGCCGGACGGCCTTCCTCGTCACCCTGGCCGCACTCGTCGCCGCGGTCGTCGGCGTCCTGCTGGCCGGCGTCCTGCTGGGCGACAGCAAGCTGCTGCTCGGCGATGTCGCCAACTGGGTGCAGGGGCGGGCCGGGCAGACCGTCACCTTCGTCCTGGACACCCGTGTGCCGCGGGTGCTCGCGGCCCTGTGCGCGGGCGGCGCGCTCGCCCTGGCCGGCACGCTGGTGCAGGCCGTGACCCGCAACCCCCTGGCGGAGCCCGGGGTGCTGGGCGTCTCCGGCGGCGCCGCGCTGGGCGCCGTGCTGCTCGTCACCACCGTGCCCGCTGCCGGGTCCTGGGGTGTGGCGGGTGCCGCGTTCGGGGGCGCCGCGCTGGCCTCCGCGATCGTCTTCGGGCTCTCCGCCCGCGGCGGCTACCGGCAGAACCGGCTGGTCCTGGTCGGTATCGGCATGGCCGCCGGTTCCACGGCCCTGATCAGCCTGCTCATCGTCCTCACCGACCCGTTCAACGCCGTCAAGGCGCTGACCTGGCTGTCCGGTTCGACGTACGGGCGGACCATGCCGGACGTGCTGCCCGTCGCGCTCGTGCTGGCGCTGGGCCTGGTGGTCGCCGTCGCCCGCCGCACCAAGCTGGATCTCGTCTCCCTGGACGAGGACACCCCGCGGCTGCTCGGCCTCGGACTGCCCCGGGCCAGGCTGGGGTTCCTGGTGGTGGGCGTGCTGCTCGCGGCGACCGCCGTGGCCTCGGCGGGCACCATCGGTTTCGTGGGCCTGGTCGCGCCGCACGCGGCCCGTGCCCTGGTCGGCCGGCGGCACGTGCGGGTCGTGCCGGTCGCCGTCCTGCTCGGCGCCGCGCTGGTCGGTACGGCGGATCTGCTCGGCCGTACCGTCATCGCCCCCGCCCAGCTGGGCGCCGGCCTGATGACCGCGGTGATCGGCACGCCGTACTTCCTGCACCTGCTGGTCCGCAGCCGGAGGGCGACATGAGGCCCTGAAAGGTCGTCAATGGGCCAAATGCCCCCAAAGCCCCTGTTGTATGGACGCACACACGACGGGAGCGAGGGAGCATGGCCAACGACATCGCGGACTCGGGTCCGCCCCGGGAGGCGAGCCTGAAGCCCGACGCGATCGGGTTCGTCGACGCGCTGGTCATCGGGCTCAACGCGACCTCCCCGGCGTACTCGGTGGCGGCGGTCATCGGCCCGATCGTGGCGCTGGTCGGCATCTACGCCCCCGGGGTGATGCTCGCCTCGTTCGTGCCCATGCTGCTGATCGCGTCGGCGTTCTACTACCTCAACAAGGTCGACCAGGACTGCGGCACGACGTTCTCCTGGGTCACCCGCGCCATGGGGCCGTGGGCGGGCTGGCTCGGCGGCTGGGCCATCACCATGACGGGCGTCCTGGTCGTCGGCTCGCTCGCGGACGTCGCCGTGACGTTCTTCCTGCTCGCCGTAGGCCTGGACAGCTGGGCCGACAACGACGTGGTGCGCCAGGTGCTGACGGTGCTGCTCATCCTGGTGATGACGGCCGTGTGCGTGATCGGCACGGAGATCTCGGCCAAGGTGCAGAACGTCCTCATCCTGGCCCAGGTGGTCTGCCTGCTGGCCTTCGCCGTGGTGGCGCTCTACCGCGTCTACGCCGACACCGGCACCCTCGACGCCATCGACCCGGAGTTCAGCTGGCTCGACCCCTTCGGCTCGGGCGGGGCGTCCCTGACCGCGTCCCTGCTGCTGGGCGTGTTCATCTACTGGGGGTGGGAGTCGGCGGTCAACCTCACCGAGGAGGTCGAGAACTCGGCCACCGCCCCCGGCAAGGCGGCCGTCTGGTCGACGGTGCTGCTGCTGGTGACCTACGTCGCGGTCGCGTTCGCGGTGGTGGCCTACGCGGGGACGGACTACCTCGCCGAGAACGCGGCGGAGGAGGAGTTCATCTTCGCGCTGCTGGCCGAGGAGGCGATGGGCGGCTGGGACTGGGTCGTGCTGCTGGCGGTCTCGACGTCCGCCCTGGCCTCCACGCAGACGACGATCATCCCGGCGTCCCGCACGGGCCTGTCGATGGCCCGCCGGCGCGCCCTGCCCGGGCACTTCGGCCGCATCCACCCGCGGTTCCGCACCCCCGACGTGAGCACCTGGTGGGTGGCCGGCATCGCCATCGCCTGGTACCTCGTCCTCTACAACCTGAGTGCGAACGCCCTCTTCGACTCGCTCACCGCCCTGTCCCTGCTGATCGCCTTCTACTACGCGCTCACCGGACTGGCCTGCGCGGTCTACTACCGCCGTCAACTGACCCGCAGTGTCCGCAACTTCTTCCTGATCGGCCTCGGCCCGCTGGTCGGCGCGGGGCTGCTGGCCTGGCTGCTGGTGGAGTCCGTGGCGGACATGTCCGACCCCGAGAACTCCTACAGCGGCGTCTCGTGGTTCGGGCTCGGCCCGCCGCTCGTCATCGGCATCGGCATCGCCGTGGTGGGCGTGGTCCTCATGATCGTGTGGCGGCTGATGGCGCCCGCCTTCTGGTCGGAGCACCCGAGCGTGGTCGACCCGGCCCTCGTCGACGGCAAGGAGTCCTGAAGATGTCGGTGGTCCTCGGATACGACGAGTCCCCGGGCGCCCAGCAGGCCCTGCGCGTGGCCATCGAGGTGGCGACCGCCTACGACGAACCCCTGGTGATCGTCTACGGCGTCGCCGCCCCCGGTGTCACGGGCGAGGAGTACGGCGCTCATCACGAGGCCGTGCGCGAGGCCGGCAGCACCGCGCTCGGTCACGCGGTGCAGGTGGCCGAACAGGCCGGTGTGCGGACGTCGGTGGAGCTCATCGACGAGCGGCCCGCGCAGGCGCTGATCGAGGCGGCGGCCCGCCACGGCGGCCGGGTCATCGTGGTCGGAACCTGGGGTGAGAGCCCGGTGCGCGGGGCGCTGCTGGGCTCGACTCCGCACAAGCTGCTGCATCTGTCGAGCGTGCCGGTGCTGTGCGTGCCGGCCGTGTCATGAGCCGTCGGGGCGGCGCCGCGCGAGCGGAGTGAAGACGTATAGGCCGAGGATGTCGGGCAGGGGTGCGACGCCGGGGCCGCCCTGGCGGACCCAGGAGACGACGTCCTCGGTCGCCGCCGGGTCGTTGACCAGGCCCAGCCACACCGGCCGGCCCCCAGCGGCCCGCCCGGCCGCGGAGGGCTGGACGACGACGACGTTGGCCTGGTCGCAGACGTCGAGGCAGTCCGAGACGCGCACCGGTGCCGCCTCGCGCAGGCGCTCGGTCTGGGCGGCGTGGTCGACGCCGGTGATTTTGGGGCTGCCGCAGCAGCAGTCCCGGCAGACGACGAGACGGCAGGGGACCTGTGCGTCCGGCGTCGCGGACATGCCGCACCCTCCCTCTCCGGCCGTTGTGATGATCATCCTCGCATGCGGTGGTGCGGCCCCGAGCGGTCAGGTCCCGTCCGCCGCGAGCGGGTTGGGCAGCGGCCGGTAGCGGGCGTCGGCTCCGTCCGCGCCGGTCCAGCGCAGCAGCAGGTTGGTCTTGGCGGGCAGCGTCGGTGAGCTGAGCAGGGCGGGGATCTCGGGCAGGTCGTGGCGGGCGAACGCGCGACGGGCCGCGGGCCAGGGGTCGAAGCCGGGGTGGCGTTCGGTGAGGGCGCCGGCGAGCTCGATGAGGTGGTTGACGACCAGGCAGTACACGAGCCGCTCCCAGCCGGCCCGGCGGCTGACCTCGGGGAGCAGTTTCACGCCTTCGGCGTCCCGGTACAGCGCCTGCACCGGCAGGCCGTCGGCGTCGACGGCGACCAGGGTGTTCTGCAGATGGGCCTCGATGACGACGCCGTGCTCGGCGAACGCCGTCAGCGCCGGGGGCACGACCTGGGCCAGATAGGCCTCCCACCACGCGGCGGGGTCGGGGGCGCGGTCGAGCGGGCTGCCGTCGAAGCCCTCGACGAGCCCGGCGGCGAGCAGCGGGGTCGCGCCGGGCAGGAGGTGGCCTTCGAAGCCGTCGCGGACGAGGACGGCGAGGGCCTCGAAGGCGAAGCCGGCGGTGCGGTACCCGCGGTCGGCCAGCCAGGCCGAGGGCCCGTCGAACGCGGCGAAGGCGGCGCTCACGGCCGTGTCCGTCCCGCGCAGGGCGAGCAGGTCGTGGCGCCACAGCCGGCGGATGTCGTTGGTGATGCGCACGTCGAGGCTGAACTTGAGGAAGAGGTCGGGTCCGGGCGCGTAGAGCGTGCGGATGGCCGCCGTGGGCCAGGTGGAGAAGGCGCTGGCGCCGAGCCGGATCAGCCTGCCGTCCGCGAAGGCGGCGGCGAGTTCGGAGGCGGCCAGGTCGAGCTGCCAGGGGTGCGCCGGGAGCAGACGGTAGCCGGGCGGGGCCGTGCCGAGGGCGTCGAGGGCGGAGGTGTCGCCCTCCTCGACGACGGTGTCCTCGCGCAGGCCGAGCAGGGTCAGGGGGAAGCGGGCGTACGCCTCGGGCGCGTAGGGCAGCCAGGCGGCGGCGGGTCCGCCGCCGCGCGCCTTGGGGGCCGGGTGGTGGGTGTGGCCGGTGAGGAGGCACTGCTCGGAGCGCCGGTAGGGGTCCTCGGGCGGGGTGGCCCGGGCGCGGGCGGCGAGCAGGGCGGCCACGGCCTCCCGGCTGTCGAGCATCTCGGCGGGCAGTTCGTGGTTGGGCGTCCCGGTGTGCAGGCGCAGTTCCTCGGCGACGAGTTTGACCAGCTGGGTGTGGCCGAGGCGGTGCCAGGCGCCCTCCCCGTGGATCTCCGGTTCGGCGGGCCGCCGGGTGCCGCGCACGCGCAGCAGGCGGTCGCCGCCGGGCAGCCGGTGGACCCGATGCTCGCCGTCCTGACCCACCGGCCGGGCAACCTCCCGCAGCAGGCAGTTCAGCAGGGGCACGGCGGCGTACGCGTCGGCCAGAGCGGCGACGTCCGGGCCGTCACCGCGTACGGGGTCGCCGTGGGCCGAGTCGTCGTCGGCGGGCGGGGGCATGAGGTCCACGCGTTCCACTCGTCCCTACGGTCCTTCCAGCGTTCCGGGCGGAGATGATCAGTATGTCGGTCGTCGCGGTTCCGCTGTGACATCCCGGTTCGTCCCCGCATCGTTTCCGCATTCGTACCCGAGGAGCCCGCCCGTGCACCGTTCCCCCAGCGCCGAGACCGAGGTCGCCGACGAGCTGTCCGTCGTGCGGCCGGGTCTCCTGGCGCGGTACGAGGCCGCACTGCCCGGCGCCCGGGCGGCCGTGCTGTCCCGGCTGTGGCGCGGTCTCGCCCACGATCCACTGCCCTGGGTCACCCGCCGCGAGCAGGACGGGCACGGGCTGACGCTGTCCCTGCGGGACGGCCGCCGGCTGCACGGCCCCCGGCCGGATCCCTACACGACCGGCGCGTACGTCGCCGCCGTACGGCTGGACGAGCGGGCCTACGAGGATCCGGCGCGGCTGATGACGGACCTCGCTGTACCGCACTCCGCCTCCTTCGCCGCCGAACTCGGGCACAGCGTCGCCTCGTCGGCGCTGTCGCGGGCGGGGCAGGAGGGTGCTCGGGGCGACTGGCCGGAGCACGACTGGCAGTGGGAGCAGCGGATCGTCGACGGGCATCCGTTCCATCCGACGTGCCGGTCCCGGCCGGGGTTCTCGGTGGCCGAGCAGCTGGCCTACGGGCCCGAGCACCGGCCGGTCGTGGAGCTGGGGCTGGTGCCGGTGCGGGCGGCGGAGTGCCTGGTGGCGGGCGAGTGGCCACAGGAGCTGCGGGACGGGGGGCGGGTGGTGCTGCCGGTGCATCCGTGGCAGGCGGCGCACGTGCTGAAGCGGACGTGCGAGGAGCGCATCGCCGCGCATCCGCTGATGTCCCTGCGGACGCTGGCGCTGCCCGGCGGGCCGCATGTGAAGACCTCGCTGAGCGCCCGGCTGACGTCCTCGGTGCGGGACATCTCCCTCCCCTCGGTCGCCGCGTCGGCGATGCTGTCGGACTTCGCCGAGACGCCCGCAGCGCGCACGGACGGCCTGCTGCACGTCACCCGCACGCTCGGCGCGGCGGCGGCCGGCTCCCCCGACTTCGCGGCCGTCCTGCGGGAATCGCCCGAGGTGTACGCGGGCAGCGGCGAGCGGGTGCTGCCGGTGGCGGCGCTCGTCACCACCGAACTCCCCCGCTCCCCCGCCTGGTTGGCCGCCTTCTCCCGGCTCGCCCTCACCGTCGGGCTGCGGCTGCTGGAGCTGGGCGTGGCGCTGGAGGCACACGGCCAGAACCTGCTGGTGGTCCTCTCCGCGACGGGCGAGCCGCTGCGGCTGGTCTACCGCGACCTGGCCGACATCCGCGTCAGCCCGGCCCGTCTGGCCCGGCACGGCATCACGGCGCCCGAGCTGCCCGCCCGAATGGTCACCGACGACGAACAGGTCCTGCGCCGCAAGCTGTTCGGCTCGCTCGTGGCGGGCGCGCTGGCCGGCACGGCCGGTTCGGGCCCGGCGCTCGCGGCGGCGCTGGAGACGGCCGTACGGGATCTGCCGCGCACGCCCGACCTCGCGGCCCTGTGCGCGGATCCGCTGCCCACGAAGGCGCTGACGCTGATGCGGCTGTCGCCGCGGACGCCCGGCGACCAGTGGGCGCTGCTGCCCAATCCGCTGCGCTGAACGGCGTTTTGGAGCCGGGGCGGGGTGATCACTAGGATCCGTCGATGATCATAAGAACACGGCTGGCGGCCGGGGCCTGTGCCCTGCTCGCCGCGCTGACGGCCGGGCTCGCCTTCCCGGCCGGGGCGGCCGCCGGTGAACCGACGGGCGAGGACGCCCCCAAGGTGGACCTCGTCCTCGATGTGAGCGGCTCGATGCGGGCCCGGGACATCGACGGGCAGTCGCGCATGGCCGCCGCCAAGCAGGCGTTCAACGAGGTGCTCGACGCGACGCCCGAGGAGGTCGAACTCGGCATCCGCACCCTGGGCGCGAACTACCCCGGGGACGACCGGAAGACGGGCTGCAAGGACACCGCGCAGCTCTACCCGGTCGGACCGCTCGACCGCACCGAGGCCAAGACGGCCGTCGCCACGCTCACCCCGACGGGCTGGACGCCGATCGGCCCGGCCCTGCTGAAGGCGGCCGGTGACCTCGACGGCGGTGACGGTTCCAAGCGCATCGTGCTGATCAGCGACGGCGAGGACACCTGCGCCCCGCTGGACCCGTGCGAGGTGGCCCGCGAGATCGCGGCCAAGGGCATCGGCCTGACCATCGACACCCTGGGCCTGGTCCCGACGGCCAAGCTGAGCCGGCAGCTGAGCTGCATCGCCGAGGCCACCGGCGGCACCTACACCTCGGTCGAGCACCAGGACGAGCTCACCGACCGGGTGAACCAGTTGGTGGACCGGGCGGCCGATCCGGTGGTGACGCCGGTGGCGACGCGGGGAGCGGACCGCTGTGCGTCGGCGCCGACGCTGAAGTCGGGCCTGTACAGCGACCGCGAGGAGTTCGGGCAGCAGCGTTTCTACCGGGTGGACGTGCGGCCGGGTCAGGAGCTGCGCGCCTCGGTGAGCGTGGCGGCGGACCGGGCCGTGAACCCCGGGTACGGCGTGCTGATGCGGGCCGTGACGTCCAAGGGCCGCGAGATCGTGCGCGGCGAGGCGGCGGGCACCGGCCGTACGGACGTGATCTCAGCGGGCCTGCGCTACCCGAAGGCGGAGAGCGACGACGAGGACGCCCCCGCGGAGACGGTCTGCCTCACCGTCTCCCACTCCTTCTCGGCGGCCTCCGGCGTGAAGGCCACGCCCGGTCTGCCGCTGGAGTTGACGGTGGACGTCGTGGACGCCCCGAGTGAGGCGGGCGACGTGGCCGCCTTCGGTCTCGGCCGCGGCTGGTGGCTGCTCGGCGTGCTGATCCTCACCGGCTTCCTCGCCGGTGTCGTCTGGGGCTGGCTGTCGCGCTGGCGGGTCGCGGTCTGGAGGACCAACTGATGCGCATGGCACGAGCGTTGAGCGCGGCGTTGCTGACCCTGGGCCTGGCGGCCGCCCCGGCCGCGGCCGACGCCTCCCCGAGCCCGTCGCCGGACGGCGCCTCGGCCCCCACCCGGGCCGGTACGTCGTTCCGTACGGCCACCGAGATCGAACAAGGCCAGCGGGCCACGGCGAACGGCTCGACGGGCGACTACCTGTACTGGTCGTTCCCCGCCGACACCGGGCAGCGCCCCACGGTCGAGGCGACGGTGAAGCTGCCCGAGACCCATGCCCCGCAGACCTGGCAGATCGACGTCTACGACGGTCTGCGCCGCCGCCAGGCGTGCCGGTACGGGGCGCAGACGCGCACCGCGGCGGCGGACACCCCCTCCGTGGAGCTGACCTGCGTCCTGCGCACGGTCCGCGCCTGGTCGGAGCCGTGGGCCAACGACCCCCTGCCGGGCACCTACTACCTCCGGCTGACCACCACCGGCGTCGCCACCGCCGACCTCGGTCTGCCGGTGAGCAGCGAGGTCCGGGTGGACTCCAAGGACGTCGGCGGATCCGCGGCGGTGGACGGCTCACTGGCCGAGCCGCTGGTGCCGGGCATCGCCACCAGACCCGAGGAGGAGCAGGAGGACGCCGCGGTGCTGGCCGGTCTCGAACCCGAGGACGGCTGGGCGTCCGGCTGGTGGTCGGACCGGTGGGTGTGGACCGCGATCGGCGGGATCCTGGCCGCGCTGGCGGGAGTCGGCGGGTACGCGCTGACGCGCGGGACGGGACGGCCGCCCGGCGCCTGACCGGCCCTCACCGTACCGATCGCACCTGATCACCTCAGAGATCGCACCTGATCGCCCCACAGAAGGCCCGCCGACCGCGGGCCTTCTGTCATGTCGCGCGCAGTGCCTTGGCCAGGGTGCCCTCGCCGCTCACCTCGACGCGGCCCTCCGCCACGGCCCGGGCCAGGCTCAGCTCCCCCCGGCCGAGGGCCGTGCAGGTGGCGGTGTCCAGGACCAGCAGGGCGTCCGGCTCCCCCGGGGCGGGCCCGTCGCCGTACACGGGCCCGCCCTCGGCACCGGCGTACAGGTGGAACAGGCCCTCCTCCAGGCGGACTTCGACGAGTCCCTCGCCGTCCAGCAGGCGCAGCAGCGGCAGGGCGAACCAGTGCGCCCGGACGGCGTCCGTGGGGCGCCGTTCGCCGAGTTCGGCCTCCCCCCACTCCCCGAGGGCCTGGAGCACGGGCAGCAACTCCCGTCCGCGCGACGTGACTTCGTACACGTATGCCGCGCCGGGGGGCGGCAGCCTGCGCCGGGTCGCGAGGCCGTCGCGCTCCATGTCCTTCAGCCGCGAGGCGAGGACGTCGGTGCTGACGCCGGGCAGGTCGGCGTGCAGGTCGGTGTAGCGCCGGGGACCTGCGAGGAGCTCCCGGACGATCAGCAGGGTCCAGCGGTCACCGACGACGTCGAGCGCGCGGGCGGCGGAGCAGTACTGGTCGTAGCTTCGGCGAGGTGGCATGCGACGCAGTCTAGACAACTTGTTGGACTTTCCAAGCGCACACTTGGTAAAACCAAGCAACACAGTCGGCAGAGGGGAAGCGGAGCATGGAGTTCCGGCAGTCGAGCAAGCTCAGCGAGGTCTGCTACGAGATCCGCGGCCCGGTCATCGAGCATGCCAACGCGCTGGAGGAGGCGGGCCACAGCGTGCTGCGCCTGAACACCGGCAACCCCGCCCTCTTCGGGTTCGAGGCACCGGAGGAGATCCTCCAGGACATGATCCGGATGCTGCCCCAGGCGCACGGCTACACCGATTCGCGCGGCATCCTCTCCGCCCGCCGGGCCGTGGCCCAGCGCTACCAGACCCTCGGTCTGGAGGTCGGCGTCGACGACGTCTTCCTCGGCAACGGCGTCTCGGAACTGGTGTCGATGGCCGTGCAGGCACTCATCGAGGACGGCGACGAGATCCTCGTCCCCGCGCCGGACTTCCCCCTCTGGACGGCGGTGACGACCCTCGCGGGCGGCAAGGCGGTCCACTACCTGTGCGACGAGCAGGCCGACTGGTACCCCGACCTCGACGACATGGCGTCGAAGATCACCGACCGTACGAAGGCGGTCGTGATCATCAACCCGAACAACCCCACCGGCGCGGTCTACCCCAAGGAGATCGTCGAGGGCATCCTCGACCTCGCCCGGCGGCACGGCCTGATGGTCTTCGCCGACGAGATCTAC
Source organism: Streptomyces sp. NPDC007929 (assembly GCF_042959065.1). Classification (NCBI taxonomy): domain Bacteria; kingdom Bacillati; phylum Actinomycetota; class Actinomycetes; order Kitasatosporales; family Streptomycetaceae; genus Streptomyces; species Streptomyces sp. NPDC007929. The sequence continues at coordinate 504,261 of NZ_JBIBKD010000007.1, read as the reverse complement.
GACCAGATCCTCTACGACGACGCCGTCCACCACTCGGCCGCGGCCCTCGCCCCCGATCTGGTCGTCCTCACCTTCTGCGGCCTGTCCAAGACCTACCGCGTGGCGGGCTTCCGCTCCGGCTGGCTGGTGGTCACCGGGCCGCGCCAGCACGCCAAGGACTACCTGGAGGGCCTGACCATGCTGGCCTCCATGCGGCTGTGCGCCAACGCGCCCGCGCAGTACGCCATCCAGGCCGCGCTCGGCGGCCGGCAGTCCATCCGCGAGCTGACCGCGCCCGGCGGCCGGCTGCACGAACAGCGCACCGTGGCCTGGCAGAAGCTGAACGAGATCCCCGGTGTGACCTGCGTGAAGCCGAAGGGTTCGCTCTACGCCTTCCCGCGCCTCGACCCCAAGGTGCACAAGATCCACGACGACGAGAAGTTCGTCCTGGACCTGCTGCTGCGGGAGAAGATCCAGGTCGTCCAGGGCACCGGCTTCAACTGGCCCACACCGGACCACTTCCGCATCCTGACCCTGCCCCACGCGGAGGACCTGGAGGCCGCGATCGGCCGGATCGGGCGGTTCCTCGGCGGCTACCGGCAGTAGACGCCCGGCGATTTACGGACTCCGCGGGGACGGCCGGAAAGGTGCTCTTGAGCCGGATGGGGGCCGAGCGCGGGGCGTGAGCGCCGCGCAGCAGGGAACGTCGTTCTCGGCCCTTCCCCCAAGGCAGGAGCGGAGACGAATGATGGCCACCACGCAAGGCGAAGCCCGGGTCGGCACCCCGCGGACGGCGGACCTCCGGTTGCCGGGCATCGTGCTCGGGGTCGGGGTGGGCGGGTTCGCCGACGGCATCCTGCTGCACCAGTTGCTCCAATGGCACCACATGCTCTCCAGCACCAACCAGGACCGCATCGGGGTGAAGTACTACAACCCCCACACCGTCTCCGGCCTGGAGATGAACACCCTGTGGGACGGCGTCTTCCACACCGTGTGCTGGCTCGCGGTCCTGCTCGGGCTGGCCGTGCTGTACGCGCGGGTCACCCACGACCGGCGGCGGGTGTGGACCTCCCGGGTGCTGTGGGGCTGGATGCTCGTCGGCTGGGGCCTGTTCAACCTCGTGGAGGGCGTCCTGGACCACCACGTCCTCGGCATCCATCACGTCTACGCCGGTGAGGGCCAGGTGTGGTGGGACATCGGCTTCCTCGTCCTGGGCGCCCTGCTGGTCGCCGGCGGCCATCTGCTCCAGCGCGGCGGCCGGCCCGTCGCCACCGGTGCGCCCGGTGGCCTCGACCAGGGCCCGCGCGGCTGATGGGCCACCATGCGCCCGGGCACGGGCACGCCACCGGCGGCGGCGTCCCCGACTGGCTGCCGCCGACGCTCGTGCTGCTCCTCGCCTGCGGTGCCTACCTGCTGCTCGTCCGGCGGGCCCGGCGCCGCAACCCGGTCCTCGGCTGGAGCCGGTGGCGGACCGGCTGGTTCCTGAGCGGGATCGTCCTGCTCGGCGTCGCACTGCTGCCGCCCGTGGCCCCCTTCGCGCACGAGGACTTCCGCGGGCACATGGCCCAGCACCTCCTCATCGGCATGTACGCGCCGCTCGCCCTGGTCCTGGCCGCCCCCGTCACGCTCCTGCTGCGCACCCTGCCCGCGGCCGGGGGCCGGCGCCTGAGCGCGGTGCTGCACAGTCCGCCCGCCCGCGTGCTCACCCACCCGGCCCTCGCGCTGGCGCTCTCCACGGGCAGCCTCGCGGTCCTGTACTTCACGCCCCTGTACGGCGCGATCACGGCCGACCCGGCGGGGCACTGGCTGCTGCACACGCACTTCCTGCTCGCCGGGTGCCTGTTCGCGCACGCCATCGCCGGCCCCGACCCGGCCCCCGCCCGGCCGGGTGTCCGGGCCCGGCTGGTCTACCTGGGCGTCGCGATCGCCGTGCACGCCGTGATCTCCCAGCTGATCTACGGCGGCTTCTGGGCCGACATCCACGCGCCGATCGACCAGGTGCGGGGCGGCGCCGAGATCATGTACTACGGCGGCGACCTGGCGGAGCTGCTGCTGGCCGCCGCGCTGGTGGCCACCTGGCGGCCGGAGCCCCGGCGCGCCGTGTCAGTGGCGGGTCGTAGCCTTCGAGCAGGTGGGGCGTAGCGCCCCTTGGCACAGGTGGGGCGTGGAGGCCTTTCGCGCAGGGGGGCAGCGCCCCCTGGGCCCGTCGCCGGCCGGAGAGGAGCGCGCCGTGACCCGACCGCCGACCGCCGCGCAGCGGCGTGTCATCGACGCCGCCGACCCTGTCACCGGGCGGCTCCGGGGCACGGAGGCGCAGCTCACGGCGCTGGTGAAGCGGGGGCTGGCCTTCCGCCATCCCCGGCCGCCGCACGATCACTTCCTGACGCCCGAGGGGCATCGGGTGCGGCAGGGCATCACGCAGCCGTCCGAGCCGGACGGGCCCGGGGAGCCACCCGCCTCGACGGGGGTGTTCGCCGCGCGCGTCGGCGGTGAGGAGGAGCCCGCGGATTCCGGGCCCGCCCGGCGCCGTGAGGTGCACAGCGCCTGGCAGGGGCTGCTGGAGCTGCGCCGGATGACCAACCCCGGCGGGGACGTGGACCGGCCGTGCGGCTGGGAGCGTGCGCATCTGGTGCGGGCCGCCGCGCTGGCGCTGGAGGCGGCCGGGCACGCTCCGGCCGGGCGGGAGGGCCCGGGGTATCGCGTGCGGGAGACCCCGCAGCCGGAGGCCGTCGCCGTGCACGAGCCGGACGGCAAGGCGCTGCGGGCCTGCGCGGCCACCCTGGAGGGGGCAGGCTGGCAGGTGAGCGAGCACCGTGAGCCGCGCACCGGGGACCGGTATCTGCTGGCTTCGCCGCGCCGGGCGTGATGAGCATGCCAAGATCGGTGGATCGATGCGCAGTGCACGAGAGTCCGGTGCGAGAGATCCGGCGCGAGAAGGGAATGCCGTGAGCCAGCCGTTTTCCGTCCCAGTGACCGTCCGCGGATACGAGACGGACGTCCAAGGACACCTCAATCAGGCGGTGTACCTGAACTACGCGGAGCACGCCCGCTGGTCGCTGCTCCACGCCGCCGGGATCAGCCAGTCCGCGCTCATCGGCAGCGGCGTGGGACCGGTCGCCCTGGAGACGACCATCCGTTACCGACGCGAGCTGCTCGCGGGCGACGAGGTCGAGGTGACCTGTGCCTTCGCCTGGGACGGCGGCAAGACGTTCCGGATCGAGCAGAACGTGGTGAAGGCCGACGGCACGGTCGCCGCCGAGATCACAGCGGTCGGCGGCATCCTGGACCTGGAGAAGCGCAGCCTGGTCCCCGACCCCGCCGAGGTCTTCAGGAAGCTGGCGTCGGACCCGGGCCTGTTCGGGCTCTAGGCGGCGAGATCACCCGCCGCCCTGGCACGTCTGGTCGGCACTCTCTGCAAGGATGCCGACAGTCCGTCTGCGCGCATCTGTAGATGCCCACATAGGTCTTCGCGGCAACGCCATAGGAAGGACCGCGGTGCACGAGGTGGCGGCCTGCGCGGGGGGCGAGGCGAAGAGGTTGGCGCCCATGAGGGCGGCCGGGCTGGGGGTAGAGACCAGGGCACGACGGGGGAAGTGCATGCGGTTTCCTTGATCAACCGGGGCGAGCGCGGGTCATGGTAGCGCTCGCTCCCTGATTGCCCGTCAACTATCGAGAATCCGGGTGGAAACCAGGCCGGAGTCCTGCTCTCAGGACGCGGCCCGGGCCTTGGGGGTGCTGGTGAGTTCCTCGCCTGCCTCCATCGGGTGGGTCACGTCGTGGGACTGCCTGCCGCCCCGGCCCAGGTGGTTGAAGACCAGGTTCAGCAGGACCGCGGCGACACAGCCCGTGGAGATGCCGGAGTCCAGGACGATCCTGGCCGTCTCCGGGAAGGCGTGGTAGAACTGCGGCGCCGTGATGGGGATGATGCCGACGGCCAGGGAGACGGCCACGATCAGGACGTTGTTGTCCTTGTCCAGGGCGGCCCGCACAAGGGTCTGGATGCCGCTGGCGGCGACCGAGCCGAACAGCACCACGCCCGCCCCGCCGAGCACCGGGCGCGGTACGACGGCGATCAGCGAGGCGGCCATCGGGCACAGGCCCATCAGCACCAGGAAGCCGCCGCCCGCGGCGACGACGTAGCGGCTGCGGATCTTCGTCATGGCGACCAGGCCGATGTTCTGTGCGAAGGCGCTGCACATGAAGCCGTTGAAGAGCGGGCTGATCGCCGAGCCGAGGGTGTCGGCGCGCAGGCCGGCCGCGATGGTCTTCTCGTCGGCCGGGCGCTCGACGATCTCGCCCAGCGCCAGCATGTCGGCGGTCGATTCGGTCATCGACACCACCATCACCACGCACATCGAGATGATCGCGGCGAGCTGGAACTGCGGCGCGCCGAAGTGGAACGGCGTGGGGAAGCCGACGACGGCCGCGTCCGCGACGGGGCCGAAGTCCGTGACGCCGAACGGGATGGCGATCAGCGTGCCGATCACCAGGCCGAGCAGCACGGCGATCTGCTTGACGAAGCCCGTGGTGAAGCGGCGCAGCAGCAGCACGATGAGGAGGGTGACGGCGGCCAGGCCCAGGTTGGTCGCCGAGCCGTAGTCGTGAGCCGCCGGGTCGGGTCCCTGCGCCCAGCCGAAGGCTACCGGGAGCAGCGATATGCCGATCAGGGTGATGACCGTGCCCGTGACCACGGGCGGGAAGAAGCGGATCGCCTTGCAGAAGACGGGGGCGGCCAGGAATCCCAGGAGCCCGGCGACGATGACCGCGCCGAAGATGACGGGCAGGGCGTCGGACCTGTCCTCGGCGGAGGCGACGATCGCGGTCATCGGGGCGACACCGGCGAAGGTGACGCCGTTGACGAACGGCAGCCGGGCTCCGATCTTCCAGATGCCGAGGGTCTGCAGGAACGTGGCGAGGCCCGCGGTGAACAGGCAGGCGCCGGTGAGGAAGGTCAGGTCGGTGGCGGTGAGGCCGATGGCCGCGCCGACGATCAGGGGCGGGGCGACGACACCCGCGTACATGGCGGCCACGTGCTGCAGGCCGGTCGTCGCCATCTTGAGCGCGGGGAGTTTTTCGTCAACGGGGTGGTCGGCCACGGCGGCGTCCCTCCGGTCGGTTACACGGCGGCGCCGAAGGGCCGCCGTGGGTGTCAGGGAGGTGGTGCGGGTGGGCTGGGGGTACCTCCCTGCTCGAACGAAGCCGAGCGCTTGGGGGAGGGACCGGATGTGCGACGGACGGGGGTGGCCGTTCCGGGGCGCGCGCGTCCACGCGCGCCCCGGAGACGACCGCCGTGGTCCCCGCTCGGGTCCACGGCCACCGGCCGGGAGCCGTCCCTCCCGGCCGGAGTCATCCGGGTGGTCAGGCCTCGGCGGCGATCTTCGCCAGCCGCCTGGCCTCGTCCCGCGTCTCGCGGGCGATGGCGTCCTCGTCGGCCGTGAGCAGCCGCCCGTCCTCGACGATCTGCCGGCCGTTCACGAAGGAGGCGGTGACCGGGGCGGCCGCGCCGAAGACCAGGGCGGTCACCGGGTCGGCGATGGAGGCGTGGGCGAGGGTGTCCAGCTTCCACAGCACGAGGTCGGCGAGCTTGCCGGGCTCCAGGGAGCCGGTCTCGGCGGCCCGGCCCAGCACCTGGGCGCCACCGTAGGTGCCCAGGCGCAGGGCCTGACGGGCGTTCAGGGCGGCTTCCCGGTGGGCGCCGAGGCGGTTGACGAGGAGGGCGTTGCGCAGCTCGGTGTGGAGCTCGCCGGACTCGTTGGAGGCGGTGCCGTCGACGCCGAGGCCGACGGGGACGCCGGCCGCGAGCATGTCGGGGACGCGGGCGATCCCGGCGGCGAGGCGGGCGTTGGAGGAGGGGCAGTGCGCGACACCGGTGCGGGACCGGGCGAAGGCCGCAATGTCGGAGTCGTTCATGTGGACGCAGTGCGCCATCCACACGTCCTCGCCGAGCCAGCCGGTGGACTCGAAGTAGTCGGTCGGGCCCATGCCGAACAGTTCGTGGCAGAACTTCTCCTCCTCCACGGTCTCCGAGCCGTGGGTGTGCAGCCGGACGCCGAGACGGCGGGCCAACTGGGCGCCGTCGCGCAGCAGTTCGGTGGAGACGGAGAAGGGCGAGCAGGGCGCGACGGCGATCTGGGTCATGGCGTCGAAGGAGGCGTCGTGGTGCTGCCGGACGGTCTCCTCGGTCGCGGCCAGCGCCCCGTCCAGGGTCTCGACGGCGAAGTCCGGGGGCAGGCCGCCGTCCTTCTCGCTGCGGTCCATGGAGCCGCGGGCGAGGGTGAAGCGGACGCCCATGTCGCGGGCGGCGCCGATGATCGCGCCGGAGAGGTCGCCGGAGCCCCGGGGGAAGACGTAGTGGTGGTCCATGGCGGTGGTGACGCCGCCGCGGGCCATCATCGCGAGCGAGCCCCGGGCCGCCGCGCGGACCATCGGCTCGTCGATGCGCGCCCAGGTGGGGTACAGGGCGACGAGCCAGTTGAAGAGGTTGTGGTCCGTGGCCAGGCCCCGGGTGATCCACTGGTAGAAGTGGTGGTGGGTGTTGATCAGGCCGGGGGTCACGAGGTGGCCGGTGGCGTCGATGCGGCGGGCCACGTTCTCCAGGCCGTCGGGGGCCCTGCCCGCGCCGAGCGACTCGATGCGGTTGCCGGCGAGGACGACGTGCCCGGAGGCGTACTCGGTGTCGTGTCCGTCGACGGTCGCGATCGCACAGTTCTCGATGACGATGCGCCGGTCTGCTGCCATGGTTCGTCCCTTTTCACGAAGTGCGCTGAGTTGGAGAGGGCACGGCAGGACCCTGGAAGTTTTGAGTGCCGTGGCCGGGAGAAGGGTTCCCCGGCCACGGGTGCCGAAAGAGGGAACGTCAGAGGTTGGTGAGGTCCACGGGGATCTTCGCCTCGCAGCCGTCCCGCAGGACCGTCGCCTCGATCAGGCCGTAGGGGCGGTCGGCGGCGTAGTAGACCTCGTTGTCGTTCTTCAGCCCGAACGGCTCCAGGTCCACCAGGAAGTGGTGCTTGTTCGGGAGGGAGAAGCGGACCTCGTCGATCTCGCCGCGGTTGTTGATGATCCGCGCGCCCATCTGGTACAGGGTCTGCTGGAGCGAGAGCGAGTAGGTCTCGGCGAAGGCCTGGAGCATGTGCTTCTTCACCTGCTCGTAGGACTTCTCCCAGTTCGGCATGCGCTGCTCGTCGTCGGTCCAGTTGAAGCGCCAGCGGCCGGAGACCTCGGTGGCCAGGATGCGGTCGTAGGCCTCCTTCAGGGTCGTGTACTTGTCCTTGACGTAGCCCCAGAACTCGGAGTTGGTCGAGTTCATCACGACGAGGTCCTTCAGGCCGGAGACGACCTCCCAGTGCTCACCGTCGTAGGTGATCTGGGTGAGCCGCGTCTCCTGGCCCTTGCGGACGAAGGAGTGCTTGACCTCGTCGGCGCCGATGAACCGCGAGTTGGCGTCGGAGGCCTCGATCCGCTCCCAGGAGTACTCCTCGATGCGGATGCGGGCCGTCCTGATCGGCTCCTGCGAGGTCACGAAGTGCCGGGCGAGGTGGATGCCGAACTGCTCGGCGGACTCGATGCCGTGTTCCTTGGCGAACGCGTACACCGTGTTCTTGGTGGTGTCGGTCGGCAGGACGTGGGCGTTCGAGCCGGAGTAGTGGACCTCGTCCATGTCGCCGGAGAGCGCGACCGAGACGTTGAGGTCCTTGATGTGGTGGGTGGCGCCGTCCCGCGTGATCTTGACGACTCGGTTCTCGGCCTTGCCGTACTGGTTCTGTCCCAGAATGGTGGGCATCTAGCTAGCTCCCTCGGTATACGGAGTAGCCGAACGGGTTGAGCAGCAGCGGTACGTGGTAGTGCTCACCGGCCACGACGGCGAAGGTGATCGCTACTTCTGGAAAGAACGCACCGCTGTCCCGATTCGCGGGGGCGTCCTGCTGCGCATCGGCTTGCTGGTTCGCAGATTCTTCGAAGTACGGCTCCACCGCGAAGTCGAGCCGTACGTGGGTGGTGCCCTCCGGCAGTGCCGGGAGGTCCTTGCACCGGCCGTCCCCGTCGGTCGCGGAGCCGCCGAGCGCCTGCCAGACCGCCTCGCGGCCCGCGCGGGCGGAGAGGTGGACGGCGACGCCCTCGGCGGGCCGGCCGACGCTGGTGTCCAGGATGTGCGTGGACACGGAGGCGGTGGTGCTGGTGCTCATGGGTCAGGCTTCCTCTTCGAGAAGTCGGGCCAGGCGGATGCGGTTGATCTTCCCCAGTTCGGTGCGGACGATCTCCCGCTCCCGCTCCGGTGTGTTGCCGATCCGTTCCCGGAGCGCGTCGCGCATCTGCTCACCGGTCCGGCCGGTGGCGCAGATCAGGAAGACGTGGCCGAACCGCTCCTGGTAGGCGAGGTTCAGCTCCAGCAGCTCCGCCTTGAGCGCCTCGGAGGCGCCGGCCATGCCGCGCTGCTCCCGGGCCGAGGTGGGGTCGCCGGGCTTGGGACGGCCGATGGGCGGGTGGCCGGCCATCGCCTCGCCGAGGTCCGCGGCCGTCAGCTCCGCCATGGCGGCGTCGCTCGCGGCGTACAGGTCCTCCGCGGTGGCGTGGGGGCGGGTGGCCAGCAGGCGTTTCGCCCACGCCGTGGAGGCGCACACCTCGTGGAGCGCGACGTGGGCCGCGTGCTCCTCAAGGGCGTTGAACCGGGCCAGGCCCGGCGGCGTGGAAGTGGAAGTCACGGGAGCCTCCGTGGCCGGATGCGGCCTTCGTGCTGAACGGGCGTGCCGATAGCTAACGCCCTCCCGCGACAGCACGTCAACAGTTTGTTGAAAATTCGGTGACGCGAAACCGGACCGATACGACCGGGGCCGGTCCCGTACGAGCGGGGCCGGTCCCGTACGAGCGGGGCCGGTCAGGTACGAGCGGGGCCGGTCAAGCCCCCTTCTCGCGGTTGAGGTAGTTGTAGACGGTGAAGCGGCTGACGCCGAGGGCGCTCGCCACGGTCTCCACCCCGTGCCGCACGGAGAAGGCGCCCCGCGCCTCGAGTATCCGTACGACCTCCTGCTTGGCCCTGCGGTCCAGATCGGCCAGCGGCATGCCCTTGCGGCGCTCCATGGCGGCCAGGATGTGATCGAGGGAGTCGGCGAGCTGGGGCAGCCGTACGGCGACGGCGTCCTTGCCCTCCCAGGCCAGGACGACGTCGTCGGGGCCGGCCTCGTCGGGCGGGATCATCTCGCCGCCCATGGCGTCGACCAGGGGCTTGACGGCCGCGATGAACGGCTCGTCCCCCGCGCCGCTCACGCCTCGCCCTCCTCGACCACGTTGACCTGGAGCGAGACCCGGGTGGCACCGGCCTCCAGGGCCTTGCGCAGCAGCGCGTCCACGGCGGTGAGCACCGCGCCGGCGTCGCCCTGCGCGGTGTTGCCGAACGGGCCCACGTCCACGGCGTCCAGTTCGGCGGCCTCCACGACCTCGCGGGCCACCACCGCGTGCGCGGGCGCCTCGTCCAGGTCGAACGGCTCGGTCGTGAACTCCACTCTCAGTCGCACGCGCTCAACCTAACGCGCGGGACGGACTTTCCGGCAGCCCCTCTTGACAGCCCTCGCACCCCGCGGGCAATCTTCCGTTAAGCAGAAACATGATTCCGCAATACGGAAGTAGCGCGGAACGCACCGCAGAGACAAGGAAGGGAGCGCCGCCCCGATGGGATTCGCAGACCAGCGCTTCAACGTCAACCTGTCGATCCTCTTCACGGAGCTGCCCCTCCTGGAGCGCCCCGCGGCCGCCGCCGCGGCGGGCTTCACCGCGGTCGAGCTGTGGTGGCCCTGGGTCGACGCGCCGGTCCCCGAGCGGTCCGAGCTCGACGCCCTGAAGCGCGCGATCGAGGAGGCCGGCGTCCGGCTCACCGGCCTGAACTTCTACGCCGGACAGCTCCCGGGCCCGGATCGCGGCGCCCTGTCGGTCCCCGGCGAGGAGTCGGAGCGGTTCCGCGCCAACATCGAGGTGGCCGCCGACTTCGCCGCCTCCCTGGGCTGCACGGCGCTCAACGCGCTGTACGGCAACCGCGTCGAGGGCGTGGACCCGGCCGAGCAGGACGCACTCGCCCTGGAGAACCTGGTCCTCGCGGCCCGGGCCGCCGACCGGATCGGCGCTGTCCTGCTGATCGAGGCGCTGAACCAGCCCGAGTCCCCGCTGTACCCGCTGGTGTCGGCCCCGGCGGCGGTGGCCGTCGTCGACCGGGTCAACGAGGCGACGGGGCTGGGCAACGCCCGCTTCCTCATGGACCTCTACCACCTGTCCATGAACGGCGAGGACCTCCCGGCGGTGATCGAGGAGTTCGCCTCGAAGACCGGCCACGTGCAGATCGCCGACAACCCGGGCCGCGGCGCGCCGGGGACCGGCTCGCTGCCCCTCGAAGACCTCCTGGACCAGCTGAGGAAGGCGGGCTACGACGGCTGGGTCGGCCTCGAGTACAAGCCGGGCGAGCGCCCGAGCGCCGAGGCCTTCGACTGGCTGGCCCGCTGACCCCCGAACCCGAAAGGCACCCCCAAATCATGAGCACACTCCCCAAGGTCGCCTGGATCGGCCTCGGCATCATGGGCTCCCCCATGTCCGAGAACCTGATCAAGGCGGGTTACCAGGTCACCGGCTACACGCTGGAGCAGGACAAGCTGGACCGGCTGGCCGCCGCCGGTGGCACCGCGGCCGGTTCGATCGCCGAGGCCGTGCGGGACGCCGACGTCGTCATCACGATGGTCCCGGCCTCCCCGCAGGTCGAGGCCATCGCCTACGGCCCGGACGGCATCCTGGAGAACGCGCGCTCCGGCGCGCTGCTGATCGACATGTCCTCGATCACCCCGCAGACCTCGGTGGACCTGGCGAAGGCGGCGAAGGACAAGGGCGTCCGCGTCCTGGACGCCCCGGTGTCCGGCGGTGAGGCCGGGGCCATCGAGGCCGTGCTGTCCATCATGGTCGGCGGCGAGCAGACCGACTTCGACGCCGCCAGGCCGATCCTCGACGCGCTCGGCAAGACCATCGTGCTGTGCGGCCCGCACGGCTCAGGCCAGACCGTGAAGGCCGCCAACCAGCTGATCGTCGCCGTGAACATCCAGGCGTGCGCCGAGGCCGTGGTGTTCCTGGAGAAGTCCGGCGTGGACCTGAAGGCGGCGCTGGACGTCCTGGGCGGCGGGCTCGCCGGCTCGACCGTGCTGTCCCGCAAGAAGGACAACTTCCTCGGCCGGGACTTCAAGCCAGGCTTCCGGATCGACCTGCACCACAAGGACATGGGCATCGTCACCGACGCCGCCCGCAACGTCGGCGCGGCCCTGCCGGTCGGCGCCGTGGTCGCCCAGCTGGTCGCGAGCCTGCGCGCGCAGGGCGACGGCGGCCTGGACCACTCGGCACTGCTGCGGGCCGTGGAGCGGCTCTCCGGCGCCCAGGTCTGACCCTCCCCGGCCCCCGTGACCCCGGGGGCCCACACACCCCGGGCGGCGCCGCCGCTGACATCTGTCCTGTCGCGCCCAAAGGGGCGGCGCCGCCCGGAACCAGCCATGCCCACCGCTTCAACAAACTGTTGACGCTCCGCTCGCCCCGACCCTAGGCTCCACAAAGCGGAAACATATTTCCGCTGCTCTCTCGTACGGAAGGTCACGATGTCGCAGCGCGTGCTCACCACCGAGTCCGGCGCCCCCGTCGCCGACAACCAGAACTCCGCCACCGCCGGCGCAGGCGGCCCGCTCCTGCTCCAGGACCAGCATCTGCTGGAGAAGCTGGCGCGCTTCAACCGCGAGCGCATCCCGGAGCGCGTGGTGCACGCCCGCGGCTCGGGTGCGTACGGCCACTTCGAAGTGACCGACGACGTCACGGACTTCACCCACGCCGACTTCCTCGGCGCGATCGGCAAGCGCACCGAGGTGTTCGTGCGCTTCTCCACCGTGGCCGATTCGCTCGGCGGCGCGGACGCGGTGCGCGACCCGCGCGGTTTCGCGGTGAAGTTCTACACCGGGGAGGGCAATTACGACCTCGTCGGGAACAACACCCCGGTGTTCTTCATCAAGGACCCGATCAAGTTCCCGGACTTCATCCACTCGCAGAAGCGCGACCCGTTCACGGGCCGTCAGGAGCCGGACAACGTCTGGGACTTCTGGGCTCACTCCCCCGAGGCCACGCACCAGGTGACCTGGCTGATGGGCGACCGCGGCATCCCGGCCTCGTACCGGCACATGAACGGCTACGGCTCGCACACCTACCAGTGGACGAACAGCCGAGGCGAGGCGTTCTTCGTCAAGTACCACTTCAAGACCAACCAGGGCGTCCGCTCCTTGAGCGGCGAGCAGGCCGCCGAGATCGCGGGCAAGGACCCGAACTCGCACCAGACGGACCTGCTCCAGGCCATCGAGCGCGGTGTGCACCCGTCCTGGACGCTCCACGTGCAGCTGATGCCGGCGGCCGAGGCGGCGGAGTACCGCTTCAACCCGTTCGACCTGACCAAGGTGTGGCCGCACGCGGACTACCCGCTCCGGCGCGTGGGCCGGCTGGTGCTGGACCGCAACCCGGACAACGTCTTCGCGGAGGTCGAGCAGGCCGCGTTCTCCCCGAACAACTTCGTGCCGGGCATCGGCCCCTCGCCCGACAAGATGCTCCAGGGCCGCCTGTTCGCCTACGCGGACGCCCACCGCTACCGCCTGGGCGTCAACCACACCCTGCTGGCCGTCAACGCGCCGAAGGCCACGACCGCGCGGAACTACGGCCGGGACGGCCTGATGGCGTCCAACTCCCAGGGGCGGTACGCCAAGAACTACGAGCCGAACTCCTACGACGGCCCGGTCGAGACCGGTCGCCCGCTGTCGGCGCCACTGGCGGTCTCCGGCCACACCGGCACCCACGCGGCTCCCGAGCACACCAAGGACGACGACTTCTTCCAGGCCGGCGAGCTGTTCCGGCTGATGTCCGCCGAGGAGAAGTCCCGGCTGGTCGCGAACATCGCCCAGGGCCTGTCCCAGGTCTCCCGCGACGACGTGATCGACAGGAACCTCGCGCACTTCCACGCCGCCGACCCCGAGTACGGGCGGCGGGTGGAGGAGGCGGTCCGCGCCCTGCGCGAGGACTGAACTCCCTGACCGTGTTCCGACCGCCCGGGGCGACCCGGATGAGGGGTGGTCCCCCGGGCACGGACACGGTCAGGGCGTGGACCGCGGCGGCTGCGAGCCAGTGCGGTGGTGAAGGGCCCGGACCGGCTTCTCGACCTGAGGGAGGCCGCCCCGGAGCCCGTCGCACCCGCCGCGGTCCCAGCACCACCCACCCCTCTCCCCCGACCCCGTCCGGCGGCGCGAACGACCTGTCGCGCCCAGCCTCGCGCCGCCGGACGGCCAGCCGTTCCCGGGGTGCGGATCGGCCCGGTTCGCAGCAGCCTGAAGGCATGGCACCTCCCACCGAGCAACCGCACGTCGTGGTCCACGCCCCCGCCCTGGACGGCTCGCGCCGGGTCACCCTGGGCGAGGAGCCGCTGGGCGTCGCCACCCACACGGACGACGTCGCCGAGATCCTGCGTCTGGCCGACCTGTACGTCACCGACGTCGCGGAGAGCGACCTGGTGGAGTGGCAGGGCGGCGGACCGGACGACTGGCCGGGGCTGTCCGAGCACCACGAGGCGTGAGCGCGTCTACGGCACCGGTCGTACAGCCCGTACGGCACCCTCAAATCAAGCTCTGAACCCGGCCCCGGGGGCTTCAACCGCCCCCGGGGCCGGGCACATTCTCGTCGGACGGGGCCCGTCGGCACGGGGGCGGCGGGCCCCGGCACGGGGGTGAAGCCATGAGCGACGGTACGGCGGTCCGGCTGGAGCCGCACGAGATCGCACTGCTGGGGGAAGGCCCGCGGGCCGTCGTCACCGTGGCCGTGGTGGAACTGCATCTGCGGGGCCTGGTGGAGGCCGGCCGGCCCGGGACCGTCCGGGCGCGGGTCGCGGACGCCGCGCCGGCGGCACGGCCGCTCTCCGCGCCGGCGGTGGCGGTGCACGCCCGCCTGCGTGAGCCCGCCGCTCCCAAGGATCTGGTGAAGGATACGGACATCCGGCTCGCGACGGCCCTCGCGCGGATCCCGCTCGCCGAGGCCGGACTGCTGCGCTACCCCCTGCTCGGGCCGACCCGCGCCGCCCGCCGCCATGTCCGCGGGCTGCGGGAGGCCCACCCCCTGCCGGCGAGCAGGCACGGCCTGAGCGACGGTGAACGGCTGCTGCTGGTCGCGCTGCACGGTGAGGCGGCCCTGCGGCTGCTGGTGCCGCGCTTCGCCCTGCGGGCGGGTCTGCTCCGCCGGGCCGAGGTGGGCGGCAAGAGCCTCCTCACACACTCACCGCGTGGCAGGGGCGTCGGGGGCGGGGGGTACCACTACTGCGGCGGCGGTGGGGGCGGCTGCGGGGGCGGCGGGGGCTGACCCTCGTGCGCCGGGCAGGGTCCTGTGCCCGGCAGTGGTCCTGTGCCCGGACGCGGCGGGGGCATGACGAAGGGCGGCCCGTCCCCCACGGACGGGCCGCCCCGGTGCTCCGACTCGCGTCAGACCTTCAGCGTCCTGATCGAGGTCGGCGCGTGGCCCGGCTCGGTGGCGATCTCCTCGAACTCCACGACGTTGCCGATGTCGTTGGTCGTCGACATGGAGATGTTGGTGACGCGCTCCAGGATCGCCTCGACCACGACCGGCACCCGGTACTCCGCGGCCAGCTTCTTGGCCTGCTCGAAGGCGTCGCCCAGCTCGGCGGGGTCGGTGACCCGGATCGCCTTGCAGCCGAGGCCCTCGGCGACCTTGACGTGGTCGACGCCGTAGACGCCGAGCTCAGGGGAGTTGAGGTTCTCAAACTCCAGGTTGACCTGGAAGTCGATCTCGAACGCCCGCTGCGCCTGGCGGATCAGGCCCAGGTAGGAGTTGTTCACCAGGACGTGGACGTAAGGAATCCGGTGCTGGGCGCCGACGGCCAGTTCCTCCAGCATGAACTGGAAGTCGTAGTCGCCGGAGAGCGCGACGACGGGCGCCTCCGGGTCGGCCTTGGCGACGCCGAGCGCGGCCGGGATGGTCCAGCCGAGCGGGCCGGCCTGGCCGCAGTTGATCCAGTGCCGGGGCCGGTAGACGTGCAGCATCTGGGCGCCGGCGATCTGCGAGAGGCCGATGGTGGAGACATACCGGGTCTCCGGGCCGAAGGCCTTGTTCATCTCCTCGTAGACGCGCTGCGGCTTGATCGGGATGTCGTCGAAGTGCGTACGGCGCTGGAGGGTCGCCTTGCGCTCCTGCGCAGACGCCGCCCACACGGAGCGGTCGGGCAGCTCGCCGGCCGCCTTCAGCTCGCGGGCGACCTCGACGAACAGCTCCAGGGCGGCCCTCGCATCCGAGGCGATGCCGTAGTCCGGGGCGAAGATCTTGCCGATCTGGGTGGGCTCGATGTCGACGTGGACGAAGGTGCGCCCGGCCGTGTAGACGTCGAGTTTGCCGGTGTGGCGGTTGGCCCAGCGGTTGCCGATGCCGAGGACGAAGTCGGACTCCAGGAAGGTCGCGTTGCCGTAGCGGTGCGAGGTCTGCAGGCCCACCATGCCGGCGTTCAGCTCGTGGTCGTCCGGCAGCAGGCCCCAGCCCATCAGGGTGGGGACGACCGGGATGCCGGTCAACTCGGCGAATTCGACGAGCAGTTCGGCCGCGTCGGCGTTGATGACGCCGCCGCCCGCGACGATCAGGGGCCGCTCGGAGGCGTTCAGCATCCGGACGGCCTTCTCGATCTGGGCCCGGGTCGCGGCGGGCTTGTAGACCGGGAGCGGCTCGTAGGTCTCCGGGTCGAACTCGATCTCCGTCAGCTGCACGTCGATCGGCAGGTCGATGAGGACCGGGCCGGGGCGGCCGGAGCGCATCAGATGGAAGGCCTGCTGGAAGACGCCCGGGACCTGCGCGGCCTCCAGCACGGTGACGGCCATCTTGGTGACCGGCTTGGCGATGGAGGCGATGTCGACGGCCTGGAAGTCCTCCTTGTGGATCACGGCGGTCGGGGCCTGGCCCGTGATGCACAGGATCGGGATGGAGTCACCGATCGCGGAGTACAGCCCCGTGATCATGTCGGTGCCGGCCGGGCCGGAGGTGCCGATACAGACGCCGATGTTGCCCGGGTGGGTCCGCGTGTATCCCTCGGCCATGTGCGAGGCGCCCTCGACATGCCGGGCGAGGGTGTGGGCGATGCCCCCGGAGGCTTTGAGCGCCGCGTAGAACGGGTTGATCGCCGCGCCCGGGACACCGAACGCGTCGGCGACGCCCTCACGCTTGAGGATCTCAACTGCCGCGCGGGCAGCGGTCATTCGAGCCATCGAGTACTCCTGCTTCGGCTGTCGGATTCGCACTCCCGTCGCGCCCCGCGGTGAGCTCTTCCGTATTGTGGAAATTGTTTTCTACGATCTGGAATGAATGTATGTGGGGTGGGCGAAGGGCGTCAAGAGACGGCAAGCGCCGGACAGGCCGGGCCCCGAGGGAGCACGATGGGCACGCCGTCCCGATACGACACGGTTCTGGAGGGGCCATGGCCGAGACCGTTCCGGTGCGCTGCCCGGCCTGCCGCCGCGAGCACCGCTACACGGCACCGGCGTACCCCTGTGTGTGCGGCGCGCCGGTCGCCGCGCCCCTGGACCGCGACGGTGCGGCGACGCCCGTCTCGCACCGGGTCTGGCAGGACGACTGGGTGACCCTGCGATGCGGCTCCTGCGGGCGGAGCGGGCCGTGGCCACGCCCGGAGGTGGGGTGCGCGTGCGGGGTGGTGCTGAGGGTGGCGGTGCTGGAGGAAGGGGGCGCGAAGGGGCGGGCCGCCGCGGGGGAGCCCGATCGCCGCCGAGATGCCCCCGCCGCGCCACGTGCCGCCCGGCCGCCCTTCCTCTCGGTCACGATCCGTACCGCGCGCGACGCGGTCACCGCCACCGCCCTGTATCTGCGCTGGCTCGGCTACCGTGGCGTGCGCCGGGCGGATCAGCGGCCGCCCTCCGGTATCGGGCTCGCCGCCCGCGGTGTCGTCGCCCAGGTGGACCCCGCCGTGCGCCCGGCGACGCTGCGGGACGTGGAGTGCCTGTGGCTGACGGCCATGACGGAGTCCGCGGACTGCCTCTACTTCTCCCTCTCCGGGTACGCCGACGACGCCCTGGCCCGCGCCGACGCCCTCGGCGTCCCGCTGTTCGTACTGGACCTCACCGGCACCCCGAGGCCGGTGAACGCCCCGGCCAGGACGCTGGCCGCCACCGGCGCCGGGTAGCGGGGGGACCCGGCCCGGGCCGCACGGCCCGCATACTCACGGCATGCGCATCCGTCTCGCCACCCGAGCCGAACTCCCCGCCCTCCAGGACATCGAGCGGGCCGCCGGAGCCCCTTTCCGTGACCTCGGCATGCCGGAGATCGCGGACGACGAACCGCCCGCGCTCGACGTGCTGGAGGGCTACCGCCGGGCGGGCCGCTGCTGGGTCGCGGTGGACGAGGAGGACGAGCGGGACCGGCCGGCCGCCTACCTCCTCGCTGAACCCGTGGACGGCGCCCTGCACATCGAGCAGGTCTCGGTCCACCCGCGCGCCGCACGCCGGGGCGTGGGCCGCGCCCTCCTGGACCGCGCCGCCGACCAGGCCCGTGAGGAGGGCCTGACGGCCCTGACGCTGACCACCTTCACGGAGGTCCCGTGGAACGCCCCCTACTACGCCCGCCTCGGCTTTCGGCCCCTCCCCGAGGCGGACCTCACGCCCGGCCTGCGGGCCATCCGCGGGGCGGAGGCCGAACTCGGCCTGGACCGTTGGCCGCGGGTGTGCATGCGCAGGCCGCTGTGAACGGCGCGGCCGGTCCGGTCAGCCGTCCGCGAACCTCTCCCGCAGTTCCACCTTGCGCACCTTGCCCGACACCGTCATCGGGAAGGCGTCGAGGATCCGCACCGCGCTGGGGACCTTGTAGTGCGCCAACCGCCCCTCGCAGAAGGCCTGGACCTCCTCCAGCGTCGGCGGGTCGGCCGGGTCGCGGGCGATGACGCAGGCCAGGACCGCCTCGCCGTAGCGCTCGTGCGGGACGCCGACGACCTGGACGTCCTGGATCTTGGGGTGGCCGTAGAGGAACTCCTCGATCTCGCGGGGGTAGATGTTCTCCCCGCCCCGGATGATCATGTCCTTGATGCGGCCGACGATCTCGACGTAGCCGTCCTCGCGCATCACGGCGAGGTCGCCCGTGTGCATCCAGCGCCCGGCGTCGACGGCCTCGGCGGTCTTCTCCGGCTCGTTCCAGTAGCCGAGCATCACGCTGTAGCCGCGGGTGCACAGCTCGCCCGCCGTGCCGCGCGGTCGGGTGACGCCCGTGGCCGGGTCGACGACCTTGACCTCGATGTGCGGCAGGACCCGGCCGACCGTGCCGGTGCGGTGCTCCAGGTCGTCGTCCCGGCGGGTCTGGAGGGACACCGGGGACGTCTCGGTCATGCCGTAGCAGATGGAGACCTCCGCCATGTGCATCTCGGCGACCACCCGCTTCATCACCTCCACCGGGCAGGGCGAGCCCGCCATGATGCCGGTGCGCAGGGAGGAGAGGTCGTAGGAGGCGAAGTCGGGGAGGTTCAGCTCCGCGATGAACATGGTCGGGACGCCGTAGAGCGAGGTGCAGCGCTCCTGCTGGACCGCGTCCAGGGTCGCCCTCGGGTCGAAGGACGGGGCGGGGATGACCAGGCAGGCGCCGTGCGAGGTGGCGGCCAGATTGCCCATGACCATGCCGAAGCAGTGGTAGAACGGGACCGGGACGCAGATGCGGTCCCGCTCGGTGTAGGCGATCGACTCCCCCACGAAATAGCCGTTGTTGAGGATGCTGTGGTGGGAGAGGGTCGCGCCCTTCGGGAAGCCCGTGGTGCCCGACGTGTACTGGATGTTGATCGGGTCGTCGCAGGAGAGTTCCGCGTACCCGGCGTCCGCTCCCGCCCGGCCGAGCAGCGCCTCCCAGCCCGGGTCGCCGAAGAACACCACCTCCCGCAACTCGGGGCAGCGGGGCCGGACTTCCTCGGCCATCGCCCGGTAGTCGCTCGTCTTGTGGCTGAGGGAGGCGAACAGCAGGGACACGCCCGCCTGCTTCAGGACGTACTCCACCTCGTGGGTGCGGTACGCCGGGTTGATGTTCACCATGATCGCGCCGATGCGGGCGGTGGCGTACTGGACCAGCACCCACTCGGGGCAGTTGACGGCCCAGATGCCCACCCGGTCGCCCTTGGCGACGCCGGAGGCGTGCAGGGCGGAGGCGAGTTCGCCGACCGCCGCGCCGAACTCGGCGTAGGTCCAGCGCCGTCCGGAGGGCACGTCGACCAGTGCTTCGCGGTCCGGCCAGGTGGCCACGGCCCGGTCCAGGTTGGCCCCGATGGTGTCGCCGAGCAGCGCCGTCGGGCCGGTGCCGTGGCTGTAGGAGTTCACCGGAAGTCCTCCTCGCGGTACTCGGCGTCCGACCCGGCCGCGGTGGCCTCCCGCAGCTCGATCCGGCGGATCTTGCCGGAGACGGTCTTGGGCAGCGCGCCGAACTCCAGCCGGCGGATGCGCTTGTAGGGGGCCAGGGCCTCGCGGGAGTGCTCGAACAGGACCTTGGCGGTGTGGGGTCCGGGCGCGAAGCTCTCGGCCAGCACGACATAGGCCTTGGGCACGGCGAGCCGCAGTTCGTCCGGGGCGGGCACGACCGCCGCCTCGGCGACCGCCTCGTGCTCCAGCAGCGCGCTCTCCAGCTCGAACGGGCTGATCTTGTAGTCGGAGGCCTTGAACACGTCGTCGCTGCGCCCGATGTACGTCAGATACCCCTCGTCGTCCCGGGAGGCGACGTCGCCCGTGCGGTAGTAGCCGCCGGCCATCGCCTCCGCCGTACGGTCCGCGTCGCCGTGGTAGCCCGTCATCAGGCCGACCGGGCGCTGTGACAGGTCGAGCGCGATCTCGCCCTCCGTGGCGCCCGGCGCGCCCGAGACGGGGTCGAGGAGTTCGACGCGGTAGCCGGGGCTCGGCCGACCCATCGAGCCGGTCTTGAGCGGCTGGCCGGGGCTGTTGGCGACCTGGACGGCCGTCTCGGTCTGGCCGAAGCCGTCCCGGATGGTGCGGTTCCAGGCGCGGCGGACCTGCTCGATGACCTCCGGGTTGAGCGGCTCGCCGGCCGCGACGACCTCGCGGGGCGGTGTGCGCAGCTGCGTCAGGTCGGCCTGGATGAGCATCCGCCACACGGTCGGCGGGGCGCAGAAGGTGGTGACGCCCGCCCGGTCCATCTCCGTCATGAGACGCGCGGCGTCGAAACGCGTGTAGTTGTGCAGGAAGACCGTCGCCTCGGCGTTCCACGGGGCGAAGAGATTGGACCAGGCGTGCTTGGCCCAGCCGGGTGAGGAGATGTTCAGATGCACGTCGCCGGGTTGCAGGCCGATCCAGTACATGGTCGACAGATGGCCGATCGGGTACGACGTGTGGGTGTGCTCGACGAGCTTGGGCCGGGCGGTGGTGCCCGAGGTGAAGTAGAGCATCAGCGGGTCGTCGGACCGGGTCGGGCCGTCGGGGGTGAAGTCGGCGGAGGCCTCGTAGGCGTCGTCCAGCGGCAGCCAGCTGTCCGGCACCTCGCCCGCGGCGCCCGCGGCGATGCGCGTGTAGTCGCCCGGGACCTCGGCGAACTTGCCGGTGTCCTCGGGGCGCGCGATGACGTGCCGGACCCGGCCGCGCTCGACGCGGTCGCGCAGGTCGGCCGGACCGAGCAGCGGGGTGGCCGGGATGACCACGGCGCGCAGTTTCATCGCGGCGAGGGCGGTGATCCACAGTTCCGCCTGGTTGCCGAGCATGACGAGGATCCGGTCCTCGGCGCGCACGCCCCGCTCGCGCAGCCAGGTGGCGAACTGCGCCGAACGTACCGACATCTCCCCGAAGGACAGCCGGGTCTCGCGGCCGTCCTCCTCCACCAGGTGCAGGGCGGTGCGGGCGTTGCCGTCGGCGATCTCGTCGAACCAGTCGAGCGCCCAGTTGAAGTACTCGGGGCGGGGCCAGCGGAAGCCCGCGTAGGCGGTGGGATAGTCGTCGCGGTGTTCCAGCAGGAAGTCCCGCGCGCTGCGGAACAGCTCCGTCGCCGATGTCATCTGTCCTCCTGGGTGCCGGACCATTGCCGGGCGGCTCTGAGCCATCGTGTAATCCGTGATGCAGGTCTCACTACCCCCGAACGGGGGGTGCGCCCGCGCAGAGGCCGTAGTGAAGGGGCGATCAGGTGACGACGGACGCGTCCGACGCGGTCGAGATACGGAACGCGCTGCTGCGCCTGCGGCGGGGCACCGGCCTGCCGATCGCGTTCGGCGGCCTGATGGAGGCCGGGCAGCGGATGCGCATCAGCGAGCTGAACGGCACGGCGACACACGCCCTGCGGTCGCTGGTGGTGACGTCCGGCACCGGTCTGGGCGGCAAGACGGTGGCGCTGTCCCGGCCGTGCGTGGTGACGGACTACTCGGCGTCCCGGCAGATCAGCCACGAGTACGACGCCCCGGTGGCGGCGGAGGGGCTGCGCTCGGTGCTGGCCGTGCCGGTGGTGGTGCGCCACCGGGTGCGCGGGGTGCTGTACGGGGCGCTGCGCACGGCTCTGCCGCTGGGCGGGCGGATGCTGGACATGGCCGTGGAGGCGGCGCGGGACCTGGAGCGGGCGCTGGTGGTGCGGGACGAGGCCCGCACGCTCGCCGCCGAGGCCGCGGCCGGTGCCGGGACGGGCCCGGGGTGGGAGCAGGTACGTGAGGCGCACACGGCGCTGCGGGCGCTGGCGCCGCGGATCGCGGACCCGGAGCTGCGCGCCGAGCTGCTCGGGGCGTGTGCGCTGCTGACGGCCGAGTCCGCCGGACCGCCCCGGGTCCGGCTCGCGCCACGCGAGGTGGACGTGCTGGCGTGTGTGGCGGCGGGGGCGACGAACGCGGTCGCCGCTGAGCGCCTGGGGGTGACGCCGGAGACCGTCAAGGGGTATCTGCGGTCGGCCATGCGCAAGCTGCGGGCCCGCACCCGTGGCGAAGCCGTGGTCGCCGCGCGCCGGGCGGGGTGGTTGCCGTAGCTTTGTGGTGTTTTCCGTCGCGCCCCGTCGTTCGATCCGCCGGGGCTCCGGCCTCGTGTTCCGCCGCATTCGGGAGCCCGCGGAATTCGTCCGGCGGCGGTGGTTGTTATTTCCCTCACGACCCCGTCCCTCCGAAATTCAAAGAACTGTTGCCTAATATTGGCCAGGACACGACACAGGGAGGGCGGCGGTGACCGTGCGACGGGACTTCCAGGAGCCTTCCAGGAGCCGCCCCGACCTGGTCATCGGCCGGGAGGACTCGTTCACGTCGGCGCGTGAGCAGCTCGGCCGAGGGGGCAGTGTGCTGCTCCACGGCCCCGCGGGAATTGGAAAGTCGACCGTGCTGCGGGCGCTGGCCGCGGATTACGGGGGCGCGGAGCGCACGGTGTTGCGCTGCTCGGCGACGGAGTCCGAATCGCATCTGCCCTTCCTGGCGCTGGCCGACCTGTTCGGTCTGGTCCTGGACGACGTGTCCGGTGCGCTGCCCGGCGCCCAGCGCACCGCCCTGGAGTCGGCCCTCACCGGCCGCGGCGAGTCCACGCTCCAGCGCGACGGGCTCGCGCTGCGCCTGGCGGTGCTGTCGGCACTGCGCGTCCTCGCCGCGAAGAAGCCGGTGCTGGTCGTCGCCGACGACCTCCAGTGGCTGGACGCCGCCAGTGCGGAACTGCTCGGCTTCGCGGCCCGCCGGCTGGGCGACACGCCCGTGCAGATGCTGTGCGCGGTGCGCACCGAGGGCCAGGAGTACGACCGTCACCTGGCGGCGTCCCCGCCCGACACGCTCGCCGTCCGGCTGGGTCCGCTGACCCGTACGCAGGTCTCCGCGCTGCTCGACCACCGCGGCTACACGCCCCTGTCCCGCTCCACGGTCCGTGACATCCACCGCACCAGCGGCGGCAACCCGCTCTTCGCGCTGGAGCTGGGCCGGGCCCTGGCCGAGAGCCCGGCCCGCCCCCGGCCGGGTGAGCCGCTGCCCGTGCCGACCTCGCTGCGGGCCCTGGTGCTGAGCCGGCTGGAGATGCTGTCCGGCGAGGCGCGCCGCACCCTCCTCGTCGCCAGTGCCGGTGCCCGTCCCACGCTGGCGCTGCTGCACGCGGCCGGGCGGGAGCACGCCGAGGCCGAGACGGCCCAGGCGGCCGCCCTGGGGTTGCTGGCCACGGATCCCGAGACGCCGGCCCTGCGGTTCGCGCACCCGCTGATCTCGGCGGCCCTGTACGCGGAGGCCCCGGCCCAGGAGCGGCGGGCCGTGCACGCCGCGCTGTCCACGGCGGCCTCCGACCCGATCGAGCGGGCCCGGCACCTGGCCCTGGCGACCACCGGCACCGACCCGGACGTCGCGGCGCGGCTCGCCGAGGCCGGTGCGCTGGCCCGGGACCGCGGGGCGCCCTCCGTGGCCGCCTCGCTCGGGCTGTTCGCCGCCCGGCACACCCCGGCGGACAGCATCCCGGGCCCCGACGAGCGGCGTCTGCAGGCCGCGGAGGACGCGATCACCGCCGGTGAGGCCGATCTCGCCCGGGACATCGCCCGTGACGTGCTGACGCGTGCCACCGTGCCCACCGAGCGGGTGCGGGCCTGGATGGTGGTCATCGAGGCGGCCGGTCAGGCCCTCGGCGACGTCGACGCCGTCTTCCCGCAGGTCCTGGCCGACGCGGGCGACGACCCGCGGCTGCTCGCCCAGGTCCACTACCAGCTGGCCTGGCGCGGTCTGGTCGTCGAGGGCGACTTCGCCGAGGCCCGTCAGGAGGCCGCGCACGCGGCGGAGCTGGCCGCCCGGGGCGGGGACCGGCGCACCGAGCTGATGGCGCTGTCCTTCCAGGCCTCCACCGAGACCCTGATGGGCCACCCGGACGCTCCCGTGACCGTCAAGCGGGCCCTGAAGGAGCCCCAGGACCCGTACGTGGCCTGCCACCACAACGGCGCCGGGTCGGCCCGCTTCCGCTGGCTGATCATGAGTGACCAGCTGCCCGAGGCGCGGGCGACGATCACCGCGCTGCTGCGCGAGGTGCGCCGGCGCGGCATGGTCGAGAGCGAGGTGCACTTCCTGCGCTTCCTCGCCGACACGGAGCTGCGCTCCGGGCACTGCGGCCGGGCCCTGGACCTGGCCCGCGAGAGCCTGCGACTGGCCCGGGACTCCGGGATCGGCGAGGGCGCCTCGGCCATGCTCGCCTCCCTCGCGGAGGCCTCCGCCGGGGATGTCGACCGGGCCCTGGCGCTGGCCCGCGAGGCGGCGGACCACGCCGAGGTCGACGGCGACCAGATGTACCTCTCCCGGGCCCTCGCGGCCCTGGGCTACGCCCAGTTGGTGGCCGGCGACCCGGCCGCCACCGTCCGTTCGCTGCGCCGGGTGCGGGAGCTGGAGCACGGCCTCGGCATCAACGACCCCGGGCGCGGGCGCTGGCATGGCGACCTCGCCGAGGCCCTGGTCCGCATCGGCGAGCCGGGCGAGGCCCAGGACGTCATCGACACCACCCGGGCGCACGCGCTGCGGCTGGGCCGGCAGAGCGTGCTGGCCGTCCTGGACCGGGCCGAGGCGCTGGTGCGGGCCGCGCGCGGCGAACACGAGGCCGCCGTCGTCCGGTTGACGTCCGTGCAGGACCGGCTCGGCCGGCTCGGGTACGGCCTGGAGGAGGCCCGGGCCGCCTTCGCGCTGGCCCGGCTGCGCGCCCGGGCCGCCGCCTCCCCGCGGGCCGGTGCCCGGCCGCTGCCGGGGCCGGCGTCGTACGACGAGGCCGCCCGGCTGTTCCGGCGCTGCCGCGCGCTGCCCTGGCTGCGGCAGGTCGACGCGGCCGCCACGGCCGGTCCCGCGGCGGTGGAACCGGCCGCCGCCGCGCCGCCCGTCGCCCTCGACGCGCTGGAGGGTCTCGCCGCGATGGAGCGTCAGGTCGCCTCGCTGGTGATGGAGGGCGCGACCAACCGGGAGATCGCCGCGCGGCTGTTCATCAGCGTCAAGACCGTCGAGGCGACCCTCACCCGGGTCTACCGCAAGCTCGGCATCCGCTCCCGGGTGGACATCGTCCGGCTGGCGGCCGGCCGCCGCACGACCTGACCCGACCTGGGTCTGTTCGACCGGACCGAGGGTTATCCCTGCCCAACTCCCTTAGGGGGTTCCCTCATTGGGAGCCCCCTCGTCCGGGCTCTAGCTTGGGGGCGTGCCGCTCGCCGGGCACACGGAGATCCGAACAACGGCGTCAGGGTCCCCGTGCACCACCCGCGCGACCCCCCACCGGCAACTCCCCAAGGAGACCCATGTTCGGGCTCAGCATTGCCAAGAAGGCCGCCGCCGTCGCCGCGGCGACCGCCGCCGCCGCCACGACCGCGCTGCTCGCCGCCCCCACGGCCGTCGCCGCGCCCCAGCCGATCGTCGGCGGCACCACGACCACGACGTCCGCGTACCCGTTCGTCATGCAGATCACGGACGCCTCGCAGAACCAGTTCTGCGGCGGCACGCTGGTCTCGCCCACGAAGGTCGTCACCGCCGCGCACTGCATGGACGGCGAGACCACGAGCGGTGTGCGCGTCGTCGGTGGCCGCACCTACCTCAACGGCACCAACGGCACCGTGGCCAGAGTCAGCAAGATATGGATGCACCCGAGCTACACCGACGTCTCCAACGGGGACGACGTGGCCGTGCTGACGCTGTCGACGTCGATGCCGTACACCCCGGCGAAGTACGTCTCCGCCTCCCAGACCTCGGTGTACGCGGCCGGCACCACGGCCCGCATCCTGGGCTGGGGCGACACCTCACAGAACGGCAGCGCCTCCAACCAGCTGCGCACCGCGACCGTACCGACCGTGTCCGACTCCAGTTGCGCGAGCTCCTACGGCTCCGACTACGTGAAGAGCGACATGGTGTGCGCCGGGAAGACCTCCGGCGGCGTGGACACCTGCCAGGGCGACAGCGGCGGCCCCCTGCTCATCGGGGGCGTCCTGGCAGGCATCACCTCCTGGGGCGAGGGCTGTGCCCAGGCCGGTTACCCGGGCGTCTACACCCGGCTGACCACCTTCTCCAACCTGGTCACGACGCAGGTCACATCGTGACCGGCACCAGCTCCTGAGTAACCCTCAGGTGAAAGACCAGGGGGCGTTGCGGGCCTCCACGAGCGGCCCGCAACGCCCCCTCTCCATGTCCTGCGCTCTCCCTGCCCTTGGCCGGACCCAGGTGGTTGAATGGGCAACGGATGGGAGTGATGCTCGTGATATCCGCCGATCGTGTCCTGGCCTTCGCCCTGATGTCGCTGCTGGTCATCGTGATTCCGGGCCCCAGCGTGCTCTTCGTCATCGGCCGGGCCCTCGCGCACGGCCGCCGCACCGCCATGGCCACGGCCCTCGGCAATGTCGTCGGCTCCTACCTGCTGGTCGTGGCGGTCGCGTTCGGTGTCGGCTCGCTCGTCGAGCAGTCGGTGACGGTGTACCTGACGGTGAAGCTGGCGGGCGCGGCGTATCTGGTCTTCCTGGGCGTCCAGGCGTTCCGCCACCGCGGCGAGCTCAAGGGCTCGCAGATCACCACCCGGTCGGCGGAGCCGGCCCGCGGCGATCTCCGTACGCTCCTGGACGGAATCCTGGTCGGCGTCACCAATCCCAAGGGCATCGTCTTCTTCGCCGCCGTCCTGCCCCAGTTCGTGGATCCCGCGCGCGGCCATGTTCCCCTGCAGATGCTGCTGCTGGGGCTCGTACCGATCTCGATCGGCCTGGTCACCGACACACTGTGGGGCCTGACCGCGTCGGCGGCCCGCACCTGGTTCGCGCGCTCCGACCGCCGCCTGTCGCTGATCGGCGGGGCGGGCGGGTGCACGATGATCGGCCTGGGCGTGACGGTGGCGGTGACGGGCCGGACGGACTGAACCGCCGCGCCCGACAGGTGCGTTCGGCACCTCAGGTGCGATCGGCGGGGCGTCTCAGCTGCGTACGGCGCCGAACCGGATGTCGTACGACGACCCCGGGTGCATGACGCGCAGCATCCGCTCCCCCTCGGCGGTGACGTCGTCCCGTTGGCCCCGGGTGAGGCGGTCGAAGGGTTCGATCACGAGCGCGTCCTCGTCCAGGCGCCACAGGCCGGCGAGGAAGCCGTCGACGAGGAGAGTGCGGTAGGCCATGTTCCCCTTCCAGGAGCGGCCGCGGTGCTGGGGCGGGACGACGCGGGTGCGGTCCGCGTGCGACAGCAGCAGGTTGTCGAACTCGGGCAGGAAGCGCGGCGGTGCCGGGGTGTCCGGGTCGGGGCGGGGGGCGTCGGGGAGGTCGAAGAGTTCGACGCCGTTCTCGTCGCGGAAGGTCGTCAGCCGCGGCCGGAGGCGCTCGAAGGCGTCGCGCAGCCGCGTCATGCCGGCCCAGGCCTGCATGTCCTTGACGGAGGCCGGGCCGAAGGCGGCGAGGTAGCGCAGGACGACGGTGCCGGTGTCGGGGGCCGGTTCCGCGGGGCGGCCGAGCCAGTGCTCGGCGGTGGTGAGACTGACCTGCCCGCTGCGCCCCCACAGACCGCGCGGCGTCACCTGCACGAGCGGCAGACGGCAGCGGGCCGCGACGGCCAGGGCCTGCGGATCGGCGTCGGGCCACTCCTGGAGCAGGGCCTCGCGCAGCTCCTTCATGGTGCGCGGCTCGGTCTCGACGAGGCGGCGGGCGATCGCGGCGAGCCGGTCCAGGTCGACACCGGCGAGTCCCTTGCGGAAGGTGACGAGCTCCCGGTCCCGGGCGGGCTGCACCAGCGGGCGCAGGGTGAGGCAGTCGTCCGCGGTGTGGGTGTGGATGGTGGAACGCATCGTGACGATCCGGACGACCTCACGCTCGGCCATCGGCTGCGACAGCGCCTCGGGGGTGAACCCGTCGAGCCGGGCCGCGAGCGCGTAGTACGGAGGCTTGACGTTCTGCGCCTGGAGCCCGAGCAGATGCCCGACGGCCGCCCCGGCGGAGAGCCGGGCGGGGCGCAGCAGCAGCTGCCGGTCGAGGGTCGCGCGATTGAGGGCACGCGTGCAGAGCAGGGGTGCCGTACCGGTGACGCTCCGCTTGGTGTTCGTCATGGGAGGCACGGTAGCGGGACTTGCGGACAGCTTCTGGCCGCGACGGGGGTGGGCCGGCCGCCCGGCGACGTCCCCTCGGGCCGTTAGGCCCGCCGCGTCGCCGGGTACTCAGCAGGACGTTCACGCAACGCGCACCACCCGCACCACTCGCACCGCTCGGGAGAACCGATGCTCCGACCTCCTCGCCCACCAGAACGCACGGCACGGCCATGAGCGACAGCACCGGAGGGACGGTGGAGGGCATGGAACGAGGTGGGGACCCCAGGCGGTCGGCCCTGATCGTGATCGACATGATCAACACCTATGACCACGAGGACGCCGAGCTTCTCGTGCCGTCCGCGGAGCAGGTCGTGCCGGTTCTGACCGAGCTGCTCGGCCGGGCCAGGGAAGCGGACGCCCCCGTGATCTACGTGAACGACAACTTCGGGTTGTGGCGCTCGCACCACGGGGAGTTGCTGGACGCCGCCCTGTCCCAGCGGCATGCCCACCTCATCGAGCCGATCCAGCCCGACGACCGGTCGCTCTTCGTCGTGAAGGCCCGCCACTCGGTGTTCTTCGAGACGCCGCTGTCCTACCTGCTGTGGAGCCTGGCCGTGGGGCACGTGGTGCTGACCGGCCAGGTCACCGAGCAGTGCGTCCTCTACTCCGCCCTGGACGCGCACATCCGTCACCTGGAGGTGACGGTGCCGAGGGACGCCGTCGCCTCCATCCATCCCCACCTGGCGTCCGCGGCGCTGGAGATGATGGAGCGCAACATGGGCGCCCGGATCATCTCGGCGAAGGAGACCGACTTCGCACCCCCCGGGGCCTGACCTGCCCTGGCCCCGACCTCATTACCTGACTAAGGTCAGAGAATGGCGAAGGAGCAGGTGGAGCAGGTACGGCGTTTCAACCGGACGGTCGCCGAGCGGGTGGGGGTGTTGCACGAGCACTATCTGGGCGGTGCGCGTCCCTACGGCCAGGCGCGGCTGCTCTGGCAGATCGGCGAAGGCGGCACGCACGACGTCCGCGGCGTGCGCGAGCGGCTCGGTCTCGACTCGGGCTATGTGAGCCGGCTGCTGCGGGCGCTGGAGCGGGACGGCCTCGTCACCGTCGAACCCCACCCCGGCGACCGCCGGGTGCGCACCGTGCGGCTGACCGAGGCCGGGCGGCGGGAGTGCGCGCTGCTCGACGACCGCAGCGACGCGCTCGCCACCTCCCTGCTCGACCCGCTCGACGCCCGGCAACGCGAACGGCTGACCTCCGCGATGGCGGAGGTCGAGCGCCTGCTGACCGTCTCGATGGTCCACCTGGAGGAACTCGACCCCGATCACCCGGACGCCGCGCACTGCCTGCGGTCCTACGCCGCCGAGCTGCGGGAACTCTTCGACGGCGGCTTCGACCCCGCGCACAGCCTGCTGCCCGACCCGGGAGAGCTGCGGGCGCCCCGCGGGCTGTTCCTCGTCGCCCGGCTGCACGGCGAGCCCGTGGGCTGCGGCGGCCTCAAACTGCCGGGCGGGGCCCCGGCCGAGATCAAGCGGCTGTGGGTCTCCCCACGGACCAGGGGCCTCGGCCTGGCCCGGCGGCTGCTGTCCGAGCTGGAGGCCCGCGCCGCCCGGCACGGCAGCGACCGGGTGCGGCTCGACACCAACCGGGCCCTTGAGGCGGCCACGCGCCTGTACCGCTCCGGCGGGTACACCGAGGTACCCGCCTTCAACGACGAGCCGTACGCCCACCACTGGTTCGAGAAGCGGCTGTGACACGGCGGGCGGGGTGGTTCAGCCGCAGCGGCGGCCGGAGTTGATGCACTTGACGGCCTTCTTCATCAGCCGGTCGGGCATCGCGTTGATGAAGTCGCCGTGGTCGGTGATGGGCTTGTGCAGCGACTCGGGGAAGCTGTCCACGGCGATGGACGTGCTGCCGGCCAGACCGCTGTAGGTGAGACGCTGTACGAGCTGCGGGACCGCCTTGAATCCGGCCGGGCACCTGCCCCGGGCGTCGGCGAAGGCGACGTGGCTCCGGTGGTTGGCACTGTCGGTGTTGCGCCCGTCCCAGCAGTTCTGGAAGCGCTCGGTACGGACCAGCCGGCTGCCCGCCGGGCAGATCGGGTACTTGTCCTTGAGCTGGACGCGGTTCTCGAAGCCGGTGCAGGACCAGGCCGCGTTGGCGTTGGCGCCGCCGTTGGCGTTGGCCTTGGCGTCGCCGGTGATGATGCGCAGGAAGCGCGGCATCGCGACCACCTTGCCGGCGGGGCTGCCGACGAAGGTGAGGCTCGCGGAGGCGGGCGTGAGGATCTTGCCGACGTTGCCCTCGGCCCCACCGCCGAGATTGCCCGCGTCCGCCTCCTCGACACCGTCGCGGTCGCGCAGCACCGGCCAGTAGTAGGTCGACCGGTCGCCGTTGGAGCAGGTGGTGTCCGCCGCGGCGAGGGTGTCGTCGGTGGTGAAGGCGTCGACGCCGATGGCTCCGACGTAGTCGTGGGTGTGGTGGGCGCCGTTGCCCACGCCCGGGGCGACGATCACGTTGTCGGAGTTGTGCCGTCCTTCCGCGTTGACACCGCAGCGGGTCTTGAAGGCGCCCTTGGAGGCGTTGCGGCTCGCGCGGGGCGGGGCGGGCACGTTGGGTGCGACCTTGGTGATGTCCACGAAGTCCTCGGGCACCGGGCCGTTGTCGGCCGGGGACGGGCTCGCCCCTTGCTCGTTCTGCCCCTGGCCGCCCTGCCCTTGGCCCTCTTGCCCCTGCTGGCCCTGACCCTGCTGCCCCTGACCCGCGCCGGTCAGCGTGCAGGTGGCCAGGCCGTCCAGGCCCTGCGGCCGGGGTGCGCCGGTGCGGCTGATCGCGAGGGCGATGCGCTCGACGGTGGCGGTCCGCTTGTCCTTGAGGGGGCCGAGGATGGCGTTCCGCACGAAGTCGGGACCGCCCTGGCCGCGCGTGGTGGCGAGCCGGTCGCCGGCCTCGGTGATCTGTTTCTCCAGCAGCCGCAGGTTGCGGTCGACCTCCGCACGCGCCTGCGCGGGTACGTCCGGCAGCCGGTCTGCCACGGAGGGGCAGGAGAGGGGTGCGGCCGCGCGGGTGGTGGCACCGGGGGCGTCGGTCGCGTTGGCCTGAAGGTTGACCAACGCGAGTCCGACACCCCCCGCGGCCAGCCCGGCGGCCAGGACGATCGCGTTGCGGCGTTTCCGGTTGCGCCTGTGTCCCAGGTTCATGGTGGCCCTTCCGATCATGTGTCAGGTGTGACCACCGTGGCCGCTGGGACGAGGGGCGACCACCGGTTCCGGCCGCGCGTCACCATCGCGTAAGAACTGGCACCCCGCCCCGTGCTGCCGGCCAGCGGTGCTCGGGGTTGTCCCCGCCGGGGCGGCAGCCGGCTGTGGCGAGTCGAGCAGCGAGGAGCACGTCGAAGCGGGGCCCGGTTCGCGGTGGTTCGGCGCACCCGGGCCCGCCTTACGGAGTCATGACGTACGGCCGCGTTCGCGTGAGGCGGCGGTCGTGGGCGCCTAGCGTGCCCGTATGCGCGTACTGGTCACCGGCGGTGCCGGGTTCATCGGGTCTCAGGTGGTCGCCACCCTGCGGGAGCGGGGGCACGAGGCGGTCGTGTTCGACGTACGGGAGGATCCCGCGTCCGACGTACGGGACGCCGCGGCGGTACGCCGCGCCCTGACCGGGGTGGACGCCGTGTGCCACCAGGCAGCCAAGGTCGGGCTGGGCGACGGCGTCGCCGACGCGGCGGACTACGTCTCGCACAACGACCTGGGGACGGCCGTGCTGCTGGCGGCCATGGCCGAGGCGGGTGTGGGGTCCCTCGTGCTCGCCGGGTCGATGGTCGTCTACGGCGAGGGGCGGTACGTGTGTGTACGGCACGGCGTGGTGCGGCCCGGGCCGCGGGCGGCGGCCGATCTCGACGCGGGGCGGTTCGAGCCGGCGTGCCCGGTGTGCGGGGCGGCGCTCGCCCCCGGGCTGGTCTGCGAGGACGCCCCGGCCGATCCGCGCAACGTGTACGCGACGACGAAGCTCGCCCAGGAGCATCTGGCCGCCTCCTGGGCCCGCTGCACCGGGGGCTCGGCGGTGTCGCTGCGCTACCACAACGTGTACGGGCCCGGCATGCCCCGGGACACGCCCTACGCCGGTGTCGCCTCCTTCTTCCGCTCGGCACTCGCCCGGGGCGAGGCCCCCCGGGTGTTCGAGGACGGGCGCCAGCGCAGGGACTTCGTCCACGTACGGGACGTCGCGGCGGCGAACGCCGTGGCGCTGGAGGCCCATGCCTCGCCGGGTGCGCTCACCGCGTACAACACGGGCAGCGGCGACCCGCACACCGTCGGCGAGATGGCCCGGGCCCTGGCCGCCGCGTACGGCGGCCCCGCCCCGGTCGTCACGGGCGAGTACCGCCTCGGAGACGTACGGCACATCACCGCGGACTCCTCACGACTGCGCTCGGAACTGGACTGGAAGCGGGAGTCCGGCTTCGAGGAGGGCATGAGGGAGTTCGCCCGGGCGGGAATGCGAAGCGCGTGACCGATCGGGTCGGTGACGACAGCTCCGCCATCGACCCGGGCACCGGCACGCCGACCGGGACCGACACCCAGCGATAAGGCGCTCCACCCCCGCACGCCCAGCCGCGCCCGACGCCGGCACCGCGGCAGCGGTCCGCCGCGCACGGCCGGGCACCGGCACACGACGGGCGCTCCGCCGCGCAGCCGCCACACCCGCACGCAGGCAGAGGCCCACGCCGGCCCCGAGGCCCCCAGGCGCCCAGGCGCCCCGCGCGGTCGGCCCCAGGACGAAGCATCGGCCGACGCCGGCACGCGGCAGCGGCGCCGGCGCGGGACGGAGGCCCGTCGGCGGACCTCCATCGAAGCCCCCGAAGTTCCCGGCGGCGGCACGTCGTTTCCCCGTGGTTCGGGTTCAGGGCGCTGCGGCCGGCAGTACCACCTCGAAGCGGCAGCCGCCGGGGATGTTGCGTACGCCGGTTCGGCCCTGGTGGGCTTCCACGATGCCGCGGACGATGGCGAGGCCCAGGCCCGCGCCTGCCGGAGGCGTCCGGGCGTGTGTGCCGCGCCAGCCCGTGTCGAAGACGCGCGGCAGGTCCTCCTCCGGGATGCCGCCGCAGCCGTCCGTCACCGACAGCACGACACCCTCGGACGAAAGCTCGGCGGCGATCGCGACCGTGCCGTCGGCCGGGGTCCGGCGGATCGCGTTGACCAGCAGGTTGCCCAGCACCCGGCTCATCTCCTTGCCGTCCACCTCCACCGGCACCGGCTCGATACGCCCGCCCACCAGCCGCACCCCGTGCTCGCGGGCGAGCGGGTCGAAGCCCGCGAGCGCGTCGCCCACGAGGTCGTACAGCGAGATCCGGGTGGGCGTCAGGGCCAGGGCCCCGGCGTGGATGCGGGAGAGCTCGAAGAGGTCGCCGACCATGCCGTTGAGGCGTTCGACCTCGGTCCGCATCTGCCGGAGGTAGCGGTTGGGGTCGGCGGCGACGCCGTCCTCCAGCGCCTCCGACATGGCGCGCAACCCCGCCAGCGGGGTCCGCAGGTCGTGGGAGATCCAGGCGACGAGTTCACGGCGGGAGGTCTCCAGGGCGCGTTCCCGCTCCCTGGACTCCGCGAGCCTGGCACTGGTGGCAGCCAGCTCGCGGCTCACCGCGGCGAGTTCGGCGGTGGCGGGACCACCGGGCGCGGCGAAGTTCCCGCCGTCCCCGAAGGAGCGTGCGGCCGCGGCGAGTTCACGGCTGCTGGCGACCACCCAGCGGCCCAGCAGCAGCGCGGTGGCCAGGGAGACGACGGCCGCCATGGCGACGACGGTGGTGACGACGGTCAGGTCGTGCGGCGACAGGAACATCGCCCAGGCGACGATGAGCGTGCCCGCGAGCATCGCGACGACGCCGACCGCCGCCACCACCGCGAGCGAGACGGTCAGCGAGCGGCGGCGGATCAGGCGCAGCACCGCCGCTCCGGTCAGTCCCGTCGCCGCGGCACCGGCGAAGGCGTACAGGGCGATGAGGAGGTTGTCGCGCACGGTCAGTCGTCCCCTTCCCCGGGTCCACCCGGTTCACCGGGTTCGAAGCGGTAGCCCACGCCCCACACGGTCTGGATCAGGCGGGGCCGGGCGGGATCGTCCTCGACCTTGCCGCGCAGGCGGCGGATGTGGACCGTGACGGTCGACAGGTCGCCGAAGTCCCAGCCCCACACCTCGCGCATCAGATCCTCGCGCCCGAAGGCCCGCCCCGGGTGCCTCAGGAAGAAGGAGAGCAGGTCGAACTCCCGGAGCGTGAGGGCGAGTTCGGTGCCGTTCTTGGTGGCACGGCGGGCCTCCGGTTCGACCGTCAGGCCGGCTGCTCCCAAGTGGCCCCCCGCGACGGCGGGGCGGCTGCGGCGCAGCACCGACTCGACGCGCAGGACGAGTTCGCGGGGGCTGAAGGGCTTGGTGACGTAGTCGTCGGCGCCGACCTCCAGGCCCAGGATGCGGTCGTCCTCGTCGCCTCGGGCGGTCAGCATGATGACGGGCACGGGGCCGTGGCCGCGGATCCGCCGGCACACCTCCAGGCCGTCCATGCCGGGCAGCATCAGGTCGAGCACGACCAGGTCCGGCCGGTGCGCGGCGGCACGGGCGAGGGCGGTCGGGCCGTCGTCGGCGCGGTCCACGGCGTAACCGGCGCGGTCGAGGTATCCGGCGACGACCTCGGCGACGGTCGGATCGTCGTCGACGACCAGGATCCTGCGGGATCCGTCCGCGGCTCCGGGCGGCTCATAGGACTGTCGGTGCATGCCTCCAGCCTGGCACCGCGGCGCCGACGGTGGGGGCCCGGGCACCGTAATGGCCTCCGACGTCCGCGTTTCGTAAGGAGCGACTGTCCGATTTGCCCGGTTCGCGTTCGTAGGGTGAGACCGTGACGACGACATCCTCTGACGTCGACGTGGTGCTGCCCTGCCTGAACGAGGCCGAGGCCCTTCCCTGGGTGCTCGAACGGATTCCGCCGGGCTGGCGCGCGATCGTCGTCGACAACGGTTCCACGGACGGTTCGGCCGGGATCGCCCGCGCCCGGGGCGCGACCGTGGTGCACGAACCGCGGCGGGGCTTCGGCGCCGCCTGCCACGCCGGACTGACGGCGGCCACCGCCGAGGTGGTGTGCTTCTGCGACTGCGACGCCTCCCTCGACCCGGGTCTCCTGGTCCCGTTCGTGCGCGAGGTGCGCGAGGGCGCGGCCGATCTGGTGCTCGGACGGCGGCGTCCGCAGGGGCGGGGCGCGTGGCCGCCGCACGCCCGGGCCGGGAATCTGGCGCTCGCGCGGATGCTGCGCCGCCGCACCGGACTGCGACTGCACGACCTCGGTCCGCTGCGTGCCGCCCGACGCGAGGCGCTGCTCGGCCTCGGTCTCAGCGACCGGCGCAGCGGCTATCCGCTCCAGATGGTGGTCCGCGCGGCCGACGCGGGCTGGCGGATCGCCGAGCACGACGTGCCGTATCTGCCGCGCACCGGTGCCTCGAAGGTGACGGGCACATGGCGCGGCACCTGGCAGGCCGTCCGGGACATGAGCAGCGTGCTGGCCGAGACGCCCGCGCCCGAAGGGGGAACCGTCCGTTGACCACGCTCCTCGTCATCGCCAAGGAGCCGCGGCCGGGCCGGGTGAAGACCCGGCTCACGCCTCCCTTCACGCCCGTCCAGGCGGCCGAACTGGCCCGAGCGGCCCTCACGGACACGCTGCACGCCGTGGCCGCCACACCCGCCACCCGGCGCGTCCTCGTGCTCGACGGCGCCCCCGGCCCCTGGCTGCCGCCGGGCTTCGACGTCGTGCCGCAGTGCGCGGGCGGTCTGGACGAGCGGCTGGCGCACGCCTTCGCGGGCTGCACCGGTCCGGCCCTGCTCATCGGCATGGACACCCCGCAGGTGACCCCGGACCTGCTCACCGTCGACTTCACCGACTGCGACGCCTGGTTCGGCCCGGCGCGGGACGGCGGTTTCTGGGCGCTCGGCCTGGCCTGCCCGGATCCCGCCCTGCTGCGGGGTGTGCCCATGTCGACGCTGGTGACGGGCGCCGCGCAGCGGGAGCGGCTGGTCGCCGCGGGGCTGCGGGTGCGCGAACTGCCGATGCTGCGGGACGTGGACACCGCCGCCGACGCCCACGCGGTCGCCGCGCTCGCCCCGCGCGGGCGCTTCGCGGCCCGGCTGGCCCTGTGTTCGTCGGCTGCCGAGACGGGCGCCGAGCCGGTGTCGCCCCCGGCCGGCCCCCGATGAGCGCCCCGCCCGCCACCGCCCTGGCCTGGGCGGCCGCCGACCCCTACGACGCCGCCGTGCGCGCCGGGCACGGCCCCCTGTACCTGCGGCGCGCCGACGGCTGGCTGCTGCCGCTGGAGGTGGAACGCTGGTGCGCCCGGGCCGACCGGGTCGACCGGGACGTGCTGGACCGGTGCGAGGGGGCCGTGCTGGACGTGGGGTGCGGGCCCGGGCGGCTCGTGGCGGAACTGGCCGTCCGGGGGCGGGCCGCCCTAGGGATCGACGTCAGCGAGGCCGCGGTGGAGCACACCGTCCGGCTCGGGGGCCAGGCGCTGCGGCGGTCGGTGTTCGAGCAACTGCCCGGCGAGGGCCGCTGGGACACCGTGCTGCTCATGGACGGCAACATCGGCATCGGGGGCGACCCGGGCGCCCTGCTGGAGCGGGTCGCCGGGCTCCTGCGACCCGGCGGTCTGCTGATCGCCGAGACCGCCCCGGCGGACGTCGACGAACGGGTGCACGTCCACATCACCGACACCCGCACCACCGACGGGGACCCCTTCCCCTGGGCCCGGCTCGGCACCCGCGCGCTGCTCCGGTACGCGCGGAGCCGCTGGGAGCGGGAGGGTCAGTGGTCGGCCGGCGGACGGCGCTTCGCCGCGCTGCGCAGCCCGGGCCGCAGCCGCAGCGCCAGCAGCAGCGCCGAGCCGCCGAAGAGGGCCGCCGTGATCAGCAGCCAGCGGGTGAGGAACACCTCCGGCGGCAGGCCGGTCGCCGACCGGTAGCGCTCCTCCACCATGCCGCTGATCAGCGGGAACCATACAAGGAGCAGCAGCCCGGACAGGGCCGCCGGGACGCGCACGTACATCGTCCACTCCCGGCGGCGGACCCGACCGAGGCCGCGGACCAGGGCCCGGTCCGCCGTCGCGTACAACGGCAGCAGCACCAGGTCGTGCAGCAGCGCGGCGCCGACGACCCACAGCGCCACACCGAGCCAGTCACCGGCGAGCAGCCGGACCCCGGCGTAGACCGCGAGGGCGAACGAGCAGGCCAGCAGCAACAGGTGCAGGGGGCTGCCGACGGGGAAGCGTCCGGGTGTCAGAGGTCGGCGCATCACAGGTCTCCGAAGGTCATCCGGGCCACCCACTTGGTGTTCAGCACACCGGGGGCCGCGGGCACGATGATCCGGGCCGGGTGGCCGTGGTCGGGGGAGAGTTCCTCGCCGTTGACGTACAGGGCGAGCAGGGAGCGCGGGTCGGCCACCTGGTTGGCGCGCAGGGCGGCCTTGCGGAAGGCTCCGCGGCGCTGGAGGGACTCGACGAACACGTCCGGCGGATCGTCCTCGTACCCGACGAGGGCCGCGAGGTCGCGCAGCCGCACCCCGCGCCACCACTGGTCCGGTGTGGACCAGCCCTCCACACAGGCGATGGGCAACGCCGCGCTGTGCAGGGGGAGTTCGGCGAGCTGGGCGCGGCTCAGACGCACCGTGCCGGTGCGTCCCGTCACGACGAGCCGCCAGGCGTCCCCGGCCGTTTCCGCGCGGTCGATCCCGGCGTACGCGGCGGTCTTGTTGATCTGGAAGCCGTTCGGGCCACTGTCCGGTTCCCCGCCGCCGTGCGGGGCGAGGAGGGCGGTGCGCCGCAGCGGGCCGCCGAAGTTCTGCCCCACGGTCGTGACGAACAGCAGCAGCGAGCCGCCCCCGACGAACCACAGGGCGCCCCGCCGGGAGACGGTCGGCCGGTCGGGGCGCGGGGAGACCAGGTCGTCCTTCTCCTCCCGCATCCGCCGCAGATTGCGCAGTGCTTTGGGCGTCTTCAGCAGCGCGTGGGCCACGAAGGCGGCGAAGAACACCCAGGCGCCGTAGAAGTGCAGGGGGTAGAACGAGCCGGGGAAGACGTAGTCGAGCTGGACGTTGAGGACGCCGGTGACGAACTCGAACAGGCCGCCGCCGACCAGGAGCAGCAGGGAGAGGCGCTCCAGGGCGTGCGTGAGGGAGCGGGCCGGGGGCAGGGTGAACAGCCTCGGCACCACGGACCACAGCTTGGCGAGCAGGACGGGGATCAGGGTGACGCCGAGGGTGACGTGGACGCCCTGGTTCAGCCGGTACAGCCAGTGCGGGTTCGTCGGCCAGGCGAAGAGGTAGAAGCCGAGGATCCCCTTGTCCGGGGTCTTGTCGTTGACCGGCGAGAGGTTCGGGTTGTAGGCGGCGTACGACAGGAGTCCCGTCACGAACAGCACGGTGATGCCCACCAGGAGGACCAGGCCCAGCACCGAGGTGAACCAGGGGCCGCGCAGGGGGCTGCGCCAGAAACCGGGGGACGTGGGAAGCCGCGGATCGCGTGGATCGTCTCGCATGAGCCGACGGTAGGCCGCCGAAGCCCCGCCGAAGGGGGCGCGACCCATGACGAAACGCTGACATCGGGCCCGGTCGGCGGCCCGTGACGGGTCGCGCGGCCTAGCGTGCCGGTGTGATCCGCACCCTGCCCTCCCCCGCACGGACCCGCGCGTCCGGGCCTGACGGCCGTCCGCGCCGTGACCTGTACGCCGCCGGAGCCGCCGCGCTCCTCGTGGTGGTGGCCGTCGTGGCCGGCCGCCGCATCGAGGACTCCCGCGGGACGCTGTTCGTCGACTGGCCCCCGCTGCTCGCCTCCTGGGGTCCGCACATGGGGCCCGGCACGCCCGCGGCCGTGCTGGTGGCGGTCGCCGCCGTGGCGTACGGCCCCGCCCTCGCGGCCCGCCTGCCCTGGCGGGTCCTGCTGCCGGTGTCCTGGGGCGCTTCGACGGCCTGGATCCTCTCCCTGGCGCTGATCGACGGCTGGGACCGGGGTATCGCGCGCAAGCTCACCACCCGCCACGAGTACCTCCAGGTCATCGACCGCTTCCACGACATCCCCGCGGCGCTGCGGGGCTTCACCGGGCACATCCTGCTCGACTCGCCCGACAACTGGCCCGCGCACATCGCCGGGCATCCGCCCGCCGCCACCCTCACCTTCGTGCTGCTCGACCGGATCGGGCTGCGGGGCGGGGGCTGGGCCGGGATGTGGTGCGTCGTCGTCGGCGCGACGGCCTGTGTGGCCGTGCTGGTCACGATCCGCGCCGTGTCCGGCGAGGCACTGGCCCGCCGGGCGGCCCCCTTCCTGGTCCTGGCCCCGGCGGCGGTGTGGATGGGCACGTCGGCGGACGCCTACTTCGCGGCGGTGGCGGCGTGGGCGGTGGCCCTGCTCGCCCTGGCGGTCACCCGGCGGTCCCCGGGGTGGGCGGGCGCGTCCGGGCTGCTGTTCGGTCTGACCTGCTATCTGTCGTACGGCCTGACCCTGGTCGCGCTGATCGCTGCGGCGGTCCTGGTCCTCGGCCGTCACGGGGTGCGGGAGCGCCCGGTCCTGCTGGTGCCGCTGGCCGCCGGACTGGCCGTGGTCCCCGCGGTGTTCACGCTCGCGGGCTTCGACTGGTGGGAGGCCTACCGGCTGCTGGTCACGCGCTATGCCCAGGGCGCGGGCGGCGTGCGCCCCTACGGCTACTGGGTGTGGGCCAATCCGGCCTGCACGGTGCTCGGCGTGGGACTGGCGACGGTGGCGGGACTGCGGCGGACGGGGGCGCTGCTGGTCCGGCGGCGTACCGCGTCCCGGGCCGGCGTCCGCCTCGCGTTCCTCGTGTCCGCCGCGCTCCTGGCGCTGCTGGTCGCCGACCTGTCCGGCATGAGCAAGGCGGAGACGGAGCGCATCTGGCTCCCGTTCATGGTGTGGCTGCTCCCGGCCTGCGCGTTCCTCCCCCGCCCCCGCTCCTGGCTCCTCGCCCAGGCGGTGCTCGCCCTGCTCGTCAACCATCTGCTGCGCACCGGCTGGTGACCCGGGCCGGGAGGGGCTGGTCGGGGGTGTCAGGCGGCCGGGCCGACCGCGGGCAGGGAGCCGGGGCCGCCGCCCGGGGCGGGGCGCAGACACGCGGTGATCTCTTTGCCACGGCCCAGGGGTGTGACGGCGACCTCGCTGCTGACCGTGTGCACGACGTGCATGCCGTGGCCGCCGAAGCGCCGGCCGTCGCGCTCCCTGACCACCGGCCGCACGGCGGAGGTGTCCCACACCGTGATGGCGAGTTCGTCGCCCAGGAGCCGCAGGACCATCCCGCAGGGGCCCGGAGCGTGCCGGATCGCGTTGGTGACGAGTTCACTGACGACCAGTTCGGCGTCGATCGCCAGCGGCGCCGGCACGCGTGCGCGGCCGGTACACGGTGCGTACGCGAGAAACGCGTGCAGCGCCCGGCGGGCCTCGACGGCGCACGCCGCGCCGTCGTCCCAGGCCGCGCCGTACCGCAGCGGCACCTGCTCGTCCGTGCCCGGCTCATCTGCCGCCTGCTTCATAAGCGGGATGACCATATGGGGTTCTCTCGTTGTTGTTCGTCGTGCTCGGTGGCCTTTCGCACGTCGTCTACCCCGCCGCGGTGCGCGCATACTGCCGACGGCCCGCCGTTGTGATGTGCTCCGCGCCGCACGGGGCGAGACGGCGGGGCCTGCTCGACGTGTCCGTCAGACTCTGTTGATCCTTGCGGCGATTCCGTGACCGATCAGCAGATAGATTCCCGCGGGAAGTCCGTGGTTGAGGACGACGCGCAACCCTTCTGTGTCCATCGTGAAAATGTCCTGCGCCCATCCGGAAAGCCAGTCGGCAGTGCCGTGGACGAATTCGACGAACGGATTCCCCTGATTGGCGTCGAGGAGGTACAGCACGATCCACAGCCCCAGCAGACCGGCCGCGATGTCGGCGATCGTGCAGATGGTGAGGGCCGCCCGACGTGCGGTGGCCTGGTTGCGGGCGGTGCGGTCGGGTGGCGGGGGCTGGTCGTGGGGCTGGTACGCGGAGGCGGGGTCGGTGCCGTTCACGAGAATTCCTGTCTGCCGTGATGATGCGCCGACCGCCCACCGTCGTTTCACGAGCGGGATTCCGTTTCGGCCGGCCTTTTCTGCCCCCTACAGCGCCTTTCGATTGCCGCCGCGTTACACCTCGCGCCTGGGGGGGAAAATGTCGGCGCCTGTTCCGTCACGTCCCCTCAAGCTCACCCGCGAGGTACATGTCGGGTGGCGAGCTCCGCGCACCAGGTGAAGCTCGCCGTCCCCGCCTCGTGCGCGACGACGAAGCCCGTGGCGCAGGCGGCGATCGAGGAGACGGCGGCGGGGAGGTGGTAGGAGACGGCCGGTTCCTGCCGGCCGGCCAGGTCCCAGATCACGACCCGCCGGTCCTCGCCGCCTCCCACGGCGAGGACCCGGCCGCCCGGCAGCCGGGCCGTGGCCAGCGCGTTCACCCGGCCCCGCAGGCCGGTGAGTGGTTCGGCCGCCTCCGGACGGCCGAGGTCCCACAGACGGACCGCGCCCCTGTCTCCCCCGGCCAGGACGACCGTTCGTTCCGCGGGCAGCACCGCGGTGGCCACCGAGCGGATCCGGCCGCCGCGGCGGACCGGTGCCGCCACCTCACGCCCGGTCGGCACGTCCCACACCAGCAGGTCGCCCCGCCGGTCACCGCTGATCGCGAGACCGGGGGCGGCGCCGCCGTCGGTCAGGGCCAGCGCCAGTACCCAGCCGCTGTGCCCGGTGAAGGTCCGCAGCCGAGCCCTCGTCGCGAGGTCCCACACCGTGACGACGCCGGTGTCCCCACCGGCGAGCAGGACCTGGCGGCCGTCCCGGGCACGGCCCACCGCCACCGCCCTGATCCGGTCCGTGCGGTGCTGGAAGGCGCACACCAGGGTGCCGTGGGTCAGCTCCCACATCCGCAGGGAACCGTCCCGGCCGCCCGCCACGACGACCGGCCCCACGTCCGGCAGTTCGGCCGTGGCCAGCGCCCGCACCAGCAGCCGCCGGCCCGAGTCCTCCAGTGCGTGCAGGTGGTCGCCGGTCGTCAGGTCCCTCACCTCCGCGCCCCGCTCGCCGCCCCCGGCGACGCACAGGGCCGGTCCTTCCTCCGGCACGGCGACGGCGACCGCCTCCATGACCTCCTCGTGGCCGGTCTCCGGGGCGTCCGGGCGGGCGTCCGTGACGTCCCAGACGACGGCGTGCCCGTCGGCGCCGCCGCTCACCGCCACCAGACGGCCGTCGACGGGTGCGACGTCGACGGCGTGCACACGGCCGGGGTGCGCGGCGAGGACGTGGGTGGGCCGGCCGGTGTCCGCCTCCCACACGGCGACGCGGCCGTCGTAGCAGCCCGTGACGATCCGCCCGCGCTCGCCGTCGCCGCCCAGCGCGAGGCAGGTGATCACCCCGTGGCCCGCGGAGGACAGCTCGTGCAGCAGCCGCCCCTCGGTGAGGTCCCACACCAGGACGCGCCCCGCGCGGTCGCCGCTCACGGCGACGCACCGGCCCCCCGCGCTGCCCGTGGCGACGCGGGTCACCCGGTCCCCGTGCCCGGTCAGCGTGTGCAGCCTGTGCCCGTCGGCCGCGTTCCACACCAGCACCCGGCCGTCGTAGCAGCCGGTGACCACCACGGCGGTGCCGTCGGCCAGGGTCGCCGTGTCCACCGCGCGGACGAAGTCCGGGTGCGGTCCGAGGGTGCGCAGCCGGTGTCCCGTGCGCACGTCCCAGACGCGGGCGCCCCGGTCCTCCCCCACCGCGACGGCGACCGGGGTGCCGTCCGGCAGCCGCGCGGCGGCCAGGCCGGAGAGCCGCACCATCGAGCTGTCCAGCAGGGCCGGGGCCCCGCCGTCCGGGTTCCACAGGATCACCTGGTGGCCGGGCCCGGCGGCCACCGCGCGAGTGCCTCCCTCGGGGAGGGCCACCGTGACGAGCATCCCGACCGGCCCCGCACCGGCCGCCCGCCGGCGGATCAGGTCGCCGGTGTGCTGGTCGTGGACGTACAGCCGGCCGTCCTCGGCTCCGGAGAGGAGGACGGGGCGTCCGTCGGCGAGCTGTGCGGGCGCGACCGTGCGGGCCGGGCCCGACAGACCGCCGAGAGTGCGCAGGATCCGGCCGCCGAGCGGGTCCGACAGCCGGGTGCGGTGGGTGTCCCCGGTGCTGAGGACCAGGCACTGCCCGTCCGGCGTCCGGGTGAGCCGCACCTCGAAGACCGGCCCGGCATGGGGGCCGAGGGTCTGCAGCCGTGCCGTGGTCGCGGTCCGGCTCACGGCCCAGACCGGCCGGGCCGCGACCGGGGGCGGGCCCGGCTGGGAGGCCAGCGCGTCGGACAGCGCGGTGTCCCGCCACACGGCCGCGTCCAGGCCGAGCAGATCCCGCCGTACGGCCGTGAGGTGCCGGTGCGGATGGTGGGCCGTGGTCTGCCGGTAGACGTCGGCGTGGGTCCGGGCCCGGCGTCCCTGGGCCCGGTGCAGGTGCCGTACGAGCCGCTCCGGGTCGGCGTGCAGCAGGTACGACACGTCCTGGAGCAGCGCGTCGAGCTGGTCCGGGCCGGCGTCGGCGGCGTGGTCGGCCGCGTGCCGCCGCAGATAGCGGTCCGCCCGGGACCAGTCACGGACGCCGTTTGCAGCCGTCGGCACGGCCGACAGCAGGGCGTCCAGCACCGCGCGGCTGTCCGTGCGCCTCGCCAGGTGTTCGGCCGGGGCCCGGTGGAAGAAGCTGTAGAGCTTGCCGTCGTCCACGGCCGGGTCGGCGCCGGGGTCGAAGGTGGTACGGAGGTAGAACCGGGCTCCGGTGAGGGCCTCGGCGGTGTCCCGCAGGCGTGGTGTCAGCCGCCCGCCACCCTCCTCGGGCCGCAGCGCGAGAGCCACCTCGTGCAGGAGGCCGGCCGGCATGCCCTGCCCGGCCGCACGGGCGAGCGCCACCAGCACCTCCTCGGTCCAGGGCAGTTGGGCGGTGAGCGTGCGCAGGTCGAGGTCGAGCATTCCCGGCAGATCGCACGGCAGTTCCCGGGCGATCTCGGCCCGGGTGAGGACGGTGCCCGCCCGGGAGAGGCGGCGCAGGTGCGCGCCGTAGACGGCCGCGGTCAGGAACGCCCCGTGCTCGACGGAGCGCGCCAGGCGGAGGGCGATCATCCGGGTCACGTCGGTGGAGTAGTCGGTGTCCAGCAGGCGGCTCAGATAGGTGCCGAGGTGAGCCGCCAGCGACTCGGGCCGCTCCGCGTCGAGATCGAGGTGCCGTTCGGGCCGGCGGGCGAGGGCCGCGTGCAGGTCGGGCAGGCTGTCCGGCCACAGCCGGGTGGCGATCAGGACCCGGCACCCCGGCACCGGATCAGCGCCCTCGCCCGCCAGCGGCAGCAACACCTGCCGCAGCAGGCCGTCGGGGTCGTCGGCCTCGTCGAGCGCGTCGAGGACGACGGTGACGTCGCCCACCGCGCCCAGTACGGCGGTCAGTTCGGCGAAGGTCACGTTCTGCGCCGGCCCGGTCCGCGCGGATGGGCGGCCGCTCGGCTGCCGGGGCAGGCGCAGGACCCGGGCCTGCC
Organism: Streptomyces sp. NPDC007929; assembly: GCF_042959065.1. Lineage (NCBI taxonomy): Bacteria > Bacillati > Actinomycetota > Actinomycetes > Kitasatosporales > Streptomycetaceae > Streptomyces > Streptomyces sp. NPDC007929. The sequence goes on along the minus strand of NZ_JBIBKD010000007.1, from coordinate 459,704 downwards.
GGTACAGCGAGTCCACGACGTCCTGGGTGGACAGCCGGTGCGCGTGCACGGCCAGCAGCCGGGGGTCGGGCGGCGGACGGAAGTCGCTCAGGCCGAGGTTCTCGCGCAGGGGACGCAGCCGGGGGTGGAGGGTGCACACCGTCACCCCGAGGAGCGCCGACTTTCCCGCCCCGGGCCTGCCGGTGACGGCGAGCAGCCGGTCCTGCCGGGGCGGGGGCTCGCCCAGCCACTCCCCGATGCGCCGGAGCTGGGTGCTCCGTCCGCTGAAGAAGTACGCCTCGGCGTCCGGGGTGCCGGCGGCCCGGGCGGCGAAGTGGTGCAGGTCCAGCCGGGGATCCAGGTGTTCGGCGTAGCGCCGCAGGGCGGCGACCGCGTCGGCCCGGAACTGCTCGGCGGCGTCCACGGCGTGGTGCGGGTTGCGCAGGAAGGGCGCCGCCGGCAGGGCGGCCTCGTCGTGCCTGGTGCACACCACGTCCTGCTTCGGCAGGCCCGCGGCGGTGTCGGCACGTTCCAGCTCCGCGTCGATCTGTTCCGCCAGCAGGGTCACGGGGACGTGCTCCAGGTCGGACCGGATGTCCAGGGTGCCGCGTGCGATGCGGTCGATCACCGTCGCGGTGGCCTTGCTGAAGCGCGCTCCGTAGGTGATGTGCCCGGCCGCGCAGGCCGCGATCACCCAGGCGTCGCGGCTCTCCATGCCGAGCAGACGCTGGGCGAGCTGTGAGGTGAGGGCCGTACCGCCGCCGCACACGTCGAGCAGGAACAGGACCGGCCCGCCGTCCTCGTGTTCGACGTCCCGGAGCAGTTCGTCGACGTCCACGCTGGTGGCGCGGATGCGCTTGGGGACGGTGGTGGTGTTCGCCATCGCCAGGTACAGCACCGGCCCGAGGGTCTGCGCGTGGCCGCTGAAGTGGACCACGAGGGGATCGCGGCCGGGCCGCTCCCGTGCCGTCCGCCAGGCCGTACGGAACTCGGCGGGGGTCGGGTCGAGGAGTGGCCCGGTCACCTCCAGCCCGGCCCGGTGGAACGCGTGGGCGACGTTGTTCACGGCGTCGGCGACGCTCGGCAAGGGCTCCAGCGGAAGGACCCCGGCGGCCTCTTCCTCCTCGGTCGGCACACGCGCGGGGAAGCCTCCCGCGCCCACCACGAGTGCGTGCACTGTCACGGCCGTGCTGTCCCTCCGTACCGCAGGTGTCCTCGGGCGTGTGCCCGCCGTGCCGGGGTCAGTCCGTGCAGTGGGGCGCGAGCGCGGCCGCCGTCAGTCCCGCCGCGAGATAGCCGCCGAGGGTGTGGGGGTCGAAGACGCCGATGTCCGTGCTCGCGTGCGTGTCGACGGGGAAGGCCCCGCCCAGTTCCCGGGGCACCGCGACCAGGTCACCCACGTCGGCGATGTTCACCCAGTGCCGCACCCCGGGCGGTCGCGCGCCCCGGCCGTCGACGGGTTCCGGGTCCAGCTTGCGCATGACCGCCGGGAGGCCGAGCGGCGAGCCGAGGGTGAGCAACAGGTCGATCTCCAGGTCCGGACGGGCGTGCAGGGTCTCGTAGGCGACGACACTGCCGAGCGAGTGGGCGACGACGACCCGTGCGCCGTGTTCGCGGACGGCCCGGGCCACCGTCTCCTGAACGGCTGTGCGCCGGGCGGGCCGTGAGGTGTAGGCGTCGGTGTCCTGGAGCGTGGCCACCACCAGGCGCGACAGCAGTTCCGCCAGTCGCTTCCGGGCCGCGGTCGGCGCGTCGCCGGCACGCTGCTGCACGAGCCGGCTCACGGCCCACCGCAGCGGCGAGAGCATCCCGGCCTGGCCTTCCGAGGGCGCCGTCACCCCGGCCGCCGCCAGCCACTCCCACGCCTCGCCCTCCTGGGCGGCCGTCAGGTCCTCCAGGACGCCCGTGCCCGCGGACTGCCGCTCGGGGCGGTAGTCGTCGGCGAGTTGGTGCGCGTAGTACGCCATGACCAGCTCGGGCAGCGGCACGTGCGCCAGCCCCGCCGCGCTCAGCCCCTTGCGCAGCCGGTCCGCCGCGGCGACGGCCTTCATCTCGGCGGCCTGCTCCGGGGACGCGCCCCGCACGAGGTTCCCGACGCCGTGCACGAGCACCACGGTTCCCATCCCCACCACCCCCATGGCCCGGCCGCCGACCCGATGCGCAAGGACCCCTACCCCGTGCACGGCCCCGCCCAACACCGGCGGGCCCGGGGCAATGTGACGGCGGGTCTGGTCCCCCGTTTCCCACGGCCCAGGGCCCCCACACCGGCCGGCCCGAGGGAAGCTGACGGCAGGCCTAGCTCCCCGTCCCGCCGGGCCCGTTGCGCGCCGTCCAGCGGGTGCGGTGGCGGTCCGCCTGCTGCCGGGCCTCCCGTACCGCGGACTGCGGCAGCGGTACGGCGCGCAGCTCCGCCAGGGCCTCGGCCATGGTGGTGACGAACCGGCGGCCGGTGCCGGTCAGTGCGCTCCGGTCGGCCAGCATCGCCTCGTTCGTCTCCGACGCCGCCGCACGCCACCGGGCACAGCGCACCTGCGCCCGGTGCCGCTCCGCCGGGTCGGACACGAAGGCCGCCTCCCGGGACCAGAAACGGGCCACGGACAGAAAGGCGTACGTGCCGTGCAGCAGGCCGTACAGGGGCCTCGGGTCGTCCCGCCAGGGCGCGTAGTACCGCGCGCACGGCTGCGCCGTACCGGGCTCGGCGAGCAGGTCGACGAGGTGCATCACGGCGGCCAGTTTGCTGTGCTGCATCTCGTGGACCAGCGTCTCGGCGAGATCGCGGGCGTGCAGCGGCCGGGACAGCGTCACGCCGCCGAACATCTCGGGTGTGCTCCCGCTGCGCCCCGGCGACCCCTCGGCGCGGGGCAGCGGCGTCAGGGCGCGCAGGGCTTCGTCCAGCTCGGCGGCGTAGTCGGGGTGCCGGGCCCGCAGCAGCCTCACGGCACCGGCCGCCGTGGACCGCCAGACGCGCAGTTCGTCCTCGCCGAGCCGGTACGGCCGCTGCGCGTCCGTCGCCACGACCTGGTCGACGTCGTCGACCAGGAACGACGCCCGTGGCCCGGGGGTCGCGCCCCGCAGCGGCCACCAGCCGGACCGCTCGGTGGCCAGCGCGGGCACGGGCGGAAGGTGCGCCCGCGGGCCGGTCCCGGTTTCGATGACGGCGCCCGTGCGGCCGGCGCGCAGCAGCAGGGCGGTGCCGGGGGCGGTGTCCGGGAGGCGGACCGCCCCGAGGCCGGGCAGCACGACTCCCGGCTGCGCGGCGGTCAGGGAGACCGAGACGTCCAGGCCGGTGGCGGTGGCGGCCGCGGCGGCCACCGAGGCCAGCGGCAGGGCGCCGACGGCGGCGGGACCGCTCGCGTCGAGTGTCCGCCAGGTCGTCACCAGTCGTGGGCCCACCGAAGGGTGGCCGAGGATGCGCCGGGTCACCTCCGGAGCCGCCCGCCAGGCGTCGGTGAGCACGCCGAACAGCCGGTTCACGTCGTGCCAGGTCTCCCCGCCGTGCTCACCGGCCCGGTCCAGCAGGGCCCGGAGCAGCAGCAGCCGCCGGCTGTATTCGCTCTCCCGCAGCATCCGCACGGATTCCGCGCCCCCGCCGCCCCGGGCGAGTGCGGCGAGCAGCGGGCCGTCCAGACGGTACGCGGACGGTGTCACCGTCGCCTGGTCCGGACTCAGCTCCGCTCCCGCGGGCGCGCGAACTGCGATACGAGCCGGGCGGAATGGGACACGACACCGAGAGTCATGCCACCGGGGGTCACGACACCTTTCGCGGGAGCGTCGTGCGCCCCGTCCGGCTCACTCGTTTCGGTACCCATGGAGCTCCTGTGTGCGAACGAATTTGCGCTCCGAACCAGAAGGTTTCCCGCGGCGTACGAGACGGTCCGAGGATCGCCCGAAGCGCCGCACTTGTCGGTAGACTCGTTCGAGTCTGACAGCAAGTCATCAGTTTGGCAGCCGAGTTGAGAGGCCACACCACAAGTGTCCGGCAGTCCTCCACTCGTGGCGGATTCTCGACTCAATCGGGACGGCGGGGCTCCGTATGGATGATCAGACCGAAACGCGGGAGGTGCTGGATTCTCCCCTGGTTGATCTTTCGAATTTACCCTTCGACGCAATCCGGTCACTGCCCGAATCCGTGATAGTGAGTGCCTTGCGGCGCGTGCGACGGGAAGCGTCACGCCCCGAGGCCATGTTCACCACGAATCACGAGAAGGACCCCGGCGGCGGTGAAGCGCAGAAGGAATGACCGCCACAGCCCGTGCACCGCCCGTCCCCCGCGTCCGATCACCACCGACGAAGCGAAGCGGAGCCGACATGTCTGAGGCGGACGGCCGCAACTCCCGCCCCCGTGTGGCCGCGTTCTGTTCCACGGCGGAGGACATCGGCCAGACGACGACCCTGCTGAACACGGCCGTACTGCTGTCCCGGGCGGGGCGCAGGGTGCTGGTGCTCGACGGCCGCAACGCCGATGTGCGCACCCGGCACTACGTCCGCTCGGTCGCCCCGGCCACCGCGCTGCTGCCGGGCGAGGAGGGCGGCCCCTCCGTGGAGGAGTGGACCCCCGCCGGCGCGGTCCGTCCCATCGGGCTGGCGACCCTGAAGGGCCCGGACCCGCTGGCCGCGGTGTCCGGGGCGGGCCCGGACCATCCCGCCTTCCAGGGCTACGACGACGTCCTGATCGACGCGCCGCTGCCCCGCACCGAGGAACAGACCGCGCAACTGGCCCGGTTGCCGGACCTGCTCGTGGTCTGCTTCACCGCCGACTCCTCCTTCATCGAGGACGCCGCCGCCCTGGCCTGGGGCATCCTCCGGCACACCGAACGCCCCCTGGACGTCATCGCCCTGGCCCTGCAGACCGACTGGACGCACCAGGACCAACTGCGCATCGCCCGCGACCGGGTCGGGCCGAGCTTCGCACGGCTCTACGGCAGCCCGGTGCGCTACCTGGAGATCCCCTACCACGCGATGTCGGCCCGCAGCGCCCGGCTCGGCACCGAACTGGACAGCGGCAACGGCTTCGACGACCGGGTTTTGCCCGCTCTGGAACGTCTCGTCGCCGCCCTGGACCGGCCGCGGCCGGACGCGCCGACGCAGGTGACCCTCGTCCACACCTCACGCCACACGGTCTGGGCCGACTGGATCGAGGCCCAGCTGCGCGCCCTCGGCCTCGATGTCGTACGGCGCGCCTACCACGGCCGGCCTCCCGAGCGCCCGGCCGCCGACGGCGCCCTACTGCTGCTGCAGCCGACCACGGTGCGCCCGGACGAACTGCGGGCGCTGCGGACCCTGTCCGATCCGGCGATCCGGATGGTGCTGATCGACGGCGAGACACCGCCGGCCGGACTCGCCCACCACCAGCAGATCGACCTGCGCCGCCACGACGAGCAGCGGGCGACCGAGCTGCTGCTGCGCGGGCTGTCGCTCCCCGTGCCGCACCGTCTGCCCTGCTCCTCCCACCGCTTCCCCAGTGTCCCCAACCGCACCAACATCGCCGCCCGCAGCGTCACCTTCGTGGGCCGCGAGGACCTCCTCGACGACATCCGCGAGGCGCTGCACGGCCTCGCCGCGCAGGGCCGCCCCTGCCTGCTCCGCGGCGCGCCCGGCGTCGGCAAGTCCGAGGCGCTGCTGGAGTTCTGCCACCGGTTCGGCGGCTCCTACGACGTCGTCTGGTGGCTGCGGGCCGACGCCTCCGAGAACGTCCGGTCCTCGCTCGCCGCCCTCGGTGACGCCCTGGGCGAACCCACCGCCCAGGAGCTCAGCGGCCACATCCGGGCGCTGCGGGCGAGGGCCGACGAGAGGGGCGAGCGGTGGCTGCTGGTCTGCGACGAACTCGACGACGTGGCGCTGCTGGACGAGGTGACGGACCTGCTCCCGGAGCCGTCCGGTGACTGCCACATCCTGTTCGCCGCGCGAGGCGGGCCGGAAGGCGCACCGGCCGGCGCGGTGCGGGTCGCGCCGTTCGCCCGGGGGGAGAGCGAGGCGCTGCTCCTGACGCTGCTGCCCGGCCTCAGACCGTCCCACGCACGCGACGTCGTCCACCGGGTCGGTCCGCTGCCGCTCGCCCTGCGCCTGGCCGCCTGCTGGATCGGGGCCGAGGCCACCCGGGTCGAGGAGCGGGACAACCTGAGCGGGTCCCAGGCCCGGCAAGCCGCCGTCGAGGCGTTCGTCGACTCCTTCACCGACCAGCAGCAGTCGTTCGGGCCGGGCGCGCTGGCCGGGACACAGATCCTGCTGCGCATGGCCCGGTCCTCCGTCCGCTCCAGCGCGGCGGCCGAGGCGTGGTCGCACGAACCGGCGGGGGTCGCGGCGCTGCACTGGCTGATCGACGCCTGCGCGCTGATCACCGGCGCGGGCGTCGACCTGCGGACGCTGCGCTCGCGGCCCATGAGGGCGGCGCTGGCCCAGGCGGGACCCGACCGCACCGCGGAGGGCGAACCGGTCCGCGCGGCGGACGTCCTCCTGATGGATGCCGCCTTGTGGGTGCTGCACCAGCACGGTCTGGTCGAGTTCGACTTCGCCCGCCCCGGACAGCCCGTCCGCCAGCACCGGGTGCTGCGGGACCTCATCGTGGCCCAGCTGAACGACGCGCCGCGCATCGAGAACCAGCTGCGCGAGGTGCTCGGCGCCGACCTGCTCGGCATGGCCGACGGCCCGGCCGCGCCCGACGCCGAGACCCTCACCCGGCGCGGCAGACAGATCGAGGCACTGCGGCTGTGGGAGGACACCCGCCCCGCGGTGCAGCAGTCGCTGCTGAGTCACCTGGCCGACCTCGTCCGCACCCAGGAGGAGGAGGCGCTGGGGGAGTGCCTGCGGGTGGGCCGGCTCGCCCTGCGGAGCTGGACGGACCAGGACTGCCGCGAACACCGGCGGCTGCGCGCCCTGTTGTCCGACGCGCAGCACCTGCGCGGCGAGTACGAGGAGTCCGGTGCGCTCGCCCTCGGCGTGCTGCGGGAGTACCGGGGCAACCTCGGTCTCACCCACCCGCGCTCCCTGCAGATGGCCGACAGCTACGCGGCGAACCTGGGTTCGGCGGGCCATGTGGCCGACGCCCTCGACGAGGCCGTGCACGTGGCCCGGGGCATGGAGCGGCTGCTGGGCCCGCGGCACCACAGCACCCAGCGGGTCCAGCGCAACCTGGCCTGGTGCTACGCCGCCGCCGGCGACTACCCCGCGGGCATGCGGCTGTACCGCCAGGTCTACGAGCTGCGCCGGGCCATCGGCGGTGACGACGACCCGGCCGTGCGGGACATGGTCCCCTGGCTGGCGGAGATGCACCGGCTGCTCGGGCAGGACGCGGAGTCGTACCAGTTGCTCAAGCACGGCTGGACACCGCGCGGCACGGCGGGGCCCGCGATCAACCGGGTGCCGATCACGATCGTGGCGGAGAACGGGCTCGCGGTGAGCGAGCGCCGGCTCGGCGATCCCGACCGGGCCTGGGAACGCGACACCCGCGCCCTGGACATGGCCGTCAGTGTGCTGGGCGAGCGTCACATGATCACGCAGCGCTGCCGGTTCAGTCTCGCCGTCGACCACCATCTGCTGGGCGAACCCGAACCGGCGGTGGAGTACACCGAGCGCTGTCTGCACACGCTGGCCGGCCGGTACGGCCCCGAGCACCCCTCCACCCACCTGTGCCGGATGCGCCTGGGTGTCCATCTGCGCGGCGCGGGCCGCACGGAGGAGGCCCGTGAGGCCGGCCGGACCGCGCGCCGCGGTCTGGAGGCGGTGCTCGGTGCCCGTCACCCCTGGACGCTGGCCTCGTCGATCGCCCTGGCGGGGACCCTGGTGGAGTGCGGGGCCGCGCAGGAGGCGGAGGACCTGGAGGAGAGCGCCCAGCGCGGCTACGACCATCTCGGCCTGAACCGGCACCCGGCCAGGGCGATCGCCGCCGGCAACCTCGCCATCACCCGGGCCGGGCAGCGGGGCGCGGCGGGCAGCGGCGAACTGCCCCGTGTACGCCGGGACATCGACGTGGAACTGTTCGTGTGAGCCGACGGCGCGGTGCCCCGCGTACGTCGTCGTCGACAAGGAGTCGCACCAGATGAATCCGGACGCCTCGGCGGCGGTGAGCGAGCCCCGGCTCCTGAGCGTGCCGCAAGTCAGCCAGAGCTACGGGCACCTGAGCAAGGAGTGCCGTGCCGCGGTCGCGGCCTGCCCGGAGATCCGGTCCATGACCCACGTCGTGCGCAACACCGTGGCCTTCGCCGTCCGCGAGGCGGAGGCCGCGCCGTTCCCCGGCGGGCTGGCCTGGGAGGACGAGGCCGACGCCGAGGGACGGCCGGGGCGCCGGCTGGTCCGCTGGGTCCTGGAGACGGAGGAGGCCATGCGGCGGCTCGACGTCGGTGACCTGATGCGGACCCTCGTCGTCACCCGGGAGGGCGGTATGCAGTGCTCCCGTCTGCACGCCGCGCAGTACCTGGTGGGCATCAGCGCGTCCGAGGCCGGCTGTGACGCCATGGACGACTCGATGAACCGGCTGGTGACCAAGATCAGGACCGAGCGTCAGATGGTCGACGAACTTCCCGGCGGGCGCTCCGGGGAGGTGAAGGAGCCGTTCGTCCAGGGGAGTTCGCTGTTCATGCACGTGCTCACCCGTGACATGCAGGAGGAGCAGCGGCTGCGGAGCGCGTGGCACCGCCATCTCAACCCGGGCGACCTGCACTACGCGGCCTACTACCGTGACTGGTCGCTGGTCTGTTCCGGCGACGCCTTCGAGCACCAGGAGCTGGAGGACTCCTTCGCGGTCGTCTCGGTCGCGGCCCGCCGGGCGATATACCGCGACCTCGTCAGCCGTCTGCGCGAGGAGCTGACGGATCTGGCGGCCATCCTCGCCCCCGTCACCCGTGCCCCGATCCGGCGTCTCGTCCTGGACGTCGTGGACGGGGCTTTCTACATGCACTGGCTGGGTGACGCGGAGGGCGACTTCGTCGTCGGAGTCACCTTCCGCCAGCCCCGGGTGGCCGTGGCGGAGGAGCGTCTGCGCGATCTCACGGCAGAGGTGCGGAGCCGCCGCTGAAGGCGTCGCCCAGCTCGCGCAGCACCCGGTCGGCGAGCTGGCCGAGCCGGTCCTGCGCCCGCTCCCCCGGGTCCGTCGCGGAGGTCTGGGAGCCGCTCAGCGGGTCGGCGCCGCCCCGGTCGAGGCGGGGCAGCGACTCCAGCGAGATCTCGAAACCCCGGCAGATGGCGAACAGCTCGCCCTGATCGCGTGCCGCGGGTGCTGAGTCGCCGGCGGATCCGTCGGCCTCCCACCAGCCGACGACCGCGTCGCGGAACGCCCCCAGCAGTCTGCGGGCCAGGACGACCGCTCCCATGCCGCGCAGGGCGGACTCCTCCACGATCAGCCGACGCGGCCGAGGTGGCCGGCCGGCCGCGGTGCGGGCCAGGGGCACGAGGCTGGGCCGTGGCCCCTCGCCCTCCTCCAGCAACCGGTCCAGTGCCTCCTGGGCGTCCCGGAAGAGCGCCCGCACCGGCTCGGGCAACCGCGCCTGAAGGGCGTCACCCGCCGGAGCCGGGGAGAGGACCCGCGGGGTGTCGAGGCTGTGGTCGATGCTGTCGACGCGTTCCAGGAGGGTCAGCTGCTGCCCCTGGAGCACGTCCAGCCGGTGGGACAGCCGCTCCAGCACGGTGTTGTCCTGACTCGCCCGGAGCCGTTCGGCGAGGCTCTGGACACCGTTGCGCAGGGCGAGGTCGAAGCGGGGGTCGTCGAGCACCAGGGGCATGGTCCCGGTGACGTCGGCGACCTGCCTTCGCATCTGCCGGCAGGCGTGGCCGTTGACCACGACCAGCATCTCGATGTTCGCCGCCGCGAGGTCGCGCGCGTGGCCGAGGAAGCCCGCGATGCCGTCGACGCCGGTGCGGCTCAGCAGCGAACGTACCGGCAGTACGACGATCCACGCCGTGCGGGTGACCTCGATCCAGCGGGGTTCGCCGGAGCCCGGCGGTGCCGGCAGCTCCAGCAGGTCGCGGGGCGGCGCATTGTGCCACCACTGGTCGCCGGCGAGGACGCGTTCCAGCCGCCGCGCCGCCTCGCTCATCGGCCGCTTCTCGTGGGCGGTGCGGATCGCCTCGTGCACGGCCTCGGTGTCGATCTTCGGACTGCCGCCGAGCGCGGCATGGTCCCAGGCGCCCTCACAGATCCGCAGAATCTGCCGGGGAACCCCGTCGGAGAGGGTCACGACCTGCCTCACGGCGGGGTCGGTGAACGGCGCGCAGTTCGTCTCCTGCGGCACCCGGCCCGAGCCGAGCAGGTGCTGCCTGATCAGGTCCTCGGTCGCGGGGCGCTCCCAGCTGTCGAGCCACAGCGGCAGCACCCGCTCGTGCAGGGACGCGGGCAGCGAGCTCCAGAGGTCGGGCCGGACGCAGAAGACCAGCAGCCCGCCCTGGTTGATGTACCGGTTGACCAGCATTTCGAAGGCGTTGAGGAACAACACCCGGTCCTGCGCCGTCCATTCGGCGATCTTGTCGACCTCGTCCAGCACCAGCGCGTACGGCCGGTCGCTCTGGCCGTAGACGAGGCTGAAGACCGCGAACGCCTCGAAGACGCCCTGGATGCCCTGGATCGGCTGGGTGACGCCCCGCTGTTGCAGGGGGGCCGAGGGGGTCTCTCCGGACAGCCAGCGGAAGATGTCCGTCTGGTAGGCCTGGTTGGGCAGCAGGGCGAGCGCGGTGGCGAAGGCCCGGTGGTCGGTGACGCCCCGCAGGTGCCGGCGGAGGTGGCTGTGGATGAGCTCCTCGTCGAGGTCGAAGGCCCGCGCGATCTTGTGCGGATCGAGCCTGCGGTCCCTCAGGCCGCTCAGGAACTCGTCGCGGGCGCCGCCCAGCCTGCCGGTGTCGTCCTGTTCGAGCAGCTCCGCCGTGACGTCCGCGGAGTAGTCGGTGATGGCCTGCATGAAGTCGGCCATGGCTTCGAGGTCGTCACGGGGGCTCATGACGCGGTGCTGGAAGACGGACCGCATGTCCATCGAGGGCTGGCCGATCACCCACAAGGCGGGCGTCGGGCTGCTCTGCCTGAGGACGTCGGTGACCTGGGCGGCGAGATGGCTCTTGCCGAGGCCGAACTCGCCGACGAGGGCCAGGACGCGGCCCCGGGTGGAGGAGTCACCGGTGTGGCCGAGGTAGCGGTGCACCTGTTCCATGAGCTGTGCGTTGATACGCCTGCGCACATGGACGGGCCGTCGCGGGGGGCCGGTGCCGACCTGGGTGGTGTCGCCGAATCCCTCCAACTGCACGCTCGTACTGCCTCGGAAGGGGTTTTCCTCCGCGACCGGGAAGGCGTCAGGGCTCATCTCGTCGGTCCTCTTCGTCGTCGGTGAGCTCATTCGGTTCACGACCGGCCGGTTCGGTTGGTTCCTCGTCGGGGTCGTCCGATCCGGACGGGTCCCCGCGGAGGAAGTCGTCCGGATTCGGTTCCTCCTTGGCGAACCGGAGAACTACGCGACTTCGCCGCAAGTAGGCCTCGTCGGCCTGCAGTGCTTCGTCCGCCGCCTCACGCAGAAAGGCCTGGAGCTTCGCGATGCTCACGAACACCCAGGGCGCCGGTTCGCATTCGAGCAGATCCTCGTGAATGTCGACCTTCGGGCTGGGAATGTCCGGGAGCTCCATCCACAGCCGTAGATATCTGCCCCAGTCCTCCCGGGCGAGCCTTCCGGTCTTGAGGTGGGTGACGCCCCGGAGTTGGGATTCGTCGAAGATCAGGCCTATCTCCTTTTCGAGAGCGGTGTATTCCGTCTCGACGAAGAAGACCACTCCGCGGTCGGCCTTCTGGTGGCAGAAGCGGAGGAAGGCCCATCGGGAGTCCTGGTCCTCCCATTTGATGTGCGGAACGATCACCGCGAGTCTTCGGTCGAGCAGCGCCAGTGCGTCGGTGAGGGCGTGCCAGGAGTCGAAGTGGTCGGGCGAGTCGATCTCCGGGCCGCAGACGTCCGCGAATCCGGGTGTTTTTCGCAGCGCCTTGACGACGGTGCGGAAGATCCGGTCGATCACCGTGCCGAGCTCCGGTGCCTCCGGGTGCCCGCTGGGCGACGACTCCAGGTCGCGCCCGTTGTTGCGCACACCGGTGACCGGCACGACACAGACCGCGCCGGAGGGCTCGCGCCTGCACCACGGCGTGGTGCTCTCGTCGCGCGGCCCGGCGTCGGCGGTGTCGTCGTCGCCGGCCTTGGACTCCTCGAGACCGGAGACGAACTCGTGGACGCAGCGGTGCAGGAGGCTGCTCTTTCCCGTGCCGGGCAGTCCGCTCACCACGACCAGGTGCCCGCGTCCGTCCCGGTCCGGGGTGATGTTGCGCGCGACCTGCACGAGTTGGCTGCGGAAGGTGTGCACCGCCACGGGCACGTGCTGGAGCTCCACCCACAGGTCGTCGTGACCTTCGATGCACCACGGGACCAGCGGCTCGTACGGGAGCCACGGCGGTTCGCCCCCCGCGGGCGGCGTTCCGAACATGTTGCAGTGGATGTACGGCATGGTGTGTTCCCCCGAGGTTGTGCTCCGGGCGTCCCGTCCCCTTGGATCGCCCGGTGTCGTACGTGGTGTGCCATGTGGCCGGGATGCCGGTGAGACGCGTGGCGGACCCATGCCTCCCCCTGACTCATCCGGGTTCCGGTTTCAGTTCCTGACGTGCGGCCGTGGCGGCGGGCCCGGGCTCCGGCGCGCTGGACGCGTCCTGCCACCACCGGTCGACCCGGGCCCACTGGAAGGTGTGGTGGAGGAGGTTGACCGTCACGATCGCGGGTCCGACGACACCGACCGTGCCGGGAAACCTCGGTTCCAGGGCGAGGGCGAGGAGGATCGCCGTGATGCCGTTCTGCTGACCGAATCCGAGGTGGGCCAGATCCGGCCAGGTCAGCCGGGGGCGTACCAGCAGCCGGCTGATGAGCAGGGTGACGAGCAGTTGCGCGGCGAACGCGCTCGCGCCGAGCACGAGCCCCTCCGTCAGGTGGATCTCGCCGGACGCGAGGACCACTCCGAGGAGGGCCGAGGCGGTGAGGAAGGCCAGGGCGACCGCCGATTCGAGGCCCGCGCCGAAGCGGCCCAGCCGCACGAACAGTCCGGTCAGGGCCACGGCGAGGACCATCATGTCCTGCGCGGCGAACAGGACCAGCGCGACGACCAGGGCCAGCGCCACGACGTCGACGGCCGGCCGGGCTTCGGCCCGGCGTGCCGGACGGCGCTGCCCCAGCCAGACGGAGGCCGCCCACCACAGGGCCGCCACCAGGGCGAACAGTCCCAGGTTGAGGAGCAGATCGACGAAGACCCCGGCGGTGTCCGTGACCACCGACCCGTCACCGGCGGTCCCGGTCCCGTACCGGACGGCGAGGGCGGAGAAGTAGAGCGTGAGCAGCACCGTCATGGGGTCGTCGAACGCGGCCCAGACCGACAGGATCGTCTTGGCCCGCGGCGACACCCTCTCGTTCTTCTGGGTGGCGGCCACCGACAGCGGGTCGATCTGTGCCACGGCGATGCCCAGGACGAGATATTCCGGCCGGTCGAAGGCCAGCACCATGACGGTGGCGATGAGGGAGGCCTTGACCAGGACGCCGGCGGTGACGGCGACCAGGACCACCTTGAGGGAGCGCCGGACTTCGGCGAAGTCGATGTCGTGCGTGCTGCCGTAGAGTCCGATCGCCAGGAGCAGTCCCGCGGCGTACTGATATCCGGCCGCGTGCGAAAGGTCGCGCGGGTGGGTCAGCAACCCGAGGACCGCCCCACCGGCCAGAGCGACACACGCGCCGACGACGACGCGCGGCAGGCCGGCGCTGGTTCTTCCGCGTAACCGGCTCAGTCCCAATGCCATTGCTCCGTCCGACCTGATATCGGGTTCCGTCGCGCGGCGTGGATCCGGGAACCATGAGGCTCGCCATTGTCGTGGCAGCGCGAGTGGTTCATCATGCACCACACGCGTACCACCGCGGTCATGGATCGGCTGACAAGCAACGCCTTCTCACCCCCGTAGCCGCCCGCTCGACAAGGCGCACCCAATTCAGCGTATCGGGATAGCCGCCCGTCGGGCAGGGGATCGACGCCTCCGCATCCGGGAATGGCGGGGAATTGCGCTGATGTGTTCGAAAGCCGTCCCGGGACGCCGCGCGGCGAGCGCCGCCCGATGGCTCGGCGGTCCGCTGCGAGAACCGCGCAGGGAGATCGAGGCCACATTCCCGGCGAGGGCAAGGTCACAGCCGTCCCCTCTGCTGCACGTTCGTTAACGTGGCCTAACATCCGAGCATGACGGTCCTGCCTGACGACGGGCTTGAGCTGGCCGGCGAGTTCCCTGACGTGCCCCATGAGCAGTGGCAGCGCCTTGTGGCGGGTGTGCTGCGCAAAGCGGGCAAGGACGTCGAGGGGACCGAGGCCGAGGAAGCCCTGTCCACCGCGCTGGAGGACGGGTTGCGCACCCGCCCCCTCTACACCGCCCACGACTCCGCGCCGGACCCCGGCCTGCCCGGGTTCGCCCCCTTTGTGCGCGGTGGCCGCGCCGAGGGGAACACGGTCGGCGGCTGGGACGTACGGCAACGGCACACGGTGGCCGACCGCGACGCGGTGCTCGGGGACCTGGAGAACGGCGTCACCTCCCTCTGGCTGACGGTCGGCGAGGGCGGCATCGCGGTGCCCGACCTCGGCCGGGTCCTCGACGGCGTGTACCTCGACCTGGCGCCCGTCGTCCTGGACGCCGGGTGCGACGCCGGGCCCGCCGCGCGGGAGTTGCTGCGGGTGTACGAGGAGCGGGGCGTCGCCCGGGACGCGGCGCGCGGCAACCTGGGCGCGGATCCGCTCGGACACGAGGCCCGTACCGGGCAGCGGTGCGACACCGCGCCGGCGGCGGAGCTCGCGCGGCTGTGCGCCGGGGAGTACCCGGGGCTGCGGGCACTGACCGTGGACGCGCTGCCGTACCACGAGGCCGGTGGCTCGGCCGCCCAGGAGCTGGGCTGCTCGCTGGCCACCGGGGTGGCGTACCTGCGGGAGCTGGCAGAGGCCGGACTGGACGTCGAACAGGCCTGTGCCCAGCTGGAGTTCCGGTACGCGGCGACCGCCGACCAGTTCCTGACGATCGCCAAGCTGCGGGCCGCGCGCCGGCTGTGGGCCCGGGTGGCCGAGGTCAGCGGGGCGCCCCGGGCGGGCGCGCAGCTCCAGCACGTCGTGACGTCGCCGGTGATGATGACGCGCCGCGACCCGTGGGTGAACATGCTGCGCTCGACGATCGCCACGCTGGCCGCGGGGGCGGGCGGGGCCGACGCGGTCACCGTGCTGCCCTTCGACCACGCCCTGGGCCTGCCGGACGCGTTCGCGCGTCGCATCGCCCGCAACACCTCCACGATCCTCATCGAGGAGTCGCACCTGGCCCGGGTAATCGACCCGGCGGGCGGCTCCTGGTACGTGGAGCGGCTCACCGACGAACTCGCCCACGCGGGCTGGGAGTTCTTCCAGCGGATCGAGCGTCTCGGCGGCATGCCGGCCGCGCTGCGCTCGGGCGATGTGGAGCGCGATCTCGCCGAGACCTGGCAGGCGCGCGCGGCTCTGCTGGCCAAGCGGCGCGAGCCCGTCACCGGTGTCAGCGAGTTCCCGTTCCTCGCGGAGAAGCCGGTGGTCCGGGCGAGCGCGCCCGAGCCGCGCTCCGGCGGTCTGCCGCGGGTACGGCGGGACGAGGCGTACGAGGTACTGCGCGCCCGGTCCGACGCGCACCTCGCGGCGACCGGCTCCCGGCCGCGGATCTTCCTCGCCGCGCTGGGCCCGGCCGCGGCGCACACCGCGCGTCTCACCTTCGCCTCGAACCTCTTCCAGGCCGGCGGCATCGAGCCGGTCACACAGGGCACCTTCGAGGAGAGCGGTGCGACGGAGGCGGTGCTGTGCTCCAGCGACGCGCTGTACGCGGAGCGGGCCGAGGCCGCCGTCCGGGATCTGAAGGCCGCCGGTGCCCGGCAGGTGTTCCTCGCGGGCCGTCCCGGGGAGCACCCCGGGGTCGACGGTTACGTGTTCGCGGGCTGTGACGCCGTCGCCGTGCTGTCCGCCACCCTCGACCGCATGGGAGTTGTGTCCTGATGGCAATCCCCGACTTCTCCGGGATCGAGCTGGGCACGCCGGCCCCCGACGGCGGCGCCGACGAGTGGCGTACGGCCGTGAAGAACGCGTCCGGCGGGGACGACCTGCTCTGGGAGACCCCGGAGGGCATCGCCGTCAAGCCGCTCTACACCGGGCGTGACCTGGAGGGCCTGGACTTCCTGGAGACGTACCCGGGAGCGGCGCCCTTCCTGCGCGGCCCGTACCCGACGATGTACGTCAACCAGCCCTGGACGATCCGCCAGTACGCCGGCTTCTCGACGGCCGAGGAGTCCAACGCCTTCTACCGGCGCAACCTCGCGGCCGGCCAGAAGGGTCTGTCGATCGCCTTCGACCTGCCCACGCACCGGGGGTACGACAGCGACCACCCGCGCGTGACGGGCGACGTCGGCATGGCGGGCGTGGCCATCGACTCGATCTACGACATGCGGCAGCTGTTCGACGGCATCCCGCTGGACAAGATGACCGTGTCGATGACGATGAACGGCGCCGTGCTGCCGGTGCTGGCGCTGTACATCGTGGCCGCGGAGGAGCAGGGCGTACCGCCCGAGAAGCTGGCCGGAACCATTCAGAACGACATTCTGAAGGAGTTCATGGTCCGCAACACCTACATCTATCCGCCGGGCCCGTCGATGCGGATCATCTCCGACATCTTCGCGTACACCTCGCAGCGGATGCCGCGCTACAACTCCATCTCCATCTCCGGCTACCACATCCAGGAGGCCGGTGCGACGGCCGATCTGGAGCTGGCGTACACGCTCGCGGACGGTGTCGAGTACATCCGCGCGGGGCGTGCGGCGGGACTGGACGTGGACGCGTTCGCGCCACGGCTGTCGTTCTTCTGGGCGATCGGCATGAACTTCTTCATGGAGGTCGCCAAGCTGCGGGCGGCGCGCCTGCTGTGGGCGAAGCTGGTGAAGCAGTTCGACCCGCAGAACGCCAAGTCCCTCTCCCTGCGCACCCATTCGCAGACCTCGGGCTGGTCGCTGACCGCGCAGGACGTCTTCAACAACGTGACGCGCACCTGTGTGGAGGCCATGGCGGCGACGCAGGGGCACACCCAGTCGCTGCACACCAACGCCCTCGACGAGGCGCTCGCGCTGCCGACCGACTTCTCGGCGCGCATCGCCCGCAACACCCAGCTGCTGCTCCAGCAGGAGTCCGGCACGACCCGGGTGATCGACCCGTGGGGCGGCAGCGCGTACGTGGAGAAGCTGACGTACGACCTGGCCCGGCGGGCCTGGCAGCACATCGAGGAGGTCGAGGCCGCGGGCGGCATGGCCGAGGCCATCGACGCGGGCATCCCGAAGCTGCGCATCGAGGAGGCCGCGGCCCGTACGCAGGCCCGGATCGACTCGGGCCGCCAGCCGGTCATCGGCGTCAACAAGTACCGGGTGGAGACCGACGAGCAGATCGACGTCCTGAAGGTCGACAACTCCTCGGTGCGGGCGCAGCAGATCGAGAAGCTGCGGCGGCTGCGCGCGGAGCGCGACGAGCGGGCCTGCCAGGACGCGCTGGACGCGCTGACCCGGGCCGCCGGCGGCGAGGGCAACCTGCTGGAGCTGGCGGTCGACGCGGCCCGCGCGAAGGCCACCGTCGGGGAGATCTCCGACGCCCTGGAGAAGGTGTACGGCCGGCACGCGGGGCAGATCCGTACGATCTCCGGCGTGTACCGCAACGAAACCGGAGAGTCCCCGAGCGTGGACCGCACCCGCACCCTGGTGTCGGCCTTCGAGGAGGCCGAGGGCCGCCGCCCGCGCATCCTGGTCGCGAAGATGGGCCAGGACGGCCACGACCGCGGCCAGAAGGTGATCGCCACCGCCTTCGCCGACCTCGGTTTCGACGTGGACGTCGGCCCGCTGTTCCAGACGCCCGCCGAGGTCGCGCGCCAGGCCGTCGAGGCGGACGTGCACATCGTCGGCGTCTCCTCGCTCGCGGCCGGTCACCTCACCCTGGTCCCGGCGCTGCGTGAGGCGCTGGCCGAGGAGGGCCGTGAGGACATCATGGTCGTGGTCGGCGGGGTGATCCCGCCGCAGGACGTGCCGACGCTGCTGGAGATGGGCGCGGCGGCCGTCTTCCCGCCCGGGACGGTGATCCCGGACGCGGCGTACGACCTGGTGCGGCGGCTGTCGGACGGCCTCGGGCACGAGCTGTGATCGATGTCGACGCCTATGTGAAGGGTGTGCTCGACGGGAAGCGGGCGATCGTCGCCCGCGCGATCACCCTCGTCGAGTCGACCCGGCCGCAACACCGGGCGCTGGCGCAGGAGTTGCTGACCGCGCTGCTGCCGCACAGCGGCCGGGCCCGGCGGATCGGCGTCAGCGGGGTGCCGGGCGTGGGCAAGTCGACGTTCATCGACGCGTTCGGCACGCTGCTGACCTCGCTGGGGCACCGGGTGGCGGTGCTGGCCGTCGACCCGTCGTCCAGCCGTACGGGCGGTTCGATCCTGGGTGACAAGACCCGCATGGAGCGGCTGGCCGTGGACCCGGCGGCGTTCGTGCGCCCCTCCCCCACGGCGGGCACGCTGGGCGGGGTCGCGAAGGCCACCCGCGAGTCGATCGTGGTGATGGAGGCGGCCGGTTACGACGTGGTCCTGGTGGAGACGGTCGGGGTCGGCCAGTCCGAGACCGCCGTCGCGAACATGGTCGACACGTTTCTGCTGCTCACCCTCGCGCGCACCGGCGACCAGCTCCAGGGCATCAAGAAGGGCGTGCTGGAGCTGGCCGACGTGATCGCCGTCAACAAGGCGGACGGGCCGCACGAGCGCGACGCCCGGGCCGCCGCGCGGGAGCTGGCGGGGGCGCTGCGGCTGATGCACGGCAAGGACGCGTTCTGGACGCCGCCGGTGCTGCACTGCAGCGCCCGCGAGTCGACCGGCCTGGACACGCTGTGGGAGCGCCTGGAGCAGCACCGCACGCTGCTGGACTCCACGGGCCGGCTCACCGCCAAGCGGCGCGACCAGCAGGTGGACTGGACCTGGACGATGGTCCGCGACGAACTCCTCGGCCGCCTCCGGGCCGACCCGGCGGTACGGGCGCTGGCGCCGGTGCTGGAGGAGCGGGTCCGGGAGGGCGAGCTCACACCGACGCTGGCCGCCGAGCGGATCCTCGACGCGCTCGGGGGCGACTCCGGGGCAGCGGGTTCCTGAAGGACAGGCAACCGGAACGGCGATTTCGCATACCCCGCTTGCATGACTATGCAAAGTGATACATACTCTTTCTATGTCCAAGGTCCTCACCTCCCTGCCCGCCGGCGAACGCGTCGGCATCGCCTTCTCGGGCGGTCTCGACACCTCCGTCGCGGTCGCGTGGATGCGCGACAAGGGCGCCGTCCCGTGCACCTACACCGCCGACATCGGCCAGTACGACGAGCCCGACATCGCCTCGGTGCCCGGCCGCGCCAAGACCTACGGCGCCGAGATCGCGCGTCTGGTCGACTGCCGCGCCGCGCTCGTCGAGGAGGGCCTGGCGGCACTGACCTGCGGCGCGTTCCACATCCGCTCGGGCGGTCGGGCGTACTTCAACACCACCCCGCTCGGCCGCGCCGTCACGGGCACGCTGCTGGTCCGGGCGATGCTCGAGGACGACGTCCAGATCTGGGGTGACGGCTCGACCTTCAAGGGCAACGACATCGAGCGGTTCTACCGCTACGGCCTGCTCGCCAACCCCCACCTGCGCATCTACAAGCCCTGGCTGGACGCGGCGTTCGTGACGGAGCTCGGCGGCCGCAAGGAGATGTCCGAGTGGCTGCTCGCGCACGGCCTGCCCTACCGGGACAGCACGGAGAAGGCGTACTCCACGGACGCCAACATCTGGGGCGCCACTCACGAGGCCAAAACCCTGGAGCACCTGGACACCGGCGTGGAGACCGTCGAGCCGATCATGGGCGTGCGGTTCTGGGACCCGTCGGTCGAGATCGCCGCCGAGGACGTGACGATCGGCTTCGCCGAGGGCCGTCCGGTGTCGATCAACGGCAAGGAGTTCGCCTCCCCCGTCGACCTGGTCATGGAGGCCAACGCCATCGGCGGCCGGCACGGCCTGGGTATGTCGGACCAGATCGAGAACCGGATCATCGAGGCCAAGAGCCGCGGCATCTACGAGGCCCCGGGCATGGCCCTGCTGCACGCCGCCTACGAGCGCCTCGTCAACGCGATCCACAACGAGGACACCCTCGCCCAGTACCACTCCGAGGGCCGTCGCCTCGGCCGGCTGATGTACGAGGGCCGCTGGCTGGACCCGCAGGCGCTGATGATCCGCGAGTCGCTGCAGCGCTGGGTCGGCGCCGCCGTCACCGGCGAGGTGACGCTGCGGCTGCGGCGCGGTGAGGACTACTCGATCCTCGACACCACGGGCCCGGCGTTCAGCTACCACCCGGACAAGCTGTCCATGGAGCGCACCGAGGACTCCGCGTTCGGCCCGGTGGACCGGATCGGCCAGCTCACCATGCGCAACCTCGACATCGCCGACTCGCGCGCCAAGCTGGAGCAGTACGCCGGCATCGGCCTGATCGGCACCGGCAGCCCCACCATCGGCGCCTCCCAGGCCGCCGCGACCGGGCTGATCGGCACCATGCCGGAGCTGCCGCAGGGCGGCGCCGAGGCCATCGCCTCCCGGGGCGAGGTCTCGGAGGAGGACGCGTGGCTGGACCGGGCCGCGATGGAGTCCGGCACGGACTGACCCCACGGCACCACGAGAGGCCGGCCCGACACCCTGTCGGACCGGCCTCTGCCGTTCTCACCGGCCGTAGACCGCCGCCTCACCGTCGGTGGACACCTCGTGCGGCAACACCCCGGCGAGGCAGCAGGCTCAGCGTGACGTGCCGGCCATCGCCGGGACCGGGGTGTCCAGGGAGTCCAGGCCGCGCAGGATGTCCTCCACGCGCTGCCGGGCGTCGCCGAAGAGCATCTGGGTGTTCTCGCGGAAGAACAGCGGGTTCTGCACGCCCGCGTAGCCGGCGGCCATGGACCGCTTGAAGACGACCACGTTGGCCGACTCCCAGACATGCAGGACCGGCATCCCGGCGATGGGGCTGGAGGGGTTGTCGGTCGCGGCCGGGTTGACCGTGTCGTTGGCGCCGATGACCAGGACGACCGAGGTGGCGGCGAAGTCGTCGTTGATCTCGTCCATCTCCAGCACGATGTCGTAGGGCACATTGGCCTCGGCGAGCAGCACGTTCATGTGCCCGGGGAGACGCCCGGCGACCGGGTGGATGCCGAAGCGCACCTCCACCCCCCGCTCGCGCAGCTTGCGCGCCAACTCCGCGACCGGGTACTGGGCCTGGGCCACCGCCATGCCGTAGCCGGGGGTGATGATGACGGAGGTGGCGTTGCCGAGGAGTTCGGCGGTCTCCTCGGCGGTGATCTCCCGGTGCTCGCCCTGCTCGTCGTCGTCGGCGGACGCCGCCGGGGTGCCGAAGCCGCCCGCGATCACCGAGATGAAGGAGCGGTTCATCGCCTTGCACATGATGTACGACAGGTAGGCACCGGAGGAGCCGACCAGCGCGCCGGTGACGATGAGCAGGTTGTTGGCGAGCAGGAACCCCGAAGCCGCCGCGGCCCAGCCGGAGTAGCTGTTCAGCATGGAGACGACCACCGGCATGTCACCGCCGCCGATCGAGGCCACCAGGTGCGCGCCCAGGGCGAGCGCGACCACGGTGACGGCGATGAGCAGGCCGATGCCGGGGCGGGCGACGAAGGCGATGGTGAGGCCCACGAAGGCGACGAGCGCGCCTATGTTGAGGATGTGCTTGCCGGGCAGCGTGAGCGGGCGGGAGTTGATGCGGGCCGAGAGCTTGAGGTAGGCGACGACGGAACCGGTGAAGGTGACGGCGCCGATGAACACCCCGATGAACACCTCGGCGTGATGGATGCCCAGCAGCGAACCGGAGAGTCCGGCGTCGACGTCGAGGTAGCCGTTCCAGCCGACGAACGCCGCCGCCAGACCCACGAGGCTGTGCATGATGGCGATGAGTTCGGGCATTCCGGTCATCTCGACGACCCGGGCCCGCCACAGGCCGATGCCCGCGCCGAGGGCCGTGGCGACGACGATCAGTACGAGGCCGGTGGCGGTGATGCTGCGTGAGGCGAGCCCGACCGTGGCGGCGAGGGCGACGACCATGCCCGCGATGCCCCAGACGACGCCGGAGCGGGAGGTCTTGTGCTGGGAGAGACCGGCGAGGCTGAGGATGAACAGCAGCGCCGCGACGACGTAGGCGGCCTGCGCGGCCGTGTCTGTGGTCATTGCTGATCAGCCCTTCGAGAACATGCCGAGCATGCGGCGGGTCACGGCGAAACCGCCGAAGATGTTGATACTCGCCAGCAGGATCGCGGCGAACGACAGCACCGTGACGGCGGTGTCCCCCTGCCCGATCTGCAACAGCGCACCGACCACGACGATGCCGGAGATGGCGTTGGTGACCGACATCAGCGGAGTGTGCAGCGCGTGGTGCACATTGCCGATGACGTAGAAGCCGATCACGATCGCCAGCACGAACACCGTGAAATGGCCCAGCAGTTCACTCGGGGAGAAGGCCGTCACCAGGAACAGCGCCAGCGCCCCGGCACCGACCAGGGCGTAGGAGGACCAGGCCGGACGGGCCGGCTTCACCGGCGTCTCGGCCGCAGCGGGCTCCGGTTCCTTCGCCGCGGCCGGGGCGGGGGCCGCGGACACCTGGACCGGGGGCGGCGGCCAGGTCTTCTCGCCCTCCCGGACCACCGTGATCGAGCGCTGCACCACGTCGTCGAAGTCCAGCACGAGCCGGCCGTTCTTGCCCGGGGTGAGCAGCTTCAGCAGGTTGACGAGGTTCGTGCCGTACAACTGCGAGGCCTGCGCGGGAAGGCGGCCCGGCAGGTCGGTGTAGCCGATGATCGTCACGTCGTTGTCGGTGACGACGGCCTTCCCCGCCACCGTGCCCTCGACGTTGCCGCCCTGCGAGGCGGCCATGTCGACGATCACGCTGCCGGGCTTCATCCTGGCCACATCCGCGGCCGTGATCAGCCTCGGCGCGGGCCGGCCCGGGATCAGAGCAGTCGTGATGACGATGTCGACGTCGGCGGCCTGCTCGGCGTACAGCCGCGCCGCCAGCCGGTTGTAGTCGTCCGAGGTCGCCTTGGCGTAACCGTCGGTGCTCACCTCCTGCTCGGCGGTCACCTCCAGGAACTCCCCGCCCAGCGACCGCACCTGCTCGGCCACCTCGGGACGCGGGTCGGTCGCGCGGACGACGGCACCGAGGCTGCGGGCGGCGCCCACGGCCGCGAGCCCGGCCACGCCCGCCCCGGCCACGAGCACCTTGGCGGGCGGCACCTTCCCGGCGGCGGTCACCTGGCCGGTGAAGAACCGGCCGAAGGCGTGCGCGGCCTCGACCACGGCACGGTACCCGGCGATGTTCGCCATCGAACTGAGCACGTCCAGGGACTGCGCACGGGAGATGCGCGGTACGGCGTCCATGGCGAGCACGGTGATCGGGCGGCGTGCCAGTTCCTCGACCAGCTCGGGGTTGAGGGCGGGGCTGATCAGCGCGATCAGGGTCGCCCCGTCCCGCAGCCGGCCGATCTCCTCGCTGGAGGGGGCGTTCACCTTCAGCAGGATGTCCGACGCCCACGGGTCGCCGAGCCGGGCTCCCGCCTCCTCGTACGCGGCATCGGAGAAGCGGGACGAGGCTCCCGCTCCCGGTTCGACCGTCACGTCGTACCCGAGTGCCACGAGTCTCCCCACGGTGGCCGGCGTCGCCGCCACCCTGGTCTCGCCCGCAGTGGACTCGGCCGGAATGCCGATCCCCTGGGGTTGCGGTTCCGCTGGGACCATCGTCTGCCTCTCCCGTCGTTCGACTGCCTGTCCTCCTTGGTGCCCGCATCCTGCACGTTCGACGCGGCATCCGTGGCGGACCGTGGTCACATCGCCGGGGAGGCCGTCCTCACACTGCCCAGGGGTTGCCGAACGGCGTGTTCGGGGGTATCTGTGTGCCGCGCGGGGCGGAAAGCGTCCTGTGATGCGACGTGGCACGGCCGGGCGCAGACTTGTTGTCGTGACTAGCACGCGCCCGGGGCGCGGCGAGGCCGCTACCCCTCCCTCATCCGCACCGCACCAGAGTGTCGCGCTGGCGGCGATGATGTTCGCCGTCGCCATGACCTTCATCGACCAGACCATCGTGTCGATCGCGGCCCCGGACATCGTCCGCGAACTGGGCCTGTCGTCCTCGGGCATGCAGTGGGTCGTCAACGCCTATCTGCTGGCCCTCGCCGCCTTCTTCGCCCTGGGCGGCCGTCTGGCGGACCTCTACGGGCCGCGCCGGATCGTCGTCATCGGCACGATGGTGTTCGTCGTGTCGTCGGTGCTGTGCGGTTGCGTCCCCGAGGGCGACGCCGCGCAGGCCTGGCTGATCATCTTCCGCGCCACCCAGGGTCTCGGGGCGGCGCTGCTGTTCCCGGCGGCCCTGGCCGTGGTGGTGGCGGTGTTCCCGGTCGAGCGGCGCGGGCGTGCTCTGGCCCTGTTCTTCGGGATCACCGGCGCGCTGACGGCCATCGGCCCGCTGCTGGGCGGCTGGCTGACGAACTGGACCTGGCGCGCGGTGTTCTGGGTCAACGTGCCGGTGGCGATCGTGGCGTTGGTCCTCACGGCGATGGCGCACATCCAGGACCGGCGGCGGTCCGGCACGCTGGACGTGCCGGGTGCCGTCCTCATCGCGATCGGCATGGGCCTGAGCGTCCTCGGCTTCCAGCAGGCGTTCTCCTGGGGCTGGGGCAGCTGGGCGACCTGGGTGTGCATCGTGGGCGGCCTGGCCGTGCTGGCCGGGTTCGTCCGCTTCGAGCGCGGGGTGGAGCATCCGCTGATCGATCTGCGGGTCTTCCGCGACAAGGCGTTCAGCGTGGACGCGCTGGTGTTGTTCTTCGCGATGCTCGCGTTCGTCCCGCTGTTCTTCTTCGCCTCCGTCTACGCCCAGGTGTCGCTGAGCGCCTCGCCGAACCAGGCGGCGCTGTTCCTGCTGTACATCTTCGTGGGCTTCGCGATCGCCTCCCAGTGGGGCGGCCGGATCCTCGACAAGAAGGGCGCCAGGCCCGCCCTGAAGATGGGCGGGGTGGTGGGCGCCGTCGGGTTCGCGCTCTGGGCGGGCGAACTCACCAACCTGAACATGCACGACCAGTGGCTCTACGCGGCGCTCGCCGGGGCCGGTATCGGTTTCATCCTGGCTCCGGCGTCGACGGACGCCGTGAACCGGGCCATCGGCGCCTCCTACGGCGAGGTCACCGGCATCACCCAGACCGTGCGCAACTTCGCCGCCAGCGTGGGCATGGCGATCTACGGCACGATCCTGACGCACGTCACGACCGACCAGGTCACGGACACCCTGGAGTCCCGCGGCGTGCCCGCCGGGACGGCGGAGAGCACGGCGCGCGACGTCACCGAAACGGTCACGGGCAACGGCGACGCCCGGCCGCCCACCGGCACCGGCCCCGCCGCCGAGGCGACCCGGGACGCGATGTCGGCGATCCGCATGGACTTCGCGGAGGCCAACCAGTGGGTGTTCTACGGCATGGCCATCGCGCTGGGCATCGCCTTCCTGTGCGCCCTGCGGCACCCCGGCGGCACGGTGGACGCGAACGCGAAGGTGGCGGAACCGGCGGCGCGGACCCGCTGACCAAGCCCGTCAGGACGTGAGCAGGTCCGTCGTCCGCTGCTGGATCTGCTCGGGCGTCAGGTCCTCGATGGTCTGGGAGATCATCCAGAGATGGCCGAACGGATCGGCCAGCCGGCCCCCACGCTGCCCGTAGTGCTGGTCGGCGATCGGATACACCACCGTCGCCCCGCCCCGCAGCATCGCCTGGGCGACGGCGTCGGCGTCGGGCACGTCGAGCGCCATGATCACCGGGCTGCCGCCGAGGGACGTCGGCGCGAGGTCGGCGGTGTCGGCGTCCTTGACCGCGATCGCGGCGCCGCCCAGTCGCAGCATCGCGTGCACGATCCGCCCGTCGGGGCCGGTGTACCGCTCGATCTCCTCGGCTCCGAGGGTGTTTCGGTAGAAGTCGATGGCCCGGGCACCGTCGCTGACCACGAGGCGGGCGTAGAGGCGGGTGACGGCGGGGGTGGTGTCTGTGTGCGTCATGCCTTCACCATCGCGGGTTTCCGGCGGCGTGGATTGTAGAAAAACGCCTGCCCGGGCGGGTGGATCAGGCGCCGAGCGGCACGTGGTTGCGTTCGCGCGGCGAGCGCGGTGCGTACGCGGTCGGGGTCATGCCGGCGAACGCGCGGAACTCGTGGATCAGGTGGGCCTGGTCGTGGTAGCCGCAGTGCGCCGCGAGGAACGCCCAGTCGGGCGGCCCGTGCCCGGCGTTCACCTGCCCCAGCAGCCGCTGGAAGCGCCGGACGCGCGCGTACCGCTTGGGCGGCAGCCCCAAGTGCTCGGTGCAGCCGCGGGCCAGCCGTCGCTCGGTCCAGCCGAGCCGGTCGGCGACCTCGCCCACGGGGGTGCCGCGGTCGAGCAGCGCCGCGGCGAGCCGTAGCGCCGGGTCGGGCTCCGGCGGGCGCCGCGCCCGGTCCGTCAGGGCCGTCTCCAGCGCCCGGAGTCCGGCCCGGGGGCCACCGGCCGCCATGGCCTCGATCAGTCGCTCGCGCAGCACCGCGCCGTCCGTGCCCCACAGGTCGTCGAGGCCGACGAGCCGGTCGCGGACCTCGGAGACGGGGGCGTCGAGGCAGGGGCGGACGCCCCCGGGCCGGAACGCCACCCACAGGACGGCTCGTTGCTGTGCCGGGTCGATCACGGCCGGTTCCGAGTACGGCCCGTGCAGGGCGGCTCCCCCGGTACGCCGACGGGCGCCCTTCAGCGGCGCCGAGGACAGGGCGTCCTCGTCCAGGTTGACCAGCAGTTGCGCACCGCCGGTCGGCAGGGCCAGCTCGGCGGAGTGCGCGTACCGCCCCCGCACCCAGCCCATCGCACCGATCGCCGCCCCGAGCCCGGGCACAGTGAGCCGCGTCGTCAGGGCGACGGGCCCCTCCCCCGCCGCAGGAGCCATACGAGCCATACGAGCCATACGGCCAGCCTACGACCGCGCTCCGAACCGCACCGGAAATGAGCGTGATGCCCCGAATGTCTTGCCGTGGGACGGGCACTCAGGGCATGTGCACACTCAACAGGGCAAACGACCGCGCAGGGTGCTGCTCACCGGGTGGTTCAGCTTCCGGGACAGGGAGGCGACCGCCGGGGACGTGCTGGCCCTGCGCCGGGTGGAGGACGTCATGCGGGGCACGGGCATCCCCTACGACGTCGCCTGGAGTCCCGATTTCCGTCCGGAGGCGCTGCATCTGGACCGGCTGTGGCCCGAGGACTACACCCACCTGGTGTTCGTGTGCGGCCCGCTGCACGGGCCGCAGGTGGAGGAGCTGCACCGGCGTTTCGCGCACTGCGTGCGGATCGCCGTCGGCACCTCGGTGATCGACCCGGGCAGCTCGGCGGTGACCGGCTTCCACCGGGTGCTGCCCCGGGACGGGCCGGACAGCGAGCCGGTGGAGGACCTCGCGGCCCGCGCCCCGGACGTACCGGCGCGGCCCGTCGTCGGGGTGATCCTCGCGCACGGGCAGCACGAGTACGGGCGGCTGCGGCGGCACGGGCAGGTCGCCGAGGAGGTGACGCGCTGGCTGGCCGCGAAGGACTGCGGACGCCTGGAGCTGGAGACCCGGCTGGACACGCACGACTGGCACCTGAGCGCGACGCCGGCGCAGCTGCAGTCCGTGCTGGCCCGGCTGGACCTCGTCGTCACCGACCGGCTGCACGGGCTGGTGATCGCGCTCCGGGTGGGCACGCCGGTGCTGGCCGTCGACCCGGTGGCGGGCGGTGCCAAGCTGACGGCGCAGGCCCGTGCCTGCGGCTGGCCCGCGCTGGTGCCCGCCGAGCGGCTGGACGTGCGGCAGTTGGACCGCTGGTGGGACTGGTGCCTGACCGGTGGCCGGGTGGCCGCGCGGCAGATCCGCGACGGGTTCCGCGAGGGCACCGTGCCGGACAGCGCGGACCGGCTCGTCGAGGCGCTGGCCCGGCCCGTGCCCGGTTAGCGCGGGCCCCCCGCGGGGCACCCGCAGGTACGTCCCGCCGTACTTCCCCCGCCGCGCGTCCCCCTGAAGGAGAGACGGTCCGGCTGCCCGGAAGGAGAGAGCGTGTCCCTCGGCCGACTTCCCGAGAACGAGCAGCGCATCCTTGACGAGATGGAACGCGCGCTGCGCCGCGACCGCCGCCTCGACCGCAAGCTGCGCACCCACCGGGTGCGCCGCCGCCCCGACCCCGCCCGCGTCCTGGCCCGTCTGGCCGCCTACCGGCCCCGTGTCCGGACCGTGGTGGTCCTGGTGGCGGTGTCGGCCGGGCTGATGGTGGCCGGGATCGTGACGGCCGAGCCGGGGGTGATCTGGGCGTTCGCCGCGCTGTGGCCCCTGACCGTGTTCACCGCCTTCCGGCTGATGTGCCGGTGGTGCGGAAGCTGAGCCACCCCGTCACTCCGGCCGTCACTCCGGGCCGGCCGTGAACGCCTCCCGGACGGGGCGTTCGTCGGCGAGGACACGGCCCTTCGGGGGTCCGTCCAGCACCGCGCGGACGGCGGTGAGCAGGTCCGGGGCGAGGTGGTCGGCCCGGGCGGTCTCCTCGGGCCGGGTGTGCCCGTTGGGGACGAGGATGCCGTGGGCGCCTGCCCGGCGCGCGGCCCGGGCGCCGACGGCGGTGGAGCCGATGACGACGAGGTCGGCGGGCCCGGTGCAGATCCGCCCGCCCGCCCAGAGCAGCAGGCCGGGCTGCGGCCTGCGGCAGTGGCATCCGTCGCCCGGGCCGTGCGGGCAGACGGCGAACACGTCGAAGGGGCCGAGGAGTTCGTCGACGCGGCGGTTGACGCGCCGGACGTCCGCGTCGCTGAGCCGTCCGCCCGCGACCCCCGGCTGGTCGGTGACGACGCCGGTGCGGATGCCGTGCCCGCGCAGCAGGTCGAGCGCCTCGCGGGCGCCCGGGACGGGACGTACGCGTTCGGGGTCGGCGTTGTCCGGGACGTCCTCGACGAGCGTGCCGTCGCGGTCGAACAGCACGGATTTCACCGGGCTCACGGGGTTGCCTCCTCCTGCCAGGCGGGGGTGTGGCGGTGGCGCCAGGCACCCGCCAGCCGGTGCCAGGTCGCGGTGGGCGGGATGAGCACGCTGGTGGCCAGCATCGTCGTCACCTCGTGGCGGGTGCGCGGCCCGGGGGCGATGCGGGCACGGGCGAACTCCGCGGTGCCGGCCGCCCAGCCGAGCGCGCAGGCCGTCGCGGCCCGGCCGTGCCCGGTGGCGGCGAGGGCGCAGGCGGCGACCCCGGCGGTCGTGATGGCCGCGTGGGAGCGGATCCGTCCGCGGGGCGCGACGGCCTTGTCCCACCAGTCGGGGCCGTGCAGATGCCGCATGAGGGCGTCGTCGGCGTTGCCGCGCTGACGGCGCACGGACGCCCAGCGGGAGGCGGAGCGCACGGGGTGGCGGGTGGTACGGCGGCCCTGCCGGATGCGCCAGCCCGAGTCGAGCACGCGCAGCGCGAGGTCGGCGTCCTCCCGGAAGGCGCGCTGGAAGCGTTCGTCGAAGCCGCCGACCTGCTTGAGGACGTCCGTGCGGTAGGCCATGTCGGAGGTGACCCAGTGGGACCCGACGAGTCCGGCGGTGTCGCGCTCCCAGTCGGTGGGGCGGCGCTCCCCGGGCAGCGGCACGGCGAGCACGCCCTGGATTCCGGCGGTGTCGTGGGAGGCCTCGGCGAGGTCCTCGGCCAGTTGCTCGCACCAGCGGGCGCCGACCTGGACGTCGTCGTCGAGGAACACGGTCCACGGCGTGTGCACGGCGCGCAGTCCGGTGTTGCGGGCGGCGGCGGGCCCACGACCGCCGCCGCCCAGCACACGGGTCCGCTCCCGCAGGTCGCCGAGGACGCTCAACGGGTGCTGGAGCGGGCCGGGTTCGCGTGCGGTCCGGTCGTCGACGAGGACGATCTCCGCGGGGCGTGGCCCGGTCGAGGCGGCGAGCGCGGCGAGACAGTCGGCGAGGGTGTCCGAGGCGAGGGTCGGGATCACGACGGCGTACGCGGTCATGCGGTCGGCCCTCCTCCGGCGGCACGGTCGAGTCACTGTGCTGTCGAGTGCCGCGGAACGACTCCCTGAAACACCGAGTCAGGCGGGTCGGGGAACGCCTGCGAGACTATACATCGCGCGTATACACGACATGTATAGTCCCGGCATGCCTTCTCCGACCCAGAAGACGAAGAAAACGAGGACCGCGTTCCGAACGGCCGGAACGCTCGCGGTGACCGCCGCCCTCAGCCTCGCCCTGAGCGGCTGCGCGGGGACCGACACCACGGCTCCCAGCACCGTCAGGGCCCGCCCGGCCACCGACATGGAACCGGCCCGCTTCGGCGCCGTCGACTGCCGCGAGATCAAGTGCATCGCGCTCACCTTCGACGCCGGGCCGAGCGAGCACTCCGCGCGGCTGCTGGACATCCTCAAGGAGAAGCAGGTCCCGGCGACCTTCTTCCTGCTCGGCGCGCGGCACATCGAGAAGTACCCGGAGCTGGTGCGGCGGATGGCCGACGAGGGCCACGAAGTGGCCAGCCACACCTGGGACCACAAGATCCTCACCCGGCTGAAGCCCGAGGAGATACGCGAGGAACTGGAACGCCCCAACGAGGCGATAGAGCGCCTGACCGGCCGGCGCCCGACCCTGATGCGCCCGCCGCAGGGCCGCACCGACGACACCGTGCACGCCATCAGCCGCGAACTGGGCCTCTCCGAAGTGCTGTGGAGCGTGACGGCCAAGGACTACCGGACGACCGACTCCGACCTGATCACCCGCCGGGTCCTCGCCCAGTCCTCCCGGGACGGGATCATCCTCCTGCACGACCTCTACGACGGAACGGTGCCTGCGGTGCCCGGGATCATCGACGCGCTGAAGGAACGCGGCTACGTCTTCGTCACGGTGCCCCAACTGCTGGCACCGGGGAAGGCCGAGCCGGGCGAGGTGTACCGATGACTCCCCACGGGTTCCCTACCATCGGGGGGTGGCGAACTTCCTGCTCGAACGCACTGTCCCGCTCCCCCTCGACGAGGCGTGGCGGCGGATCACACGGTGGCCGCTGCACGGCGAGGCGGTCCCGTTGACGGTGGTCAGGGTGGAGCCGTCCGGCCCGGCGCGTGCGGGGTCGCTCGTCGTGGCCCGCTCGGGCGCCGGGCCGCTGGCCTTCGACGACCCGATGGAGATCACGGTGTGGCAGCCCCCTGAGGACGGGATCGCGGGGTTGTGCCGGCTGGAGAAGCGGGGCCGTGTGGTGCTCGGGTGGGCCGAACTCGAAGTACGGCCGGGGCCGGGGGGCCGTACGCGGGTGGTGTGGCGGGAGGAGATCCGGATCCGGTTCCTGCCGTCGCTCTTCGACGGCATCGTGCGGCGCTCGTCGCGGTACGTGTTCGGCCGGGCCCTGAACCGCCTGCTCAGACAGCCCTGACAAGCGCCCGCGGCCCGGCCCCCGGGGCCTCAGGCCACCGACTCGATCCGCCCGACGGTCTTCGGCTCCGGCTCGTGGTGGATCGGCGTGTGCGCCCCGGTCAGCGACAGGCCGCTGCCGCCGCGCTTCCCGGCGACGATCTCCGACGCGATCGACAGGGCCGTCTCCTCGGGCGTCCGGGCCCCGAGGTCCAGGCCGATCGGCGAGTGCAGCCGGCTCAACTCCAGCTCCGTGACGCCCACTTCACGCAGGCGCGCGTTGCGGTCCAGGTGGGTGCGCCGGGAGCCCATGGCACCGACGTACGCCACCGGCAGGCGCAAGGCCAGCCGCAGCAGGGGCACGTCGAACTTGGCGTCGTGGGTGAGGACGCACAGCACCGTACGGGCGTCGACGTCGGTGTGCTCCAGGTAGCGGTGGGGCCAGTCGACGACGATCTCGTCGGCGTCCGGGAAGCGCGTGCGGGTCGCGAAGACGGGGCGGGCGTCGCACACGGTGACGTGGTAGCCGAGGAACTTGCCCATGCGGACCAGGGCCGCGGCGAAGTCGATCGCCCCGAAGACGATCATGCGGGGTGCGGGCACCGAGGACTCGACCAGGACCGTGAGGGGCGCCCCGCAGCGAGAGCCCTGCTCACCGATCTCCAGGGTGCCGGTGCGCCCGGCGTCCAGGAAGGCGCCGGCCTCGGCGGTGACCGTGCGGTCCAGCTCCGGGTGGGCACCGAAGCCGCCCTCGCGCGAGCCGTCGGGGCGGACCAGGAGGGCCCGGCCCGTCAGTTCGCGCGGGCCCGACACGATCCGCGCCACCGCCGCCGCCTCCCCAGTCGCGGCGGCGGCGAGCGCGGACGCGACCACCGGACGGACCGGATCGGCGGCCCGTACCGGGGTGACCAGGATGTCGATGACGCCGCCGCAGGTCAGGCCCACGGCGAAGGCGTCGTCGTCGCTGTACCCGAAGCGCTCCAGGACGGTTTCGCCGTCCCGCAGCGCCTGTGCGCACAGTTCGTAGACCGCGCCCTCCACACAGCCTCCGGAGACCGAACCGATCGCCGTGCCCTCGGTGTCCACCGCGAGCGCGGCGCCGGGCCCGCGGGGCGCGCTGCCGCCGACGGCCACCACGGTGGCCACGGCGAAGTCACGGCCCTGCTCGACCCACCGGTTCAGCTCCTCGGCGATGTCCAGCATCTGTCTCGGTCTCCTCGGGGTTGCGGCGGGCGGGGCGTCAGTGGACGCCCAGCCAGCTCTCGATCGGGTTGAGGGCGAAGTACACGACGAACACCGCCGTGAGGATCCACATGAAGGCGCCGATCTCGCGCCACTTGCCCTGGGCGGACTTGATGGCGACGTAGGAGATGACGCCCGCGGCGACACCGGTGGTGATGGTGTACGTGAACGGCATCAGCACGACCGTGAGGAACACCGGGACGGCGGTGGCCCGGTCGGCCCAGTCCACGTGCCGGGCGTTCATCAGCATCATGGCGCCGATGACGACGAGGGCGGCGGACGCGACCTCCTGCGGCACGATCGCGGTGAGCGGGGTGAAGAACAGGCAGGCCGCGAAGAACAGGCCGGTGACGACCGAGGCGAGGCCCGTGCGCGCTCCCTCGCCGACGCCCGTGGCCGACTCGATGAACACCGTCTGGCCGGAACCGCCGGACACGCCTCCGATCGCGCCGCCGGCCCCGTCGATGAACAGCGCCTTGGACAGGCCCGGCATACGGCCCTTGTCGTCGGCGAGCTTGGCCTCGGTGCCGACGCCGATGATGGTGGCCATCGCGTCGAAGAACCCGGCGAGCACCAGCGTGAAGACGATCATGCCGACCGTCATCGCGCCGACCTCGCCCCAGCCGCCGAACCGCACGTCCCCGAAGAGCGAGAAGTCGGGCATGGAGACCGCGCTGCCGTGCAGTTCGGGTGCGCCGCCCGCCCACTGCCGGGGGTCGATGACGCCGGCCGCGTTCAGGATCGCCGCGACGACCGTGCCGCTGGCGATGCCGATGAGGATGGCGCCGGGGACGTTGCGGGCCTGGAGCATGAAGATCAGCAGCAGGGTCCCGGCGAACAGCAGCACGGGCCAGCCGGCCAGTTCGCCCGCCGGGCCGAGCGCGAGGGGCGTGGCCTTGCCCTGGTGCACGAAGCCCGACTTGTAGAAACCGATGAGGGCGATGAACAGGCCGATGCCCATGGTGATGCCGTGCTTGAGCGCGAGCGGGATCGCGTTCATGATCATCTCGCGCAGGCCGGTGACGACCAGCAGCATGATGACCACGCCGTACATCACGCACATGCCCATCGCCTGCGGCCAGGTCATCTCGGGCGCGACCTGGGAGGCGAGGACTCCGGAGACCGAGAGGCCGGCGGCGAGGGCCAGGGGCACCTTGCCGACGAAGCCCATCAGCAGCGTGGTGAAGGCCGCCGCGAACGCGGTGGCGGTGATCAGGGCGGGCTGGGCGAGCGTGGCCCCGGCCGCGTCCTTGCCGGACAGGATCAGGGGGTTGAGCAGGAGGATGTACGCCATCGCCATGAAGGTCGTGATGCCGCCGCGCACTTCACGGGCGACGGTGGACCCTCGGTGGGATATGTGGAAGTACCGGTCGAGCCAGGACCGCCCGGCCGGGACGCGGGTCCCTTCACCCGCGTCGTCGGCCGTGGTTCTCGGCTCTGTGGACTGCTGCGTCATGGGTGCCGTCTCCCAAGTTTCAAAGGGGGTTGGGATGTTCACGACCCGGGGGACGGCCCGAGACGAACAAGGGGCCCTGGGGGACGAAGCCCCCCAGGGGGACGTGACTGCTCAGCCCTCGGAGAGCTGGGTGCCCGTCAGGTGCTCGGGCCGCACCGGAGTCCGGTTCAGCTCGAGCCCGGTCGCGTTCCGGATCGCCGCGAGGACGGCCGGGGTGGACGACAGGGTCGGTGCCTCGCCGATGCCGCGCAGCCCGTACGGAGCGTGCTCGTCGGCGAGTTCGAGGACGTCGACCGGGATGGTCGGCGTGTCGAGGATGGTCGGGATCAGGTAGTCGGTGAAGGAGGGGTTCTTGACCTTCGCCGTCTTGGGGTCGACGACGATCTCCTCCATGACGGCCACGCCCAGGCCCTGTGTGGTGCCGCCCTGGATCTGGCCGAGCACCGACAGCGGGTTGAGGGCCTTGCCGACGTCCTGGGCACAGGCCAGCTCGACGACCTTCACCAGGCCGAGTTCGGTGTCGACCTCGACGACGGCCCGGTGCGCGGCGAAGGAGTACTGCACATGCCCGTTGCCCTGCCCGGTGCGCAGGTCGAAGGGCTCGGTCGGCCGGTGCCGCCACTCCGCCTCGACCTCCACGACCTCGCCCTCCAGCACGTCGGCCAGGTCGCCGAGGACCTCGCCGCCGTCGGTGACGACCTTGCCGCCCTCCAGGAGCAGCTCGGCCGTCGCCCAGGCCGGGTGGTAGGAGCCGAACTTGCGGCGCCCGATCTCCAGGACCTTCTCGCGGACCAGCTCGCAGGAGTTCTTCACCGCGCCGCCGGTGACGTAGGTCTGCCGGGAGGCCGATGTCGAACCGGCGCTGCCCACCTGGGTGTCGGCCGGGTGGATGGTCACCTGCGTGACGCCCAGCTCGGTGCGGGCGATCTGCGCGTGGACGGTGACGCCGCCCTGGCCGACCTCCGCCATGGCGGTGTGCACGGTGGCGACGGGCTCGCCGGCGACGACCTCCATACGGACCTTGGCGGTGGAGTAGTCGTCGAAGCCCTCGGAGAAGCCGACGTTCTTGATGCCGACCGCGTAGCCGACCCCGCGTACGACGCCCTCGCCGTGCGTGGTGTTGGACAGGCCACCGGGCAGCTGCCGTACGTCGGAGCCCTCACTGGACTCCCACTGGCGCTCCGGTGGCATCGGCATCGCCTTGACGCGGCGCAGCAGTTCGGCGACGGGGGCCGGGGAGTCGACGGGCTGGCCGGTCGGCAGGAGCGTGCCCTGCTCCATGGCGTTGAGCCGGCGGAACTCGACGGGGTCCATGCCGAGCTTCGCGGCGAGCTTGTCCATCTGCGCCTCGTAGGCGAAGCACGCCTGGACCGCGCCGAAGCCGCGCATCGCGCCGCAGGGCGGGTTGTTGGTGTAGAGGGCGATGGCCTCGATGTCCACGTCCTCGACCACGTACGGGCCGACGGACAGGGAGGAGGCGTTGCCGACGACGGCCGGGGAGGCGGAGGCGTAGGCGCCGCCGTCCAGGACGATCCGGCACTTCAGGTGGGTGAGCTTGCCGTCCTTGGTGGCCCCGTGCTCGTAGTACAGCTTCGCGGGGTGGCGGTGGACGTGCCCGAAGAAGGACTCGAACCGGTTGTAGACGATCTTGACGGGCTTGCCGGTGCGCAGGGCCAGCAGACAGGCGTGGATCTGCATCGACAGGTCCTCGCGGCCGCCGAACGCGCCGCCGACGCCGGAGAGCGTCATCCGCACCTTGTCCTCGGGCAGGCCGAGCACGGGCGCGATCTGGCGCAGGTCGCTGTGCAGCCACTGGGTGGCGATGTAGAGGTGGACGCCGCCGTCCTCCTCGGGCACGGCGAGGCCCGACTCGGGGCCGAGGAAGGCCTGGTCCTGCATGCCGAAGGTGTACTCGCCCGTGACGATCACATCGGCCCGCTCGCGCGCCGCCGTCACGTCACCGCGGACGATCGGCTGGCGGTGCACGATGTTGGGGTGCGGGACGTGCCCTGCGTGGTGGTCGTCGCGGTT
Source organism: Streptomyces sp. NPDC007929 (assembly GCF_042959065.1). NCBI lineage: Bacteria > Bacillati > Actinomycetota > Actinomycetes > Kitasatosporales > Streptomycetaceae > Streptomyces > Streptomyces sp. NPDC007929. The sequence continues at coordinate 423,506 of NZ_JBIBKD010000007.1, read as the reverse complement.
CTCGTGGACGAGCAGCGCGTCGGGGGCGGTCGCGGAGGCCTCGTCGGTGATGACGGGCAGCTCGCGGTAGTCGACCTTGATCTTCGCGGCGGCCCGGCGCGCGGTCTCCGGGTGGTCGGCGGCGACCAGGGCCACCGGCTCGCCGTGGTGGCGGACCTTGCCGTGGGCGAGGACCGGGGTGTCCTGGATCTCCAGCCCGTAGTTCTTCACGTCGGTGGGCAGGTCGTCGTAGGTCAGTACGGCGTAGACGCCGGCCGTGGCCAGGGCCTCGCTCGTGTCGATGGACACGATCTCGGCGTGTGCGACGGTCGAGCGCAGGATCTGCCCCCACAGCATGTCCTCGTGCCACATGTCGGACGAGTACGCGAACTCGCCGGTGACCTTGAGGGTGCCGTCGGGGCGGAGCGTGGACTCGCCGATGCCGCCCTTGGTCTGGGAGCCCTGGGTGATCTTCGTGGGGGTTCCGCTGGGGGACGCCATGATCAGACCGCCTCTGACTGCCGGGCGGCCGCGAGGCGGACCGCGTCCATGATCTTCTCGTAGCCGGTGCAGCGGCACAGGTTGCCCGACAGCGCCTCGCGGATGTCCGCGTCGCTCGGCGTCGGGTTGCGCTCCAGCATCTCGTCGGCGGCGACCAGCAGGCCGGGGGTGCAGAAGCCGCACTGGACGGCGCCGGCGTCGATGAACGCCTGCTGGATCGTGGACAGCCCGGTGCCCTCGCCGGTCTGCGAGTCGGTGCCCTTGGCCTCCCACTGCCGCGCGTCCTGGAGGGACGTACCGCAGCCACCGGTCCCGCAGGACCGCTGCTTGGCGAAGTCGGCGAGCCCCTCGACGGTGACGACCTCGCGGCCCTCCACCTGCCCGGCGGCGACCAGGCACGAGCACACCGGAACCCCGTCCAGACGGACCGTGCACGAACCGCATTCGCCCTGCTCACAGGCGTTCTTCGAACCAGGAAGGCCGAGCCGCTCCCGCAGCACGTACAGCAGGGACTCGCCCTCCCACACGTCGTCGGCTTCCTGCTGACGGCCGTTGACCGTGAAGTTGACACGCATCAGGCAGCTCCCTCGGTGGTGCGGCGGGCGCCGCGGTAGGACTCCCAGGTCCAGGTCAGCGTGCGGCGGGCCATGACGCCGACCGCGTGGCGGCGGTAGCTCGCGGTGCCCCGGACGTCGTCGATCGGGTTGCAGGCGGCGGAGCACAGGTCCGCGAACTGCTTGGCGACCGACGGGGTGACGATCCGGCCGTTGTCCCAGAAGCCGCCCTCCTCCAGCGCGGCGTTCAGGAACTCCTCGGCGGCCTGCGCCCGGACGGGTGTCGGGGCGGCGGAGCCGATCCCGGTCCGCACGGTCCGGGTCTCGGGGTGCAGCGCGAGCCCGAAGGCGCACACCGCGATCACCATCGCGTTCCTGGTGCCCACCTTGGAGAACTGCTGCGGCCCGTCGGCCTTCTTCACGTGCACGGCGCGGATCAGCTCGTCGGCCGCCAGCGCGTTGCGCTTCACACCGGTGTAGAACGCGTCGATCGGGATGAGACGGCTCCCGCGCACCGACTCGACCTCCACCTCGGCGCCCGCGGCGAGCAGGGCGGGGTGGGCGTCACCGGCCGGGGAGGCGGTGCCGAGGTTGCCGCCGACGCCGCCGCGGTTGCGGATCTGCGGGGAGGCGACCGTGTGCGAGGCGAGGGCGAGACCGGGCAGCTCGCCGCGCAGGTTCTCCATGATCTTCGTGTACGGCACGGAGGCACCGAGCCGCACGCTGTCCTCGCCGACCTCCCATTCAAAGAGGTCGCCGATGCGGTTCAGGTCCAAGAGGTACTCGGGCCGGCGGTGGTCGAAGTTGATCTCGACCATCACGTCGGTGCCACCCGCAATCGGCACAGCGGTGGGGTGCTCGGCTTTCGCGGCGAGCGCCTCCTCCCAGCTGGCGGGGCGAAGGAAGTCCATGACCGGCTCTCTTCTTCGTCTTCTCGTGGGGCGTTCGGTTTGAGCCAATCCGTGTGCGGCGGTCCCGGCTCGTCCCTGTGGTGTTCACGCGTAGTGGCCTCAGTACACAGCGGCGTGCTCCGACTGAGTCAGTCACGGAAACCATGAAGGAGTTGGCTGGCCAGGGCAGGCATCTTGTAGATTCGTATGAACGGAGGCCCTCAGAAACCTCCTCGTTCTCCTGTGGAAACGCGCGACACAGTCGCGTGACCTGGGACACAGCCGGGGCAGGGTTTGATTTCGAGACAAAGAACGGCGGCGACGAGAATGCGGCTGCGCGCACTGCTGGACACCGACGCGCTGGGCCTCAAGCTGCTCGGCGGCGAGGACGAGCTGGACCGCACCGTGCGGGGTGTGATGACCACCGACCTGCGCGACCCCAGCCGCTACCTCGCGGGCGGCGAGCTGGTGCTCACGGGGCTGGCCTGGCGCCGGGACGCCGACGACTCGGAGCCGTTCGTCCGGATCCTGGTGCAGGCGGGCGTGACGGCCCTGGCCGCGGGCGAGGCCGAGCTCGGCGACGTCCCCGAGGACCTTGTCGTGGCCTGCGCCCGGCACCACCTCCCGCTCTTCGCGGTGCACGAGTCGGTGGCGTTCGCGACCATCACCGAGCACGTTGTACGGCAGGTGTCCGGGGAGCGCGCCGGTGATCTCGCGGCGGTCGTGGACCGCCACCGCCGCATGATGACCTCGGGGCCCGCGGGCGGCGGCCCGGACGTGGTCCTGGACCTGCTCGGCACCGACCTGGACCTGCGGGCCTGGGTCCTGTCCCCTACCGGCCGCCCGATCGCCGGCTCGAAGACGGCGGGGCCCGCCCTGCCCGCCGAGGCATGCGCCCGGCTCGCCGGGGAGCACCTGGCCGCCACCCGCACGGGCCGTCGCGGCCCCCACCGCGTCACCCTGGGCGCCACGACGTACTCCCTGTTCCCGGTCCGCTCCACGGGCCGCTCCCCGCAGCCGGCCCGGGACGTGCGCGAGACCGTCCTGTCGGACTGGCTGCTGGCCGTGGAGGCGGACGCCGGGGACTGGCCCGAGGAGCGCCTGGACCTGCTCTACGGCGTCACCCAGCTGATCGCGGTCGAGCGGGACCGCCGCGACGCGGCCCGCACGGTCCGCCGCCGCCTGGCCCAGGAGGTCCTGGAACTGGTGCAGACGGGCGCGGCACCCGCCGAGATCGCCGCCCGGCTGCGCGTGGCCGCGCCGGTGCTGCTGCCCGGCCTGGGGGCCGCGCCGCACTGGCAGGTCGTGGTGGCCCGCGTCGACTGGGACGGCGACGAGGTCGAGGGCGGCCCGGTGGCACAGGCGCTGCTGGAGGAGGTCCTGGTCGACCCCGCGGTCGCCGGGCCTGAGCACTCCGACCGCATCGCCGTGGCCCACACCGGCGGCGAGGCCATCGCCCTGGTCCCCCTCCCGGCCGTCTCCGCCGAGCACGACGGCACGGAGGCGGGTGTCCTCGCGGACGCGCTCCTGGCGTCGGTACGGGAGCCCCTGACGGCCGGCCTGAACGACGACGGCCGCCTCACCCTGGGCGTCAGCGCGGCCGTCCACTCGGCGGAGGGCCTGCGCGGCGCGCTGGAGGAGGCCCGCCACGCCCGGCGCGTCGCCGCGGCCCGCCCCGGCCGGGTCTGCGCGGCCGGCCACCAGGAACTGGCCTCCCACGTCCTGCTGCTGCCCTTCGTCCCGGACGACGTCCGCCGGGCCTTCACGGCCCGCCTCCTGGGCCCCCTGCGCGACTACGACCGTCGCCATCGCGCCGAGTTGATCCCCACCCTGGAGGCCTTCCTCGACTGCGACGGCTCCTGGACCCGCTGCGCCACCCGTCTGCACCTGCACGTCAACACGCTGCGCTACCGGGTCGGCCGGATCGAGCAGTTGACGAGCCGTGATCTGTCGCGGCTCGAGGACAAGCTGGATTTCTTCCTGGCACTGCGCATGAGCTGATACGCGGGGTGTCCCGGCGGCAAACCCGGGACACCCCCGAGTCCCACGACTTTGTGAAATCCTTCACCCACCCTCTTGGCCCGGCCCGCCGATTCGTGCTGAGATGCCGCCACCACTCAACAGCTCGATGGCGTGCTCGGGGAGGGCAACGTGGCGCATTCCGCCATGTCTGGTAACGGAACGACCGCAGGTGACGATCCCCTCCAGACCGCGGTATGGCGGCTGCGCTCACGCGGGTGCTGGGCCGACGCGGCCGCCCTGCTGCTGCCGGACACACCGGCGGCGACGCTCCAGCGCGCGTCGCTGCTGGTGGAACGGTGTCTGTACACCGAGCAGGGCTGGGAGGAGGCCGAGGACGCGCTGCGCACGGCCGAGGCGATGGCCCACAGCGACGACGAACGCGGCGCGGCAGCTTGTGAACGCGGGTACTTGGCCTACGCGTCGACGCTGCTCGCCGTGCGGGACCGGGCCGACGAGGCGCGGGCCGCGCTCGGCCGGGCCGCGGCACTGATCCCTCCCAGTGCCGCCGCACGGGCTCTGCTGGACTTCCGTCGCGGGCTGCTGGCGGAGAACCTGACGAGCGCGCCCCAGGCCGCGCGGGCCGCCTACCGCCGGGCCCACGCGGGCGCGACGGCGCACTCCGATCCGCTGTTGCTGTCCTTCACGTGGCGTCATCTCGCGGGACTCGCGCTGCGGGAAGGGGAGTTGGCGGAGGCGCGGCACGGGTTCGCGGAGTCGCTGCGGATCCGGGAGGAGCTGGGCTATCTGGTGGGCACGGCTCCGGCGCTGGTGTCTTTGGCGGATACGGAGACGGAGCCGGAGGCGTCCCGGCTCCGTGAGGAGGCGCGCCGGTTGTTCCGTCTGCTCGGGGGTGTGCCGACGTGGCTGTCCCGCCAGTTGGCTCCGCCGGCTGCAACGGCGTAACGGCGTTGCAGCTGAGGCCGGGTGGGTCCGCAGCCCGGCGTAGCGGGGTGCCTCCCCCAAGCTCTCGGCTCCGCTCGAGCAGGGGGGACCCCCACCGCCCACCCATGCCGCCCCCAGCGGCACGCATGCCCGCAGCTAGGGCGCCACGCTGTCCGCAGGTAAGTGCTCCCGCACCCGCCGTCGGACGTAAGGGGTCGTGTCGGGGGGTGTCCGCCCGCAGCGGTTGGCGCGTCAACGGACAGTGAGTCGGTATCCAACCCCATCGCGCCGTTCCGAGGACGGACACCCCCCGGCGCGGCCCCGACCCCCACCCGGCGCCACGCGAAGACGCGAACCCGCACCCCGCCTCAGCCCGCGCCGGCAGCCGCCCCGGTGAAGTGTTCGCCCACCAGCGCCCGCACCACATCCAGGTCCCGTGCGACCAGCGCGTCCAGCAACGCCGTGTGCTCGTGCGCGTCCGCGACGAGTTCGGCACGCCCCCGGCCCCCCGGTCCACCCCCCACCAACGGCCACTGCGCCCGGCGGTGCAGGTCGTCGGCGATCTGGACCAGCTGCTCGTTGCCCGAGAGGGACAGCACGGCCCGGTGGAACCCGCGGTCGGACTCGGCGTAGGTCGCACGGCAGCCGGACGACGCCGCGCGGACCGTCGCCTCGGCGAGAGGCCGCAGGTCGGCCCACCGCTCGGCGGGCACGGTACGGGCCAGCCGCAGCATCACCGGGACCTCGATCAGCGCCCGGACCTCAGCCAGCTCCCCAAGTTCCCGCACACCCCGCTCGACCACCCGGAACCCACGGTTCGGCACGACCTCGACGGCCCCCTCAAGGGCCAGCTGCTGCATGGCCTCCCGGACCGGCGTCGCCGAGACCCCGAACCGCTCACCCAGCACCGGCGCCGAGTACACCTCCCCCGGCCGCAGATCCCCCGCCACGAGCGCGGCCCGCAGCGCGTCCAGGATCTGCCCCCGCACGGAGGCCCGCTGCACGACCGGCCTGGCCCGCCCGGCGACGGGGAGCGGCGGCTCACTGTGCGTGTGCTCCCCCCGCACCGCCCCGGCCTGCTGAGGCACCCGCGCCTGCGCGGCCGGTGCACCCGACCCGGCGGCCCGGCCCACCGCCCCCCACGAAGCCCCCGCGTCCGCGGAGCCCTGCGCTCCCTGCCTCACAGGTCCTCCTCCGGACGTATCGGTACTTGGGGTCATTACGGCGGGTTGTTACTCGTCCGTCAAGCACCATATGCGCCCCGGCCCCCCGTTCACATCCTCGTTCACATCCCCGTTCAACTTCCGAAGATCTTGAGTAAGGTTAGGCTTACCTTCAAGAACCCCGTTTCACCCGACGGATCGGTGATCACATGCCTGCGCCCGTTTCGGCCGTCTCCGGTGCCTACAGCCGCCTGGCCGAGGTCCTCCCCGGCCTGGCCGTCACCGAGCTGAGCGCCGACGACGAGACCCCGCACGGCGGCGGCTGGACCCCGGCCGCCGACCTCGCGGCCGCGGGCCCCGCCCTGGACCGCTTCCTCTCCTGGGACGTGGACCAGATCGAACGGGACTACGGACAGCAGGCCCGCCCCGATGTCGTCGCCACCTTCGGGCTGCACCGCTACGCCTGGCCCGCCTGCCTCCTGATCACCGTGCCGTGGCTCCTGCACCGCCGGGTCCCCCGCTACCCCGTGACGCACGTCTCGTACGACCGCACCGCCCCGGGGTACGCCCTCGGACGCATGGCCGTCCGCCCCGCCGGCTTCGCCTGCCTGCCCGGCGACGAGGCGGCCGCGCTGCCCGGCGCCCGGGTCGTCCCCGACGAGGAGGCACTGCGGGCGGAGGTGCGGTCGGCGGTCGCCGAGCACCTGGAGCCGGTCCTGGCCGGCTTCGGCCCGCGGATGCGGCGCCGCGGACGCGCCCTGTGGGGCATGGCGACCGACGAGATCGTCGAAGGGGTCTGGTACATCGCCCAGCTGCTCGGCGAGATCGAGGAGCGGCGTGCGATGCGCGAGCTGGAGCTGCTCCTGCCGGGCGCGACCAAGCCGTACGTCGGCACGGCGGGGTTCCGGGAGCTGGCCGGCCCCGGCGGCGAGCCCCTGCTGACCCGGGACCGCGCGAGCTGCTGCATGTTCTACACGCTCCGCCCCGAGGACACCTGCGCGACCTGCCCGCGCACCTGCGACACGGACCGCGTCACCAAGCTGCTGGCGACGGCCGGTTGAGCCCGCGCGAGGACGATTCCACCCTCGCCGTCCCGTAAGATCATCGCGAACCGGACACCCACACCGGCCATCCCCGCCACACCCCCCGGCCACCCGCGACACCTGCACGCCCACGGTGCGACACCTGCACGCCCACGGGGCGACACCCGCACACCCACGGGCGACACCCGCACACCCACAGGCGATTCACATCATCCTCACGCGTCACGGGAACTTTCCGCGGAACCACTCGTACGGGTAGTCTTGTTCGAACTCAACTCCCGCCCCTCAAGCGGCAGTTCGAGCAGAACGCTGCCCTGGGCATTCCCTTGCACTTCCTTGGCGGCCTCTTGCCCCGAAACCCCCTGAGGGCCGATGGGATTGGGCCACTATGGCGGGCGTTACGCCCTATCCCAATGCAAGGGACCACCCAGATGAGACTGACCGACATATCGCTGAACTGGCTGCTTCCGGGCGCCGTGCTTCTCCTGGGCATGCTGGCGGCGGTGGCGGTGCTCGCGCGCGGCAAGCGCTCCTCGGTCAAGGACACGAGCGCGGACGACTCCTGGGAGCGCAGCGAGGAACGCCGCAGACGTAAGGAAGCCCTCTACGGCACCCTCTCTTATCTCCTCCTCTTCTGCTGTGCGGCCGTAGCCGCCCTGCTCTCCTTCCACGGCCTGGTCGGCTTCGGTGAGCAGAACCTCGGGCTCTCCGGCGGCTGGCAGTACCTCGTCCCGTTCGGCCTGGACGGCGCGGCGATGTTCTGCTCCGTCCTCGCGGTGCGCGAGGCCAGCCACGGTGACGCGGCGCTCGGCTCCCGGATACTGGTCTGGACGTTCGCCTTCGCCGCGGCCTGGTTCAACTGGGTGCACGCGCCCCGGGGCGTCGGTCACGCGGGTGCCCCCCACTTCTTCGCGGGCATGTCCCTGTCGGCGGCGGTCCTGTTCGACCGCGCGCTGAAGCAGACCCGCCGGGCCGCCCTGCGCGAGCAGGGCCTGGTGCCGCGCCCGCTGCCGCAGATCCGTATGGTGCGCTGGCTGCGGGCCCCGCGGGAGACCTACCGCGCCTGGTCGCTGATGCTCCTCGAGGGTGTGCGCAGCCTGGACGAGGCCGTCGACGAGGTGCGCGAGGACCGGCGCAAGAAGGAGGAGACCCGGCAGCGGCGGCGCGACCAGCAGCGCGTGGAGCGGGCCCAGCTGAAGGCGATCAGCCGCGGTCACCGCGGCCACTTCGGCCGGGGTGGCGGACGTCAGCTGGAGGTGCAGGTGGAGCGGGGCTCCTCGCAGGTCGCCGCGGAGCCTGCCATATCGGCGCCGGAGCCCCTGCCCGTGCGCTCGCGTCCCTCCCTGCAGCCGGTGCGCAAAGGAACTGACCCGGTGACCGTCGACCTCACCGCGGAGGACGACACCATGGCCCTGCCGCGACTGGACTCCCTGGAGCGCAAGCTCAAGGACCTGGAGCAGCAGTTCGGTTAGCCGAGCCGGGGCGGAGCAGCGAGGGGGCGTGGCCTGCGGGCCGCGCCCCCTCGGCGTTCACGCCGCGTCCGCCTCCAGCTCGAACCAGACGGCCTTGCCCACGCCGTGCGGCCGGACCCCCCAGGCGTCCGCGAGGGACTGCACCAGCAGCAGGCCCCGCCCGTTTGTACCGTCGTCGGCCACCGGTACGCGCAGCCGGGGTCTGCGGGCCACGAAGTCCCGTACTTCCACCCGTAGTCCATGGGGCCCGACGGTGGCCGTGAGGACCGCGTCGTGGTCGGTGTGGACGATGGCGTTGGTGACGAGTTCGCTGGTCAGCAGTTCCGCCACGTCCGACTGCCCGTGCTTCCCCCAGTGGCCGAGCAGTTCCCGCAGGGCCCTGCGGGCTTCGGGGACGGCCCGCAGGTCCGCCCGCCCGAGTCTGCGCCTCAGTTGCGGTGCCGGATCCCGCTCCGTGATGTCGTCGGCCCCGTCCTCCACCGTCTTCGTCGAGAGGCTCCCGATCGCTATGGGACCGCCTCGTCGTGCCTGCCTCTCCATGACCCCCGCCCGCGCGCCGATGTCGGTTCCCCTCCTGCTCGAACACGTTCACGGGGATCCATGCCCCAACGGGAACGCGGCAGTCATGTCGAATTGTCAACGACCGGGTGTTCGGCCACCTGAACGGGACGGGCGACCCGGACGGCGGGCCACCCAGCGGTACGACGGTGAGGGCGAGGGGGGCAAGAGGGTAGCCGGTCGGTGTGCGCGGGTGGATCCTGACCGCCGGAGATCGGACCATGGGCCGATGCCCGGCTGCCGTTTTCTGCGTACGCGGTGAAGGGCTGGGGCGACGAGCCCCCGTGCGCGGTGCTCCACTGAAGTTGGCCGAAGTACGACGGTCTTGACATCCGCCACCACCGGTACGGGGCCACCCTCCCCACCCCCGTGGCGGGAGGACGGCCCCGGTCTTCCGTGGCGTGCGGTCAGGTCAGTAGAGCTTGTTGACGGCGGTGGTCGTGGTCTTCTTGAAGGCGGCCACGGGGGCGTCACCGAAGTCGCCCATCTGACCCCATCCCACGACGGTGACGGTCCTGCCGTCCCGCCCGACGGACAGCAGCGAGATGTCCGTGGCACCCCAGGACGTCTCGGTGTGCAGTCCGCGGACGCGGGCGCCCTCCTCGACCGGCAGAGTGCCGTAGTCCCGGCCCTCGGCCTCGACCTCGGGGTCGTTCTTCTCGATGCGCTCGGCGCAGGTGCGGATCAGGTCGTCGTAGTGCTTCGCCAGGGCCTTGGCCAGGGTGGCGGTGTCCGCCACGACGGTCAACTGCACGGCGTTCGTGTCCAGGTCGGTCCGGAACTCCCGGTACCGGTAGTCGTAGGAGGGCACGCCCTCCGTGCTCACGCAGAAGCCGAGCCCCTCCGGGAACCCCTCGGTGACCGGGCCGGCCGTCCACGTCGAGGTCGGGTGCGGCGGCAACTGCGACGCGGAGAGGAACTTGGGAGCGGCGGCCTTCGGCGCGGCACCGGCGGCCGGTGCCGTGAGGAGTGTGCCCGCCGCGAGGGCGGCGACGGTGAGTGCGGTGAGCGCGCTCGCTCGGATGTGCTTGGGCATGGGTGTCCCCCGTAGGTGAAAGGTGTGAATGGTCGATGCCGCCGCGCGGCCGGCTGGTCGGCCCGGACCTGCTCGGTGCGACACCAGAAGCATCAGCGGTCCCACCGGCCGGACGCAACAGCCGGCCCGCGATCGGGCACGGTGGAACCATCCCAGCCCGTCTGACGTGCAGGTACATGGAGTGCCTGGGATGCCGTTCCGGGCCGGGTCGGACCTACGAGGACGGGGGAACGGTGTCGGCACAGAGCGACGTCGACGACGTCGGGGAGTTCGCGGCGCTGCTGCGGACACTGAAGGAGCGCACGGACCGCAGTTACGGTTCGCTGGCCCGGCGTCTGGCCATGAACACCTCGACGCTGCACCGCTACTGCGCGGGCGAGGCGGTCCCCCTCGACTTCGCCCCGGTGGAACGCTTCGCCGCCCTGTGCGGGGCGTCCCCGGAGGAACGCCTGGAACTGCACCGCCGCTGGCTCCTGGCGGTGGCGGCACGGCAACGGCCCCGTACGACCGGTACGACGGGTACGCCCGGCGCGGCTCGGGCGGAGGAGGCCGCCTCCGAGCCGGACGAACCGGAGCAAGCCCCCGACGCCCCCGGCGACCTGACGGACGGTCCGCAAGCCGCTCCGGGAACCGCCACGCCGGATCCCGCGGAAGAGACCCCGCTCCCCCACCCCCGCCCCTGGTACCGCCGCAGACGCGCAGCCGTCGGTCTGGCCGCGGCCTGTGTCGTCCTCGCGGCACTCGGGAGTCTCGCCGCGCTGCCGGACGGGCGGCGTACACCGGCCGGTGACGACCGGGCCGGGTCGGCCGGTCCGGCCCCTTCCGCCATGACGGAGACCCGGGCACCGGACCGGCGCGGCGCCTCCCCCACTCCGAGCGGCGGCTCCCCGACTCCCCGGCGCCCGGCCGCCTCCGCCACCCCGAAGCGGCTGAAGCCCTCCCCTCCACCCTCCACGCACACCACCCCGCCCACCGGCGGCTCCACATCCACCCGGCCGCCCCTCACCTGGTCGGCCGACTCCCAGGCGTGGAAGCTCGGCTGCGGTCACGACTACGTCATCGCCCGGCCGCCCGGGCAGGTGGCGCCGCCGCCCGTCCCGCAGGACGCGGGGGTCTGGGCCGCATCGCAGAACGCGGTGCACGGCGGCGAGACGCTCGTGGAGCTGACCGTGCAGGGGCGGACCGACACGGCCGTCGTACTGGAGGCGCTGCGCGTACGCGTGGTGGGCCGGACGGCCCCGGCGCAGGGCAACGCCTACGCCATGGACCGGGGCTGCGGCGGTGCGATCACGCCGCGCTCCTTCGACGTGAACCTGGACATGGACCGGCCCATCGCCCGCGCGGTCCGCGGGAACGACACGGGCACGCCGATCCCGGCGGTGCGCATGCCGTACCGCGTCTCCGCGCGGGACCCCGAGGTGCTCCTGGTCAACGCCAGGACCCAAGGGTGCGACTGCCGCTGGTACCTGGAGCTGGACTGGTCCTCGCAGGGCCGCACCGGCACGGTCCGGATCGACGACCACGGCCGCCCGTTCCGGACCAGCGGCATCAAGGGCCTGCCCCGCTACGTGTACGACACCTCCGCACGCGGGTGGGTGCCCTACAGCTGATGCCTGTCGTTCGGATCAGCCCGCTCACCGGCGTTGACCAGCACCGCCGATTCGCTGCGACCTGATCCGAACGACAGGCCTAGAGGCGGGGCATGTTGCGCAGGTTGGAGCGGGCCATCTGGAGCATCCGGCCGACTCCTCCGTCCAGCACGATCTTCGAGGCGGACAGGGCGAAACCGGTCACCATCTCGGCCTTGATCTTCGGCGGGATGGACAGCGCGTTGGGGTCGGTGACGACGTCGACGAGGGCCGGCCCCTTGTGTTTGAGGGCGTCCTTCAGGGCCCCGGGGAGCTCCTTGGGCTTCTCGACGCGCACCCCGTACGCACCGCAGGCGCGGGCGACGGCGGCGAAGTCGGGGTTCTTGTTCGCGGTGCCGTAGGAGGGGAGACCGGCGACCAGCATCTCCAACTCGACCATGCCGAGGGAGGAGTTGTTGAAGAGCACGACCTTCACCGGCAGGTCGTACTGCACCAGCGTCAGGAAGTCGCCCATCAGCATGGAGAAGCCGCCGTCGCCGGACATCGACACGACCTGCCGTTTGCGGTCGGTGAACTGGGCGCCGATCGCCATGGGCAGCGCGTTCGCCATCGAGCCGTGGGAGAAGGAGCCGATGACCCTGCGGCGGCCGTTGGGTGAGATGTAGCGGGCGGCCCAGACGTTGCACATGCCGGTGTCGACGGTGAACACGGCGTCGTCCGAGGCCACTTCGTCGAGCACGGACGCCACGTACTCGGGGTGGATCGGCGTGTGCTTCTCGACCTTGCGGGTGTACGCCTTCACCACCCCCTCCAGCGCGTCGGCGTGCTTCTTCAGCATCCGGTCGAGGAAGCGGCGGTTCTTCTTCTCCTGCACCCGCGGGATCAGGCAGCGCAGCGTCTCCCGTACGTCTCCCCACACCGCGAGGTCCAGCTTGGAGCGGCGGCCGAGGTTCTCCGGCCGGACGTCGACCTGGGCGATCTGCACGTCGTCGGGGAGGAACGCGTTGTAGGGGAAGTCGGTGCCGAGCAGGATCAGCAGATCGCACTCGTGGGTGGCCTCGTAGGCGGCGCCGTAGCCGAGCAGGCCGCTCATGCCGACGTCGAAGGGGTTGTCGTACTGGATCCATTCCTTGCCGCGCAGGGCGTGCCCGACCGGGGACTTGATCTTCCCGGCGAACTCCATGACCTCGGCGTGCGCGCCGGCCGTGCCGCTGCCGCAGAAGAGGGTGACCTTGCCCGCGCTGTCGATCATCTCGACGAGCCGGTCGATCTCGGCGTCGCCCGGGCGGACCGTCGGGCGGGAGGTGACGAGGGCGGTCTCGGCGGCCTTCTCCGGGGCGGGCCGGTCGGCGATGTCGCCGGGCAGGGTGACGACGCTGACGCCGCTGCGTCCTACGGCGTTCTGGATGGCGGTCTGGAGCAGCCGGGGCATCTGCTCCGGGCTGGAGATCATCTCGCTGTAGTGGCTGCACTCGGTGAACAGCCGGTCGGGGTGGGTCTCCTGGAAGTAGCCGAGGCCGATCTCGCTGGACGGGATGTGCGAGGCGAGGGCGAGGACCGGGGCCATGGAGCGGTGGGCGTCGTAGAGGCCGTTGATGAGGTGGAGGTTGCCGGGGCCGCAGGAGCCGGCGCAGGCCGCGAGCCCGCCGGTGATCTGTGCCTCGGCACTGGCGGCGAAGGCGGCGGTCTCCTCGTGCCGGACGTGGATCCAGTCGATGGCGGAGTTGCGGCGGACGGCGTCGACGACCGGGTTGAGGCTGTCGCCGACGACTCCGTAGAGCCGTTTGACTCCGGCGCGGGTCAGGATGTCGACGAACTGTTCCGCGACGTTCTGTTTGGCCATGGTTCTCGTCTGCCCCTTCGGTCTCCTGGGATCCCTCCGGGTTCCATCAAGTCACACCGGCAGCGCTCACGCCTCCCACACCGCGGCGGCCGTACGGTCGTCCGCGTAGCCCTTGACCCGCACCTGGGAGTCGGCGAGGAACGCGGCGAGGCCGGGCGGTTCGGGGCGGGACCACCGCTCGGCGAGGTACTCGCCCAGTTCGGGCTCACCGCGCAGGGGCTCGGCGAGGCCGCCGCTGCACATCAGGAGGGTGTCACCCGGGCGGGCGACGGAGGTCCGGAAGCGGAACGGCTCGCGGGGCGGCTCCGGGGCCGGTTCGTAGGGGCTCGGCGGGGTCGGGATGCCCAGGTCCATGGTGAGCCGGTCGCCCTCGGGGGTCTCGGAGGGCGGTGAGCCGAAGCCCAGGACCGGTTCGCCCTTGGCCTCGGAGATGCGCGGCTCGATGTCCTGCCACTCGCCCTCCCGCAACCGGAACAGTCCGCCCGGCCCGACGCCGAAGAACACCCGCGTGCGGCACCCGGGGTCGGCCGGCAGCAGCAGACAGCGCAGGCTCGCCGCGTACTCCTCGGGGTCGACGCCCTGCTCGGAGGCGCTCGCCCGGAGCTTGCCGAGGCTGCGGTCGGTGAGCCGGTGCAGCCCGGATTTGAGGTCGCCGCGCCGGCCGTCCCTTATGTCCTCGACCAGGCGTGCGTGGCTGCGTCCGACGGCCCGGCCGATCCAGTGACAGGCCTCGGCGGCGGCCCGGTGCGCACCCGGGGCGGTCCGGGCCCCGGTCGCCATCGCCACCAGCAGCAGCGCGTGCTCGCCCGTGCCGAACCGGGCGGTGAGCAGCGAGTCCCGGCGGAGTTCGCCCCGGTACCGCGCGGAATCGCCCCGCACGGACACGGCCCGCAGGGTGCAGGCGCCGTACCGGGCCCCGTCCAGCACGGTGTCCGCCACCAGGTCGTCGAGGTCGTCCGGGTCGGCGGCCGGGAGAGCGGTGGGTTCGGCGTCGTAGGTGGGCGGCCGGGTGCCCACGTGGCCACGGGACCGGGGGGTGGGGGCGGGACGCTCGAAGCGGGCGGCGGCGTCCTGGCCCGGCTCGGCCGCGAGGGGCTCGGTGGTGCGGGGTTCGGTGGTGCGGGGATCCGCGGAGTGTGCGTCCGTGCGGTGTGAGTCCGGAGGCAGTGGCTCGGTGGCGGGGGCCGGTGGAGCCTTGGGAGGTGGGGGAACCGGGGGCGTCCCGGGGGTGGGGAACGACGGGGCCGGGGGCCGCTCCGGATGCTCGGCGGGCGGAGACGGGGGTGCCGCGGGGGGTGGCGGGGCCGCTGTGGGCGGGGGCGGGGCGGTCGGGAAGCTCGTGGGTCCGGTGGGCCGGGGCGGGGGTGGCTCCCAGGGGGCGCGTTGCGGCGGCCGGGAGTCCGCGCGGGGAGCGGCCGGGACGTCGTCGGCTCCGGTCCGGGGTGCCGGAACCACCGGCTCCGAGCCGGGGGGCCGGTCCGAGGGGCCGGTACGCTCCCGCGCCCCATCTCCCACCGCCCCCGACGCCGACGCGAACCGGTCGTCCAGGGAATCCCGTGCCGGTGTGGGGCCCGTGTCGTCGGTGGAGTCCTCGTACAACTCCCTCCACCAGTCGTCCTCGTGACCGGTGGGCCTTCCCCCCTGCTGGCTCATGCCGGTCATTGTCCACCGCACGAGCCGCATGAAAACGGGGCTTGTGGAAAAAACCGGCCGTCCACGGGCAGGTGAACGGTACGTCGGGTGAGCCGTAGAACGGTCATCCGAAAACCGGGGCCGGGCGGGGCCCAAGCGGCTGACCTGCGGGTCTGGGTCCCGGGCACGCTTCTGACCTGCGTGTTCTCCGGGGTTCCGGCAGGCTGGTCAGATGGGAGTGTGGGACCTCCTGCTGGTCGGGCTGGTCATCCTGCTCGGGCTGTGCGGAGTGCTGCTGCCCGCCATGCCGGGATCGTTGCTGGTGTGGGCCGCGGTCATGTGGTGGGCGCTGAAGGATCCGCAGCCCGTCGCATGGTGGACGCTGGTCGGGGCCACGGCCTTGCTGCTGGTCTCCCAGGCCGTCCGCTGGGTCCTGCCGCCGCGTCGGTTGCGGATGAACCGCACCACCCGCCGCATGCTGGCCTGCGCCGGGGCCGGATCCGTTCTCGGTTTCGTTCTGGTCCCCGTCCTCGGCGCGATCTTGGGGTTCCTCGCCGGTGTCTACCTCTTCGAGCGGCTGCGCCTCGGCCGGCACACCGACGCCGTCGCCGCCCTGCGCACGGTCATGCGCGCGGGCGGCTCCAGCATCCTGGCCGAACTGTTCACCTGCCAGCTGATCGCGGCGGCCTGGATCGGCGCGGTGGTCTGGGGCTGAGCGCCCGTCCCCCGGGCGGGCGGGCCATCAGGCGAGATGTCGGAGGGCGCATCAGGCGGGCAGGACGCCCTCGTGCGTCAGCAGCCGTACCTTGCGGTCCAGGCCGCCCGCGTATCCGGTCAGTGCGCCGCCCGCCCCGATCACCCGGTGACACGGGCGGATCACCAGCAGCGGATTCGCGCCGATCGCACCGCCGACGGCCCGCACGGCCGCCCGGGGTGCCCCGACGCGCGCGGCGATCTCGCCGTAGGTCGTGGTGGAGCCGTAGGAGATGTCGTCCAGGGCGGCCCACACCTTCTCGCGGAAGGCGGTGCCCTCGGTGCGCCAGGCCAGGCGGAACTCCTTCAGTTCCCCGGCGAAGTAGGCGGCGAGCTGCTCCTCGGCCTCCCGGAAGGGCCCGGGGTCGCGCCGCCAGTCCTGGCGCACCTCGCGTCCGCCCTTCTGGCCGGGCACGGACAGCGAGGTCAGCTCGCCGGTCGGGGCAGCGGTCAGGAGCAGCGGCCCGAGGGGGCCGGGCACGCTCGTCCAGTAGGTCGGGCTGGTCATCGGGACTCCCACTCCCCTGCTGCGCGCAGGTGGTTCAGTGCGTACGAGCGCCAGGGGCGCCAGCTGTCGGGGACGTCGAGGCCGGGCGGGGCCACGTCCGGGTCGCCGAGGGCGCGGGTGCGGATCTCGGCCACCGTACGGGCGTCGAGGCCGGGCAGCGCCAGCAGGGCGTCCTGCGCCTCGTCCCGGTCGGCGCCCGGGTCCAGACGTACGGCCTGGTCGGCGAGGGCGGTGGTGAGCGCGCCGAGGGTGCCGCCGGGTTCGGCGCCGGCGAGCACGGCGGGCTCGGGGAAGAGGTGGGTGAGGCTGCCGCAGGGCGCGTCGAGCCCCTTGCCGTAGCGGCGTACGAGGCGTTCCGCCTGTGTGCGGCCGGTCAGTGCGCGCACCGCGAGTTCCTCCGGGTCGGCGGTGCCCGGCGAGCGCAGCCCGGGCCGGGCTGCGACCAGGGGGGCGAGCCGCGGGTCGGCGGCGAGGCGCTCGTCGACGGCGTAGGGGTCGGCGTCGAGGTCGAACAGACGCCGCAGCCGCTGGACGGCGGTGGTCAGGTCGCGCGGGTCGGTGAGGTGCAGGCGGGCGTCGAGCCAGCCGCCCGGGTGGGCGCCGGGTCCGGTCCTGGGGGCGCCGGGGCGTTCGTCCACGGCGACGATGCCGGTGCCGTAGGGGAGGCGGAGGGTGCGCCGGTAGGTGCGGGCGCCGGGCGGGCCGCTGACCTCCTCGATGCCGGGCACGGCCTCGCGCGCCAGCAGGTCGAAGACGGGTCCGGCCTGGTAGGTGCCGCGGTGGGCGAGCCGGAGCGGGATGCCGGCGTTCGGGGTGGCCGTACGGCGGCCCCGGCCGTGCCGTGGCGCGGTGGCGCGCAGCTGGCTCGGGGTCGACGCGTACACGGCCCGGATGGTGTCGTTGAACTGCCGCACGCTGGCGAAGCCCGACGCGAAGGCGATCTCGGTGATCGGGAGGCCGGTGGTCTGCACCAGGACGCGTGCGGTGTGGGCGCGCTGTGCCCGGGCCAGGGCGACCGGCCCGGCGCCGAGTTCGGCGGTGAGCTGCCGCTGCACCTGCCGTGCGCTGTAGCCGAGGCGTCCGGCGAGCCCGGCGACGCCCTCCCGGTCGACCACGCCGTCGGCGATCAGCCGCACGGCGCGGCCGACCGCGTCGGCGCGCGCGTTCCACTCGGCGGAGCCGGGCACGGCGTCCGGCCGGCACCGCCGGCAGGCCCGGAAGCCCGAGCCCTGGGCGGCGGCGGCCGTGGCGAAATAGCGCACGTTGGCCCGCTTCGGGGTGACCGCCGGACAACTCGGCCGGCAGTAGATGCCGGTCGTCTCGACGGCGAAGAAGAACACGCCGTCGAACCGGGCGTCCCGGCTGCGCACGGCCTCGTACCTGCTGTCCTCGTCCGTTCCCTGGTCTGTCACAGCTCCAGTCTCCGCCGTCGCCCGACGGGTCGCTGGCGGAAATCGGACACGACGATCGGGGGTACTCGCACCTGCCGTGAGGCCGGTCGGTGCGGGCTTGTCGTCTGCCGGGTCTTGCAGCTACGCGCGCCAGTGGGCCCCCCGCTTCGCCTCCATCGCCGCCCTGCCCATCGCTCCCTTCCGCTTCCAGTCCTTGCGGATCTCGGCGCGCAGGCGGGCGTCGGTCTTGGCGACGATGCGCTGGTTCTCCCGGAGCAGTTTGCGGTAGCTCTCCAGGCGGCGCTCCGGCAGGTCGCCGCTGTCGATGGCGGCCAGCACGGCGCAGCCCGGCTCCGCCTCGTGGGCGCAGTCGTGGAAGCGGCAGCGCTCGGCCAGCTCCTGGATCTCGGAGAACACCTGGCCGACACCGGTCTCGGCGTCCCAGAGCCCGACGCCGCGCAGTCCGGGGGTGTCGATCAGGACGCCTCCGCCGGGCAGGACGAGCAGGTTGCGCGTGGTCGTGGTGTGGCGGCCCTTGCCGTCGACGTCGCGGGTGGCCTGGACGGTCATGGCGTCCTCGCCGAGCAGCGTGTTGGCGAGGGTCGACTTGCCCGCGCCGGACTGCCCGAGGAGCACGGACGTCCCCCCGCCGACGAGCGCGGCGACCACGTCGAGCCCGTCCCCGTCGACGGAGCTGACCGGCACGACCGGCACACCGGGCGCGGCCGTCTCCACGTCCTGGACGAGGTGGGCACGGGTGACGGGGTCGGGCACGAGGTCGGCCTTGGTGAGGACGACGACGGGCTGGGCGCCGGATTCCCAGGCGAGCGCGAGGAATCGCTCGATGCGGCCGAGATCCAGCTCGACCGCGAGGGACACGGCGATGACGGCGTGGTCGACGTTGGCCGCGAGGATCTGTCCCTCGGACCGCTGCGAGGAGGTGGAGCGGACGAAGGCGGTGCGGCGCGGCAGGCAGGTGCGGACGTAGCGCGGGTTTCCGCCGGGCTCGACGGCGACCCAGTCGCCGGTGCACACCACCCGCAGGGGGTCGTGCGGGGTGACGAACGCGGTGTCGGCCCGCAGCAGCCCGTCGGTGGTGACGATGTCGCACTGGCCGCGGTCGACGCGCACGACGCGGCCCGGGAGCAGGCCTTCGTCCTCGTACGGGGCGAACTCGGCCTCCCAGCCCGCGTCCCAGCCGTACGGCTGGAGCGGGTGCGAGGCGGACGAGGACGAACCCGGGAGAGAAGAGAGAGACAAGGGGTGACCCTTCACAAGGGTGGCCCCGGCACCGCGCTCATGGGCGCGGAGAGGAAAGAGGTCAGCCGGAGGCCACGGAGGTGGACTTGATGAACTTCCGGATGCGGGCAGCGCCCATCTCAGAGACAGCCATCGATCACACCTCCTGCTCGTCACACAGCCGACCGCGGCGGCACAGGCCGCCGCGCGATTTCGCCCCCACCCTAGAGGCGCACGCCCCTCGGGCGCCACGGATTTTCCCTCCCCGCACGACGCGCACGTGTGGGCCGGACGTGGTGCACTGGAATCACGGGAGGTGCGACATGTCAGGTCGCGCGGGCAAGACCCGCAACATCATTCTCGTGTGGCTGATCTGGCCGCTGATCACACTGGGCATCTACCACCTGGTCTGGTACTACAAGGTGAATCGCGAAGCCCGGGAGTTCGATTCACGGATCGAGGTCGACCCGGCCATGGCGGTCCTGGCCGTCACCGTCGGCTGGCTGGTGATCGTTCCCCCCTTCGTGTCGGTCTACAACACCGGTCTGCGCGTGGCCCGCATGCAGCAGTCGGCCGGTATGGAACGGCGCTGCAACCCCTGGATCGGACTGATCCTCTCCATCGTGGCCGTGCTGTTCCCGCTCTACTACCAGCATGAGCTGAACCAGATCTGGGCCCGGTACCAGAACGCCGAGGAGGGCCAGCAGGTGCCGCTCGCGGTGTGACGCCGAACGGTTCGTCAGCCGCCTTGCGCGCAGGGCTGCCCGTTCACCTCGAAGTCGTACGGCGGGGAGTTCTTGTCGTGCCAGGAGGCGAGGAAGCCGAACGCCAGGTCACCACCGGCGGGGACCGACTTGTTGTAGTCGGCGGCGGTGGCGGTGACGCGTGAGCCGTCCTGGGAGACGGAGGCGTCCCACATCTGGCCGACCTTCTGGCCGTCCCGGAAGGACCAGGCGACGCGCCAGGAGTCGAGGGGCTCGGTGCTGGTGACGGTCACGGTGGCCTGGAAGCCGTCGGGCCACTGGTTGACGAGGTCGTACTCGACCCGGCAGACGGGGTCGCCGCTCTCGTCCGGCTCGGTGCGGCCGGTGGGCGAGGAGGTGCCCTGCGGTTGGGTGTGCCGCCCCTTGTCCTCCGGCTTGCCGGACCTCTCCGGCTGTTCGGTGCCCTGGGTGGTGCGTTCGGCCGGCTTGGAGGTGGCCGGTGGCAGGGAGGGGGCGGACGGCAGGGGCGGAGCGGGGTCGGCCACCGGCTGGCGGTCGGTGCCGCCGCGTGCCCCGAGGTCGTCCTCCCCGCCGCCGAAGGGCATCAGGGAGACGCCGAGGGCCAGCACGGAGACCAGTACGGCGGCGACGAGGAGGCCGTTGCGGGCGACGCGCGCCTTCTGCTCGCCGTCCTCCGGTTCGCCGGACGCCCGGTCCGCCGAGCCCGAGGTGCCCGCGCCGAGCCGCACCTCGACCGCGCGGCGGCGGCGTTCCAGATAGGCGAGGCCGCCCCAGCCGATCACCCCGCCGGCCAGTGCCTGGGGCAGGGCGCCGCCGTGCAGGCGCAGGCAGGCGGCGGCCTCGGCGCACTGCACGCAGGTGGCGAGGTGCCGGGAGAGGTCGCCGGGGGTCTCGGCGGCGGAGGAGCGGGTGACGGCGTCCAGCAGCCGGGCGTAGCTGCGGCACTGTGCGTCCATCGGTGTGTCGAGGTGGTTGCGGTGGCAGCGGTCCCGGAACAGGGTGCGCACCTGCTGGAGTTCCTCGGTGGCGGCGGCCGGGTCGAGGCCGAGACGGCGGGCGACCAGGGGCAGTGGCAGCGCCTCGACCTCGGTGAACCACAGCAGTTCCGCGTCCGCCTGTTGCAGATCGCGCAGACCGCGCAGCGCGAGCGGGCGTTGCAGGGGCGGCCCGGTGTAGCGGGCGGCGTTGTCGGAGTTGAGCCACAGGCGCAGGTCGGGGTCGAGTTTGTGGCCCTGTCCCTGCTCCTCCCAGGCCGCTGCCGTGGTGCGTACGGAGGTCAGCAGCAGGGGGATGCGGGGCAGCCGGGCCGGGCGGCGGGCGGTGCCGCGGACCGGGCCGGCGTCGGCGGCGCGGGCCTCGCGTATGCCGTGTGCGAACGCCTCGCGGCCGAGTTGTGCGGCGGCCGTGGAACCGGAGGTGCACAGGTCCGCGTAGGCGAGGACGGCGTCCCAGCACTCGGAGAACAGCGCGGCCTCGGTGGCGTCCTGAGGGGTCGGCAGGTCGGGCATGGGTCTCCTGCATCCACAAGCGAGGTCAACTCACCACATCGGTAATGGAGTTGGGGGGACCCTCGCGGCAGGGGGAGAGCTTTTCACGCCTCTCACACAACTGACAAGCGCCCTGTTCAGATATCACGCAGGGCGGCCGCACCCCTCGACTCCGAGCTCGGAGTGTCATACGGGTGCGGCCGCCCGGCGACTCGATGCCGTGCCGGAAAAGGCGCGGCGTCATCCAACTGTTATCGAACGGCGGTGGGTTCGTCGGTGGTGGGCGCGTCGGCCGGGAGGCTGTCCATGAAGGAGCTGACCGAGAAGACCGCGTTGCCGGCGCCGGGCGGGCCGTAGCCGGGGGGCGAGGAGAGGCCGAAGTCCTCCATCGTCTGCCGGTAGGCCTGGAGCAGGCGGATGTGGTACTCCAGCGGCGCGCCCTGCGGGTTGGCCTTGCCGAGCGGCGTCGTGGGCTCCGGGCACCAGGTGGTGAAGCGGGGCGTGATGCCCTGCGACATGAAGAACCTCAGGCCCTCGGTGGTCGACGCGATCGCCTCGTCGACCGTCTTGAAGCCGAACGGCTCGGCCATCTCGACGCCCGCGACGAAGTTCGGGATCACGTTGCGCGCTCCGAAGATCTCGGCGGAGTCCAGAATGCGCTTGTGCCACTCGTCGCGGCCGACGTACCGCTCCTTGCCCGGGCAGAACATCTTGAAGAGGTACTCGTCCCACACCTCGTAGTTGGGGTGGTAGATCTGCACGCCGTAGTCCTTGAACCGCTGGACGTCGTCGCGGGGCAGGGCCTGGGCGACGACCTTGCCGATCCAGCGGCCGGGGAAGCGCTCCTCGATGGCCTTGGCGTAGTGGCCGTAGAAGTCGGCCTCGTCACGGCCGGAGACCGTCTTGGTGATGGCGCCGCCGGTGAGGGTGTACGCGGTGGAGGCCTTCGCCGTGTCGTAGCGGTCGATGATCTCCAGGGCCTCCAGCACCTCCTCGACGTCCTTGACGCCCGTGTAGGGCCGGCCGGCGGCCTTGTGCTGGCGCCAGTTGTGGTTGATGTCGCAGTACTGGCACTCCTCCTTGGCGCCGAAGTACTGGCAGACCCGGAAGACGGTCAGGTAGATCAGGTAGCCCCACTGGATGGTCGGGGCGACCTCCATCACCGACTTCCCGTTGGCCAGCTTGTGCCGGTAGTACTCCGGCATCGGCGGCACTCCGACGTCGGAGATCCGCTTGCCGTCCAGGTACAGGCCGAGCACGCCGTCGTCGTTGGCGGCAACGCGGTACGGCGAGGACGGGTTCACCCGGACCGAGACGACGGTGCGGCGCAGGTCGTAGGGGCCGCCGGTGAGGATGATCTCCTCGGGCGGCCGGCGCAGCGCCGCCTCGCCCAGCTCGGGCAGGGTGCCGTGGTCGAAGGAGAAGATGAAGTACGACTTCGGCTTGACCTCGCCGCCCTCGTTGTCGCTGAGCGCGGACGGGTCGAAGGCGACGCCGCCGCGGAGCAGGTCCTCCTTGAAGACGGCTTCCCGCGGCACGTGCGGGAACCGCTCCATCAGATCCTCGACCAGCGCGGTTCGGCTGCCCATCCCGTCTCTCCTCCCGGTTCGGACGTACGACTCCTCACGGTATGCCCATCGGTACGCGGGGCGGGGACCGGGTCCCCCCGAGCCGGGAGAATGCCCCGTTCGTGACGCATTGCCCGAGGTGCGGTCAGGCTTCCCCCGGGTTCGGTCAGGCTTCCCCCGGGTGCGGTCAGGCTTCCCGCCCGGGTGCGTCAGGCTTCGCGGGCCAGTGCCGCCCAGTCGACCGGGTGCGCCGGCTCCTCCCCCGCCAGCAGCCGCTCCGCCTCCTCGGCGACGGCGAGGCCGAGCCGCGCCAGCTCGTTGCCCTGGGAGCCCGCGAGGTGCGGGGTGACGAACGCGCCGGGCAGGTCGTAGAGCGGGGAGTCGGCGGGCAGCGGCTCGGGGTCGGTGACGTCGAGGATCGCGGTCAGGCGCCCGGAGCTCACTTCCGCCACCAGGGCGTCATGGTCGACGAGCGCGCCGCGCGCGGTGTTGATCAGTACGGCGCCGTCGGGCATCAGGGCCAGCTCGCGGCGTCCGATCATGCGGTGCGTCTCGGGCGTCTCGGGCGCGTGGACGGTGACGATGTCGCAGCTGCGCAGCAGCTCGTCCAGGGGCAGCAGGGGGACGCCGAGCGCCGCGGCCTGCCGTTCGCCGACGTACGGGTCGGTCAGGACCGGCCGCAGGTCGAAGGGGCGCAGCAGTTCGAGGACGCGGCGGCCGATGCGGGAGGCGCCGATGACGCCGACGCGGCGGCCGTGGTTGCCGATGCCGGGGATGACGCCCCAGCCGTTGGATGTGCGGGCCGTGCGCATCCGTTCGCGGGCGGCGAGGGCGTCCTTTCCGGCGAGCAGGATCATGGCGAGGGTGTACTCGGCGACCGGCAGCGCGTTGGCGACGGCCGCCGAGGAGACGGCGATGCCGCGCTCGCGGATGCCGGGGGTGGCGAAGGACTTCACGGACCCGGCCGAGTGCAGCACCGCCCGCAGCCGGGGCGCGGCGGCGAGGACCGTCTCGTCGAGCCGGGGGCAGCCCCAGCCGGTCACCAGGATCTCGGTCCGGGCCAGCGCGTCGAGGACGCGCGGGTCGGTGAAGTCCTCGGCCACGAGGTCCGGATCGATCTCCACGCAGGCGCGCAACCGTGCCAGCACCTCGGGCGGGAAGACCAGCGGCACGTTCTCGGCGGCCATGGCGAACAAGGCCTGGGGGCGCTGGCTCAAGGAGGTGACCTTCCGGCTCGGCGGCACAAGGGCAGGCGAAGAGCGCAGAAACCGCTCTCTACATCTTCTCCACGGTAGGCCCAGGCGGGCGGCGGCGGCAACGGACAGCGGGCCGGGGTAGGTTCCGGCCGGGGGCTTCCCGGTCCCCGCTGTCTCGGGGAAGGACGACGCGATGAACGGGACCGTGACCAACTGGGCGGGCAACATCACCTACGCGGCCAAGGAACTGCACCGGCCCGCGTCGCTCGCCGCGCTGCGGGCGCTCGTCGCGGACGGTGAGCGGGTGCGGGTTCTGGGCAGCGGGCACTCGTTCAACGAGATCGCCGAACCGGGCGCCGAGGGCGTCCTGCTGTCCCTGGCCGGCCTGCCCCCGGAGGTGGACGTCGACACGGCGGCCCGCACGGTCCGGGTCGGCGGCGGTGTCCGCTACGCGGAGCTGGCCCGCCGGGTGCACGGGCAGGGGCTCGCGCTGCACAACATGGCGTCCCTGCCGCACATCTCGGTGGCCGGTTCGGTGGCGACCGGCACGCACGGCTCGGGGGTGCTGAACGGGCCGCTGTCGGCGTCTGTGCGCGAGGTGGAGCTGGTCACGGCGGACGGCTCGGCGCTGACCCTGGGCCGCGGAGACGAGCGGTTCGGCGGTGCCGTGACGTCGCTCGGCGCGCTGGGCGTCGTCACCGCGCTCACCCTGGACCTGGAGCCGGCCTACGAGGTCGAGCAGCATGTGTTCACCGAACTGCCGCTGGAGGGGCTGGACTCCGGGGCGTTCGAGACGGTGATGGCCACGGGGTACAGCGTCAGCCTGTTCACCGACTGGCGGGAGCCGGGCTTCCGGCAGGTGTGGCTCAAGCGGCGCACCGACCAGCCGCTGCCCGCCTTCCCCTGGGCCACTCCCGCTACGGAGAAGATGCATCCGGTGCCGGGCATGCCCGCGGTCAACTGCACCGAGCAGTTCGGGGTGCCGGGGCCGTGGCACCAGCGGCTGCCGCACTTCCGGGCGGAGTTCGTCCCGAGCAGCGGGGCGGAGCTGCAGTCGGAGTATCTGCTGCCGCGCGGGCACGCGGTGGAGATGCTGCACGCGCTCGACGCGATCCGGGAGAGCGTCGCCCCCGTCCTGCAGACCTGCGAGGTGCGCACGGTCGCCGGCGACGACCAGTGGCTCAGCCCCTCCTACGGCCGGGACACCGTCGCGGCGCACTTCACCTGGGTCGAGGACACGGAGGCGGTGCTGCCGGTGGTCCGGCGGGTCGAGGAGGCCCTGCTGCCGTTCGGGGCGCGGCCGCACTGGGGGAAGGTGTTCACCGTCCCCGCGACCGCCCTGGGCGCGCTGTATCCGCGACTCGGCGACTTCCGGGCGCTGACGCGGGAGCTGGACCCGCGGGGGAAGTTCGCCAACACCTTCGTACGAGGGGTGCTGACGGGGGTGGAGGCGTAGCGGCGCGGCGGTACCGCGCGCGGCGCCGCGTCCGTCGGGTCGCCGCGCGCGGGGGGGGCGCCCGGCTTCTGTCGGGTCGCCGCTCGGGGGGGCGCCCGGCTTCAGTCAGGTCGCCGCGCGGGGGGCGCCCCGGGTCCCGGAGGTCGCGGCGCGGGCGGCCTCGTCCTTGACCAGCAGGGACATCAGCGAGGCCACGGTCAGACCGGCCTCGGCGGGGTGGCGCAGCACCTTGCCCGGGTCGATCCGGTACGTGTTGGTGCGCCCCTCCCGGATGTGGGAGAGATATCCGTCCTGCTCCAGGTCGGAGATGATCTTCTGCACGGCCCGCTCGGTGAGCCGGCAATGGGCCGCGATGTCGCGGATCCGCGCGCTGTGATTGTCGGCAATGGCGGCCAGCACGCGGGCGTGGTTGGTGAAGAACGTCCATCCGCTGTGTGACTCGGGCACTCCATCCATGCCCCAACTCTAGCGACAGAACATTCATGCACCCAAAAACACGTACTTCGTTTCATGTATTGGTTGACGTGCATGGGGTAGAGAAGCAACGCTGGAAAGCGGAGGCAAGGCGAACGGAGCAAGGGAGAACAGGGCCATGCCGGAGCCTGCGTACTCTGCGCGGTCTCAGCCACACCCGGTCACCGCACCCACGGCGGTCGACAGCGCACCCGGTGCGATCCCGCCCTGTATGGCGACGATGGACGTCGTTCCGGACGGCGACCGCATGACCGTGACCATCTGGGGCGAACTCGACCTGGGCAGCAGGCGGCTGCTCCCCGAGCTGTACGACATGCTCACGCTGTCCGGCACCGGCCTCGACCTGCGCCTGGACGCCATCGGGTTCTGCGACTGCTCCGGGCTCAACGCGCTGCTGGATCTGCACAGCCGCGCGGCCGGCGAGGGCAAGACGGTCACCGTCCGGTCGTGCGGCGTCGCGGTCGAGCGCCTGCTCGACATGACGGACACGCGGGAGCTGTTCGCGGACTCGGGCAGGCCCGAGAGCGCCCCGGCCGCGCCCGGCGCGAACCCGCGGGAGGTGGGCGGCCGGCCCACCGTGGACCCCCCGGAGGAGGACGACCGGCCCATCGCGCACCCGCCGGAGGAAGACAGCCACGATCTGCGCGCCGAGGTCACCCAGCTGCGCCGTGCCATGCAGACCCGGCCCACCATCGACCTGGCCCGCGGCATCCTGATGGCCTCCTTCGGCCTGAGCCCCGAGGCGGCCTGGAGCGTGCTGGTCAGGACCTCCCAGAACACCAACACCAAGCTGCACAACCTGGCCCAGGACCTGGTGGGCACCGTACGCGGCCGGACGCTGCCGGAGCGGGTGCAGCAACAGCTGGCCGCCGCGGTCGCCGGCGAGAACCGGAGCCGCACCACCGGGGACTGACGCACCCACACTGAGGCATCATGGGCAGGCCACACCCGGCCACCACCGGTCCAGAGCAGGCGAGCACTTTATAAAGCCCCTTTCCAAACCCCTTGTCGAAAGTCCCCGGCAGACCATAGCCTTGCGCCGCGCCGGTGCCGACGTCGAACCGGCCCGGCCGGTCTGGGAAGGAATGGGGCACCCCGGTGAAGCGCACCTCACGTGACATCCGCACCGCGAACCGCTATGAGGTGCTGCGCCAGATCATCGCGGAGTCACCCACGTCCCGGCAGGAGCTGGCGGCCGCCACCGGCCTCAGCCTCGCCACGGTCGCCACCCTCGTCGGCGAGCTGCTCGACCTCCGCATGATCACCGAGGTCGGCTTCGAGGACTCGGCGGGCGGCCGGCCCCGGGGCCTGGTCGCGGTCAACACCTCGGGCGGCGCGCTGATCGGCGTCGACATCGCCGAGACCTACGTCCACGTCGAGCTTTTCGACCTCGGGCTGAACGTGCTGGCCCGCGCCGAGGAGGACGTCCGGCCCAGCGAGAGCCGGCCCGAGCAGGTGGTGGGCCACGTGGCCACCGCCGTCGGCTCGGTGGTCACCCAGGCCGGCATCGAGGGCGCCCGGGTGCTCGGGGTCGGGGTGAGCGTGCCGGGGCAGGTGGACCGCGCGACCGGCACCTCGGAGTACGCGCCCAACTGGGACTGGCACGACGTACCGCTGCTCGAACTGCTCACCGAGCACATCGCCTACCCGCTGTACCTGGACAACCCGCTGCGCGCCAGCGCGGTCGCCGAACTGTGGTTCGGGGCCGCGCGCGGGCACGGGGACGCCGTGGTGGTCAACCTCGGCACCGGCGTGGGTGCCGGTCTCGTCCTGGGCGGCGGACTGCACCGCGGCGTCAGCAACAGCGCCGGCGAGTGGGGCCACACCACGATGGTGCTGGACGGACGCCTGTGCCGGTGCGGCAACCACGGCTGCGTGGAGGCGTACGTCGGTGCGCGCGGCATCATGCTGAACCTGCGCGAACTCAGCCCCGACAGCCCCCTGCTGCACGCCGAGGACCAGACGGCGACCATCGACGCCCTGGCCCGCGGGGTCGCCGCGGACGACCCGGTGGCACGCCGGGTCGTGCACGAGACCGCGCGCTATCTGGGCGCCGGAGTCGCGGACCTGGTCAACCTGTTCAACCCCGAGACCGTCGTGCTGAGCAGCTGGGTCGCCCGCACCCTGGGCGAGCCGCTGCTGCACGAGGTGCGCGAGGCCGTGGCCCGGCACGCGCTGCCGCGGCCGCTGGCCGCCACCGAAGTCGTCCTCTCCCCGATCCCCACCGACCCGGTGTGCCTGGGCGCGGCCACGTTCGCGCTCGAAGGCGCCCTGCAGACCGTCGGGCAGAAGAACGGCAAACGCGCCACCCCCGCGAGGAGCCGTACGAGCACTCCTTCGTAGCGGCGGAACCAACTCCTCCACACCCCCCACACGTTCGAAATCACGAACCGGACACAACGCTTCGTACAGACTTCGTCCAACCCCTTGCCGAAGCCTTAGTCGAAGCTCTAGCGTCCCGCACCGCACCTCTCTTTGAGCCATCTGGCGCGAGCCCCCGGGCCGTGAGCCATCAGGCAGTGAGCCGCAGAGCCGCAGCCGCACTCGAGACAAGGACGTCAGCATGTCGGCATCGAGCAACATGAACTGGGACCGCCGAAACGTACTGCGGGCCGCGATGGGCCTGGCCGCCGCGGGCGGGCTGGCCGCGTGCGGCGGCAACAACGGCCGGGGCGGCGGCTCCGGTTCGGGCACCACCCTCACGCAGATGTTCCACGCGTACGGTGAGGCGGGCACCGAGCAGGCCATCAAGCGGTACGCGAAGGCGTACAAGGAAGCCAACGTGACCACGCAGTGGATCACCAGCGCCGACTTCGAGAGCAAGCTGTTCTCGGCCCTGCTCACCAAGAACGCGCCGGACGTCTTCGAGTTCCACCCGCAGATCCAGCTCATCAAGAGCGGCCAGGTGGCGGACCTGAGCGACATCGTCAACCCGGTCAAGGACGACTTCAACCCGGCCGACATCAAGTCGCACACGGTCGACGGGAAGATATACGGCGTCCGCATGATCGACGACCCGCAGTTCTTCTTCTACCGCAAGTCGATGCTGGAGAAGGCCAAGGTCGAGGTGCCGACCACGCTCGACGAGCTGATGGAGGCCGCCGCCAAGCTCACCACCGGCAAGGTCAAGGGCCTGTACATGGGCAACGACCTGCACAGCGTCAACGACACCCTGATCTGGTCCGCGGGTGCCCAGCACCTCGACGACAAGAACCAGATCGCCTACCACACCGACGGCGTCGTCGAGGGCCTGAAGAAGATGCGCACGCTGTTCACCAGCGGCGACCTTCTCCTCGGCGCCCCGACCGAGTCCTGGGACCCCTCCTCCTTCAACCAGGGCCTGTGCGCCATCCAGTTCTGCGGCATGTGGGCCATGCCGGCGATCCAGGACGCGCTCGGCGACGACTGGGGCGTCTTCCCCTTCCCGAAGGTCACGGACTCCGGGAAGCCGTCCGTCTACAACGGCGGCTG
The DNA here is from genome assembly GCF_042959065.1 of Streptomyces sp. NPDC007929. Taxonomy (NCBI): domain Bacteria; kingdom Bacillati; phylum Actinomycetota; class Actinomycetes; order Kitasatosporales; family Streptomycetaceae; genus Streptomyces; species Streptomyces sp. NPDC007929. The sequence goes on along the minus strand of NZ_JBIBKD010000007.1, from coordinate 394,074 downwards.
GTCGATGTTCGTCAACGCCAAGGGCAAGGACGTCGACGCGGCCAAGGAGTACGTGAAGTGGCTGTGGATCGACCAGAAGGAGTACCAGGAGGACTGGGCCACCTCCTACGGCTTCCACATCCCGCCGCGCACCTCGCTCGCCAAGACGGCCGACAAGCTCAAGACGGGCAACGCCGCCGAGGGCGTCAAGCTCTTCAACGAGTTCGGCCACTTCGACAACATCGGCTGGACCCAGGCCATGCGCACCGCCTTCGAGGACGTCTTCGCCAACAGCGTCCGCAAGAACATGGACCCGGAGAAGGCCCTCGACCGGTGTGACACGGCCGTCAACCGCGAGCTCAAGAAGCTGTTCGGCTAGGTCGCGGGACGGATCACGAGATGTCGACGACCACCAAGCTCGACCTCGCGGGCTCCGCCCCGGCGAAGGCCTCCCCGGCCACGCCGCGGCGGCGCCTGCGGGGCAGCCCCACCTTCACCTTCTGGCTGTTCACCGGCCCGTTCCTGATCGGCCTGGCGATCTTCGTCTACGCGCCGATCCTCTGGAGCCTGTGGCTGAGCTTCTTCGAGGCACGCTTCACCGTCACGCCCGACAAGTTCGTCGGGTTCGACAACTACACGTACATGCTGACGAACGACGACTTCGTCGGCTCGCTCGGTACCTTCACCGTCTTCGCCGCGTTCATCGTGCCCACCACCTGGGCGCTGTCGCTGGGCCTTGCGCTGCTGGTGAACCGGATGCGCTTCATGCGGGCGTTCTTCCGCTCGGTGTTCTTCCTGCCGACCGCGGTCAGTTACGTCGCCGCGTCGCTCATCTGGAAGATGTCCATCTTCAGCGGGGTCCGCTTCGGCCTGATGAACACGGTCCTCAGCTGGTTCGGGGTCGAGAACATCGCTTGGCTGATCGACCCCAACCCGCCCTGGTACTGGCTGGTCATCGTGAGCGCCCGGCTGTGGCTGCAGTCCGGGTTCTACATGATCCTGTTCATCGCCGCGCTGCAGAACATCCCGGAGGAGCTGTACGAGGCCGCCGCCATCGACGGCGCCAAGTCGGGCTGGCAGACTTTCTGGCACATCACCCTGCCCCAGCTGCGGGCCACGTCCACGGCGGTGATCCTGCTGCTGCTCGTCGCCGCCTACCAGGCCTTCGACGAGTTCTTCAACCTGCTGTCGAAGACCACCTGGGGCCGCCCGCCCCTCATGGAGCTGTACTACAAGGCCCTGGGCGAGAGCCAGGACTACGGCGCCGGCAGCGCGGGCGCACTCATCCTGACCGTGCTGATCTGCGCCGTGACCCTGCTCCAGGGCAAGTTCATGGGCTTCGGAAGGGGGGACGAGTCCAAGTGACCTCCACCATCCCCAAGGTGCGCAAGTCCGCGCCGACGTCGGACACCACCAGCCGGGTGAGGCGCGGCGGCGGCGTGATGAGCTCCACCGGCCTCTACATCGCCACCGGGGTCGCCGCCTTCCTCTTCCTGATCCCGTTCTACATCCTCGTCCGCAACGCCCTGTCCACGGACGCCGAGATCACCGGCGAGAACTGGAAGTTCTTCCCCACGGACATCCAGTGGGGCAACATCGGCGAGCTGTTCGGCGACGAGACCGTCCCCTTCGCCCAGTCCCTGTGGAACTCGGCGGTCGTGGCCACCCTGCACACCGTCGGCGTCCTGCTGGTGTGCTCGCTGGCGGGCTACGGTCTGGCGCGTATCCCGTACAAGCACGCCAACAAGGTGTTCTACGCCGTCCTGGGCACCCTGATGGTCCCCACCGCGGTCACCTTCGTGCCGAGCTTCGTGCTGGTCTCCTCGCTCGGCTGGGTGGACACCTACCAGGGCCTCATCGTCCCGGGCCTGTTCAGTGGTTTCACCTGCTTCCTCTTCCGGCAGTACTTCCTGGGGTTCCCCAAGGAACTGGAGGAGGCGGCACGCATGGACGGGCTGGGCTACTGGGGTGCGTACTGGCGTGTCGTCGTGCCCAACTCGCTGAACTTCTTCGCGGCGATGGCCACGATCACGTTCATCGCCGGCTGGAACGCGTTCCTGTGGCCGCTGGTCATCGGACAGGACCCCGGTTCGTGGACCGTCCAGGTGGCGCTCTCCAGCTATATGACCAACCAGACCGTCGTGTTCCACATGATCTTCATGGCCACGGCCATTTCCATCCTGCCCCTGGTGTTCGTCTTCCTCTTCCTCCAGCGCTGGCTGGTGCAGGGGATCGCACAGACCGGCATCAAGGGCTGAGCTAGGAGACCGATGTCTTTCCGTACGACCCCATCCGTCGACTACGTCGAGGACGTCCGTCCGGGCAGCGAGGCCCTGCCGCCCCGCGCCTGGTACGCGGCCTCGGACGCACGGTCCCTGTCGCTGAACGGCAGCTGGCGTTTCCGGCTCTCGGCCACCGCCGGAGCCGAGGACGACTCGTTCGCCGAGGAGGGCTACGACGCCGGGAACTGGGCCGAGGTCACGGTCCCCGGGCACTGGGTCCTCCAGGGCGACGGGGCGTTCGGCTCCCCGATCTACACCAACCACCTCTACCCCTTCCCGGTGGACCCGCCGTACGTCCCGACGGAGAACCCCACCGGTGACCATCTGCGCGTCTTCGACCTGCCGCACGACTGGCCGTCGGACGGCGGAGCGGTGCTGCGCTTCGACGGGGTCGAGTCCTGCGCCCGCGTCTGGCTGAACGGCACGGAGCTCGGCGAGTTCAAGGGCTCCCGGCTCGCGCACGAGTTCGCGGTGGGTGAGCTGCTGAAGCCGGGCCCCAACGTGCTCGCCGTGCGCGTGCACCAGTGGTCGGCGGGGTCGTACCTGGAGGACCAGGACCAGTGGTGGCTGCCGGGCATCTTCCGGGACGTGACACTGCTGCACCGCCCGGCCGGCGGTGCGGGCGACTTCTTCGTGCACGCCTCCTACGACCACACCACCGGTGAGGGCACCCTGCGCGTCGACTCCGACGTCGACGGGCGGGTGCTCGTGGCGGCCCTGGACATCGATGTCGCCACCGGTGAGCCGGTGACCGTCGGGGTCGAGCCGTGGACCGCCGAGACGCCGCGGCTGTACGACGGTGTGCTGGTCACGGACGGGGAGCGGGTGCCGCTGCGCATCGGTTTCCGTACGGTCGTCCTCGAGGACGGGCTGATCAAGGTCAACGGAACGGCCGTCCTCTTCAAGGGCGTCAACCGGCACGAGTGGCACCCCGAGCACGGCCGCGCCCTCGACCTGGAGACCATGCGCGAGGACGTGCTGCTGATGAAGCGGCACAACCTCAACGCCGTGCGCACCTCGCACTACCCGCCGCACCCGGCCTTCCTGGACCTGTGCGACGAGTACGGGCTGTGGGTCATCGACGAGTGCGACCTGGAGACCCACGGTTTCGTCGAACAGGACTGGCGGGACAACCCGGTCGACGACGACCGCTGGACCCCGGCCCTGCTGGACCGCGCGGCGCGCATGGTCGAGCGGGACAAGAACCACCCGTCGGTCGTCTTCTGGTCGCTGGGCAACGAGGCCGGCACCGGCCGCGGGCTGACCGCCATGGCCGAGTGGATCCACGCCCGCGACCCCGAGCGGCTGGTCCACTACGAGGGCGACTGGAACTGCCGCGACACGGACGTGTACTCGCGGATGTACGCCTTCCACGACGAGGTCGACAAGATCGGGCAGCGGCTCGACGGCGGCCCGCTCCGGCGCCGCGAACTGCCCTTCATCCAGTGCGAGTACGCGCACGCCATGGGCAACGGCCCGGGCGGACTCGCCGACTACCAGGAGCTGTTCGAGAAGCACGAGCGGCTCCAGGGCGCCTTCGTCTGGGAGTGGATCGACCACGGCGTCCGCCACGCCGAGCTGGGCTACGCCTACGGCGGTGACTTCGGCGAGGAGCTGCACGACGGCAACTTCGTGTGCGACGGGCTGGTCTTCCCGGACCGGACGCCGTCGCCGGGCCTGATCGAGTACAAGAAGGTCATCGAGCCGGTCCGGATCGAGGGCTGGGGGTCCCCCCTGCTCGAGCGAAGCCGAGAGCTTGAGGGAGGCGCCAACGGCACCGTGCGCGTCACCAACAAGCAGGACTTCGCGGACCTGTCGGCGCTGGCCTTCGAGTGGTCGTGCCAGGTGGACGGCGAGACCGTCGAGTCGGGTCCGCTCGCGGTGCCGGCACTCGCGCCGGGCGAGAGCGCCGAGGTGAAGCTGCCGGAGCCGCCCGCGGACGGCCGGGGCGGCGAGCGGCAGTGGACGGTGCGGGCGCTGCTCGCGGACGACACCGCCTGGGCCGCGCAGGGGCATGTGGTGGCCTGGGGCCAGTTCGCGGTGGGGGCACGGCCGCTGCCGACCTTCCCGGCGACCGACCGGCCCGTGCCCGACGGCGACCGGATCACGCTCGGCCCGGCCGGGTTCGACGCCCGCACCGGCGCGCTGCTCACGATCGGCGGGGTGGAGGTCGGTGCGACGCCGCGGCTGGACGTGTGGCGGGCGCCGACCGACAACGACGACGGCGCCGAGTGGCAGAGCGACACCCGCTACGGGACGCTGTGGCGCACGCTGGGCCTGCACCGGATGCGGCACCGCCTGGTGTCGGTCGAGGCGGGCGACGACGCGCTCACCGTCCGGACCCGGGTGGCACCGGCCGCCCGCGAGGTGGGTCTGGACACGGTGTACCGCTGGACGTCCGACGGTGAGCGGCTGCGGCTGACCGTGTCCGTGACGCCCCAGGGCGACTGGACGGTGCCGCTGCCCCGGCTCGGTGTCCGCTTCGGGCTGGCGGAGGCGGACCGGGTGGAGTGGTTCGGCGGCGGTCCCGGCGAGGCCTACCCGGACACCGGCAAGGCGTCCATGGTGGGCCGTTGGCGCTCGACGGTGGACGGGCTGCAGACGCCGTACGTCCGGCCGCAGGAGAACGGCGCCCGGGCGGATGTCCGCTGGGTGGAGCTCGGCGGGCTGCGGATCGAGGGCGACCCGGAGTTCTGGTTCACGGCGCGGCGCTGGACGACCGAGCAGCTGGACGCGGCCCGGCACCGCACCGACCTCACGGCCGGCGACACGGTGTGGGTCAACCTCGACCACGGGCAGCACGGCATCGGCTCGCAGTCCTGCGGCCCGGGTCCGCTGCCGCGGTACTTCCTGAGGGCGGAGCCGGCGGAGTTCTCGTTCGTGTTCTCGACCACCGGGTGAAGAAGACGTTTTCTTCTTCCCGCCGCCGCCATCGGGGACCTGACGGTGGCGGCGGGCCGGATCAGGTACCTGATCGCGGCCGTCCTCGGCGACATGGTCGCGGGGCTGCCGGCGTCCATGGGGTCGCGGGTGCCGCGGAAGTGGCGTCTGCGGCAGTGCACGGGGAACAACGGCTGACCGGAGGGGGCGGCCGAGGCGGGGTCAGGGGCGGCCCGCTCGGCGGATCGGGGTGAGCAGGGCCGTCACCGCGAGCAGGACGCAGATCGCTCCGGCCGCCAGGGCGACCGGGGCCGTGCCCTGTTCCTCGGCGGCCCAGGTGAGGACGGCGGCGCCGACGGGGGCCGCCGCGTAGTGAAGGGTCCAGAACGCGGAGGTGACCCGGCCCAGCAGGTGTTCCGGGGTCACCTCCTGGCGCAGTGACATCGAGCAGGTGCCCCCCATGGCGGCACAGGCGAGGAAGACGGCGCTGAGGGCCGCGACGACCGGCACGTCACTGGCCCAGCCGAGACCGGCGAACGCGAGCCCGCACCCCGCGACCGAGCAGGTCCACGTCGCCCCGAAGCCGAGGCGGCGGCGGATCCTGGCCACGAGCAGGGCACCGGCGATGGTTCCCAGCGCACCGGCCGCCATGACCGTGCCGACGGTGCCGTCGTCATGCCCCAGGTCGTACTTGAGGTGATAGATGACCAGGTCGTTGAGGCCGAGGGTGAGGAAGCTGAAGACGAACAGCAGGACGGTGAGCGAGCGCAGCACGGGGTGGCCGTAGAGGAAGACGATGCCGGTACGGAGGTCCTGCCAGAGCCCGGTGCGGGTGCCCGGCTGTTCATCGGGAGTGGAGGTGGGGGCGTTGGTGGGGGTGGGGGCGTTGGTGGCGGTGGGGGCGTTGGTGCGGGTGCGGGTCGGGAACCGGACGAAGAACAGGCACACCGCCGACACCCCGAAGCTGGCCGCGTCCACACCGACGGCCGCGGCCGGGCCGGACCACGCCGCGACCAGCCCCGCGCACAGCGGCCCGAGGACACCCGCCGAGGCTGCGGTCGCGTTCAACCGCCCGTTGGCCTCGGTGAGTTGCCCGGTACCGACCAGCGCGCGCACGGCCGTGACGTAGCCGACCGCGAACAGCATGCCGACGGCCTCGCACAACGGCAGCACCGCGTACAGCAGCCACAGCTGCGGGCCGAACAGCCACACCAGCGGGATCACCCCGTACAGCCCCATGCGCACCAGGTCGCAGGCGATGAGCAGCCGGCGGCGGTCCACCCGGTCCACGACCGCCCCGGCGAACACCGCCGCCACGACGGACGCGGCCCCGCCCACCGCGGTCAGCAGCCCCATCCGGGCGACCGAGCCGGTGGCCTCCAGGACCAGCAGGGGCAGGGCGATCAGCGCGAAGGAGTCGCCGAGGACGGAGAGGGTCTGCGCGGCCCAGAAGATGCTGAAGCCGCGCTGCCGCCACAGCGGGCGCCGGGCGCCGGGTAAGCCGGCGTGGGGCTCACCACCGGACGCACTGCTCCCGGGTTCGTCCGCGCGTCGTGCCGCCTCGTGCGTCATGCAACCTCCCCCGTCGCCGATGCAGGGCAACCCTACGACGGTGGGCGGAAAGCGGTACCGGCCAACGGTGCGGGCGGGGTAGCGTCCGCGCCGTGAGCTGATCTCTCCCGCGGTGTCCCGGACACCGCAGACGCCATCACGTTTCCACGCGCCATCGCGTTCCCATGCGTCGGCGCGTTTCCAGCGCCATCACGTTTCCACGCGCCATCGCGTTCCCATGCGTCGGCGCGTTTCCAGCGTCGGCGCGTTTCTCGCAGGGAGACATCACCATGCACATCGTCATGGGCAGCACCCCCGACGACACACTGGCGGCCTTCGTCACGCGGGCGGCCGAGGATCCCGCGGTCGTGGGGCTGGTCCTCAGCGGCTCCCAGGTCCACGAGGGCATGCCCACCGCCCACTCCGACCACGACCTGCACGTGATCCTCCGGGACCGGCACGCCTGCGAACTCGCCGCGCTGGACCGGTTCCGCTAGGTGCTGTTCACCCTGCACCGCCGCGTCCGGCCGTACAACAAGTACCTGCGCTGGGAGCTGGAGCGGCAACCGCTAAGCGATCCCCGGTGGGGTGCGGACCGTCTTCTGCCGGTCCTGCGGCGCGTCCTGGGCGACGGCGACCCGTCCACCCAGCGCGCGCTCTTCACCGGGATCGAGAGGGCTGCGCGCGACGCCGGGCACGGCGCGGTGCTCGACGCCTGGGGCACGGACCTGGACCTCCTGCGTCCCTCATGACGCGAAGACGTCTCCCACTGTTCGTGCTGTTCCCCTTGCGCACCAAGGGTGTTGCCCTCGAACCTGAGCAACGTTCAACTTCTTCCACCCCCCGCCTCTCCGACCGGAGACACCCCATGAAGAGACTGATCGGCACCGTCGTGGCCGCCGCCCTGGCCGTCACGGGCCTGGCGACCACCAGCGCGACACCCGCCGTGGCCGCGGACTCCGGCTCCTTCTCCGTCCTCACCTACAACGTCGCAGGGCTCCCCGAGGGCCTGAGCTCGGGCAACCCGGCGAAGAACACGCCGCTGATCTCGCCGCGCCTCGGGACCTACGACATCGTCAACGTGCAGGAGGACTTCAACTACCACGCCGCCCTGTACGCGGGCGACGACCACGCCCACCGCACCGCGACCAGTGGCGGTGTCCCGTTCGGGGACGGCCTGAACACGCTCTCGGACCTTCCCTTCGAGGACTTCCAGCGCGTCAAGTGGAACAAGTGCACCGGCACCAACTGCCTCACCCCGAAGGGGTTCTCCCTGGCACGGGTCCGGCTCGCCGAGGGTGCCTTCCTGGACCTCTACAACGTGCACACCAACGCGGACGACACCGACGACGCGCTCGCCGCCCGCCGTGCCAACGTCCAGCAGCTCTCCGACTTCATCCGCGCCAACTCGTCCGGCAACGCGGTCATCGTCATGGGCGACACGAACACGCGCTACACCCGCTCCGGAGACAACATCCGCACGCTCGTGAGCGAGAACGGCCTGACCGACGCGTGGGTGCAGCGCGTGAAGGGCGGGACGCCCCCGGCGCAGGGTGGTCCCGCGCTCGTCTGTCCTGCCACGGCACCGCCGGACGACTGCGAGGTCGTGGACAAGGTCCTCTACCGCGGCAGCAGGCTGCTGAGCCTGAACGCGACCCGCTACAGCAACGCGTGGGCGTCCTTCCTGGACCCGGCCGGCGGCAACCTCTCCGACCACTTCCCGCACGCGGTCGACTTCTCCTACACCCTCGACCCGTCGCTGCGCGCCAGCGACTTCTTCGGCGGCCCGCACGGCACGGCGTTCAACGACGCGGACGACCTGCCGGCCGTCCCGTCTCCGCGCACCCTCACCCTGCGCGGCGGTGCTCGCCTGGACGGTGTGTCCCTCACCCACGACGGCGGCACGACCCTCGCCCACGGTGGTACGGGCGGCACCGCGGCCTCCCTGACCCTGGCCGCGGGTGAGCACCTGACCTCGGTCGAACTGACGCAGGGTCAGAAGAACGGCCGTACACGGCTGTTCTCGGCGTCGTTCACGACGGACCGCGGCCGCACCCTGTCCGCCGGCACGGCGACGTCCGAGGCGAGGACCTTCACGGCACCCTCCGGCCGGCAGATCGTGGGCTTCACCGGCCGCGCGGGCGACGAGCTGGACAAGCTGGGGGTGGTGTACGCGCCGATCCGCTGAGGCGTTCGCCCCTCGGAGAGCCGTGGAGCGTGACCCGCGCGGCGCGACACGACCGGTGGGGTACGGCGGCCGCGCCCCCACACCGGCGGCTACGATCGCTCCCGGCTCCCATGGGGCCGCACCGACGGCCCGGCTCTCATCGAGAGGTGATATCGAACCCCCATGCCCAGAGCCGGTCTCACCCCCGAGCGCCTCGTCGCGGCCGCGGCCGACCTCGCCGACGAGGCCGGGTTCGAGGGCGTCACCCTCTCCGCCCTGGCCCGTCGCTTCGGGGTGAAGGACGCGAGCCTGTACACCCACGTCCGGAATCTGCGGGACCTGCGGATCAGGATGGCCCTCCTCGCCGGTGGCGAGATGATCGACCGGATCGCGCAGGCGGTCGAGGGACAGGCGCCCGGCCGGGACACCCTGGCCGCCTTCGCCGCCGCCTACCGGGCCTACGCCCTGGAGCACCCCGGCCGGTACGCGGCGACACAGCTCCGGATCGACCCGGAGCTGGTCTCCGACTCCCCCGCGATGCGCCGCACGGCCGACGTCACCTACGGCATGCTCCGCGCCTACGGCCTGGAGGAACCCGACCTCACCGACGCCGTGCGCCTGTTGCGCAGCACCTTCCACGGCTACTGCGCCCTGGAGTCCACCGGCGCCTTCGGCGCGCCCCGTGACGTGCAGGTCTCCTGGGACAGGGCGATCGACGCCCTGGACGTCCTGCTGCGGAACTGGCCCCGCTAGATCACTCCCGAGGCCGGGCCGGGCCGGTCCCGGGATCCGGCGCTGCGAACTCCGCCACCTCGTCGTACGACGGCGTCGGACCCGTCGGTGTCCGGCCCGCACGGAGGTCCGCCACCGCCTCCAGGGCCGCCCCCAGCGCCCGCCGGTACAGCAGCGAGCCGAGGCTGACGCGCCCCACGCCGACGTCGGCGAGGCGGGCGACCGGCGGGCCGGCGGGTGAGTAGAGGACGTTCAGGGGCACGTCCAGGTGGCGCACCAGGGCCTCGATGCCGCGCAGGTCGGTGAGGCCGGGCACGAACACCCCGTCCGCGCCCGCCTGCCGGTAGGCATCGAGACGTGCCAGGGTGCCGTCGCCGTCGCCCAGCCAGTGGGTGTCGGTGCGGGCGTTGACGAACAGGCCGGGAGCGGCCCGTTTGACCGCCGCGATCTTCGCCGCGTGACGGGCGGCCGGTCCGAGGCCGTCCTCCAGGTTGATGCCGACGGCTCCGACGGCGTACAACTCCCTTGCCAAGCGGGCGACTTCGTCGGGGTGGTCGCTGAATCCACCCTCCGCGTCGACGGACAGCAGGAAGGGCTCGGAGCCCAGGGCCATGGCCAGCCGCAGCGCCTCCTCGCGGGTCGCCGCCGCCCCGTCGGGGAGGCCGGCCGCCGCGGCGACGCCCAGGCTCGTCGTCCCGACGGCACAAAACCCCTGTCCCGCGAGGGCCCGGGCTGACGCATGGTCCCAGGCGTTGGGCAGGAGCAGGGGCTCCCCGGCGCGGTGCAGACCGGCGAAGGCGGTGGCGGCCCCCGCCGGATCGAAGGGCTTCGGCTGCGGATCCACGGTCATGCCCGCACGCTAGGCCCCGCTCACTTCGGCAGGGACCGAAGCATGGCGGCGCCCGACGGCGGCACGCCTCAGTCGACCTGTACGCCACCCTCGTCGAGCCGGACCCGCACCTCGGGCCCCTCGGTCCAGCGGATCGTCAGTTCGCCCTCCCCGGAACCGGTTACGGCGACGGTTTCCGCCAGTGGGCCGGGGTCGGTCTCGGCGGTGAGCCGGGCCAGGGCGACGAACAGGGTGGCATCGCCGGTGGTGACACCCGTGAGGTCGTCGTCGAGGCCCACCGCGGGCAGCAGTTCGGCCTGGGCACCCTCCGGTGCGCTCCACCCGGTCACCCGTACCGCCGTTCCCGGCGCCGCGCCCGCGACCAGATGCGCCCGCACCTCCACCGCTCCCCGCGCCAGCACCACGCTCGTCACCCGCGCGCCCGCACCGGCGCTGTGCCGGGACGCCGCCCAGCCCTCGCCCACGCCCAGCGGTTCGATGCCGGTACGGCTCGGGTCGCCGGCGACCAGGACGCTGTTGTCGTACGCGTCCGAGGGCGTCGTCACCGTGGAGTACGCCAGCCGCGTGTAGTACGGGTCGTAGCGGACGTCCTCGCTGCCGTGGTTGTGGAGGCGGACCACGCCGTCGGAACGGGTGGACTGCACCAGCCAGTTGGGCGGTCCGACGGGGGTGACACCGTCCGCGCGTTCGGCGGGGGCGGCCTCCTCCGGCACCGTCCAGACCTCGTGGTCCGCGGGCAGGAGCAGGCCCAGGAAACCCTTGCTCGCCCAGTACGGGGAGGCCGGGCCCGAGTAGCCCTGCAGCACGGACTCGTCGGGGCCGTGCCAGCCGAGGGAGAGCAGACCCCGGTCGTCCACCGCGCCCCGGTCCAGGAAGTACTTGAGCGCGCCCGAGGCCAGCCGCCGGGTCTCGCCGGGCGGCAGGGGCGTACGGCCGATCAGCGCACCCAGCCAGAGCGGGGCCGTCGTGGCGAAGCGGTAGGTCAGGGAGCGGCCCTGGCGCATGGGGGCGCCGTCGCCGCCGAAGAGACGGGCGTAGTCCGAGAGGTGCCGGCCGAGGCGGTCGCCGTACAGCTCCAGCAGGCGCTCGTCCTGCTCCAGCCACGCGTGCAGCACCGGGTAGAGGTGCATCGCCCAGCCGTTGTAGTAGTCGTACTTGCGGCCGTCGCCGTCGGTGTACCAGCCCTCGCCGACGTACCACTGCTCGATGCGTTCCAGGCCGCGGTCGATCGCCGCGCGGGAAGCGTCCTGCTCGTAACCGATTTCGGCGAGGAAGCCGCCCACGGTGACCGGGAACAGCTCCCAGTTGCACGGCCAGGGCTCGGCCGTGAGGGAGTCGGCCAGCCACGCGGCCGCCCGCTGACGTACGCCGTCGTCCAGGCGGTCCCAGAGGAGGTCCCGGGTGAGGCGCAGGGCCAGGGCGACGGACGCCGCCTCCACCAGGGGCTGGCTGCGGTCCTCGATGCGGGGCCAGACTCCCGAGACACCGGCGGCGAGGCCGGTCGCATAGCGTTCCAGGGCCTTCTCGTCACGGCGGAACGCGGCGAGCAGCAGGGTGCGGGCGTAGCCCTCCAGGCCGTCGGAGAGGCGGCCCGACCAGCTGGACCGGTCGCCGGGCAGGTGGTAGAGCGCGCGGTCCTCGGTCGCGTACGGCTCGACCGCGGCGAGCAGCGCGTCGGCCGCCGCCTCCCAGTGGGCGCGGGTGTAACCGGTGAACGGGGACGTCGTGCGGTCGTCGGGGGGCAGCTGCATCGCGTGTCTTTCATGCTCGGGCCGGCCGGAACGGGTCGGACCTGGAGCGCCCCGGTTCCGGTCGGGGCGCCCCAGGGGTCTATCCCACCCGCACCGTGCCTCTGGGCACCAGATGCAGGGTGACGAGTTCGTCGCGGACGAGGCGCGCGAAGGCCGTCGCACCGCGCACCGACGTGTGCGTGTTGTCCCGCGCCTCATCGGTGAGGTACAGCGCCTTGGAGCCTTCCACACCGAGGGACTCCACCAGCGCCTTGGTCTTCGCCGTGAGGTCGATCAGCGGGACGTCCCGCGCCGCGGCGACCGAGCGGATGACGGCCGGGTGGTCGACGCCGAGGCCGTTGACCAGGAGGGCGGTTCCGTTGTTGAGCGTGCCGTCGGTGTTGAACCAGCGCCGCACGACGGGGGTGACAAGGACCGGCTGTCCGCCCCGTTCCCGGACGCCCGCGACCAGGGCTTCCAGGTTGGCCCAGTAGGTGGCCTCGTCCGTGGTCTTGTCGTTGTGCGCGAGCTGGACGAGGACCGCGTCGCCGGGGCGGATCAGGGGCCGTACGGTGGCCCACAGCCGCGGGTTCCCCAGATAGCTGACCGTACTCTCCCCGGAATCGGCGTAGTTGGCGACGGACACGCCCTCGCGGAGGAACTGCGGCAGTTGCTGGCCCCAGCCGGAGTACGGGTCGCCGGGCTGGTCGCAGACGGTGGAGTCGCCGACCAGGAAGATCTGGCGGGCGTGCCGGGCCCGCTTGACCTCGATCCCGGCGAGGGCCGGGGCGGTCCCGCCGATCCTGAGGTCGAGGCCGGGGGTTCCCTCGGGGCCGGTGGGCTCGCCCTCGGGGGTGCGGACGTTCACCGTGAAACTGCGGGTGATGCGTTTTCCGGCGGGTGCGGTCGTCTCCTGGAGCAGGGAGCGGCGGCTCTCTCCGGTGACGCTCGTGCTGGAAGCCGTTTTCCCGCCGAGTGTGACCCGTACGTCGTACGTCCCCGGCGGGACGTCGAAGTGGCAGGCGTCGGCGGCGCAGTGGGCGAGGCCACGGGCCCCGTGCGTGGCGTCGGCGTGGGCGGGTACGGACGACAACGCCGTCCCCAGGGTCACCGCTGCGGCGACGGCGATGCTGAAACGTCTCACTTCAGGCTCCTCCCGGCACATGACAAGACCTGGAGGGGGACCGTACCGCTCCGGACAAGCGCTTTCTAGACCTCGAGCAGCATTCACCAGATCTACGGACCGGCTTGAGTGAAAGCCCTTTCGCGAAATCGATTCAACTGTCACTCTCGCTCCCACCGCACTCCCCCCCCACCTCTCGCAGGAGGCACCCCCATGCCCGGAGCCACGAACAGACCGGTCGGCCGTCGTACCGTCGTCCTCGCCGCCACGGCCGGTGCCGTCGGCGCGGCCCTCGCCCGCCCCGCGCACGCCGCCGGTTTCGGCTGGAGCGACGACGGCGCGAACTACGTCGTCGACACCGGCGCCCAACTCGTCCTCAAGGTCTCCAAGTCCACCGGCGACCTGACCTCCCTGGTCTACCGGGGCACCGAGTACCAGGGCTACGGCGGCATGAACTCGCACATCGAGTCCGGCCTCGGCTCCTCCACCGTGAGCATCAAGCAGTCCGGCACGACGATCCTGATCTCCGTCACGCACGGCACCCTCAGGCACTACTACGCGGCCCGCAGCGGCGAGAACAACATCTACCTGTGGACGAACAAGGCCGACACCTCCGTCGCCGCGAGCCGGTACATCGTGCGCGTGAAGAAGGGCGCCTTCCTCAACGACGAGCCCGACTCCTACACCTACGCGCCCACCGCCATCGAGGCCTCGGACGTCTTCCGGAAGTCCGACGGCCAGACCCGCTCCAAGCACTACTCCCGGCTGCGCGTCATGGACTACGACCACATCGGCTGGTCCGCCGGCGGTGTCGGCCTGTGGATGGTGCGCAGCAACCACGAGAAGGCCGCCGGCGGCCCCTTCTACCGCTCCCTGCTGCGCCACCAGAGCGCGGACGGCGGGGGTCTGTACGAGATCCTGCACTACGGCCAGAACCAGACCGAGGCGCAGCGCTTCGGTCTCCAGGGGCCGTACGTGATCGCCTTCACCGACGGCGGGGCGCCCTCCTCGGCGTTGTCCCCGGGCACACTGACGACGCCCTGGGCAGACTCGCTCGGCATCGCGGGGTACGTGCCGGCGAGCGGGCGGGGCAAGGTCGCGGGTGTCGGGATCTCCGGGCGGAACACGGCGTACCCGTACACCGTCGGGCTCGCCAACGCGTCGGCGCAGTACTGGGCTCGGGCGCGTTCCTCGGACGGTTTCTTCTCCGTTTCCGGTGTGCTGCCGGGGACGTACACGCTGACCGTGTACAAGGGCGAACTCGCGGTGTACACCACGTCGGTGAGCGCGTCGGCGGGCGGCACGACGACCCTGAACACGATCGCGATCCCCTCCTCCAACGACCCGTCCCAGGCGAACGCGATCTGGCGGATCGGCGACTGGAACGGCACGCCGGCCGGATTCAAGAACGCGGACCTGATGACGTACGCGCATCCGTCCGACACACGGGCCGCGTCCTGGACCGGGAACGTGGTCGTCGGCAACGGCGAGACGGCGGCCTTCCCCTGCTACCTCTGGAAGGACGTCAACAGCGGGATCCTGGTGTACTTCAAGCTGACGGCGGCCCAGGCGGCCGCCGCGCACACCCTGCGCATCGGGGTGACGACGGCGTACGCCAACGGCCGCCCTCAGATCACCGTCAACGACACCTGGACCTCGGCCGTCCCCGTCCCGCCCACCCAGCCGAACACCCGGTCGCTGACCAACGGTTCCTACCGGGGCAACAACCACACGTTCACGTACAACGTCCCCGCGTCCGCCTGGAAGACGGACACGAGTCAGTACAACGTGCTCAGGATCGACGTGGTGAGCGGGTCGGGGGCGAGCGGGTTCCTCAGCGCGGGGACGGCCGTCGACGCGATCGACCTGCTGGCCTGAGCGTCCGGCGGACCGGCCGGGCGGTCATGTTCCGCGCGTCCACTGCTGGTTGGTGCCCGCGTTGCAGGTGTACGTGATGAGCGCGGCGCCGTTGGCGGTGGACGCGCCGTTCACGTCGAGGCACTCGCCGCTCGCGCGGGACCTGACGTTCACGTACGAACCGGTGGTGGTCAGCGACCACTGCTGGTTCGTCGCGGAGGAGGCGCAGTTCTCCTGTGTGACCGTGCTCGCGTTCTCCTGCACGCACAGGCTGCTGTTCCTGACCATCAGCTGGTAGTAACCGCTTCCGACGGACTTGAACCAGTACTTCTGGTTTCCGCCGCCGTTGCAGTCGTACTGCTTGATCTGGGCGCCCGCCCAGAGCGACTGGCTCGTGACGTCGGCGCACTTGGCGGAGTGGCGGGCGATCAGCGTGTTGTAGGTGGCGGCGGTACCGGTGACGGTCCCGGCGGCCGTGTCGATCGTGACCTCGGGTGACCAGGACATGGACATGGTGGTCGCGTTGGAGAAGGTCAGCGGCGCCCACACGTACCGGGAGTCGTTGACCGTCCCGCCGAAGGAGTTGCCCCAGCGGTCGCCCAGGTAGAGGTACGACGTGCCCGAGGTGCCCTGCACGGGCAGGACGAACGCGGTCTGCGAGCCGTACGTCGTCGAGTCGCCGATGTTCTTCATGGCCGACCAGGGGCCGGAGAGGCTGGTGGCGGTGGCGTACTGCTGCTGGTTGGGGTTCCAGCCGGTGGCGCCGGAGGTCAGCATGAAGTACACGCCGTTCCGCTTGAACAGCGCCGGGGCCTCGCGGTGTCCGCCGGGCCAGGGGTTGGCGACCAGGCTCGCGATGCCGGTGTAGTCGGCGGTGAGGCGGTAGATCTGGAGGTCGTAGTTCTCGCGGGCGGCGGAGATCATGTAGCCGGCGCCGTCCGTGTCGGTGAAGACCGTGATGTCACGGGACATGTGCTGGCCGAGCGGCCGGAAGCTGCCCTTCCAGGTGTAGTCGCCGTCGACGGTGTCGGAGACGGCGACGGCGGCGCGGGCCTCGCTGTAGTCGGTGCCGTTCTCCTTGTGCATCCACATGACGAACGTGCCGGTGGCGGCGTTGTACATGACCTTGGGCCGCTCGATGTTGGCGGTCGCGAGCTCCGGGTCACTGGCCTCGGTGAGGACGTGGTTGCGGAACTCCCAGTTCTTCAGGTCGGTCGAGCGGTAGGCGTCGACGTACCGGAAGGTGTTGTCGGCGTTGCGGTGCTCGCCGAACCAGTAGTAGTAGGAGCCGACCTTCAGGACTCCACCGCCGTGCGCGTGGACGGGGTTGCCGGAGGTGTCCGTGAACTGGGTGCCGTTGGTGATCTTCTGGGGTGCGGCCTGGGCGGGACCTGCGGTGGCGAGGGCGCCGAACAGTCCGAGGCACAGGGCGAGAAGGACGGCGTGCACACGTCTCATGTCATTCACCCGCCGCCTGCGTGTCGGCGACGGGGATGCCGAAGTCGGGGGTGCCGTCGGGCTTCCAGCCGAGTTTCTGGACGCGGGTGTGGCGGTTGGGGTCGTTCAGCGGGTCGCCGTTGATGTGCTTGTACTGCCGGGCGTGGTAGACGAGGACGTCGGTGCGGCCGTCCTCGGAGACGGTGAAGCAGTTGTGGCCGGGACCGTACTGTTTGGTCGTGTCGTTGCTGGTGAACACCGGTGTCGGCGACTTGGTCCAGCTCAGGGGATCCAGGAGAGGGCTGTCGGCGTCGGCGGTCAGCAGACCCACGCAGTAGTTGAAGTCGGTGGCGCTGGCCGAGTACGTCATGAAGAGGCGGCCGTTGCGCTTGAGGACGTACGGGCCCTCGTTGACCTTGAAGCCGATGCACTCCCAGTCGTACTCGGGGGTGGAGAGCCGCACCTGCGGGCCCTTGAGGGTCCACGGATCGGCCATCTCCGAGAGGAAGATGCCGGTGTTGTTGTCCAGTCCGGGCTCGTGCTGGGCCCAGGCGAGGTAGCGCTTGCCCCGGTGGGTGAAGGTGGTGGCGTCGAGGGAGAAGGTTTCCCACGCCGTCTTGACCTGGCCCTTCTCCACCCAGGTGCCCTTGAAGGGGTTGGGGTTGGCGTTCTCCAGCACCCATATGCGGATCGCCCAGACGTCCTCGGCGGGAGCGGAGGCGAAGTAGATGTACCACTTGCCGCCGATGCGGTGCAGTTCGGGCGCCCAGATGTGGGCCCCCATGGGGCCGGTGGCGTGGGCGCGCCAGATGACGGACTCGTCCGCAGCGCCGAGGCCGCGCAGGGTGCGGGAGCGGCGCAGGATGATGCGGTCGTACTCGGGGGCGGTGGCGGTGAAGTAGTAGAAACCGTCCTTGTGCCGGTTGATGTGCGGGTCGGCACGGTTGCGGACCAGGGGGTTCACGAAGGGGGCCGCCTTCGGACGTCCGGCGGGCGTTCCGGCGGGCGTTCCGGCAGCGGTTGTTGCGGGAGCGGTTTCTGCCCGGGGTGCCGCCTCGGCGACGCCGGGGACGGCGGCGAAAGCGCCGGCGGCTGCGGCGCCCTTCATCAGCATTCTGCGGCTGGGGGGTTCGGGCAGAGCGTGGTCGCGGTCGCGGCTCATGCGGTGGGGCCTGCCTCTCACTGGGGGACACACGGCGTCATCATCGAATGCAGCGTCTGATATCTCGAACACCATCTGTCATTACGAACGCCGAAAAGGTAAGGGGGTGACACGTGGAGGTCAACGGGTCTGACGGGACGAACCCGCTGGGTTCGGTGGTGAACGCGCCGGTCTCGATGGCGAACGCGTCGGTCTCGGTGGTCAAAGGGGCCGGGCTCGGCGGCGAATGCGCTCGTCTTCGTCTCGGAAACGGAAACAGCGGGCGCTCCAAGTTTCCGTTATCGACCCGGACATGAGCCGTCTCCAGTCCTGTGCGCAGCCTGACCCACACCACAGCAGCGGCCGCGGGATTCCTCACGGCGATCGTGTCGCTCGTCGCCCCTCCCCCGGTGACGACGACCGTGGCGCCCCGGACTCCGGCGTACACCGCGAGCGCGTTCCGCGACGTCAGCACGCTCGCGGTACGCGGCGAGGGGCCGCTCGTCCGCACCGGGGACAGCGACGTCACCACCCCCCGCAGGACCGGCGACGGCACCGTCGCCGGCGCCGCGCGGCGACCCGGCTTCGGCTGGTGGCCCTACGCCTTGTGCTCCGCCCTGGTCGTCAGCCTCGCGGTACCGGTGGCCACCGGGGAGGGCCGAAGCGGGCCACGAGGTGAGCGGCGGGGTGGGCGGCACGCGGGCCGTGCGCGGCGGTGACCCGGCCGGTCCTCACAGCTCCGACTCGCCCCAGACCGTGACCTCCACCTCGTCCCCCACCGCCATCGTGCCGGGCCGCAGCACCGCGTACTTCGTGCCGAAGGCGATGCCGCCCCGGGTGGCGCGGCGGTAGCCGGCGAGGGTGCGCAGGGGCTCGGGGCCCGCCCGGGTGCCGGCGTGCTGGTCGACCAGGGTGACCGCGCAGCGGATGGCGAGCTTGGCGTAGCCCAGTTCCGTGGTGCCGATGCGCAGCCGGTGCGCGCGGTCCTCCGTGTGGGGCTCGTCCCAGCCGTCGACGACGAGGTTGGGGCGGAAGCGGTCGACGGGAAGGGGCTGTGCGCCCCGGGCCGTCATCCTGGCGTCGAGGAGGTCGAGGGTGGAACGGGAGAGGACGTGCAGGGCGCAGCTGTCGGCATAGCCGGAGGTCCCGGGGGTCAGTCCGTCGGTCACCCGGTCGTGTTCCGGCGGGGTGCGCACCAGCCGGCTCGGTACCCCGAGCCGGTCCGAGAGCCAGTGCGCCGCCTCGTCGCCCTGGTCGATGCCCTGGTAAGCGGTTCCGAACAGGTCCACCTTCTGCCGGTCCGCGGAGGTGTCCACCTTGAGGTGGAGGGGCTCGGCCTCGGGCGCGGTGAGCGTGAGGTGCTCGCCGTCGGGGGTGATGAGGGGGCGGATGACGGCCAGCAGCGGATCCCGGCGCTGCGTCCGGTACACGCCCTGATCGCTGACGACCATGAAGCTGCGGTCGTGCGCCAGTCCCGCCGGGGTCAGCAGGGCCTCGCGCACCGACGTACCGGCGCAGCCCTTGACCGGGTAGTACGACAACTCGACGACTCGGGCTCGGGCCATGACCTTCCGTTTCCGTACGGCGGTGCAGGGGTGGGGGCCCCGCGGTTCAGCGGCCGGAGGGGGCTTCGGGGAAGCCGAGCCGAGGCGCCAGCTGCCGTGCCTCGGCCGCCCATTCGGCCAGGAATGCCAGGGCCAGGCCCCTTTCCCGGTAGCGCGGTTCGGCCGGGACGGTGCCCTCGCCGCCGTAGGCCAAGGGCTCCTC
Source organism: Streptomyces sp. NPDC007929 (assembly GCF_042959065.1). Taxonomy (NCBI): domain Bacteria; kingdom Bacillati; phylum Actinomycetota; class Actinomycetes; order Kitasatosporales; family Streptomycetaceae; genus Streptomyces; species Streptomyces sp. NPDC007929. The sequence goes on along the minus strand of NZ_JBIBKD010000007.1, from coordinate 374,578 downwards.
GTCCGCCCGGGCCAGCATCAGCGCCGTGAGCCAGTCGTACTTGACCGCGGAGGCGCACACGCCCAGTCGTACGAGGGCTTCGTCGCCACGCCAGCCGCTCACGCGCAGGCCCTGCACGTAGGCGTCGTAGGCCGCCTTGGCCAGGCCCGGCAGGTCGGCGGCGGGCACGAAGAGGTCGAAGACGCAGTCCGGGACGTAGTTGCCGAGGTCCTCGCCGAGGGCGCCGTCGCCGGTGAACGCCCAGTCGAGCAGGACGCCGGCGCCGGGGCCGTCCGCGCGGAGGTTCGCCGGCCACTGGTCGAGGTGGCAGAGGGCGCGGGGCAGCGATTCCATGACCGTGAGGAACCACTCGCGGTCGTGGTGGAGACGGACCATGTCCTCGCGCAGGCCGGGCGGGAAGTGCCGCCGGACCAGGGGGTGTCGCCACGCCTCGTCGGAGTCGAGCAGGGCCTCGCCCGTCGTCTTCCCCGCCGTGTAGTCCCGCAGGAAGCGCTGCGAGAGCCACGGGGTGTCCTCCCCCGCGCCCACGGCGCCCTGCGCCATGCCCAGGCGGTGGGCGTGGTCGACATGGCGGGCCAGGGGCCAGGACGTCGCCGGCGGGCCCGGCACGTCCTCCAGCCACAACGCGACGTCCCCGTCGGGGCGTTCGGCGCACTCCAGCAGCCGGGGTGCGCGGATGCCGTGCCGCTGCCAGACCTGGGCGAGGCCGGACCGGTAGACGTAGGCCTCGCGGCGCCAGAAGTTCCAGTGGCGCGGATCGTTGGACGCCGACCAGCCGACGAAGGTCTCCTTGGTCCGGGTCAGGACCTTCAGGACGGCCGAGCGGTCGCCGCCGGTGACCCGCCACACCCCGGCCGTGACGCCGTTCAGCGGATTGTGGGTGAGCGGCTCGAACACCGCCCTGTCCGCGGGGACTCGCAGGACTTCACGTACTTCGGCTTGTGCTGCGGCGACGTCGGGCATCCCCCGATGCTATGCCGCCGCCTCCGCCGTGTCCTTGCGTCCCCGCAGCCACACGTAGACCGGGATTCCGGCGAACAGGAACAGCACGCCCTGGTAGACGGCCGCGTACCCGGCGCCCGCGATCAGCCAGAACGAGAAGGCGAAGGAGAGGACCGCGACCGTCAGGTCCCGGGCGAGTCCCGCCGGACGGACCCGGGCGCGGGTGCCGCGGGCCAGCCAGTACAGCTGGGCCGCCGCCGACAGCAGGTACGGCACACAGCCGGTGAACGTGGTGATCAGGACGAGGACGCGGAAGGTGGTGTCCGGCCCCGCCGTGTAGTTGAGGGCGATGAGGACACTGCCGAGGACCGCGCAGGCCCACACCCCGAAGCCGGGGACGCCGCCCTTGCCGAGCCGGGCGAAGGGCGCGGGGAAGAGCCCGTCGCGGGCGGCGGCGTACGGCATCTGGGCGGCCATGAGGATCCAGCCGTTGAGGCAGCCGGTGATCGAGGCGACCGCGACGAGGGCGATGGCGGTGCCGCCCCAGCCGCCGCCGGTGATCGCGTTCACGGCGTCGGCGAAGGGGGCGCCCGAGTCGACGAGCCGGTCGTGCGGGACCAGCCCGAAGACGGCGATCGTGCCGAGGACGTAGACGAGCGCGGAGGCCAGGGTGCCGAGGACGCTCGCCCGGCCGACCGTGCGCTCGGGGTCGCGGACCTCGCCCGCGCTGACCGCGGCCGACTCGACGCCGAGGAAGCTGTACAGCAGCAGCGCGGCGGAGGCGGCGAGCGCGCCGGAGACGCTCTGGCCCGAGGCGTTGAACGGGCCGAAGTTGTCGGCGTCGACGAAGAACAGGCCGATCGTCGCGAGCAGGAGCAGCGGGACGAACTTCAGGATCGTGGAGACGACCTGCACCGCGCCGACCCAGCGCGTGCCCGCGAAGTTCGCCGCGGCGGGCAGCCAGAGGGCGGCCATCGCGACGAGGGCCTGAAGGACGTGGTTGCCGTGCAGGGGTATCAGGACGTCGACGTAGCCGACCACCGCGACGGCCAGGGCGGCGATGCTGACCCAGCACATCGTCCAGTACGACCAGGCCGACAGGAACCCGGCGAACTCGCCGAACGCGTCCCTCGGATAGACGTACAGACCGCCGGTGACGGGGCTGCGCCGGGCGAGCCTGCCGAAGAGCAGCGCGAGCAGGACGGCGCCGACCGAGAGCACGAGGAAGGCGAGCAGGCTGATCGTGCCGTAGGGGGCGACGGTGGCGGGCAGGGCGAAGATGCCGCCGCCGATGATGTTGCCCATGACGAGGGCCGTGGCGGCGGCGAGCCCGAAGGTGCGGCGGGGGGCCGGGGCGACGGCCTTGTCGGTGGCGGGGGCGATGGCCTTGTCGGTGGCCGGTGCCGCGTCGGTGGCGGGGGCCGGGGCCGGCTCGGAGGAGTCGGGGCCGGTGGGTTCGGATCCGGTGGGTCCGGGTCCGGTGGGTTCGGCGGGCCCGGCGGGGCGGGGGACGGTCATGGGCGGTGTTCCTGTACGGGCGGAGGGGAGGGCCGTGATCGTAACCCGCTGTCCCACATGGTGGTCGATCTGTTCATGCACTGGACACACTCGACTGGGGTCCGCCACCGGTTCTCGACTACCGTCGTCGGCATGACCAGCACCCTCACCCTCGCCGAAGCCCTCGCCGCCGGGACGGTCGTCCTCGACGGCGGCATGTCCAACCAGCTCGAATCGGCCGGGCACGACCTGAGCGACGAGCTGTGGTCGGCGCGGTTGCTCGCCGAACAGCCGGAGGCGGTGACCGAGGCGCACCTGGCCTACTTCCGGGCGGGGGCGGACGTGGCGATCACCGCCAGCTACCAGGCCACCTTCGAGGGGTTCGGCAAGCGCGGGATCAGCCGTGACCGGGCGGCCGAACTCATGGCGCTGAGCGTGCAGTCGGCCCGGGAGGCGGCCCGGCGGGCCAGCGTCCCGCGGCCGTTGTGGGTGGCGGCGTCGGCCGGTCCGTACGGCGCGATGCTCGCGGACGGCTCCGAGTACCGGGGGCGCTACGGGCTGAGCGTCGACGAGCTGGAACGTTTCCACCGGCCGCGCCTCGAGGTGCTGGCCGCGGCCCGGCCCGACGTACTGGCGCTGGAGACGGTCCCGGACGCCGACGAGGCCGCGGCCCTGCTGCGGGCGGTGCGCGGGCTCGGCGTGCCCGCCTGGCTGACGTACTCCGTCGCCGGTGGCCGCACCCGCGCCGGGCAGCCACTGGAGGAGGCCTTCGCCCTGGCCGCGGAGGCGGACGAGGTGATCGCGGTCGGGGTCAACTGCTGTGCGCCGCAGGACGTGGAGGCCGCGACGGCGACGGCCGCGCGGGTCACCGGCAAGCCGGTCGTCGTCTACCCCAACAGCGGCGAGACCTGGGACGCCGAGGCGCGCGCCTGGGCCGGCCGCTCCACCTTCACCACGGACCAGGTCACGGCCTGGCAGCAGGCGGGGGCCCGGCTGATCGGCGGCTGCTGCCGGGTGGGACCGGACGGTGTCGCGGGCATCGCGAAGGCGCTGGGAGCGGCATGACTCCGGGAGCGGGCCGCCCTGTTCCCGTTCGTGGTTCCCGCCCGTGGTTCCGGCCCGTGGGTGTAGAGACCCTCCTGCGCTCTCCTCTCCGCTGCTAGCCTCCGTCACGGGAACCGGTTTCTACGGTGTTGCCGCTGTTCCCGTGGGGGTGGGCGCGGACCGGCGCCCGGAGAGACGAGGCGGGCATGACGAGGAAGAGCGGCGACGGGGGCCGCAGCACGATCCGGGACGTGGCGGCGCGTGCGGGGGTTTCCGCGTCGACGGTCTCCAGGGTGCTGGGCGGGGTGTATCCGGTGAGCGCGGCGACCCGCGGGAGCGTGCTGCGGGCGGTCCGCGACCTGGACTACGTGGCCGACGCCCGGGCGAAGGCGATCGCCGGGGCCGGCACGCCCACCCTGGCCTTCGTCCTGGAGGACATCACCGGACCGTCGTTCGCGCTCATGGCCCACGGGGTGGAGCGCGAGGCGACCCGGCTCGGCCATCTCTGCCTGGTGTGCAGCACGGAGGGCGACGTCGGCCACGAGCTGGAGTTCGTCGAGATGATGCGGGCGCAGCGGGCCGCCGCGGTGATCCTGGTCGGCGGTACGGCCGACACCCCCGAGTACCGCGAACGCACCCACCGCATGGCCGACTCGCTGGCCTCCGCCGGTTCCCGCCTGGTCCTGTGCGGCCGGCCGCCGCTGGACCCGGGCGCCCCGGTGACGGTCATCGAGTACGACAACGAGGGCGGCGCCCACACCCTGGCCGCGCACGTGCTCGCGCAGGGCCACCGCCGGGTGCTGTACCTCGGTGGCCGGGCGGACCACACCACGGCCCTGGGCCGTGAACGCGGTTACTTCGCCGCGCACCGGGCCCGGGGCCTGACCCCCGACCCGTCCCTCGTCCTGCACGGCGACTTCACCCGGGACGCCGGGCACCGGCTGATGCGGCGGGCGATCGAGGACGGCCTGGATTTCAGCGCGGTCGTGGCGGCCACGGACATGGTCGCGGCGGGCGCTCTCACGGCGCTGCACGAGGCGGGCCTGGCGGTGCCCGGCGACGTCTCCCTCGCCGGCTACGACGACATCCCGTTCGCCCGCGACCTGCACCCCGCCCTGACGACCGTCCACGTCCCCTACGAGGAACTGGGCCGTCTCGCCGTCCGCACGGCCCTGGAGCGCACCCCGGGCGCCCCGGGCGAACACCTGCTGCTGGGCACGCACGTGGTGGTGCGGGACTCGGTGGGCCCGCCACCGCCCGGGCCGCGCTAGCCGTACGGCCTGGGCGGCGGCAGGCGCGCGGTGTGCGCCGTGCTGGTGCGCCGTGCTGGTGCGCCGGAGGTGATCCCCTCAGTGGCGTCGCAGGGCGCCGGTGCGGCGCAGGCGCCGTACGGCCGACCGCAGTTCGGCGCTGCGGTTGGGCGAGACGTCGGCCGGGATCACGGTGGGCGCGGGCTCGGCGGGTGTGAGGGCGTCGGCCTTCCAGAGGGCGAGTTCGCGGTCCCGGGGGCCGTGGGCGGTGTAGGCGATGCCGTCCTCGGCGTCCGGCGCGCGGTCTCCGAACACCCGTACCGGGTGGGTGTCGTTCCAGCGTTCCCAGCCCGGGTCGCCGTCCGTGGCGAACCGCACCCAGGCCGTGTGCAGGGCGTCCGCCAGTTCCTGCGGCGCGCCCTCCCCCGCCAGTTTCCGGGACTCGGGGGCGTCCCCGGTGTCGAAGACGAAGCCCAGTTCCAGCGCGTGGCAGGAGCCGAGGCCGGGCAGGTTCGAGGGCCAGGCGAACTCGTAGACGTACGACGGTTCGGTGCGGGCGTCGGCCAGGTGGTGCAGGGGGATGCGCAGCAGGTGGTCGGTGACGAGCTGTCCGACGATCTCGGCGGTGCCGGCCTCGGGGTGCAGTGCGCGGTAGCCGCGCGGGACCTCGCTGCCGCAGTGGCAGCGGGCCATGGCGCCCGCGAGGGCGACGGCTCCGAGGCGGTCCACGCGCTCCAGGAGCCCGCCCGGCACCAGCCAGAGCCGGTACTCGTCGCGGGTCCAGCCCATCAGCAGTTCGACGCCGGGGGCCGCGCCGCCGTCCGTGAGGGCCTCCATCGGGTCGCGGGGGACAATGTCGCCGTCGGTGACCAGGCCGAACGCGGGACCGCCGACCACCGGGCTGCTCAGCTTGCCCACCTCGGCCTGGGTGCGCAGCAGCAGGTCGCGGTCGACTGCGGCGAAGGCCTCGGCGGTGGCGGGGATCTTCAGCCGGGAGGCCATCCGGCGGACCATGCGCCGAACCTTGGCCCGCTCGGACACCTCGGGCGGCCCGCTCTGCAGCACGGCCCGGCGGACCAGCCCCTGGGTCTGCGGCGCGGCGATGAGGGCGCCGACGCTGATCGCCCCGGCGGACTGGCCGAAGAGGGTGATGCGGCCGGGGTCGCCGCCGAAGGCCTCGATCGACTCGTGGATCCAGGTCAGAGCGGCTGTCTGGTCGCGCAGGCCGGGGTTCGGGGGCGTGTCCGGGAACAGTCCGTAGCCCTCGACACCCAGCCGGTAGTTGATCGATACACAGACAACGCCGTCGCGGGCGAAGGCGTGCCCGTCGTACACGGGTACGGCCGAGGATCCCCTCGTCAGGGCGCCGCCGTGGAGCCAGACGAGGACGGGCAGACGGGCTCCGGGGCCGGGGTGCGGGGTCCAGACGTTGAGGTTGAGGCAGTCGTCACCGGGCACGACCGGGTCGGACAGGTAGTGGGCGAAGGCGTCGGAGTACGGCGGTTTCGGCGCGGTCGGGCCGAAGGCGCCGGCGTCGCGGACACCGTCCCAGGGCGGCAGGGGTACGGGCGGACGGAACCGGCGGGGGCCGAAGGGCGGGGCGGCGTACGGGATGCCGCGGAAGACCGCGACTCCGCGCTCGTACCGGCCCCGGAGGGCGCCATGGGGCGTGCTCACCACGGGGTCTGCCTGGTCTGCCCGGTCTGCCGTCATGCGTTCACCAGCCTCCTCACCGCGCTCGTGCACCGTGAAGATCAGAGCAACTCATTGTGGCCCGGTATTCCGGCGCACGAGCGGGTGAGGGGGCTGTTCGAGGGAAGCGGTCACACTGCGTACGCGGTTACTTGGCGTACATCAGCGTGCCGAAGCCGAGCTGGTCGAATCCGCCGCTGGTGGTGCCGTAGTCACCTCCTCCACCCTCGGGGGCGACGGAGAGGCACATCTGGGAGATGTACTTGTCGTCGAGGAGCAGCCGGCGCCCGTAGTGGTAGTGGAGCATCGCCCACACCGGGCGCATTTGGCCGCGGGACTCGGAGTCGATCACGGTGTGCGACTGCTGGGAGCAGTTCTGGCCGCTGCCCCAGGTGTAGGTGGTGAACGGCACGTTCATGTTCAGGTTGTACTTGGCGACGTACTGGGCGGCCTTCATGAAGCGCCGCCCGTCGTACGAGTAGAGGTCGTCGCCCTGGTTCCAGGCCATCTCGCAGAGCGCGCCCATCTGGCCCATGCCCATGATGGTGTGGCCCTGGTCGCGGCCGGACTCCTGCCACTGGCCGAGGTCGTAGCCCTCGACGCCCGGGTACAGGAACGGCACGGCGCGCTGGATCTGGCCGTTGCCGCCGCCGTTCTTGAAGTAGTTGACGGCCTGGTCGTACTTGGCGCCGTCGTCGCACAGGATCCCGATGGCCATGATCGAGGCCATGTTGCACAGGTCCCAGTTGGCCCAGTAGTTGGTGACGCAGGCGTCGTTGTGCTCGCGCAGGAACCGGTCGTTGAGCGGGTAGAAGACGTTGAGCATCATCGTCTTGAACCGGCCCAGGTCGAACCCGGCGTATCCGCGCATCAGCTCGGCGACGTTCGCGAACTGCCAGCCGTAGAGGCCGGCGGCCAGGTACCGGTCGGCGTTGCCGGTGACCTCGGTGAGCGTGGACGACCAGGCGTTGAGGATGCGCACGGCGCAGTCGGCGTGGGCGGCGGTGCCGCCCACGTGCCAGCGCAGCGCGTTCTGGTAGGCGGCGTGGATGTCGTTGTAGAGCTGCGGGTAGTTCTGGCCGGTGCCGCCGCGGATGATCGTGGCGGTGGGGCGGGGTGTCCAGGTGGACTGTGCGTGTGAGTTGGCGGTCAGTCGGTTCCAGCCGGACAGCCAGGGGTCGTCGCCCGCGGCGACCCTGACCTTGGCACGGTTGATGTCACCCCAGCTGTGCAGCATGCCGGGGTGGGTGAAGGTGGCCGGTGCGGCACCGGCGGTGGTGGCGGTGGCCGTGGCCGTGGCGCCGAGGGCGAGGGCCGCGGTGAGGCCGCCGCCGGCCTTGAGCAGACCGCGGCGGCTCACCTGGCCGCCCTCGTGGTGGATGTGGGGGGACGTGCGGCTCATGGGTGGGGTCTCCCATCATTGGAGGACTACATGGGGGTGATGCTCACCTCGTCGAACTCGGTGGTGCAGCGGGCCTGGGGGTCGCGGGAGCAGACCACGAGGCCCACGTAGTAGGGGGCGTCACCAAAGCCGGGGATGTCTCCCTCGGCGAGGGGGGTGAAGGTGGCGCCGTCGTCGGTCGAGGCGGATGCGGTGAAGTGCGTCCCGGTGCGCTTCAGCCGCAGCAGGCACGGCGCGGTGACGGCCGCGCCGCCCGTGAACGTGGACTTTCCGGCGACGGTCGGGCGCAGCATCAGCTGGGCGCTCGTGCCGCCGGTGACGATCGCCCCGGCCGCCTGGTCGAACGGCGACAGGGACTTGGCCATGAGCAGGCCGACCCGGTCGCCGGTGGCTCCGGCGCGGGAGAGCAGACGCGCGGTGACCTCGCAGTCGCCGCTGACGGGCCGTCGTACGAACTGGCCTGTCATTCCTTGGTTGTTGACGGTGAGGTCGGTCCCGGCGCCCCGCACCACGAAGGTCCCGTCCTCGTGGGCGGTGCTGCCGGGGGTGCGGACGGCGACCACGCCGAGGGTGCCGTAGGCGCGGTCGTCGAGGATGACGTCGCCCAGGTCGCCATGGGTCCAGGGCGCGGGCGGCGCGGTGCCGACCGTGAGGGTGAGCGTGCCGGTGTCGGCTCCGGTGGCGTTGCCCGCGGTGGTGGTGACCTTGAACTCACCGGTTTCCGTGGGTGTTCCGGTAATCAGGCCGGTGCGCCGGTCGACGCGCAGGCCGTCGGGCAGCCCGTCCGCGGTGAACCGGACCGGTTCGTGCGAGGCGCGCAGGACGAGCTCGAAGGGCTCGCCCTTGGTGGCGAACGCCGTGGTGCCTGAGGTGAGTTGCGGCTTGGACGGTGTCGGCATCGCCGCCGCCGCGGTCTTCGACAGGGGGCCGCGTCCGGCGCGGTTGGTCTTGGCCACGGCGTAGTGGTACGTCGTGCCCGGGGTTCCGGTGGCGTCGGCGTACCGGACGAGGGTGCCGAAGCCGACCGCGCCGATGCCGGTGGCGACGGTCTCGAACGGGCCGTCGGCCGTCGCGGCGCGCAGCACCTGGTAGCGGGCCGACAGGTCCGGGTCGGTCCAGGTCAGCTCGACCGCGTCGGCGCCCGCTGTGGCCCGCAGGTCGCCGGCGGCCGTGGCCGGGCGGGGCACGGACCAGACCTCCCCGGCGGTCCGGGAGACCACGTGGACGTTGTCGAAGGCGCCGGTGCCGGTCTCGGCGTAGTCCTGGTCGACGCCCAGGCAGGAGCTGAGGGTGAGGCCGACGTAGGCCGTGCTCCCCAGCCGGATGTCGCTGCTGCCGACTTCGGTCCAGCGGATGCCGTCGGGTGAGATGGCGCCGGTGCAGCGACGGCCGCGGCGGGTCACCCGGACCCAGTACGGCATGCGCAACCGGTAGCCGTCGCCCGCCCCCTCGACGTACGGGGCTTCGAGCGGGGTCGCCGACTCGGGCAGCGCGCCGAGCGAGGAGATGGGGAAGGCGGCGCCGGTGGTGATGGTCTGCTGCTGGGACGGCGGCACGGGTGTGCTGCCGGTGCCCTTGACGGCGGCTCCCGTCTTCGGCCGTACGCTCCACACGCCGCTCCAGGTGTGCAGCGGAAGGCCCTGGATCAGCATGGCGGCGTGCGCCGCGTCCGCGGTCAGGCCGGCGGTCACGGTGACGCCGATCCTGGAGTACTGGGAGCTGAGCGGAAACACGACCCGCGCGGTGATCGTGCCGTCGCCGCGCAGGGGCAGGTAGGCCAGCCGGTGGGTGTCGGCGGTGCCGGAGGCCTCCAGCACGAACCGCTCGCCGTCGAAGAGCGCCGAGCCGGGGATCTTCACGTCCCCGACGTCCCGGGTCTCCCAGGGGTCGGGCAGCTTGGGGACGGCCGCCGTCCAGGGGGATTCGGCGCTGGTGCCCTGGGCGTTGGTGGCTGTGACCCGGTAGTAGGAGGGTCTGCCCGGGCGGGCGTGGCGGTCGGTGTACGCCGGTTCGGCGAGACCGGTCGCGATCTTCTCGTACGGTCCGTCGGGGCCGGTCGCCCGCAGGACCGTGTACGACTCGGCCCACGCCGAGGGCAGCCAGCCCACGGTGACTGACTTGTCGCCGCCGACCGCCGTGACACCGGCCGGAGCCGTGGGCTCGGCCGGGGACGGGGCCTTCGTACCGGCGAACGTGAGGGTGCCCCAGCTGGGCAGGTCGTCGTTGCTGCCCTCGATGACGCGGGCGCCGCCCGTGCCCCGGAAGACGGCCGCCTTGGTGTACGGGGTGTCCAGGCCCCGCACTCCGGCGTAGTGCGCGTACAGCATCTCGTAGATCGGCGGCAGATTGCCGCGCCCGACGGCCGACACGGTCGTCTTGACGTACTTGCCCGTGCGGTCGAGGTCGGTGACGAAGGGCACGTCGCCGCCGAGGTTGTAACGGGCGGCGTACTCGGCGTTCTTCAGCAGCCGGTTGTCGTCGAAGGCGTACAGGTCGACGCCCTGGTTCCAGGCGACCTGCGCGGCGTCGGCGAGCAGGCCGACGGCCAGCTGCTCGTGGCCCTGGTCGCGGCCGGACTCCTGGCCCTGGCCGGCGCCGGTGACGATGCGGTGCCCGACGCTGCCGTTGCCGGCCCCGGCGGCGGCGAAACGCAGGGCGTCCTCGAAGAGGGTGGGCTCCTCGCAGAACACGCCGATCGCGAGGATCGACTGGACGGAGGTCAGGTCCCAGTTGCCGTTGGCGTAGAGCATGTAGCCGGAGATGGCGGGATACCAGACGCGCAGGAACGATTCCTTACAGCGCTCGATGTCCTCCTTCGCCCAGCCGTCGTAACCGGTGTACTGGAGCAACTCGGCCGCGTTGACGAACTTGAAGGCCTGGAGTCCGGCGCCGAGCGGCCCGTCCGCTCCGGTGATGGCGGTGAGGGACGCCGACCAGGCGTTGAGGATGTCCCGGGACTTGTCGGCGTAGGCGCGCTCGCCGGTGACGCACCACATCAGGGCGGTCTGGTAGGCGGCGGCCGAGTCGGCGACGGCCTGGTTCTGGAAGTTGGTGGGGCCGCGGCCCCAGGAGGTGATCTGGCCGGTGTTCTGGACGGCGTAGTTCGCCTTGGAGCGCGCGTGGGCGGCGAAGGCGAGGAAGCCGTCGTGGACCGGGGATTCCTTCGCGGCGACCGCGGCCTTCATCCGGGCCAGGTCGTCGGCGCTGTGCAGCAGACCGGGGTGTGTGAACCGAGGACGACCGGGCTGGTGGCCGGCGGCCCGGGCGGTGCCGGGCGCGAGCAGTCCGCTCGCCCCCGCCACCAGCAGCAGGGCCGCCGTGCCGCCGAGGAAGCTCCGGCGGCTCGCAGCGATCGGTCTCAGGGGGCTGGTGCTCATGACGCGGCCGCCTCGGCGGTGGTGAGGAACTTGAGGCCTGTCACATGCTCGTTGACGAGCATGGGCACGCCGTCCGAGGCCAGGTACCAGCCGGGCTTGCCGCCGCTGTCGCGAATCACCCTGCCGTTGACGGTGAGGTTCTCGAAGGTGACGTCCTTGATGGCACGGTCTTCGGAGAGACCCAGGAGCACCGAGAGGTCGGCGTTCTTGCCGTTGTAGCTGAGGTCCTTGATGTAAACGTTCTCGATGCCGCGGCCGGCCGAGGTGTTGTACTTCGGGTTGAACTCGACCCGCATGTGGATGAGCTGGCCCCAGCGGAAGTCCTCCACGCGGATGTCGTCGAACCTCACGTCCCGGACGAGGTTGCTGTCGCCGACCATGAAGGCGATGGCGCCCTGGTAGGTCACCTGCGGCTCGCGGTGGTCGAGGATGTCGATGTTCTCGTAGCGCAGGTTCTCCAGCATCTCGGGCTTGTCGGAGTTGCCGTGCACGCCGATGTTGATCGGGTGGGCGACGTCGGCCCAGAGGGAGCAGTTCTTGACGGTGATGTTCCGGGTGTCGCCGACGAAGTCCCAGCGGTGGGTGTAGAGGGCGATGGAGTCGTCGGAGGTGCGCAGGAAGCAGCCGTCGATCGTGACGTTCTCGGAGCAGTAGAGCTGGATGCCGTCACCCCAGCCCTGGTGGCTGAAGGCGCGCAGGTTCTTGATTTTGAGGTTCTGGCACTCGGCGACCCGCACATTCTCGTAACGGGGGTTGAGGATCGTGATGCCGTCGACCGTGACGTTCTCCGCCTTGTGGATGAGGAGCGCGCCGCCGGCGGAGTTGTAGAGCACGCCGCGGCCGATCAGCCGGGAGTTCTCCACGTTCTCGAGAATCACCTGGGAGGTGAGGACGGCGCCGGGGGCCAGGTAGACGGTGGTGGCGCTGGGCACCTTCAGCAGCCCGTCGGGGGTGGTGTGCAGACCGGGCCCGAAGTACATGACCTTCTTGTCGCCCTCGGCGGGCACGTCCCGCTCGATCGGGTTAGCCAGCAGGTGCAGGCAGTCGAAGATCTTGTCGTCGATCTGGACGACGAGGTTGCGGGGCCGGTCCAGGGTGAAGCGCGCGGTGCTGCCCAGCACCTCGGGCTTGATGCCGTACGAGTCCGGGCGGATGCGGACCTTCTCACCGCCGCCCGGGTTGTACGTGACCTCGACCTCGACGGTGCCGGAGAAGTCGAAGGCGGCCCAGGAGGAGTTCTGGGCCCGGTTGCCGCCGGTGTTCTCGTCGATCAGCGCGAGCTTGGCGAGGTAGACGCCGACCTTCTGCCAGGTGCCTCCGACCGGCCGGACCTTGACGGTGAAGGTGTTGTTGACAGGCACTTTCGGCAGGGGCGGGTGGATGACCACGCTGTCGCCGGTGGTGCCGTTCTCCTCCGCTGTGGCGGCCTGTGCGGTGCCCGCGATGCTGCCGGCCAGGCCGGCGGCAGCGATGACACCGGCGGCCTGGAGGGTGGTTCGGCGTGACAGAGGCGTGTTCATGGGTGACTCCTTGCAAAGGTTCAATGAGAGGCGTTACTTCAGTCCGGTCGTGGACATGCCGGCGACGAAGCCGCGCTGCGCGATCAGGAAGATCAGCAGGATCGGCACGACGTACATCACGGAGGCGGCGGCCTGGAGATTGCCCACGGGGGTGCCCGCGGAGGTGACGTAGGTGGACATGACCGCCACCGCGAGGGTGGACCGCTCGGTGGAGAGCAGCAGCTGTGGGGCGATGTAGTCGCCCCAGGACCAGGTGAAGGCGATCACGAAACTCGCGGACAGCACCGGCCAGGACTGGGGCAGGAAAATTCGCCAGAAAATCGAGCCGTAACCGCATCCGTCGACGATCGCGGCCTCCTCCAGCTCCCGGGGCAGTCCGGCGAAGAACTGGCGGAAGAGGAAGACGAGATAGGGAGCGGCGGCCAGACCCCACAGCACCCAGGGCCAGTACGTGTCGACCATGCCGAGCTTGGCGAAGATCAGATAGGTCGGCAGCAGCGTGATCATCTGCGGCAGCATCATCGAACCGATGAGGATGCCGAACAGCACCTTCTTTCCCGGGGCCTCCAGCCGGGCGAAGCCGAAGCCGACCCAGGCGGAGCTGAGGGTGACCAGGGTGGCGTAGATGAGAGCGATGACCAGGGAGTTGCGGGCGTAACCGAGGAAGTCGATCAGGTTGAAGGCGTCCGCGAAGTTGTGCCACTGGACGTGGGTGGGCAGCCAGTGCACGGGGGAGGCGGCGAGTTCCGCCGGGGTCTTCAGGCCACTGAGGACCAGCCAGCCGAAGGGGCCGATGAACAGGCCGGTGACTGCGACGAGGACCGTGTAGAGGACCAGACGGCTGACGCGTATCCGCACCCTGGGCGCGGGATCGGGGGTCACACTGGCGGCGGTCACTTCTTCGCCTCCGGGTCGACGTTGTAGAACACCACGCCGGACGTGAATCTGAAGATGAGCCCGGTGGCGATGAGGATCAGGACGAAGAGCACCCACAGCAGTGCGGACGCGTAGCCGTAGCGGCCGAGCGCGAAGTACTGCGAGAACACGTGCATCATGTAGAGGTAGTTGGACTGCGGCAGCGCGGTGACGCCGGCGGTGGTGCCGTCCGGGGTCAGCAGCAGCGGCATGATGGTCTGCACGGACGCGATCACACCGGTGACGGTCTGGAAGAGCAGCACCGGCGACAGCAGCGGCACGGTGATGCTGCGGAAGGTCCGCCAGGCACTCGCCCCGTCGATCCGGGCGGCCTCGTGCAGCTCGCGGGGTACGTCCTGGAGCCCGGCCAGCGAGATGATCATGACGTTTCCGGCCGCCCACAGCACGCTCATCAGCAGCACGTAGCGGGCGTAGGGGTCGGCGAGCCAGCCGAGCGCGTCGAAGCCGAAGAGGGTGAGGGCGCCGTTCGCGGCACCGGAGTTCTGGTCGAAGAGCGCCTTGAAGGTGAGGCCGGCGCCGACCGGCGGCACCACGGCCGGCAGATAGAGCAGGGTGCGGAACAGCCCACGCGCCTTGATCGGCCGGTTGACCAGGACGGCCAGCCCGAGGCCCGCGACGATCGACAACGGCACCGAGGTGATCGCGAACAGGCCCGTCCGGCCCAGGGACTTCCAGGTCTGCGGATCGGAGAACAGTTCGCTGTAGTTGCCGAGGCCGACATAGTGCCAGTGCGGTGAGATGCCGTCGTACGTGGTGAAGCTCAGCCAGAGCGCGTACATCATCGGCACGACGGTCAGCAGCAGGAAACCGATGATCCAGGGCGCGGTGAACAGGTAGAAAGCGCGATGCCTGCGGCCGGTCATGGAAACGCGGGGCGGTGCGGCCGGTGCGGTGCGGGCGGTGCGCGCGGCCGGGCCGGGTCTCCCGGTGACGGGTATCTGGTCGACCGTCATCCCACCTGCTCCTTACCGCGCTTCAGCTGTTCGTTCATGACGGAGTTCAGACGGCCCGCCAGGGTGTCGACGGACATGTGACCGTTCATCGCGGCCGGCGCCTCCTGGTTGAACAGGGCGTAGAGGGAGTCCGCCGTGGCGTAGGGGGTGTAGGCGATCACCGAGAAGTGCTTCAGCTCGGCGTTCTGCACCTTCAGCACCCGCTTCTGGTAGTCCTCCTGGGCCGGCATCAGCGGGCGCAGGGACTTCAGGGTGGGGATGCCCCAGCCGCCGGAGGCCCGGGCCCTGGCCGGCTCCTCGCCGAAGAACCACTCGAAGACCCGCCAGGCGGCGTCCTTGTTCCTCGCCTTCTTCGGCATCCAGAAACCGGTTCCGGCCTGGCAGGGGCTGACCCGCCGGCCGCCCGCGAAGAGCGGGGCCGGGGCGAGCCGCGAGAGGGGCGCGAGCTTCTTGTCGGTGTTGATCAGCCCGCCGAGCCAGTAGCCCGAGTTGGACATGGCCATCCGGCTCGCCTGGTACGTCGGGCCGTCCCAGGCGTTGGGGTCGGGCTGGACGATGCTGGGACCGACCCGGGCACGGCCGTACGCGATGTACCAGTTCAGCGCCTTGCGGGCCTCGGGGGTGGTGAAGTCGATACGGGAGAAGTCGTCGCTGAAGAGGTTGCCGCCGGCGGCCGCCGTGAGGCTCGCCAGCAGGTTGGGGGTCGACACACCGTTGTAACTGCCGCCGAAGACGGTTGTCTGGCCCCTCTTGCGCCGTGTGAGCCGCTCGGCGTTGTCCAGCCACTCCTCGAAGGTGACCGGCTCGGTCTCCGGCGGGTGGTCGACGCCCGCCTGGTCGAAGAGGGCGGTGTTGTACCAGAACATCGAGTCCTGGGAGAAGTCCTTGGCCATGCCGTAGCGGGGGCCCTTGCCCTGGGTGCGGCCGTCGTAACGCCACAGGTCGTTGACGGGGTCGAGGTCGTCGGACCTGAGGACGGTGCTGCGGGCGAAGTACGGGTCCAGGTTCTCCATCACGTCACGGGCCGCGAAGTAGGGCGCGTCCGTGGCGCCGATGCCGCGCACCAGGTCGGGCGGGGCGCCGTTGGTCATCATGCCGATGAGCTTGGTGATGTCGTAGCGCACCGTGACGATCTTGACGCCGATGCTTTTCTGGGCCTGCCGGATCAGCTCCGGGGAGATGTCGTCGGGCTTGGCCATCAGGGTGACGGTCTCGCCGTCGCCGCTGACGGCGCTGGAGACGCGCATCGCGCAGCCGCTCAGTGACGCCGCGCCGGTCGCGGCACCGGCTGCCGAGAGGGCGAGGAATCGGCGGCGGCTCACGGAAGCACCAGCACGGCTCAGGGAAGTACCAGCACGTGGATGCATGAACGCACCACCTCCTGCTCTTGCTGTTCGAGATACCGGCCACGGGTCGGAACGCCGACCGGGGAAACATGTAGCAACCGGTTGCTGTGCGTGGGGCAGAGCTTCTTCCGGCCGGGATGGCACGTCAAGAGCCTGGGCGAATTTTCGAAAAGAACGCGAGTCGGGAACCGGTTGCCGTGAGCGGCTTTGTCCCTGCGTAGCGCCACTTACAGCCCGCGTGGGACTGACCCTCCGCCACCGAAACCGTAGAAATCGATTTCCGGAAACGGGTTCGATACGCCACTACGGCGCCGCGTCCACCGCAGCCCGGCGCCGCCAAGGCTCGCCCCACCCGGGCGATTGACCATCGCTTCTCGACGGATCTACGGTAGAAGGCGCTTTCTGAAACAGTTTCCATCCCCCCTGCTCCAGGAGAGTCATGCCCAGCCCTCAGCTGCCGCGGGCCGTGTTCGCGATGGACCCGGTGCACCTCCCGCTGCTCTTCCCTCCGCCGCTGATGGAGCGGCTGAGGCGCACGGTCGACATCGATCCCGGGTTGGTGGTGCGGGACTTCGCCGATCCGGCCGGCGCCGCCGCCCTGGCCTCCGCCGACGTACTCATCACCGGCTGGGGCTGCCCGCATCTGGATGCCGGTGTCCTCACGGCCGTCCCGAAGCTCGACGCCGTGCTGCACGCCGCCGGTTCCGTCCGGTCCCTGGTGGGCGATGCCCTGTGGGAACGCGGGGTCAAGGTCTCCAGCGCGGTGACGGGCAACGCCCTGCCGGTCGCCGAGTACACGCTCGCGATGATCCTGCTGCTGGGCAAGGACACCTTCGACCACCGTGAGCGCTTCCGCCGCACCCACAGCTACCCCGGCCCCGCCGAAACAGCGGCGACCGGGAACCTCGGCCGTCGCGTCGGCGTCATCGGCGCCTCGCGCGTGGGCCGCCGACTGCTCGAACTGTTGCGGCCGTTCGACCTCACCGTCCTGCTGCACGACCCGTACGTGAGTCCCGCCGAGGCAGCCGCCCTCGGTGCCGAGTCGCTGTCGCTGGAGGACCTGCTCAGACACAGTGACATCGTGAGCCTGCACGCCCCCGACATCCCCGAGACCCATCACATGCTCGACCGCGACCGGCTCGCCCTGGTCCGGGACGGCGGCGTGCTCGTCAACACCGCCCGCGGCGCCCTGGTCGACCACGCGGCACTCACCGACGAGCTGGTGTCCGGCCGGCTGAACGCGGTGCTGGACGTCACCGACCCCGAGCCGCTGCCCGCCGGATCGCCGCTGTACCACCTGCCCAACGTGTTCCTCACCCCGCACATCGCCGGCTCCCTCGGCAACGAACTGGAGCGGCTCGGCCGCATCGTCGTCGAGGAACTGGAGCGTCTGGCGGCCGGCGCACCTCCGCTCCACGAGGTGCGGCGCGCTGATCTGGCCCGGGTGGCGTGACGCGGGGCGTGGCGGCGGGCCGGGTGCCCGTGGCGCGAAGGCCCTGTTCACAGGCCCTTGGTTCGGTTGTCCACAGGCCCTCAGGACCGTTGTCCACAGGCTCTCCGGCCTGGCCTGACGATGGGATACGGTTTTCCGCACCGGCCGCCCCGACGGCCCCCGAAGGGCCCTGCGGGCTCCTCCACCAAGTCGGACCGGACCGACCGCAACACGCACCGACACCCGGACACCACACCACCCCGGCGCTCCCCGCGGCCGGGCCGCATCAGCCGACCGCGGCGCTACGCGGCGGAACGGGCCACTACAGAAGGAGCCGCAAGGGTGAGTCAGCGCAAGGCGACGACCAGTGACGCCGGCCGGGCGACCATCCGTGATGTCGCGGAGCGCGCGGGCGTCTCCGTGGCCAGCGTCTCGAGGGTGCTGTCCGGCAACTACCCGGTGTCGGAGGAGCTGCGCCGCCGGGTGATGAAGGTGGTCCGGGAGCTGGACTATGTGACCAACGCCCATGCCCGTTCGCTGGCGGGCGGCGGCACCCCGACGGTGGCGATCCTCATCAACAACATCACCGGCGCCGCCTTCGCCCATGTCGCCAAGGGCGTCGAGGGCGCCGCCACCCTGCGCGGCTGGCTCTCCCTGGTCGGCACCACCGGCGACGACCCCGAGCGGGAACTGGCGCTGGTGAACCTCATGCGCCAGCAGGGCGTCGCCGCCGTGATCCTGCTCGGCGGCGCCTACGACTACGACGAGTACCAGCTGCGCATGGCGCGTTTCGCCCGTTCCCTGGACGCGGCGGGCTCGCACCTGGTGCTGGTGGGCCGGCCCCCGCTGGAGGGCGACGTCCCGGCGACGACCGTCGACTACGACAACGAGGGCGGTGCCTACGCGATGGCCAGCCACCTGCTCTCGGCAGGTCACCGCCGCGTCCTCGTTCTGCCAGGGCATGCCGAACTGACCACCGCCCAGGCCCGGTTGCGGGGCGCCCAGCGGGCTTTCCAGGCGTACGGGGTGCCGTTCGACCCGGGGCTGGTGCGGCATGGACGGTACGACTACGAGCACGGTTACGAGGCCGTCGAGGCGGCTCTGCACGAGACGCCGGACTTCACCGCGGTGCTGGCCGGGACGGACGTGGTCGCCGCGGGCGCCATGCAGGCACTGCGCGCGGCGGGCCTGCGGGTGCCGGAGGACGTGTCGATCGTCGGCTACGACGACATTCCGCTGGCCTCGCAGCTCACACCCCAACTCACCACCGTGCACGTGCCGTACGAGGAGATGGGCAGGGTCGCGCTGCGGGCCGTGGCCGACCGGCGCGAGGACGGGGCGGGGCGCCGCAAGAGCGCCGACGGCGACCATCTGGTGCTGGGCACCCATGTCGTGGTCCGCAACTCGGTCCAGCCGCCGGCGCCGCGCGGTTAGGGGGCCTTTCACTATGAGCGTCCGATCAGGTCGCGTGGTCTGGTGCCGTGCATCGCAAGGCGCCGGAGAGCCCTCGTAGCGGAGCTACCAGGGCTTTTCGGCAACGCGGCTAGGTGCGGTGCCAGGCCGCGCGACCCGGACGGGCATAGTGAAAGGACCCCTTAGAGACCCGGTACCCCGCCACGCCCGGAGTGGCGGGGTACCGCCTGACCGTGCGGCGCAACATGAGCTGCTCGACACGCCGCTCGACACGCCACTCACATCCCACGGTCAGCCTCCACGCTGCGTTCGTTACGTAACCGTTTTCCAGTGCCTTTACGACCCACCCCGCCCCTCTCCGCCATGCCCGCCGAGCCGAGACCGGGGCACGTCCAGAACTTCCCTGACCTGCGGCGATCAACGAGCACGGCCGCACCGGACCCCGTGTACCCGGCGCCGACCCGCCGGACCGCTCGTCGAAACAATTTGCCGCACACCTCTTGCTATGAGCCGACCCATCCGCCTACCGTCCCAGCAACCGCTTACTACACCTTCCGCTTGGCCGAACCCCCCGCACCGCGAGCCGACGTTTTCCCGGCCGCCGTTCCTGGCCGACGCCCCCGAGCCGCCCCCGTCCTCTCGCGCCACGTCGCTCGAGTCATACGAGTCGTTCTGAGAACGCCCTATTCCGAAGGATCACGGTCAGATGAACTTCACCAGCCCCCGGAGAAGGTTCGCCTCCGCCGCTGTCGCGGGTATCGCACTGACAGGTCTGCTCTCCGCCTGCGGCGGTTCCGGCTCGGATGACGAGGCCGCATCGGACTCCGGCCCGGTCACGCTCCCGTTCTGGGGCTGGGCCAACGGCCAGGAGGCGGTCGTCAAGGCGTTCAACGCCTCGCACAAGGACGTCCAGCTGAAGTACACCAAGGTCACCGACCAGCTGACCATGCAGAAGCAGCTGACGAACGCGGTGAAGGCGGGCAACGCCCCCTGCCTGGTGCAGAACACCGCCGAGTACGTGACGAGCTGGGTGTCGCAGGACGCGCTCGCCGACATCACGCAGTACGTCGAGGGCGAGAAGGGCAAGTTCAACACCGGCGCCTGGGCCGGCGCACAGGTGCAGGGCAAGGTCTACGGCGTGCCGACCAGCTCGGCACCCCAGTTCACGATCTACCGCACGGACATCTTCGAGAAGTACGGCCTGAAGGCCCCGGCGACGTGGGACGACTTCATCGCGGCGGGCAAGGAGCTGAAGAAGCACAACATCAAGATCACCAACTACGCCGGTGAGGACCCCAGCACCCTTGAGGTGCTCGCGATGCAGGCCGGGGCGCACTGGTACGCCATCGACGGCGACGCCTGGAAGGTGAACTTCCAGGACGAGGGCACGCTGAAGGCCGCGAAGGTGATCCAGGAGATCATCGACAACGACCTGAATGCCAAGCTGTCCTTCGCCGACTACGCCGCCGTGCAGCGCAGTTACGACAGCGGTTCCACCGCGACCCGGCAGATCTCCACCTGGCAGATGGCCGGCATGGTGCAGAACTTCACCAAGTCCTTCGGGGACTGGGCGCTGGCCCCCTGGCCGACGTACGCGGGCGAGGCGGCGAAGACGCCGGCCGGTACGAACCTGACCGGCAGCGTGACGCTGGTGACCAAGCAGTGCAAGGACCAGAAGCAGGCGGCCCAGGCGGCGCTGTGGATGTCGACGAACCCGGACGCGGTCAAGACGATGGCCAGCCCGGAGACCGGCAACGGCGTGATGCCGGCGCTCGAGGACAGCGGTTCCTACGTCGGTGAGTCGATCTCGCAGAAGCTGCTCGGGAAGAACTACCAGCCGGCGCAGAAGGTCGTGACGGACAGCCTGGGCACGGTCACCACCGACTGGACCTTCGGGCCCAACTGGACCGCGATGTTCACGGAGCTCCAGGCGGGCTGGGCCAAGGTCGTCAACAAGCAGGAGAAGGTCACCGACCTGCTCGCGCACATGCAGGAGTGGACGGTCAAGGACCTGAAGTCCCGCGGTATCAGCGTCAAGGGCTGAGGCATTCGATGATTCGCTCCATGCGCTGGAAGGGCGCCGCCTTCACGGTGCCCTTCCAGCTCGGCTTCGTGTTTCTCTACCTGCTCCCGATCGGCTACGCGGTCTACGAGTCGCTGTTCACGGAGAAGCGGTCCGGGCTCGGGCTCGGCGGTGCGACGACGGAGTTCGTCGGGCTCGACAACTACGGCCAGGGGCTGACGGACGCGGCGTTCATGAACTCCATCCTGCGGGTGGTGCTCTTCGCCTGTGTCCAGATCCCGCTGATGCTGCTGATCAGCCTGTTGATGGCACTGTTCCTGGACGCGCTGACGTCCCGGGTGGCGAGCCGGTTCCGGATCGTGCTGCTGGTGCCGTACATGATCCCGGGCGTGGTCGCGGCGATCGTGTGGGTCAACCTCTACAGCCCCGATGTCGGTCCGCTCACCGCGATCGGCAAGGCCCTCGGCTTCGACTGGAACTTCTTCGCGCCGTCGATGGTGTGGCCGTCCATCGGCAACCTGCTGACCTGGCACGGCATCGGCTACAACATGGTGATCATCTACTCGGCGCTGCAAGGCGTTCCGCGGGAGCTGTTCGAGGCGGCCCGGCTGGACGGCGCCTCGGAGCTGCGGATCGCGCGCAGCATCAAGATCCCGTTCGTGCGCGGGGCGCTGGTCCTGACGGGGCTGCTGTCGATCATCCAGATGCTGCAGATCTTCAACGAGCCGGCGCTGTTCCGGAACATCACGCCTCAGACGGTCAGTGACAGCTTCACTCCGATCATGATCATTTACAACCAGGCGTTCAACGCGGGCAACTACAACTACGCGGCTGCCCTCTCGGTGCTGCTCGCCCTGATCCTGGGCATCGCCTCCTTCCTCTTCTACCGGCTCACCTCGAAGGAGGCCGACTGATGACGCTGACCGAGCGGGCCACGGAGCGGCCCGAAGTCCGTGGCGTCCGGCGCCTGTCCCGACCTGATGCGGCTTCTCGCGGGCGGGGCGGCCAGCGTTTCCTCCTGGTGGGGCTGGTGCTGGCCAGTGCCTACAGCCTGTTTCCGGTGTGGTGGCTGATCGTCGCGGCGACGAAGGACCGTACGGCGCTGTACCAGAGCAACGGCCTGTGGTTCTCGGGCTGGCACCTGTGGGACAACCTGCATCAGGTGTTCACGTACCAGGACGGCATTTTCCTGCGGTGGACGGCCAACTCGTTCCTGTACGCCGGCGTCGGCTCCCTCGGCGGGACGCTGATCGCGCTCGCAACCGGTTACGGACTGGCCCGGTTCGACTTCCCCGGCCGTAACGCGATCTTCGCCTGTGTGGTGGGCTCGTTCCTGATTCCGATCGCGTTGCTGACGCTGCCGCTGTATCTGCTGTTCTCCGCGATCGGCATGGTGGACACGCCATGGGCGATGCTGATCCCGTGCCTGATCAACCCCTTCAGCGTGTACCTGGCCAAGGTGTACACCGAGGCGACGGTCCCCTACGAGCTGCTGGAGGCGGCGCGCATCGACGGCGCCGGTGAGCTGCGGATCTTCTTCAGCATCGTGCTGCGCATGATGACGACGGGGGGTGCGACGGTGTTTCTGCTGGCTTTCGTGAACACCTGGAACGCCTTCTTCCTGCCGCTGACGGTGTTGCGCGGCAAGGAGAACTGGACGCTCAACCTGGGCCTCTACAACTGGACCGGCACGCGGCTGGAGTCCGGCATCGACCTGACGGGCCTGGTACTGACCGGAGCCCTGCTGTCCATCGTCCCGATGGCGATCATGATGGTCGCGATGCGCCGCTACTGGCGGACCGGCGTGACACTCGGCGCCCTCAAGTGACGCTCGGCGTCTCGTATCCGGCGACCGACGCCCCTCGTCCAACGCTCGGCGCATCACCTCCGGCTTTCGGCGCATCGCAGCCGGCGTTCGGCGCCCTCGTGTCCCTCCTTCGCCGTACTCCCTGACTCCTGGGGGCCGCGGGTGACCTGACCTCCCCGCGGCTCCCAGGTGACCAATGTTCCAGGAGCCCTCGCGTGACCGTCCTGAACAACCCCGTCCTCCGCGGCTTCGCGCCCGACCCGTCGCTGGTCCGGGTCGGAGACTGGTACTACCTGGCGACCAGTTCCTTCGAGTGGTTCCCGACGATCCCGCTGCACCGCTCCCGGGACCTGGCCCACTGGGAGTACGCGGGTCACGTCCAGGGGGCGGCGCCCGGGAACTCGCTGGCCGGGGTGCCCGATTCGGGCGGCATCTGGGCTCCGTCGCTGAGCTGGGACGGGGAACGGTTCTGGGTGACGTACACCGTCGTGCGCTCGGTCGGCACGCCCTACTTCGACCTGGACACGTACGTCGCGACGGCCGCCTCCGTCGAGGGCGGCTGGAGCGTGCCGCGCCGGGTCGCCGGCCACGGGTTCGACCCGGCGCTCTTCCACGAGGACGGCCGGCTGTGGCTGCTGAACCTGCAGAACGACCACCGGCCCGGGGGTGAGCGGTTCGCGGGGATCGTCATGACGGAGCTGGACCGGGACACGCTGGAACGCGTCGGCGACACGCATCTGTTGCTCCGGCACGACCGGCTGATCGAGGGGCCGAAACTGTTGCGGCGCGACGGCTGGTACTACCTGGTGCTCGCGGAGGGCGGCACGGGCTGGGAGCACGGGGTGCGGGTGGCTCGCGCCAAGGAGCTGACAGGGCCGTACGAACTCGACGAGCGGCCGCTGCTGACGACCCGGGACGATCCGGCGGTGCCGTTGCAGAAAGCCGGGCACGGCGAGCTGGTGGAGACGCCCGAAGGGCAGTGGCTGCTCAGTCATCTCACGGCCCGTCCACTGGACACGCCGCACGGGCGGCGCTGCACGCTGGGCCGGGAGACCGCGATCCAGGCGGTGGTCTGGGACGCGGAGGGCTGGCCCCGGCTGCGACAGGGCGGGTGGCATCCCGAGGTGGAGGTCGACGTACCGACGCCACGGGACACGGGTTTCCACCCCCACCCCCTGCCGTCCACCCCCCGGCCAGAGGATCTGTCCTGGCCGTGGAGCTCCCTGCGCGAGCCGCCCGACCCGTCCTGGGTCGATACGACCGCCCGGCCCGGGTGGATCCGGCTGCGTGGGCGGCACGGGCCGGAGTCCCGCTGGGCGGCCGGGCTGCTGGCCCAGCGCCTCACCGAGCACCGCGCGGAGGCCGAAGTCACCGTGGCGGCGCGGCCGGTCACCTTCACCCAGGCGGCGGGGCTGCTGCTCTGGTACAACCCGGAGGCGTATCTCGCCCTCGACCTGACGTGGGCGGAGCCGGAGGGTGAGCCGCAGCGCGGACAGCA
The DNA here is from genome assembly GCF_042959065.1 of Streptomyces sp. NPDC007929. Taxonomy (NCBI): domain Bacteria; kingdom Bacillati; phylum Actinomycetota; class Actinomycetes; order Kitasatosporales; family Streptomycetaceae; genus Streptomyces; species Streptomyces sp. NPDC007929. The sequence continues at coordinate 350,446 of NZ_JBIBKD010000007.1, read as the reverse complement.
GTGGGGAGGCGGCGCGGGCGGGCGTACGGTGCTCAGCCTCGTCGAACGGGACGAGGCCGGTGCCCGGCAGGTCGCTGTCGTGGACGTGCCGGTGGACGGGCCGGTGACGCTGGGGGTGACGGTCGAGGGGGCCGACGCCCGGTTCTGGTACCTGCGTGAGGGGGTGCGTACGGCGGTCGGGCAGGTTCTGGACTTCAGCCGGTTGTCCGACGACCACGGCTCCCGGTTGCGGTTCACCGGGGCGATGGCGGCGATCCACGCCAGGGACCTGGTGGACGCGGCGTTCACGGCGGACTTCACCGGGTTCCGGCTGACCTGCACACCCGGCCACACGCAGGGCCGCGCATCCGTCCTCACGCAGGGCCGCACATCCGTCCACACGCAGGGCCGCACGCCCGGTCACGCACCCGGCCGCACACCCGGCTGAAGGCGCCGTTCGGGGTTTCGAAAGTTTTGACCGGTGTGAAGCGGTGAATTCACTTTCCCTTCCCGCCGTCCTGCGCCGCACCTACAGTAGGAAGCGCTTTCTGCCCGGTCGGACCCTGGTGACCGCCGCGGGCAGCGCTGGTCGAAACTTTCCACGGCCCACGGGCGGGCCGGAGAGGTGGGTTCCCCGATGGTCCGTACGGCGAGTGCGAGCGTGGCGGCCGGTCCGACACTGGCGGTCGTGGCGCGCGAGGCCGGCGTGTCGGTGCCGACCGCGTCGAAGGTGGTCAACGGCCGTGAGGACGTGGCACCCGAGACCCGCCGCCGGGTGACCGAGGCGCTCGACCGGCTCGGGTACGTGCGCAGACCCCGGTTCGACGCGGCGAAGGCACCGAGACTGGTCGACCTGGTCGTGCACTCTTTGGAGAGTTCCTGGTCGGGAGCGGTGCTGCACGGTGTGGAGGAGGCGGCTCACGACGCGGGCCTGGAGGTCGTGGTGTCGGCGGCGCTGATCCGCTCCCGGGTCGGCCGCCCGGAACGCGGCTGGCTGGACAAGCTGGTCGCCCGGGGTTCCTCCGGGGTCCTGTTCAACCTGGCCGAGCTGAGCGACTCGCAGTACGCGTGGCTGGAGCAGCACCGCATCCCGTTCGTGATGATCGACCCGGTGCAGGAACCGCCGGAGGGCGTCGTGTCGGTGGGGGCGGCGAACTGGCAGGGCGGGCTGACGGCCACGGAGCATCTGCTGTCCCTGGGCCATGAGCGGGTCGCCGTCATCGCCGGGCACCGGCGCACGATGTGCAGCAGCGCCCGGGTCGCCGGGTACCGTTCGGCGCTGGCGTCGGCCGGGGTCCGCCATCGCGCCGAGTATGTCCGGCACGCCGGTTTCGACGAGGGCGTGGCCCACCGCCGCACGCTGGAACTCCTCGATCTGCCCGAGCCGCCGACCGCCGTGTTCGTCTGCTCGGACCGGATGGCGCTGGGGGTCTACCAGGCCCTGACCGAACGGGGGTTGAGGGTCCCGGACGATTTCAGTGTGGTCGGCTTCGACGATCTGCCCGAGGCGCGCTGGGCCTCCCCCGCGCTGACGACCGTGCGCCAGCCGCTGTCCGAGATGGCCGCGACGGCCCTGCGGTCGCTGCTGCGCTTGATGGACGGCCATCGCCCGGAGAGTACGCGGACGGAGCTGTCGACGCGGCTGGTGGAGCGGGCGAGCACGGCGCCGCCACGGACCGCATAGCAACCGGTAGGCGGGCGCGGCGCTCGCCGCGGGCGCCAGGGCGACGGCGGTCCCCCGGCGCCCGGCAGCACGGCCGTCGCCGGCATCGCCACGGCCCGACTGGGCATGCTCAGCCGACGGCACTCCCGGCGAGCCCTGCCCACGGACCTGGACCGCCCAGAAACGGTTCAGCCGCGGGGCGGCGGGGTCCCACGCGGGAACCGGTCGCCCGGGGGACGGATCACCCGGGGACGGGTCGTCCCAGAGACGGGCCGCCCGGACCGCGGCGACGACCGAAACTTTCGGGCCGACGCCGGGAAGGGGGGCGCCAGGAAGGGGGACGCTGGGACGGGGGCGCCAGGACGGGGGACGCTAAGACGGGGCCGCTAAGACGGGGACGCTAAGACGGGGCCGCCGGGACGGGGGCGTCGGCTCGCGCGGTCGAAGCCCCGGTGTGCGCCTCGGTGTCCGATTCGTTCAAGACCGCGCGTCGCGCGCCTGCCTACGGTGGCCCCATGACTGCACGATTCGATGCCATCGGCCTGGTCGTCTCCGACATGGCCGCCTCCGTCGCGTTCTACCGCCGGCTCGGGTTCGCCTTCCCGGACGGCGCCGAGGACCAGCCGCACGCCGAGGCCGAACTGCCCGGCGGGCTGCGGCTGATGTTCGACACCGAGGAGACCGTCCGTTCCTTCGTGCCCGAGTGGCAGCCGCCCACCGGCGGGGGCCGGACCTCGCTGGCGCTGCGCTGCGAGGGACCGGAGGAGGTGGACGCGCTCTACGAGGAGCTGGTCGGCTCGGGGTGCCATGGCGAGCTCAAGCCGTGGGACGCCTTCTGGGGGCAGCGGTACGCCGTCGTCCACGACCCGGACGGCAACGGAGTGGATCTGTACGCCCCGCTAGCCACCGCGGCCGAGTAGTTCCCCCAGTGGCAGTCCGGCCAGCTCCCTGACGTCGCGCGCCAGATGGGCCTGGTCGGCGTAACCGGCCCGGGCGGCCGTCCGGGCGAACGGCACACCGGCCCGGGCGAGCCCCAGGGCGCGCCGCAGCCGCAGGATGCGGGCCAGGGTCTTGGGGCCGTAGCCGAAGGCGGTCAGCGAGCGGCGGTGCAACTGGCGTGCGCCGAGGCCGAGTTCATCGGCCGTGGCGGCGACGGGGTGGCCCGCGTCCAGGGCGGTGACGACCTGCCGGAGCAGCGGGTCGGGGGGTTCGGCACCGGCGGCGCGCCACAGCGCCAGCTCTTCCAGGCCGCTCGCGGGGTCGGGGGCCGTGTTGACCCGGTCGGCCAGGTGCCGCACCCGCGAGGCGGGCCACAGGTCCGTGAGCTCGACCCGCCGGTCGCGCAGTTCGTGCGCCGGTACGCCGAGGAGCGCCGGTGCCGTGCCCGGGTAGAAGCGGACCCCGGCCCAGGGGCCGCTCCCCTCGCCCGGGAGGTACGCGCGGGTGTCCGGCCCGGCGACCATCAGCCGCCCGTCGTGCCAGAGCAGATCCATGCACCCGTCGGGCAGGACGCGCCCCACCCCGGGCCGGGACGGGGTGTTGGTCCACACGACCGCCCCGGGCAGCCGTGACGCCCGCTCCTCATACACGTGGCCCAGGCTACGCCGCGCGCAGGCGGCAGACACGGCCCGGCGAGGCGGCGGGACCGAAGACACCGAAGCCCCCTGCCGCTGCCCCTACGCCACCCGCCCCCCGCCCCGAAGCCACCACCCCTACGGCACCCTCCCCCGGTACTCCACCGGGCTCACCCGTACACCCGCGTCGCGCAGGCGGTCGGCGGCGAGGGCCACGGCGTGAGCGGGCGGTCCCACAGGTCGGACGAGACGTGAGCGGGCGGTCCCATACGTCAGCCGACAGGGGTGAGCAGCGGCAGCAGGGCGTCCAGCAGCCGGGTGCGCACCCGAGGCCATGGAGCCGTTGAGGGCCGTCCGTCGAGGCAGCGGCACTCCCGCTCTGCGGAAGGATCACCGCCTGGGGTGCCGTACCGGGGGGCGGCGCAGGTGTACCGGTCCGGCGGCGTGATCCACCGCAGGGATGCCGCAGGGATGCCGCAGCCTCCGTCACTTCTCCTCCGGCGGCTGCCCCTCCCCGTTGACCTGGGTGCTCTGCGTGGGGGGGTTCTTGACGTGGGCGTTCTTGACGTGCGTGCTCTTCACATGGGTGCGCAGCCGGGCCGAGACGTCCTCGGGGGGCAGGAAGCGGGACCAGCGTTCCGGGAACTCGGAGGGCATGTCGGGGTCGGCCTCGCCGGCGGCGCCGGCGCGGGCCACGTACTCGGCGACCTGCGCCTGCCGCAGCCGCTCGTTGGCCTCGCGGGCCGCGGCCGTGGCGGCGGCCGGCCAGACCCGGTCGATGGCGGCGTTGACCGCGGCCCCGACGAGCACGGCGAACGCGGCCACACCGATCCACAGCAGCACGGCGACGGGCGCGGCGAGGGAGCCGTAGATCGTGGGGCCCTCGACCGTGCTGGTGAGGTAGATCCGCAGCAGGAAGCTGCCGAGCACCCACATGCCGAGGGCGACCAGCGCGCCGGGCACGTCCTCGATCCATGGGGAGCGCACCGGGACGGACACGTGGTACAGCGTGGTCAGGAAGGCGATCGACAGCAGGATCACCGTGGGCCAGTACAGGACCTGGACGACCGTCGTCGACCACGGCACGATCCGCACCACCGCGTCCGGCCCTGCCACCATCAGCGGCAGCGCGACCGAGCCGATGAGCAGGGCCACGATGAACAGCAGGAAGGCCATCAGCCGGGTCTTGACGATGCCCCGGACGCCGTCGAGGCCGTACATCACGGTGATGGTGTCGATGAAGACGTTCACCGCGCGGGAGCCCGACCACAGGGCGAACAGGAAGCCGATGGAGATGACGTCGGGCCGGCCGCCCTTCATCACGTCGTGCAGGATCGGCTGGGCGATCTCGCGGACGCCCTGGTCGGACAGGATCGTGCGGGAGGCCTCCAGGAGGTTGGTCTGGAGGCTCTCGATGGTGTCGGCGCCGGTCCAGGCGTCGACGTAGCCGAGCAGTCCGATCATGCTCAGCAGCAGGGGCGGCACCGACAGCAGTGTGAAGAACGCGGCCTCGGCCGCCAGGCCCAGGATGCGGTACTCGATGCAGGAGTTGACGGTGTCCTTGACCAACAGCCAGGCGGTCCTGCGTTTGGAGACGTTCCGGTAGAGGGCCCGCGCCCGGTGGAGGCGCCCGGAGGGCGTGTCGGGGGTTTCACTTGCTGGCTGCACCCCCTAACGGTATCCGTCGTGCCCTGCCCCCCTCACCCACAGGCCGGGTCTTCGCGGACCGGCACCGGTTCACCGGGTGCCGGGGGGCTGCCCCGGGGTACGTTCGCACCATGGCAGGCAGCACCCACACCGTGACGAACCAGGTCCCGCCGCTGGTCGGGTACGACGTCTTCTCCGCCGACCGGGCCCTGGCCGCCGCGGTCGAGCGTCATCTGGAACCGGACCTGCGCGAGGAGGTCCTCGGCGAGCTGGCGGCCCTGGGCCGGACCTCCGGCTCGGCGCAGGTGCAGGAGTGGGGGCGGCTGGCGAACGAGAACCCGCCGCGGCTGCTCACGCACGACCGGTACGGCAACCGCGTCGACGAGGTCGAGTTCCACCCCTCCTGGCACCGGCTGCTCGGCAAGGGCGTCTCGGCCGGTCTGACGTCGGCCTGGGAGCGCCCGGCCGGGCATCTGCGGCGGGCCGCGGCCTTCCTGGTGTGGACGCAGGTCGAGGCGGGCAACGGCTGCCCGCTGTCGATGACGCACGCCGCGGTGCCGGCCCTGCGCACCGACCCGGACCTGGCCGCCGAGTGGGAGCCGCGGCTGACGTCCATGATCTACGACAACGAGCTGCGGCCCGCGCACCTGAAGGCCGGGGCGCTGTTCGGAATGGGCATGACGGAGAAGCAGGGCGGCAGCGACGTCCGGGCGAACACCACTGCGGCACGGCCCCTCGCCGAGGACGGGACGTACGAGCTGAGCGGGCACAAGTGGTTCTGCTCGGCGCCGATGTCCGACGGCTTCCTGGTGCTGGCGCAGGCCCCGGGCGGGCTGACCTGCTTCCTGGTGCCGCGGGTGCTGCGGGACGGCACGCGCAACGTGTTCCGGATCCAGCGGCTCAAGGACAAGCTCGGCAACCGGTCGAACGCGTCGGCCGAGGTCGAGTTCGACGGGACGTGGGCGCGCCGGGTCGGCGAGGAGGGGCGGGGGGTGCGGACCATCATCGGGATGGTCGCGGCGACCCGGCTGGACTGTGTGCTCGGCTCGGCGGGGCTGATGCGGCAGGCCGTGGCGCAGGCGGTGCACCACTGCTCGTACCGCGAGGCGTTCGGCGGGAAGCTGGTCGACAAGCCGCTGATGCGCAATGTCCTGGCCGATCTGGCCCTGGAGTCGGAGGCGGCGACGACGCTGGCGCTGCGGCTCGCGGCGGCGTACGACGACGGCGGGGAGCAGGAGCGGGCGTTGCTGCGGATCGCGGTGCCGGCCGCCAAGTACTGGGTGACCAAGCGGTGCCCGCCGGTTGCCGTGGAGGCGGCGGAGTGCCTGGGCGGCAACGGGTACGTGGAGGAGTCCGGGATGCCGCGGCTGGTGCGCGAGTCGCCGCTGAACTCGGTGTGGGAGGGCGCGGGCAATGTGCAGGCGCTGGACGTGCTGCGGGCGTTGCGGCGGGAGCCGGGCGCGCTGGACGCGTATCTGCGGGAGGTCGGGCAGGCGCGCGGCGCCGATCACCGTCTCGACGCGGCCATCAAGGGCGTGTTGACCGAACTGGCCGATCTGGAGGGTGTGGAGGGGCGGGCGCGGCGGCTGACGGAGCGGCTCGCGCTGGTGCTCCAGGGTTCGCTGCTGGTGCGTTTCGCGCCACCGCAGGTCGCCGACGCGTTCTGCGCGGGGCGGCTCGGGGGTGACGCGGGCGCGGCGTTCGGGACGCTGCCGCACACGCTGGACCTGGCGTCGGTGGTGGAGCGGGCCCGCCCGGTGTCCTGACCCGGCCCATCGTTGCGCAGGCGGCGACAGCACATGCTGCGCGAAAAGCGAGTGTCGCGCGTATGGGAAAAGCGGGGGTGGTGCTGCGCCGACACGGCACCACCCCCGCAGCACTGGCCCGTTCGAGCCACTGAACGCCGCTCGGGACGGCGCCGCTCAAGTTTCGGACACGGCGGGGCCGTCCACCAGGGTTGCAGGGGGTTGCAACTTGCTGCTGACTGTCTGCGGACTGTGCACGCGTTCACGGGGCACACGGCACTATGAGACGCACAGTCAAAAGCGACTCCGGGGGGCGCACGCGGATGGACGTCACGCACTTGGCAGCCGTGGACAGCACGCGTGCGGCCCGGGTCCTCAGCCAGGTGCGTTCCGCCCGGCTGGCGGGGCAGCCCGCCCCGGTGGCGCCGCGTCCGGTGATCGAGCGGTCCTGGGAGCGGATGATGCGCAGCGGTGTCGATCCCGACCACGACGTCCGGGTGGATCCGCTCCCCCGCGAGGAGGTGCAGCGGCGGCGCGAGACGTCGGTATTGCGCCATGTGCTGCCGGTGCTGAGGGAGGGGCTGCTGGCGGCGGCGGACGTGGCGCACCACATCATGGTGGTGGCCGACGAGGACGGCCGGGTGCTGTGGCGCGAGGGCAGTGCGCCGGTGTTGCGCAGGGCGGACGGGCTGGGCTTCGAGCTCGGCGCGGACTGGCGTGAGGACGTCGTCGGCACGAACGGTCTGGGGACCCCTGCGGTGGTGCGCCGGCCCGTGCAGGTCTTCGCCTCCGAGCACTTCGTGCGCTCCCAGGCCGGGTGGACCTGTGCGGGCGCTCCGCTGACCGATCCGCGGGACGGGCGGCTGCTCGGCGTGGTGGACGTGAGCGGCCCGCTGGAGACGATGCACCCGGCGACGCTGTCCTGGGTGGGTTCGGTGGCCAAGCTCGCCGAGGCCCGGCTGCGGGAGATGCACACGGAGTCGCTGGAGCGGCTGCGGGCGGTGGCGGCGCCGGTGCTGGCCCGGCTCGGCGGCCGTGCCCTGGTCGTCGACCCGGACGGCTGGACCGCCGCGGTCAGCGGGATGCCGTACGCGCGGCGCGTGGCGCTGCCGAAGTCGCTGTCGGCGGGCCCGAGATGGCTGCCGGGGCTCGGGCTGTGCTCGGTGGAGCCGCTGGCCGGGGGCTGGCTGCTGCGGGTGGTGGACGACGAGCCGGGGCGGCGCGGCCCGGCCCGGATCGTGCTGGACCTCAGGCAGCCGCGGCGCTGGTCGGTGGAGGTGCTGGGCGGTGCGGGCTCCTGGACGCGGGAACTGAGCCCCCGGCACGCGGAGTTGCTGTACCTCCTGGCGGTCCACCGCTCCGGCCGCAGCGCTTCGGGTCTGGCCGGGGACGTGTTCGGGGACCCGGCCCGCACGGTGACGGTGCGGGCCGAGATGTCCCGGGTACGGCGGTATCTGGGGGCGTTCCTGGAGCACCGGCCGTACCGGTTCGCCGAGGCGGCCGAGGTGGAGGTGCTGCTGCCGGACGATCCGCGGGATCTGCTGCCGCACTCGACGGCACCGGCGGTGAGCGGGCGGCGCGGGGCCCCGGCGGTGCCCTGAGGTTCACCGCGTGTGGCGCACAAGCCGCCCCGAGGGGTGCATCTTTCGCATATTTGCAGGGTCTTCGTCCGCCGACCCCCTTGCCTGCCGTAGCATCCCTCTACGGACCGCCCCACCTGCTTCTCCGTCAACGTGCGGATCACCAGGAGCAGTTGGTCCGTCTCGGGAGGACGTTATGAAGCATCGCGGCAGACACCGGCGGCGCAGGCGGGGCAGGGCGCTGCGCGCGACCCTGGCCGGGACGGCCCTCGCGCTCACCGCCGCCGCCACTTTGATCAGCGCCTCGCAGGCCACCGTCGCCGATGCCCCCGGGGCTCTGAAGCCGGTCGCCGCGTCCGGCGAGGCCGGGCGGCTGCCGCTGACCGAGCACCGGGTGCCCGAGCGGTGGCTGGACCGGCTCGCGTCGAAGATGGGCCGGCCGGTCGGGGTGGGCGCGGTCCTGGAGGGCGCCGATCTGCCGCTGCGGAACGCGTCCGGCTGCTCATCGGCCGAGAGGCGCAGCCTGCCGGTGGAGCCGGCGGCCACGCGCGCGTACTGCTTCGGCGGGGCCGACACCCGCGGCTGGCGGGCCGGGGCGGTCACGACCTCGGGTGACGCGGACGACGACGGTCTCTGGAACGGCAACCGCGTGATCCTGTCCGGCTGGACCCGGGGCGCTGCGGGCGGCTCGATGGACGGCCCGGCCCCTGGCCGGGGGCTGGCCAAGGTCGCCTTCGTCGACGCGAACGACCCGCGCGCGCTGCGCTACACCTGGGCCCTGCTGGCCGTGCCGGTGGACGGCGGGCGGGACTATCGGGGGCTGGTCTCCCCGCTGTCCGGCATGGTCTGGTACCAGGACAAGCTGCTGGTGACGACCCGCGAGGGCGACCGGGACGCGCTGTATGTGTACGACATGGACCGCATCCAGCGCGCCACCGTCGAGTCCGGCGCGGTGGGCCGGGTCCGGGGCGGCTGGGCCGCGCACGGTTACCGGTTCGTGCTGCCCGCCGTCGGCTCGTACACCCTGCCCCGCGGGGAGGACACGTCCCGTCCGGCCACCGTCTCCCTGGACCGCAGCACCTCCCCCGACAGTCTGGTCGCGAGCGAGTGGGTGCCCGCGGACAGCGACCGGCGCACGCGGTTGTGGCGTTACGCCCTGAGCCGGGATCCGGCCCGCGCCGGCCTGCTCAGCACCGGCTTCTCCGGCGAGGCGGACCCGGTCGAGACGTACGAGACGAAGACGGCCGACGTGCGGGGCGTGCTGGCCCGGGGCTCGGGCTGGTACCTGGACCGTGCGGCGGGCAGCCCGGGCGGGCACGGGACGCTGTGGCGCCAGGACACCGAGGGCGCGGCGGCCACGGAGTGCGGCCCGGACGAGACACGGCACTGCTGGAGCGGTGGGTCGGGTTCCCTGTCCTACTGGGAGTCGACCGGCGAGGTCTGGTCCCAGTCGGGCCGGACGCTGTTCGCGCTGCCGCTGACGTCGATCGACCGGGCGCTGGACTGACCGGCGCCGGTCGCCCGGGTCGGGGCCGATCGACAGACCACATGGTCAGATGATTTTCTGGCCCGTATGACCACCATCGCCGTGACCACCTGGTCCCTGGAGCAGACCGCCCCGACCGACCTGCTGCCGGCCCTCGCGCCGGACGGGGACGTCCGGGTCGTCCGCGCCGAGGTGCCCTCGCCCGAGTTCAGCCGGTTCCTGTACGCGTCGGTGGGCGGCGACATCCGCTGGACGGACCGGCTCGGCTGGCCGTACGCGCGCTGGGTGGAGCACCTGGAGCGGCCCGGCGTGGAGACGTGGGTGGCGTACGACCGGGGCACGCCCGCCGGGTTCGTGGAGCTTCAGGCTCAGGACGACGCGGTGGTGGAGATCGTCTACTTCGGGCTGCTGCCCGCCTTCCGGGGCCGGCGCATCGGCGGGCACCTGCTGTCGTACGGCGCGGCCCGGGCCTGGGACCTCGCCGACCGCTGGGCGGGGCTGACCCCGACGAAGCGGGTCTGGCTGCACACCTGCAGCAAGGACGGCGAGCACGCGATGGACAACTACCAGCGGCGGGGCTTCAAGCTGTTCGACACCAAGGTCGAGGAGGAGGCGGACGTCGCCGCTCCGGGACCATGGCCTGGGGCGTTCCCCGTCTGACCTGGTCGGACACCTCGGGAGCCCCTGATGTGACCCACACCACCCTTGTCTTGCTCTGCGAGACAAGGGTGTCCGCATCTTGGACGAAGCTGGACTGTGTCCAGATCGCCGTGACACGCTTCCGTCATGTCTGGAACTGGAATTGCCTTGGTGAGTCGGCGGCACGTCGACCTCGGCCGCATGTCCAGCGCCATCTGTCCGGCGCACTGAGCGTACTCAGCCCGCGCCCGACTTCTTCCTTTCCTGCCTCACCCCTGCGCAATGACGCGCCCTATGCCCATGCGCACGCATGCGCAGGTCAGAGCCGCATTTTCGCCTGTCCCGAAGGACGTATCAACCATGGCCGCCACCCCGCAGAACCCTGCTGCCGCGACTCCCCGCCGCAAGGTGAGCCGTCACCGCGGTGAGGGTCAGTGGGCCGTGGGGCACCACACCCCACTGAACGGCAACGAGCAGTTCAAGAAGGACGACGACGGTCTCAATGTGCGGACACGCATTGAGACGATCTACTCCAAGCGGGGCTTCGACTCGATCGACCCGAACGACCTGCGCGGCCGCATGCGCTGGTGGGGTCTGTACACCCAGCGCAAGCCCGGCATCGACGGCGGCAAGACGGCCGTCCTGGAGCCGGAGGAGCTGGACGACGAGTACTTCATGCTGCGCGTCCGGATCGACGGGGGCGCGCTGACCACGCGGCAGCTGCGGGTGATCGGCGAGATCTCGCAGGAGTTCGCGCGCGGCACCGCCGACATCACCGACCGGCAGAACGTCCAGTACCACTGGATCCGGATCGAGGACGTGCCCGAGATCTGGAACCGGCTGGAGGGCGTGGGCCTGTCGACGGTCACCGCCTGCGGCGACACCCCGCGTGTGATGATCGGCTCCCCGGTGGCGGGCATCGCCGAGGACGAGATCATCGACGCCACACCGGCCCTGGAGGAGATGAAGCGCCGGGTGCTCAACAACCCGGCGTACTCGAACCTCCCCCGGAAGTTCAAGACGGCCATCTCCGGCTCGCCGGTGCTGGACGTGGTGCACGAGATCAACGACGTCGCGTTCGTCGGCGTCGTCCACCCCGAGCACGGTCCCGGCTTCGACGTGTGGGTCGGCGGCGGCCTGTCCACCAACCCCAAGCTGGGCGTGCGCCTCGGCGCCTGGGTGTCGATCGACGACGTGCCGGACGTCTACGAGGGCGTCATCTCGATCTTCCGCGACTACGGCTACCGCCGCCTGCGCAACCGCGCCCGGCTGAAGTTCCTCGTCGCCGACTGGGGCCCGGAGAAGTTCCGGCAGGTCCTGGAGGACGAGTACCTGAAGCGCAAGCTGACCGACGGCCCGGCCCCCGAGCAGCCGTCCCAGCTGTGGCGCGACCACATCGGTGTGCACCGGCAGAAGGACGGCCGGTTCTACGTCGGCTTCGCCCCGCGCGTGGGACGCGTCGACGGCGCGACGATCACGAAGATCGCCGACCTCGCCGAGGCCCACGGCTCGGGCCGGGTGCGCACCACCGTCGAGCAGAAGATGATCGTCCTCGACGTCGAGGAGAACCAGGTCGAGTCGCTCGTCGAGGCCCTGGAGGCGCTCGACCTGACCGCCCGGCCCTCCTCGTTCCGGCGCGGCACCATGGCCTGCACCGGCATCGAGTTCTGCAAGCTGGCCATCGTCGAGACCAAGCAGCGCGGTGCGCAGCTGATCGACGAACTGGAGCGCCGTCTGCCGGACTTCGACGAGCCGCTCACCATCAACCTCAACGGCTGCCCGAACGCCTGCGCCCGTATCCAGGTCGCGGACATCGGTCTCAAGGGCCAGCTCATGCTGAACGACCAGGGCGAGCAGGTCGAGGGCTACCAGGTGCACCTGGGCGGCGCCCTGGGCCTGGAGGCCGGCTTCGGCCGCAAGGTGCGCGGTCTGAAGGTCACCTCCGACGAGCTGCCGGACTACATCGAGCGCGTCCTGAAGCGGTTCCAGGCCGAGCGCGAGGACGGCGAGCGGTTCGCCACCTGGGCGGCCCGGGCCGGCGAGGAGGCCCTGTCGTGAGCGAGCGGATGGCCCCGTTCTACTGCCCCTACTGCGGGGACGAGGACCTGCGGCCGAGCGTGGAGGGGCACGGCGCGTGGGAATGCGTGGCGTGCAGCCGGGCCTTCTCGCTGAAGTTCCTGGGGCTGCTGGCCCAGGGAGTGAAGCGATCCGACTCCGGAGGGGCACAGATATGACGACCGCTCAGGAAGAGCGCACCACCGAGAACCTGAAGCAGCTCGCCGAACAGGCGGGCCGCGACCTTGAGGACGCCTCCGCGCTGGAGATCCTCCAGTGGGCGGCGAAGACGTTCGGCAAGCAGTTCTGCGTGACCTCCTCGATGGAGGACGCGGTGGTCGCCCACCTCGCCGCCCGCGCCATGCCGGGCGTCGACGTGGTCTTCCTCGACACCGGTTACCACTTCGAGGAGACCATCGGCACCCGGGACGCGGTCGAGGCCGTGATGGACGTCAACCTCATCACGCTCACCCCGGTCCAGTCCGTCGCCGAGCAGGACGCGCAGTACGGCCCGAAGCTCCACGACCGTGACCCCGACCTGTGCTGCAAGCTGCGCAAGGTGCAGCCGCTGGAGCGGGGCCTGAAGGACTACCGGGCCTGGGCGACCGGGCTGCGCCGTGACGAGTCCCCGACCCGGGCGAACACCCCGGTGGTCGGCTGGGACGAGAAGCGGCAGAAGGTCAAGATCTCACCGATCGCCCGCTGGACCCAGGACGACGTGGACGCCTACGTCACCGAGCACGGCGTGCTGACGAACCCGCTGCTGATGGACGGTTACGCGTCCGTCGGCTGCGCCCCCTGCACCCGGCGGGTGCTGGAGGGCGAGGACGCGCGCGCCGGGCGCTGGGCGGGCCGGAGCAAGACCGAGTGCGGGCTGCACGGATGACGACGACTCAGACGACCCAGACGATTCAGGAGAGTGACGTGACGACCGGAGCCACCGTCTGGCTCACGGGTCTGCCGAGCGCCGGCAAGACCACGATCGCCCACGAGCTGGCCGGCCGGCTGCGCGAGCGGGGCCACCGGGTCGAGGTGCTCGACGGCGACGAGATCCGCGAGTTCCTCTCGGCGGGCCTCGGCTTCAGCCGCGAGGACCGGCACACCAACGTGCAGCGCATCGGCTTCGTCGCCGAACTGCTCGCCCGCAACGGTGTGCTGGCCCTCGTCCCGGTCATCGCGCCCTACCAGGACAGCCGGGAGGCGGTACGCAAGCGCCACCGGGCGAACGGCACGGCGTATGTCGAGGTGCATGTCGCGACGCCCGTCGAGGTGTGCAGCGAGCGGGACGTCAAGGGCCTGTACGCCAAGCATGCGGCCGGCGAGCTCACCGGGCTCACCGGCGTCGACGACCCGTACGAGGCGCCCGAGTCGCCCGATCTGCGTATCGAGTCGCAGAACCAGACCGTGCAGGAGTCCGCGGCCTCCGTGTTCGCCCTGCTGACCGAAAGGGGACTGGCATGACGACCGTCGCCACCGTTTCCGAGGAGACCGGCAGCCCGTACGCGCTGTCGCACCTCGACGCCCTGGAGTCCGAGGCGGTGCACATCTTCCGCGAGGTGGCGGGCGAGTTCGAGCGGCCGGTGATCCTCTTCTCCGGCGGCAAGGACTCCATCGTCATGCTGCACCTGGCGCTGAAGGCCTTCCGGCCGGCGTCGGTGCCGTTCTCGCTGCTGCACGTGGACACCGGGCACAACTTCCCCGAGGTCCTGGACTACCGCGACCGCACGGTCGACAAGCACGGGCTGCGGCTGCACGTCGCCTCCGTGCAGGACTACATCGACCGCGGTGTCCTCAAGGAGCGCCCGGACGGCACCCGCAACCCGCTGCAGACGCTGCCGCTGACCGAGAAGATCCAGGCGGAGAAGTTCGACGCCGTCTTCGGCGGCGGGCGCCGCGACGAGGAGAAGGCCCGGGCCAAGGAGCGGGTGTTCTCCCTGCGCGACGAGTTCTCCCAGTGGGACCCGCGCCGGCAGCGCCCGGAGCTGTGGAACCTCTACAACGGCCGGCACGCGCCCGGTGAGCACGTCCGGGTGTTCCCGCTGTCCAACTGGACCGAGCTGGACGTGTGGCAGTACATCGCCCGCGAGGGCATCGAGCTGCCGCAGATCTACTACGCGCACGAGCGCGAGGTGTTCTCCCGCAGCGGCATGTGGCTGACCGCCGGTGAGTGGGGCGGGCCGAAGGACGGCGAGAGCGTCGAGAAGCGCCTGGTGCGCTACCGGACCGTGGGTGACATGTCCTGCACCGGCGCGGTGGACTCCGACGCCGACACCATCGAGAAGGTGATCGTGGAGATCGCCGCCTCCCGGCTCACCGAGCGCGGCGCCACCCGCGCCGACGACAAGATGTCCGAGGCCGCGATGGAAGACCGCAAGCGCGAGGGGTACTTCTAGAGATGAGCACCATCACCACCGAGGAACTCGCGGAGACCACCCTTCTGCGGTTCGCCACCGCCGGCTCCGTCGACGACGGCAAGTCCACCCTGGTGGGCAGGCTGCTGCACGACTCCAAGTCGGTCCTCACCGACCAGCTGGAGGCCGTGGAGCGGGTCTCCGCGAGCCGCGGCCAGGAGGCGCCGGACCTCGCGCTGCTCACCGACGGCCTGCGGGCCGAGCGGGAGCAGGGCATCACCATCGACGTGGCGTACCGCTACTTCGCCACGCCCCGGCGGCGGTTCATCCTCGCCGACACCCCCGGCCATGTGCAGTACACGCGGAACATGGTCACCGGTGCCTCGACGGCCGAGCTGACGGTGATCCTGGTCGACGCCCGCAACGGCGTGGTCGAGCAGACCCGCCGGCACGCGGCCATCGCCGCCCTGCTGCGCGTGCCGCACGTGGTCCTCGCGGTCAACAAGATGGACCTCGCCGGTTACGAGGAGAAGGTGTTCGCCGCCATCGCCGAGGAGTTCACGGCGTACGCGACCGAGCTGGGCGTGCCCGAGGTGACCGCGATCCCGATCTCGGCGCTCGTCGGCGACAACGTGGTGGAGCCTTCCGCGAACATGGACTGGTACGGCGGCCCCACCGTGCTGGAGCACCTGGAGACGGTCCCGGTCGCGCACGACCTGAGCCACTGCCACGCCCGGCTGCCCGTGCAGTACGTGATCCGGCCGCAGGGTCCGGACCACCCGGACTACCGGGGTTACGCCGGTCAGATCGCGGCGGGTTCCTTCCGCGTGGGCGAGTCCGTCACGGTGCTGCCGTCGGGCCGGGCCTCGAAGATCTCCGGCATCGACCTGCTGGGCGAGCCGGTGGACGTGGCCTGGACGACGCAGTCGGTGACGCTCCTGCTGGAAGACGACATCGACATCTCGCGCGGCGACCTGATCGTGCCGAGCAAGGACGCGCCCGCGACCACGCAGGACATCGAGGCGACCGTCTGCCATGTCGCCGACGCCCCGCTGACGGTCGGGCACCGGGTGCTGCTCAAGCACGGCACCCGCACGGTCAAGGCCATCGTCAAGGACATCCCCTCCCGCCTCACGCTCGACGACCTGTCCCTGCACCCGCACCCGGGACAGCTCGTCGCCAACGACATCGGCCGGGTGAAGATCCGCACCGCCGAGCCGCTGCCGGTCGACTCCTACGCCGACTCGCGGCGCACCGGCTCGTTCATCCTGATCGACCCGAACGACGGCCAGACCCTCACCGCCGGCATGGTCGGCGAGTCCTTCGCGGCCCCCGAGCCGGTCAAGGACGAGTCCGAGGACGACGGGTGGGACTTCTGACATGACGTCCCCCGACTTCTACTCGATGTTCGCCAAGGAGGGCGGCCGCGTCGGCAGCGGTGCTCTCGGCTGGGGGTGCCCCCGAACGGAGTTTGGGGGAGGGCAGGGCGGAGTGGCGCGATGTGTGCGCTGACGTACGCGCACTGCCCGCGCGCCCTCACCCCCCACCGCCACAGACGAAAACCCGCCGAACTCCCGGCCACGACCTGAACCGGACGTGACCGCCGGGCCTCCGAGAGGACCACCTCCCGTGCCTGCATCATCCGCTCTGCGCCGCGGCTTCGCGGTCGTCGCCGCACTCCCCCTGCTCACCCTGGCCGCCTGCGGCTACGGGTCCGAGGCCAAGGACGACGGTGCCGCCCAGGTCGCCGCCGGGGCGAAGAAGATCGACGGTCTCGACACCGTCAAGATCGGGTACTTCGGCAACCTCACCCATGGCACCGCGCTGGTGGGCATGCAGAAGGGCTTCTTCCAGAAGGCCCTCGGCGCCACCAAGGCCGAACCGGCCGTCTTCAACGCCGGTCCCTCGGAGATCGAGGCGCTCAACTCCGGTTCGATCGACATCGGCTGGATCGGCCCCTCCCCCGCGATCAACGGCTACACCAAGTCCGCCGGCAAGAACCTGCGCATCATCGGCGGTTCGGCGTCCGGCGGCGTGAAGCTCGTGGTCGACCCCGACAAGATCAAGTCGCTGAAGGACGTCAAGGGCAAGCGGATCGCGACCCCGCAGCTCGGCAACACCCAGGACGTGGCGTTCCTCAACTGGGCCGCGGAGCAGGGCTGGAAGGTCGACCCGCAGAGCGGCAAGGGCGATGTCACGGTCGTCCGCAGCGACAACAAGGTCACCCCGGGCGCCTACAAGGCCGGGTCGATCGACGGCGCGTGGGTGCCGGAGCCGACCGCCTCGAAGCTGGTCGCCGACGGCGGCAAGGTGCTGCTCGACGAGTCGACGCTGTGGCCGGACCAGAAGTTCGTGATCACGAACATCATCGTGCGGCAGGAATTCCTGAAGGAGCACCCGAAGGTCGTCGAGGCCGTGCTCAAGGGCTCGATCGAGACCAACAAGTGGATCAACGCCAACCCGGACGCGGCGAAGGAAGCGGCGAACAAGCAGCTGGAGCGGGACTCCGGCAAGGCGCTGCCCGCCGAGGTGCTGGACCCGGCGTGGAAGTCGATCCGCTTCACCGACGACCCGCTGGCCGCCACCCTCGACACCGAGGCGGAGCACGCGGTGAAGGCGGGGCTGCTGCAGAAGCCGGATCTGAACGGCATCTACGACCTCGCGCCGCTGAACAAGGTCCTCAAGGCCGAGGGCGAGCCCGCGGTCGACGACGCCGGTCTCGGCGTGAAGTAAGCCCGCATCCCGAAGCCGCATGAAGAGTTCCCAGGAGGTGACGACCATGGCCACGACCCTCGCCAGGGCCGCCGACGGCACCGAGTCGGCCACGCACGCCGCCCGGATCGACCACGTGTCGAAGTCGTATCCGGGGCCCGCCGGACAGCAGCTCGTCCTGGACGACATCACCCTCGATGTCGGGCCGGGAGAGTTCGTCACCCTCCTGGGGGCCTCGGGCTGCGGCAAGTCGACGCTGCTCAACCTGGTGGCGGGCCTGGACCGCCCCAGCGCCGGCGAGATCGCCACGGACGGCCGTCCGGCGCTGATGTTCCAGGAGCACGCGCTGTTCCCGTGGCTGACCGCGGGCAAGAACATCGAACTCGCCCTGAAGCTGCGGGGCGTTCCCAAGGCCGAGCGGCGGGAGCGCGCCGAGGAGCTGCTCGAACTGGTGCGGCTGAAGGGCGCGTACGGCAAGCGGGTGCACGAGCTGTCGGGCGGGATGCGCCAGCGTGTCGCCCTGGCCCGGGCGCTCGCCCAGGAGAGCAAGCTGCTGCTGATGGACGAGCCGTTCGCGGCGCTGGACGCCATCACGCGGGACGTGCTGCACGACGAGCTGACCCGCATCTGGCGTGAGACGCGGGTGTCCGTCCTGTTCGTCACGCACAACGTGCGCGAGGCGGTCCGGCTCGCGCAGCGCGTGGTGCTGCTGTCGTCCCGCCCGGGCCGTATCGCCCGCGAGTGGCGGGTGGACATCCCGCACCCGCGCCGTATCGAGGACACCGCCGTGGCGGAACTGTCCGTCGAGATCACCGAAGAACTGCGTGGGGAGATCCGCCGCCATGGCCAGCACTGATTCGACGACCGTCGCCAAGGACGGCAACGATCTCGCCGGGCTGGAGGCGGGCCTCGACGCGCTGGAGACGCGGCAGACGAGCCGGACCCCGTTCCGGCAGACCTTCACCCAGAAGATCCTGCCGCCCGTCCTCGCCGTCGCGCTGGTGCTGGCGGTCTGGCAGGCGCTCGTCTCGTTCAAGATCGTCGACGACCCGACCAAGCTGCCCGCGCCGTCCGCGGTGTGGGACGTCGTGCACACGGCATGGCTCCAGGGCGAGCTGCTCGGCTACATCTGGACCAGCGTCTCGCGCGGCCTGCTCGGCTTCTGCTTCGCCCTGCTGATCGGCACGCCGCTGGGCCTGATCGTGGCCCGGGTGAAGTTCGTCCGCGCGGCGATCGGCCCGATCCTGTCGGGCCTGCAGTCCCTGCCGTCGGTCGCCTGGGTGCCGCCCGCGGTGATCTGGCTGGGCCTGAACAACTCGATGATGTACGCGGTGATCCTGCTCGGCGCGGTCCCGTCCATCGCCAACGGCCTGGTCTCCGGCGTCGACCAGGTGCCCCCGCTGTTCCTGCGCGCGGGCCGCACGCTCGGCGCCACGGGCCTGAAGGGCACCTGGCACATCGTCCTGCCCGCCGCCCTGCCCGGCTATGTGGCGGGTCTGAAGCAGGGCTGGGCCTTCTCCTGGCGTTCCCTGATGGCCGCCGAGATCATCGCGTCCTTCCCCGATCTCGGCGTCGGCCTCGGACAGTTGCTGGAGAACGGCCGCAACGCCAGCGACATGGCCATGGTGTTCGAGGCGATCCTGCTCATCCTGATCGTCGGCATCGCCATCGACCTGCTGATCTTCAGCCCGCTGGAGCGGTGGGTGCTGCGCAGCCGCGGCCTGCTGGTGAAGAGCTGAGTCCCATGACGAACAAGCCCGTCCTCCTCGTCATCGCCCACGGCAGCCGCGACCCGCGCCATGCCGCGACGGTGCACGCCCTGGTGCGCAGGGTGCGCGCCACGCGCCCCGACGTACGGGTGGAGACGGGCTTCCTGGACTTCAACGTCCCCTCGGTGCAGGGCGTGCTGGAGTCCCTGGCGGTGCAGGGGGTGCGTGACGTCGTCGCTCTGCCCCTGCTGCTGACCCGGGCGTTCCACGCCAAGGCGGACATCCCCGCGGTGCTCGCGGACGCGCCCCCGCAGCTGCGCATCCACCAGGCGGACGTCCTGGGCCCCTCCCCCCTGCTCCTGACGGCGCTGGAGCGGCGCCTGTACGAGGCGGGCCTGAGCCCCGCCGACAAGTCCTCGACCGGGGTCGTCCTGGCCTCGGCGGGGTCCACCGACCCGGAGGCGATCGCAGTGATCGCAGAAATCGCGCGGGAGTGGCGGCACACCGGTTGGTGCGCCGTGCGGCCTGCGTTCGCCTCCGCATCCCTGCCCCGCACCGAGGACGCCGTGCGCGAACTGCGCGCGCTCGGCTGCGCCCGGGTCGCCGTCTCCCCGTACGTCCTGGCCCCCGGCTTCCTCCCGGACCGCATCGCCCGGGGCGCGACCGGGGCGGACGTCCTGGCGGATGTGCTGGGCCCGGCGCCGGAGGTGGCGCGGGTGGTGCTCCAGCGGTACGAGGCGGCCCGGCTGCCGTGGCGGGCGGCCGTGAGCGCCTGACGCGTCACGCCGCCGCCTCCTCGTGCGGTTCCGGCTGGAGGGCGAAGGAGTACGGGGCCCACGGGCCGGTGATCTCCACGCGCAGACCGGGGACGCCCCGGGCGGCGGTGAGGATGCCCGTGCGGAAGGCGGTGACCCGGTCCTTCGGGACGAGGTAGGCGTCGTTGCCGATGTTGGTGCCGGGGGCGGTGCCCGCCAGGCTGCCGCGTTCGGGGGTGTGGGTGACGCGGTCGACGGCGAGGGTCTGGGCCGTCGCGGTGAGGCGGGCTGCGGCTTGGGCGACCGTACGCCAGGCCTCTTCGTTCCTGCGCTGTCTGCGGCGGCGGATCACCTGGTAGGCACGGCCCATCCCGAGGCCGGGGGCGGGTTCGTGCGCGGATTCCGGGTCGGTTCCGGGCGGGGTGATGTCGGGGGCGGCGTAGATCTTGACGCCGAGTTCGACGTGGCCGGTGAGGCGGTCGAGCAGGGAGAGGAAGTAGCCGCGGCGGGTGTCCAGGGCGTGCCGGGCGGTGTCCTCGTCGGGGTAGACGGTGGCCAGGCGCAGCGGCAGCACGGCGGCACCGGAGGCCACCAGGGCGGCGACCACGGCGTGGTGGGTGCGGACGGTGGCTTCCAGCCAGTCCAGGTCGTCGAGGTGGGCCTGGAGGGGAGCGTCGTCGTAGTCGGCGGGCGGGACGTGGCCGACGGCGAAGGCGAGCGGCGGGCCTGTGACCGCCGGGTCGAGCAGGTGGATCGGCTCCCCGGCGACACCGCGCAGAGGGGCCGCGGCCGCGGCGGCCTCGGGGGTGCGGCGCAGGACCGCGTAGGCGTAGACGGGGTTCGTGTCGCTCATGACTGCGGGCTCCTGTCGGTGGCCGTTGCGATTCCTCTCGCGAGACTCCGTTCTCGTGCCGTCCGCGAGTAGGTACGCAGCGGACGGCGGAGTCGTTCACGGCGGCGACCGACGGGTCGGCCCGGCCCCGCGGGCAGGGCCGGCACGTCGTCGTGCCCGCCCTGCCCGCGGGGCCCGGTGTCACGTCGCCCGTTCGGTGAACGGGGTCGCCTGGTGGAACCAGAGCAGCCAGCGGCCCTCCGTGCGCCGCCACAGCGAACTGCGGTGTGCGCGGCTGCCGTCGTACTCGGTGTCGTAGGTGAGGTGGACCAGGTCGGGGGCGAGCTGGACGCCCCGGAGGGCGAAGACGGCGACGGGCCGGGCGTCGGTCTCGGTGGTCGCGGCCAGGGAGGCGATGATGGCGGCCCGGCTCCAGTGCCGGCCGGAGGCGCCGAACTCGTGGAAGTCGGGGTGCAGCAGCGCCCCGACCCGGTCGGGCGAGCGGCGGACCTTGGGGGTGAGCAGGGCGAGTTCGCCCTCCATCGCGGACTCGACGGCCGCGTTGTGGTCAGGCACCTGTCATCTCCACGAGCTTGACGACCGTGTTCCAGTTGCGGGTGGTGGCGATCACGCCCTTGGTGATGCGCGGTTTCGAAAGGCGTTCGGCCAGCTTGGAGCGGCCGAGGCCGTCCGGGGCGTACAGGTACAGGGCCCGGTCGCCGAGGCGGAACTCCTCGGGGAGACAGGCCTCCTGGTCGATCTCCGCGAAGCGGTCGGGGGTGACGGGGGCGGAGAAGTAGGTGACATGGAGCTGCTTGGGCTCCAGGTCGGCGGCCGGGAACGGGCAGGCGTCGGCGATCGCCCGCAGATAGGCGTGGTCGCGCACGATCACGTCGACGCCGAAACCGAAGCGCTTCTCGATCGCCCGGGCGATGTCACCGGCCAGCGACTCCGCGTCGCCGTGACCGGAGGCGAACACGGCCTGGCCGCTCTGCAGATATGTGCGGACGTCGTCGAGGCCGAGGTCCGCCAGGAGCGTGCGCAGATCGGCCATGGGGAGTTTTCTGCTGCCGCCCACGTTGATGCCGCGCAGCAGGGCCGCGTATGTCGTCGTCATCCGCTCACGATAAGCGGGCCGTCGTGCCCCGTGGGGGTGGGCACGACGGCCGCTCCGGGCAGCTGCCCGGGCCCGTAAATTACTCACCGGTCGTTGTGGGGCACAACCGTCTGCCCAGGATCCACACACCCGGGGAGCCGGACATGTCCCGCGATAGGTGTAAGGGACCACGGTCGGTGCGGGTCCTCCCCAGTGGGGAGGGGGCTCGCTCCGTCGGGATGAGTTCCGGCTCCCCCACGTCACCGGGCAGCACGACGAGATGGCCTTATCCGGCCCCTACCTTCGAAAGCGAAAGGGGGCGGCAGGGGGCCGTCGCCGCATCACGAGGGGGCAAGCCCGTCATGGGGAACGGAGACATACGGGTGCGGGGCCTGGCCGCCCGGGCCGGCGGCTGGAGCGCCCAGCACCGATGGGCTGCCGTCGGCATCTGGGTGCTGTTCGTGGTCCTGGCGATGGGGCTCGGTTCGGCCGCGGGCCGGGTCGACGTCAACGAGAGCGACCAGCTGAAGGGCGAGACGCACACCGCCACGCGGATCGTCGAGGACGCCGGCATCGACGAGCCGGCCGGTGAGACCGTGCTGATCCAGGCCAGGGGCGGTGACCTGAAGGCGACGGACCCGGAGTTCCGGGACGCCGTCGACGCGGTCGTCCGCGCCGTCGAGGGGACCGGCCGGGTCACCGATGTGACCTCGCCGTACGACACGAAGACGATCTCGAAGGACGGGCGCAGCGCGCTGGTGCAGTTCGACATGCGCGGCGATTCGGACACCGCCGGCGAGCGGGTCGAGCCGGTGCTGGAGGCCGTCGAGGGCGTCCAGCGCGATCACGGAGCGCTGCGGATCGAGGAGATCGGCGGCGCCAGCATGATGAAGACGTTCGCCGACGCGTTCGGCGACGACTTCAAGAAGGCCGAGTACTCCGCGGTGCCGGTGGCCTTCGGCATCCTGCTGATCGCGTTCGGCGCGCTGGTCGCCGCGCTGCTGCCGGTGATGCTGGCCCTCACCGCCATCATGGCGACGATGGGCCTGATGGGCGTCGTCAGCCATGTGATGCCGATGAGCGACACCGCCAACTCCGTGATGCTGCTGGTCGGCATGGCGGTCGGGGTCGACTACTGCCTGTTCTACCTGCGCCGCGAGCGCGAGGAGCGCGAGGCCGGGCGGGACGCGCGGACGGCCCTGCGGATCGCCGCCGCGACCAGTGGCCGGGCGATCGTGGTCTCGGGTGTCACGGTGTGCGTGGCGATGGCGGGCATGCTGTTCACGGGGCTCGCCGAGTTCGAGGCGATGGGCCTGGCCTCGCTGATGGTGGTGGCCGTGGCCATGGTGGGGTCCGTGACGGTGCTGCCCGCGCTGCTGTCGCTGCTGGGCGAGCGCGTCGAGAAGGGCCGTCTGCCGTTCCTGCGGCGGCGCAAGCGGAGCGGCGGCACCCAGGACAGCCGGTTCTGGACGGCCGTGCTGCGGCGTGTGCTGGCCAAGCCGGTTCTCGCCGTCGTCGTGGCGGCCGGTGCGCTGCTGGCCATCTCGGCTCCCGCGCTCGGCATGAAGACGCAACAGCTCACCCTGGACCAGGAGTTCGGCGACTCGCTGCCCATCGTGCAGACGTACAACCGGCTCAACGACGCCTTCCCGGGCGGTTCCGAGCCGGCCGAGGTGATCGTCAAGGCGCACGACATCAACGCGCCGGAGGTGAAGTCCGCGCTCGCCGACTTCCGTGACCGGGCGATCAGTTCGGGGGCCTCGCGGGGCCCGGTGGAGATCAAGCTGCACGACGCGCAGAACGTCGCCTTCGTCTACGTCCCGCTCGTGGGCGGCTCCGACCAGGACAGGGCGGGCGCGAGCCTGGACCTGCTGCGGGACGAGGTGCGTCCGGCCACGCTGGGCAAGGTCGACGGGGTGGAGGCGCCCATCACCGGGCAGGTGGCCGGGTCGAAGGACTTCAACGACCAGCTGGCGGGCGCGGTCGTCCCGGTGTTCGCGTTCGTCGTGGTGTTCGCCTTCGTCCTGATGCTGCTGTCGTTCCGTTCGCTGACCATCGCGGTCACGTCGATCGTGCTGAACCTGCTGTCGGTGGGTGCCGCGTACGGCATCCTCGTCGCGGTCTTCCAGCACGGCTGGGGCGCTTCCCTGGTGGGCGCGGAGGGTGTCGGCGCGATCATCACCTGGCTGCCGCTGTTCCTCTTCGTGATCCTGTTCGGCCTGTCGATGGACTACCACGTGTTCGTCGTCTCCCGGATCCGCGAGGCGCGGCTGCGGGGCCTGGCGACGAAGGACGCGATCCGGCACGGCGTGGTCACCACGGCCGGGGTGGTCACCAGTGCCGCGGTCATCATGGTCGCGGTGTTCGCGATCTTCGGGACGCTGTCCATGCAGTCCATGAAGCAGATGGGTGTCGGCCTCGCGGCGGCGGTGCTCATCGACGCGACGATCATCCGCGGTGTGCTCCTGCCGGCCGTGATGGCGCTGCTCGGTGAGCGCAACTGGTATCTGCCGAAGTGGCTGCACCGGCTGCCGGACCTCACGCACGACGAGACGCCGCGGGCGGTCGCCGCCCCGGCGGAGCGGGACGACGAGGGCGAGCCCCTCAGGGTCTGACCTCCGTCTGATCTCCGTCTGATCTCCGCGGTGGCGTGGGCCGGTCACCAGTGCGCGCTGCCCACCAGGTAGGCGATGCCCGCGAGGACGGCCAGGGCCAGCGCGGGGATCGCCAGCCCCTTCGCCACCGAGGTCAGCGTCTGCGTACCGCCCGCCGCCTGCTCCGTGTACCGCTCCCGCCGCGCGCCCAGGTCGTGCCGGGCGAACGCGCCGACGACCAGCGCCCCGGCACCGGTGATCAGACACACGATGAGCGGTGTGAGCGCCCCGTACTCGCGGATGTTGTCCTCGACATTGCCGTTCACCCCCGCGTCCGCCCGTGCCGCGATGGCCACCGCTCCCCGCTGGATGGTCATGAAGAGCATGGCGAGCGCGGTGACGGCGAGGGCGAGGGCGACACCGGCGAGGGCGGGAGCGCGCCGGGGCGGGGGTTTCCCCCGCGTTTCCTTCGCCGTTTCCGTGGTTTTGGTCGGATCCGTGGTCCTGGTCGGATCCGTGGTCCTGGTCGGATCCGTGGTGCTCGGCGGCTCCGTCGGCCTGGTCGGGATGCGCGAGGGATCGATGAGCACCGTGGGCCGCTTGTCCTCCTGCCGGGGCCCGGGCGTCGTGGAGTCGTTCGAGCGGTGCGGTTCGGGTTCCGGGGTGCCGTCCGCCGGGGCCACCTCCGCCTCGACGTGGATCACGGACTCGTCGGCCACGCCCTTCAGCGCGATGTCGCCGGAGAGGTGCCCCGTGGCGGTCGTGTCGACCTGGACCTCCAGACCGCCGCGGGTCGGATCGACCCGCAGCCACGGCTGTGTGGCCTGAGCCACGCAGTGCCTCGCCAGCGGCGGGCCCTGCATGGTCACGGACCGCTGGGGAGAGGTCGAGCCCCTCGGTATCCGGCCGAAGTCCAGACGGTCCGGTGACGGGGCCAGGCGGATCTCGCTCAAGGCGTTCGCCGCCTGGTCGGCGAGCGGCTGGACCTCGTTGCGGGTGACCTCCGCCAGGTGCTGACGCGCGCCTTCCGCCACGGGCAGCTCGGGACGCCGCAGCCGATGGCACAACTCCGTGACGGCGCCCTGCCGGGTCAGGAACTCCTCGCTGTTCAGGGCCGCCCGCACATGGGGTGGCGAGTCGACGGCGACGATCTTGATGCCGCCGCGCCTGCTGTGTGCCAGATGCAGCTCCCCTTGCAGCTCCGCCGCCTTCTTCGGTGTCTGGTGGGGGTTCTGCTCCCGGACGTGCTGGTAGACGTACTCGTACAGTTCGTCGAGGGAGACGTTGCCGTCCGCGTCGAGGTCGGCCTCGCCGGTCTCCAGGCCCTCGACCACCGCGTGCGTGAACAGCGAGGGCCGCGGCGCGGAGTTCTCGGCGAGTTCGTCGCCCTCGAAGGAGTACTCCATGGAGTCGGACGCGGTGATGACGGCCCAGCCCCGTCCACCGGCCGGCTCGTCCTTCGCGAACGACTCGAGGACGTTGACCTCTCCCGCGGCGCGCACCGAGGCCGAGCCACGGGAGAAGGCGCCGCCGTAGCAGCAGTCGAGGAACAGGACGCTGCGGCCCGCCCGGGTGCCGGACATGCACCCGCGGACGAACTGGGAGGGCACGGCCGTGGCGGCGAGCAGCGTGGGCTCGGTGTCGCTCGCGGCGAAGTACAGCTCGCCGGACTCGCTCTTGAGGCCGTGGCAGGAGAAGTGCAGCAGGAGTGTGTCGGCGCGGCGGCGGTCCTTGAAGAAGCCCTGGATGCGTCTGCGCATGACGTCGGCGGAGGCGTTGTGCACGATCTCCACCTCGAAGTCGCCGATCTGCGGGTCGTGCAGCACCCGTTCGAGGGCGGCGGCGTCCTCGGCGGGTGCCCTGAGCTTCTTGAGCCCCTGGTCGGTGTAGCGGTCGTTGGCGATGATCAGCGCGTGTCTGGAATCCGTCATGGCGCGGCTCCGGCCCTGGAATGGCGCTCGACGAAGAGCTTGAACGCCTCGGTGACCTGTTCGTCGGTCGCCTCGGACACCTCCAGGACGTCGTCGCCCATCCGCAGGTGCAGGGAGGGGTGGGTGTCCTGGCGGCGGCCCAGCCACGAACGGATCACGGTCACCACCTGGTTCAGGGCGGTCGCCGAGCTGCCCAGGGTCACCAGCAGGGCGCCGATCTGGGTGACGTCCACGGCCCGCGTGCCGGGCGGGGCCGGGCCACCGGGGAGCGGGATGACGTCGTCCACGTCGAGATCGAGCAGTTCCTCGCGCAGGTGGGCGGTCAGCTCCGCGACGTGTTCTGCTTCCGCGTCCTCCTCGGTGAGGAGGATGTGCAGTTCGTTCTCCACCGGGTCACCCCCGTGGTCGCGCTGTCGGTTTCCGCATTCACAGGGTCCGTATTCTCAGTTTCCGCTGCTCAGAGCGGTGTGGCAAGTCATCTGGGACACAGTGAAGTTGACGGATCAACCGTAAGGTTGTTCGTTCAACTTGCGCTGGCCCCAAGTACGCGATCGGGCCCTACACCAGCCGCCGCACCTGGAGCACCCGCTCGTCGCAGCGCACGATCTCCAGCTCCCGGTCCGGGCGGGCGCCGCCGAAGGAGAGCGCGAGGTGACGGTCCGACACGAGCCGCCAGCGGCCGGGCACCGCTCCGGGGGCGTCACCGCCGCCCAGCGGATGGTCGACGAAGCCGCCGTCGGGCGCGAACTCCATGCCGCGGCGCCCACGCGCGGGCGGGAAGGGGAAGTCGTCCGGCCGGTAGACCCGGACGTCCTCGTGGTCCTCCTCATAGGAGTGGAACCACGACCGGAACAGGCCCGGCGGGGGCTCTCGCATGATCCGGCCACCCCATTCATCCGAGTTCACACGCATTGCCGCTCTGATACCGAAGTGACTAGAATTATCAGTGTATGGGTTCGGAGGGAACGGGCAACCGACCGCTCCGCCCGGCGTCGCCCGGCCCTCGCGGCGCGTGTCATACGCGCACTTCCGCAGCCGCCGCCCGTGCGGCACACCCCAGCTCCCCCCGGGGGCAAGCCATGTCCGATGCGCAGGCATTCCTTCGCGCCACCTCGCCCGAATACAGCCGCTGGTGCGGCGCCATGGAGGTCCACCGCAGACTCCTCACCCTGAACCCGGAGTACGCCGAGAACCGGGCCCTGATCGAGAACACCGCGTTCGCCTACGAGTCGATGGACCAGGTCACCGCCCGGCAGGGCCTGATCGACGTCCCGGTCGTCGTGCACGTCGTGCACAGCAGCCCCGAGCAGAACGTGAGCGACGCCCAGATCCACAGTCAGATCGACGTCCTCAACCAGGACTTCCGCGCGAGCAACCCGGACGTGAGCAAGGTGCCCGCGGTCTGGCAGGACCTGGTGGCCGACGCGCGCCTGCAGTTCCACCTCGCCCGGACCGACCCGCTGGGCCGCCCCACGGACGGCATCACCCGCACCGAGAGCGCGGTCGACGACTGGGACACCGACGACCTGGTCAAGTTCAGCCTGAGCGGCGGCCAGGACGCCTGGCCCGCGGACATCTACCTGAACCTCTGGGTCTGCCAGTTGCGCCGCGGACTGCTGGGATACGCGCAGTTCCCGGGCGGCGCGGCCTCCACGGACGGCGTGGTCGTCACCCACACCGCCCTCGGGACCACGGGCACCGCCAGGGCGCCGTTCGACGGTGGCCGTACCGCCGTGCACGAGATCGGGCACTGGCTGAACCTGCGGCACATCTGGGGCGACGACGACGAGGGGTGCAGCGGCAGCGACTTCGTGGCGGACACCCCCAACCAGGGCGGCGCCAACACCGGTTCGCCCGCCTTCCCCCATGTGACGTGCAGCAACGGCCCGGACGGCGACATGTTCATGAACTACATGGACTACACCGACGACGCCGCGATGTTCATGTTCACCAAGGGCCAGTCGGCGCGCATGGACGCCACGCTCGACAACGCCCGTCTGACCCTGACCCGCCAGGCCGTCTCGGTGTGACGACGACCTGACGCGGCTCGGCGTCCTACCGCCGGGCGGCGGCCAGTTCGGCCTCGATGAGGTCGGCCGCCCGCCCGGTGCCGCCCTCCTGGGCCGTCTGCGCCTGGAGTTCCTTCAGGCGCTGGGCCACCTCCGGGTCCCCGGCCAGGGCGAGTGCCGCCTTCCGCAGGGTCTCGGCGGTCGCCTCCTCCGTGGCGACCACGCGGGCGACGCCCAGGCCCTGGAGCATCTCCGCGTTGCCGAACTGGTCCACGGCCTGCGGTACGGCGATCATCGGCGTCGCGGTGGCCAGGCCCTCCTGGCTGCCGCCGGCGCCGGCGTGCGTGACGAACAGGTCGGCCTGCTTCAGGATCGCCGGCTGCGGCACCCAGGAGTGCACCTCGACACTGGCCGGGACGTCCGCGAACTCGGCCGGGTCGACGTGCTTGCCGACCGAGAGCACCAGGTGCCAGCCCGGCAGGTCGCCGAACGCCTTGACGCACTCCCGGTAGAAGTCGGGCTGCTTGGTGAAGGCCGAGCCGAGGGACACCAGCACGACCTTCTCGGCGGCGGCCGGGCGCTGCCACTCGCCCTCGGCGGTGCGGTCGCCCTGGCAGGCGCCGACGAAGGAGTACACGCGCTCGTCCACACGGTCCGCGTTCGGCTGGAGCGCCTTGGGGATCAGGACGATCGAGCGGTCGGGCCGGCCCCCGAAGTCGTCGGGGTGCTGTGTGATGCCGTTCTCCTCCAGCCAGGTCTGGAAACGGGCGAAGTAGGCGCGGCCCCGTTCGGTCTTCTTCGGCTCCTCCCACATGGGCCGGGCGACCTCCTCCTCGTACCCCTCCCAGGCGACCATGGCCGGCGAGAGGGAGATCGCGGGGACGCCCCAGCGGTGGGCGAGGACCCGGCCCGGGTAGGAGGCGATGTCGTGCAGCACGAGGTCCGGCTCGTCGCCCTCGTAGGCCTCGATCAGCTGTGGAAGGGCCTGGACGGCGTCGGCGAGGAACGGCTCCACGTGGTCGAGCAGGGTGCTCCCCCACGCCTCCGGGTCGTCGTCGGGCGAGGGCAGCGTGGAGTTCCAGGGCTTCACCTCGGCGCCGGTGTCCGCGACCTTGTCCGCGAAGACGGGCGGGATCGCGTAGGTCACCCGGTGGCCTCGTGCCACGAGTTCGCGGATCACCTCCAGGCTGGGGTTCACGTGTCCGTGGGCGGCGATGGAGAACATGGCGACATGGGCGCGACTGGTCATGCGCCGACCCTACGCGAGACGAGACGTCTCGTGCAACATCTGAACGTCGAAGCGGGCAGCCGTTGGCGCCGGGGCCGGCAGCCGCTGAACGTCAGCGCTGGTAGCGCGCCAGCACCAGGTTGCCGTCCTCCTCCAGCCGCCGGCCCAGTTCGTCGATGCCGATCGCTCCGCTGTAGTACTCCTGGAGCGCCGGGGTGGCGACCTTGTCCTTCCACTCGGGGTAGCCCCGCACGGACTGGGCCGGTGCCGGTCTCAGGTGCCCGGCGAGGGCCGTGCCGGTGGCCCAGCCGTCCTTCGTCCGGTGCAGGGCGGGGTCTTCGAGCGCCTCGGTACCGGTGGGCAGCATCCAGTCGCCGAGGGCGAGACGGACCATGTTCGGCGGTCTGAGGAGGAAGTCGAGGAACTCCGCCGCCTCCTTCTTGTGCGGGCAGTCCTCGGCGATGGAGAGGGTCTGCGGGCTGACGCCCTGGGTGAGTCCGCCGGACCCCGCCGGGGCGGGCAGCACCTGCCAGTCGAAGCCCTCCGGGGCCTGCTGGACGATCTGCTGACGGTAGGAGAAGCCCAGCGGGACCATCGCGTACCGGCCCGCGAAGAAGCCGGGCAGGGTGTCGGAACCGCCGCTGCCCAGGGTCGTGGGCGAGGCGCTGCGGTCGGTGTTCGTCTGGGCGTGGATCGTGCGCGGAACCACCTGGTCTCCCTCTTCGAACCGCACCGTGACCTTGCCGTCCGCACCCCGGTGGAAGAGCTGCCCGCCCGCCGACAGGGAGAGGTTGAGCGTGGCGGAGACGGGTTCCTTCAGTGGCCAGGCCACGCCGTACTTCCCCCGGCCGCCGAGACGTTCGGTGATCCGCCGGAACTCGGCCCAGCTCCAGGGCTCGCCGGGGGTCGGGATCCGTACGCCGGACTTCCTGAGCCAGGTCGCGTTGGCGATGAGCACGCGGGGTTCCTGGAGGAACGGCACGCCGTAGACGCCGTCCCCGAAGGTCGTGGTCTGCCAACTGCGCCGCGGGATGTCCGACTTCAGCCTCGCGGGCAGCAGGCCGGTGAGGTCGGCGAGGTGACCGCCGTAGGCGAAGTCCGCGAGGTCGTCGGAGGCGTCATGGATGATGTCGGGCGCCTCGCCGCCCTCGAAGGCGGTGAGGAGCTGGTCGTGGACGCTGTCCCAGGAGCCCTGGACGTACTCGACCCGGACGTCCGGGTGCATGGCGTTCCACTCCGCCACCAGGTCCTTGCCGGCCTCGACGGACTCCTCCTGCCAGGCCAGGGACTGGAAGCGCAGGGTGATCCGGCCGTCGTCGCGGGTGCCGCCGGAGGAGCAGCCCGCGAGCAGCAGCAGGAGGACCAGGGCGAGCAGTCGGGTGCGCATCAGCTCTTCACCGCCCCGGTGAGCATGCCGCCCGTGATCCGCCGCTGGATGAGCGCGAAGACGACCAGCGACGGCAGGGTCGCGAGGAACGCCGCCGCCGCGAGCGGGCCGAGGTCGGCGACGCCCTCGGCGCCGATGAAGTGGGTGAGGATCACCGGAAGCGTCTGTTTCTCCGGGGTCTTGAGCAGCACCAGCGCGAAGAAGAACTCGTTCCAGGCGGTGATGAACGCGAACAGCGCGGTCGCCACGATGCCCGGCGCGAGCAGTGGCGCGGTCACCGACACCAGCGTCCGCACCCGGCCCGCCCCGTCGACCGCCGCGGCCTCCTCCAGCTCGGGCGGCACGGCCCGTACGTATCCGGCGAGCATCCACAGGGCGAAGGGCAGCGCCCACACCACGTACACCAGCACCAGCCCCGGCACGGAGTTGATCAGCCGGAGGTGCTTCAGCACGAGGAACAGCGGGATGATCAGCAGGACGAACGGGAAGGCCTGGCTGACCACCACCCAGCCGGTCACGGCCTTCGCGAGCCGGGTGCGGCGGCGGGCGACGACGTAGGCCATCGGTGTCGCGATCAGCACGGCGAGGACCGCTGCCGCGAGGGCCGCGAGCAGGGATTTGAGGGCGGCGTGCAGCAGCGGCTGTTCGCCGAAGGCCTGCCGGAAGTTGGCGAGGGTGGGGTCCTTCGGGATCCAGGTCGGGTGCAGGCTGCCCAGCTCGCGCGGCGGCTTGAACGCGGTGGAGACCAGCCAGAGGAACGGGAAGGCGAGGAAGACGAGGTAGGCGAGCAGCGCGGCGTACTGACCCGCGCGGGCCGGTGTGCTGGTCCTCACGCGTCGTCACCTCCCTTGAGCCGGCCGGCGAGGAAGACGGCCAGGGCGATGGAGATGACGGCCACCAGCACGCAGCCCATCGCCGCCGCGTAGCCGAACTGCCCGTAGCGGAAGGCCTCTTCGTAGGCGAAGAGCATCGGCAGCCGGGTCCGGCCGCCGGGGCCGCCGCTGGTCAGCACATAGACCAGGGCGAAGGAGTTGAAGTTCCAGATGAGATTGAGGGCGGTGACGGCGAGGGCGATGGGTTTCAGGGCGGGCCAGGTGACCGTGCGGAAGCGGCGCCAGGCACCGGCTCCGTCGACCGCCGCCGCCTCGTGCAGTTCGCGCGGGGTGTTCTGCAGCCCGGCGAGCAGCGCCACCGTCGTCTGGGGCATGCCCGCCCAGACGCCGACGAGGATCACGGCGGGCAGTGCGGTCGCCAGTCCGCTGAGCCAGTCCCGGCCGCCGCCCAGGCCGATGTCGCGCAGGGTCTCGTTGAGGATGCCCGCGTCGGGGTTGTAGACGAGCCGCCACATGATGCCGACGACGACCTCGGGCATGGCCCACGGGATGATCGCCAGCGCCCTGGCGAGCCAGCGCAGCCGCAGGTCCTGGTTGAGCAGCAGGGCGAGACCCAGCGCGAGGAGGAACTGCGGCACGGTGACGCCGACCGCCCACACCAGCCCGATCCGGAACGACTCCCAGAACAGCGTGTCGTGCAGCAGGTCCCGGAAGTTGAGGGCGCCGATCCACCGCGTGGGTGCGGTGCGGCCCGACTGGGCGTCGGTGAAGGCCAGCAGGATCCCGTACAGCAGCGGCCCGACGCTGAGGACGAGGATCGGGATCAGGGCGGGCAGCACCAGGAACCACGCGCCGTGGTCGACGCCGTGCCGGGGCCGCCCCCTGCCAGGTCTGCGGCCCGCCCGTCCCGTGGGCGGCGAAGGGGAGGACGCCTCGGTCACCGTCGTCACAAAATCAGCCCCTTCGCCCACTCGTCCGGCCTGGTCATGCTCATGAAGGCCAGGTGCCTCGTCAAGGCACCGCGTACGCCGCCCGACCTGTGCCGATGCGACACTGGCCGGTGGATGGCCAGAACCCGACGGTCGAGGCGTGAGTGACGGAGGCGGACGATGGACGAGGCACGGGCGCGGGACGTACTGGCCGCGGCAGGGGTGCTGCCCGGCACGGTCGGCCAGGCACGGTTGCTCGCCCTGGGCGAGAACGCGGTGTTCGCCGCCGGTGACCTGGTCGTCAAGGTCGGCCGGGACGCCGAGCTCCTGGAGCGGGCCCGCCGCGAACTGGACATCGCGGTGTGGCTCGCCGAGGCGGGCGTGCCGGCGGTGCGCGCGGCGGAGCCGAAGGCGCTGCTGGTCGACGGGCATCCGGTGACGGTGTGGCATCGGCTGCCGGACGCCGTGCGGCCCGCCGAGCCGCGGGACTTGGCCGAACTGCTGCGGGTCGTGCATGCCACGCCCCTGCCTCCCTTCGAACTCCCGGCCCGCGATCTGCTGGGCGGGGTGGAGCGGTGGCTGCGGCTCGCGGGGGACGCGATCGATCCCGCGGACGCGGCCTATCTGCGCGAGCGGCGGGACGGGTTCGCCGCGCGGGCCGCCGCGCTCACGCCGCACCTGCCGCCGGGGCCCATCCACGGCGACGCGCTGCCCCGCAATGTGCAGGTCGAACCCGACGGACCCGTGCTGGTGGATCTGGAGACGGTGTCCGCGGATCTGCGCGAGCACGATCTCGTGGTGATGGCGCTCTCCCACGACCGGTACGGAATGCCGGACGAGGCGTACGCCTCGTTCACGGAGACCTACGGCTGGGACGTCCGCGCGTGGGACGGCTGCGGGGTGCTGCGCGGCGCCCGGGAGACGGCCAGTTGCGCGTGGGTGGCGCAGCACGCGCCGAGCAACCCGAAGGCACGGGCCGAGTTCGAGCGGCGGGTGCGGTCCTTGAGGGACGGGGACGAGACGGTGCGCTGGTACCCCTTCTGACCGCCGGACACCGGCCGGGGCCGTCTCAGACGGGTTCGTCCGCCAACTCCCGCAGGGGCCACGCACCGTCGACCAAGGCGGTCGGGTCGCCCTTGCCGCGCAGGAAGCTCTGGAAGTCCGCCGCCCACTGCGCGTACCACTCGATCTGGCGGTGGTGCAGGGCCGCCGGGCCGAGCATGGCGATCTTGGGGTGGCGGTCGGCTATCGCTCCGGCCAGGCGGGCCGCGGCCAGGGCGTCGGCCAGGGCGTCGTGGGCGGTGTCGAGGACGACGCCGTACTCGGCGCAGACCGCTTCGAGGTTGCGTTTGCCGCGGCGGTAGCGGTCGACCCAGCGGTCGATGGTGTAGGGGTCGATGACCGGCGCCGGGTCCACACCGCCCAGCCGGTCGCGCAGGGACGGCAGTGCGTGCCGCCGCAGTTCGGCGGAGAGCAGGGTGAGGTCGAAGGTCGCGTTGTAGGCGACGACCGGCACGCCCGTCTTCCAGTAGGAGGTGAGGACGTCGGCCAGGGCGTCCGCCACCTGGT
Organism: Streptomyces sp. NPDC007929; assembly: GCF_042959065.1. Classification (NCBI taxonomy): domain Bacteria; kingdom Bacillati; phylum Actinomycetota; class Actinomycetes; order Kitasatosporales; family Streptomycetaceae; genus Streptomyces; species Streptomyces sp. NPDC007929. The sequence goes on along the minus strand of NZ_JBIBKD010000007.1, from coordinate 316,143 downwards.
CGGCCGGTCTGCCCTCGGCCGCCGCGCGCTCGTTGCTGATGCCGTGCACCGCCACGGCGTCCTCGGGGATCGGCACCCCCGGGTCGGCCAGCCACTCCCGGCGCCCGATCGGCTCCCCGCCCCTGACCTCGATCACGGCCCCCGTGACGATGCGCGCCTCGCGCGGATCCGTGCCCGTCGTCTCCAGGTCGAAGCCGACCAGCAGCTCCCGGTGCCAGCCCATGGGCGGTCCCCCTTCTTGTGGTGCGTTCCCCCAGTGGTCTCCACCTTCCCACGCACCACTGACAATCGAAGGACCGCGCTCCGCTCAGCCCCGCCGGCACTCCGCCCGGACCCGTCGACGCTCGGCTCGGGCCCGTCGACGGGCCGCGGAACCACCGCGCACCCGGGCCCCGTTCAGGACACCGGCCGCGAATCCGCCCACATCACCTCGAACTCCTCGCGGTACGTAGGGAACAGGCCGCTTTCATCCGTCTCGCCCGACTTGACCACCTTGCTGCCGTTGCGCAGCACGAACACCGGTGCCTCCATGCCCCGGGTGCGGCGCAGATAGCTCTGCACGACCGCGATGCCGTCCGCGCCGTCGCCGTCCACCAGATACGCCGTGAAGCGGGGCGTCTCGTCGAAGACCTGGATCTCGAAGGCACCCGGGTCGCGCAGCCGGGCCCGCACCCGGCGCATGTGCAGGATGTTCATCTCCACGGCCCGGCTGAGCTCACCGCGCTTGATGCCCAGCTCCCGCTCGCGGCGCTTGACCGCGCTGGAGGCCGGGTTGAGGAACAGCAGCCGCACCCGGCAGCCGGACTCGGCCAGCCGCACCAGACGACGGCCGGAGAAGTTCTGCACCAGCAGGTTGAGGCCGATGCCGATGGCGTCCAGACGGCGGGCGCCGCCGAAGATGTCCTCGGCCGGGAACTGCCGCATCAGCCGCACCCGGTCCGGGTGGACGGCGACCACGTCGGCGTACCGGTCACCGACCAGGTCCTCGACGGCGTCGACGGGCAGCCTGCGCGCGGAGGGCACGTCACCGCCCGCGCCGAGCATCTCCAGCAGCCGGGCCGAGGCCCGCTCGGCCTGGTTCAGCACGGCCTCGGACAGGGCCCGGTTGCGGGAGACGACGTTCCGGGTGACCTCCAGCTCGTCCAGGGCGAGCTCGACGTCCCGGCGGTCGTCGAAGTACGGCTCGAAGCAGGGCCAGTGCTGCACCATCAGCTCGCGCAGCTGCGGCAGGGTGAGGAAGGAGAGCACGTTGTCGTCGGCCGGGTCTAGCAGATAGCCCTTGCGGCGGCTGACCTCGCGGACCGCGACCGCGCGCTGCACCCACTCCTGGCCGGCCGGCCCGGCCGCGGCCACCACCCAGTCCTCGCCGTGCACGGGTTCGTAGACGGGCCGCAGCACGGCGGCGACGACCGCGCGCAGCCGCTGCTCGACGAGGTTCAGCCAGATGTAGGCGCGACCGGCCCGCTGGGCGCGGGTGCGCACCTCGCGCCAGGCGTCGGCGTCCCAGTCCAGCTCCGGGCCGATCGAGCCCGTCGCGTCCATCGGCCGCGCCAGGGACACGGCACCGGTCGGGACGTCAGTGGAGTTCCCCTCGTGACCCTCGTCACCAGGGGGCAGCTCCAGCCCTCCCGAGCCCACCCGCGCACCGCCTTCCGCTCCCCCGAGCACTCCCCTTGTCAACGATCAAGGAAGGGTACTCCGGGAGCGGTCGGCGGTGCAGCCGGATGGGCAGGGTCGTTCTCAACTCCGGGGCCGCCACTGGCCGTTCTGCCACCCGAGCTCGGCCGGAGTGAGCGGATTCATAGCCGTGACGTCGCGCGGGACGATGGAGAAGCCCTGCCAGTGGACGGGCATGGGCTGCTGGTCCTCGTCCCGGGCGATGTGGTGGAAGCCGATGTTCGTCCAGACGACCGGGTGGGTCAGGGTCTGGCCGTTCACCCACTTGTCGACGGATTTCCCGGCTCCGGCCCCGCAGTTGCCGGGGTTGTGGCTGGCGAACAGCTCGCACTTGTTGTACTGCGTGACGTACAGGTCGTGCTTGGTGTAGCTGCGGCCCGGGTACCTGGTCGTGGGCCCGGGGACGATCTCGTAGGAGCGCGGGTGTCCGTCCTTGTTCTTGCCGGTCGCGCTGACCATCCGCCACCAGCGGTAGGACTTGCTGTCTCCAGCCAGTTCCTTGGTGACCTTCTTGCGGGTGGTCTTGGTGGTGGGGGCGCGCTGACCGCGGGTGGGCGCGGTGACGGTGGAGTCGTACTGCTCCACCTTGTTCCTGGTGGAGCCGTCCAGGGCGAAGTCGAGCCGCCAGAAGGCGTTGTGGCTGTGGCTGGTGGCCTTGGCCCTCGCGCCCTTGCCGATGGGCCAGCCGCGGCCGTCACCGGCGTCGTAGTCGTCCCAGGAGAGGCTGCCGGTGGCGCCGACGTTCATGGTGATGGTGCCGTCGTCCTGGAAGCGCCACTCGGTCATGTACTCGTACCAGCCGACCTGGTTGACCGTGTAGACGAGGAGGTCCTTGCCCTGGGTCTGGAACACCTTGTTCCCGGTGTCGCCCTGCATGCGGTAGGCGTGGCCGCGGGAGCGGGTGGTGGTGCACAGGCCCTTGACGTTCGGGTTCTCGTTCCAGGAGTCCGGGACCTTGACCGTCTTGATGGTGCCGCCGGGGCACTCGCCCGGCGCCAGGTTCATCAGGCCCTGGGCGAAGTCGAAGCCGGTGAGGTCGTCGTACTCGATGTTGCCGTCGTCGTAGGGGACGTGGATCTGACCGAGGCGGGCACTGTTGAGGACCTTGATCGGTTTGGCTTCGCCCTTGGGCCGGTAGGAGATGTTCTCCAGCACGAGTCCGGCCTTGCCGTCGTAGCGCCAGCACATCCGCCAGGTGGTGCCGGTGGAGAGCTTCTGCTCGATCCGGTAGGCGGTGCTGCAGTCGGCGGCCGCGGCGGGGGCGGCCTGGGGCTCGGCGGTGGCCGGGCCCGCGCCGGCCGTGGCGCCCGCGGCCAGCGCGGCCACGGTCAGGCCCACGGCGGCCCGGGTGCGGACCTTGGTACTGCTGTTCACGCGCATGACGAGATGACTCCCTGACGAGGAGGAGCGAGGTGGACGGGTGACCCAGGAGGGCCGATGAGCCAGGAGGGCCGATGAGCGAGGGGCCGGCTCAGCGGTCGAGCCGGGCCACGTCGCGGGCGCTCAGGTCGATCACCAGCGACCGGGCGTCGACCCACGGGCCGTTCTTGATCTTCGGGAACAGCCGGACGCAGCGGTGCTCCCCGCACCGGTCGAGCACGGCGGGCTGGGCGCCCGGCGCGGCGCGGTAGACGGCGCCGCTGAGCTGGAGCTGGTCCGGTGAGGTGAGCGCCTTGCCGGTGGCGTCCCGGTAGTCGGCCTTCAGATCCGAGCCCAGCGGGTCGGCGATCAGCAGGGCGGCCGCCTCGGCCTTCTCGGCGCGGCTCAGCGGCGGCTGGACGCCGCGCTGGGTGTCGCTGTGCACCACCTTGCCGGTGCCGAGATCGACGGTCCGGGTGACGAGGGTGTCGTCCCGGTAGTCGTAGAACGTCACGTCGGCGCGCCGGGGCGCGTCCGGCCGGCCGGCCTCGTCGGCCTCGGGTTCGGCGAGGTCGACGCCGAGCCGCTGCGGGCCGCGGTCCCCGTCGACGCTCTCGCCGCCGCGGAGGAGCTGCTTGCTGAGGGCGATCTTCTCGACCCGCCTCAGCTCGTCGTCGGTCAGCGGGTCGCGGCCCTGGCCCTTGCGGCCCTCGGCGGGGGGCGCCTCCACGACGCCCGGCGACACGGCCCGGCCGCCCGCGCCCCCGGCGCCCTTCCCCGCGGCGCCCGCCCCCGCGGCGCCACCCTCCTGCTGAGCGGAGCGGCCCGCCCGGGCCCCGGTGTCGTCCGCCCCGGCGGTGCCCGGCAGGGTCACCGCCACCATCACGGCGGTCCCGGCCACCGCGATGGCCGTACCGGCCACCATCTTCCCCAGATGGCGGCGGACTGTGTCGCGCACGTAGTCCCCCTACTCCCCCAAGCCCCGGGAGTATGTGTCTGCCCCATTTATTCGGCATACCGCGTATGCACTGGTCACTCGGTAAGAGGGAGATAAGTCATAGGAGGTTCCCTCACTTTCGGGGAGACTCGGGACCAAGGCGTCCCCACCGGCGCCGCACACCTGAAAGAGTCGTATCCATGCAGGTCTGGCCTGGCGAGGCGTATCCACTCGGTGCCACGTACGACGGCGCCGGTACCAATTTCGCGGTCTTCACGGAGGCCGCGGACCGAGTAGAGCTGTGTCTGCTGCACGACGACGGCTCGGAGACGGCGGTCGAGCTCCGGGAGAGCGACGCGTTCGTGCGGCACGCGTACGTGCCCGGCATCATGCCGGGGCAGCGCTACGGGTTCCGGGTGCACGGCCCGTACGCGCCGGAGCGGGGGCTGCGGTGCAACTCCGCGAAGCTGCTGCTCGACCCGTACGCGCGTGCGATCAGCGGTTCGATCCGCTGGGGGGAGGAGGTCTACGGCTACCACTTCGACGATCCCGACCGGCGCAACGATCTCGACTCGGCGCCGCACACGATGACGTCGGTCGTGGTCAACCCCTACTTCGACTGGGGCGACGACCGGCGCCCGCGCACCGAGTACCACCACACGGTGATCTACGAGGCCCACGTCAAGGGCCTCACCATGCGGCACCCGGGCCTCCCGGAGGAGCTGCGCGGCACCTACGCGGCCCTCGCGCACCCGGCGATCATCGAGCACCTCACCGAGCTCGGGGTCACCGCCCTGGAGCTGATGCCCGTACACCAGTTCGTGAACGATCACCGTCTGGTCGACATGGGCCTGAACAACTACTGGGGCTACAACACCATCGGCTTCTTCGCCCCGCACAACGCCTACGCGTCCTGGGGCGACCGGGGCCAGCAGGTGCTGGAGTTCAAGTCGGCGGTCAAGGCGCTGCACGAGGCCGGGATCGAGGTGATCCTCGACGTGGTCTACAACCACACCGCCGAGGGCAACCACCTGGGCCCGACACTGTCCTTCAAGGGCCTGGACAACGCGCGCTACTACCGGCTGACGGACGACCCGCGCTACTACATGGACACGACAGGTACGGGAAACTCCCTGCTCATGCGGTCCCCGCACGTACTCCAGCTGATCATGGACTCGCTGCGGTACTGGGTGACGGACATGCACGTCGACGGGTTCCGCTTCGACCTGGCCGCGACGCTGGCCCGGCAGTTCCACGAGGTGGACCGGCTGTCGTCCTTCTTCGACCTGGTGCAGCAGGACCCGGTGGTCTCGCAGGTCAAGCTGATCGCCGAGCCGTGGGACGTGGGCGAGGGCGGCTACCAGGTGGGCAACTTCCCGCCGCTGTGGACCGAGTGGAACGGCAAGTACCGCGACACCGTGCGCGACCTGTGGCGGGGCGAGCAGCGCACCCTCGCGGAGTTCGCCTCGCGGCTGACCGGCTCCTCCGATCTGTACCAGGACGACGGGCGCCGCCCGCTGGCCTCGATCAACTTCGTGACCTGCCACGACGGCTTCCCGCTGCACGACCTGGTGGCCTACAACGACAAGCACAACGAGGCCAACGGCGAGGACAACCGGGACGGCGAGAGCCACAACCGGTCCTGGAACTGCGGGGCCGAGGGCGAGACCGACGACCCGGACGTGCTGCGGCTGCGGGCGAGGCAGATGCGGAACTTCATCGCGACGCTGATGCTGTCCCAGGGCGTGCCCATGATCAGCCACGGCGACGAGTTCGCCCGCACCCAGGGCGGCAACAACAACGCCTACTGCCAGGACAACGAGCTGGCGTGGGTGGAGTGGCCCGAGGAGCCGGAGGACGCCGAGGGGGGCGCGAGCAGGGAGCTGCTGGGCTTCACGCGCGCGATGGTGTGGCTGCGCCGCAACCACCCGGTCTTCCGCCGGCGGCGCTTCTTCCACGGCCGGCCCGTGGAGGGCACGCACGACGACCTGTCCGACATCGCGTGGTTCACCCCGGAGGGCCGGGAGATGACCCAGCGGGACTGGGACTCGGCGCGGGCGTCGGCCCTGACGGTGTTCCTCAACGGCAACGCGATCTCCGAGCCCGGGGCGCGCGGGGAGCGCATCACCGACGACTCGTTCCTGCTGATGTTCAACGCCTCGCCCAAGCCGCTGGAGTTCGTGGTTCCGGTCAACCACGGGCGGCAGTGGGAGGTCGTGGTCGACACCGCCCTCGCGGAAGGGGTGCCTGCGGACACGGGCGCCAAGGTGCAGGCCGGGGACCGGCTGACCCTGACCGACCGGAGCATGACGGTGCTCCAGCGGCCCGTGTGACCGCCCGGCGCCTGCGCGCCGTCCGGAAAGACACTCGTCCGGGCGACGCGCGGCGCACCTGGCGCGGGGGATGACACGAACGGCGGCAGGGCGGGTACGTACGTTCCATGACACCTGAGCGACCCGACCCGGTGGTGCCCACGGCCACGTACCGGCTGCAGCTGCAGCCCGAGTTCCCGTTCGCGGCAGCCGCGGCCGTCGTGCCGTACCTGTCCTCGCTCGGCGTCTCGCACCTGCACCTGTCCCCCGTCCTGGAGGCGGTGCCGGGTTCGACGCACGGCTACGACGTGGTCGACCACGCGCGCGTGCGCGGGGAACTGGGCGGCGAGGAGGGGCTGCGGGCGCTGGCACGCACCGCGCGTGAGCACGGTCTCGGTCTGGTGGTGGACATCGTCCCCAACCACATGGCGATGTCCCCGCGCCACAACCGCGCCCTGTGGGAGGTGCTGCGCGAGGGCCCGAAGTCGCCGTACGCGCGCTGGTTCGACATCGACTGGGAGGCGCGGGACGGGCAGGTGCTGCTGCCGGTCCTCGGCGGGCCGCTGGGCGAGGTGCTCGACGAGCTGCGCGTCGACGGGGATGTGCTGCGCTACTACGACCACGTGCTGCCGCTGCGCGAGGGCACCGAGGACCTGCCGCTGCCGCATCTGCTGGACGCGCAGTGGTACCGCCCGGTGTGGTGGCGGCTGGCCCGGACCGAGCTCAACTACCGGCGGTTCTTCAGCATCTCGGAGCTGATCGGGGTGCGGGTGGAGGATCCGGAGGTGTTCGAGGCCACCCACGACAAGATCCTCGGACTGCTGCACGAGGGCGTGATCGACGGGCTGCGCGTCGACCACCCCGACGGGCTCGCCGACCCCGACGACTACCTCCGGCGGCTGCACGAGGCGACCGGGGGCCGCTGGACGGTCGTGGAGAAGATCCTCGCCGACGGCGAGCGGCTGCCGGCGTCCTGGCCCCTCGCGGGGACCACCGGCTACGACGCCCTGCGGCACGTGGACGGGGTGTTCACGGACCCGGCCGGATTCGGGGACCTGCTGGGGCGGTACCGGCGCTTCGCGGCCCCGCAGACGGACCGGGGCGGGCAGTGGGAGGCGACGGTGCGCAGGGCGGCGTACAAGGTCCTCACGCACGAGCTCGCGACCGAGACGGACCGGCTCACCCGGGTGGCGAGCCGGCTGTGCGCGACCTCCCCGGAGCCGGCCCTGCGCGACCGGGCTCCCTGGGCGCTGCGCACCGCCCTCCAGGAGCTGCTGGTCCGTATGGAGGTCTACCGGCCCTACGAGTCCTCCGACGCGGCGTCCGTGGTCACCGAGGAGGCCGCCGCCGACGCCCGGCACGCCTTCGCCGTGCCCGAGGAGGCCGGCGCGGTGGACGTGGTGCGGGACCTGGTCCTGGGACGGTACGGCGACGGGCCCGGCCATCTGGAGTTCCGGACGCGGTTCGCGCAGACCTCCTCGGCGCTGCGGGCCAAGTCCGTGGAGGACACGGCGTTCTACCGGTACGTGCCGCTGCTGTCGGCGACCGAGGTGGGCGGGAACCCTGGCGCCCCCGCCCTGCCGCCGGAGGAGTTCCACGCGTACTGCGCGCGCGTGCAGCGCGACTGGCCCGTCACCGGGACGGTGGCCACCACGCACGACACCAAGCGCAGTGCGGACGTCAGGGCGGCGCTGCACGTGCTCACCGAGTGCCCGGACCGCTTCGCGGACGTGCTCGCCGAGGTGACCCGCACCGGCGAGGGTGTGCCGGACGCACAGCTGGCGTGGGCGGCCTGGCAGACCGTGTTCGGGCTGGGGCCGGCCTCCGGGGTGCGGGAGCGGGTGCAGGGTGCGCTGCTGAAGCACGTGCGCGAGGCGGGCCTGTACACGAGCTGGACCGAGCAGGAGCCGCCGTACGAGGAGGCGGTGGAGCGGTTCGTGGCGGCCGGGCCCTGCGGGGCGCCGGGCGAGCGGGTCGCCGCGTTCCGGGAGTCGCTGGCGCCGTACATCCGGGCCAACGTGCTGGGCACGGCCCTGGTGCAGCTGACGATGCCGGGCGTCCCGGATGTCTACCAGGGCACGGAGGCCGAGTACCGGGCACTGGTCGACCCGGACAACCGGCGGGCGGTGGACTTCCCGCCCGCGGAGTCCGGCGGCATCTCCGGGGAGAAGACGGCGGTGACGAAGGCGGCGCTGGGGCTGCGGGCCCGGCGGCCCGGCGCCTTCGGCGACACGGCGACGTACCAGGCGCTCCCGGCGGAGGGACCGGCGGCCGCGCACTGCCTGGCCTTCGTCCGCTCCGGTGAGGTGCTGACGGCGGTGACCCGCCTGTCCCTGCGGCTCGCGGAGGCGGGCGGCTGGCGGGACACGCTGTTGCCGCTCCCCCCGGGCCGCTGGGCGGACGTGCTGGAGCCGGGGCGCGCGTTCTCGGGGCACGCGCGCGTGGAGGAGCTTTTCGGCGGGCTGCCGGTGGCGTTGCTGGAGCGGGTGGGTGACTGAGTCTCAGGCGACCGCGTCGCGGACGAGGGGGCCGGTCGGCCGGTTCCGGCGGTGCCGCCGTCGGCGCGGGGGCGGCACCCGCCACAGGTGGTTGCCCGGTGCTTCCGGGCGCCCCCTGGGGACCACCCTGTCGCGCCCTTGACACCGCACCATGGCCGTGGGGTACTGCGATGGCGAACTCGGGCGGATGTGACGGGGGTGAGTGTCCTGCCGGAGCTGCGCTACCCGACGGTGACCGAACAGGTCTCTGCTGCCCGGGCGTTGACCGCTCAGCGGCCCGGTGTGTGCACCCTGCGGCAGGTGGGTGTCTCACGGGCGGGCAGGCCTTTGCACCTGCTGTCCGTGGGCCGGGCCGACCGGGCCGTGCTGGTGGTCGCCGGGGCCCACGCCAACGAGCCGACCGGCTCCTGCACCCTGCTCGCGCTCGCCCGGCGGGTCCTGGAGCAGCGGGAGCTGCGCGACGGCATCTCCTGGCACTTCCTGCTGTGCGCGGATCCCGACGGGGCGAGCCTGCATGTCACACCGGCGCCGCGCAGCCTCTTCGACTACCACCTCGGCTTCTTCCGGCCGGCGGGCCCGGAGCAGCCCGAGTGGGCGCCGTCCGTGCTGCCGCCGGACCGGCTGCCGCCCGAGACCCGGGCCCTGACGGGCGTCATCGACGAGCTGCGCCCCTACCTCCAGGTCACCCTGCACGGCACCGACCTGGGCGGCAGCTGGGTGCAGCTGACCAGGGACGTGCCGGGGCTCGCCGAGCCGTTCGCCAAGTCCGCGGCCGAGCTGCACATCCCGGTGGAGACCGGCGCCTCGGACGCCGCGGGCTGGCCCGCGTCGGGGCCGGGCGTCCATGTGATGCCGGCACCGGGGATCGGCCCGGCGTACCCGAGCCTGCCGGACGACGCGCGGCACAGCACCTGGTTCCACGCGCACCGCTACGGCGGGCTGACCGCGGTCGTCGAGGTGCCGATGTGGGCGAGCGACCTGGTCGACGACCCGGCTCCGCATCCGGCTCCGGCGGCGGCGATCGGGCTGCTGGCGCAGCGGCTGCAACGGGACGCGCTGGAGGTGTCGCGGGTGCTCGACGGCGTGCTGCCGCGGCTGGCGGACCTGGACGGGCCGTTGCTGCGGGCCGCCCGGTGGGGGCTGGAGCTGGTGCCGGGCCTGGCCGCGGACCTGCTCCACACGCCGCCGGCCGACCGCACCCGGGCGTACGTCGGCAGCGTGGACGCGTTCGCGCGCCGCGTGCCGCTGCGGGCGGCGGCCATGCTGCTGCGGGTGCTGCGCGGGACGGACGACGCGGCGGCCGAGCAGCTCGAGGGGCTCGTCTCGACCTGGAGCGACGCCTTCGCGGAACGCTTCCGCGCCCGCTGGGTGCCCTTGGAGCACCAGGTGGAGCACCAGTCCCGCACGGTCGTCGCGGCGGCGCTGCACGCGCGCGAGAGGACGTCGTAGCCGGGATCGGATCCCCTGGACCGGCCCCGTGCGTCAGTCCCGTTGCAGCGGCACCGGCTCGCCCGGGCCCGAGCCCGGCCCCGGGCCCGACCCTGAGCCCGTGCACGCGCGGGTGTGCCGCCCCGCCAGTTCGAACGCGGCGAGCACCACCCGGGCCTGGTACTCCGCCTGCCGGGCCACCGGGATCCAGCGCGCCCCGCAGCCGTCGCGGTACTCGGCGCACCACGCGTCGATCAGCCGGTCCAGCTCCGGCAGCACCCCGCCCGGGTCGCGCCCCGCGGCCCGGACCAGCTGGTGGAGCAGTCCGGCCGTGCGCAGCGCGAGGCGGCGCCCGGAGATGCGCAGGGCGACCAGATGGGCGGTGCTCAGGGCCGGCAGGGGGTGGCCCGGGCTGTCACCGGTGTCGGGGTCCCAGGCGTCGGCGAGGCCGGGGCAGACCAGGAGGTAGTCGTCGACCGGGGCGAGCAGGCGGACCGCGTCGGGCACGGTGGCCAGGTGCGGCCGGATCCGGGTCAGCAGGTGCCGCAGGGCGTCCGTGTCGTGGCGCAGGGTGCGGCTGACGGCCCGGAGCACGGCGTCCCGGTCCACGGGCGGGGAGTCGTCCGCCACGGCCGGGACGCCCCACATGGGTGCCTCGACGACCGCGGTGACGGTGCCGTGCCGGCAGGGGTGGTACCAGGTGGACTCGACGGCGGCCTCCGTCATGGCCGCGACCAGATCGGCGCGGCGCGGCGGCGGGATCCGGTAGACGGCGGGTCCGAGGCCGGGCCAGTACAGGGCGTCGTACGCGCCGAGTTCGCGAGGGACGCCGAGCCGGGCGGCGATGTGCGCGAGACGCCGGTCGAGTCCGGGCAGGTCGTGGGTGAGCTCCACGAAGCCGCCGCCGATGTCGACGCCGTGCAGGGAGCACTGGAGGAACGGGCGCAGTTCGTCCTGGAGGCCGAGCAGGGCGCGGGTCTCCGGCAGGGCGACGCCGGCCTCGCCGTCGGGCAGCCACTCGGGCTGCTCGTAGAAGCCGGGCCGGAAGAAGTGGCGGACGTAGCGGCCGAGTGTGTAGGGGCCGGTCAGCCAGCCCTCGTTGCGGCGCGAGCCGTCCGGGTCGAGGCACAGCAGCAGGTTCCAGGTGGCGTCCGCGCCCTCGGTGAGCCGCGGGTCGGCGAGGGCCCGCTCGGCCAGGCGGAGCACCGTGGCGCCGCCCACCGGTTCGTTGGCGTGCGGGCCGGCGACGACCAGGGCCTGGCGGCTGCCGTGGCCGACGGACAGCAGCCACAGGGGGGTGCCGGCGCGGGAGGTGCCGACCCGGCGCAGCCGGGCGCCCCGGGGGTGGCGGGCGACGAGGGCGGCGGCCCGGGCGCCCAGTTCGTCGACGGTCGGATAGCGCGGCAGGGGCGGCAGGGCACACCTCCCCAATGCGGTGCCGTCGGTTCACCAGGTGTAGATGGCGTACGCACAGTCAGTCACGACTTCAGGGGTACGTCAACACCGTGAACGGCAATGGGTTTTCGGCCAGCCTCCCGGGACCGGCGTTCGGTAACCCCCAGGCCAGAGGTGGGGGTGGCTCCGTTTCCGGTCAGCCGTCCGAGAGCCGGAACGCCATCCGGCCGAAGCCCACCTGGTCGCCCTCGCGGACGACGGCAGCGCCGACGACGCGCCTGCCGTTCACCGTCGTGCCGTTGGTGGAGCCGAGGTCGCGCAGGACCCACATGCCACCCTGGTGACGCAGTTCGGCGTGCACGCGGGAGACCGTCTCGTGGTTGAGGCGCAGTCCGCTGGCGGGGTCGCGCCCTATGCGCAGCGGATGACCGAGCGAGGGGTGGGGCAGTTGCAGCTTGGGCAGCCGCTCGGCCTGCCAGGCCCTGCGCAGCCGTACGGAGAACCCGGAGACGGCCTCGACGGTGCCGAACACCAGGCGCGCCAGGCGGCTCTCGGTGGGCAGGTCGGCGGTGAGCGCGGCGAGTTCGTCGGGGCGGCGGGCGGCGAGCGCCAGCTCCATGCGGTGGACGAACGTGTCGTGGGAGAGGCGGCCCACGGCGACGCCGTCCCGCAGCACCTTGAGCACCCGGTCCCGCTCCGCGTCGGAGAGCCGCGCGGGAAACGTGTTGAACTCGAAGGACGACGTCACGCTGGTGATTGTCGGACAGTGCGGCCGGGCTGTCCAGGAAACGGGAGATCGGCCGCCCCGCGCGCGGAGCCGGGTGGACCCGCCGCAAATGGGTGGATGCACCAGCGGATTGATCTCTTTTGACGCACCATGGACGGGCTACATCACGGTGAGCAGACGAAGGGGAACCGTCCGTGCAGTTCGAGGTGTGGGCACCACAGGCCGGCCGGGTGACGCTCCGGTGCGACGACGTCACCTACGCGTTGGAGCGTGATCCGGAACGGGCGGGATGGTGGCGGGGCGAGGCGGAGGCGCGCGAGGGATCCCGGTACGGCTTCGCGGTGGACGACGGGCCGGTGCTGCCCGATCCGCGCTCGCGGCGGCAGCCGGACGGCCCGGACGGGCTGAGCGCGGTCGTCGACCACGAGCGGTACGCGTGGCGCGCGCGGTGGCGGGGGCGTGCGCTGCCCGGGGCGGTGCTGTACGAGCTGCACGTGGGGACGTACACGCCCGAGGGCACCCTGGACGCGGCCGCCGGGCGGCTCGGCCATCTCGCCGAACTCGGCGTCACCCATGTGCAGCTGATGCCCCTGTGCCCCTTCCCGGGCACGCACGGCTGGGGCTACGAGGGTGTCTCGCTTTGGGCGGTGCACGAGCCGTACGGCGGCCCCGAGGCGCTGAAACGCTTCGTCGACCGGGCCCATGAACTCGGCCTGGGCGTGGTGCTCGACGTGGTGCACAACCACTTCGGGCCGTCCGGCAACTACCTGCCCGTCTTCGGGCCGTACCTCACGGACACCCACCACACGCCCTGGGGCGCCGCGGTCAATCTGGACGCGCCGGGCTCGGACGAGGTGCGCGCGTTCCTGATCGGCAGCGCGCTGGCCTGGCTGCGCGACTACCGGATCGACGGGCTGCGCCTGGACGCGGTGCACGCGCTGGTGGACACGCGCGCGTACCACTTCCTGGAGGAGCTGTCCCAGGCGGTGGACGCCCTGGCCGCCGAGACGGACCGGCCGCTGTTCCTGGTCGCCGAGTCGGACCTGAACGACCCGCGGCTCATCACCTCCCGCGCGGCGGGCGGTCTCGGGCTGCACGCGCAGTGGAACGACGACTTCCACCACGCCCTGCACACCACGCTGACCGGTGAGTCGCAGGGCTACTACGCCGACTTCGCGCGCGCCGGGCTCGGCGGGCTCGCCAAGACCCTGAGCGGCGGCTGGTTCCACGACGGGTCGTACTCCAGCTTCCGGGAGCGTCACCACGGGCGCCCGCTGGACCGCGCCCGGGTGGCCGGGCACCGGCTGCTCGGCTACGCGCAGACCCACGACCAGGTCGGCAACCGCGCCCAGGGGGACCGGCTTTCGGCCCTGCTCTCCCCCGGGCTGCTGGCGTGCGCGGCCACGCTGGTGCTGACGGCACCCTTCACACCGATGCTCTTCATGGGCGAGGAGTGGGCGGCCGGCACGCCCTGGCAGTTCTTCACCGACCACACCGACCCGGAGCTCGCGGACGCCGTACGGCGGGGCAGGCGGCGGGAGTTCGCCGCGCACGGCTGGAAGGAGGAGGAGGTGCCCGACCCGCAGGACGCGGCGACCCGGGACCGCTCCTGCCTCGACTGGTCCGAGCCGGAACGCGAGCCCCACGCGCGGATGCTGGCCTGGTACCGGCAACTCCTGGCCCTGCGTCACGAACAGCCGGACCTGACCGACCCCGACCTCGCCGACACCAAGGTGGCCTTCGACGAGGAGCGCCGCTGGATCGCGTTCCGGCGCGGGGACGTCCTGGTGGCGGTGAACCTGGCCGCCGAGCCCGCCGACCTGCCGCTCGGTGTGCCCCACGCGCGCGTGCTGGCCGCGTGGGAGCCGGTGGAGAAGCCGGGGGCGGACGGGGTGGTGCGGCTGGCCGGGGAGTCGGCCGTGGTGCTCGCCCAGGACTGACCCACGCGGGAGAGACCGCTACAGGGCGTCGTCCGTCTCCCCCAGGTCGGTGACCCGTTCCAGCAGGATCGGCTCCCAGGCTCGGCGCAGTCTCGTGCGCAGCGGGGTGGGGTCCTTGCCGGTGAGGTCCTCCGCGAGGCGTACGACGCTGTCGCAGCGGGCCAGCCACAGGCCGCGCAGGCAGGGGCGGGCGCCGTAACCCGCCAGGGTGGCGGCGCGTACGGCGGCGGGTGAGCCGACGGCCGACGCGAGGCCCGCGATGTCCTCGGCCGGGTCGCCGACGACCGCGCCGGCCCAGCCGAGCACCCCGCGCACCCGGCCGTCGGCGCCGACGACGAGGTGCCCGCCGGTGAGGCCGTGGTGGGTGAGGACCGCCGAGGCGGGCTGGGCGGCGAGCTGGGACGCGGCGGGCGGGGTGAGCTGGTGCAGCCGGGTGGCGTCGAACTCGTCGGCGGCGGCGAGCCGTTCGGCGGCGCGTACGGCGGCCCGGCGCAGTGCCTCCAGGGAGCGCGGGGCGGCCCGCGGCACGCCGAGCGTCTCGGCCTGCCGGACCGGCACCTCGCGCAGACCCGTGAGGAGCGCGGCGAGGTCGGCCTCGCCGACGGCGGACACGTCGTGCTCCTCCCCCGAGCCGCCGGGCACCTTGGTGTCCAGTGTGTAGGCCAGCCCGGGGGCCCACTCACCGTGCGCGACACTGGCGGGCACCGCCGCCGGGACGTGCGGGCGGACGAGTTCGCGCAGGCGCAGTTCGCGGCGCTGGCGCGCGGTGGCCTCGCGGTCGGGGGCGAGCCGCAGCACATGGCGGCTGCCGACCCACCAGGTGACGGGTTCGGCGCCGGGGGTGGCGGGCCGGATGTCGGGGCCGGGGCCCTCCTTGGTGTCCTTGAGGAGGGACAGGACCAGCCGGCGGACGGTGTCCGCGGTGGGTGTGGGTGCCTGGGTCATGGTCGCGCCGTTGCCGTTCGGGAGGCGGGCTGGGGACATCGGGGCCTCATTCCACTATGACCAGCTCGCGCGTGGTGGTGTTCAGACGCCGTCCGCCGTCCTCGGTGACGGTCACGATGTCCTCGATGCGGACCCCGAACCGGCCGGGCAGGTAGACGCCGGGCTCCACGGAGAAGCACATGCCGGGCACGAGGGGCCGCTCCTCGCCCTCGATCATGTACGGCGGCTCGTGGGTGGTGACGCCGATGCCGTGTCCGGTGCGGTGGATGAAGTACTCGCCGTAACCGGCGGCGGCGATGACCTCACGGGCGGCCCGGTCGACGTCCTGGCAGGCGGCGCCGGGGCGCACCGCGCGGAAGCCGGCCTCCTGGGCCTCGCGCACGATGTCGTGCACGCGCCGCTCCTCGTCGGCGGGCTCCCCGACGTGGACCGTGCGGGAGGTGTCGGAGCCATAGCCGCGGCGCAGTCCGCCGAAGTCGAGGACGACCATGTCGCCGCGCGCGATGACGCGGTCGCCCGCCTCGTGGTGCGGGTCGGCGCCGTTCGGGCCCGAGGCGACGATGGTGAAGTCGACCTGCTCGTGGCCGTGCCGACGCAGGAGCCGGTCGAGGTCCGCGGCCACCTCGGCCTCCCGGCGCCCGGCGAAGCGGACGGTGCGGATCTCCTCGAACGTGGCGTCGGCGGCGGCTCCGGCGGCGGCCATGAGGTCCAGCTCGGCCGCGTCCTTGACGGCACGCAGCATCGGCAGGGCGTCGGTGAGCGAGGCGTAGGAGCTGGCGGGCATGGCCTGCTGGAGGGCCAGCAGATGCAGGGCCCAGGTGTTGTCGCTGATGCCGAACCGGCCCGCGCCGCCGAGGAGGGCGGCGGTGGCGGCGTAGGGGTCCTTGCCGTCGGTCCAGTCGCGCAGGGTCAGGGCCGCCGCCCCGGCGGCGCGATGCGCGTCGGGGGCCTCCAGGGCGGGGACGACGAGGACGGGGTCCTGCCCGGCGGCCAGGACCAGCAGGGTGAGCCGCTCGGTGACCGCGGGGGGCGTGTAGCCGGTGAGCCACACCAGGTCCGGGCCGGGGGCCACCAGCAGTCCCGCGAGACCGGCGTCGGCGGCCGTACGCGCGGCGCGCTCCATGCGGGCCCGGTAGTCGTCGGCGGTGAAGGACGCGGCCGTGCTCGTGGTCATCCGGGCCTCCCGGTACGGCGAAGGGGCTACGGGCAGCATCCTGCCCGGCCGGAGGGGGCGGCGCGAGCCGTCTGCGGGCATTCACCCCGGGCAACCCGCCTAACGGCAGCGGATCACCCAAGCGTTACACCTCATGCTCAGATGCGGATCATCCATTATCCGGTCGACCGCGACCGGCTGTGGGAGCGGCCGGGCCCGGTGGACGCGCTGCTGGTGACCGGGGACACCGCCGATCACGGCACGGAGCCGGAGTACGAGGAGGCCGCCCGCATCCTGGGGCCGGGCACCGGCGTCGCCCCGTTCCGGTGCTGACCTGTCCGGGCAACCACGACAGCTGGACGTGCACCACCTGCCCGGCTCCCGCACGCTGCGCCGCCCCGGCCCACTGGCGGACCTGCCGGCCCGGCGGCCCGGGATCGCCGGGCTGATCACCGGCCACGCCCACACGCCCGCCGCCACCTGGTTCGCGGGCGGGTCGCTGGTCGTCGGGCCCGGTGTGACGTGGCCGCTGCGGCTGCCCAGGGAGGGCGAGCCCGTCGCCGACCGGGAGACGCCGCCCGGGTTCGCCTGTCACGCCCTGGACGACTCGGGGCGGCTCACCAGCCACTTCCGCGTCGTGCCGTGAGGGCGTGTCTCAGGCGGAGACGGCCGGTACGAGCGTCAGCTGCTCGTAGCCGCCGCTGCGGTGGCGGACCGTCAGCCTGACCTCGGAGCCCGGACGGGCTCGGGCCACGGCCCGGACGAGATCGGCGGCGGTGTCGATCCGGGTCGCGCCGAAGGCCAGCAGGACGTCGCCGCGCACCACACCGGCGGCCTGCGCGGGCCCGGGGACGTGCAGTCCCACCACCACGGCCCCGGGCTTGCGGGCGTCCATGACCTGCACGCCGAGCGTCGCGGCGGCGGGCGCGGAGGGTGCCGCCACCGCGGGCGTGGGGCCGGGCGGCGGGGACATGTGCTGCCCGCCTCGCGGATCGAGGCGCCCGCCCTTGCCGAGCACCGCGGCGCCCATCGCCCCCAGGCCGATCCCGGAGAGCACCAGGACCGCGCCGGCGAACCCGGCGAGCAGGACGTTCAGCAGCCGCCGCCCCCGTCGCCGCGCGGCGTGCGGACGGGGCCGTGCCGGGCCGGGGCCCGTCGCCCGCGCGGCCCCCTCGGGCTCCTGACCCGGCATCGGCTTGGGTCGCAGCGCTGTCTGTTCCATGGCTCGCCTCCGGATGGTGCCGATCGCCTCCGGCGGATCCCGGAACGATCACGGCAGGTGCTCTACCCGGCGCACCGTCGGCCGACGAGCCACGAACGAGTGAGACTGACCGGGGCCCGGCGCGGTCAGGGATCAGCCGGAGCGGCCGGTCCGGCCTCCAGGTGGCGGGGCGTGGGGCGCGCCGTCAGCGGAGCACCGGGACGGGCACGACCGGGGGGCGGTCCGGGAGGAAGCCGTGGGCGCGGCGGGACAGCCACTCGGCCCTGTAACGGTCCACCTCGCGGTGCCAGTGGAGGATGCCCGACATCCAGTTCCGCAGGTCCGCCACGTAGGTCCCCATGGCCTCGCGTGCCTCCCCGCCGAGCTTGAAGTCGTCGTACAGGACGGGCAGTTCGTGTGCCACGACGTGCTCGAACTGCTCCAAGCGCCGGGTCATCAGGTCGTGGACGATGCCGAGCCCGGTCGGGTAGTCGCAGCCGAAGAAGGTCTGCACGACGAGGATCGCGTTGTGCATCTCGCCCTCGAACTCGATCTCCTTCTGGTACGAGAACACGTCGTTGACGAGGCACCCGAAGTCCATCGCGGCGTTCTCCAGGGAGCGGACCGGGCCGCTGCGGTAGACCTCGGGCGGGACGGCCGGGCCGTGTCCCATCCGGCACAGGCTCAGGGTGAGGTCGGAGCCGAACGTCGCCCTGCGCATCTCCAGGTAGTCGACCGGGTCGGGCACCCGGTTGAAGAACTGGTTGGACAGCTCCCACACCCAGCTCTCGGTCATGACGTTCACCGCCTGCTTGAGCGTCCGCCGCGCCTCGGGCGTCATCCCCGCGGTGGTGCGCACCCACAGGTCGGCCAGGCCGCGCTCCATGGCGTTGGCCGGCGGCGGCGGGGCGCCCTCGACCGGCATGCAGTCGGACAGCCGGGCCGTGGTGAGCCGGGCGGCGGCGAGGTCGCGGCGGTGGCCGTACACCAGGGGGTAGTAGTCGTCGCCGTAGGTGCCCCAGGCGAGCCACTGGGCGCTGAGGTCGAGGGCCTCGGGTGTGGCGTCCGGGTCGAGACCGGCCGAGCAGAGGGCGAGGTCGTAGGCGCGCAGCTTGTCCTCGTCCCAGACGCCCTCGGCGAGGACGCCCATGCGCCCCGCCCACTCGCGCAGATTGCGCCGGGCGCCGTCGACGTGCGAGCTGAGCTCCAGCGGGAACGGCATGCGGATGTCGGGGATCCGCGCCGGGCCGACCTTCTGGTACGGCACGTGCGCATGCGCACGCACCCGCTCGGCCCCGGCCGCGGTGAGCAGCGCGCGCACATCGGCGGCCGAGGTGCCGATGCCGGAGCATCCCGGCCAGGGGCTCCCGCCGCGCGCCGTGTTCTCGTTCATGTAGCGGCTGGAGCGCAGATGCCATTCGTGGCCGCCGGACTGCCAGTCCTGCAGCCCCTTCGTGTAGGCCGCCACGGCCGCGATCTCGTCCGGCCCGAGTCCCTTCTCCAGGGCCACCGCGGGCACTTCGGTGAACGCCGTGTGCTCGAACTGGTGCAGGCGGGAGGTGAGGACGTCGTTGACGGTGTCGGCGGCCTCCTGGGTGGTGCAGCCGAAGAAGGTCTCCAGGACGAGCACGCCGTTGCTGTTCTCCCCCTCGTCCTCGACCTCGCGCTGGTAGGAGAACAGGTCGTTGCGCAGGTGCACGGCGTCGGAGAAGGTCTCCATCAGCACTCTGAGCGGCCGGGTCCCGGCGACGGCGGCGGGCACTTCGGCGGTCGCGTACTCCACGAGCCCCGCCGACCAGGGGGCGCCGCCGACCTTGCGGCGCATCTCGATGTACTCGACGGGGTTGGCGATCCGCCCCTCGTCGATGTTGGACAGCTCCCACATCGACTCGTTGAGGAGGTGCTCGGTGGCGACGGCGAAGCGGCGGCGCCAGTCCTCGGACATCGCCGGCACCGTGCGCGCCCACAGGTCAGCGAGGCCCGCCTCGACCGGGTTCTCGGGTTCCGGGACGGGAGCGAACCGGTCCAGCGGCATGAAGAGGGGCAGCCGGTCCAGGTGTGCCTTGCCGGCGACGCGGTCCGGGTTGCGCTTGTACATCTCCAGGAAGTGGTCGTCGAAGAAGAAGACCCACACGTACCAGTCGGTGATGAGGGACAGGGCGGGGCCGTCGCAGTCGGGGTGGGTGTAGGCGCACAGCAGACCGTAGTCGTGCGCGTCCAGGTCGGCCTGCTCCCAGACGCCGGAACCTTCCAGCATGCCCATCTCGCGTGCCCACGCGGTCGAATGGGCCCGTGCCTCGTCGACATGCGGGTTCAGCCGCGCGGGGTGCGGCAGGTAGAAGTCCGGGAGTTCGAACGGCTGCGTCATGGCCGGGCCCTACCCGGCGGCCCGCGGCGGCATCCGCGGGGCGGGACATGATCACACCATCGCGTGAATCGAACGCGAACGCGGGTGCGGGGGCGTGGAGTTGACCTAGGGCCTGTCGTTTGGATCAGCCCGCAGACGCGGGGCCTGGCACGCGCATCTGCCGCGTTGTCGTCACTCGCCGATGCTCCGCATCGACTCCCTCCTCCGCCTTGCAGCTACCCGCACCAAGCCCCGCTCACCGGCGTTGATCAGCAGCGCCGATTCCCTGCGACCTGATCCAAACGACAGGCCCTAGCTGTGCTGTCCGGAGAGGTTGGTGACGCGGCTGGCTGGGGTGTTGCCGCTGATTCCGGTGTGGGGTCGGTGGTAGTTGTACCAGTCCAGCCAGTCGGGAAACACCGCCTGTCGTTCGACGTCTGAGGTGTAGGGCCTCTGATAGGCCCACTCGTCAAGCAGGGTTCGGTGGAAACGCTCGACCTTGCCGTTGGTCTGTGGCCGCCAGGGCCGGGTCCATCGCGGGCTGATGCCCAGCTCGCGGCAGGTTTCGCGCCAGGTGTTCTTGGTGTAGGCCCAGGCGTTGTCGGTCAGGACCCGTTCGACGGTGACGCCGCGTGCGGCGAACCAGGCCGTGGCCCGCTGGAGGAAGGCGGCGCAGGTGGCGGCCTTCTCGTCGGGCAGGTCTTCGGTGTAGGCCAGGCGGGAGTGGTCGTCCAGGGCGGTGTGCAGGTAGGCGTATCCGGTGCCGTTGCGGCGGTCCTGGTTGGCCCGGCCGGCTGCGCGGCCGAGGACCTTGTGGCCGCCGCCGTCGGGGATGCGGCCGAGCTTCTTGACGTCGATGTGGACCAGCTCGCCCGGCCGACGCCGTTCGTAACGGCGCACGGGTTCGCCGGTGGCGCGGTCGCAGGCGGCGAGTGCGGGCATGCCTCGCCGGGCGAGGATGCGGTGGGCGGTGGAGGCGGCGATGTTGCAGCGGGCGGCCAGCCGTACCGGTCCAATCCGGTGCTCGCGCCGCAGGCGCACCACCCGTTCTTCGAGGACGGCCGGGGTGCGGCCGGGCTGGTGGTGCGGGCGGCTGGAGCGGTCTTGCATCCCGGCGGGCCCGTGCCTGCGGTAGCGCTCTGCCCAGCGGGCGGCGGTGGTGTGGCTGACCTGGAAGCGTTCCGCGGCCCGCCGCAACGGCCATCCGTCCTCGACGACACACCGGGCCAGACGCAGCCTGCCGGTCGCGGTCAGCGGGGCATTACGGTGGAACAACGAGGGCCTCCTGGGTGCCGGTTGTAGATGTCGCAATCCACACCGAACCCAGAGGCCCTCGCCCCGTTCAAGGACCAGCCAATGCCGTGTCGCCCGTCACCAACGTCCCCGGACAGCACACCTAGCCGGGGACCCTCACCTGGATCAGCGCGTGCGTGCCGCCGGTGCGCCAGCGCTGCTCCTCGGCCGCGACCAGGGCCGCTTCGGTCCGCGCGTCGAGGCCGGTGATCACGTCGGACTTCAGGGTGCGCAGGGCGGCGACCGGGCCGGGGAAGTGGGCGGTGACGTCGGCGAACGGCGTGGTCGGGGCCCACAGCCGGTCGCCCACCAGGCGGCGGTAGTTGAGGTCGCCCTTGACGATCGTGAGGGTGGCCGAGGCGAACTCCTCACGCAGGTCGCGGGGCATCTCCTCGAAGGGCAGCGGGGCGGCGGCGAAGGGGTGGGCGCGCAGCGCGAGGCGTCCGTCGGCGAGGGCGGACCACAACTGCCCGCCGTACGCGGCGGCCGCTCCCCCGGCGCCGGTCAGCCGGCGCAGGGCGTCGACGACATCGGCGGTGGTCGCGTCGGAGACGTAGTAGGGGTAGGGCTTGACGTGCAGGACCGCCCGCCGGATGCGGCCGCTGCCCAGGAGGTGGGCGAGGAGGAGCAGATCGGGGACGAGTTCGCGGCCCGCGTTGTCGGCGACCAGGCACAGCGGGCCGGCGTCCGGCCCGGCGGCGTCGAGCAGGACCAGAGCCGGTCGCTGCCGTCGGCGACCAGGCCGGGCGCGGCGTCCGCGGCCCGGGCGCCCTCGGCGGAGAGGCGGAAGCCGAGGTCGGCCCGGTTGCCCCACAGGGAGCCGTGCAGCAGGGCCCGGGCCTGTTCGGCGGCGGGCCGGGCGGCGAGGTCGTCGAGGGCGGCGAGTTCCTCGCTCGTCTCGGCGGAGTCGAGTTCGGCGAGCTTGAAGGGGCGGAAGGGGTCGATGCCCTGCCAGGGGCCCGGGGCGAAGTAGCCCACGGCCTGGAGCAGCCGGCGGTAGAACCAGCTCTCGGACCAGAGCCACGGCACGTCGAACCAGGACCGACCGGTGTACGCGACCAGCCCCCAGGCCTCCCAGAGGTCCCGGTCGTGCGCGTCGGCGGGGAGGGGCGCGATCTCGCCCTCGGTGCACTCGGTGAGCAGTTCGTCCAGGGCGCGGTGCTGCGCGGGTTCGTACGGGAAGGCCTCGCGGACCTGCTTGATGATCGCGGGGTGCCGCTCGGCCAGCACACTGTGCGGGAAGGAGCCCGGCTGGTTGCCGAGGAGCAGGGGCGCGGAGGGAGTGTCGGGCATGGGCCTCACCGTAACGCGCGTGCCCCTCGCACGGGCCGGACCGCCCGCGCGCCGGTCACACGGGGGCGATCTCCCGCTCCAGGCGCGCCGCCAGGCTCAGATAGCGGGCCCGGCGGGTCACCGGGACCAGGCCGCGGATGAGTATGTTCCACATCTCGGCCGTCCGGCGGGGCTGGCGGGCGACGGGTTCGCGGGAGCGGCCCACGACGCGGGTGCCGACGAAGAAGCAGACCAACGAGTGGGCCACGACGTCGATGTCGATGTCCGGGTGGACGTCGGACTCCTTGACCGCGCCGACGAGCCGGGCGGTGACGATGTCCAGCCACTCGGTGAACGGGTGGCTCAGTGGCGGCCGGGGCCGGATCCCGCCGGTGGCGAGCCGCAGCCCGGCCCGCAGCACCGGGTCCTCGACGGACATGCGGGTGATGCCGAACGTGAGGCGCATCAGCGACTCGAAGGAGGTGTGGCCGCGGCTGTCGGTCTCCGTCGCCAGCCGGCGGGCGGTGTGCGACTGGAGTTCGAGGATCGCGTGGGCGAGATCCTCCTTCGCCGCGAAGTGGAAGTACAGGGCTCCCTTGGTCACCCGCGCGTGTTCCACGATGTCGCTGAGACTGGTCGATTCGTAGCCGCGACGGTCGAACAGGTCAGCGGCGGCCGTGATGATCGTCGAGCGGGTCTGCTCGGCTCGCAACTGCCTCGCCATCGGCTGAACTCTCCCGGGACGGAAATGAACGGGTCATGCCGTTTGTTTTTACCCCCCGTACACGATAACTCACCCTCAGACGGCGCTCACCACACCAGTGTGCCGGAGTGCGGGTGCACATCCGGCAAAACAAGCGCAACTGGTGAAAGAAAACAGCGCGTTCGGTATCTAACTGTGGGGGATATGGGGCCAGACGTAAAGGCGGGCCGGCCGGTGCCCCATCCGCACCGGCCGGCCCGCCCGCTTGTGGCCTGCCTCGTTCAGCGTTCCCGAAGGAGGATCAGAAGGTCAGCTTCCAGCTGTTGAGCGTGCCCGTGTCCTGGGCGGCGGTGTCCTGGACGCGCAGCTTCCAGGTGCCGTTGGCCGTCTCGCCGGAGGCGTTCACCGTGTAGGTGGTCTTCACGTTGTCGGCGGAGTCCGACGCGGCGGACTTCAGGCGGTACGTCGAACCGTCCGGCGCGACCAGGTCGATGACGAGGTCGCCCCGGTAGGTGTGGGTGATGTCGACGCCGACCTGGAGGGCCGACGGGGCGTTGCCGCTGCGGCCGGTGACGCTGATCGGGGACTCGATCGCGGACCCGTTGTCCGGGATGGCGACGGCGGTGGTGCTGGAGAAGGTCGTGCCGGTGGACGTGCCGCCCTTGACGGCCTGGACCGTCTTGGCGGCGTCCGCGAGGCCCGCGCCGCAGCCGCCGGAGCAGGTGCCGGGCAGGGCACGGGCGTTGGCCTTGATGGCCGACTCGATCTGCGCCGGGGTGAGGGCGGAGTTGGCCGACTTCATCAGCGCGGCGAGACCCGCGACGTGCGGGGTGGCCATGCTGGTGCCCTGGTAGAAGTCGTAGTTCTCGCTCGACGGCGTCTTGGTGCCGGAGTTCAGCGTGGAGAGGATGCCGTTGGCGGTCGAGGTGCGGGTCTCACCGCCGGGGGCGGAGATGTCCACGACCGAGCCGTAGTTGGAGTACGAGGCACGGCTGCCAGCGCGGTTGGTCGCGGCGACGGTGATGACGTTGTTGCAGTTCGCCGGGGACGAGGACGAGGCGTTGGTGTTCTCGTTGCCCGCCGCGACGACGACGGAGGTGCCGCGGTTCACGGCGCCGTTGATGGCGCTCTGGGTCGCGCTGGAGCAGGCGCCGCCCCCGCCGAGGCTCATGTTGATGACCTTGGCGACGTTGGTGTTGGCGGGCACGCCCGAGACGCTGCCGCCGGACGCCCAGGTGATGGCGTCGATGATGTCGGAGTCGTAGCCGCCGCACTTGCCGAGCACGCGGACCGGGGAGATCTTCGCGCCGTGGGCGATGCCGGCGATGCCCTTGCCGTTGTTGGTGGCGGCGGCGATGGTGCCGGCCACGTGGGTGCCGTGCCAGGAGGAGGTGGAGGCCGGGATGCCCGCACCGCACTCGTTGGCGTTGTACCAGTCGCCCGGGTCGGCCGGGTTGCTGTCACGGCCGTTGCCGTCGACGGAAACGGCGGTGTCGGAGATGAAGTCGTAGCCGCCGACGATGTTCGCGGCCAGGTCGGAGTGGGCGACGTAGCCGGTGTCGATGACGGCGACGGTGACGCCGCTGCCGGTGGTGGTGTCCCAGGCGCCGGGGACGTTCATGCCCGCGGTCGACTCGAACAGGTCCCACTGCTTGCTGTACTCGGTGTCGTTCGGGGTGACGGCCGTCGGCTTGTTCAGACGGTCCGGGACGACGTAGGCGACCTGCGGGTCGGCCTGGTACTGCGCGACGACGTCGGCGACGGCGGCACGGGTGGGGTTGGTGCCCAGCTCGACGAGGGCGGCGCCGGTGCCGAGGCGGCGCTGGAAGTCGACGTCCTCGCCGGTCTTCTCGGCCTTGGACTCGGCGTCGGCGGCCGCCGCCTTGTTGGACTCGGCCTCGGTGGCGCCGGACTTGTAGCCGACGATGAGGCGCTCGGCCTGGATGCCGGGGGCGGCCTCGGTCTGGACGGCCGGCACGGCGGCCGGGCGGGGGGCGGCCTCCTGTGCGACGGCGACCGAGGCGGGGGCTGCGGTCAGCAGGACGGCGGAGACTGCGGCGACGGATATCAGCTTCCGTCTGAGCTCTGGGGAGGTACGCACGGTCGTTGCCTTTCGTGGCCGGACTCCGGGCTGGACGGAGCGGCGGTGGACTCGCTTCGTCGTCGAAGCGCAGGGGGGTGGTTCGAAAAGCGAAGAGCGACGCGAAGGCCGGCCAGGCGTGGGGTGCGAGCGGACCCGTTCGGGGTTACCTGTGGGTCAGCGGTGCTCGAACGATAGGCAAAGGGGTGGTCAGCGGGATACGGGGGAAACCCTCGATCAAGCGGGAAACCCACCCTCTATGGCGGGCAGTTGAGAGCTCAATGACCCCTTTTCGAGCAGGTCGTGGCGTGATGAACGCGTCGGGCCGATTTCCCGTACTGCACTACCGAACGCGCCACCCCGGGCCGAGGAGAGCAGCCGGATGCCCCGTACGACCGCATATCGCGCCGCCTTCGCGGCCGCCCTGGTGACTCCTGTGCTGCTGCCGCTGTGGGCTGCGGGGCCGGCACGGGCGCACGGGGCCCCGACGGACCCGGTGAGCCGGGTGGTGGCCTGTTCCCCGGAGGGTGGTGAGCGCGCGGGCACGGCCGCGTGCCGTGCGGCCCTCGCCGCGAACGGCGCTCCCTTCACGGCGTGGGACAACCTGCGGGTGGCGAACGTCGGCGGCCGGGACCGGGAGGTCGTCCCGGACGGGAAGCTGTGCAGCGGTGGTCTGCCCGCCTACCGGGGCCTCGATCTCGCCCGCGCGGACTGGCCGTCGACGCGGATGACGCCCGGCGCGTCGCTGACGATGCGGTACGTCTCGACGATCCCGCACACCGGTACGTTCCGGATGTATCTGACCAAGCCGGGCTACGACCCGTCCGGGCCGCTGAGCTGGTCCGACCTGCCCGAGAAGCCGTTCGCCACGGTGACGGACCCGGCGCTGACGGACGGCGCGTACCGGCTCCGGGTCACGCTGCCGTCCGACCGGAGCGGGCGGCACGTGCTGTACACGGTCTGGCAGAACAGCAGCACGCCGGACACCTACTACTCGTGCTCGGACGTGGTGTTCCCGGAGGCGAAGCGGGAGCAGCGGTCTCAGGAGAAGCCTGCGCGGAAGACGGAGCCCGAGCAGAAGACACAGCCGGGGAAGAAGGAGGGGCCGGAGCAGGAGGAGCCGGAGAAGGAGGAGCCGGTGGCGAGCGCCGCTGTGTCCGGCTCCCCCGCCGCGCGGCCCCGGGGTGACGATGAGACGCCCCTGGCCGGTCCGTCCGCTCCGGCCTCCGGCCCGTCCGCGCCCGTGCTGGCGGGCGGCGCCGCGGCGGTGCTGTTGCTCACCGGCGGCGCCGCCCTGGCCGTACGGCTACGGCGACGCTGAACCTCCCTGCGCCTAGTTGACGTTCACGGCGAGACCGCCCTTGGTCACCGGGGCGTACTTGGCGGTGAAGAAGGCGTTGGCGAAGCAGAGCGACGAGCCGGAGACCTTGGTGAACTGCTGGTTGGTGAAGGAGATGCTGTTGTCGGCGTTGCTCGCCGTGCCGTTCAGGCCGGGAGCCTGGTAGACGCAGGTGATGGAGCCGAGCAGGGTGCGCAGCTTGACCGTGGACTGGACGGTGGAGCCCGCGGCCGGGGTCACGCTGACGGCGCCGTCGGAGGACACGCTGGTGGTGTAGGGCAGGTTGTCGACGGTGATGCCGCTGACGCCGAGCACCCCGACGACGTTGGTGGTACAGGCGCTGGTGTCGAAGCTGTGGCTGGTCAGGGTCTCGGTGGCGGTGCCGGGGGCGGCCGGGTTGTCGGTGACGGTGGCGGAGAACGCCGACTTGGTGCAGGAGATGCCGCTGGTGCCGGTCGCGCTGGAGTAGAAGGTGGCGGCGGTGCCGGTCGCCAGGGACGCGTCCAGGACGTCGCCGACCGCGACGGCCGCGCCGTCGGTGGTGGTCAGGACGGGGGTGTCGGCCGCGGAGGCGGGGGCGGCGAGGCCCAGGGCGGCGACGGCGGCGGTGAGGGTGAGGAGGGTGCGAGTACGCATGCGGGTGTACCTCTTTCCATAGCGGGGGGTGAGGGGTGGGGGGCTGGCGCGAGGGCGTCCGCCGTTGCCGGCTCGTCACGCCTTCTCCGTACGTGACGGGCCGGCAACGGCAGGTCGGCACCGGCCGGAGACCCACACGGGAAGGGGCCGCCGGCCGGGCCGGGCGGGGGGTGGCTGTGGCACGGCGTCGATCGGAGGCGGCCATGCCGTGGCGGGGGGACTCGGGCGTGGAAAGCCCGTGCGGACGCACCGGGCGACGAGATGCCCGTACCGGGACGGGCGGGTCCGGGACACAGGGACGTGCCGCGTGGCGGATCCGGCGCCACGGATCCGGTGGGACGAGGAGAGTTGTAGACCTGCGCCTTGGTCAACGTCAAGGCTTGGCAAGGGAGTTGTAAGCGAGCTGAGCCTTTCGGAAGAGTGGCGGCTCACCGGCGGCGCACAATGAACACTCTTTGTTCACACTTCCCTTGACCCTTCATGTAACCGCCGGTAACTTCACCGTTGGCTACTGCGGCGTAACCAGAAAGCCCTTGCAACCACCGGGAGTTGCGGGAGCCGTACGCACGCGGTCGATGTCCGCGCCAGGGCAACGTGCCACCGAAGTCCGATCCGCACCGACACGCACCTGGAGCAGACATGACCTCCTCCGCCGAGCACACCCCCGAAAGACCGGACGGCGCCGCCGCCCCGGACGCCAGTGCCGCTCCCGCGCGACGCGGGCGGGTCCGGGCGCGCCGGGCCGCGGTGATGGCGGTGCCGGCCACGCTGGCCGCCGCGGGGCTCGCGGTGCTCACCGCCCAAGGGGCGCTGGGTGTGCAGTTCGCCATCTCCGGCATGCCGTTCACGGTCACCGCGACCGAGCTGAACGGCACCGGCTTCGCGCAGTTCGGCGGTCTTGACGAGATGGCCGAGGGCAGCCCCAACGCCGGTGACACCGGCGGTCAGGTGCTGGTCGTCACGTCCGTGATCAAGAACGCGACGCTCTCCAAGCTGTGCCAGAGCGTGGACCTGGGCGGCACGAACCTGGTCATCAGGGCGGGTGAGGGCGCGCAGAAGGTCACCGCCAGCGACCTGACGACCGACTCGACCGAGCTGACCGGTGACGCGGCGTTCAACAACATCGAGATCGGCAACGACGCCAGCACGCTCGACAAGGCAGGGCCGAAGGGCCGCGGACCCAAGGGTGTGTTCAGCCAGCAGTCGGACACCGTGCACATCGCCAACCTGCGGCAGACCAACTACGCGACGACCGCCGGTGTGTTCAAGCTGCCGGGTCTGAAGCTGGGCTTCAGCGGATCGGGTTGCTGATGCCGCGCGGTCCGCGCGAGGGGGTCCGGCCCGCCTTCCGTCGGTGGCGGGCCGGCCGCCCGTTCTGGGGCGGGCTGCTGCTCGCCCTCGGCGGGGCGGAGGTCCTGCTCACACTGAAGGCGTCCTTGGACGTCATCCTGCACGTCGGCATGCAAGGCCTGGCCGGCTATCTGCTGCCGGTCGTGATGCTGCTGTGCGGCGTGCTGATCCTGGTCAACCCCTCCCAGCGCCTGTTCTACTCGGTCATCGGAGTACTGGTCTCCCTGGGCACCTGGCTGACCTCCAACCTGGGCGGCTTCTTCATCGGCCTCCTCCTGGGCGTGACCGGCAGCTGCCTCACCTTCGGCTGGCTCCCGGACCAGGAACCCCGCATCAGCCGCAGACAACGCCGAAAGCAGTCCCGGGCGGCGACACCGGCGGGCCAGCACTGAGGATCACACGGCACACGTGACGCAACGCCGCCTGCCCACGGGGCGGGCGGCGGCGTCCGTCGACCCTCCCAGCCGCCGGCGGAGCGGGCCCCCGCCCGGGGCTCTATGCGGCGTCCGCCGGGGCGGTGGGGCGGGGTTCTTCCCCGGGTGGCGGAGCCGCGGCCGAACCCGGCTCCTCCTTCAGGGCCTTGGTCTCGCTCTTGAGGATGCGCATCGCCCGGCCCAGTGAACGTGCCGTGTCGGGCAGCTTCTTCGAGCCGAACAGGACGATCACGACGATCGCCACGATCAGCAGATGCCAGGGCTCCAGTCCGTTGCGCAGCATGTCATGCCCTTCCTCTCGCCGACAGTTGCTACATTGCGCAACTGTACAACCCCCGGGCGAGAGGCAAGCAGACGCCGATGACGGTCACCAGCAATCAAAAGACGGACCCGCCGCGGCACCGGAGCGGGGGCGCCGCCCACGGCACCAGAGGCGCACCCCGGGACCGCGGGCGCCGCCGGGCGCGCCGGCGTGGCCGGGGCATACGCACCACCCTCCTCGTCGGGCTCGCCCTGCTCGTGCTCGCCGCGGGCGGCGCGGGCTGGCTGTATCTGCGGCTGGACGGCGACATCAGCACCTTCGACTCCGGCGGACTCTCCGACAACCGCCCCGACGCCGCCGCCTCGAAGGGCGAGAACGTCCTGGTCATCGGCTCCGACACCCGCACCGGCGGCAACCACGCGCTGGGCGGCGGCGACAAGGACGACGTGGGCCGCTCCGACACCGCCTTCCTGCTGCACGTCTACGCCGACCACCGGCACGCGATCGCCGTCTCCATCCCCCGCGACACCCTGGTCACCATCCCGCCCTGCAAGCTGCCCGACGGCACCTGGACCAAGGCGCAGCCGCACACGATGTTCAACGCGGCGTACTCGGTCGGCCAGACCCCCGCGGGCAATCCGGCCTGCACCCAGAACACGGTCGAGCGGCTCACCGGGCTGCGCGTCGACCACACCGTCGTCGTCGACTTCGAGGGCTTCGCGGAACTGACCGACCTGGTGGGCGGGGTGAAGGTGTGCCTGCCGCAGAACGTCTATGAGAACGACCTCGACCCGCATCTCACCGCCCGGGGCAAGCTGCTCTTCCGCGAGGGCGAGCAGACCGTGTCGGGCCGGAAGGCGCTGGACTACGTCCGGATCCGGCACGGCATCGGCGACGGCTCCGACATCGGCCGGATCAAGCGCCAGCAGGCGTTCGTGGCGAGCCTGCTGACGGAGATCAAGAGCAAGGGCCTCACCCCCACGCGGCTGTTGCCGCTGGCCGAAGCCGCCACGAAGTCGCTCACCGTCGACCCCGGCCTCGGCACCGCCGGCAAACTGATCTCCTTCGCGATGTCCCTGAAGGACATCGACCTGCACAACACCAAGTTCGTCACCCTGCCCTGGCGTTACGACGGGTCCCGCGTGGCGATCGTCCAGCCGGACGCGGACGCCCTGTTCGCCGCGCTCAGGTCCGACCGCACGATCGACGGCCAGAACGCCACCGGGAAGCGGAACAAAGCCGCTGGTTCCGGGGCCTCCCCCTCCCCCGCTCCCGTCTCCGGTGAGGGCATCGACGTCGCCGTGTACAACGGCACCACCGTCCCCGGCCTGGCGGCCCGCGCCGCGGCGATGCTCACCGAGGACGGCTTCAACGTCACCGGCACGGCCACGGCCGCCGACCAGGACCGTCCCACCACGCTGGTCGAGTTCGGGCCGGGCCAGGAGGACCGGGCCCAGGCCGTGGCGCGGGCCTTTCCCGGGGCCGAGCTCCGGTCGGTGACCGGCGCCGGGATCAGCGTCGTCCTCGGACGGGCCTACGCGGACCGCCCGGCGGCGGGAGGATCCGCGTCCCCGGCGCCGACCGCCGTGCCGTCCGAGGTCGCCGACGGGGCCCGCTCCGCGGACGACAACCCCTGCACGAACCTCACCTACGGCTGACGACGCCGCTGCCGGGCCCGAACCGCCGTCAGGGCCAGGGCGTACCCGCCGAGGACGACGACCGGCAGCAGCCAGTACGCGGCGGGCAGGGCGGTCATGCCGAGGGCCGACCCGAGGGGGCTCGGCGGCAGCAGCAGGCCGACGGCGGCGAGTCCGGCCGCCGCCAGGCCGACCGGGCCCGGCGCGCGACCCGGCCCCTCGCCCCGGCCGGTGCGCAGCAGCAGCATGACCAGGGCCTGGGTGAGCAGGTTCTCGGTGAACCAGACGGAGTGGAACACCGCCTCGTCGTCCACGGCGTCGGGGCCGTTCAGCGCGAGGGCGAGCACGGCGAAGGTGGCCAGGTCGGCGAGCGCGTTGAGCATCCCGAATCCGACGGCGAACCGCAGGAAGGAGCGGGGTCCGAGCACCGCGGGGCCGCGCAGGGCCGCCGCGCCGGGACGGTCGTGGGCGAAGGCGAGCTGGGCCGCGTCGAAGCACAGGTTCTGCGCGAGCACCTGGGCCGGGAGCATGGGCAGGAAGGGCAGCAGCAGTCCGGCGCCGAGCATGGCGACGACGTTGCCCAGGTTCGAGGAAAGCGTGACGCGCAGGTAGGAGGCGATGTTGCCGCTCGCGTGCCGGCCCGCCGTAATCGCGTGGCCGATCGCCGTGAGGTCCTTCGCGGCGAGCACCACGTCGGCGCTCTCCCGGGCCACGGCGACGGCGGAGCGGGGCGCGATGCCGACGTCGGCGGCGCGCAGCGCGGCCACGTCGTTGACGCCGTCGCCGAGGAAGCCGACGGTGTGCCCGGCGGCGCGCAGGGCGGTGACGAGGCGGGCCTTGTCCTCGGGGGTGCAGCGGGCGACGACCGTCACCCCGCCGGGGCCGTCGCCGAGCCGGTCGGCGGTGCGCACCTCGCCCGGGTCCAGGCCGAGGTCCCGGCAGACCCGGGCGGCCGTGGCGGGGTGGTCACCGGTGAGGACCTGCACGGTGACGCCGCGGTCGGCCAGGGCGCCCAACGCCTCGGCGGCGGTGGGGGCGAGGGCGTCCCGGAAGGTCACCAGGCCCCGGAAGGTCAGGCCGTGGGCGTCGGCCGTGCGGGCACCGGCGGGGCGGTCGGCCGTGGCGACGGCCAGGACCCGCAGCCCGGCGTCCGCCTCCCGGGCGGCGAGCGCGAGCAGCCGGCCGGGTTCGCCGGGCCGCGTCGCGCAGCGCTCCAGGACGGCCTCCGCGGCGCCCGTGACGACGACGGTGTGCCGCCCGAGTCCGCCTCTCACCACCGCCGTCGCGGTCCGCCGTACGGGGTCGAACGGCACCGCGTCCACCCCGTCGTACTCCTCGCCCACCGCCCCGGCCGCCTCCAGCAGGGCCTCGTCGAGGGCGTCGGGGGCGGGCAGTTCGGCGAGCTGGAGGGTCCACCATGCGCCGACGGCGGCCCAGCGCAGCACCTCCGGGTCGTCCCGCCCCGCCGGGTCGAGGGCCTGGTGGACGACCGGACGGTCCTGGGTGAGGGTGCCGGTCTTGTCGACGCACAGCACGTCGACCGCGCCCAGGTCGTGCAGCGCGGGCAGGCGTTTGACGATCACGGCGTGCGCGCGGGCGAGGAGGGTGGCGCCCCGGGCCAGGCAGGTGGTGACGATCACCGGCAGCATCTCGGGGGTCAGCCCGACAGCGACCGCGACGGCGAAGGGCAGGGTCTCCAGGCCGCGGTCGCGCAGGGTCGCGTTGGCCATCAGCACCAGCGGCGGTGTCAGCAGCATGAACCGGATCAGCACCCAGGAGATGCCGTGCACGGACCGGTCGAAGGCCCCGCCCGGCCGGGGCGCGTCCGGCACCCGGTGTGCGGCGGCGAACCGGGTGCCGGTGCCGGTCGCGACCACGACGGCGGTGGCACTGCCGGAGGCGACCGTGCTGCCCTGGAAGCAGAGCGGGTGCTCGTCGGGGGCGTCGTCGTCGACCGCCCGTTTCGCCACCGGCGCCGACTCCCCGGTCAGCGCGGCCTGGTGCACCGTGAGTCCCCGGGCCCGCAGCAGCCGTACGTCCGCCGGGACCAGGTCGCCGGGACCGAGCCGGAGCACGTCGCCCGGGACGAGTTCGGCGACCGGCACCTCGCGGGGCTCCGGCGGCTCGGCGTGACCGGGTCGCCGCAGCACCGTGGCGGTGCCGGCGACCAGGTCGCGCAGCGCGGCCAGGGACCGGTCGGCCCGGTGCTCCCCGCTCGCCCGCAGCGCACAACTGACCGCGACCAGGGCGGAGATCACCACGGCGGTGCCCCAGGAGGCGACGGCGGCCGACACCAGGCCGAGGCAGAGCAGGACGGCGGTGAAGGGGTCGCGCAGGGCGCCCGCGCACCGGCGGGGCCAGGACGGGGTGCGGCTCTGAGGCAGCGTGTTCTCGCCGACGGCTGCCAGCCGGGCGGCGGCCTCCGTCTCGGTCAGCCCCCGGGGTCCCGACTCCAGCCGCCGCAGCACCTCCAGGGTGGTGCCCTCGGCGGTCTCAGAGGCCATGGAGGCGCCGCCGCGCCGGCGCGGCACGGTCGGTGAGCCGGCCGACCAGGAGCCGTACGACCTCGACGACATCGGGGTCGTCGACGTAGTACACCTGGCGGCGGCCCTCACGGCGGGAGCGTACGAGTCCGGCCAGCTTCAGCTTGGTGAGGTGCTGGCTGACCGCGGGCAGGGCGCCGCCCACCCGTTCGGCGAGCCCCGTCACATCGCTCTCGCCCTGGGCCAGCGCCCAGACGATGTGCAGCCGCGCGGGCGAGGCCAGCAGACCGAAGGCCGCGGCCGCCTGGCCGAGCACGTCCTCGGAGGGGTCCTCGAAGCCACTGCCGGCTGCCGCCACCGTCTCCGCCTCTTCCGTCGTCCGCCTCGTGCACCTCGGGCACCTCGGGCACCTCGTGCACTCGTGCACTCGTGCGCCGAGCCAGTCTAGGCGGGCCCGGAGAGCCCCGCGGCAAGGCATCGGGCCGGGCCGCCCCGGGGAGACGCCGAACCGCACGGACGGTACGGAAAGCCGAGGTGAGAGCGGATGTGACGCCCCGTCGTTCGACCGGCCGGACAGATCATCACGATGCGGCAGCGGCAACTCACTGCATGTGGCCGCTCACTTGACGACCGGTGGTCACACACGGTTGGCTCCGGGCCAGCGAGAGTGACGCGGCCGGTGCACCCTGCGGCCCCGCCCGCTCTCTCACCCTGCTCTTGCTCGGCCGCACAGCGAGGTCCGCCCCTCATGAACACTCCTCCCCCGCCGCACCCTCCCGTGAGACGCACCCGTGTCGCGGCGCTGGCCTTCGCCCTGTGCCTGCTGGTGTCCGGCTGCTCCGTGCTCGGCGCCTCCGACGACACCCCGGACGCGGCGGGCGGGTCCGGCGACGGGATGAAGGTCACCCTGGTGACACACGGCGGAAAGGGCGACGCCTTCTGGGACCTGGTGCGCCGGGGCGCCGAGGCGGCGGCCGCGAAGGACGGGATCGCGCTGACGTACGTCGGTGACGCGGACCCGGCCGCGCAGGCCGATCTGGTGCAGGAGGCGGTCCGCGACAAGGCCGACGGCATCGCGGTCACCCTGGCCAAACCGGCGGCGATGCGCGGTCCGGTCGCCCGGGCCAAGGCGGCCGGCATCCCCGTCGTCGGGCTCAACTCCGGCATCGACGCCTGGCGTCCGGCCGGGCTCCTGGAGTACTTCGGCCAGGACGAGTCCGTGGCGGGCCGGGCCGTCGGCGACAAGCTGGACGGCCTCAAGGCCGAGCACGCCCTGTGCGTGGTGCACGAGCGGGGCAACGTCGCGCTGGAGGCCCGCTGCGCGGGAGTGCGCAAGACCTTCCGCGGCGAGACGGACAACCTGTACGTGGACGGCACCGACCCGGACGCGGTGACCGCCGCGATCGCCTCCCGGCTGCGGCAGGATTCGAGCATCGACCAGGTCGTCACCCTCGGCGCCCAGTTCGCGCTGAGCGCGGTCACGGCCGTACGGCAGTCCGGCAGCCGGGCGAAGGTCGCCACCTTCGACCTCAACAAGGACCTGGTCGAGGCGGTCGAGGACGGCGACGTGCAGTTCGCCGTGGACCAGCAGCCGTATCTGCAGGGCTATCTCGCGGTGGACGCCCTGTGGCTGTACCGGACCAACGGCAACGTCAGCGGCGGCGGAACGGCCCCGGTGCTCACCGGACCCGCCTTCGTGACGCGGTCGAACGTGTCCGCGGTGGCGCGGTTCGCGGCCGCCGGAACCCGGTGACCGGCGCCTTCCTGTGACGGTGTCGCCAAAGATTCGGTCAGGCCCGGCGCGCGCGCCCACTTGGGCGGATAACATCCTGCCCATCCCTTGTGCCGTGCCGGGGACGGCACCACCCCCGCGCCCGTCCCCCACCCGCCCCTACCGCTCCGCTCCCCCGCTCACCACCCCCCGCTGATCGCCCTAGGACGACGATGTCTCGACGGACAGGTGCCCGGCGCCGTCTCGGTTCCATACGCCTCTCCCTGGTGCTCCTGGCGCTCGTGCCCAGCGTCACCCTCGCCGCGATGTGGGGCGTGACGACGATCCAGATGTTCTCGGAAGGCCTGCGGCTGCGCGACCAGACGGACCTCAGCCGGTCGACCGGCGCCATGGGCACCGACGCGACGCTGGCGCTGCAACGCGAGCGCAGCCTGTCGGCCGCCTGGCTGGCCTCTCCGAAGGGCTCGCGGGCCGCCCTGGAGATTCAGCGCGCGGAGACCGACGAGGCGGTCGCCAAGCTGGTCGGGCAGGCGAGCGCGATCGAGAAGGCGCCCTCCCGCGTCTCCGACCGGCTGTACTCGGTGCTGGGCTCGGTGGGCAGCCTGGAGTACTACCGGGACCAGGTCGACAACCCGACCGACATCACCCCGCAGCAGGCGCTGGACCAGTACTCGTCGATCATCGACGACCAGATCCACGCGTTCCAGGAACTGTCCCAGGTCGACGACGGGGACCTCACCTCCCAGGCCGGACCGCTGGTGGGACTGGAGCACGGGGCGGAGCTCGTCTCCCGGGAGGACGCGCAGCTGACGCTGGCGTGGCCGACCGGGCATCTGGACGACAAGGCGTGGACGCAGTTCACGGAGCTGGTGAACACCCGGCGCTGGCTGGTGCAGGACCAGGTCCTGCCGCAGCTGACGGGCGAGGCCAAGGCGCAGACGGAGCGGATCCTGGCGAGCCGCGAGTGGCAGACGCTGCAGTCCGTCGAGGACCAGGTGCTCGCGTCGCGCAACGCGAGCCCCTCGGCCGACCGGATCGCCCTGCCGGACGCGCAGCAGCGGTGGAACGCCGCCATGGACAAGCTGTCCGACCGGTACGCGGCCCTCATCCAGAAGCAGACGTCGGCACTGCTGGAGCGCAGTGCCGAGAAAGCCGACGCCCTGCTGCTCAAGGCGGCGCTGCTGAGCACCGGCGGGCTCCTCGCGCTGCTGCTGTGCGCCGGCATGTCGTGGCGGATCACCCGCTCGCTGTCCCGGCGGCTGCGCGGTCTGCGCCGGGCCGCCGTCAGCCTGGCGCAGGAGCGGCTGCCCGACGTGGTGGCCCGTCTGGACCGGGGCGAGACGGTCGACGCGGAGTCGGCGACGACCGAACTGGACTACGGCCACGACGAACTCGGCCAGGTGGCCCGGGCGTTCAACACCGCCCAGCGCACGGCCGTGCACACCGCGGTCGAACTCGCCGACACCCGGCGCGGCTTCCAGAAGATCATCCTGGGCATCGCCCGGCAGAGCCAGAACCTGGTCAACCTCCAGCTGAGCAAGCTGGACACGCTGGAGCGCGAGCACACCGACCCCGACATCCTCAAGGGCCTGTACGAACTGGACTCCACGGCCAGCCAGTTGCGCCGCTACGAGGAGAACCTCGTCATCGTCAGCGGCGAACGGCCCGGCCGCAGCTGGACCGAGCCGGTCGCGCTCATGGACATCCTGCGCAGCGCGGTCGGGGAGGTCGCCGAGTACCAGCGGGTGGAGGTGCTCACCGAGGAGGAGGTGTACGTCGCGCCGCCCGCGGTCGCCGACGTCATCCACCTGCTGGCCGAGCTCATCGACAACGCGACGGCGTACTCCCCCGCGCCGAGCCCCGTCACGGTACGGGCCCAGATGGTGGCCAAGGGCCTGGCCGTCGAGGTCGAGGACCGTGGCCTCGGCATGTCGGAGGAGGACTACGCGTCCTTCAACGAGCAGCTGGCGGTGCCCCCGCAGTTCGACGTGGTGGCGCTCGCCGACGACCTGCGTCTGGGCATGTTCGTGATCGGCCGGCTGGCCCACCGGCACGACATCACCGTCACCCTGCGCTCGTCGCCGTACGGCGGGACCACGGCGATCGTGCTGATCCCGCACGAGATCGTGGTGCGGGAGCTTGCCGACGGCACGGCGACGGACGGCGGCACCCCGCAGGACGGGCCGATGGCGACCGGACGGGAAACCGACGCGCGGAGCGGCGGGAGAAGCGAGAACGCAGGCGAGGGCGAGGGGGAATCCGCGAGCGCCGCCGGGCCCGCCCGGGAGCCCCGGCCCCTCGTCACGGCCCGCACCGCCTCCGCCGTCCCGTCCGCCCCGGCCGCCCCGGAGGCACCGCGCGAAGTCGTGCCCCGCCGGGACGGACTCGCCCCGCTGCCCCGCCGGGTGCCGCAGACCAGCCTGGTGGAGGAGCTGCGCGAGGAGGCCCCGCCCACCGAGGACGACGGCTGTCTCGACGACTTCACCGCGGAGGCCGCCGCGTCCTCCCTGGCCGGTTTCCAGCGCGGCACACTCCGGGCCCGTGGCGACGACGCCGAGCCGCCCCACGACGAGGAGGCGGCCGCTCTCCCCCGGCAGGCCGCCGGCCCCGTCCCCTCGACTCCGCCCGCCGACCGCTGACGAAGGACACCCCCATGACACGCCCCATCCCCGCCACGCACACCCAGCTCGACCAGTTGCTCACCGGTCTCGTGGAGCGGGTCGCCGACGTGAACCAGGCCGTGGTGCTCTCCGAGGACGGCCTGGTGGTCAGCAAGTCCACCGGATTCCTGCGCGACGACGCCGAGCGGCTCGCGGCCACCGCGTCCGGGCTGATGAGCCTCAGCAAGGGCGTCAGCATGGACTTCCGGGGCGGTCCGGTGCGCCAGGCGCTCATCGAGATGGCCAACAGCTATCTGATCCTGACCTCCGCCGGACCCGGTGCGCATCTGGTCGTGCTGACCGGCCCGGGCGCGGACGTCGGGGTGGTGGCGTACCAGATGAACATGCTGGTCAAGAAGATCGGCGAGCACCTGAGCGCGGCTCCGCGGGGCGTGGCCGGACCCGTCGCCGATCCCGGCGTGTGAGGTGGGCGCAGGTGATGCGGCGGGGCGGCTGGTCAGGCCGTTCGCTCTGACCGGTGGCCGGACCCGGCCCAGCCGCGCCGACTTCACACTCATCTCGACGGTCACGGCGGTCGATCCGCCGCCCGTCACGGCGCTCCGGTGCCAGCCCGAGCACTCCCGGATCCTCCGGCTGTGCGCGGAGCCGGTCGCGGTGGCGGAGCTGGCCGCCCGGCTCGATCTGCCGGTGAGCGTGGTCGTCATCCTGCTGTGCGACCTGCTGGAGGCGGGCCGCATCACCGTGCGCCCGCCGCGCCTCGTCTCCCGTACCACTCCGGACCTGGACCTGCTGCAGAAAGTGAGGGACGGCCTTGGCCGGCTCTGACCTTGCCACTGACGCGTCTTCGGCACCCGACACGGTCAAGATCCTCATCGCCGGGGGCTTCGGCGTCGGCAAGACCACCATGGTCGGGTCGGTCAGCGAGATCGTCCCGCTGCGCACCGAGGAACCCCTGACCATGGCCGGTCTGGGCATCGACGACCTGGACGGCATCGAGGAGAAGCGGGCCACCACGGTGGCCCTGGACTTCGGCCGGATCACCATCAGCCGGGAACTGGTGCTGTATCTGTTCGGCACGCCGGGGCAGCAGCGGTTCTGGTTCATGTGGAACGACCTGGCGCTCGGCGCGCTCGGCGCGGTGGTCCTGGTCGACGTCCGCCGGCCCGAGTCCAGTTTCGCGGCGATCGACTTCTTCGAGCGCCGGGACATCCCGTTCGTCGTCGGGGTGAACGGCTTCCACGGCGAACACCCCTATCCGCCGGAGGACATCAGGGAGGCGCTCGCGGTGCCGGACCACGTGCGGGTGCTGCTGTGCGACGCCCGGGACCGGGAGTCGTGCCGGGACGTGCTGATCGCCCTGATCGACCAGCTGATCGCGTCGGCGGTGCAGGCGTAGGGGCCGGCCCGGGCGGTGGCGTGCCCGGGCCGGTGAGACGTCAGCGCGTCAGCTCAGGCCGGCCGACTTCAGCCAGGCCGTCGCCACGTCCAGCGGGTCCTTCTTCTCCAGCTGCACCTGCGCGTCGAGTTCCAGGAGCGTCTTGGTGTCCAGCTTCGCCGAGACCGCGTCGAGTGCCTCGACGCCCTTCTGCGGCAGGCCGCTCTTGTTGATCAGCGGCGTCACGTTGGCGAACCCGAAGAGGTTCTCCGGGTCCTTCAGGACGACGAACTTCTCCTTCACGATGGTCGGGTCCGTGGTGAAGATGTCGGCGGCCTGGACGGTGTTCCTGGTCAGCGCCGCCTGGGTCAGCGGGCCGCCCGCGTCGAGCGCCTTGAAGGACTTGAACTCCAGGCCGTACACGGACTTCAAGCCCTTGAGTCCCTGCTGCCGGGTCTGGAACTCGGGGGAACCGCCGATCACCAGGTCCGGGGCGGCGTCCTTGAGGTCCGCGAGGGTGGAGGAGGAGGTGAGCTGGTACTTCTTCGCGGTCTCGGCGTTGACGCTCACCGAGTCCTTGTCCTCGGCCGGCGACGACTGAAGGATGGTCAGCTTCTTGTCCAGCTTGGCCTTCACGGCCGCGTTCACCGCCTCCGCGGACTTCTGCTCGGCCTTGGGGTCCAGATAGGCCAGCAGCGAGCCGTTGTACTCCGGCAGCACGGTGACGGAGCCGTTCTTCATCAGCCCGTAGGTCGTCTCGCGGCTGCCGATGTTGTGCTTGTACGTGACGTCGAGACCCTTGGCCTTGAGGGCCTCGCCGTAGATGTCCGCGAGCAGGGTGCTCTCGGCGAAGTTGTTGGAGCCGACGACGACGGTGCCGGCCTTCGCCTTGTCGCCTTCCAGGGGGTTGTCGGAGGAGTCGCCGGACGAACAGCCCGCGAGCAGCGCCGCAGCGGCGGTGAGCGCGACGGCCGCCGCGCTGGTGTGCCTCGTCCTGGACCTGCTGCTCTTCGCGGTGAAAGTCATTCGACGATCCAATCCAGCCGCTTTGTGATCAGTCAAGAGCGTGCTGGTCACGGTTTGTTACAGACCCGGGGCGGGCTCTCGGCGTCGGCGCGTCTCAGCGTCTGCGCACGCCCGGCGACACGGCGAACCGGCCCGCCGCCCAGAACAGCGCCAGGGTGACGAGGGCCAGGACGGCCACCAGGGTGGCGCCGCCGACCACCTTCTCGTAGTCGCGCTGGTAGAGCCCGTCGACGATGTACCGGCCGAGGCCGCCCAGGCTGACGTACGCGGCGATGGTGGCCGTGGAGACGATCTGGATGGCCGCCGAGCGCAGGCCGCTGAGGATCAGCGGCAGCGCGACCGGCAGTTCGACCTGGAAGAGGATCCGCGACTCGTGCATGCCCATGCCGCGCGCCGCGTCCACCGGGGACGGGTCGACGGTCCGGACGGCCTCGTAGGTCGTCACCAGGATCGGCGGCACGGCGAGGACGACCAGGGGGATCATCACGGGCAGCAGGCCGAAGCCCATCATGATGACGATCAGCACCAGCAGGCCGAAACTGGGCAGCGCGCGGGCGGCGGTGGCGATGAACGCGAGGGCGTTGCCGCCCTTGCCGGTGTGTCCGGTCAGCAGACCGACGGGCAGGCCGATCGCGGCCGCGAGGGCCAGCGCCAGGGCCGAGTACTGGAGGTGTTCGAGCAGGCGTTGCGGGATGCCGTCGTAGCCGTGCCAGTGGGCGCTGTCGCTGAAGAAGGCGTTGACGAAGTTCAGTACGTTCACCGGGTCACGTCCTGGGTGACGGGCTGCTTGCGCCGTGTGCTCGGCCTGGGGTGCCTGCGGGCGCCGTTCGGCATCCACGGGGTCAGCACGACCCGGAGCAGCACCAGCACGGCGTCGCAGAGGATGGCCAGGACGGCGGTCGTGATCACGGAGTTCACGGCCAGCTCGGGGCGGTCGTACTTCTGCGCGTCGGCGAGCAGGTTGCCGAGGGCGCCCTGGTTGCCGATGAGGGTGCCGACGCTGACCAGGGAGATGCTGGAGACGGTGGCGACCCGGAGCCCGGCGATGATGGCGGGCACGGCGATCGGCAACTGCACCTGCGCGTAACGGCGTACGGGTCCGAAGCCCATGGCGGTGGCCGCGGCGAGGGTCTCCTGCGGCACGGAGCGCACTCCGTCGACGATGGCCGGGACGAGCACCACGAGGCTGTACACGGCCAGCGGGATCATCACGGTCAGCTCGGTCTGGCCGGTGTAGTCGATGAGGACCACGAAGAAGGCCAGCGACGGGACGGCGTAGAGGATGGTGGTGGCGCCGAGCACCGGCGGGTACAGCCAGCGGAAGCGGACACAGAGCTGGGCGAGCGGCAGCGCGAGCAGCAGTCCGGCCAGGACGGGCAGCAGGGCCTCGCGCAGATGCAGTCCGATCAGGCCGGTGTAGCTGTGCTGGAGGTCGCTCGGGATGTCGAAGAAGCCGTTCACGACGCGACCTTCGCGGCGTCGGCGTGCCCGGCGTGGGCGCTGCGGATGGCCTCGCCGATGGTCTGCTGCGCGACCACGCCGGTCACCCGGCCGCTGTCGTCCACGGCGACGGCCCAGCCGGACGGGGAGAGCACGGCGCAGTCGAGGGCGGCCCGCAGGGAGTCGGTGCCGGGGACGAAGGGCCGGCCGTGCGCCAGGAGCCGGGCGGGGTCGATGTCGCCTGCCGTCAGGTTCTCGGGCTCGGCCCAGCCGAGGGGCAGTCCCGCGCCGTCGGTGACCAGGAGCCAGGGGGCGTCCGCCGCGGTGATCTGCTCGGCGGTGGCGTCCACGGGGATCACCGGGCCGGTGGTCAGCGGGAGTTCGGCGGAGGGGAAGAACGACAGCCGCCGGATGCCGCGGTCGGCCCCGAGGAAGTCCTCGACGAAGGCGTCGGCGGGGCCGGCCAGCAGCTCGGCCGGGGGTGCGTACTGGGCGAGGTGCCCGCCCTCGCGCAGCACGGCGACCATGGTGCCGAGCTTGATCGCCTCGTCGATGTCGTGGGTGACGAAGACGATGGTCTTGCCCAGCTCGTCCTGGATGCGCAGCAGTTCGTCCTGGAGTTGCTTGCGCACCACCGGGTCGACCGCGGAGAACGGTTCGTCCATGAGCAGCACCGGCGGGTCGGCCGCGAGGGCCCGGGCCACGCCGACGCGCTGCTGCTGGCCGCCGGAGAGCTGGTAGGGGTACCGCTTGGCGAGCGCGGTGTCGAGGCCGACGCGCTCCATCAGCTCGGCCGCCCGGGCCCGGGCCTTCTGCTTGCCCCAGCCGAGGACGCGGGGCACGGTGGCGATGTTGTCCAGGATCGTGCGGTGCTGGAAGAGGCCGGCGTTCTGGATGACGTAACCCATGGACCGGCGCAGGGTGGTGACGGGGCGGCGCTGGATGTCCTCGCCGTCGAGGAGGATCGTTCCCTCACTGGGTTCGACCATCCTGTTGATCATCCGCAGGGTGGTGGTCTTGCCGCAGCCCGAGGGGCCGACGAGGACGGTGATCGAGCGGTCGGGTATCTCCAGGGACAACCGGTCGACAGCCACCGTGCCGTCCGGGTATCGCTTGGTGACTGATTCGATCCGTATCAAGGCGCCGGAGCCCTTCGGGTTGGCGGAAGCAATGGCCATGGTCGTACGGGCTGTTTCCGGACGAGTCTAGAGGGCGGCGGTCACCGGTCCGCAGGGCGTACGTCCGTCACCGGCAGGCGCACGGTGAACATCGTCGCGCCCGGCGTGCTGGTCAGTTCGATGCGCCCGCCGTGGGCGCGGACCAGCGACCGGGCGACCGCGAGCCCGAGCCCGCTGCCGCCGCGGTCGCGGCTGCGGGCCTTGTCGACGCGGTAGAAGCGGTCGAAGACCCGGTCCCGGTCGTCGGGCGGGATGCCCGGCCCGGTGTCGGCGACCCGCACCTCGGCGGCGCCGGGCACGACGGCCACCTCCACCGACACCTGCGTGCCGGCCGGGGTGTGCACCGCGGCGTTGGTCAGGAGGTTGTCGACGACCTGCCGGATGCGCAGCGGGTCCATCGGCAGCGGCACCGGCCCCGGACGGGCCAGGACCGTCAGCGGATGGTCCGGGCGGCCCGCGCGGAAGGCGTCGGCGGCCTGGTTCACCAGCTCCACCAGGTCGGCCTCCCGCAGCCTCAGCGGCGCCTCCACCTCCGCCGCGTCCAGCCGGGCGAGCAGCAGCAGGTCGTCCAGGAGGACGCCCATGCGGGCGGCCTCGGCGCGCAGCCGGGCCAGGTGCCGGTCGCGCTCCTCGGGGGCGTTGGCGGCGGCGTACTGGAAGAGGTCGGCGTAGCCGCGCACCGACATCAGCGGGGTGCGCAGTTCGTGGGAGGCGTCGGCGACGAAGCGGCGCAGCCGCTGCTCGGCCTCGGCGCGCACGGCGAGGGAGTCGTCGATGTGCTCCAGCATCGTGTTGAAGGCGGTGCGCAGTTCGTCCACCTCGGGCCCGCCGTCCCGGCCGTCGGCGCGCAGCGGCAGCCGGGCCGCGGACTCGGTCAGGTCGTGCGAGGCGATGCCGTGCGCGGTGGACGCCATGTCGCTGAGCGGCTTCAGACCGCGGCGCAGCATCCGGCGGCCGAAGACGACCAGGGCGAGCAGCGCGAGGGCGAAGGTGACGACCTGGATGGTGATCAGCTGCCCGACCGTGTCCTCGATGTCCTCCAGGGGCGCGGCGCTGACCAGGACCACCCCGGGCTCGACCTCGCAGGCGCGCAGCCGGTAGAAGCCCGCGCCCTTGAGGTGCTCGGTGCGCAGGAGTTCGGTGTGCGCGGCGGTCTGCGCCCGGGCCAGAGAGGCGAAGTCGCCGACGTCCGCGGGCAGGTCGGCCGGGTCCTCGGGCCTGCGCAGCTCGGTCCTGCCGTCCGACACGTCGTACACGGCGTAGAACCAGCTGTAGTACTTCTTGCCGGAGAGGGTGCCGTAGTCGGCGATGCTCTTGGACTGGGCGATCTGGGCCTGGGCGAGCTGGGTGTCGAGCTGGGCCGACAGGTAGTCCCGCATGTAGGTGGTCAGCGCCGTGCCGACGACGGCGAAGACGACCAGGGACAGGGCGCCGAGGCCGAGGGCCAGCCGGGTGCCGAGCCGCATACGGCGATAGGCCCGGCGCAGCCGGGCGATCACTCGGCGGCCTGCCGCAGCACGTACCCGAAGCCGCGCACGGTGTGGATGAGCGGCGCGCCGCCGTCGTCGGTCTC
The DNA here is from genome assembly GCF_042959065.1 of Streptomyces sp. NPDC007929. Taxonomy (NCBI): domain Bacteria; kingdom Bacillati; phylum Actinomycetota; class Actinomycetes; order Kitasatosporales; family Streptomycetaceae; genus Streptomyces; species Streptomyces sp. NPDC007929. The sequence goes on along the minus strand of NZ_JBIBKD010000007.1, from coordinate 271,790 downwards.
GTCGAGCTTGCGGCGCAGCCGGCTGACGACCAGCTCGACGACGTTGGACCGGCCGCCGAAGCCGTACTCCCACACGTGGTCGAGGATCTGCGCCTTGGTGAGCACGGTGGGCGACTTGCGCATGAGATAGCGCAGCACCTCGTACTCGGTCGGGGTCAGCGACAGCAGCCGCGCGCCGCGCCGCACCTCGCGGGTGTCCTCGTCCATCGTGAGGTCGCCGACCCGGAGCACGGACCGCTGGAAGGCGGGTCCGGCGCTGCGCCGCAGCACGGTCCGCAGCCGGGCCATCAGCTCCTCCACGGCGAACGGCTTGACCAGGTAGTCGTCGCCGCCCCGGGTGAGGCCGGCGACCCGGTCGGCGACGCCGTCGCGCGCGGTGAGGAACACCACCGGCACCATCGTGCCGGAGGCGCGCAGCCGGTCCAGGACGCCGAAGCCGTCCACACCGGGCAGCATCAGGTCCAGCACCACGATGTCCGGGTGGAACTCGGCGGCCCGCTTCAGCGCGTCCTCACCGGTGTGCGCCGTGACCGCCTCCCAGCCCTCGTAGCGGGCGACGGTCGCGACGAGATCGGCGATGGGCGGGTCGTCGTCGACGACGAGAAGTCGTACTTTTTCCACGAGCTCATAGTGCTGCACGGCTCCCGTGCCGCCATAGCCGCGTGCCCCCTGGCCGCGAGATCGATAAGGACTCGAAAGTCGGGCGACAGCTTCCCGACAGCTCCCCCGCGCCAAGCTCGGTGTCCCAGGAGCCGATCAAGGAGCTGCCGATCGTGACGACCCTCCGACAACCCCCCGTGGCGACCCGCCCCGGTGTGCGCCCGAAAGTGGTGGGCCGCGCCGGCCTGTACGCGGTGCTGCTGACGAACGCGGTCGTGGTGGCCGTGTTCTTCGCGCAGGCCGGTTTCGCCTCGAACGCGCTGATCGTGCTGGGTCGGCTGACCGGCCTGTACGCGGCGCTGCTCATGGCGTTCCAGCTGCTGCTGGTGGCGCGGCTGCCGTGGTTCGACCGGCGGATCGGCATGGACCGGCTGACGTCCTTCCACCGCTGGACCGGCTTCTCGGTGCTGTGGCTGCTGCTGTCGCACGCCGTGTTCATCGTCTTCGGCTACGCGCGGGCCTCGTCGCTGGACCCGGTGAACCAGCTGGTTGACCTCGCCGAGACCGTCGAGGGCGTGCTGCGGGCGATCGCCGCCCTGGCGATCATCCTGGTGGTCGGCGCGGTCTCGGCCCGCTGGGCCCGGCGCCGGCTGGCGTACGAGACCTGGCACTTCGTCCATCTGTACACCTACGTGGCGGTGGTGCTGGCGTTCACGCACCAGGTCGCCGCGGGCACGACGTTCGCCTCGTCACCGGTGGCCACCGCGTACTGGTACGGCGTGTGGGGCCTGGCGCTGGCGTCGGTGTGCGCCGGCCGGCTGGTGCTGCCGCTGTGGCGCAACTTCCGCCACCGGTTCCGGGTGACGGCCGTCGTACCCGAGAGCGACAACGTGGTGTCGATCTACATCACGGGGCGCGACCTGGACCGGCTGCCCGCCCGGGCCGGGCAGTTCTTCCTGTGGCGTTTCCTGACGAAGGACCGCTGGTGGCAGGCGAACCCGTTCTCCCTGTCCGCCGCCCCCGACGGCCGCACCCTGCGCCTGACCGCCAAGCGGGCCGGGGACGGCAGCGCGGCACTGCGGCATCTGAAGGTCGGCACGCGCGTCTTCGCCGAGGGCCCCTACGGCGCCTTCACCACCCTGCACCGCACCCGCCCGGACGCCGTGCTCATCGCCGGGGGTGTCGGTGTCACACCGATCCGTGCCCTGCTGGAGGAGCTGCACGGCCACGCGGTCGTGATCTACCGGGTGGCCACCGACCGGGACGCGGTGCTCTACGACGAACTGCGCGACCTCGCGCTCACCCGGGGCGCCGAACTGCACCTGGTCACCGGCCCGCCGGTGCCGGACCGGCTGGCGCCGCGGGAGCTGGCCCGGCTGGTGCCGGACATCGCCGAGCGGGACGTCTACCTGTGCGGTCCGCCGCCGATGATGAACGCCGTCCTCGGCAGCCTGCGCGAGCTGGGCGTGCCGGGGCCGCAGACCCACTTCGAACGCTTCAGCCTGGCCGGATGACGAGGAGACCGTCGTGAAACGAGCACTGCCCGTCCTCGTCCTGAGCGTCGCGGGACTGATCCCGCTCTGGCGCTACGCCCCCTCGCAGGAGGCCGGTTCGTCCCCGGCCGCCGCGGCGCCCGCCTCGACCCCCTCGGTCTCGTCGTCGGGCGGCACCACCACCACGGTGGTGGCGGGTTCCACCGTCGACACCGAGAAGGGGCCGGTGCGGGTCGAGGTCACCTTCGACGGCGACGAGATCGCCTCGGTGCGGATGCTCCGGCAGCCGGACCATCCGCAGACCACGGCCGCCGTGCCGCAGCTGATCGAGGAGACCCTCCAGGCACAGAGCGCCGACATCGACACCGTGTCCGGCGCGACGATCACCAGCGACGGCTACCGGGAGTCGCTCCAGGCCGCCATCGACGCGAAGGGCTGAGAGGCATGCGCCGCGTCGAGCACGTCATGGGGTTCCCGGTGTCGGTGCGGATCGACGACGAGGACTTCCCCCGGGCACCGGTGGACGACCTGTTCGCGTGGCTTCGCGAGGTCGACGCGCGGTTCAGCCCGTTCCGCCCCGGCAGTGAGGTGGCCCGGCTGGACCGGGGCGAGGTGCGCACGCCGAGTCCGGAACTCCGCGAGGTCCTGGAGCTGTGCGAGGAGTACCGGATCGCGACCGGGGGCGCCTTCGACGTCCGCCTCCCGGGCCGCCGCCTCGATCCCTGCGCGGTGGTGAAGGGCTGGTCGGTGCAGAAGGGCGCGGAGCTGCTGTCGGCGGCGGGGGCCAAGCGCTTCTGCCTCAACGCGGGCGGCGACGTGATCGTCTCCGGCGGCCCCTGGCGCGTGGGCGTACGCCATCCCGAGCACGCCGGCCGGCTCTGCACGGTCCTGGACGTCACGGACCGGGCCGTGGCGACCTCCGCCCGCTACGAACGCGGCGATCACATCCTCGACGGCCGCACCGGCCGCCCCGCACGGGGCCTGCTCGGCATGACCGTGCTCGCCCCGACCCTGACGGAGGCGGACGCGGTCGCCACGGCTGCGTTCGCCCTCGGCGCGGAGGGCGTCGCCTGGGCCGCCGCCCGCGAGAACTGCGAGGTGTTCGCGGTGGACGCCGACCGGCGGGTCCTGCGCAGCGCGGGGTTTCCCAGGACGGCCGAGCCGGTCGCGGCGGCCTGAGCCGGGTGCCGCGGCCAGCCGTCCGGCAGGTCGTCGAGGAAGCCCGGGGGCGGTACGAGGTAGCCGGTCCAGCGTCACAGCATGACCAGGGCGAGCGGGACGAGCAGACAGAGGGCGACCAGCGCGAACACGGCGGTGTTGCCGAGGGCCCGGTGGAAGCCGATGTCGGTGGCGAGCAGCCGGTAGGTGCGCAGCCCCACCCGGCGGGGCCCCGGCCGGAACAAGAGTTCGCGCGTCACCCACTCCCACACCAACGGCACCGGTTAACCTCGTAGGTCGCCGAAGGTTAACGGGGGTTACCCATGGTGAACGCCGATCGCACACCGCCGGAGTGCCCTGGGGGCCACGACGGCATGCCGGAGAGCGACGCCGGGCGCCATCTGCAGAACCAGCTCGAGATCCTCATCCAGGACTTCCGCAGGAGCACCGAACCGCCGATGCCGGTGTTCGTCGTGCACGCGCAGGAGGACCGGGACGACGACGCCGTGGCCGGGCTGGTCCGACAACTGCACGCGGGACAGGAGGCGCACGGCACGCGCTGCGCGGTGGTGACCCAGGACGCCTACGAGGGCGCCACCGAGGTCCGCCGGGCCGCGGCCCTGGTGCGCGCGCTGAGCGACCCGCGCAAGTGGGGCGGCCCGAAAGCGCTCTACCGGCGTTACGCCTTCCCCCGGCTGCGGCTGGTGCACGCCATCGACGACGCGGTCGCGGCGCTCGGCGACAGCTGGCCGTCGCCCGCCCCCGGCAGCCCCGAGGCCGGGCAGGACCAGCGGCAGCGACTGCTGAACGAGCTGGCGCAGCAGCGCTGGCGGCCGAAGAACACCGCGCGCTGGCGCTCGGGCCTGCCTCTGTTCGACATGGCGCACATCCTCCCGGCCAGCCTGGTGACCGTGCTCGCCGCACTGCTGGCCCGCAGCGAGTGGTACGTCGCGGTCGGCGCCGGCCTCGTCTTCCTGCTGCTGCTGACCGTCCTCAACTACGTGCTGCCGGGGCGGGCGCCGATCTTCCTGTGGCTGCGCCGGGAGAGCCGCTGGTTCATGACGACGACCTTCCTGAGGGCGGCGGACCAGGAGGAGTCCACCGAGGTGTCGCTGCTGCGGCCGGTGGGCTCCTGGAAGGCGATCGCGGCCCGCGCCTACGACGTGGCCGAGGCGCTCAGGGCGGGCGGCGACTTCCATCTCCAGCTGTGCGTGCTGGCGCTGCGCGAGGATTTGCGGGACAACCACCGGCGCTGGAGCTGGGACCTGCGCGGCTTCAAACGGCCGCGCCCGCCGATGCTGTTCCTGCCCCACGCGGACGATCGCAACGGCGGCGTCGAGCTGATCCGGGCCATAAGCGACGTGCGCAGCCGGCGCAGCGAGCTCGACCCGCTGCTCGTGGTCGCCGCGGTGCGCGCGCAGGACGTGCCGCGGCTGGACCGCGGAGTCGTCCGGACGGCGCCCGCCCCGGACGCGGCACCGCCCACGTTCGGGGTGCGGCTGCGCACCTGGTACCGGGAGTGGGGTCGCGATCTGCGCGCCGAGCAGTCGCCCAGCCGGGAGCGGTCGGTGCTGCCGTGGGTGATGAAGATCCCGCTGCCGCACGACCAGTTGGGCCCCGTGGAGGAGGGCCGTCACCATCTGCGGGCCTCCTCCCGGCCGACGCTCGCCCGGCTGGTGTGGGCCCTGCACACCCTGGTCCTGGTGATCGCCCTGCTGTCCGCGGCCACCGTGATGCGGGCCGACGCCCTGCACGACCGGTACTGCTCGGCGTCCGTGCTGACCGCCAACCGGGACACCCGGCGCGCGCAGGCACCCGACGGCCGCACCGAGTGCATCGGCATAGCGACGGACGGACTGAGATTCGCCGACTGGCTGCCCGCACCCGACCCCGGCGACGACGTCAAGGCGCTCACCGCCGGCGACGAGACACCCTGGACGGTGGCCGACCTGGAGGACCGTATCGCCGCCCAGAACGCCAGGGTCCTCGACGGCCCGGCCGGTACGTACGTCACCGTCGTCTACGCCGGGCCGCTCAGCGCCGACACCTCGGCGGGCTCCTCCCTTGTGAAGGGCGCCGAGGAGCTGGCCGGCGTGTATCTGGCCCAGGCCGTCATCAACGAGAACTCCAGCGTCAAGCTGCGCGTGCTGATCGCCAACGGCGGGGTGGACCTCGGGCACCAGGAGGAGATGGCCGAGGCGATCGCCGGGTACGCCGCCCACGACCCGACCGTGGTGGGGGTCGTCGGCACCGGCCGCGACCTGAAGTCGAGCCGGGCGACGACCCGCATCCTGATGGAGGCCGGCCTGCCCGTCGTCTCGGGCACCAACTCCGCGACGTATCTGCCCCGCGAGTTCGCCAACTGGTTCAGCCTGGCCGCCACGGACGAGTGGCAGACCCGCCAACTCGGCCTGATCGCCGCCCAGTTGCGCACCCCGGACCGGCGGCAGTACGCCCTGGTCCTGGCCCGCGACACGGCGAGGACCGACGACCTCTACACCGACGAGCAGGCCCGCTACGGCCAGGGGATGCTGCGCCGGCAGGGTTTCACCCCGCTCCCCCAGCGCCGCTACACCCTGACCGGCGGCAAGCCCGAACTCCGTTCGCACGCCCAGGAGATCTGCCGCGGCAGCCGGGTCCCCTCGGTGATCTACTTCGCGGGCCGGGTGGAGGACATCGACCCCCTGATGACCCAGCTGGGCACCGAACCGGGCTGCGCCGGCAAGCCCCTGGCCATCCTCACCGGCGACGACCTGTCCAAGGCCGACTTCGCCGGCGGCGGCCAGTCCGTCGCACCGAAGGTCACGCTGTACCACGCGGCCCTCGCGGAACTGCGCACCGCCGCCACCCGAACGGCCTTCTACCTGGACGCCGCCCAGCACCTGCCCGGGCTGCGCGGCCACCGTCTGCGCTACGACAGCCCGGCCCTCGCCAGCGGCCAGACCGCCCTCGCCCATGACGCGACCCGCGCCCTGTTCTGGGCTGCCACCCGGGGCGACCGGCCGCAGAACCGTGCCTCGACCTGGGTGAACCTGCGCAGCGTCAAGATCGAGGGCATGGCCACCGGCACCATCGACTTCACCGGCGCCCCGCTGTACGGCGACCGCACCGGGCACAGCATCGTCCTCAAGGAGGTCCGCCGCACCGCCGACGGCACGTCCACACCCCGCGTGGTGTGCAGGCGCACCGCGGGGCACACCGCGCCCCTGACCCAGAAGGAGTGCCGGATCAGCCGCTGAGCCGGGCCCTCACCGGAAGACCGCGGCGCAGAAGCCCACGAGGTACGACAGGGCGAAGATGACCGGTACCCACTGCTCGACATGGGTCAGGGGAAGGTACTTGCGCCAGTCGCGGCCCTCTCCGGACGCCTTCCACTCCGCCCGGGAGTAGGCGAACGCGGGCAGCCGCTCCTCCAGAGCCCCGATCACCGCCCACTTGGCGAAATTGAGCTGCCGGTACGAGCGCACCATGACGTACCACGCCGCGCACTGGGCGAGCAGGATGACCAGGCCGCTCAGGAGCAGCGCGACCGGCAGGCCGGCCACCCCCCGGCCCGCGACCGCCGTCACGGCCGCGACGACCGCGCTGTTGAGCGACAGGAAGAAGGTGTTGGTCAGATTGCGCCGGGCGCTGACCCGGTCGGCCATCTCGACGCAGAGCTTGTACTGGTCGAGCACCGCCTGCCGGTACCGTTCCTGCGCCTCCGTGTACGCGGCCGGGCCGACCGCTTCGTTCCACAGCACATCCCCGAGGTCGCTCATGCCCCCAGCATGGCGAACGGCGCCCGGGCGCGAGGGCGGGGAGCGCGACCGGTCAGCCGCGACGGGCGCCTTCCGGCCACACCACGTCCACCGGCAGTCCGGTCTCCCGGGCTTCGAGGACCGCGTCGGCGGTGCCCCCGCCCATGCCGCTCGGGGGCTCGCCGTTCCACACGGCGACGAGCCGGTCGGCGCGTTGCAGCAGGACGGCGTTGGCGGCGTCGTAGGCCGGTCGCCCGGCGGTGCGGTAGGGCAGCACGACCACCTCGTCGGCGGCCGCGGCGAGACGGTCGAACACCGGGGCGTGGTCGGCCCCGACGTGGTCGCGGCGGTAGTCCTCGGACGGCACGACCACGACCAGGCGCCCGCCGTGGGCCAGGACGGCCTCGGCGAACAGCGCGTCGGAGCCCTTGGCCAGGCACGAGACCCCGACCAGCCCGGCCTCGGCGGAGTGCCGCCGGAGCACTGTGTCGAGGGCCGCGCGCACCAGGGGGACGCTGTCCTCGGTCAGGTCCATGTGCCCGGTCACCGCGAGGGTCATGAGGTGGGTCGTCACCTGGGTCGTCACGTCCCGTCCCCCTTCCGCGTGACAGCGGGCCACATCCGGCGTTGATCCTATGCGGCGCCCCGGGACCCGCCCAGGCCTCGGGAGACGGTGCGGGTGTCGATTCCGGTCAACTCGATCCCGGTCCTCCCAACTGGTGCGGAACGGCTACGGCTTGCTCCCCGGCCCCCCTAGAATCGGCGCACCATCACGACCGCACACGGTCGTCCTGTGACAGGACCTACTGCGCCGGGCGCGAGCCTCCCAGCCTCGTCCCCCGGTGCGTGACATTCGCGAACGGGGGATGCCGGGATGCCCGCTGCCGAGAGGGCCGACGGGGCGCTGTTCTCGTTACCCATGGTCGTTCCCCGAACGACCGAGTACACCCGCCTCGGCGTGCCGCCCGAGGCGACGGCCGACGAGATCCGTGCGGCCGCCAACCGCAACGACGCCCGGCTGAGGGCCCGCGGCGCGAGCGACGAGGAGATCGCCGCCGCGCACGCCGCCAGTATCGAGAACGCCGAGGCCCGCGCCGCGCACGACGCCCGTTTCCCACCCCTTGCCCTGCTGCGCCTCGTACCGACCTGGGAGCCGATCCTGGACGCGGACGACAAGGCGATCGGCCTGTCCGTGCTGCGCAGGGAGATCGAGGCCTTCCTCGCCACGGCAGGTGAGCCGGTCCACCACCCCATGGACACCACCCGCACCGACTTCACCGGCGACTTCACCCGCACCCATCTGCTCGACGGCTTCGCCGACGAGTGAACCCCGGAGGTCCCCCCATGGAAGACGAGATGCACCGGGTCGTCGGCATCGACCTGGGCACCACCTACTCGGCCGTGGCCGCCTACCACGCCGAGGACTACGCGCCCAAGATCCTCGCCGATCCCGGACGCGAGGGCGCCGCCGCCGTCGCCATGCCCTCGGTCGTGCGGCTCGACACCGCCACCGGGGTGCTGGTCGTCGGTCACGACGCCAAGGACGCGATCAGCGAAGGGCCGGGCGCCGAGGGCACCCTGGTGGAGATCAAGCGCGAGATGGGAGCGGTGTTCGACGAGAAGCTGCTCGACCGCTTCGGCGCGCGGGGCGTCTACCAGGTGGACGACCCGGTGCGGGCCCGGCTCGGCGACGAGTGGCTGCGCCCGCAGGAGATCAGCGCCCTGGTCCTGATGAAGATGAAGCGGATCGCCGAGCGGTCGCTGGGCGGGGAGATCCACGACGCGGTGGTCACCGTGCCCGCGTACTTCATGGAACGGCAGAAGAAGGCCACCGAGGAGGCGGCGCTGCTCGCGGGTCTGTACCCGCGCCAGCTCATCCCCGAGCCCACCGCCGCGGCCATCGCCTACGGCGTCGACCGGGCCGAGTCCGAGCGGCAGGTCTATCTCGTCTTCGACCTGGGCGGCGGCACGTTCGACGTGTCGATCATCGAGACCCGGGAGGACGAGATCGAGGTCATCGCCACCGCGGGTGACCAGCGGCTCGGCGGCGGCGACTTCGACGACGCCGTGGCGGAGTGGATCGTCCGGGAGCTCGGCGACACCCTCCCCGAGGGCATCCAGCCGCTCCAGGTCAAGGCGGCGGCGGAGGCGGCGAAGCGCGAGCTGTCGCTGCGTTCGGCGACCACCGTCGACCTCGGTGGCGGGACACGCGCGCTGGAACTCGACCGGGGCACCTTCGAGACGCTGATCCAGCCGATCCTCGACCGGTCCCTGAAGCAGGTCGACGAGGCGCTGACGTTCGCCCGGAGCACCAAGGGCGTGCTGCCCGAGCACGTCAACGCCGTCCTGCTGGTGGGGGGTTCGACACGCATCCCGCAGGTCAAGCGGATGCTGCTGGAGCACTTCGACCGGGACGAGGGGTTCGTGCGCGGCGACGCGAACCCGGACACCCTGGTCGCCCGGGGCGCGGCGATCGTCGCCAACCGGTTCGAGGCCTCGCCGGCCTTCGACCTCGCGAGCCGGCCCACCGCCGAGCGGTCCGCGGACGAGCAGGACTACGCCGTCACGCTGATCACGGAGCACACGCTGGGCGTCGGTGTGCAGGACGGTGAGCTCAGCACGCTGATCCCGCGCGGCACCAAGATCCCGGCGCGCCAGGTGCGGACGTACACCAACCCCGACCAGGCGCCCCGTATCGAGGCGGTGATCTACCAGGGCGAGGACAAGTACGTCTACAACAACACCCTGATCGGCACGATCCACCTCGACGACATCGAGCGCCGTCCGCAGGGCTACCACGAGTTCGAGGTCGAGTTCAGGCTCGACGTGAACGGGCTGCTCGGGGTCCAGGTCACCCACACCAACACCGGACGTGAGTACCAGGCGACGTTCGACCAGAGCACGACCATCGGCAAACTGGACGAACTGGCGGAACGGCGAGCGGCACTGGCACGACTGTTCGCGACGGACCCGGACCGCCCCGGGACGGGGAATCCGGCTGCCGGTCAACAGGACGGTGGTTCAGCGGAGTTCACGGTCCCCCCGCCGGTCGGGGGCTCGGGCCCGGTCGTGGGCGCGGGCTCGGGCCCGGCCGGGGCCACGGTTCCGCCTCCGGCTGCCGGCGCGGTTCCGGGCCCGGCCGTCAACGGCTTCCCGGACCCGGTCTCCACCGGCCTGCCCGGCCCCGTCACCACCACCGTGGCCGCACCGGCCACGGCAACCGCGGCCGTCCCCGCTCAGGGCACGGCGGCTCCCTCCCCCGCGGCTGCGGCCGGCGGCGGGATCGACCCCGCCGCCGTACCCGCCGAGTACCGCCGTATGGTCAAGAAGGCCCTGCGCGCGGGCCGGGACGGTCAGGCGCCGCCCGCGCTCACCGCCGCGCTGGGCGCGTTCTGGGACGCGGTGCGGGCCGGGGCCGACGAGGACACGCTGGACGAGCTCGCCGACGTGCTGGAGGACGAGCTTTGATCACGGCCGTGCGGGACTCGCACGCGCACACGGCCGTCGCAGCGGAGCTCGACGCCGAGTACGCCGGTGTCGGCTGGTGGGGCACCCTCTATCGCGCGCCGCACCGCCGCCGGTGGTACCGGCTGATCCCCGTCGAGGAGGTCGACGGCGACCAGCGCTCGGAACTGCTGGCCTGGCACACCCGGCCGCGCAGGCCCGAACTGGTTCCCGTGGTACCCGGCGAGCAGGGTGAGCAACGGCAGCTCGCGGGGCGCTGGTTCCAGGTCGTCAGCTACGAGACCGACGCGCCCCGCGCGCTCGCCGACGCCCTCGCCGAGGACAGCGCCGCCGCGCGGCTCGCGTCCGTGGCGGCGGCACTGCGCGCGCTCCCGGCCTGGCGCGCCGCCATCGGCCCCGAACTGGTGGCCCTGCCCGCGGACATCGTGCTGAGCGGGCACGGCCCGCTGCTGCTGCCGCTGCCCGCCTGGGGAGCACCGTCGGTCGGTCAGCTCTTCGCGGAGCCGCAACGGCTGGCGCACCTCGCGCCACAGGCCGCGCGCGGTCTGCCGGCCGGCGACCGGGACCCCGCGCTGCACGCCCTGGGCGTCGCGGCCCTGAGCTGTTTCGAGGCGCCGCGGGACGCCGATGCCGAACGGCTCCTGCAACGGGCCGCCTGCGCCGCCGTGTTCGCGGACCGGCCGCACGGCGGCCGGCTGCCGTCCTGGACGCGGCGCGTGGAGCCGGTGCGGGCGGCGCACGAACAGCTGCGCGCCCTCACCTCGGGGACGCGGACCGTCGATGCGCCGCGCCTGGCCGGCATCCTCGACGAGGCGCGGCGCGCGATGGACCCCCTGGTCGCGGTGGCCGCGCTCCGTGCCGAGGGCCGGCCGCGCAAGGCCGTCGGACTCGCGCACGCGGCCCTGGTCGACAGCCCGGGCTACCCCCTGCTGATCCTGGCCGCCGAGATCGCCCACCAGGACCTGGGCGACCCACTGGAGGCGCTGTCGCTGCTGGAGCGCGCGGTGCAGACGGACCCGGCGCGCAGCGAGGCGTACACCGCGCAGCTGTCGATCATCGGTGGTCTGTGGGCGGTCGTCCAGGGACGGCTCGCCGGGGCCACGGACGGCTCGTTCGCCCACCGGCTGCTGACCACGGCCCGCACGGCGTTCGACCGGCTGCCGCCCGACCGGCGCCGGGAGCACGCCCACGAGATGGCCGTGTGTCTCATAGGGCAGGGCGAACTGGCCGAGGCCAACGCGTTCGCGCACCGCTGGCTGCACGACGGCGCCACGCTGATGTGGTGGCGGCTGGACCTCATGCTCGACTACGCCGACACCTTCCTGCTGCTCGGCAGGCTGGACGAGGCGGAGCAGGTCGCCCAGCAGGTCGGCGCCGGGTTGCGGCGTCTGAGGGAGAACGGTCAGATGGGCCGACGCGAGATCCATGAACACGGCATGCGGTACGCGGAGTTCGTCCGGGAACTGCACGACCGGCGCGACGGCGGGAGCCGCGGATGACCACCATGCTGACGACGGTCGTCCTGCCCGTGCTGCTCCTCCTCGTGCTGGCCGGTGCCGGGTACTTCCTCCTGGTGCTGCCCAGCCGCTGGCGGCTGCCGTACGAGCAGTCGCTGGCCCTGCTCGACAGCGACGACCGCGACGAACTGGAGCGGGCCGACCGGCTGCTGGGCCAGGCCGTCAACGCGGGACCACGGGGCCGGGCGCTGGACCGGATCCGGTTCGCCCAGGCCTGTGCGCGGGCCATGCTGGGGCGCTACGAGCCGGCCCGCTACGCCGCCGCCGCGACCGTCGTCGACGAGCTGATCGCCTCCGAGGGCCGCACGGCGGACACCGCCTACCTCGAACTGTGGGTGCAGGCACAGCTGAAGAACCACGACCGCGTCACCGACCTCTACGCGGAGCACACCGCGCTGCTGGACTCCCGTGCGCCAAGCCGCCGGATCGCCGCCGTCTCCCACCTCCAGCTGGCCGTCGAACACTGGCGGCGGCGGGAGACCGACGGGGCGCTGCACCACTTCGACCGGGTCCGGGAGCTCGGCGAACTCACCGACCGGATCCCGCCGGAGGTGAACGACCTGCAACTGGTCAAGGGCGTGCAGTCGGTGTTCGACGGGCGCACCGAGGACGCCCGCGAGGCGTTCACCGGCGCCCGCGAGCGGGCCCGGTCCCGTGGACTGCCCACGGTGGAGGCCGAGTTGGGGGTTCTGGTCTGTGACTGGGCGGACGGGGACCCCGCGGAGCTGGGCGAGCGGCTGGACCGGCTGAGCCGCCTGGTGGCGGATCTCCCGGCCGACGAACCGGCGACGGGACCGCTGCGCTCGGGCGTCGCGGTGCTGCGGCTGGTCGCGCTGGTGCGGGAGTGGCTCGGCAGGCCCGCCCTGTCCGGCGCCCCGTCGCCGTCCGACGTCGAGGAGCTGGAACGGCGGGCGGCCGCGGTGCGCGAGGCCGATCCCGACCTGGGTGACGCCGCGCTCGTCGAGGGCCTGGTCCGCTACTGGTTCGCCCTGAGCCGGCCCGAGCGCGAGCAGGCCCTGGACGTGCTGGACAAGGGCAGGAACCTCGCCCGGGGCATCACGCTGCCCGAGGTGCTGGACCTGATGGAACGCGAGCGTGCCCTGGGCGACGACGGGGACGCCCTCTCCCGTTACCTCGCCCTGGTCAGCGAGTTCCTCGACGACCCGGACCGTTCGGCCGAGGACCGGGCCCACTACCGGCGGCTGAAGGAGAGGTTCGCGCAGTTCCGCGGTGCGGACGACCTCGACACGACGCCCGTCCCCCGCCAGCGGGCCCCCCACGACGACCTGCGGCGCCGCAACGAGGCACTGCGCCGCCGGGTCGAACTGATCGTGTACCCGCGCCTGCGCGACCTCCCCGAGGACGCCCCCGCCAAGGCCGCCCTGCGCGCGCTGATGGAGGAACTCGAGGCCGCTTCCCGGGTGTACGGCGACGGCGCCGAGGTGCTGCACCGAGCGGAGCACAAGCTCATCACCACCACAGGAGAGATCCTGCTGCCCGAGGAGAGCGATGACCAGGATCGTGCCTGAGCGCATCACGCCCAGGCGCCGCACGCCCGGGTGGACGGCGGGCCTGCTGCCCGGGCGGGGCCGTACGTTGGACCGCGCCGCGCTGCTCGACCGGCTCCCGGCGGTGGAGAGCCGGCCCGCGGCGGACGAGAAGCAGCTCTTCGAACAGGCCGGACTGGCCCGGGTGCTGCTGCTGATGGTGAAGGTCGACCAGGAGTCCGAGTACCTGCTCTGCCGGGAGCTGGCCGCACACGCGCTGGGTTCGGTGCCCGACCCCGGCGAGGTGCCGGGGCTCGGGGAGTCGTCGGAGTTCGGAGGGGAGTACGCATGACCGGTCCGTCGGACGACCGCCACTCGTTCCGGGACGTCGGCGCCGTCCAGTCGCTGCGGACGCCGTCCTTCGAGTTCGCGGAGGTCACCCGCCACACCGACCTCGCCGAGCACGACCGGCGGCTGGACGAACTGGCCCGCCGGGCGAGCACCGCGCCGGTCGTGGACCGCCTGCTGGAGCTGTCCGCCGTCGCCCCCGACACGCTCCAGGAGATGTCCCTCGTCATCGGCGACGACGGCGAGGACCTCCTGGAGGACGGCCGGGCGAACGCCCACGCCGGTGAGTACGGCACGGCCCTGGAGCTGCTGACCGAGTACCTCCAGGGTCGCCCCGGCCACCAGGAGGCCCGCTACCTGCGGGCGTTCTGCATGTACCGCCTGGACGGGCAGGACCGGATGGAGGCCCTGCGGATCCTGCGTCCGCTGCGCGACGAGCCGATGGCGGACGGCCTGCGCGAGCAGGTCCGCGAGCTGCGCCGGGAACTGCGCCGGCTGCTCACCCCGCCGGAGGTCGGCGCCTACGCCCGTACGGCCCGCTCGGACCCCCGCGCGGCGCTGGAGCGTGCGCAGGCGTACTGGGAACTGGCCCCGGAGGAAGGGGCTCTGTCCTGTCTGGTGGCGCTCGGCCAGGCCAGGGGCGGCGCGCTGGACGAGGCCCTGGAGACCGCCACCCGGGGCGCCGCGGAAGCGGATGCCGACCGGGAGCAGATCGCGGCGCTGGCCCGCAGGCTGCTGCTGCCGTATCTGCGCCCGGCGGCGGCCCCGGCCGTGGCGGCCTTCAAGGCCCGCGACCCACGGCTGGCGCGCGCCGAACTCTCCCGGATGGAGCCGCGTTGGCGGCACAGCGCCGTCATCGAGGACTTCGACGCCTACCTCGCGCTGTGCGGCACCGGCTGGGCCGGCACCTCACCGCCGGCGCCACGGCTGCCCGACGACCGCGCCGACGACGTCTACTCGCTGATCGCCGAGGCGGACGGCCAGACCGCCGCGACGCTGCTGCGGGCCGGTCTGGCGGAGGCGGCGGAGCAGGCGCTGGCCCGGGTACTGCCCCTGGTGCCGGGCTTTCGCTGGCTCAACTTCCTCTACGCGGCCTGCCTGCTGCGCCTGGGCCGCGATCCCGAACGGGCGGCGGCCTGCGCGGAGATCGCCGCGCGGGACGCCGGCCTCACCCAGGCCGGTGAGCTGCTGGCGGCGATCCGGGGCTGGCAGGAGGCCACGGTGATCAACCCGGCGGTGGAGGAGTACGTCGCCGCCATGAAGTCGGTGAGCGGCGGGGCGTCCCCCGACGGTCTGGCCCGGCTGCGCACCCGGCTGACCGTGCTGCGCGGCGGCCTGCCCACACTCCGGGCGGCGGCCCTGACCGAGCAGGGCCGGCAGGTCGTACGGGAGCTGGAGAAGGCGATCGGCCAGCGGCTCGGGGAGATCGGGGACGCCATGACCGTGGCCGAGCTCTACGACAGGTACGAGGCCGTGATGGCCCCGGTGCAGGGGGGCGTCACCGGCCTGGCTGCGGCGGACCGGCTGGCCCGCGACCTGGACGGCTTGGCCACGCGGATCGGGGACGTGCGCCGGGCGGCCGGGAAGGGCACGGTTGAGGACCCGATCGGGAAACTGGCGGAGCTGGTGGCCACGCGCCGGGCGGAACTCGCCCGGGTCCGCACCGGATTGCTGGTGTCGGACCTCGTCGAGCGGTTCAACGACCTGGTGCAGCCGACCCGGCACCCCGGGTCTTCGGGCCTGCCCCCGGCCGTGCTCGACGCCCTCCAGCCGCTGCGCCCGGACCCGTACACCCTGCGTACGCGGCTGCCCGGGATCCGCGAGGAGGCCCGCGGGCTCCGCCGCACCCACAAGAAGACGCTCACGGCCCGGGAGACCCAGCTGCTCGACGAGCTGATCGCCACGATCTCGAAGGTACTGGGATGACGACGGACACCACGGCCACGGCGTCCGGCACCGACGACTGGGACGTGTTCATCAGCTACGCGCGCGAGGACTACATCCACGCCAAGGACCTGTTCGACGCCCTGAGCGGCTGTGTGACCGCGGACGGTGCCGCGCCGAAGATCTACCTCGACGTGTCCACCACCAGCGGCACCCCGGTCGGCGCGGACTGGCAGGGCTTCCTGGAGGACGCGCTCCCGCGCAGCCGCCGTGTCGTGGCGCTCTACTCGTCGACGTACTTCGACAAGCACGTCTGCCAGTGGGAGCTGCACGAGGCGCTCAAGCTGAACCCGCCGGAGGGCGGCCGGCTCATTCCGCTGCTCATCGATCCGGGAGCGGTGGCGAAGGTGCCGTACAGCGTGCACCGCATCAACTGGATCTCCGCGGCCCGGCCCCACTGGATCGACGAGGTGTGCAAGGCCGTCGGGCTGCGCCCGGCCGAGACGGGTGCCGTCCTGCGCTTCGACACCCCGGTCACGGGCGCGGTCGCCGGTCACACGCTGCCGCCCCTGCGGGTGACCGGCACGACGCCGGACGGCATGTCCCCGTGGCCGTCGGGGGCCACGGTCACCCTGACCGCCGAACCGCCCACCGCGGACCTGACCGGCACCCTCTCCGCGACGGCCACCGGCAGCACGGCGGTCTTCGCCGACCTCGCGTTCCGTACGCCCGGGGCGCGGGTCCGGCTGGTCGCGACCGCCCCGGGCTGCGAACCGGTGACGAGCCCGCCCTTCGAGGTGCGGGCCCCCGACGAACAGCCGTCCTGGGACGAGCCGGACCGCCCCGTCCTCACCGCGCGCGGGCACCCGGTCTTCTTCCCCGACGGCCGGGCCCTGGCCGTGCGCGACGGGCGGACCCTGACCGTGCACACCGCGGAGCACGAGGTGGCCGGTACGGCGGAGCTGAGGGAGCGGCCGCGGCTGTGGGCGCGCGGGGAGCGCTGTGTCGCCGTCGCCGACTGGTCGGGGCGGGTGGTGCTGGCGGCACCCGACGGCCGGATCCGGGCCGTGGACCTCCCGGCGCCGCACGGGGGGCGGCTCAACGTGCCGGGGGCCCTGGCCTTCGACGGGGACGTGCTGTACGCGGGCATGTGGAGCGGGCAGGTCTGGTCGGTGTCGCTCGACGCCGGGGAGCCGCAGCCCGTGCTGCACCACGCGGCGGGCGTCCAGGTCCTGGCGGCGGACGGCCCGGGCCTGCTGGTGGGCGGCCTGGACGGCGGGCTCACCCGGTACACGGACGGCCGGGCGGACGGCGCGCACCTGCTGGAACCGGTGCTCCTGGCGGCCACGCGGATACGGAACTTCGCGCTGGTCGTCGGGGAACACCAGGTGTACCGGCTGGACTTGACCGGTGGACGGCTGCTCCGGGTCACCCAGCCGGTGACGGCGATCACCGGGACGCTGCCGGGCGGTGAACTGACGGCGATCGTCGACGCGGCCGGGCAGGGCGTCTGCTTCGACGCCGAACTGGCGGTGCGGACCGGGTTCGCGACCGTGCCGGGCGCGCGGCCGGTGGGCACCGGTGCCGACGGGCGGCTGCTGGTCATGGAGTGCCCCGACGGCTCCCACACCCTCGTCCGTGACGGCCGCACCACCTATGTCTCCGGCTTTCCGATGGCCGTCTCCCCCGACGGGCGGCGGGCGGCGGTGTCGGACGGCGAGCGGCTGCTGATCCTGTCTCCCGAGGAGCTGGAGGAGTCGTCATGACGTCCGGTGGGACTCTGGAGAACCGGCCGGAGGTGCTGCGCCGCCTGGCCGACGGGCTGTGGTCCGATCTGGAGGAGGGACGGCCGCTCACCCAGGGCCAGGCGGAGGCGGCCGTCGAGGCGGCCTTCCGGATCGGTGTGCATCCCGCCACCGACCCGGCGACGGCGCTGACCCTGCTGACCCGCGCCCACCGGCTGGACGGCACCAACCCCAAACACCCGTACCACGTGGGGCTGCTCTACCTGCGCCACGGCCGGCCCGACGCCGCCGTGCGCTGGTTCACGGCGGCGGCGGAACTGTCCCCCGGGAACCACAGGGTCTGGGCCCATCTGAGCCTCGCGTACCGGATCATGGGCCGGCAGGGCGAGAGCGCGGACGGCGAGCACCGGTCGCGGGCCGAGACGATCGCGGCCAAGGTCCGCGAGGGCCGCCACGACTTCCTGCCGGAGGACGGTGAGGACACCCTGCCCGGCGAGGACGGGCAGAGCGCGCAGGCCGGCCCTCCGGCGTCCGGCCGGCCGCTGCTGCGCCCCGGCGCCTGCCGCTGGACCGGTGTCCACGACATGGCCGCCGACAGCCGGCTGCGCGGCAACACCACCACCCAGACCCGGGACGTGCTCGCCGCCGAACTGGAGGGCATCGCCGACCTGTCGGGCCGCCACCGGGGCCGGACGGCGGCGTTCACCGTCCTCGCCGTGCAGTGGATGGTGTACGGCTACCCGGTGGCGACCGTGCGCCGCCTGACGAAGCGGCTCCCGCCGGACGACGGCCCGGCGGCGCGGATGCTGCACCTGGTGTGCGACCTGTTCGAGGCGGACCTCCAGGAGCTGCCGGACCGGCTGGCGGTCTGTCTCGCCGAGCGTTCCCTGCCGGACGTCCTCGTCGCGCTGATCCACCGCAGGCGCCTGTTCCGCCGTCCCTTGCGCTTCCCGGACCCCGGTGCGCACGCGGCGGCTCGGGAGTTCGACGACGGCGATCCCGACCGGCACGAGAAGGCGCTGCTGTCGGCCGCGCGCCAGCTCTCGGCCGAGCCCGCCGCCCCGATGGCGGACGTCGCGCCACCGGACGGCCCCGGCGAACAGGGCCCGCGGGACCCCGACGGGCGGCTGGCCTGGTTCGAGGAGGCCGCCGCCGCTCTGACCGCCCTCGCGGCGGACGCCCGGGCGCATGCCAAGGCCCTGGCCGCCGCCCAGGTGGCGGACCCGGCCGGTTACGCCCGGGTCGCCGGGGACCGGGACGTGCTCACCGATCTCCTGGAGCGTCTGGAGGCCGTACGGCAGGACCGGCTGGAGGAGCTCCAGCGGTTCCAGGACCGTGATCCCTCGGGTCTGGTGATGGCCTTCGAGGAGTTCCAGCGGCGGCTCGGCGCGTGCCAGGCCTCGTTCCAGGAGCCGCTGGGCAGTCTGCGGACCATCCTGACCAAGCGGGTCGCCAAGCGACTGGCGCCGAAGGAACGGGAGTTCGGTACGGCGGAGCCCGCCCCGGGCCCGGAGGCGCTGGCGCTCCGGCAGCGCCTGTCCGCCCTGGAGACGGGCCCCGACGGCACGCCCGCCCCCGACGACCAACTGGCTCTCCTGGAGGAGACGGCCGCCCGGCTGGCCGCTCTCACCACGGACGCCCTCGACCACGCCAAGGCACTCGCCAGGGCCACTGTCGCCCAGGAGCCGGACTACGCCCGTGTCCTGGGCGACCAGGAAGTCCTCCTCCGGCTGGTCGACCGGCTGGAAGCGGTGCGGCTGGACCGGCTGGGGGCGGTGCAGCAGCTCAAGACCGCCGAGGCGCCGTCGAACGGCCTGGTGATGTCCTTCGCGGAGTTCCAGCGGCGGGTGGAGGAGTGCGAGACACGGTTCCAGGAGGGGCCGGGGGGACTGCGCAACATTCTCAGCAAGCGGGTCCGCAAGATCCTCGCACCGAGGCGTGCGCAGTTCGCGGACACCGCCCCCGCGCCCTCACCGGCCGCCCTGGATCTCACGCGGCGGCTCACCGCCCTCGCCCCGGACGTCGACTCGCACCTCGGCTCGGACGTCGGCTCGGAACTCCAGCAGGCCCCCGGCCCGTCGTCCTCCACTGCCCCCGCCACGGCCGTCACACCGCCGCCCGCCGCCCCACGCCCTTCTCCCCCGCCGCCGGATGCCCAGGCCGGTCCGCGCGAACGGGTGCGCCACGCCCTGGCCGTCGCCGAGCAGGCTCTCGACGCCAACTTCGCCGAGGCCCGGCGGACCCTGGACCGCTATCCGGCCGGGCTCAGGCACCGTGACGCGGTGGTGATGCTGCGGACCTGGCTCGGCGGACTGCAGGCCGAGTCCGACCAGCGGCTGGGACGATCGGAAGCGGCCCGGCGGGGCTGGAACGCCATGCTCGCCGACGACCCCCTGCATCCGGCCGTACTGCGCAACCTGGCGGTCGCGCACACCACGGCCGGCGACCTCGGCCAGGCCGCGCACGCCTGGCGGCGTCACCTCGAAGCGCTGTACCTGGGGGCCGTGCTCGACGGGGATCTGCGCCGCGGCGCCGCCGAACGCGCCGAGCTGCACCGCGTGCTGGCCGCGTCCTTCGGCACCGCCCCGCTCTGCCCGCGCTCCACGGACGACCGGGCAACCGAGCAGGACACGCAGCAGGTGGTGCCCGTGCTGGCCAGTGCCGGAAAGGTCACGGCCGCCGTCGCCCATCTGCGGCTGGAGGAGCTCAACCACATGCTGGCCCAGCGCGGCCCGACCCTGCTGCTCGGCGTCGGCCGCTCCGTCGAGGAGACCGCTCTGGCGGCCGCCCGGGACCGTCGCAAGGCCACCGTCGCGGAGACCGTACGGCTGCTCCCGGCGAGGACCAGGGCGGGCTTCGGGAAGCTGTGCGAGGAGATGATCGACGCGGCGTACGAGGCGGCGTCCACGGCTCGGGGGCGTACCCGGCGCGCGGGGGACGAGGCCGAGGAGGAGGCGCACCTCGCGTGGGCGCGCGACCGGATCCGGTGGAAGCACCGGCTCGACGGCGCGGTGCGGGGCCAGGGTTCACAGTGGCCGCTCACCGAGTACTCCGGTGACGTGCTCGCGGGGCTGCGCCGGGTCGACTCCCTGCCCCTGGACCCGGCGGACCCGGGGCTGCTCGTGAGCGCGCAGAAGCTGGGGCTGGGAAGCGACGCCGGGAAGGTCGTCGAGGAGTACAACCGGCTGGCCGAACACGCCGCGGACTTCGCCCTGGCGTGTATCCACGAGGCCGCCGAGCAGGCGGCGTCCGGGCCCGCGACGCGGCACTTCGCCGACCGGTTCCGGCGGACGACCCGCTCCTGGGGGCGCAACGACGACGTCATCCCCGAGCGCTGGTCCGCCGCCCTGGACGACCCGCAGCGTCTCTACCACCCGTCCATCGAGTCGGCGTTCGCGCTCCTGGAGAAGCTGCGCACGGCCCGCCGTCTCGCCGACGAGAGGGAACGCGGCGTCCTCACGGCCGCCGCGACCGCCCTGGAACGCTGGGTGGAACGGCTCCCCGGCGCCACCGGCCCCGCCCGCACCCTGGCCGTGGTCCTCGGCGCCCTCGACCGGCACGACGAAGCCGGGCGGGTGCTGGCGCGGGCCCTGCGCGAGGCGTTCAGCGCGCGGGGGCGACGTCAGGTCGCCCTGTCGCAGGTCCGTCTCGACCTCACCCGCGAAAGGTTCGCCGAGGCCGTGGACCGGGTGCGGGAACTCCTGCTCCACGATCCCGACGACACCCCGCTGCGCCGCCTGCTGATCGATGCGTACGACAGCTGGATCACATCGGGGAGGGACGTACCCGAGCCGTCGGCCATCGCCGCGGAACTCGGGCGGTGGACGGATGCCGAGACCGTGCGGGACCGTCGCACGCTGGTGGTGAAGGCCGTCCTGGCCAAGGACCGCAGCGGACTGGACCCCGTGAGCGCCGCGCGTTCGGTCGCCGAGGACCTGGGGCGGGTGTGCGCGCTGGACCCGGGCGACGTGGGCGCCCACGAACAGCACGTGGCCGCGCTCTACGGGCACGCGGTGGCGGTGCGCAAGGAGATGCGGTCCACCACGGGCAGGGCGCGCGCGGCACTGGGTGAGCGGCTCAAGGAGATCCGCGCGCGGTGCGCGGACCGAGCGACGGACCTGCTGGAGTCCGATCTGCTCACCGACGACGAGCGCCGCGGGCGGATCCGCGAGTTCCTCCGGGCCGTCCGCCCGGAGGAACCGCCGGATTCGCTCAGCTCGGGTCGGGGGTGAGCCGCACCGCGATCGAGTTGATGCAGTACCGCTGGTCGGTGGGCGTGGGGTAGCCCTCGCCCTCGAAGACGTGCCCGAGGTGCGATCCGCACCGGGCGCAGCGCACCTCGACCCGGACCATGCCGTGCGACCGGTCCTCGATCAGCTCCACGGCGTCGGTGTCCCTGGGGTCGTAGAAGGACGGCCAGCCGCAGTGGGACTCGAACTTGGTGTCCGAGGTGAACAGGTCCGCTCCGCAGGCGCGGCAGGAGTAGACGCCCCGGGTCTTGGTGTCGGTGTACTCACCGGTGAAGGCGGGCTCGGTGGCCGCCTGCCGCAGGACCGCGTATTCGCCCGGGGTCAGTTCCGCGCGCCACTGCTCGTCCGGCTTCTCCACGTCGTACGGCATGAGCCTCCAGCCCCTCAGTTCGACAGACGGTCCAGGATGAGCGGGCCGAGGTCGGTGACGTCGCCCGCTCCCATGGTGAGAACGAGGTCACCCGGCTTCGTCATTCCCGCGACGACCGCCGGGACGTCCGCCTTGTCGCGCACCGGCGTCACGTCGGCGCCCGCGGCCCGGGCCGCCTCGATGATCAGCTCGCTGGTGACGCCCGGGATCGGGTCCTCGCGCGCCGGGTAGATGTCCAGCACGACGGAGGCGTCCGCGAGGGCGAGGGACTGGCCCATCTCCTTGCCGAGCTCCTGGGTCCGCGAGAAGAGGTGCGGCTGGAAGACGACCAGGATCCGGGCGTCACCGGCCGCGGCGCGCATGGCCTCCAGGTCGGCGGTCATCTCGGTGGGGTGGTGCGCGTAGGAGTCGATGACCTGGACGCCCGCGGCCTCGCCCTTCAGCTGGAGCCGGCGCTTCACGCCGGTGTACGCGGCGATCGCCGGCGCCAGCTCGGCCGCCGGGATCCCGAGGGCCACGCCCGCCGCCAGCGCGGCGACCGCGTTGTGCGCGTAGTGCCGGCCGGGGACGGAGACCGTGAAGGTCAGCTCCTGCCCCTCCAGCATGACGGTGACCTCGCTCTTCAGCCCCTGCGGCACGACCGACAGGACGCGCACGTCGGCGTCGCCGGACTCGCCGTAGGTCACCACGGTCACGTCGCGTGACCGGACACGGCGGGTCAGTTCCCGGGCGCCCTCGTGGTCGGCGGCGATCACCAGGGTGCCGCCCTCGGTGATCCGGTCCACGAACGTCTCGAACGACGCGTAGATCTCGTCCATCGAGGCGTAGTTGGCGTGGTGGTCGAGTTCGACGTTGAGGACGATCGCGACCTCGGGGGCGTACTTGTGGAAGCTGCGGTCCGATTCGTCGGCCTCGGCGACGAAGATCTCGCCCTCGCCGTGCAGCGCGTTGGAGCCGGGCGCGTCCAGGTCCCCGCCGATGGCGTAGGAGGGCTTCAGGTCCAGCTCGCTCAGCGACACGGCCAGCATCGACGTCGTGGTCGTCTTGCCGTGCGTTCCGGCGACGGCGATCGGCCGCAGCCCGTCCATCAGGGCGGCGAGCGCGTCGGAGCGGTGCACGACGGGGATGCCGAGCTCGGCCGCGCGGGCCAGCTCGGGGTTGTCCTGCCGGATCGCCGACGACACGACCACACAGCTGGCGTCGTCGGCGAGGTGCCCGGCGGCGTGCCCGATGTGCACGGTCGCGCCCAGCGCCCGCAGCGCCCCGGCCGTGGCCGACTCCCTGGCGTCGCTGCCCGCCACGGCGGCGCCGCGCTGCGCGAGGATCTTCGCGATCCCCGACATGCCGGCCCCACCGATCCCGATGAAGTGCGGTCGGTCCATGGCGGGAGGAAGGCCGGCTGCCATGCGTGTCTCCAAGTCCGGGTGACGGGGTTAGCGGGGCCCAGCCTATTGCGTGCGCGGAGCCGGCCTGCCCATCAGGGGCGCGGGGAACTGCGCGAACGGTCACGAACGGCCCGCACCCGGAAGAACCCCTCGCGACCCGCCCCTGCCTACGCCTTGCTGTGGGAGAACAGCTTCAGCACCGGCACCCCCACCTTGTGCCGGGCCCGCGAGGCCCAGTCGCGATGGAAGAACTCCTCCACGTAGTGGGGATCGGTCAGCACGATGACCTCGTCCGCCCCGGCTTCCTCCACCAGGGACTTCAGCGCGTCCAGCGGATGGTCCTCGATCAGCCGCCCCTGCGCGGGATGGCCCGAGGTGCGCAACGCGGCGAGTGACACCTCCAGCGCCCGCTGCCCCACGCTCAGGGCCTCCTCGCCCTCCGGTGTCTCCCCTTCCCGCACGGCCTCGTCGAGCTCGCCGAGCGCCACGTCGTCGATGGCGCGCAGCAGGCGGTCCGCCTGCTCACCGCGCGGCTGGAGCAGCACGTGGAAGGAGACCTGCTCCTCGCCGTGCAAGGTGGTGACGAACTCCACGTCGGCCGACGTCAGCGCCTTCTCGATCATCAAAACGCTTGTGAACACCAGGCGCCCCTTCTGCTCCGGGAGCCTATGGCCCCCAACTCCTGCGCGGGCCGCAACGGGCCTGCGGAAACCATCCTGCCCCGTGCTCGCACGGGCACTGCCGGATCCAGTGTGCCTTCCGGAAACCGAACGGAACGGCATATTCCACCGATGAACGGACCGACGGTGAGATTCACCCCCGCTTGCGGACGAACCGGCCGCCGGCCCGTCGCCCGGCCGCCGACACCTCCTACCCCGGGTGCGGACTTTCAGTACGCCTCACGGGCCCGTGCGTACCGCGTGAACAGGAAGCCGTCCTCCTCCAGCATCGACACCAGGCCGAAGCGGTGCGGGACCGTGACGGCGGGCCCCCCGGCGATGCGCTGGGCGTCGCCCGCCGTGAGCATCGGGGAGAGGGTCAGGCACAGCTCGTCGAGCACGTCCGCCGCGACCATCTGCCCGAGCAGCCGCGGGCCGCCCTCGGTGAGCAGCCGGGTGTGACCGAGGTCGGCCAGGGCCCGGACGGCACGGGCGGGGTCGACGCCGACGCCGTCCCCGGCGGTCACCACCCGGGCGCCGGCCTTCTCGGCGGCGGCGACGCGGTCCGGGGCGGCCGCGGCGCCGGTGAGGACGAGGGTGGGCACCAGGGGCGAGGTGAACAGCGGGAGCGAGAAGTCCAGGTCGAGACTGGCGGAGACCACCGCGATCGCGGGTGCGGGCCGCTGCCCGGCCGCCTGCCGCATCGCCGCGAAGTCCTCCCGCACGCGGGCCGGGCGGTACCCCTCCTTGCGTACCGTCTCCGCGCCGACGACCACGACGTCCGCGAGCGCCCGCAGCGTGCCGAAGATCCGCATGTCGGTGGCGCAGGAGATGGGCTGCGAACGGCCGTCGTGCTGGGCGGCGCCGTCCAGCGTGGACACCATGTTGGCGCGCAGCCACGGCACCGGCCCGCCGGGCCCCGGCCCGGGATAGGCGTACGCGGCGGCCAGCTCCGCCAGGCCCCACTCCCGCCCGGCGCCCTCACCGGACCCGCCACCCGGCGCCGGAGCTGCTGTTTCATCGGTCACAGGGAACAGACGTCGCATGCCGTGCAGTGTTCCACGCGCCGTAGCATGGTGAACCGTGTCCTCTCCCCTGGCCCCCTCCGGATCCGGCCCCATAACCGACCCGGCCCCGCTGTCCCTGTGCGCCCGTGAGCCGCATGTCCCCGCGGACCGGCTGGTCGCCGAGATGGTGCCGCCGCCGCGGTTCGACTCGGTCCGCTTCAGCACGTACCTCCCCGACCCGAACCAGCCCAGCCAGACGGAGGCCGTCCGGGTCCTGGAGGGTTTCGCGGCGGGCCTCGGCCAGGGCGGGACCGCGGGGTCCGGCAAGCGGCGGCTGTTCGGCTTCGGCAAGGCGCCGAAGAAGGCTCCGGCGGGCCCGCGCGGCGTCTACCTCGACGGCGGGTA
The DNA here is from genome assembly GCF_042959065.1 of Streptomyces sp. NPDC007929. Taxonomy (NCBI): domain Bacteria; kingdom Bacillati; phylum Actinomycetota; class Actinomycetes; order Kitasatosporales; family Streptomycetaceae; genus Streptomyces; species Streptomyces sp. NPDC007929. Next base: position 246,277 of record NZ_JBIBKD010000007.1, on the reverse strand, counting down.
CGGCGTCGGCAAGACGCACCTGCTGGCGTCCCTGTGGCACGCGACCCCGGCCGAGCCGGAGCTGAAGGCGTTCGGCACGTTCGTGGAGCTGACCAACCTGGTCGGCGCGCTGGGCTTCCAGCAGACCGTGCGGACGCTGTCCGGTCACCGCCTGCTGTGCATCGACGAGTTCGAGCTCGACGACCCGGGCGACACCGTCCTGGTCTCCACGCTGCTCGGCAAGCTGGTCGACGCGGGCGTGGCGCTCGCCGCCACCTCCAACACGCTGCCCGGCAAGCTCGGTGAGGGCCGGTTCGCCGCGGCCGACTTCCTGCGCGAGATCCAGGGCCTGTCGGCCCACTTCCGGGCCCTGCGCATCGACGGCGAGGACTACCGTCACCGCGGTCTGCCCGAGGCGCCGGCGCCGTACTCCGACGAACAGGTCACCGGCGCCGCGCACGCCACCGAGGGCGCCTCCCTCGACGCGTTCTCGCCCCTCCTGGACCATCTGGCCCGGGTCCACCCCAGCCGGTACGGCGCTCTGACCGACGGGATCAGGACGGTCTGCCTCACCGGTGTGCGGCCCGTCCCGGACCAGTCGACGGCCCTCAGACTGGTCGTCCTCGCGGACCGGCTCTACGACCGCGAGGTGCCCGTGCTGGCCTCGGGCCTGCCCTTCGACCAGCTGTTCAGTGACGAGATGCTGAACGGCGGGTATCGGAAGAAGTACTTCCGGGCCATCTCCCGGCTGACCGCGCTGGCCCGCGACGCGGGCCGACTCGTGGACCCCCGGTAGCCACAACTCCATTACCGCGCCAACCACCCGGCGGGCAGGGCTTGTTCAAGCCATACCCCCTGCGGTTTTCAGGCTCTCTTCAGCTTGAAACGTTAAGTTAACCCTGCAAACGACCTTGCAGGGTTAACGTGTTTCTTGACCAGCCGTTGACCATCTGTTGGTCCGCGCTAGAGGCGTGAAATCACCGGGAGGGGGGCGCATGCACCGAGGTCGCACGGCATGGACCGTGATCGCGGTCCTCGCCGCCGCCCTGCTCGCCCTCCAGCTCTTCGCACCGACCGCGTCCTTCGCAACCGCGTACACCCACAGCCAAGCCAAGGCCAAGGCTCAGCCCGGGACACACCCCTCGGGCACACCCTCGCGCCCCGGACACAAGCCCATCGGGAAGGCCCTGCACGACGAGACGGCCACCTGCCGCTCAGGACACCACGGGGACCCGACCGGCCCCCTGCGGACCCGCGACCGGTCCCACACCGCCGGCTTCGCGCCCTCGGCGCCGCAGCGGCCCCTGCGCCGGCACCTACGTCCGGCCGATCCCGAACAGGCCCGGCCCGGCGCCGCGCACCACCACGCGTCGAGATCCCCGGCCTCGCACACACCGGCGGCCCTGCAGATATTCCGCTGCTGAGCGGTACGGCACCCCCCACCACCACCCTTGTCATGCCCGTCCGACGCGCCCCCACTCGCGCGCCAGGAGGAGTCACCACACTCATGCAACCCCTCATCGACAACGCCCGCACCTTCGGACAGCGCCCTGAGGAGTTCGCCCATCTCGCCGAGGGCCAGTCCCCCGACGTCCTGTTCATCACCTGCTCCGACTCCAGGGTCGTCCCGGCCCTGATCACGGGCGCCCGCCCCGGAGAGCTCTTCGAACTGCGCACCGCGGGCAACGTCGTTCCCCCGCACTCCTTCGAACACCCCACCTCGGAGGCCGCCACGATCGAGTACGCCGTGGAGGTCCTCGGCGTCCAGGAGATCGTGGTCTGCGGCCACTCGCACTGCGGCGCCGTGGGCGCGGTGGTACGCGGCGACGACCTCGACGCCGTACCGGCGGTGCGCGACTGGCTGGCACGCGCCGCCGACGAGCCCGCCTGCGCGGACCCCGCCGACCCGGCCGTCGCCGAGGGCGTGCAGAACCACGCCCTCGCCCAGGTCCTGCGCCTGCGGTCGTACCCCTGCATCGAACGCCGGCTGGCGGAGGGCCGGCTCGGCCTGCACGCCTGGTTCTACGAAGTGCACACCGGCATCGTGCGCGAACACCGCGGCGACACCGACTCCTTCGAGAAGCTGTGAGGGGCACCATGACCAAGTTCCCTTACCTCAGGCAGGACTTCACCGCCTCGCTCGTGGTGTTCCTGGTCGCGCTCCCGCTGTGCGTGGGGGTGGCCGTCGCCTCCGGTGTCCCGGCCGAACTGGGCCTGATCACCGGCATCGTGGGCGGACTCGTCACCGGATTCCTGCCGGGCAGCAGCCTTCAGGTGTCCGGGCCGGCCGCCGGGCTGACCGTGCTGGTCTTCGAGGCCGTCGACACCTACGGGCTGCCCGCACTCGGCGTCGTCGTGCTGGCCGCCGGCCTGCTCCAGCTCCTCATGGGCGCGCTGAAGCTCGGCCGCTGGTTCCGCGCCATCTCGGTCTCGGTCGTCGAGGGCATGTTGGCCGGAATCGGTCTGGTCCTCATAGCGGGGCAGCTGTATGCGACGGCCGGGCTGAAGGCACCCGCCTCCGGCGTCGACAAGATCCTGGGCCTGCCCGGTGCCGCCGTCGACGCGGCCGGCAGCACGGCGGCGCTCACCTCCCTCGCCCTCGGCGCGGCCACCATCGCGGTGATGGTGCTGTGGAAGAGGCTGCCCAAGAAGGCCCAGGCCGTGCCCGGCGCGCTCGCCGCGGTGATCCTGGCGATCGCGGCCAACGCCGTCTTCGACCTGCCGGTCGCCACGGTCGAGGTGAAGGGCCTGCTGGACTCCGTCCAGCCGCCCGGCCTGGACGCCTTCGGCAGTGTGGGCATCGGCATCGTCGGCACGATCGTCGCCTTCACCCTGATCGCCTCCGCCGAGAGCCTGTTCAGCGCCGCCGCCGTGGACCGGCTGCACGACGGCCCGCGCACCCGGTACGACAAGGAGCTGATGGCGCAGGGCGCGGGCAACACCGTCTGCGGTGTGCTCGGCGCGCTGCCGATGACCGCGGTCATCGTCCGCAGTTCGGCCAACGTCAGCGCGGGCGCCAGGACCAAGGCGTCGCGGGTGCTGCACGGTGTGTGGCTGCTGCTGTTCGCCGCGCTGCTGCCGTCCACGCTGGCCCTGATCCCGCTGCCCGCCCTCGCCGGCATCCTGGTCCACGCGGGCTGGAAGCTGATCCCGTTCGCCAAGATCGTGCCGCTGTGGAGGCAGCACCGGGGCGAGGCGCTCATCCTGATCGTCACCGCGGTGTCGATCGTCGCGGTGAACATGTTCGAGGGCGTGCTCATCGGACTGGCCCTGTCGGTCGTCAAGACCGCCTGGGAGGCCTCGCACATCAAGCTCGAGATCATAGACAAGGGGGCCGGTCCCATCCAGGCCCACCTGTCCGGCAACGCGACCTTCCTGCGGCTGCCGAAGATCCTCGACAGCCTGGAGAGCCTGCCGCAGGACCGCCCGGTCGAGCTGGACCTCTCGGGCCTGCACCACCTCGACCACGCCTGCCGCACGGCCCTGGAGAACTGGGCCGCACGACACAGCGCGACGGGCACCGAGCCCGTGAAGGTCACGGAAGCCGAGGCGGCCCCGGCGGAGAAGGCCACCGCCGTCTGACGTCTGTCCTACGGATCACCCGGCACAGGTCCGGGGCGCGCGGCCTGCGCGTCCCGGACCTGCGTGTGTCCGCCCCCGTTCCGCCCCCGATTCCGGCCCGGGCACCGGGCATGGCCCCGCGTCCGGGTTCGGGCATATCGTTACAGAAGCAGACGGATTCGGACCTCTGAACGGGGAGGTCGGCATGGTCGAAGAGGTGCTCGGTGTGGTGGCCGCGGTCGGGGCCGGTGCGCTGGTGTATCTGGCCTCCGCGGCGCGGGTCGTCAAGCAGTACGAGCGGGGGCTCGTGTTCCGGCTCGGGCGTCTGCGCGGGGACGTGCGGCTGCCCGGGTTCAACCTGATCGTTCCGGGGGTGGAGCGGCTCCGGAAGGTCAACATGCAGATCGTGACCATGCCCATCCCGGCCCAGGAGGGCATCACCCGCGACAACGTGACCGTGCGGGTCGACGCGGTGGTGTACTTCAAGGTCGTGGACCCGGCGGCGGCGATCGTGAACGTCGAGGACTACCGCTTCGCCGTCTCGCAGATGGCGCAGACCTCGCTGCGCTCGATCATCGGCAAGAGCGAGCTGGACGACCTGCTGTCCAACCGCGAGAAGCTCAACCAGGGCCTGGAGCTGATGATCGACAGCCCGGCCGTCGAGTGGGGCGTGACGATCGACCGGGTGGAGATCAAGGACGTCTCCCTGCCGGACACCATGAAGCGCTCCATGGCCCGCCAGGCCGAGGCCGACCGGGAGCGGCGGGCCCGGCTCATCAACGCCGACGCCGAGTACCAGGCCTCCAAGAAGCTGGCTCAGGCCGCCCGTCAGATGGCCGACACGCCCTCGGCGCTCCAGCTCCGGCTGCTCCAGACCGTCATGGCGGTGGCGGCGGAGAAGAACTCCACCCTCGTCCTGCCCATTCCGGTGGAGCTCCTGCGGTTCCTGGAGCGCGGCGGGCAGCCTCCCGCGCAGGGCCCGGCACGGGCGCAGGGCACGGACCACGGGGAGGCGCCGGGACAAGCGCGGGCCCAGGACCACTTGGAGGAGGCGGGACACGCGGGGGCCACGGAGCGCGCGGAGATCACGGAGCGCGCCGTCGGCCTCACTGAGCAGGCCGGAGAGGCGATGGAGCGGTTGCGGCGCGCGGTGGAGCAGTGACCCGCGCTACGCGCGTGGTTCCCGCTGCCCGCACCAGGTGATAGACACAGCGGGATCACAGTTCCTGTCCGCCAGCAGGAAGGTTTCCCCATGACCGCATCCGGTCGCTCCGCAACACGACGTCAGATGCTCGCCGGAACAGGCGCCCTGGGCGTCGGGATCGCGTTCTCCGGCGCCCTGTCCGAGCTGTTCACCGGCACCGCCGCCGCCCAGGGCATGGGCCGCACCGGCTACGGCCCGCTCGTCCCCGACCCCAAGGGCGTCCTCGACCTGCCGGAGGGATTCTCCTACCGGATCCTCTCCCGCGAAGGTGACCAACTCCGTTCCGGCGAGGGCAAGGTGCCCTCCAACCACGACGGCATGTCGGCCTTCCCGGGCCGGGGCGGCCGGGTCCACCTGGTCCGCAACCACGAGAACCGCGCCGACGGCCGGAACCCGGTCCCCACCGTCGAGGGCCTCACCTACGACCCGGCCGGCAAGGGCGGCTGTACGGCGCTGACGCTGGACTCCCGCAACCGGGTGCAGTCCGAGCGCGTCGCGATCGCCGGTACGGCCGTGAACTGCGCGGGCGGGCCCACCCCTTGGCACACCTGGCTGACCTGCGAGGAGACCGAGGACAAGGCCGGCACCAACGGCTACACCAAGGACCACGGCTTCATCTTCGAGGTGGACCCGGCCGACCCGCACCGCACCGGGGCCGTGCCGCTGGCCGCGATGGGCCGTTTCGCGCACGAGGCGATCGCCGTCGACCCCCGGCGGGGCGTGGTGTACGAGACCGAGGACGCCTTCGAGAAGCCCTTCGGTCTCTTCTACCGTTTCCTGCCGGAACGGCCGCTGGGCGGCAGGGGTTCGCTGCGCGCCGGCGGGCGGCTCCAGGCCATGCGGGTGCCCGGGGTGCCCGACCTGTCGTCCATCCAGGACGTCGGCGCCGAGTTCGACCACATCGAGTGGGTCGACGTCCCGGACCCGCAGGCCGCGCGGACGCCCATCCGGTTCCAGGACTTCGGCCCGCGCGGCATCACGCACGCGCAGAAGCTGGAGGGCTGCTACTGGGGCGGCCGGTCCGTGTACTTCGTGTCGTCCTTCGCACGCCGGTCCGACGGTTCGGCCGCCGACCACTACGGGCAGGTCTGGCGCTACGACCCGGAGCGCCGCCGGCTCACCCTGGTGATCGTCTTCGGCCCGGACACCGATGTACAACTGCCCGGCGAGTCGCCGGACAACATCTGTCTGGCCCCCAGCGGCGGCCTCATGGTGTGCGAGGACGGCAACGGGGCCCAGTACGTCTTCGGCGTCACCCGGCGCGGCCAGGTCTACGCGATGGCCCGCAACCGGCAGGTGATCACATCAGCCGCTACCGCGGCGGGCGGCGCCCCCGAGGAGCCCGAGTGGGGTGAGTTCGCCGGGGTGACCTTCTCGCCGGACGGCGACACGATGTACGTCAACTGCTACACGCCCGGCACCACGTTCGCGGTGACGGGCCCCTGGTGCCGGTAATCGGCTGAGCGCTGCGGATCGCTCCACCGCGGACCTCCCGCGGTGGGGCGATCCGCCCGCCACTGAAGCGGACACAGCGGGGTACTCGGCGGTCATGGGCGAAGAACAGCAGGTCAGCAGCTCGTACTGGCTCGAGACCGCACCGGACGGGCACCACCCGGTACTGGACGAGGATCTGGAGGTCGACGTCGCCGTGATCGGCGCCGGGATCGCCGGTCTGAGCACGGCGTGGGAGCTGACGCGGGCCGGGCGGAGCGTGGCCGTACTGGAGGCCGGGCGGGTCGCGGCCGGTGTCACCGGGCACACCACCGCCAAGGTCACCGCGCTGCACACGCTCGTCTACGACAAGCTGCGGCGCACCCGCGGCCCCGAGGGCGCCCGGCTGTACGCCCGCTCCCAGTCCGAGGCGATCGATCACGCGGCCCGGATCGCCCAGGACCTGGGCGTCGACTGCGAGTGGGAGACGCGGAGCGCCTTCACCTACGCGCGCGACCCGGGCCGTGTGCCGCAACTGCGCGCCGAGGCGGAGGCCGCGGCCGAGGCCGGGTTGCCCGCCTCGTTCGTGACACGGACCGGCCTGCCCTTCCCCGTGGCGGGCGCGGTCGAGGTCACCGGGCAGGCCCAGTTCCATCCGCGCAAGTACCTCCTGGCCCTCGCCGCCGACCTCGTCGCACACGGCGGGCGGATCTTCGAGGACACCACCGTCCTCGGCCTGGACGAGGGCGAGCCGTGCAGGCTGTCGACCGCGACCGGGGCGACCGTCCGGGCCCGGGACGTCGTCGTCGCCACGCACTACCCGATCTTCGACCGGGCCCTGCTGTTCGCCCGGCTGTCCACCCGCCGCGAGCTGGTCGTCGCCGGGACGATCCCCGCCGGGCAGGACCCGGACGGCATGTTCATCACGCCCGACGAGGACACCCGCTCGGTGCGCACCGCGCCCCACGAGAGGGACGACCGGCGGCTGCTCATCGTCACCGGTGAGCACTTCACGCCGGGCACGTCCGACCCGCGGGCCCGGCTCGAACGCCTCACCGCCTGGGCCACCGGCCACTTCCCCGACCTGGAGGTCACCCACCGGTGGGCCACCCAGGACACCGAGCCCACGGACACCGTGCCGATGGTCGGCCCGCTGCACCCCGGTGCCCGGCACGCCTATGTGGCCACCGGCTTCGGCGGCTGGGGCATGACCGGCGGCATCATGGCCGGCCGGCTGCTGACCGCGCAGATCACGGGCGAGGAGTGCGCGTGGAGCGGGCTGTACGACCCGCGCCGGCTCAAGAGCGCGGTGCGTGAGGCGCCCGCGTTCCTCAAGACGCAGGCCAAGGTCGCCGGGCACTTCGTGGGCGACCGGCTGCGGCCCTCCCCGCCGGTGGAGTCCCTGCCGCCCGGCGAGGGCGCCGTGGTCCGGGCCGACGGCCACCGGGTCGCGGTGTACCGGGACGAGGAGGGCGGCCTGCACGCCGTGTCCGCCCGTTGCACCCACCTGGGCTGCCTGGTCGACTTCAACGCCGCCGAACGCGCCTGGGAGTGCCCCTGCCACGGCTCCCGCTTCGACACCGACGGCAAGGTGATCCAGGGCCCGGCCACCAAACCCCTGGAACAGCGGGACCTGTGACGGCTCGCCCCGGGCCTGCGCTGGGCGCACCGGCCGGGCGGTGCCGCGGCGATGACCAGGGCCGCCCCGGCCAGGGTCGGCAGCGGCAGCGGCAGCGGGACGGTACCGCTCTGCGCGCCGGTCACCAGGCCCCGCACGGCCGCCTGCGCGAGTGAGCCGGTCGCCACCAGGGACAGCGGCGCCGCGAGCCGCCGCGGCAGCGGGGGACGTGCCGCTGCCGTCGGCGCCCTCGATGCGGACGAACCGGCCCGGAGCCACCGCCAGGTCGGCACCGCTCAGCACCCAGGGCCCGCGCGGACCATAGCGATGGCCCGCGTCGCGCAGGCACGGGCCGGGTCGCATGCGGCCAACCTGCACGATCTCCCTGCTGGCACACTGGGTTTCGTGAGCGAAGACCCCACGCCCCCGCGCCAGAGCGACAGTCCCTTCCGGTCCGAGCCCTCGGCGCGCGACGAGGCACCGCAGTTCGTGCTGCCGCTGGTCGTGCGGATCGAGAAGGCCGAGCCGCCCGCGCGCACGGACGCGCTGGAGACCGCCGCGCGGGGCGTGCTGACGATCCTGGCCGACGAGCGGTCGGCCGGCGAGGGCGAGTGGGCCGGGGCGATGCGGGACTGGCAGGACGCCCGGATCCGCAAGGTGGTGCGGCGGGCCCGGGGCGCGGAGTGGCGGCGGGCCGGGGCGCTGCCCGGCATCACGGTCACCGGCGCGTCGGCCGAGGTGCGGGTCTTCCCGCCCGTCCCGCTGGACGGCTGGCCCAAGGATCTGGCCCGGCTCCAGGTGTCCGGCACCGACCTCGACGACCCGCAGCCGCCGGTGGACGCGGACCCCGCGGCCCCCGTGCTGTGGCTGAACCCCGGCCTCGGCATGTCGGCAGGCAAGGCCATGGCCCAGGCCGGGCACGCCGCGCAGCTGGCCTGGTGGGAGCTGTCCGGCGAGCAGCGGTCCGCCTGGCGCGCCGCGGGGTTCCCGCTCGCCGTACGGACGGCCGAGGCGGCCCGCTGGCCCGAACTGACCGGCCTGGGGCTGCCGCTGGTGCGCGACGCGGGGTTCACGGAGATCGCGCCCGGCTCGTGCACGGTGGTCGCGGACCACCCGGCGCTGCGCCGGGAGCGGCACGGGTCCGGCCGCGCGGCGGCCACCCGTTCGCAGTAGTCGCGGGCGCGCCTGTCCCCGGCGAGTGCTCCAGTGGGGTTACCAGCCGACCCGACCCCGGAGGCAGCCATGACCAGCGCCGCGCCCCCTCCCCCCGCCCCGCCCGCCCCCGGTGACCGGACGCCCGACGGCTCCGGAGCGGGCGGTCCCGGCGACTGGGCGGCCGGGGGCCTCGTCCTCGGGGGCGTCCTGATGGTCGTCTACGGCCTCTTCGCGGTGCTCCAGGGCATCGCGGCGATCGCGGGCGACGAGGTGTACACGAGCTTCGGCCAGTACTCCTTCGAGTTCGACCTGACCGCCTGGGGCTGGATCCACCTCATCGTCGGCGTGCTCGTGGTGGTGGCCGGGCTCGGCCTGTTCACCGGGGCCGACTGGGCCCGGGCGGCGAGCGCGGTCGTGGTCGGCCTGGCGCTGATCGCGAACTTCCTGTGGCTGCCGTACCAGCCGTTCTGGTCGATCATCATGATCGTGACGGGCCTGTTCGTCCTCTGGTCGGTGTTCAACTACCGCTCCTCCCGCCCGGTGTAGAGCTCCCGGGCGGGTTCGGTGGCGGGTGGCGGTCGCGCCCGGCGACCACGCTGTGCAGCCGGCGGGTCAGCGCGGTGGCCGCCGCCGTGAGGAAGACGAAGGTGTACACGACCTGGGTGACGGTCACCAGGCGGGCCTCCTGCCCGCGCGGGGTGATGTCGCCGTAGCCGACGGTGGCGAGCGTGACGACGGTGAAGTACAGCGCGTCGACCCGGGTGTGCAGGCCGGTGAACTGGCCCGGCTGCCGGGCGAGTGCGTAGTAGCCGGACGAGAAGACCAGCACGGCCAGGCACATCAGCAGCGAGATCATGATGCCCGAGCGGGCCTGCGGGGTCTCCAGGACGACGTCGCGCACCTGGCGCAGCAGCAGCGCGGCGACCAGCGCCAGGCAGATCACGAACAGGGGCCAGCCGAGCCAGGGCCGGTCGGCGCCGAGCCCTTCGAGGGGCAGCAGGAAGTAGGCGGTGCCGGCCGCCACGAGCAGGGCCCCGGCCCCGATCCGCAGCCGGCGCGGACCGGCCGGCCCCGCGTGCGGTTCCCGCCGCCGCGCGGGGTGGTGGGGCGGCTCGCTGCCTTCGGGCATGGGTCCGGTCTATGTCGTCCCGGGGCGGGACGCGAGCCCGGTGCGTCCGTCGGTGGGGGCGGGGTGCGGGGCCCGCGAACCTCAAATGTTGCTCTGAAGGAGGGCGGGGCGCGGTTCGGGCGCCGGCGGCTGGGCCATACCCCCTTCACGTTCGAGGAACGGGCCGGGCGGAGGAGGGGACGATGGAGCGACTGGGGACGGGCATCGGATGGCGGCCGGAGATCGCGGACGCCGTGGAGCGGATGCCGGGGATCGACTGGGTCGAGGCGGTGGCCGAGAACCTCTGCCCGGGGCATCTGCCCGACTCGCTGCGGCGGCTGCGCGAGCGCGGCGTCACCGTGGTACCGCACGGTGTCTCGCTCGGCCTCGGGGGCGCGGACCGGCCCGACGCGGGACGGCTGACCGCGCTGGCCGAGCGGGCCGAGGCGCTGGGCTCGCCGCTGGTCACCGAGCACATCGCGTTCGTCCGGGCGGGAGGGCCGCTGACGGCGTCCCCGCACCTGGAGGCGGGCCATCTGCTGCCCGTCCCGCGGACCCGGGACGCCTTGGACGTGCTGTGCGAGAACGTACGGATCGCGCAGGACGCGCTGCCGGTGCCGCTGGCGGTGGAGAACATCGCCGCGCTGGTCTGCTGGCCGGGCGAGGAGATGTCGGAGGGCCAGTTCCTCTACGACCTCGCCGACCGCACGGGCGTCCGCCTGCTCATCGACGTCGCCAATCTGCACACCAACCACGTCAACCGCGGCGAGGACCCCTCGAAGGCCCTCGCGGAGCTCCCGCTGGAGGCCGTCGCCTACGTCCATGTCGCGGGCGGTGTGGAACGCGACGGCGTCTGGCACGACAGCCACGCCCACCCGGTCCCCGGGCCGGTCCTCGACATCCTCACGGAGCTCGCCTCCCGCGTCGCGCCGCCGGGTGTCCTCCTGGAACGGGACGAGAACTTCCCCGAGCCCGCGGAGCTGGAGAGCGAACTGGACGCGATCCGCGGGGCGCTGAGGGCGGGCGCCGTCGAACGCGTGAAGACGGAACTCCGCTCGGCCGCCGGACGGCAGGAGCGGACCCCCGGCGACGACGGTGAACTGCTCGGTGCCGCCGCCCCCGCGAGGCGCGAGGCGCCCCGGGGCGCCCACGACGAGGCACCGGCAGGGTCCGAGGCGGCACGGCGGGGCGAGGAGACCGGGGCGGCCGGGGCGACACGGGGCGCCTTCGGCCGGCCCCATCCACGAGGCGTCGACGAGGCCCGGCAGCGGCTCGGACTGGCGCAGGCGGCGCTGCTGTCGGCGCTGGTCGCGGGGACGCCGGTGCCCGAGGGGTTCGACCGGGCGCGGATCGGGGTGCAGGCGCGGGCGCTCGCGGCCAAGCGGGCGGACGTGGTGGCGAAGGTCGCCCTCGAACTGCCGGTGATCCTCGGGGACGAGTACCGCACGGCGTTCCTCGGTTACGCCCAGAACCACCCGATGACCGGCGGCTACCGGCGCGACGCCCTCGCCTTCGCCGAGCACCTGCTGTCCGCCGGGCGTCCCGGGGACCCGCGGGCGCGGCGGGAGCTGCGGGAGTGGTGGCTGGAGCGCTCGGGCCCGAAGCCGCGCTCCCACCGCCCGGCCGGCCGGCTGGCCCGCGCCACGCGCAGGGTCCTGCTGCGGCGTTGAGGGGGGACCCCCTGGGGCCACCCCTTTGGGGCGGCCCCTCCGGCCGCGTGGGCCCACCGGCCGGTCACTTCATCCGCGACCCTCCGGAAGCGGCGGGCCGCTTCTCCGGTACCGCGTCGCCGGCGGGCGCGTCGCTTCGGCCGTAGTGGTGCGTGGCGAACATGTAGATGACGCCCGTGCCGACCACCACGCCGCCGCACAGCAGGACGATCCAGTTCTCCCACCAGGGCTTCTCTGGCGTGCGGGCCCAGCAGATGTTGACGATGGCGAAGATCCCGTAGGCCAGCGCGGCGATGTTCACGGCCAGGCCCGCGCGGCCCAGGGTGAACTCCCCCGCCGGGCGCCAGCCCTTGAGCCGGGCGCGCAGCGCGGCCAGGACCACCATCTGGAACGAGCCGTAGATGCCGAGGATCGCGAACGAGACGATGTTGGTGAGGGCGTCCTCCGACAGCAGTGACGCGAAGGCGATGAGCAGCGGCACCGCGGCGGACACGAACAGCGCCCAGCTCGGCACCGCGCGGGCGTGGGCGAACCGCCGCAGCAGCCGGTGCCCGACGATCATCTCGTCCCGGGCGTAGGAGTAGATGAGCCGCCCGGCCGCGGCCTGGAGGCTGATCGTGCAGGACAGGAACGAGATGAGCACCACGGCCATCACCAGCCGGGCCCCGGTCTCCCCCATGGCGTCGTACAGCACGTCCACCACCGGGTCGGCCACCTCGCCCGCGATGATCGCGTTGAAGTCCGTGACCGACAGCAGCAGCGACATGCAGGTGAACGTGGCCGCGGCGCCGCCGATGTAGATGGTGCGCCGCATCGCGCGGGGGATGACGCGCCCCGGGTGGGCGACCTCCTCGGCGGTGTCCCCGCAGGCCTCGAAGCCGTAGTACTGGTAGAAGCCGATGATCGCGGCCGCCAGGAACGCGGGCAGGTAGGAGCCGTCCCCCTCGGTCCCGTAGGTGTCGAAGATGATGCCGACGTTGTGGTGTCGGTGGGTGACCATCAGGTAGATGCCGACGACGAGGGCGCCGATGAGCTCGCCGCCGAAGCCGATGATGGCCGCCGCCGACAGCGCCTTGGTGCCCAGGTAGTTGATGAGGATGGCGACGACGATGAGCACGGCGGTGCACAGCACGGTGGTGTGCACGGTGGCGTCGAAGCCGAAGAGGATGGCGATGTAGGGCCCGGCGCCGTAGGCGACGGAGGTGATGGTGACCAGCAGCGCCCACATGTACACCCAGCCGGTCATCCACGCCCAGCGCTTGCCCCACAGCCGCCGGGCCCAGGGGTAGACGCCGCCCGCGATCGGGTACTGGGCGACGATCTCGCCGAAGATCAGCGCGACGAGGAACTGGCCGCAGCCGGCCAGCACGAACGCCCAGATCATCGGCGGCCCGCCGTCGACGATCGCGATACCGAAGAGGGTGTAGGTGCTGACCACCGGGGAGAGGTAGGTGAAGCCGAGGGCAAAGTTGGCCCAGGGGCCCATGTCCTTGCGGAACTCGGAGCCCGGCTCGCCCGAGGGGGCGCCGGACGCCGGTGCGGGAGGCTGGGTACCGGTCATCGTCGTGCCCCTCGTTCCGCGGTGATCAGGTCGGCGGCGCGTTCGGCGGCGAGCAGTACGGTCACCATCGGGTTGATGGTGGGCATCGTCGGGAACACCGACGCGTCGACGATCCGCACACCCTCGAAACCCCGCAGTCTCAGTTCGGGGTCGCAGACGGCCGCAGGGTCGTCGGCGGCGCCCATCCGGCAGGTGCCGGCCGGGTGGTAGACGGTGTGGGCCACGCGGCGGCCGTACTCCGACAGGTCGGCGTCGGAGACGACGTCCGGGCCGGGGGCGACCTCGCGGACGAGCCAGTCGCGCAGCGGGTCGGTCGCGGCGACCTCGCGGGCCACCTTGAGGCCGTCGACGATGGTGCGCTCGTCGTGGCCGCCGGGGTCGGTGAAGTACCGGAAGTCCAGGGCCGGGTGCTCGGCGGGGTCGGCGCTGCGCAGCCACATGCGGCCGGTGGAGCGGGCGCGCGGCACGTTCGGCGTCATGCACACCCCGTGCCGCGGTACGGGGTAGCCCAGGCGTTCGGTGTTGACGGTGAACGGCACCTGGTAGAAGTGGAACATCAGGTCGGGGCGCGGCTGGTCCTTGTCGCGGCGCAGGAAGAGACCGGCGTCGGAGTCCATCGCGGAGTTGGGCGGCAGGGGCCCCGCTGTCTCCCAGACGATGACGGACTCGGGGTGGTCCAGCAGGTTCTCCCCGACGCCGGGCAGGTCGGCCCGTACGTCGATGCCCAGGGCGCGCAGGTCGTCGGCCGGGCCGATGCCGGAGAGCATCAGCAGGCGCGGGGTGTCGATGGCACCGGCGCACAGCAGGAGTTCGCGTTCGGCCCGGACGGTGGCCGGTTGCCCTTCGGCGTCGCGGACGGCGACGCGGGTCAGCCGGTCCGAGTCGTCGGTGAGCAGCCGGTGGGCCCAGGTCTGAAGCTTCAGGGTGAGGTTGGGCCGGTCCAGCACCGGGTGGAGGTAGGCGACCGACGCGGAGGAGCGCAGGTTGCCCTCCGGCTGGTAGGCCAGCGAGAAGAATCCGGTGCCGTCGGCGAAGGGTTCGGCGTTGAAGTCGTCGACGACGGGGACGCCGAGGGCGCGGGACGCGGCCGTGACGAAGTCCTTGGCGATGGGATTGCGGTCGGCCTCGGCCACCGGCACGATCCGGGTGAGCAGCCGGTCGCGGTAGGGCAGGATCGTCGCCGGGTCCCAGCCGGAGCAGCCGTGGCTCACCCAGTCGTCGAGGTCCTGCGGCAGCGGCAGGAAGCTGATCAGGGTGTTGTGCGAGGAGCAGCCGCCGAGTACCCGGGCCCGGGAGTGCAGGATGTGTGAGTTGCCGCGGGGCTGTTCGACGGTGGTGTAGCCGTAGTCGAACTCCGAGCCGAGCAGGTTGATCCAGTTGCGCAGGCGCAGGATGCGCTCGTCGCCGACATCGCTGGGGCCGCCCTCGATGACGCAGACGCGGCAGTCGGGGTCCTCGCTGAGCCGGGCGGCGAGCACACAGCCTGCGGTGCCGCCGCCGACGATGACGTAGTCGTAGGCGGACTCGGCGCCGTGCGCGGGGGTGGTGGCCATGCCGTGCCTTTCGTGGTGGTGCGGTGGGGCGTGCGGGTCAGCCCTTGAACCAGCCGGAGGGGGCGGGGGCGAGGTTCTGGTAGATGTGCTTGGCCTCCTGGTACTCGCGCAGCCCCGTGGGGCCGAGTTCGCGTCCGACGCCGGAGCGGCCGAAGCCGCCCCACTCGGCCTGCGGCACATAGGGGTGGAAGTCGTTGATCCACACGGTGCCGTGGCGCAGCCGCTGGGCGACGCGCTGGGCGCGGCTCGCGTCGGAGGTCCACACACCGCCGGCCAGGCCGTAGCGGGTGTCGTTGGCCAGGTCCACGGCCTCGTCCTCGGTGCGGAAGCGTTCGACGGTGACGACCGGGCCGAAGACCTCCTCCTGGACGATCCGCATGGACCGGTCGCAGTCGGCGAAGATCGTCGGCAGCAGGAAGAAGCCGTCGGCGAGGGCCGGGTCGTCGGGGCGGGTGCCTCCGGTGACGAGCCGGGCGCCCTCCTCCTTGGCGACGGCGATGTAGCCCTCGACCTTCTCGCGGTGCTCGGCGGAGCTGAGGGGTCCGCTCTCGGTGCCCTCGTCCAGGCCGTTGCCGAGCCGGATCGCCCGGGCGCGCGCGGCGTAGGCCTCGACGAACCGGTCGTGCAGGGAGTCCTCGACGAGCAGGCGTGAGCCGGCCGAGCAGACCTGCCCGGAGTGCAGGAAGGCGGCGTCGAGGGCGTAGTCGACGGCGGCGTCGAAGTCTGCGTCGGCGAAGACGATGTTGGGGTTCTTGCCGCCCAGTTCCAGGGCGATGTTCCGCGGCCCCTCGGCGGCGGCGGCCATGATGGCCCGGCCGGTGTTCAGGCCGCCGGTGAAGGAGACCAGGTCGACGTCGGGGTGGTTGGTGAGGGCCGCGCCCACGGTCGCCCCGGAGCCGAGGACGAGGTTGGCGACGCCGGGCGGGGCGCCGGCCTCCTCGATGAGCCGGATCATGGCGAGGGTGGTGAGCGGGGTGGTCTCGCTGGGCTTGAGGACGAAGGTGTTGCCGGCGGCGAGTGCCGGGGCGACCTTCCAGGAGGCCTGGAGCAGCGGGTAGTTCCACGGGGCGATCAGCGCGCACACGCCGATCGGCTGGTAGACGACCCGGCTGAGGACGTCGGGGCCGACGTCGACGACCCGGCCGCCGTCCTTGCCCGCGAGTTCGGCGAAGTAGCGGAAGGCGTTCGCCACGTCCTCCACGTCGATGCGGGCCTCGGTGAGCGTCTTGCCGGTGTCGAGCGTCTCGGTGCGGGCGATGTCCTCGCGGTCGCGCAGCAGCAGGTCGTGCACGCGCATCAGCAGGTCGGCGCGGCGGCGGGTGGGGGCGTTCGCCCAGTCCTCCTCGGCGAAGGCGCGCCGGGCGGCGCGTACGGCGCGGTCCACGTCGGTGGCGTCGGCCTCGTCGACGGTGGTGACGACCGAGGCGTCGTAGGGGTTGACCACCTCGCGCCGGCCGCCGGCCGCCGCCTGTGTCCACTCGCCGTCGATGTACAGCTCGCCCACCGCGGGGCCTCCTTCGTGTCCGGCCGGAGCCCGATCGGCTCGACGGTCAGCAACATGGCCCATGGGGCGGGCGGCGGCCACGGGGCACACCGCCGCGACGGCGTCCTGACGGCCCAGAGGACCCGGGTGGACTAGTCGGGGGACCGCACACTCCCGACCGCCCGCTCACCGGCCGCCACCGGACTGAAACGGAACGTCACATACCGACAACACTGTGTCCGGATGGTGAACGAGGCATGGTGTTTTCGAGCCCGTGTCACATACAAACAACATATGCTCTGGGTTCTTTTCCTCCTGGCGTCCTGGGCCGTGGCAGGCACGGCGTGCACCCGCCTGTGCCTGGCCGCCGTGCGTGCGGCGGCCGTGGACGCGGACACCGGCCGGGGGCGTGAACTCACGCTGTACGAGGCGGCGTTCCTCTCCGGCGGCCCCCGGAGGGTCGCCGATGTGACCCTGGTCGCCATGGCCCGCCAGCGCCGGCTGCTCCTGGCCCACACCGGCTGGGCGACGGTCGTCGACCCGCGCGGGCGGGACGAGATGGAGCGGTCGGTGATAGGGGCCATCGGTCCCGAGGGGCAGTGCCGGATCGCGCCGGTGCGGGCCACGGCCGCGGCGGCGGACCCGGTGCGCGGGATCGCCGAGGGGCTGGTGCGCGCGGGACTCGCGGTGCCCGACAGTGCCCGCACGACCGTCGCCGCTGCCGTGCGCCAGGTGCGGGTCGCGGCCGTCGCCGTCCTCGGGCTGGGCGTGGCCGCGCTGCTGACGCCGCTTCCGCCGGACATGCCCCGGCATCTGGTCGCCCTGTGGTTCGCGCTGCCGCTCACCCTGACCCTGAGCTGCCTGGCCGTCGCCCGGGTCGAGATCCACCCCTACTCGCGCTGGGCCTCGCCGGCCGGCCGGCGGCTGCTCGGCGCCCTGACCCGCTCGGCGGACGGCGCCGCCGACGACCGTACGTACCTCACCTCGGTGGCCGTACGGGGTGTGCGGGCGATCGGTGAGCCGGATCTGCGCGCCGCGTTCGCGCACCGCGAGTCGCACGACTGACGGACCGGGGGCGCGCGGGGGCGGCGGGCCCGACACCGGTCGACGGTGCTTGCGTTCCCTTCGGAGCGAACGAAACATCCCTTCCGTCGCCACCGTGCACCGAAGGGATACGCGATGAGAGCCGCCCTGCTCTACTCGGCCGCCGGGTCCTTGCTGCTGAGCGCCCTCACCGCGGCCCCGGACGCGGAGGACCGGACGGGCACGGCCGAGCGGCGCGGCACCGCCGTGGCCGCCGCGCGCGCCAAGGCGGCCGGAATCGACTTCGGCCCGTGCCCCGACGCGCAGGACCTGCCGGGCAGCATGCGGTGCGGCACGGTGAGCGTTCCGCTGGACTACGCCCGCCCGGACGGCCGGCAGATCGAACTGTCCGTCAGCAGGGCCCGGGCCACCCGGAAGGACCCGCACACCGACGGGCGTCAGGTCCCGCGGCAGGGCGCCCTCGTGCACAACCCGGGCGGCCCGGGCGCCAACGGCCTGTACTTCCCGCTGGTCGGCCTGCTCCCCGGGTGGAAGCGGATCGCCGCCGCGTACGACCTCGTCGGCTACGCCCCGCGTGGGGTGGGCCGTTCGGCTCCGCTGTCGTGCAAGGACCCGAAGCAGTTCTACACCGGGCCCTCGCAGGCACCGGCGCACCCCTCACCGGCGTACAAGAAGGAGCGCGTCGCGAAGGCGAAGGCGTACGCCCGGGGGTGCGCCGAGCGCAACGGCGACGCGCTGCGGCACTACCACTCGCTGAACAACGCCCGCGACCTCGACGTGCTGCGCGCCGCGCTCGGCGAGGAGCGGCTGACCTTCATGGGCTCGTCGTACGGCACCTACTTCGGTGCCCTGTACGCGACGCTGTTCCCCGGTCATGTGCGGCGGATGGTGTTCGACTCGGTGGTCCACCCCGGCCCCGGGCGGATCTGGTACCGCAACAACCTCGCCCAGTCGGCGGCGTTCGAGGACCGCTGGCGGGACGTCAGGGAGTGGATCGCCCGGCACGACGACGTGTACGGGCTCGGCGCGACGCAGCGGGAGGTGCAGCGCAGCTACGAGCGGGCGAGCGCGAGGCTGGCCGCCGAACCGGCGGGCGGGAAGGTCGGGCCGGGACAGCTGCACGGGGCGTTCCTTCAGGCCGGCTACTACGACGACCAGTGGCCGCACCGCGCGCACGCGCTGTCGGCGTACCTCAAGGGTGATGCCGGGCCGCTGATCGAGCAGATGGAGCAGCATCCGCAGGCGGCGGCCGAGGCGGAGAACTCCCGGGCGGTCTATGTGGCCGTCGAGTGCAACGACGCCCCCTGGCCCACGGACTGGAAGGTGTGGGACCGGGACAACACCCGGCTCGCGCGGGTGGCGCCCTTCGAGACCTGGGACAACGTGTGGACGAACCTGCCGTGCGCCTACTGGCCGGGGCCCCGGCAGCGGCCGCTCGACGTCGGAGCCGGGCCGGGCGAGCTGCCGCCGACCCTCATCCTGGCCGCCGAGCGGGACGCCGCCACGCCGTACGACGGCGCCCTCGCACTCCACGACCGTCTGGCGGGCTCGGTGCTGGTGACGGAGCGGGACGCCGGCGCCCACGGCCTGGCGGGCGGCCCCAACGCCTGCGTCAACGGGCACCTGGAGGCGTATCTGCTGGAGGGCCGGCTGCCGGGACGCGGCGCGCAGTGCGCCCCGCACGCCGAGCCGAGGCCGACGGCCCCGGACCGGGCCGGGGCCGCGCGACGCATCCGCTGATCAGGCCAGGGAGGCGACCAGCTCGGCGACGTCCTTGCGGCGGCCCGTGTAGAACGGCACCTCCTCGCGGACGTGCATCCGGGCCTCCGAGGCGCGCAGGTGACGCATGAGGTCGACGATGCGGTACAGCTCGTCGGCCTCGAAGGCGAGGATCCACTCGTAGTCGCCGAGGGAGAACGAGGCGACGGTGTTGGCCCGCACGTCCGGGTAGCCGCGGGCCATCTTGCCGTGGTCGGCGAGCATGCGGCGGCGGTCCTCGTCGGGCAGCAGGTACCAGTCGTAGGACCGCACGAAGGGGTAGACGCTCACATAGTTGCGGGGCGTCTCGTCGGCGAGGAACGCCGGGATGTGCGAGCGGTTGAACTCGGCGGGGCGGTGCAGCGCCATGTTCGACCAGACCGGCTCCAGGGCGCGGCCCAGCTTCGTCCGGCGGAAGAGGTTGTACGCCTCCTGCAGCGCGTCGCTGGTCTCCGCGTGCCACCAGATCATGAGGTCGGCGTCGGCGCGCAGGCCCGAGACGTCGTAGGTGCCGCGGATGGTCACGTCCTTGGCGGCGAGCTGGTCGAACAGCTCCTGGACCTCGTCGGCGTACCCGGCGCGGTCCTCGGGGAGGACGTCCTTCAGCTTGAAGACGGACCAGAGCGTGTAGCGGATGACCTCGTTGAGGTCCTTGGCCAGCTTGCCCTTGTTCGCGATGCGGCCGGGCGCGGCGCTGGAGGCGGTGGTGGAGGCGTCGTCACTCATGCTTCTCATTCTCCCGCTCCGCCGTGCAGGCTCTGCACCGGGTGGGCGGTGAGCTCCTCCACACCGCCCGTGTCCCCGTAAATCCGGTCCACGGCCGCGTACGCACTGGCGATGCAGGCCGGGATGCCGACGCCGTCGTACGGGGCGCCGCAGACGGCGAGGCCGGGGAGCCGGGCGATGTGCTCGCGGATGCGGGCCACGCGCGCGTGATGGCCGACGGAGTACTGGGGCAGCCCGTCGTCCCAGCGGGTGACGCGGGTGGCGACGGGCGTGGCGTCCAGCCCGGTCGCCGCCTTCAGGTCGTGCCGCGAGACCTCGGCCAGCTCGCTGTCGTCGCGCCGGAGGACCTCCGTCTCGCCGTACCGTCCGACGGAGGTGCGCAGGACGACCAGGTCCGGGTTCTCGCCGGCGATCCAGCCCCACTTGTGCGAGGCGAACGTGGACGCCTTGATGGTGTGCCCGTCGACCGGCGGCACGAGGAAGCCGCTGCCGTCGGGCAGGGCCGTCTCGGCGCGGCGGTAGGCGAGGGTGACCAGGGCCATGGAGGCGTACTCGACGGCGTCGAGCTCGGCGGCGGCCCCGGGGGTCTCGGCGCGCAGCAGCCGGGCGGCGACGGGGGCGGGGGCGGCGACCACCACGGCGTCCGCGCGCCACGCGCGCTCACCGGAGCCGACCCGCCAGCCGCCCTCGGGAGTGCGCCGCAGCTCCGTCACCGGCGTCCGGGTGAGGATCTCGCCCCCGCGGGCCCGGACCGAGTCGGCGACCGCGAGCGGGAGGGTGCCGACACCGCCCCGGATGCCCATGAACACCGGGCCGGTCTGCTGGGCGGCGGCCGCCTTGGCCTGGAGCTCGCGGACCCCTTCCGTCAGGGAGGTGTGGGTCCGGGCGACCTGGAAGAGCTGCGGGACGGCCGAGCGCATGGAGATGCGGTAGGCGTCGCCCGCGTACACCCCGCCCAGCATGGGCTCCAGCAGGCGGTCGACGACCTCGCGGCCGAGGCGCCGCGCCACGTACTCCCCCACCGCCACGTCGTCGCCGACCTCGGTGCGGGGCAGCTCGGCGTCGCGCTCGATGCGGGCCAGGCCCTCCTCGGACACCACACCGGCCAGGGCGGACGCGGTGCCGGGCACGCCCATCACATGGCCCTTGGGGAAGGGACGCAGGGCGCCGCGGGTCCACAGCGAGGCCGTGGCGGTCGCGGGGGGCTCGAGGCGGTCGGCGAGACCCACCTCGCGGGCCAGAGCCACCGCCTCGGGGCGGCGGGCCAGCATCGACTCGGCGCCGAGGTCCACGCGCGCACCCGCGACCTCCCCGGGCAGCAGCTTGCCGCCGACCCGGTCGGAGGCCTCCAGCACCGTCACCCGCGCACCGCGCCCCAGCAGCCGGTGTGCGGCGGCCAGCCCCGCGATGCCCGCCCCGATGACGACGACCTGCCCTTGAACTTCGCGCATGCCCCCAGCCTCTCAGACCCCACCGACAGCGCCTCCGCGCCCCGGTGTCCGGCACGAGTCCCGACCGTGACCGCATCGGAACCGTCCCGGGCCAAACGATCGGCGCCGTCCCGGCGTCGAAGAAGCGTCAGCTGAAATCGACCCTCGGGGGATTGCCGCATGCGCACTCGACGATCCGTACGACGCCCCGCCCCGGCCCTGGCCGCCCTCCTGCTGGCGGCCGCCCTCGCCCTCACGGGGTGCAGCGCCGGGGGCGACGAATCGGGCGGCAGCAGCGCCGCGGCCGATCGCGGGGCGGACGGCAAGGGCTTCTCGGGCGAGGCCGCGCCCGGCGGTACCGGCAGTGGCGCCAAGGCCACGGCGCCGCCGAAGCTCGCCGCGAGCCACATCATCCGCACGGCGTCCCTGACCGTGCGGGTCAAGGACGTCCCCAAGGCCCTGGACCAGGCCCGCACCGGCGTGCAGAACGCGGGCGGCTACATCGGCAACGAGACCACCACCCGCGACGCCGAGGGCCGCGAGCGCACCCGGGTCGTGCTGCGCGTGCCCGTCGAGAAGTACGACGAGGTCCTCGCCGAGCTGGAGGGCTCCGGCACGCTCCTGGACCGCAGTGCGAAGGCCGAGGACGTCACCGACCAGGTCGTGGACGTGGAGAGCCGCATCACCACGCAGCGCGCCAGCGTGGCCCGGATCCGCGAGCTGATGGACCGGGCCACCAAGCTCAGCGACGTGGTGACCCTGGAGGGCGAGCTGAGCACCCGCCAGGCCGACCTGGAGTCGCTGCTCGCCCGGCAGAAGTCCCTGAAGGACCGCACCAGCCTGGCCACCATCACCCTGTCGCTGTCCGAGACCCCGGTGAAGAAGGACGCCGAGGACGACGACCCGGGCTTCGTCGACGCGCTCGCGGGCGGCTGGAGCGCCTTCGTGACGATGCTGCGCTGGCTGGCCGTGGCGTTCGGAGCGGTCCTGCCGTTCGCGGCGGTGGCCGCGCTGCTCGTCCTGCTGTGGCTGCGGGTCGTACGCCCCCGGCTGCCGCGCCGCCCCGCGCCCGCGCCCGCGGCGAGCGCACTCGGCCCACTGCCGGCGGCCCGGCCGGCGCCGGAGTCCGCGCACCCGCGACACCCGGGTGAAGGGGACTGAAATGCCCTGCTCCCGTAGCGTGTTCGCATGAACATGAGCCGTGCACGGGAGCGACTGGTCGTCATCGGCGGCGACGCCGCGGGCATGTCCGCGGCGTCACAGGCCCGCCGTCTGAAGGGCCCCGGCGAGCTGGAGATCGTGGCGTTCGAACGGGGCCACTTCACGTCGTACTCGGCGTGCGGCATCCCCTACTGGGTCGGCGGCGACGTCACCGACCGGGACCAGCTCATCGCCCGCACCCCCGAGGAGCACCGCGCCCGGGACATCGACCTGCGGCTGCGCACCGAGGTCACGGAGATCGACCCCGGCGCGCAGCGGGTACGCGCGCGTGACCTGGAGTCCGGCGAGGAGTCCTGGACGTCGTACGACAGGCTCGTGATCGCCACCGGCGCCCGGCCGATCCGCCCGGACCTGCCCGGGACGGACGCGGCCGGGGTGCACGGCGTGCAGACGCTGGACGACGGGCAGGCGCTCCTCGACACGCTCCAGGGCACGCGGGGCCGCCGCGCGGTGGTCGTCGGGGCCGGTTACATCGGCGTGGAGATGGCCGAGGCGCTGATCAAGCGCGGCTACGAGGTGACGGTCGTCAACCGGGGCAGCGAACCGATGTCGACCCTCGACCCCGACATGGGCCGCCTGGTGCACCGGGCCATGGAGGGCCTGGGCATCACGATGGTGAACGACGCCGAGGTCACAAAGATCCTGACCGGCGACGACGGGACGGCGCGGGCGGTTCTCACCCAGGACCGCGAGTTCCCCGCGGACGTCGTCGTGCTCGGCATCGGCGTGCGCCCCGAGACGGCCCTCGCGAAGGCCGCCGCCCTCCCCCTCGGCCCGCACGGCGGTCTCCTCACCGACCGCTCGATGCGGGTGCGCGGCCACGAGAACATCTGGGCCGGGGGCGACTGCGTCGAGGTCCTCGACCTGGTCTCCGGCCAGCAGCGGCACATCCCGCTCGGCACCCACGCCAACAAGCAGGGCCAGGTCATCGGCACCAACGTCGGCGGCGGCTACGCGACCTTCCCGGGCGTGGTCGGCACGGCGGTCAGCAAGGTCTGCGACCTGGAGATCGCCCGCACGGGTCTGCGGGAGAAGGACGCCCAGCGGGTGGGCCTGCGCTTCGAGGCCGTCACCATCGAGTCGACCAGCCGCGCGGGCTACTACCCGGACTCCTCCCCGATGACGGTCAAGATGCTCGCCGAGCACCGCACGGGCCGCCTCCTCGGCGTCCAGATCGTCGGCCGGGAGGGCGCGGGCAAACGCGTCGACATCGCGGCGGTCGCCCTCACGGCAGGCATGACGGTGGAACAGATGACAGCCCTGGACCTCGGCTACGCCCCACCGTTCTCCCCGGTCTGGGACCCGATCCTGGTGGCGGCCCGCAAGGCGTCGGCGAAGGTGCGCGGTTCGTTGTGAGGTGGGGCGGGATCGCGCCCCTCAGGGGCGCGGGGAACTGCGCGACAAGCCACAGACGTCGCGCACTCGGCAACGATCCCGCACCCCTACGGGGCATCCCTCACGCCGTCCCCGCCGTACCGTTGATCCGATCGATCGCCTGCCGCGCCTGCTCCGCCGGCGGCCGCGCCGGCAACGAGGAAACCGACGCCGGCGCAGCCGTCACCGCCGGTGGCTGCTCCCCCGCCGGCTTCGCGTGCGAAGCCACCCGCGTCGACCGCAGACGGTGGCTCACCGCCTCCTCCAGCGTCACCGGCCGCCGCAACTGGGCGGCCAGCCGCCCCGCGTCCTGGCCCAGGCGGGCCACGTCCTCCCAGGGCAGCCGCACCACCAGCGTCAACTCCGCCTCGCCGTCGGGCAGTGCGTGCATCGCGGGAGTCACTCGGTCGTTCATCGCCTGTTCCTCACGTCGGCCCCGCGACCCGCCTTCCCCGCGCCGCGGGCGGTTGCCGAGACATACGCACGCGCGTACGGCCGCGTTCAGCGCACGGCCGATCAGTTCGTCGCGTCGGTTTCTCGCGTCAGCGCAGGGTCCGCAGGTGCACGTGCTCCACGAGCCGCGTGAGCGCGTCCGGGTCCGTGGACGGCATGACGCCGTGGCCGAGGTTGAAGATGTGGCCTTCGAGGTCCTTCGCCGAGTCCAGAACCTCGAGGGTCTTGGCCTCGACGGCCTCCGTCGAGGCGAACAGCACGGTCGGGTCGAGGTTGCCCTGGAGTGCCTTGCCGGGGCCGACCCGGCGGGCGGCCTCGTCCATCGGCACGCGCCAGTCGACGCCGACGACGTCCGCCCCGGCCTCGCCCATGAGGCCCAGCAGCTCACCGGTGCCGACCCCGAAGTGGATGCGCGGCACGCCGTAACCGGCCACGGCCCGGAAGACCTTCGCGGACGCGGGCAGCACCGAGCGCCGGTAGTCGGCGGGGGCCAGCGCACCGGCCCAGGAGTCGAACAGCTGGACCGCCGAGGCGCCCGCCTCGATCTGCACCTTGAGGAACGCCGCGGTGATGTCCGCGAGGCGGTCGAGCAGCTCGGCCCACAGCTCGGGGTCGCCGTACATCATCGCCTTGGCGTTCTCGTACGTGCGGGACGGGCCGCCCTCGACCAGGTAGCTGGCGAGGGTGAAGGGGGCGCCGGCGAAGCCGATCAGGGGCGTGGCGCCGAGCTCGCGGGTGAGCAGGCCGATGGCCTCGGTGACGTAGGAGACGTCCTCGGGGGTGAGGTCGCGCAGCCGCGCGAGGTCCTCGCGGGTGCGGATCGGGCGCTCGACGACCGGGCCGACGCCGGGCTTGATGTCGAGGTCGATGCCGATGGCCTTGAGCGGGACGACGATGTCGCTGAAGTAGATCGCCGCGTCCACGCCGTGCCTGCGCACCGGCTGGAGCGTGATCTCGGTGACCAGTTCCGGACGCATGCAGGACTCGAGCATCGGGATGCCCTCGCGCACCTTGCGGTACTCCGGCAGCGAGCGCCCGGCCTGCCGCATGAACCACACCGGCGTGTGCGGCACGGGCTCGCGCCGGCAGGCCTTGAGGAAGGCGGAGTCGTACGGGGCGGACGGCTGCTGGGCCCGAGGGGCGTCGTTGGCACTCACGGAGCCCAGTTTCGCACGCCGTCGGACGGCACTATTCAGCCCCTGCACGGGCGCGGGGTGTCTAGCCCGGCACCGGAGCTCGGGGCCCCGTAATCTTCCCGCATGGCTGCGGCTCAGGGACGACTGTCGGACGGCGCTGGCGGTATGGACGAAGCGAAGGACACCGGGAACGACCGGCGGGAGGCGGACTCCGTCCCGCCGCCCTTCCGGGCCGCGGTCGACGCGCTCAAGGCGGCGCGGCTGCGGCCCCAGATCGAGGTCGAGGCGACGCCTCCGCCGCGTCGGCTCGCTCCGCACAGCTACGCGCTGGAGGCCGCGGTCGTGGACGGCGAGCAGGACCTGGCCGACGGCCGGCTGGTGCTGCTGCACGACCCGGCCGGGCACGACGCCTGGCGGGGCACCTTCCGGCTGGTGACGCTGGTGCGCGCCGAGCTGGAGCCGGAGATGGCGGCGGACCCGCTGCTGCCGGAGGTGTGCTGGTCCTGGCTGACGGGTGCGCTGCAGACGCGCGGGCTGACGTACGGGGAGCCGAGCGGCACCGTGACGCGCGCGAGTTCGCACTACTTCGGCGGGCTGTCCGCGCGCCCGGCCGCCTCGCAGATCGAGATCCGCGCGTCGTGGACGCCGCGCGAGGGCCTGGGCGGGGCCCCGGACACGGCCGCGCATCTGGCCGCCTGGTGCGATCTGCTGGCCCAGATCGCGGGGCTTCCCCCGGCCGTCCCCGGGGACGCGTCCGTCGTGACCCTCCCCCAGCGGCGGGGCCCGCAGTCGCGCTGACCGCCCCTCCTGATCCATCCCCCCGACCGACTTCTGTACGACCTCTGATCGACCCCCGACCGCCCCGCACTGATCGACCTTGTGCGGGGCGGTCAACCATGTCCGGTCGACGATCACACCTGAGTACCCCTCTTGGCCGAATCACTTTGTCGATACGGCCACTTTCGACCGCGTACCGACGCAGACCGAAACCGTCCGGCCTTCGAATGATCGACCGCGTGTCCGAATTGCACGGATTGTTATCACCGAATCGTGATCATTCTCTAAAGGCGGACGGGTTCGGTGCCGAAGACGACTGTGACCTTGAAAGCACGGTTCGTCCCGGCTTCACCCCCACGAGCCGGCCCCGTCCCGCACCCCAGGAGGCCTGGTGTCCGTTCTCCTCGAGCAGCCCGCAAGCCTGGTCGCCTACCGCCCGAACAAGCCGACCGCCATGGTGGTCGTGGCCGACCCGCGCGTCCGCTCCACCGTCACCCGCCACCTGTGGGCGCTCGGTGTGCGCGACGTCATCGAGGCCTCGTCCATCGCGGAGGCTCGTCCCCGCATCGGCAACCCCCGCGACATCTGTGTCGCCGACGTCCACCTGCCGGACGGCTCCGGCCTCACCCTGCTGTCGGAGACCCGCGCCGCGGGCTGGCCCAACGGGCTCGCCCTCTCCGCCGCCGACGACATCGGCGCCGTGCGCAACGCACTCGCCGGCGGAGTGAAGGGTTACGTCGTCACCGGCACGCGCACCAACGTCGGGCTCCCCACCCGGCCGGGCGCCGCCCCCATCGGCGCCGCCGCCGCGCGACTGCACCGCCGCCCCCCGGGTGCCCCGAGCCACCCGGGCGGCTACCGCGAACTGTCCGGCCGCGAGGTCGAGGTGCTGCGGCTGGTCGCGGAGGGCCAGTCGAACAAGGCGATCGGCGTCTCGATGGGCCTGTCCGCCCTGACCGTCAAGAGCCACCTCGCCCGCATCGCCCGCAAGCTCGGCACGGGCGACCGCGCCGGCATGGTCGCGGTGGCGCTGCGGACCGGGATCATCCACTGACCCGATCCGCCGTGACCCGCCGTGATCATTCATTCACGTGAACGGGGTCGGCCGTCGGCCCCGTTCACGTCACACACGGTTCGTGAACCCGCCGCTTCCCCGACATGACTGGTTTGCGACCCTCGGGCGCCCGTCGACGGAACGTTCCGTCGGCGGGCGCTGTCCATACATGGATACCCTTGACAGGTGACCGACGCCCACGACACCGCAGCAGACAGCTCACTGCGAACCACCGGAGGCGCCCCTCCGGACGACGGCGGATCTTCTGCTACGGAGGCGCCGATCCCCCTGCTGGAACCGCGTGAGGGCATTCCGCCCGTAATCGCGGACGAGACCGCCCTGGCCCGGGTGATCGCCGCCTTCGAGGCGGGGTCCGGGCCCGTCGCCGTCGACGCCGAGCGCGCGTCCGGCTACCGCTACGGGCAGCGCGCCTACCTCGTGCAACTGCGCCGCGAGGGCGCCGGAACGGCCCTCATCGACCCTGTGGCCTGCCCCGACCTGTCGGCCCTCGGCGACGCCCTGTCCGGCGTCGAGTGGGTGCTGCACGCCGCCACCCAGGACCTGCCGTGCCTGCGCGAGATAGGCATGGTGCCCACGCGGCTGTTCGACACCGAGCTGGCCGGGCGGCTCGCCGGGTTCCCCCGGGTCGGCCTCGGCGCGATGGTCGAGAGCGTGCTGGGATTCGTCCTGGAGAAGGGGCACTCCGCCGTCGACTGGTCGACCCGGCCGCTGCCCGAGCCCTGGCTGCGCTACGCGGCGCTGGACGTCGAACTGCTCGTCGACCTGCGCGACGCGCTGGAGAAGGAGCTGGACCGGCAGGGCAAGCTGGACTGGGCCCGCCAGGAGTTCGACGCGATCGCCTCGGCTCCGCCGCCCGAGCCCCGCAAGGACCCGTGGCGGCGTACGTCCGGCATGCACAAGGTGCGCCGGCGGCGGCAGCTGGCCGTCGTACGGGAGCTGTGGCAGACCCGGGACCGGATCGCGCAGCGCCGGGACGTCTCACCCGGCAAGGTGCTCGGGGACGCGGCCATCGTGGAGGCCGCGCTGGCGCTTCCGGCCAACGTGCACGCCCTGGCCGCGCTGAACGGTTTCGGCCATCGCGTGGGCAAGCGGCAGCTGGAGCAGTGGCAGGCGGCGGTGGACCGGGCGAAGGGGCTGACCGAGGCGCAGTTGCCGCAGCCGGGCCAGCCGGTGACCGGGCCTCCACCACCGCGCGCCTGGGCGGACAAGGACCCCGTGGCCGCGGCCCGGCTGTCCGCGGCCCGGGCCGGGGTGTCGGCGCTGGCCGAGCGGTTGAACATGCCGCAGGAGAATCTGATCACCCCGGACACCGTGCGGCGGGTGTGCTGGGAGCCGCCGGCGGTGGTGGACGCGGAGTCCGTCGCAGCCGCGCTGACAGGTCATGGCGCCCGCCGGTGGCAGGTCGAGCAGGTGACACCGGTACTGGTGGAGGCGCTGGCCGCGAAGGAGGCCTAGCCCGTTCCCCGCGCCCCTGAAAGGGGGCGTCTACTTCGTGGCGCCTCGCGTGAAACCGTTGTAGATGAACCGCTGGAGAAACAGGAAGACGGCCAGGGTGGGGACGATCACCAGGATCGCTCCCGCCGAAATCGTTTCCCAGTGGGCGCCGAACGGCCCCTTGAAGCGAAACAGCGACGTCGAGATCACGCCAAGATCTTCGGAGGGCAGGTAGAGGAAGGGGATGTAGAAGTCGTTGTAGACGGTGATCCCCTTCACGATCACGACCGTCGCGATCGCCGGTTTCAGCAGCGGGAAGATGACCTTGCGGTAGACCGTGAAGGCGTTGGCGCCGTCGATGCGGGCGGACTCGTCCAGCGAGACCGGGATCGAGCGGACGAACTGCAGGAAAATGTAGATCGAGACGATGTCGGTGCCCATGTAGAGGGCGATCGGCGCCCAGAGGCTGTCGAACAAGCCGAAGCTGTTGACGATCTGGAAGGTGGCCACCTGGGTGGTCACCCCGGGGACCAGCGCGGCGATCAGGAACAGGGCCAGTACCGGCCTGCGGAAGCGGAACCGGAAGCGGTCGATGGCGTAGGCCGTCATCGAACCGACGACGACCGTGCCGCCGATGGCGACGACCAGGATGATCGCGGTGTTGGCGAACGCCGAGAGCATCCGGCCGTCCTGGAACGCCGTCACGTAGTTGCCGACGTTGAACGGGTCGGAGGGCAGCGCGAGCGCTCCGCTGCCGGCCGCCATCTCCTTCTCGGTCTTCAGCGAGGTCAGGAACACGGCGGCCAGCGGCAGCAGGACCACCGCGGTCGCGGCGATCAGCGACAGGTACACGAGGACGCGGGTCACCGTGCGGCGCGTCATACGAGGTCCACCTTGTCGTCGGGGGCGAGACGCCGCTGCACCCAGGTCACCGCCAGGACGATCAGCAGCAGCACGACCGCGGCCGCCGAGGCGAGTCCCGTCTTGTTGAACTGGAACGCCAGCTTCACGGTCTGGATGACGAAGGTCTCGGAGCCGGTCGCGCCGCCGGTCATGATGTACGGGATCTCGAAGACCGAGAGCGAACCGGAGATCGAGAGGATCACCGTCAGGCTCAGGACCGGCCTGATGCCCGGCGCGATGATGTGACGGAACTGGTGCCAGCGGTTCGCGCCGTCCAGCTCCGCCGCCTCGTACAGCTCCCCCGGGATCGACTGGATCGCGCCGAGGAAGAGCACGAAGTTCAGGCCCAGATAACGCCAGACGGAGACGGCGGCGAGGGAGGTGTTCGCCGACTCCGGGGTGCCCAGCCAGGCGCGGTCCGTCTCCACGCCCAGCAGGCTCAGCACGGAGTCGAGGGTGCCGCCGTCCTGGAAGAAGTACAGGAAGACGAAACCGATCGCCACGCCGTTGATCAGGTACGGGAAGAACAGCACGCCCTTGAAGAAGTTCCGGAAACGGATGTCGAAGCTGAGGATCGTGGCGAAGTACAGCGCGGCCACGATCTGGATCACCGACGCCGCGAGGTAGTAACCGCTGACCCAGAAGACCTCGAACAGCTCGGAGCGGGTGAACAGTTCGGCGTAGTTCTCGGCGCCCGTCCAGCGCAGCTGCGGGCTCACCCCGTCCCAGTCGGTGAAGCTGTACGCGACCATGTTGGCGATCGGCGCGTAGGTGAAGAGGATCAGGAGGGTGAGCGGGGCGAGCAGGAAGAGCCAGGGGGTGGCCCCGCGCCACAGGCGTGCCCGGCGCGGGGCGGGAGCGGGATCCGGGGCGGCGGCCCCCGAGGATCCCCGGGCCCCCGAGGCCCCCGAGGATCCCCGGGCCCCCGAGGCCCCCGGGGATCCCGGGGCCGCCTTTGTGGCCGACGTCTCGGTCGTGCCCGTCATCAGTACCCCAGTGACTGCTGGGTCTCGGTCCACTTCTCGCCCAGGCCGTCCAGGAAGTCGTCCGGGTCGCCCTTCCTGGCGCCGCGGGCCATGTCGACGAGTTCCTTGCGGTAGTCGGGCTTGTTGATACCGACCTCGGACTGGTTCTCGAGGGTCTTCAGCTCGGCGCCCTTGCTGTCGTCGAGGTCGAGGAGCCTGACGCCCGCCTCCTCGTAGGGCTTCAGCATGTCCGGCAGCGGTGCGTCCTTGAGCGGCGACAGCGCCAGGTTGTCCCGCGCGTAGCCGGACTTGTCGGTGAACCAGTCGATCCAGGCGCGGGCGGCCTCCTTGTGCGAGGAGTGGATGTTGACGGCCTGGTTGTAGTCCGGGGAGGTCACCGCGCAGAACGTGCCGTTCTTCTGCGCGGGGAAGGGCATGAACCCGATGTCGTCCGGGTCGGCGCCGGCCTGCTTCGCCGCGCCCCGCATCTGGATGACCGCCCAGGAGCCGAGCCACATGGTGGCGATCTCGCCCTTGGCCAGCCGGGGCTTGGACGCCTCCCAGTTGGTGGTGGTCGGGTCCTTCTCGGCGAGCCCCTCGTGCACGATGTCGTACAACAGCCGGTCCGCGACCCGCAGTTCGCCACCCTCGGCCCAGGGGTTGCCCTCGGCCCACCGGGTGGTGGCCTGCTCGTCGCAGCTGACCGAGCCCTTGACGCCCGTCCACTGGCTGAGCGGCCAGCCGTCCTTGAAGTTGGTGTAGTAGGGGACCGCGTCGGTCTTCGCCTTGACCGCTTTGAGGCCGGCGAGGAACTCGGCCGGTGTCGTGGGCCAGTCGGTGACGCCGGCCCGGCTCCACACCTTCTTGTTGTAGATGAACCCGGGGACCGCGCCGAGCGGGCTCTGGCCGTAGACCTTGCCGCCGACGGCGGTGTAGTCGGTGAAGCGGTACTTCTCGCCGCGTTCCTCCTGACCGCCCAGGGACGCGAAGAACTTGGGGTAGTCCTTCTTCTCGATCACCGCGGGGATCATGAGGACGTCGCCGTAGTTCTCCGTGTTCATACGGATCTTGACTTCGCCCTCGTAGTCGGTGATGCCGTCGAACTCGACCTTCACCTTCGGATACGTCTGGTTGAACTCGGCGGCGTACTTCTTCATCGTCCCGTCCTGCACGAGGTCGGTCCGGTGGGTGAGGACGGTGATGGTCCCGTCGACCTTGGAGGGATCGTCGGGTGCCTCGGCGTCGGCGCCCTCGGTGGAGCCTCCGGAGCCGGTGCAGCCGGAGGCCAGCAGGGCGGCGCCCACGGCGAGGGCGAGGAGGGTACGGCGGTTCATGTGCATCAGCTCCGTTCGCGGAGGGGAACTCGGGACGGACGAGCACGTGCGGTATGGCTGGTTCGGAACTCTGGCAGCGCGCACTCAACCGGTAAAGTCCCAATCCCGCCAACGATGTGAAACCGTCACCCCACTCTTCACTGGACCGGTTAAGGGAGTGCGCATGCTGGAGGCCACACCGCTCGGCGACGGATGGATCCTGCGGCACGGGACGGACCCGCTCCCGGCCGCGGTGCCGGGGTGCGTGCACACCGACCTGATGGCCGCCGGGGTCGTCCCGGACCCGTTTCTCGGCCGGAACGAGACCGAAGTGGCCTGGGTGGGACGCCGGGACTGGACGTACGAGCGGCAGATCGGCGGCGGGTGGGGGCAGGAGCAGACCGACCTGGTCTTCGACGGGCTCGACACCGTCGCCGAGATCTCCCTGGACGGACGGCTGCTGGGGAGGGTGCGCAACATGCACCGCTCGTACCGGTTCGACGTGACGGGCCTGTCCGGGCGGCTGGCCGTGCGGTTCGTCTCCGCCTACGCCGAGGCCGAGGCGGTGCGGGGCCGGGTCGGCGAGCGGCCCGCCGCCTACGCCGAGCCCTATCAGTACCTGCGCAAGATGGCCTGCTCCTTCGGCTGGGACTGGGGGCCGACCCTGGTGACGGCCGGGATCTGGCGGCCGGTGCGTCTGGAGCACTGGTCGACGGCCCGGATCGCCCGGGTGCGCCCGCTGGTCACCGTCGAGGAGGGCACCGGCGCCGTCGAGCTGGCCGTCGACGTCGAGCGGACCCGGGTCGAGGCACCACTGTCCGTGGAGGCGACCGTCGCGGGGGTGCGGGCCCGCGCGGAGATCGAGGGGGCGGGCGCAGCGGTACGGCTGAGGGTGCCGGACGCCCGGCTGTGGTGGCCCCGAGGGTACGGCGAACAGCCGCTGTACGACGTCGAGTTGAGGCTGCTGCACGGGGAGGACACGCTGGACGTGTGGCGGCGGCGGCTCGGCTTCAGGACCGTGGAGCTGGACCGGCGCCCCGACGCCCACGGCACCGGCTTCACCCTCGTCGTCAACGGCGAGCGGCTCTTCGCCCGGGGCGTCAACTGGATCCCCGACGACGTCTTCCCGTCCCGGATCACCCGCGCGCGCTACCGGGAGCGGCTGGCGCAGGCGGCCGGAGCGGGCGTGGACCTCGTCAGGGTCTGGGGCGGCGGGATCTACGAGAGTGACGACTTCTACGACGCCTGCGACGAGTTGGGCCTGCTGGTCTGGCAGGACTTCCCGTTCGCCTGTGCCGCCTACCCGGAGGAGCAGCCGCTGCGCGGCGAGGTGGAGGCCGAGGCGCGGGAGAACGTCGTACGGCTGATGCCGCACCCGTCGCTGGTGCTGTGGAACGGCAACAACGAGAACCTGTGGGGGTTCCGCGACTGGGAGTGGGAGCCGCGGCTGGCCGGGGACTCCTGGGGCGAGGGCTACTACCTGGGCGTGCTGCCGCGGGTGGTGGCCGAGTCGGACCCGACCCGGCCGTACACGGCGGGCAGCCCCTGGTCCGGGTCCTGGGAGCACCACCCGAACGACCCCGCGCACGGCACCCACCACTCCTGGGAGGTGTGGAACCGGGAGGACTACGCGGACTACCGGCTGAGCGTGCCCCGGTTCGTCGCCGAGTTCGGCTGGCAGGCGCCGCCCGCTTACACCACGCTGCGCCGGGCACTGCCCGGGGAGGAGCTCGCACCGGACTCCCCCGGCATGCTGCACCACCAGAAGGCCGACGACGGCAACGGCAAGCTGGAGCGGGGGCTCGCACGGCACTTCGCCGTGCCGGACGGGGACTTCGACCGCTGGCACTACCTCATGCAGCTCAACCAGGCCCGGGCGATCGCGGCCGGAATCGAGCACTGGCGCTCCCACTGGCCCGTCTGCGCGGGCACGATCGTCTGGCAGCTCAACGACTGCTGGCCGGTGACGTCCTGGGCGGCGATCGACGGGGACGGCCGGGAGAAGCCGCTGTACCACGAGCTGCGACGGCTGTACGCGGACCGGTTGCTGACGCTTCGGGAGCGGGACGGCCGGCTGGAGCTGGCCGCCGTGAACCAGGCCGCCGCACCGTGGACCGACGCGCCGGCCCTGCGGCGGATGTCCGTCGAGGGCGAGGTGCTGGGCCGGGCGGAGGTGAAGCTGGCCGCCGGGGCGCGCAGCGTGGCCCGGGTGGAGGTGCCTCGTGAGCTGACGCCGCTCGGACCGGAGGAGTTCCTGGTCGCGGACGCCGGTGCGGACGGGGAGCGGCTGCGGGCGCTGCACTTCCCGGTGCCCGACCGCGATGTCCCCTACCCCGCCCCGCGGTTCGAGGTCGCGCTCGCCCCGGGAGGCGTCACGGTGAGAGCCCGCACCCTGGTCCGGGACCTGCTGCTCCAGGCCGACCGGCTGGAGCCGGGGGCGCGGGCGGACCGGGGGCTGGTCACACTGCTCCCGGGCGAAGAGGTGACCATCGGGGTGCGCGGCTGGAAGACTCCGGACGCG
This sequence comes from Streptomyces sp. NPDC007929, assembly GCF_042959065.1. Taxonomy (NCBI): domain Bacteria; kingdom Bacillati; phylum Actinomycetota; class Actinomycetes; order Kitasatosporales; family Streptomycetaceae; genus Streptomyces; species Streptomyces sp. NPDC007929. The sequence continues at coordinate 211,824 of NZ_JBIBKD010000007.1, read as the reverse complement.
GAGACCGCCCGTTCGGCCCTGTACTGCGTGGAGCCCACCCGATGACGGCAACGCCGACCCCTCGCGTCACCATCAAGGACGTCGCCGCGCGCGCGGGCGTGTCCAAGGGGGCCGTGTCCCTCGCCTTCAACCACAAGCCCGGGCTGTCGGAGGCGACCCGGGACCGGATCTTCCTCGCGGCGCGCGAGCTGGGCTGGTCACCGAGCCTCACGGCGCGGACCCTGGCCGGATCGCGGGTGGACGTGGTGGGCCTCGCCGTGTGCCGGCCGGCGCGGGTGCTCGGCCTCGAACCCTGGTACATGGAGTTCGTCTCCGGCGTGGAGAGCGTGCTGGCCGAGCACTCCAGCTCGCTGCTGCTGCGGCTGGTGCGCGACATGGACGAGGAGGTGGGCGTCCAGGAGGCGTGGTGGCGGGGGCGGCAGATCGGCGGGTCGATCCTCGTCGACTTCCGTGCGGACGATCCGCGGGTGGCCATGACGCAGCGGCTCGGGATGCCGGTGGTCGCCGTCGGGCACCCGTCACTGACCGGGGGGCTCACCTCGGTGTGGACGGACGACGGCACGGCCGTGACGGAGGCGGTGCGGTATCTGGCCGCGCTCGGGCACCGGCGGATCGCCCGGGTCGGCGGGGCGGCGGACCTCGGGCACACGGTGATCCGGACGGCGGCGTTCGACGAGGCGGCGGGAGCGCTGGCGCTGGCCGGGGCGTGGCAGGTGGCCACGGACTTCTCGGGGGACGCGGGGGCGCGGGCGACGCGGTCGCTGCTGACGGCGTCGCCGGCCGACCGGCCGACGGCGATCGTGTACGACAACGACATCATGGCGGTGGCGGGTCTTTCGGTGGCGGCGGAGATGGGCCTTCGGGTGCCGGAGGACGTGTCGCTGCTGGCCTGGGACGACTCGCAGCTGTGCCGGCTGACGCATCCGACGCTGTCGGCCATGAGTCATGACGTGCACGGGTTCGGGGCGGAGGTGGCCAGGACGCTGTTCTCGGTGATCACCGGGGGTGAGGTCGGGTCGCATCCTGTGCCCACGCCCGTGCTGACGCCTCGCGGGTCCACCGCGCCGCCTCGGTAGGGACCGTGCGAGGGTGCGGGCCGTCATGGGCTGCTCGCGCAGTTCCCCGCGCCCCTGAAAAGCGGGGCGTCGCGCTACCCGGAGATGTGACCTTCACCGCTCCGCCTGTCAGGGGTGTGCAGTCACGTTACTCATAAGTAGCATGGGCCTGAGCGCGCGCTCAGCGCACCGCAGCAGCACTGCAATCCTGACCCTGGAGGAGAGCCATCGTGCCTCGTACCGTCAGGGACGTCGTCTTCGTCGACGGCGTCCGCACCCCGTTCGGCAAGGCGGGCCCGAAGGGCATCTACCACGAGACCCGTGCCGACGACCTCGTCGTGAAGGCGATCCGGGAGCTGCTGCGCCGCAACCCCGGACTCGACCCGAAGAAGATCGACGAGGTCGCCATCGCCGCGACCACGCAGATCGGTGACCAGGGCCTGACCATCGGCCGCACCGCGGGCATCCTCGCCGGGCTGCCGCAGTCGGTCCCCGGTTACTCCATCGACCGCATGTGCGCCGGCGCCCTGACCGCCGTCACCTCGGTCGCCGGTTCCGTCGCGTTCGGCGCCTACGACATCGCCATCGCCGGCGGTGTCGAGCACATGGGCCGTCACCCCATGGGCGAGGGCGTGGACCCGAACCCGCGGTTCGTGAGCGAGAAGCTGGTCGACGAGTCGGCCCTGTTCATGGGCATGACCGCGGAGAACCTCCACGACCGCTACCCGCAGATCACCAAGCAGCGCGCCGACGAGTACGCCGTGCGCTCCCAGGAGAAGGCCGCCAAGGCGTACGCCAACGGCAAGATCCAGGCCGACCTGGTGCCGGTCTCGGTCCGCCGCACCTCCCCCGAGGCCGGTGAGACGGGCTGGGGCCTGGTCACCGCCGACGAGCCGATGCGGCCGGGCACGACCCTGGAGAACCTCTCCGGGCTGAAGACCCCGTTCCGTGTGCACGGCAGGGTCACCGCCGGTAACGCCGCCGGTCTGAACGACGGCGCCACCGCCTCCCTCATCGCCTCCGAGGACTTCGCGCGCGAGCACGACCTCCCGGTGAAGATGCGCCTGGTCTCCTACTCCTTCGCGGGCGTGGAGCCGGAGGTCATGGGCTACGGCCCGATCCCGGCGACGGAGAAGGCGCTGGCCCAGGCCGGCCTGTCGATCTCCGACATCGGCCTGTTCGAGATCAACGAGGCCTTCGCCGTCCAGGTGCTGGCCTTCCTGGACCACTACGGCATCGCCGACGACGACGAGCGCGTCAATCAGTACGGCGGCGCCATCGCGTTCGGCCACCCGCTGGCCTCCTCCGGCGTCCGTCTGATGACGCAGCTGGCCCGCCAGTTCGAGGAGCAGCCGCACGTCCGCTACGGCCTGACCACCATGTGTGTCGGCTTCGGCATGGGCGCGACGGTCATCTGGGAGAACCCGCACTTCGAGGGGGACAAGTGAGCACCACCGCCGAGCTTTTGAAGCAGGCTTCCGAACTGTTCCCGGACGAGGTCGTCACGAGTGCGCACGTACGCCACTTCGACCTCCCCGCGGGTGCCGGGCGCTTCGCCCTGATCACCCTGGACAACGGCCACGACCACACCAAGCCGACCACCTTCGGCCCGGCCTCGCTGGCGAACCTGAACGCCGCCATCGACCAGGTCGAGAAGGAGGCCGCGGACGGCGAGATCGTCGGCGTCGGCCTCACCGGCAAGCCGTTCATCTTCGCGGTCGGCGCCGACCTCAAGGGCGTGGAGATCCTCAAGGAGTACGAGCACGCCCTCGCCATCGGCAAGGGCGGTCACGAGGTCTTCAAGCGGCTGTCGAAGCTGGCCGTGCCGACCTTCGCGTACTACAACGGTGCCGCGATGGGCGGCGGTGTCGAGGTCGGTCTGCACTGCACCTACCGGACCGTCTCCGCGGCCCTGCCGGCGTTCTCGCTGCCTGAGGTCTTCCTCGGTCTGGTCCCGGGCTGGGGCGGCTGCGCCCTGCTGCCGAACCTGATCGGCCCCGAGAAGGCCGTCTCGGTGATCATCGAGAACAGCCTCAACCAGAACAAGCAGCTGAGGGGCAAGCAGGTCTACGAGCTCGGGATCGCCGACGCGATCTTCGAGGGCGCTGACTTCCTGGAGCAGTCGCTGATCTGGACCGCTTCCGTCCTCAAGGGCGAGCTGGAGATCGAGCGTCCGGTCATCGACCGTGGCGAGGCCTGGGACCAGGCCGTCGCCAAGGGCCGATTCATCGCCGACTCCAAGGTGCACGGCGCCGCCCCGGCCGCCTACCGAGCCCTGGACATCATCGCCGCCGCCAAGAACGGCGACCTCCAGCAGGGCTACGACGCCGAGGACAAGGCCCTCGCCGACCTCATCATGGGCGGCGAACTGCGCGCCGGCATCTACGCCTTCAACCTGGTGCAGAAGCGCGGCAAGCGCCCGGCCGGCGCCCCGGACAAGAACCTGGCCCGCCCGGTCACCAAGGTCGGCGTCGTCGGCGCCGGTCTGATGGCCAGCCAGCTCGCGCTGCTGTTCCTGCGCCGCCTGGAGGTGCCGGTCGTGCTGACCGACATCGACCAGGAGCGCGTCGACAAGGGTGTGGGCTACGTCCACGCCGAGATCGACAAGCTGCTCGGCAAGGGCCGTATCAACCAGGACAAGGCCAACCGCCTCAAGGCGCTGGTGTCCGGTGTGCTGGACAAGGCCGAGGGCTTCGCGGACGCGGACTTTGTCATCGAGGCGGTCTTCGAGGAGATCGGCGTCAAGCAGCAGGTGTTCGCGGAGGTCGAGGCGGTCGCCCCGGCGCACGCCATCTTCGCGACGAACACCTCCTCCCTCTCCGTCTCGGAGATGGCGTCGAAGCTGAAGCACCCCGAGCGGGTCGTCGGCTTCCACTTCTTCAACCCGGTCGCGGTCCTGCCGCTGCTGGAGATCGTGCGCGGCGAGAAGACCGACGACGCCTCCCTGGCCACGGCGTTCGCCGTCGCCAAGAAGCTGAAGAAGACCGCGGTCCTCACCAAGGACGCCCCGGCGTTCGTCGTGAACCGCATCCTGACCCGCTTCATGGGCGAGATCCAGAACATCATCGACGAGGGCACCCCCGTCGAGGTCGCCGAGAAGGGCGTCGAGCCGCTCGGTCTGCCGATGTCGCCGCTGGTCCTGCTGGAGCTGGTCGGACCGGCGATCGGTCTGCACGTCTCCGAGACGCTCAACCGGGCGTTCCCGGACCGCTTCACGGTCTCCCCGAACCTCGCGGCCGTCGTCAAGGCGGGCAAGCGCGGCTTCTACGTCTACGACTCCGGCAAGCCGGAGCTGGACCCCGAGGTCGCCGCGCTGCTGAAGCAGGGCGACACTGTCCTGACGGAGGAGCAGGTGCGCGAGCGCGTGCTCGACGCGGTGGCGCAGGAGATCGGCATCATGCTCGACGAGGGCGTCGTCGCCGAGGCCCAGGACATCGACCTGTGCCTGATCACCGGCGCCGGCTGGCCCTTCCACCTGGGCGGCATCACGCCGTACCTGGACCGCGAGGGTGTCTCCGAGCGGGTGAACGGCAAGAGGTTCCTGGCGCAGGGCGTCGCGAGCGTCCCGGCGTAACGCGTTACCCCTGAGGGGGGTGGGGCGTACGGTAACAATCCGTGCACCCGCCCCCCTTTCTGCATGCCTGCACAGATAGGATCCTCACACAATCCGACCATTGTTTACCTGACTCTGACGGTCTCCACCCCAGACCGCCGGGTGTCCTCGAAGGAGTCCTGCGTGGCGTCCCCTCGTCGCCGAACACCCCGACGCCGGGTCTGGCCCAAGATCAGGCTCCTGCTCCTCGTGGCGGTGGTCGCCGCGGGCGGCACGGCGCTGTACCCCGTGTGGAAGGCGGCGAACCCGGATCCGCCCGAGCTGACGATCCGCTACCGCACCGACACCCCGGCGACTGCGGCCGCGGCCAAGCCGTCGTTCGAGATCTTCAACGACACGGACAAGGCAGTGCCGTTGAGCGATGTCACGCTCCGGTACTGGTTCACCGCCGACGGCGCGGCGAGTCCGTCCTCGTACGCCTTCAACTGTGTCAACGTCGTCTTCGGCTGCTCGAACGTGGCCGGGCGGATCGTCGCGATGGACAAGCCCACCGACACCGCCGACCACTATCTGGAGGTCCGCTTCACGGCCGCCGCGGGCAGTCTGAAGCCCGGCGCCAACAGCAAGGGCATCGACCTCCAGCTGTTCCGCACCGACCACAAGAGGCTGAAGCAGTCCGACGACCGCTCCTTCGACGCGGAGATGACCAGCTACAAGAAGGCGGAGAAGGTCACCGCCTACAAGCGGGGCGTCCTCGCCTGGGGTGAGGAGCCGGACGGCACCAAGGCGAGCGACGACAAGCAGGACACGGCGAAGGCCTCGGCGCCCGCCCCCGTCCCGGCCCCTCCGGCCGGGGTGCTGTTCGACGACTTCACCTACCAGGGGCCCAAGGACCCGGCCCTGTTCAAGCACGGCTGGCTGGTCCGCACCAGCAAGGGCGGCCCGGGCGTCGAGAGCACCTGGTCCGCCGGCGGTGTCAGTTTCCCCACCGCTGAGGGCTCCCACGCCGACGGCCAGGTGCTCAACCTGCGGGCGAGCACGGACGGCACCAAGGCCGGCACGAAGCAGGCCAGCCTCGGCACCGCCGCGAGCAAGTTCCGCGACGGCACCTACGCGGCCCGGATCCACTTCAGCGACAAGCCGACCACCGGGGACCCGGGCGACCACGTCAACCAGACCTTCTACACCATCGGCGGCAAGGGCTCGAAGTACAGCGAGCTGGACAACGAGTACATGCCGAACGGCGGCTGGGGCCGCCCCGGTCCCAAGCTCGACACCGTGACCTGGTTCGACCACAAGACGAACGACCGGGTCTACGAGACCACCAACAAGAGCCTCGACGCCTGGCACACCGTGCTGATCCGGGTGAAGGACGGCGTCGTCGCCTACTGGCTCGACGGCAAGAAGCTCTTCCTCAGCAACGGCAAGTACGCGCCGCGCGCGGACATGTCCGTGAACTTCAACCACTGGTTCATCGACCTGCCGTTCAAGGGCGAACGCGCCTGGGACATGAAGGTGGACTGGCTCTACTACAACGCGAACGACACCCTCTCGGCGAAGCAGGTGCAGTCCGCTGTCGACGGCTTCACCGACGAGGGTATGAACTACTTCGACACGGTTCGGGAGTCCCGGTGAGGAACAGGCGGTCCGGCGCCCACAGGCAGGCTGCGCGAGCAACGGAGGACAAGCCGGTGGTGAGCAGGCGTTCCGCCCTGCTGATGGGCGGTACGGGAGGCGTCGCCATGGCCGGTGGCGGCGCGTGGCTGGGCAAGGTGGTGGCGCAGCCCGCCGCCGCCCCGGCCGCCGCGGGCGGCATCGGAGGCCTCACCACGCCTCCCCTCTACGCCCCGTCCGGCCGCCGCCCCAAGTACCGCCGGGCCACGTGGTCCCAGCAGTTCCAGTCCGGCCACGGCTGGACGCCCGGTGGCGCGGGCACCACGTCGTCCCAGGCCAACGACACCTCGCAGTTCGCGCGCGGCACCCAGTCGGTCCGGGTGACCACCAACGGCAGCGGCAAGCAGTCCTACGTCCGCAAGACCGGCATGACCGCGATGAGCATGACCGGCAAGATGATCCGGCTGGTCTTCCGCGTCGACGACGTGACGAACCTGGCCAAGATGGTGTTCTACCTGGGCAGCGGCTCCCTGGCGAACCACTTCGCCTGGACGTTCCACGCCCACTCCAAGACGGCGGCCAACTACGTCCAGTCCGGCGAGTGGGTGACGGTCCACCTCCAGTGGGCGGACGTCAGCGCCGCGGCCGGCAGCTACTCCATCGGCGCCGACGGCAAGCCCTCCACGAAGACCGGCTTCACCGACATGTCGTTCGCGGTGTACGACAACGCGGGCGGCCCGGTGACCTACCGGCTGCAGGCGGTCGAGCTGATACCGGACACCGTCTCGGTCTTCCCCAAGGGCGTCGTCTCCATCACCTTCGACGACTCCCACAAGTCGATCCACGACCTGGCCCGGCCGGTCATGGACCGCTTCGGCTTCCCCGGCACGATCTACAACATCGCCGACGCCATCGGCACGGGCAGCTTCCTGACGCTGAACCAGATGCGGTCGATGCAGGACTTCTCCGGCTGGGAGATGGGCGGCCACTCGTACGCGAACGCCGTCCACACGGCCAGCTACCCCAAGCTGACCGCCGAGCAGGCAGACGACGACTTCCGCAAGCTGCGCGAGTGGATGGTGTCCAACGGCTTCACCAGCGAGCACTTCGCCTATCCGCACGGCGCGTTCCAGAAGACCTCCGACGGCGTCCCGGTCGACCAGATCGCCAGCCGGCACTTCACCACCGCCCGGTCGATCATCTCCGAGACGATCGAGTCCTTCGCACCGGCGATGCCGTACCGCCTCAAGGCGCTGACGGGCATCAACGACGGCACCGGGATCGGCGGTACGGCCCTGTCGAAGCTGACGGGCGCGGGGGGCAAGCTCGACCGGTGCGTGAACAGCGGGGACTGGCTGATCCTCTGTCTGCACAAGGTCACCGACGGCGCCCCCACCACGAGCACCGAGATCGGCAAGGCGGGCCTGGAAACGCTGATGAAGGCGATCGACGACCGGGACATCCCGGTGCTGACGGTCGAGGAGGCCATGGCCTCCTACACCTGAGGCCCGGGCGTCCGGCCCCGGACGCACAAGAGAGGGGCGGCCCCCCGGCCGCCCCTCTCTTCGTTCTCTTCGCTCTCTTCGGTTTTCCTACGGCTCTACCAGCCGCCCTGCCCGTAGCCGCCCTGGCCATGTCCCTGGCCCTGCTGCCACGACGGGTCCTGGGGCGGGTAGCCGCCCTGCCCGTAGCCCTGGCCCGGGTACTGCTGCCGGTACGGGTCCTGGTGACCGGCCGGGGCCGGCGCTCCCCAGCTCACGCGCTGCTGCGGGACGCCCGCGTGGTGCTCCTCGTCGTAGCCGGGGATCGGCTGCGGCTGGGAGGGGATGCCGCCCTCCGGGCGGGGCCGGGTGCGCAGCGCCACGCCCTCCAGGCGCATCAACTGGAGCGTCTCGGTGACCTTCTTGTCGGAGTACGGGTCCTCTTCCTCGAAGATCTCCGTCACATCGCTCTCGTGGTCCCCGGCCACGGACACCTCGACGCCGCCCTGGCGGGTGCCCCAACTGCCCTTGTGGAGGGTGAACAGGGCGTAGAAACGCAGCGGGGTCAGCAGCGTCAGCTGGATCACGCCGTAGATCGGCGCGAGCAGGAACATGCCGAAGCGCTTGATGAAGCCCATCCCGCGGCGCGGGAAGTCGAGGTAGCGCACATTGCGCAGATAGCCCATCAGCACCATGAAGACCAGGTAGTCGCCGATGTGGTTGACGAACTGCTGGGGCTTCATGATGGGCAGGATGACCATCGAGTAGAACATCGCCGAGCCGAAGACCAGCCACAGGGCGAGTTCCATGCAGGTCAGCCAGAAAGCCGGCCGGTACTTCTTCTGGTGCCGGAACGCCCAGAGCGACTCACGGAAGAAGGACTTGTTCCAGCGCACCTGCTGGCGCAGGAAGTGCGGCAGCTTCTCGGGGACGGCCGTGTAACCCACGGCGGTCTCCTGGAAGACGACCTGGCCCTCCATCAGGCAGTAGTTGGTCATACGGCGGTCGTCGCCGAAGACGGCCGGCTTGCCCAGGAACTGCTGGTTGAGGAAGTCCGGCAGGTACTTGCGCACCAGCGTGCCGCGGTACGCCGACAGCGCGCCGCAGCAGCACAGCACCGACTTCAGCCGCGAGTAGGCGGCCCGCTCGAACAGGAACGAGTTTCCGTAACGCAGGTCCTGGAGGCGGGTGAAGATGTTGCTGTCGTGGTTGAGGGCCAGCACCATGCCGGTGGAGGCCATGATCTTCTCGTCGGCCAGCGGCAGCAGCAGCTCGCGCACGGTGTCCCGGGACAGCACGGTGTCCGAGTCGACGCACAGGAAGATGTCGGAGTACGGGGCGGCCTCGAAGCCCAGCGCCAGTGCCTCCCGCTTGCCCTTGTTCTCGGGCTGGACGCTGACGGTGTACTTGACGCCCTTGGCCTCGAACTCCCGGCGCATCTTCTTCGCGGCCCTGATGCCGGAGTCGTTGGCGCTGGCGTCGTCGATGATGTGGATCTCGTTCGGCAGTCGGCTCTGCGCGAGGAGGCTGCGCATGCCCTGCTCGAACATCACCGGGTCCTCGTTGTAGATCGGGATGACCGCGGTGACCCAGGCGTTCTCCAGGTACTCCAGCTCCTCCCGCCCGGCCTTCGCCGGACGGTAGAAGAGGGCGCCGAACATCTTCAGCGCGAGCAGGCCCATGGCACCCATGGAGTACAGGTGCAGGGAACCGGCGTCGAGCCGGGTGGCGATCAGCGCGGCAAGGCCCAGGAAGACGAAGTACGAGACCTTCAGGTGCCGCCGCTTGCGGTGGGCCCGACGCCCACCGGAGTCGACGGCCCCGGGTATGTACGTATCTTCGGAAGTCACAGCTTGACCACCCGCGGGTGGTCGGCGGACTTGCCCCGGGTGTCGAAGAGCGCCCGGGCGCGGTCGGCCAGCTCGCCGAGGTCGATCTCGCGGTGCGGCTGGAGCAGGATCGTCAGGTCCGCGGTCTCGGCGGCGGCGAGGTAGTCCCCGGCCCGCTCCACGGGCTCCCCGGCGACCCGCCAGTCCTCCACCCGCGGGTCGAAGTAGACGAGCTCGGCACCGCGCGCCAGGAGGTTCTCCGCGACGGCCAGGGCCGGGCTCTCGCGCTGGTCGGAGATGTCCGGCTTGTAGGTCACGCCGAGCAGCAGGACCCGGGAGCCGCGCACGGCCTTGCCCTGGTCGTTGAGCAGGTCGGCGGCCCGGTTCACCACGTGCACGGGCATACGCTGGTTGATCTCCTGCGCCAGCTCCACGAACCGGAACGGGATGCCCAGCGAACGCACCTTGTACGACAGGTAGTTGGGGTCGATCGGGATGCAGTGGCCGCCGACGCCGGGGCCGGGGTAGAACGGCGCGAACCCGAACGGCTTCGTGGAGGCGCACCGGATGGCGTCCCACAGATCGACGCCGATCTCGCGGCAGAACATCGACATCTCGTTGACGAGCGCGATGTTGACGTGCCGGTAGGTGTTCTCCAGCAGCTTGGCCATCTCGGCCTCGCGGGTGCCCTTGGCCTCGACGACCCGGTTCACGAAGCGCTCGTAGAGGGCGCGGGCGGCCTTGGTGCAGTCGGCCGTGATGCCGCCGACGACCTTCGGGGTGTTCTCCAGGCCGTAGGAGGGGTTGCCCGGGTCGATGCGCTCGGGCGAGAAGGCGAGGTGGAAGTCGACGCCGACGCGCAGGCCCCCGGCCTCCAGACGCGGCCGGACCACCTCGTCGGTCGTGCCCGGGTACGTCGTGGACTCCAGGACCACGAGGGTGCCGGGAGCGAGGTGGGCGGCGATGTCCTCCACGGCGGCGTGCACCGCGCCGAGGTCCGGGGCGCCGTGCTCGGTGAGCGGCGTCGGAACACACACCACGACCGCGGCGGCACCGGCGATCACATCGGCCCGGTCGACGGCCTCGAAGCCCTGCTCCCGCATGGCGCGCACCTCGGCGTCGGAGATGTCGTCGACATGCGAACGGCCGGCGTTCAGCCCCTCGACCACCCGACGGCTGCGGTCGAGACCGACCACCTTCAGCCCCGCGGCCGCCGCGGACCTGGCCAGCGGCAGTCCCACGTAACCGAGTCCGACCACCACAAGATCCACCGTGGAGGATCTGCTCACGAATTCATCCCCAACCCCGTTGCCACGGCGTCGGCCAGACGCAGTAGCAACCGGCCCCCCGAGCAAAATCGAACAAGTCCGAGGAGGCTAACAAGACCTTCACTTTTTGACCATGTTCACCCTAGGTGCGCCTTGTCACGCACACATCTGTACAACCCTTGACACATTTCATGTGTCTGGTGCGTCAAGAGCCTCAAGGTGAAGTGATCAGTTCCGCTTCTTGAACGCGGTCAGATCTCCCGCCAGGCCTCCAGCGCGAGCCCCGGCTCGTCCTTGCGGCGGGTCAGCAGCACGGTGCCGGTGGAGGGCGAGAGGGAGGCGGCGACGACCTCGTCGTGCTCGTCCAGCGCCACCGACACCATGGCGTCGGCGGGCAGCGCGGGCCCCGACTCGGTCCACCAGGCACCGGCCGACTCCTGCTCGGTCGGATAGGCGGCGAAGGCGACCCGGCCGCTCGCCGACCGCTGCGCGAGCACGGTGCAGTCGTGCCCCTCGATGACACACCGCACGGCGGAGACCGGCCCCGGCCCGGCCGACGCCAGCAGGGTCACCGGCTTCTCACCAGCGCGCCAGGCACACAGGTCCCCGGACAGGTTCGTGAAGAACAGGGTGGTGTGCTCGGCGGAGGTGGCGAGCGCGCGCAGGGTCCCGGGGCGGACGGGCGCGTCGACGCCCTCGGCCCGCACCGGCTTCTTCCCGTCCGACTCCTGCCGCCAGCGCAGGATCCCGCCGGGCACACTGGCGTACAGCTCCACCAGCCCGGACTGAGCCGCCACGGCGGTCAGCTCTCCCTCGACGTCATGCCCTCCGAGGTCCAGCCAGCCGCCCCAGCCGCCCTTGACCTTCTGGTTGCGCAGGCTCACCCCGCCGCCCTTGTTCCGGACGAAGACGTAGCCGCGTCCCACGCCGTCGACGGCGACCGCCGGCGGGCCCGTCCGGTCGCCCGACTGGTCCGGGTGCCCGATGGGGATCCAGTCCAGGGCCGCGAGCCCGGGGCGGAAGTGCGTGGAGTGCACGAGCCCCGACTCCCCCGGCTTGGTGGGGCGCCAGGCCGCCAGGTGCGCGTACCCGTCGGTGCCCTGGCCGACCGCCGCGCCCGGGTGCAGCTTCTGGCTGCCGCCGACGGTGCGCGGAGTGTCCTCCCAGGGGCCGGCGGGGCCACGTTCGGCACGGCACAGGACGGCGTCGCCGGAGGGCAGGTACACGGTGAGGCGGCCGTCGCGGCCGCGGATGAGCCAGTCGCCGTTCACGTGTTCACTTTATGCGGCCGACCGCGCCCGGCGCGCCCGCCCACCCCTGCCTCGCGTCCATCTCCCGTGCGACCCTGGCCACATGAACGCCACCGTGCCTGTCCTGGTCGTCGTCGACGCCGCGAACGTCGTCGGGTCGGTGCCCGACGGGTGGTGGCGGGACCGGCGGGGCGCGGCGGAGCGGTTGCGCGACCGGCTGGCGGCGCAGGGGGTGCCGGCCGTTCCCGGCCCGGTGGAGATCGTCCTGGTCGTGGAAGGGGCGGCGCGTGGGGTGGAGTCCGTGCCGGGGGTACGGGTGTCGTCGGCGCCGGGCAGTGGGGACGACCACATCGTCGAGGTGGTGTCCTCGGCCGGTGACCGCCCCGTGCTGGTGATCACGGCGGACCGGGAACTGCGGGGGCGGGTCGGTTCACTGGGGGCGGACGTGGCAGGACCACGAACCGTACGTCCGTAGGGTGCCCGGGGTTGGTGCCGGGGCCGGGTGGGTCCTTGGGGTTGCCCGGCGTTGGTGCTCAGGCCGGGGGTGGGTCCGCAGCCCGGCGGAGCGGGGTGCCGCTGCGCCCACCCGTGCCGCCCCTAGCGGCACGCATGCCCGCAGCGGGGGCGGCCCGCATGCCCGCAGCTAGCGCGCCACGCTGCCCGCAGCGGGGGCGGCCCGCAGCCGCCGTCGTACGTAAGGGGTCGTGTCGGGGGGTGTCCGCCCGCAGCGGTTGGCGCGTCAACGGACAATCAGTCGGTGTCCGAGCCCATCGCGCCGTTCCGAGGACGGACACCCCCCGGCGCGGCCCCGACCCCCACCCGGCGTCACGCGCCCGGCGTCACGCGAAGCGAACCCGCACCCTCCCCCTACGCGGTCGGTTGTTCTTCACCCTCCTCACGGCGGGCGAGGCGACTGTGGGAGCGGCCGTACAGGAAGTAGACCAGGAAGCCCGCCGCCATCCAGATCGCGAAGCGGACCCACGTCTCGGCGGGCAGGTTGATCATCAGCCACAGGGACGCGCACACCGACAGGATCGGAATGACCGGCACCCACGGCGTACGGAACGACCGCGGCAGGTCCGGGCGGCTCTTGCGCAGGATGATCACACCGACGGCGACGACCACGAACGCGAACAGCGTGCCGATGTTCACCAGCGCCGCCAGCTCCGTCAGCGGCGTGAACCCGGCGAGCACCGCGATGAGCACACCGAGCAGGATCGTCGGCCGGTGCGGCGTCTTGAACCGCGGGTGGACGCGCGAGAAGAACCGCGGCAGCAGCCCGTCCCGGCTCATCGCGAAGAACACCCGGGTCTGCCCGAGCAACAGGATCATGCACACCGTCGTCAGGCCGACCGCGGCGCCGAAGCTGATGAAGCCCGCGAACCACGGATGCCCGGTCGCCTTGAAGGCATCGGCCAGCGGCGCGTCGACGGACAGTTGGCTGTAGTGCTGCATGCCGGTGACGACGATCGACACGAGCACGTACAGCGTGGTGCAGATGATGAGGGAGCCGATGATGCCGCGCGGCATGTCCCGCTGCGGGTTCTTCGTCTCCTCGGCGGCCGTGGCCACGACGTCGAAACCGATGAAGGCGAAGAACACCACCGAGGCGGCGGTGAAGATGCCCATCACGCCGAAGTTCGACGGCGCCCAGCCGAACATCAACTGGATCAGTGGGGAGTCGAGGCTCGACCCGGCCTCCACCGGCTTCTCCTTCGGGATGAACGGGTCGTAGTTCTTGCCCTCGATGAGGAACGCGCCCGCGACGATCACCACGAGGACGACCGTCACCTTGATGGCGACGACGAGCGACGTGATCCGAGCGGACAGCTTCATGCCGACCACGAGGATGGCCGTGAGGACCAGGACCAGCGCGGCGGCGAGGATGTCGAAGCCGAAGGTGTCGGCGCCCTCCCTGCTGCCCAGCCCCGCGGGCATCGTCCAGCCCGCGTTCTCCATGAGCGACTGGATGTAGCCGGACCAGCCGACGGCCACCACCGCCGTCCCCAGCGCGAACTCCAGGACCAGGTCCCAGCCGATGATCCAGGCGGGAAGCTCCCCGAGCGAGGCGTACGAGAACGTGTAGGCGGACCCGGCGACCGGAACCGTGGAGGCGAACTCGGCGTAACAGAGCGCGGCCAGCGCACAGGCGACGCCGGCCGCCACGAACGCCAGGGCCGTCGCGGGCCCGGCGTTGTCCTTGGCGACTGTGCCGGTGAGAACGAAGATGCCGGTACCGATGATCACACCGACGCCGAAGACGGTCAGATCCAGCGCGGACAAGGACTTCTTGAGCGCGTGCTCTGGTTCCTCGGTGTCGAGGATGGACTGCTCGACCTTCTTCGTCCGGAAGAGGGTACTGCTCACGGGGTACCTCCCACGCTTGTCGTCCTCGACATGATCGAGAGGTGGCACCATCCGTATGCCCCGGCACGGACGCATTCACGCCAATGGGCCGGTTACACCACCCTCACGGTGGGGAAACCGGCCCATCTCGAACCCGTTCGGCCGCGCCGACCGCGTCAGCCGACCGCGTCAGCCGACGGCGTCAGTCCCGCGCGCTCTCCACCGACTCCACCGACTCCACCGCATCGGCGGCACCGTGCTCGAAGCGTCCGTCGAGCTTGGCGACCAGCCCGGTCACCTGCCGGGCGATGTCCGGTGCGGTGAGACCGATCTCGGCCAGGACCTCGGCGCGCGAGGCGTGGTCGAGGAAGCGCGGCGGGATGCCGAAGTCGCGCAGCGGCACATCGACGCCCGCGTCCCGCAGCGCCTGCGCGATCGCCGAGCCCACACCACCGACCCGGCTGTTGTCCTCCACCGTGACGACCACGCGGTGCCGCTCGGCGAGCGGGGCCATGGCCTCGTCGACCGGCTTGACCCAGCGCGGGTCGACGACGGTCGTGGAGATGCCCTGCTTGTCGAGCAGGCCGGCGATCTCCAGGCACATCGGCGCGAGGGCGCCGACGGAGACCAGCAGGACGTCCGGCCGGTCGGTGCCGGGCTCGCGCAGGACGTCCATGCCGCCGACGCGCCGCACGGCGGGCACGGCGGGGCCGACGGCGCCCTTGGAGTAGCGGACCACGGTCGGCGCGTCGTCGACGGCGACGGCCTCGCGCAGCTGGGCGCGGACCTGGTCGGCGTCGCGCGGTGCGGCCAGCCGCAGTCCGGGCACGACCTGAAGGATCGACATGTCCCACATGCCGTTGTGGGAGGCGCCGTCGGTGCCGGTGACCCCGGCCCGGTCGAGCACGAAGGTGACGCCGCACTTGTGCAGGGCCACGTCCATCAGCACCTGGTCGAAGGCGCGGTTGAGGAAGGTGGCGTAGACGGCGAACACCGGGTGCACGCCGCCCGTCGCGAGGCCCGCCGCCGACACCGCGGCGTGCTGCTCGGCGATGCCCACGTCGTAGACCCGCTCGGGGAAGCGCTTGGCGAACTTGTCCAGGCCCAACGGCTGCAGCATGGCGGCCGTGATGGCGACGATGTCCTCGCGCTCCTCGCCGAGCTTGACCATCTCCTCGCCGAAGACGGACGTCCAGTCGGCGCCGGAGCTGGCGATCGGCAGGCCCGTGTCGGGGTGGATCTTGCCGACGGCGTGGAAGCGGTCCGCCTCGTCCTGGAGGGCGGGCTGGTAGCCACGGCCCTTCTCGGTGAGGCAGTGCACGATGACCGGCCCGCCGAACCGCTTGGCCTTGGCGAGCGCCGACTCCAGCGCCTCCAGGTCGTGCCCGTCGATCGGGCCGACGTACTTCAGGCCGAGGTCCTCGAACATGCCCTGCGGGGCGATGAAGTCCTTCAGGCCCTTCTTGGCGCCGTGCAGGGTGTCGTAGAGCGCCTGGCCGACGACGGGGGTGCGCTCCAGGACCTCCTTGGTGCGGGCGAGGAAGCGCTCGTAGCCGTCGGTGGTGCGCAGGGTCGCCAGGTGGTTGGCGAGGCCGCCGATCGTCGGCGCGTAGGAGCGCTCGTTGTCGTTGACGACGATGACGAGCGGGCGGTCCTTGGCATCGGCGATGTTGTTCAGCGCCTCCCAGGCCATACCGCCGGTCAGCGCGCCGTCACCGATCACGGCGACGACATGGTCGTCGCGCTCGAGGATCTGGTTGGCCTTGGCGATGCCGTCGGCCCAGCCGAGGACGGTCGAGGCGTGCGAGTTCTCGATGACGTCGTGCTCGGACTCTCCTTGCGAGGGGTAGCCGGACAGGCCGCCCTTCATCTTCAGCTTCGAGAAGTCCTGACGGCCGGTGAGCAGCTTGTGGACGTAGGACTGGTGGCCGGTGTCCCAGAGCACCTTGTCCCGGGGCGAGTCGAAGACCCGGTGCAGGGCGATGGTGAGCTCCACCACGCCGAGGTTGGGGCCGAGGTGACCGCCGGTCTTGGAGACCGCGTCGACAAGGAAGGTCCGGATCTCCTCCGCAAGCTGGTTCAGCTCCTCCAGGTTGAGCCGGTCCAGATCGCGCGGTCCCCTGATACGGGTCAGCAGCGGCACCCGTGCCTCCTTGCAGTAGAGCTGTTGCCGGGCTTGTCGAGTCTAATGTTCCGCCTTTGCGGGCGGTGCCGTGGCCTTGCGTCGTACGTCACGCGTTCGGCTGTACCCATCTTGTGCCACTCCTACGACACAGTTGTGCCCGGTACCTGGGAGGTACCGGGCACAACGGGGGTCTCGGGCGTTACGCGCGCCCGGCCGTCTTCTGCGTCTTGCGGGTGACGGCGTCGATGACGACCGTGGCCAACAGCACACCACCGGTGATCATGTACTGCACCGGGGAGGCGATGCCCTCCAGGGCGAGGCCGTACTGGATGGACACGATCACCAGCACACCGAGCAGGGCGTTCCAGGTGCGTCCGCGACCGCCGAACAGCGACGTGCCGCCGATCACCGCAGCGGCGATCGCGTTCATCAGCAGGTCACCGCCGCCGGCGCCCTGGTTGGCCGCGGCGATCTTGGAGGCGATGAACAGGCCGCCCGCGGCGGCGAAGGTGCCGGAGATCGCGAACACCGAGATCCGGACCATCTCCACGTTGATACCGGCTCGGCGGGACGCCTCGACGCTGCCGCCGAGCGCGAACACCTTCCGGCCGTACGAGGTGCGGCGCAGCACGAAGTCCGTGACCAGCAGCACCACCATGAAGATCACCACGGCGAGCGGCAGGCCCTTGTACTGGTTGAAGACGATCGCGACGGCGAACGCCAGGACCGCCAGCAGCGCCGTGCGCACGATGGTCTCGCTCAGCGGCCTCGACGGCACACCCGCGGCCTCGCGGCGCCGGTTCTCGAGGAAGGAGCTGAGGAAGAACCCGGCGGTGACCACCGCGGCCAGCGCGTACGCGGCGGCCACATCGGAGAAGTAGTAGCTGGTCAGCTGGGCCACGACCCCGTCCGGGTCGAGGTTGATCGTGCCGTTGTCGCCGAGGATCTGGAGCATGAGGCCGTTCCAGAACAGCAGACCGGCCAGGGTGACGGCGAACGCGGGGACGCCGACCTTCGCGAAGAAGAAGCCGTGCAGCGCACCGGCGACGGTGCCGGTGATGATGGCCAGCACGAAGGCGAGCCACTCGTTCATGCCGTTGGTGACGTTCAGCACCGCGAACGACGCACCCGCCACACCGGACACCGAGCCGACCGACAGGTCGATCTCGCCGAGCAGCAGCACGAACACGATGCCGACGGCGATCATGCCGGTGCCGACCATGGCGACGGACATGTCGGACAGGTTGCCCGCGGTGAGGAAGTTGGAGTTGAGGCTCGTGAAGATGATCCAGATGATCGCCAGGCCGATGACGACCGGGATGGAGCCCAGGTCACCGGACTTCATCTTCCGCCGGTATTCGGTGACGTAGCCCTTGAGGCCCTGCTCGCGCACCAGCAGCCGGGGGTCGACGACCGTGACGGCGGCCTTGGCCGCCTCGGGGTTCTCCACGACGTGGTCGTCCGGAGCCGCGGAGGTCTTGTCGATGCTCACTTGGAACCCTCCCCGTTCGTGCGCGCCGCACGGCGGGTCACGGCGTTGTCGGTGGCGCCGGTGATGGCGGAGATGATCTCTTCCTGCGAGGTCGACTTGACCTCGAAGACGCCGTTGTTGCGCCCGAGGCGCAGTACGGCGACCTTGTCCGCGACGGCCTTCACATCGGCCATGTTGTGGCTGATGAGGATCACGGCGTGGCCGCGCTCGCGCAGCCGCTCGACCAGGTCGAGGACCTGCGCGGTCTGCTCGACGCCGAGGGCGGCGGTGGGCTCGTCGAGGATGACCAGCTTGGGCTCGCCGAGCATGGACCGGGCGATGGCCACGGTCTGGCGCTGACCGCCGGAGAGCGAGGCGATCGGGATGCGCACGCTGGGGATGCGGATCGACAGCGTGTCGAGCAGCTCGCGGGAGCGGCGCTCCATCTCCACCTCGTCCAGGACGCCGCGCTTGCGGATCTCCCGGCCCAGGTAGAGGTTGCCGACGACGTCGATGTTGTCGCAGAGCGCGAGGTCCTGGTAGACGGTCGCGATGCCGAGGTTCTGGGCGTCGTGCGGCTTGTTGATCTGGACGGACCTGCCGTCCCATTCGATGACGCCCTCATCGATGGGGTGCACGCCGGCGATCGTCTTGACCAGCGTGGACTTTCCGGCTCCGTTGTCGCCGACCAGGGCGACCACCTCACCGGCGTGGACCTCAAGCTCTACGTCGGTGAGCGCCTGAACGGCACCGAACCGCTTGGAGACCCCGCGCAACGCCAGCACGGGCGTAGCGGACACGTGAACCATCTCCTTCGCCGCCTGACCCGGCGGGAGGTTGTGCAGAAGTGGGAGGGGTGATCCGTCCGGCGCCCCGCGGAGCTTGCGGGGCTGATGTGGCGGGGCGCCGGCGGAACTCGGGGGCAACCCGTCCCCCGCACGGGTCACGGGAGTCCGGCTCGGACTCCCGTGCTCCGCGAGGGACTTGGGGTTGCTTACTTGAGACCGATCTTGTCGCAGGCGGCCTTGTACTTGGCCGTGCAGATCTCGCTCACGGTGTAGATGCCGTCCTTGAGGACGGTGTCCTTGATGTTGTCCTTGGTCAGCGAGACGACGGGGACCAGGACGGAGGGGATGGCCTTGGTGGTCGGGCTGTCGACCTTGTCCTTGGCGATCGAGTCGAGCGACTTGCCCTGGGCGAGGGCGACGGCCATCTCGGCCGCGACGTCCGCCTCCTGCGGGTAGGGCTTGTAGACGCTCATGTACTGCTCACCGGTGACGATGCGCTGCACACCGGCGAGTTCGGCGTCCTGGCCGGTGACCGGGATGTCGGCGATGCCGGCGGCCTTCAGGGCGGTGATGATGCCGCCCGCCATGCCGTCGTTGGCGGAGTAGACGCCGACGATCTTGTCCTTGCCGAGGGCGGAGATGGCGCCCTCCATGTTGGCGTTGGCGTTCTCCGGCTTCCACTCCTTGGTGTCGTACTCGCGGCCGATCTTCACCTTGCCGTCGAGCACGTCGTGCGCGCCCTTCTTGAACTGGGCGGCGTTCGGGTCCGTGGAGGACCCGTTCATCATGACGATCTCGCCGTCCTTGGCCTTGTCGCCGAGGGCCTTCAGCAGGGCCTCGCCCTGGGTCTTGCCGACGGTGACGTTGTCGAAGGACGTGTAGGCGTCGATCGGGCCCTCGGCCAGGCGGTCGTAGGCGACGACGGGGATGCCCGCGTCCTTGGCCTTCTTCACCGAGCCGGCGATGGCCTTGGAGTCCACGGCGTCCACGATCAGGGCGTCGACCTTGTTCGACACCATGGTGTCGACCTGCTGGTTCTGCTTGGCGGCGTCCTGGTTGGCGTTGGCGTAGACGACCTCGCCCTTGCCGTTGGTGAGTTCCTTGACCTTCTTCTCGATGAGCACCCGGTCGAACTTCTCGTAACGAGCGGTCGCGTTCTCCGGAAGGAGGAGGCCGACCTTGATGTCGTCGCCCTTCTTGGCGGACCCGGTGGAGTCGGCGTTGTCACCCGACTCCTTGGCGCTGCCACAGGCAGCAAGCGAAACGGCCATCGCACCAGCGGCAATAGCAACAGCGGCGCGACGCATACGCGTGTTCACTTCAGAAACCTCCCTGACGAGGCCGCGACATTGCGGCCGAGGTGGCTGGAAGTCAACTCGGCCACACGTGCGACGTCAAGAAGTAAATCCTTAACGAGATGGCAACGGTGCCATCCGTTCTCTAAGTGAAGGCAGGAGCCACTGCCTGCGGCGCGCCGGGGGCAGTCCCGTCCAAAAGGGTCGAATCACCCATCTCGCTGAGGGCGAGGGCGAGCGCTCCGAGCACCTCCGCACGGCCGCCGAGGGCACCGGGGAGAACGGACAACTGGCGCGCCGCACTGGGGATGGCGTAGCGGCCGACAGACTCCCGGATCGGCCCGAGGACCAGCTCACCGGCCTCGGCGAGATCACCGCCGAGGACCACGCGGCTCGGGTTCAGCAGATTGCAGAGGTTGGCCACTCCGCTGCCGATGTGGCGGCCGACGTCGGCGATCACCCGACGGCAGCCCGGATCTCCGTCCCGGGCGAGCCGTACGACGCCCTCCATGGTCAGATCGGTGCCGTGACTGGACTGGAGGAGCGGGAGCACGTAGCGCGCGGCCGTGAAGGTCTCCAGGCAGCCGCGGTTTCCGCATCGGCAGACCGGGCCGGATTCGTCGAGTGTAATATGCCCGATTTCTCCGGCGGTGCCGCCGGGGCCCCGGTAGATCTTTCCGCTGATCACCAAGCCGGCGCCGACGCCGCTGGCGACCTTGATGTAGGCCAGGTCGCGGACGCCCCGGCCGCTGCCCCAGACCATCTCGCCGAGGGCGCCGAGGTTGGCGTCGTTGTCCACGTGCACGGGGACGCCGAGGCGGTCGCGCAGCTCTTCGGCGGGCTTGGTGCCGGTCCAGCCGGGGAGGATCGCCGTCGAGCCGAGGGTGCCGGACTCGACGTCGATGGGGCCGGGGACGCCGAGGCCGACGCCGGCGATCTTGGAGCGGTCGACGCCGGTGGCTTCGATCAGGCGGGTGACCAGCTGTTCCGCGCGGTCGAAGCCCTGGGTGGACGAGGCGTCCACGTCCAGGGGCTCGGACTCTTCGGCGAGGACCTGGTGGGCGAGGTTGCCGATGGCGACGCGGAGGTGGGTGTGGCCGAAGTCGACGCCGATGACGATGCCGGCGTCGCCGCTCAGCGACACGCTGCGGGCGCGGCGGCCGCCGGCGGAGGTCGGCGTGACCTCGACGGTGCCGCCCTCCTTCAACTCCCGGACGATGTTGGAGACCGTCGCCGCGGACAGGCCTGTCGTCCGCGCGATCTCGGCCTGGGTGAGGGAGCCCGCCAGGCGTACGGCTCGTACGACACGCTCCAGGTTGGCTCGGTGCAGCGATGACTGCGACCCCGGAGTCTCCACGACGACCTCCTGCGCGCGGGGCCGCTTCGATGAGGCCCCGTCTATGTCCAACTAGTGAACTCTAAGCTGAGCCGTTCGGGTTGCCTCCCGTCAAGAGGTTGAACTGATTCCGAGGGGTATGCGGGTGGTTGCGCAGTGCTACGTGGGGGTTCGCGCCCTTGCGTGACGCCGGGTGGGGGTCGGGGCCGCGCCGGGGGGTGTCCGTCCTCGGAACGGCGCGATGGGCTTGGATACCGACTCACTCCCCGTTGACGCGCCAACCGCTGCGGGCGGACACCCCCCGACACGACCCCTTGCGACGTACCTAGCTGCGGGCATGCGTGCCGCTGAGGGCGGCACGGGTGGGCGCAGCGGCACCCCGCTACGCCGGGCTGCGGACCCACCCGGCCCCAGCACCGACGCCGAGTCGTGAATACCGGCAGCAGTACAGCTCGGCGTGCTACTTCAGCGCGCCCGCCGTCAGCCCCTGCACCACCTGCCGCTGGAAGATGATGTACGCCGCCAGCACCGGCAGCATCGCCATGACGAGGCCCGCGAAGAGACCCGACCAGTCGCCCTTGTAGCCCTGGCTGACGGCGAGCTGGACCAGGCCCTGGGTGAGGACCCGCTTGTCGGGGTCGGTGTTGAGGACCGTGGGGAGCATGTACTGGTTCCACTGGCCCAGGAAGTTGAAGATGCCCACGCTGATCAGCCCCGGCTTGGCCATGGGCAGCATGATCTGGAAGAACGTGCGGCTGTGGGACGCCCCGTCCACGAAGGCCGCTTCGGCGATCGACGTGGGCAGGGTGCGGAAGAACGCCGTGAGGAAGAACACCGTGAACGGCAGCGAGTAGGCGATGTAGACCAGGATCAGCCCGTGGATGGTGTTCAGCAGGCCCATGTTGTTCACGACGTAGAACAACGGGACCAGGGCGAGCATGATCGGGAAGCTCATGCCGCCGATGAACAGGAAATAGATGAAACGGTTTCCGGGGAAGTCGAAGCGGGCCAGGACGTAGGCCGCCATGGATCCCAGGACCAGGGTTCCGATGAGCGAACCACCGACGACCAGGACCGTGTTGAGGAAGTAGTCGCTCATGTTGGCCTGGGTCCACGCCCGTGACCAGTTGTCGAAGTGCAGGGAGTCCGGGAGCGACCAGGGGGAGCTGAAGATGGAGCGGTCGTCCTTGAAGGACGTCATGACCGCCCAGAGCAGCGGCAGGACCACCATGAACGCCCAGATGACCAGGACGCCGTGGGAGAAGACGTTGAGGACGGTGCCCTCTTTCTTCTCCTTGGGGGGCGCGGGTGGCCGGATGTCCGTCTTGGTGATCGGCGCTCCGGACTCGGCCGGCAGTGGCGCGGGGGTTTCGGTCGTCTTCATCGGTCAGTACTCCAGCCGCTCGCGACGGCCCAGCCGCATCACCACGGCGGCGAAGGCCAGCGTGACGACGAGCAGGGCGACACCGATGGTGGTGGCGTAGGCGGCCTGCCCGTCACGGAACGCCTTCTGGTACACGTACAGGACCATGACGGTGGTCGAGTAGTCGGGACCGCCCGGGCCGGTCGTCATGATCTGCACGACCGCGAACGACTCGGCGCCCAGGGCGAGGATGCCCATGTAGATCCAGCCGGACTGCACCGTGTCCCAGAGCAGGGGCAGGGTGACCCGGAAGAACGTGGTGACGCGGTTCGCGCCGTCCAGCAGCGCGGCCTCGTACATCTCCGCCGGGATGGAGGCCATGCCGGCGGAGAAGAGGACCACGAAGAAGCCGACCGTGGACCAGACGAGGACCCCCATCACCGCCCAGAGGGCCAGATCGGGGTCACCCAGCCAGAGGGGCTGGACGTCGTCCAGGCCGATGCCGCGCAGAAGCGAGTTGATCGCGCCGCTGTCCGGGTTGTACGCGAACGCGAACAACAGCGCGACGATGGCGATCGAGAGGACCTGCGGGAAGAAGTAGACGATTTTGTAGAAACCGGAGCCACGGACACCGGTGATGACGGGTCCGTTTCTGCGTTTTCTGCCGCCGACGTTGATCATGAAGGCGAAGAACAGCGCGAGGCCGATCGTCACCACCGGCAGCAGGAGGGCGAACAGCAGGCTGTGCTGCAACGATTTCCAGAAGATGTCGTCGTCGAGCATCCGGCTGTAGTTGTCGAAACCGACCATCTTGAATTCGGGACTCAGGCCGGTCCAGTCCGTGAACGAGTAGTAGATGGACTGGATGAACGGCCAGATCACGAAGAGCGCGTACAGTCCCAGGGGCAGCGCTAGGAAGCCCACGATGAACCGGTACTTGCCGTGCTGCATCGCCACTCCGGTGCCGTTGCGGAAATTGGGTT
Source organism: Streptomyces sp. NPDC007929 (assembly GCF_042959065.1). Classification (NCBI taxonomy): domain Bacteria; kingdom Bacillati; phylum Actinomycetota; class Actinomycetes; order Kitasatosporales; family Streptomycetaceae; genus Streptomyces; species Streptomyces sp. NPDC007929. The sequence continues at coordinate 188,067 of NZ_JBIBKD010000007.1, read as the reverse complement.
TCCGGTTGCTGTTACTGGTGTTTGTAGTGCTTGATGGAGTCGTCCTTGGCCGCCTCGTCGGCGAAACCCTGGATCTTCTTGATGGCCTCGGCCGGGGTGAGGCGGCCGGCCATCATCTCGCCCAGACCGGACACGCCGATCTTCTCCTTCTGCAACTGCACGTACCAGTCCTGCAGACGGGGATTCACCACGTTCTCGCCCGCCTTGTCCAGCGCCGCGACACCGGATGTGAGGCCGGGGGTGAGGGAGATGCCGTCGGTGCCGCCGTTGTACGCGGTCAGCGATTTCACCTTGCCGGTGAAGTTCTTGGACGACGCCTCACTGAGCATGATGCGCAGCTGTTCCATGCCGCCGGCCGCGTTCTTCGCCTTCGCCGGGACGATGAACGGCTCGCCGCCGGAGGCCCAGATGGTGCCGAAGGGCATCTTGTCGGAGGAGTCGAGGCCGGTGGGCGCGGAAACGGCCAGATCGAAGTCGTCGGGGATGACATTGGCCGACTCGTTCTCCACCCAGGAGCCGTTCGGGATGAACAGCGCCTTGCCCTCGGCCCAGGCGGTCTGCGACTGGATGTGGTCCAGACCCGGGGTGCCCTTGAGGACGTACCCCTTCTTGAACAGCTCGTAGTACGCCTCGAAGCAGGCCTTGACGGCCGGGTGCTTCCAGGCGTTCGGCTCCAGGTTGTCGATCGCGTCGAGGACCTCGCGGCCACCGACCTTGCCGATCATCGGGTAGAGCGAGAAGGGGATGTAGTACGGGTATTTGCCCGCGTATGTCCAGCCCGCCATGCCCTTCTTCTTGGCCTTCGCGCAGACCGCGAGCATCTGGTCCCAGGTCTCCGGGTACTGCTCGTCGAGCGACTCCAGGGCCTTCCGCGAGTACCAGACGCCGTACACCGTGTAGGCGTAGTACAGGATCCAGACCTTCTCGCCGTCGAACTGGCCCATCTCCACGATGCCGGGGCGCAGCGTGTCGCGGACCTTCTTGTTCGGGTCGTCGTAGGAGGGCGCGTCGAGCAGCGGGGTGAGGTCGGTGAGCTGGTCCTTGCCGACCAGGACGCCCATGTCCATCTGCTCGGCGCCGGAGTTGTCGATGAGGTCCGGCGGGGTGCCCTGGTTGAAGCGGGGCTGGAGCGTGGACTGGATCTTCTGGGTGGCGGAGAACTTCACCGCAGCCTTGGGGAAGTTCTTCTCGTAGATCTTCACGGCGTCCTCGGCGTACTCCTTGCCGAAACCGCCGTCGAACAGGACGAATTCCATGCCGGCCGTGTCGTTGACGGCGAGCGGGTTCTTCGCGGTCTTCTTGCCGGCCTTGGCCTTGTCGCCACTGTCGTCGCCGCCGCTGCTGGCGCACGCGGACAGGAAGCTCATCGTGGGGACGGAGATCAGCCCGAGCGCGGCAGACCTTTTGATCAGATCACGGCGGCCGACGCCTTCGGTGCCGTGGTTCTCGGCGGAAGTGGATCCCATGCTCAAGTCCTCGCCTTCTCCAGGACTCAGGCGGTGAACGGGATCCTTCCCGGCACCGCGATCGGGTCAAGCTGGGTCGTGCAGGAAAGTGCGGGTGGTGACGTGCGGATCGTGTGAATCGCCCGACAGGTATAGTCCACTTCCCGCCAGCGGATCAAGATCGAACACAAGGTTGGCCGTGGGTCTTATCCGAGTTGAGACCTCGCGGAAGTATGAGCGGCCTGTGGGTGCTCCGCCGGAAATATCCCCGTCGACGCGCCCGAATGCCACAGGCAACACCCTTGACACTCCCGGCCACTTGGGCAACTACTGGTCCTTGCGCATCGAAGGTGACAACGTTGTCCACTGCGCAGGGAGGGTACCCGTTGATGCAGCGGAAAGCTCGGCACAGATGGGGTTCGGCGGTCGTGTCGGCGACCGCCTTCGCTTTGGCCCTGAGTTCACAGGGCGTTGCGGTCGCACGGCCCGTAGCCCCTGAGAGCCCCGACCGGGAGTTCGCGTCCTCGTTCGAGGCGGACGACCCGCTTCCGGACTGGCTGAACACCGTGGACACCACCCCGGGCGGCGGCAAACGGGCCTCGGGAGTCGACGGCGGCTACAGCAGCGGCATACCGGGCAACGTGACCGACCAGGTCACCGATGTCCGGGCCAGCGGCGAGAACACGGGCGGCGGCGAGGTGAAGGAGAACCTCGTCGACGGCGAGCCGAGCACCAAGTGGCTCGTCTTCGCATCCACCGGCTGGGCCGAGTTCGACCTGGACAAACCGGTCCAACTCCAGCGTTACGCGCTGACCTCGGCCAATGATCACGCCGAACGCGACCCGAAGGACTGGGCCCTGAAGGGCTCCACCGACGGTAAGGAGTGGAAGACCCTCGACACGCGCTCCGGCGAATCGTTTTCCGAGCGTTTCCAGACGAAGACGTACGACCTCGCCGAACCCGGCGAGTACCGGCACTTCCGGCTGGACGTCACCGGTAACAACGGCGGCGACATCCTCCAGCTCGCCGATCTCCAGTTGTCCACGGGCGGCGCCGACGGACCCGTCCCGCAGGACATGCTCTCGCTCGTCGACCGGGGCCCCAGCGGCTCCCCCACCGCGAAGGCGGGCGCCGGGTTCACCGGAAAGCGCGCCCTGCGCTACGCCGGGCGGCACACCACCGAGGGCCGGGCGTACTCGTACAACAAGGTCTTCGACGTGAACGTGGCCGTCGGCCGGAACACGCGGCTGGCCTACCGGATCTTCCCGTCCATGGCGGACGGTGACCTCGACTACGACGCGACGAACGTCTCCGTCGACCTCGCCTTCACCGACGGCACCCACCTGAGCGACCTGCGCGCCACCGACCAGCACGGCTTTCCGCTGACCCCGCAGGGGCAGGGCGCGGCGAAGATCCTCTACGTCAACCAGTGGAACAACGTGGCCTCGCGGATCGGCTCGGTCGCGGCCGGAAAGACCGTGGACCGGATCCTGGTGGCCTACGACTCCCCCAAGGGCCCCGCGAAGTTCCGGGGCTGGCTGGACGACGTGCGCATCGAGTCCGTCGCCCCCGAGCGGCCGAAGGCACATCTGTCGGACTACGCGGTGACGACTCGCGGGACGAACTCCAGCGGCGGCTTCTCACGCGGCAACAACTTCCCGGCGACGGCGGTGCCGCATGGCTTCAACTTCTGGACGCCGGTGACCAACGCGGGCTCGCTGAGCTGGCTGTACGACTACGCACGTGCGAACAACGCGGACAACCTGCCGACGATCCAGGCGTTCAGCGCGAGTCATGAGCCCAGCCCGTGGATGGGCGACCGGCAGACCTTCCAGGTGATGCCGTCCGTCGCCTCCGGAACTCCGGATCTGGGCCGGGAGGCGCGGGAACTGGCCTTCCGGCACGAGAACGAGACCGCGCGGCCGTACTACTACGGCGTGCGGTTCGAGAACGGGCTGAAGGCCGAGATGGCGCCGACGGACCACGCGGCGGCGCTGCGCTTCACCTACCCCGGCGACGACGCGAGTGTCCTCTTCGACAACGTGACCGACCAGGCGGGTCTGACGCTGGACAAGGAGAACGGGGTCGTAACCGGTTACTCGGACGTGAAGTCCGGGCTGTCGACGGGCGCGACCCGGCTGTTCGTCTACGGCGCCTTCGACAAGCCGGTGAGCGAGGGCTCGTCGGCCGGGGTGAAGGGCTACCTCCGTTTCAAGGCCGACGACCGGACCGTCACCCTGCGCCTGGCGACCTCGCTCATCAGCGTCGACCAGGCAAAGGACAACCTGCGCCAGGAGATCCCCGAAGGGAAGTCCTTCGAGGCCGTCAAGAAGGGCGCACAGCGGCAGTGGGACCGGCTGCTCGGCAAGGTCGAGGTCGAGGGCGCCACCCCCGACCAGCTGACGACGCTGTACTCCAGTCTGTACCGGCTGTACCTGTACCCGAACTCCGGCTTCGAGAAGGTCGACGGGAGGCACAAGTACGCCTCGCCCTTCTCCCCCATGCCGAACCCGGACACCCCCACGCACACCGGCGCGAAGATCGTCGACGGCAAGGTGTACGTGAACAACGGTTTCTGGGACACCTACCGGACCACTTGGCCGGCGTACTCGTTCCTGACGCCGTCCCGGGCGGGTGAGCTGGTCGACGGCTTCGTGCAGCAGTACAAGGACGGCGGCTGGACCTCGCGCTGGTCCTCTCCCGGCTACGCGGACCTCATGACGGGCACCTCCTCGGACGTGGCGTTCGCGGACGCGTACGTCAAGGGCGTCGACTTCGACGCGAAGGCGGCCTACGAGGCGGCGGTGAAGAACGCCACGGTCGTACCGCCGAGCTCGGGCGTCGGCCGCAAGGGCATGGCCACCTCTCCCTTCCTCGGCTACACCAGCACCGAGACCCACGAGGGCCTGTCCTGGGCGCTGGAGGGCTACCTGAACGATTACGGCATCTCCCGCATGGGGCGAAAGCTCTACGAGGAGACCGGCGAGCGGCGCTACAAGGAGGAGTCGGAGTACTTCCTGAACCGCGCCCGGGACTATGTAAACCTTTTCGACACGAAGGCCGGGTTCTTCCAGGGCCGTAACGCCAAGGGCGACTGGCGGGTGGAGTCCTCCAGGTACGACCCGCGCGTGTGGGGCCACGACTACACCGAGACCAACGGCTACGGGTACGCCTTCACCGCCCCCCAGGACAGCCGGGGCCTGGCGAACCTCTACGGCGGCCGCAAGGGCCTCGCCGACAAGCTCGACACATACTTCTCCACCCCGGAGACCGCCTCGCCCGAGTTCGTCGGCTCGTACGGCGGCGTCATCCACGAGATGACCGAGGCGCGCGACGTCCGGATGGGCATGTACGGGCACTCCAACCAGGTCGCCCACCACGCCATCTACATGTACGACGCGGCCGGGCAGCCCTGGAAGGCGCAGAAGAACGTCCGCGAGGTGCTGTCCCGGCTGTACACGGGCAGCGAGATCGGGCAGGGCTACCACGGTGACGAGGACAACGGCGAGCAGTCGGCCTGGTTCCTGTTCTCCTCGCTCGGCTTCTACCCGCTGGTGATGGGCAGCGGCGAGTACGCCATCGGTTCGCCCCTGTTCACCAAGGCGACCGTGCATCTGGAGAACGGCCGCGAGCTGGTGGTGAAGGCGCCCCGCAACAGCACGAGGAACGTCTACGTCCAGGGACTGAAGGTCAACGGCCGGACTTGGACGAAGACCTCACTGCCGCACGCGCTGATCGCCAAGGGCGGCGTCCTGGAGTTCGCCATGGGCCCACGGCCGTCGTCCTGGGGCACCGGCGAGCACGCGGCGCCCGTGTCGATCACCCGGGACGACGAGGTGCCGACGCCCCGTGCCGACGTGCTGGGGGGTGACGGCGCGCTGTTCGACGACACCTCCGCCACGGACGCCGCGGTGACGTCCGTGGACCTGCCGGTCCGAGAAGGCGTGAAAGCGGTTCAGTACACGCTTACCTCGTCGGCGGACCGGGCGAAGGCACCGGCCGCATGGACGCTCCAGGGCTCCTTGGACGGCACCACCTGGCGGACGCTGGACCGGCGCTCCGGGGAGTCCTTCGCCTGGGACCGGCAGACCCGCGCGTTCTCCGTGAGGTCCCCGGGTACGTACGAGAAGTACCGCCTGGTACTCGACCGCGAGGCCACCCTGGCGGAGGTCGAACTGCTTTCCTGAGCAACCGAGTTGGGGGTCCGATGCCACTTCCCGTCCCCGTCCTGCCCGAAGCCGTCGACCCGGCTTGGCTGCCGCCCGCCGCCTTCCGGGCGATCGGCGGCAGGCGGACCCTGATCCGCGGATCGGGTCCGCTGGTGGAGACGGTGCACGGGGAGGTGGCCGAGGCCTGCCGGCGGTTCGGGGGCCGGGTCGTGCGCGACGCCGCGCCGGACGGCGCGTACGACCTGGTCCTCGACCTCGACGGCGAAGGACTGGGCGGCAAAGGACTGGGCGGCGAAGACCTCGGTGACAACGCGCCCGACGGCGCCGACCCCGACCGCGAGGGCTTCACCTTCGCGCGCGAGGGCGGCACCACAACCGTCACCGCCGCCGAAGGACGCGGGCTGCTCCACGGTCTGTTCCACGTCGTCCGGCGCGGGGAGGCGGCCTTCACCGGCGCGTGGGCGCGGGAGGTCCACCGCCCCACGCTCGCCTTGCGCATGCTGGACCACTGGGACAACGTGGCCGTCCACCCGGTCATGGGCCAGGTGGAACGCGGTTACGCGGGCGGCTCGCTGTTCTGGCGGGACGGCGGGGCGCGGCGTGAACTCGGCCGCGTGCGGGCGTACGGCAGGCTGCTCGCGGCGTGCGGGATCAACGCGATCTCCGTGAACAACGTCAATGTGCACGCGGCCGAAGCGCGCCTGCTGACCGAGCGCATCGGTGAAGTCGCCGAGATCGCCGAGGCGTTGCGCCCCTACGGCATCCGCACCCACCTGTCGGTCTCCTTCGCGGCGCCGATCACGCTGGGCGGGCTGCCCACGGCCGATCCGCTGGACGGGTCCGTGCGCGACTGGTGGGCCGCAGCGACCCGGCGGGTGTACGAGGCGATACCCGACTTCGGCGGGTACGTGGTGAAGGCCGACTCGGAGGGGCAGCCGGGGCCGTTCGCGTACGGCCGCAGTCACGCCGAGGGCGCGAACCTGCTGGCGGCGGCGCTGGAGCCGTACGGCGGCACGGTGCACTGGCGGGCGTTCGTCTACGACCACCGCCAGGACTGGCGGGACCGCGGCACGGACCGGGCCCGGGCCGCGTTCGACCATTTCACGCCGCTGGACGGGGAGTTCGCGTCCGGGGCCGTGCTCCAGGTGAAGCACGGGCCGATGGACTTCCAGGTGCGGGAGCCGGTGTCGCCGCTGCTCGGGGCGATGCCGCGGACCCGCCTCGCGGTGGAGTTGCAGGCCACCCAGGAGTACACCGGGCAGCAGCGGCACGTGTGCTGGCTGGGGCCGATGTGGAGCGAGGTGCTGCGGTTCCGTCCCCAGGACACCGAGGTCGGCGCACTGGCCCGGGGCGGACTCGTGGCGGTGCCGAACGTCGGTGACGACCCGTTCTGGACGGGTCATCCGCTGGCGCAGGCCAACCTCTACACCTTCGGGCGGCTGGCCTGGCAGCCGGACGCCGACCCGGTCGCGGTGCTCGACGAGTGGATCGGGCTCAGCTTCCCGGACGCCTCGCGACAGCTCATCGACGGGCTGCACACCGTGCTCGACGGTTCGTGGCGGACGTACGAGAAGTACACCGCTCCGCTGGGTGTGGGCTTCATGGTGCAGCCGGGGCACCACTACGGGCCGAGTGTGGACGGCTACGAGTACAGCCCGTGGGGGACGTACCACTTCGCCGACCGGGACGGCGTCGGAGTGGACCGCAGCGCGGCGAGCGGCACGGGGTACGCCGGGCAGTACGGCAAGCCGTGGGCCGAGCTGTACGAGTCGCCGGACAGCTGTCCGGACGAGTTGCTGCTGTTCTTCCACCATGTGCCGTACGGGCATGTGCTCAAGAGCGGGAAAACCGTGATCCAGCACATCTACGACACCCACTTCGAGGGCGTCGAGGAGGTGGAGGAGGCGCGGGCGGTGTGGGCTTCGCTGGCCGGGCTGGTGGACCCGGCGCGCCACGCGAGGGTGGCCGAGCGCTACGAGGAGCAGCTGCGCAGTGCCCGCGAGTGGCGCGACCAGGTCAACAGTTACTTCTTCCGCAAGTCCGGGGTGCCGGACGGGCGGGGCCGGCGCGTCTACTGAAGGATCGCCACGCCCAGCGGGTCGAGGACCAGGGGCTCGCCCTGGTCCACCCGCTTGCCGGTGAGCAGGTCGGTGGCGGTGGTGTGGGCGGTCAGATGGGCCGGTTCGGGGGCGTGGTTGAGGAGGAAGAGCAGGCGGGTGCCGTCGGGGGCGACCCGGGTGGCGGTCTCCACCTCCGGGTGGTCGGCATAGGGGCCGAGCAGGTCGTGGCGGGTCAGGATCCGGCGGACGACCTCGTCGACGCCCGGCTGGTCGAGGGCGGTGGCGACGTACCAGGCCTCGCCGTCGCCGTAGCGGTTGCGGGTGACGGCCGGGGTGCCGGCGTAGAAGTCGGTGCCGTAGGTAGCAACCGTTTTCGCGCCGCGTGGGAGCACGATCTCGAAGACGAGCCGGGCTTCGGCGCCCAGTTCGGGGACGGTCTGGGTGAACTCCGGTGGCCGGGCGTCCCATTCGTCGACGCGGATGCCCATCAGCGGGGCGAGTGGGCCGGGGACGTCGGCGAGGAAGGCGCGGTCGTGCTCGTCGGCGCGGCCGGAGAGGAAGGTGGTCAGGACGGTGCCGCCGCGGGCCGCCACGGCTTCCAGGCGGGGGGCGAGGTCGCCCTTGATCAGGTGCAGGGCGGGCGCGAGGACCACGTCGTAGGGCGTGAGGTCGGCGGTCTGCGGGACGACGTCCAGGTCGGCCCCGGCCTCGCGGGCGGCCCGGTAGTAGACGTGGACCACGTCCGGGTACCTGACCAGCCGGGAGGGGCCGTCGGAGATCTCCAGGGCCCACCAGCTGTCCCAGTCGAAGAGGAGCGCGGTGCGGGCGGGGGTGCGGGCGCCGAGTGTGCGGTCGCCCAGGGCCTCCAGTTCCCGTCCCAGTTCGGCGACCTCGCGGAAGACGCGGGTGTCGGCGCGGCCGGCGTGGCCGATGACGGCCCCGTGGTACTTCTCGCAGGCGCCGCGGGAGGCGCGCATCTGGAAGTAGAGGGCGGCGTCGGCGCCGTGCGCGATGGCCTGGAAGGTGGCGAGGCGCAGTTCGCCGGGCCGCCGGAGCGGGTTCACGTCCCGGCAGGCCGTCGTCGAGGGGGTCTGCTCCATCAGCCAGAAGGGGGCGCCGTCCTTCAGTCCGCGCATCAGGTCGTGGGCGAGGGCGGGCCGGGTCGGCGGGGCGTCGAGGGGCGGGTAGTTGTCCCAGGAGGCGAAGTCCAGGTGGGGCGCCCAGCGGTGGTAGTCGAGGGGGCGGTAGAGGCCCATGAGGTTGGTGGTGACGGGCGTGTCCGGGTCGTGGGCGCGGATCATCTCCTTCTCGGCCAGGAAGCAGCCGAGGAGGGCGTCGGTGGTGAAGCGGAACCAGTCGAGGGTGATGCCCTGGAAGGCGGTGTGGTCGGGGCCGCGCCAGTGCTCGGTGAGGGCGCTGGGCGGCTCGATCTGGTTCCAGTCGGTGTAGCGGTGGGACCAGAAGGTGGTCCACCAGGCGTCGTTGAGGGCGTCGAGGGTGCCGTGCCGGTCCCGCAGCCAGGTCCGGAACGCCTCGGCGCACAGTTCGCAGTAACAGGCGCCGCCGTACTCGTTGTTGACGTGCCAGGCGAGCAGGGCCGGGTGGGCGGCGTACCGCTCGGCGAGGCGGGCGGCGAGCGCGGTGGCGTGTGCGCGGTACGCCGGTGAGCTGGGGCAGAAGTTGTGCCGCTGGCCGTAGCGGTGGCGGTGGCCCTCGAAGTCGGTGCGGTTGACCTCGGGGTGCCGCTGGGCGAGCCAGGGCGGGAGGGCGGCGGTTCCGGTGGCCAGGCATACCCGGCGTCCCTCGGCGGCGGCCCGTTCGATGGTGCGGTCCAGGACGGTGAAGTCGTAGGTGTCCGGGTCCGGTTGGGTGATGGACCAGGTGAAGACGCCGATGGTGAGGGTGTCGATGCCGGCCCGGGTGAACAGCCGGTGGTCCTCGTCCCAGACCTCGGGAGTCCACTGCTCGGGGTTGTAGTCGCCGCCGTAGTGGATCTTGTGGGTCATGTGGTGAAGTCCTTCCGCGTCTCGCTGATCACGGTCCGGCTGCCGTGCAGCAGGGAGAGCAGCAGCGGGGCGGCCAGCAGGGCGGGCAGGGCCTCGGTCAGCAGGGCGGCCGACCCGGCCGTCAGGACCAGCAGGGAGGCGGCGGCGAGGGTGGCGCGGCCGTGCCGGAACAGGAAGTGGGCGGCGAGGCGGGCGGTGTCCCGGGCCCGGAAGGCGAAGAGGGACGTGAGGACGAGGGCGTGCGCGCCCCAGAGGAGGGAGCCGGTGCCGATCACCCCGAGCAGCAGTGCCCACCAGCCGGGCAGGCCGGTGGCGGGGAAGTGCGTGAGGGTGAAGGCGATGACCGTCAGCCAGGCCAGCATCGGTGCCCACAGTGTGAGGGCCGGTACGGCGTTGAGCCGCCAGCCGCGCAGGTAGGCGCGGGCCGGGTGCAGTTCGGTGAGGTCCCGGCTGCGGCGGTGGAGGGCGTAGAGCGCGGCGGACAGGGCCGGTCCGAGCGGCAGCAGGCACAGGGCCGCGAGGGGGAGGTTCGTGGGGTCGGGGCCGAGCAGGAGCAGTCCGGCCAGGCCCGGGGAGGCGGTGAGCAGGAGCAGCGCTTCGACGGTCAGGAGGGTGTGGACGAGGGCGGCGGCGCGGGAGAGGGGGCCGGTGCCGAAGCCGGAGGTGCGCGCCGCACCGATGTGGGGCCCTTCCGGCCGAGCGGTCGCCGTCGGTCCGGCCGCCATCATCCGTTCTCCTTCCTGAACCGCTCGTACGCCTTGTTGTGCAGGTCGACGAGTTGCTGCATGTTCTTGGACTTCAGCTCGGCGACATGGGCGTTCCAGTCGGACATCGGGCGCTTGCCGAGGACGAACTGGAGGGTGTTCTGGATGGCGGTGTCCTTGAGCGGGGTGTCCCAGAGCGTCGCCTGTTCCTGCTCGAAGGACTGCAGCGGGTGCGCGGGGTCGACGGGGAGTTCCCTGCGCTGGGACATCACCTCCTGGAACTTCTTCTCGTCCGGGCTGAAGCTGGAGGACACCAGCTCCCAGCTGCCGCCGTAGGTGAACACGCCGTTGAAGAAGCCGTAGTCCTTCTGGAGGTCCTTCGGGGCGTCCGGGTCGGAGCCCATGAGGGAGATCCCGGGCTCCAGCGTGTACGTGGCGCCGGACTCGGTGTACGTGACGCCCTCCACGCCCCACTTGCAGAACTTCTGGCCCTCGTCGGAGTACCAGAGCCAGTCCACGAACTGCATCATCGCGACGAAGGTGTCGCTCTTGAGGGCCTTGCTGGAGATCATGATGCCGTTTTCCAGGCGGATTCCGCTCAGCAGGACCGGCCCCGCCGGGCCGAGGGGGATCGGGATCATCTCGATCTTCGCCCCCTTGACCTGCTTGGCCAGGTTGTAGCGGTAGTTCTGCACCAGTTCCTGGGGGTTGGCGCTGATCACGTACGACTTTTCCGCGAGGAGTTTCTGCACGGCCTGGTCGTCCTGCTGGGTGAAGCTCTCCGGGTCGAGGAGCTTTTCCGAAACCAGTTTTCTGAGGTACTCGACCATCTGCCGGTAGGCGTCCTGGGTCGCGGTGAAGACGAACTTCCGCGCCTTGGTGTCAAAGCTGATGTTGTCGTACGTCCAGCCCGCCTTGACGCCGTGCGCCTGGCCGAGATAGCTGAACAACGCCCCGCACGGGAACGGGGTGTTGGTGCTCCAGCGGTCGGTCCACGGGTACTTGTCCGGGTATTCCGCCTTCAGCGCCTTGAGGACGGCGTACACCTCGTCCAAGGTGGTGGGCAGGGCGAGTCCGTGCCGGTCGAGGATGTCCGTGCGCAGGGCCAGGGAGTAGCCGGCCTTGGGCCTCTCGTGCAGGCCCGGCAGCAGGTAGTACTTGCCGTCGGACTGGCGGATGGAGTCCAGCTCGGGCTCCAGTCTCCACTTGCGCACCTTGTCGCGGAAGTTGGGCATCAGGTCGACGTATTCACTGACCGGGAGGATCGCCCCCGAGGACACGAAGGCGACCTCGCCGGGGTGGTAGGTCTTCGGGATGATGAGGGGCGCGTCGCCGGAGCCGATGAGGACGCTGCGCTTCTTCTCGTAGTCCGCCAGCGGGACGTCGAGGGGCTTGAGGGTGATCCCGGTGCGCTTGGTGACCTCCTTCCAGAACAGCCAGCCGTTCTTCATCGGGTACACCGGGTTGTTGTTGTGCAGCACCGAGAAGGACAGCGGCCGGGACGCCTTGAACTGCTGGCCGGGCCGGTGGTTCTTCATGGCTCCGTCCCGCTTCTTCGACAGGTCCTTGCCGTCGCCGCCGTCGTCTCCGCCGCCGCAGCCGGTGATCGTGGCAAGGCCGAGGAAACCGGCTGCGGCGAGCATCTGGCGCCGCGACAGCTGTCCTGTGTTCTTCACGGGAACCCCCTTGTTCCGTATGCCGGTCTGAGAGGTGCGACGGTCAGCCCTTGACCGCGCCGAGCATCACGCCCGAGACGAAGTAGCGCTGGACGAACGGGTACACGCACAGGATCGGCAGGGCGGTGAGGACGATGGTCACCGCCTGGATGTTCGCGCCGACCTGGCTGAGCTGCTCGGTTCCGGCGCCGGCGTTGCCGCCGCCGGTGGCGCCCTGGATGAGGTTGCGGAGGTAGACCGTGACCGGCATCAGCTCGGAGCGGTCCATGTAGAGGAACGCGCTGAACCAGGAGTTCCAGAAGGACACCGAGTAGAACAGCACCATCGTCGCCACGACCGCCTTGGACAGCGGCAGGACGATCCTCAGCAGGACGCCGTAGGTGCTCAGGCCGTCGATCTGCGCGGCCTCCTCCAGGTCCGGCGGCAGGTTCTCGAAGAAGGCCTTCATCACGAGCAGGTTGAAGACGCTGATGGCGTTGGGCAGGGCGATCGCCCACACGCTGTTCTTCAGGCCGAGGCTGGTGACCAGGATGTAGTTCGGGATCAGGCCGCCGGTGAAGAACATGGTGAACACGGCGATGCCGACGAGCAGGCCACGGCCCCTGAGGTGCTTCTTCGACAGGACGTAGGCGTAACAGGTCGTCAGGATCATCGCGACCGCTGTCGCCACGACCGTGTAGAGCACGGTGTTTCCGTAGTTCCGCCAGAACATCGAGTCCTGGAAAACGATTTCGTACGTGGTGAGGTTGAACCCCTTGGGCAGCAGGGTCACCTCACCGGCCCGGATCTGCCGCTCCCCGCTGAAGGACCGGGCGAGGATGTTGACGAACGGGTAGAGGGTGACCAGCACGACGAGCGTGAGGACCACCCCGTTGACCCCCTGGAAGACCCGGTACGCGCGGCTCGGTTTCACCACAGGCTCGTCCCCACTGTGCGACGCGAGAGCTGGTTGGCGGACGTGATGAGGACCAGGCCGATGATCGCCTCGAACAGGCCGATGGCGGCGGCGTAGCTGAAGCTGTTGGACTCGACGCCGGAGCGGTAGACGTACGTCGAGATCACGTCCGCGGTCGGGTACGTCAGCGGGTTGTACAGCAGCAGGACTTTCTCGAAGCCGACCGCCATGAACGTGCCGACGTTGAGGATCAGCAAGGTGATCATGGTGGGGCGGATGCCGGGCAGGGTGACGTGCCAGATCTGCTGCCAGCGGTTGGCACCGTCGATGCGGGCGGCCTCGTAGAGGTCCTCGTCGATCGTGGTGAGCGCGGCGAGGTAGAGGATCGTGCCCCAGCCGGCCGTCTGCCAGATCTCCGAGCCGACGTAGAGGGCGCGGAACCACTCGGGTTCCTGGATGAAGCGGACCGGGTCGTGGCCGAGCAGACCGAGGACATGGTTGACCGGGCCGTCGCTCGCGAGCATCTGCATGGTGATGCCCGCGACGATCACGATCGACAGGAAGTGCGGCAGGTACGACACCGACTGCACGAACCGCTTCAGGGAACGCCGGCGCACCTCGTTCAGCAGCAGCGCCAGCACGATGGGAATGGGGAAACAGAAGACGAGGGTGAGCCCGCCCAGCCAGAGGGTGTTACGGAAAACCTGCCAGAAGGTGGGGTCGCTGAGAAACATCCGCACATAGCGCAGCCCCACCCATTCCTCGCCGAAGAGCGAACCGCCGGGCTCGAAGCGCCGGAAAGCGATGATGTTTCCGATCATCGGCAGATAGCGGAAGACGAGGAAGAACAGCAGCGGCAGTATCGCCAGCGAGTACAACTGCCAGTCGCGGCGCAGCGCCCGGCGCCAACCGGTCCGGGTGCTCGCCCGCTTGCCGCGCCGGGGGGCGGCCCGGGCCGGGGGCGGGTCCTGGGTGCCCGGCGGGGCCGATGTGGTGGGCGTGCTCATTTGCTCGGGCCTCCCGTGGGCGTGGGACGCGGAACCGAAACTTTCGAGCTTCTACCGGTAACTTCGCGGCAACCTAGGGGCACCAGAAAGCGCTGTCAATGGGTGCTGCGAGACTCGGACGGGACGCGTGGGGCGCGTTGGAACATCGATGAAGCTGGGTATGCCCCCCAGAGTCGAGCCTCTATCCCACCGCAAGTTTCTGGATGATCACCGACTCCTGCGAGGTGCTGTCGTGCCCGCGTTCGACCTGCCCCTGACAGAGCTGGAACGCCACCGCCCGGACATCGAGGAGCCCGGCGACTTCGACGCGTTCTGGCGGGACACGCTGAAGGTGGCCGGGGGCTCGGACCCCCTGGTGTCGGTGCGGCCGGTGGAGACGGGGCTCCGTCTGACGCGGACCTGGGATGTGACGTTCCGGGGGTTCGGGGGCGATCCGGTGCGGGGGTGGTTCAGCCGGCCGGCGGGGGTGGGGTGGGGTGGAGGCTCACGGGTGGAGGTGGGTGGAGGCTCGCGGGTGGAGGTGGGTGGAGATGAGCGTGAACTGCTGCCCGCCGTGGTGGAGTTCGCCGGGTACGGGCGCGGGCGCGGACTTCCGCACGAGCGCCTGACGTGGGTCAACGCCGGGTACGCGCATCTGCTCATGGACAACCGCGGCCAGGGCGACCAGTACGGGTGCGGCGGTGACACACCCGACCCGCACGTCACCGCGCCGGGCGGACCCGGTCCAGCCGTACGGGGGCTGCTCGCCGCCGAGGAATACCACTACCGGCGCCTGATCGCGGACGCGGTGCGGGCGGTCGCGGCGGTACGGGCGCTGCCCGGCGTCGATCCGGCGCGGACCGTGGCGGTCGGCAACAGCCAGGGCGGCGGGCTGGCCCTGGCCGTCGCGGGGCTCGTCCCGGATCTGGCGGCCGTCCTGGTCACCGCCCCGCTCCTGTGCGGCATCCGGCGGGCCCTGGACCTCACGGACGCGGGTCCGTACGGCGAGATCGCCGCCTACCTCGCGGTCCACCGGGGCGCCGAGACCGCGGCCCACCGCACCCTCTCCTACGTCGAGGGCATCTCCTTCGCCCGGCGCGCGCAGGCCCCGGCGCACTTCGGGGTGGGGCTGCGGGACACGGTGTGTCCGCCGAGCGGGGTGTACGCCGCGTTCAACCGCTATGCGGAACTGACGGGTACGGCTCCGCGCAAGGAGATCCACGCGTATCCGTTCAACGGGCACGAGGGGGTGAGGCCGTGCAGGTGGGGCGTCAACTGGGGTGGTTGCGGGGGGTGTTGGACGAGACGGGGGACGACGGGGAGGGCTCGCGGTCAGTTCCGCTCAGGGGGCGGGGTGACCGACGGTGAGGTGCGTGGGGCGTGACTCGTGCCCTGGGGCTGCGAGGTGAGGTGACCGGGATGCGGCGCGCAGCCGGGGCCACGAGGCAGGGTGGCCAGGATGCGGCGCGCAGCCGGGGCTGCGAGGTGAACGCCCGGGCCGGGACGACCCACTGTGGCTCATCGCGACCGGGGCCATCCTCCCGGGCCCCGGGCGAAGCCCCCGCGCCGTCCCCCGCGCCGCCCCGGATCACTCCGTGACGGGGGACTCCGCCGTGCAGCCGCCGGCGGTCACCAGACCCTTGGCGCTCTGTTCCTCGATCACCTTGCCCTTGTAGATGATCTTGCAGGTGACCTGCGCACCCTCGGGGTCCGTAGCGATCGGCATGACCGCCGCGGGCATGATGCCACGCAGCGTAACCGTCTTCTTCCAGGGCAGCTCGGGCTTCGACACCGACTCGATCTTCGGCTCCATGGCCTTGCCACCGCCCCCGTGGAAGTCGATCGAGTCGACGTTCTTCCCCGTGACCTCGTAGGTGACCTCGTACGTCTCGTTCACCGCCTTGTCGACCTGGTCGACCGCCTCGGAGCAGGAGCTGAGGCCGAGCGCGAGAGCGCCCACGGCGACGGAACAGACGGCTGCACGAAGTGTGCGGTTCACGCGGATCCCCCCGGATCATGATGGTCGGATCCGCAGCCAACCGCAAAGGGAAGGTCAAGTCAACTCGCCTTGAACCGCGCCCTCATGGACGTGCCGCCGACGATGACACCACGCGCTACTCCGGAGCCTCTTCCCACATCAGACACTCGCTGTAGTCGAAGTTCCACTTCAAGCAGAGCTGCATCCTGATCACCGACTTCCGGTCCTTGAATTCGGTGATGATCTTGTCGCCCTCGATCCTGGAGACGGCGACCTTCTTGTCGAAGTCGACCGGGATACGGTTTTCCAGCGCGAGACTGGACAGCGCGTATTTCCCCTGCGCTTCCGGGTACCGCAGGAAAACCTCCTTGATGGCGTTGTGAAACTCGGCGTCCTCCGTCGGCATGCACCCCATGACCGCCTCCTGCTTTCCACTTGACGAGTCGTCCATCCATCCGAAGTCTGCGAGCACCTCGACGCACGCGCGCGCTGTCACCAGCCGAACGGGCTCCGCACCACACGACAGGCGCGCCATTGCCACGGGTCGCCGCTTCCCGCCACGCCCTTTCGCCCGAGCCGTTTACATCTCCCCCGTCGAGCGCTAACTTCCGCAACAGGCGGGGTGGGAGCGCTCCCATCACGGTGGACCGGAACCCGCCCTCGAGTCGCTCCCATCCCGCGCATCCAGGCACACGCATCCGCAGGCCCGACACCCCCACGAACGGATGATCCTGACAAGAGAGCCGGGAGGATCCACGATGCCCCGATTAGCGCTCCCCACCCGGGTCAGAGCCCTCTTCCTCGTCCTGCTCGCCCTCCTCGCCACCGTCCCGGCCATCGGCCTGGTCATGACGGCCGGCGGAAAGGCGGAAGCGCACGGCACACCCATGAAACCGGGCAGCCGCACGTTCCTGTGCTGGCAGGACGGGCTGACCGACACCGGTGAGATCAAGCCGGTCAACCCCGCGTGCCGTGGTGCGCAGCAGGTCAGCGGCACCACGCCGTTCTACAACTGGTTCTCGGTGCTGCGCTCGGACGGCGCCGGCCGCACCCGGGGCTTCGTACCGGACGGCGAGCTGTGCAGCGGCGGCAACACCAACTTCACCGGCTTCAACACACCCAGCAAGGACTGGCCGCTGACCCATCTCACCTCGGGGGCGACGGTCGACTTCTCGTACAACGCCTGGGCGGCGCACCCGGGTTGGTTCTACGTCTACATCACCAAGGACGGCTTCGACCCGACCAAGACGCTCACCTGGAACGACATGGAGGCCCAGCCCTTCCTCTCGGTCGACCACCCGCCGCTCAACGGCTCCCCCGGGACGGTCGAGGCCAACTACTCCTGGACCGGCAAGCTCCCGGCCGACAAGTCGGGCCGCCACATCATCTACATGGTCTGGCAGCGCTCCGACAGCCAGGAGACCTTCTACTCCTGCTCCGACGTCGTCTTCGACGGTGGCAACGGCGAGGTGACCGGCGTCAAGGAGCCGGGCAACCCGTCCGAGCCGGTGCCCGGCACCTGTACGGCCACCCGCAAGACGACCGGCACCTGGAACGGCGGCTACCAGTCCGAGGTGACCGTCACCAACACCGGCACGGTCCCGATGCTCGGCTGGATGGTCGACTGGACGCTCCCGGCGGGCCAGAAGGTCGAGAGCCTGTGGAGCGGCAGCGCGACCTACAACGGCCAGTCGGTGATGGTCCACAACGCCAACTGGAACGGCTCCCTGGCCCCGGGTAAGAGTGCGACGTTCGGCTACGTCGTCTCCGGTTCAGGAGCCGAGAGCACGAGCAGCCCACCCTGCCGAGTGGGCTGACCACCGCACGGAACGGGCCCGGTGACCCGAGACAGATGATCACCGGGCCCGCCATGCCGCCCGAGCCACTGCGCCCGCGCGGCTCGCCACTCGCCGGGGCCGGGGCCGGGGCCGGGGTTGGGGCCGGGCCCGAGGCCGGGGGCCGAGGGCCGAGGGCCGAGGCCAGGGGCCAGGGGCCAGGCGCCGAGGCTGGGGGCAGGCCGGGGGCCGAGGCGGGGGGCCGGAACCCAGGGGCCGAGGCAGAGGCCGGGCCGGGGCCCGGGGGCCGAGGCCCGGGACCCGGGGGCCAGGGGCCGAGGCTGGGGCAGGACCCAGGGGCCGGGGCCAGAAACCGGGGCCGGGGCCAGGGACCGGGGCCGGGGGCCAAGGACCGGGGACCAGGGACCGGGGACCAGGGACCAGGGGCCGGAGGCCAGAGGCCTGGGATCGGAACCCGGTGGACGTGTCCGTAGAGCCAGGCCGGTCGCCCCATATGTCGGTGTTATCCAGGTGTGCGATTCTGTTGTGTGGGTGCCCTGCCGCTCATGTGCGGCGTGGATCCGCCATGGGAGGCGCGACCCCGCGCCGCCGGTCCCGTGCCCGCGTCGTCGTCGCCTGAGTTCCGGGGACTCCCACCTGCCGCTGGCTGCGGCGTGGACGGGAGGTGGATGCGGACATGCCCCATCACGGCGATGCCCGGGCGGCCTCGGTCCCCGGTCTTCGGGCGCCGGGGAACGGGGGTACCGGTCCGCCTCGTCCCGCTCCGGAGACGGCGGCGCGAGCGCGGCTGCTGGCGTACGCCGGGGTGGCGCTGGCGGCGGTGTACGTGCGCGGTGAGGACGGTGCGGAACTGCGCCTGGTGGAGTCGGCCGGAGCCGAGTCCGAGCCGCGGTACCGGCTGCCGGGGCGGGTGGCGCTCCTGGAGTCAGCGGGAGCGCCGGGCACGGGGCCGAGCGCCTCCCCCAGGGCTGAACCACCTGGCACCGAGCACGCCACTCCCCCCACCGTGCCACCAGGCCCTGGCGACTCCGACCCCGCTCCCCTCTCGGTACCGTCGGGCCCTGCCGACTCCCACCCCGCTCCCCCCACCGAGCCGTCAGGCCCGACCGACACCCACCCCACTCCCCCCTCGCTACCGTCAGGCCCTGCCGACTCGGGCGGCGGTTGTCCGGCTCTCGTCGAGGCGTTCCTGCGGGGGCGGGCCGTATGGGTCGCGGGCGTGGTCCTCCCGGGCCGGGAGGACGCCGAAGCCGCCGCCGTCCCGCTCGGGGCGCTGCCGCTGGGGGCCGCGGGCGGGTGGCTGGGCTGTCTCGTGGTGGTGGGAGAGCCCGGGGAAGGATTCGGCGTCGAGCAGCAGGAGTTCCTGGAGCGGTACGCCGAGGCCGTCGCCGAACGGCTGCGCGGTGAGGCCGACCGGTCGGCGCCCTCACCCCTGCTGGATTCGGCCCTGCGCGCCATGGGGGTCGGCTCCTTCGCCCTGTCACCCGGCACCGGCCTGGTCGAGACGGATCCGGCCCTGCTGGAACTCGTCGGCATCCCCGAAGGCGGTTTCGACGGCAAGACCGACACCCTGCTCTCGTGCAGCGTCCCGGAGGACGTCCCCGCGCTGATGTCGGTCATCGAGCCGTCCGCGCAGACCCCGGGCCGCCGTGAGCTGGAGTTCCGGATCCGCCGTCCGACCGGTGAACTGTGCTGGTTGCGGCTGAACTGCCGCGTGCTGAAGGGGCCCGACGGCGCCCCGGAGCGGGTGCTGGGCGTGGTGAGCGCCGCGCCGGTGCTGCGCCGCAGTGCCAGCGACGTGGCCCGGATCCAGTGGCTGACGGCCGCGCTCGACGACGCCACGACGGTGCGGGACGTCAGCCGTGTGGTGGTCGCCGCGCTGCGCGAGCCGCTGGGTGCCGACCGGGTGGCGCTCGCCGAACTGCTGGAGGACCGGCTCGCGGTCACCGTGCTCGATCCGCCGAGCGCCGGTGTCTGGCCGGAGCTGTGGCGGCGCGAGTGGCGCTCGGAGTGGCCCGACGCGCCGGTCAGCGCCCTGCCCACGCTCCAGGCGGCGCTGCGGGACGGGCGGATGAGCCTGTGGCCGGCGGGTTCCGTGCTGGAGCCCGGGCTCGCGGGGATCGGCCCCGGCGGCCTCGCCGTACTGCCGCTGCCGGCCAAGAGCGGGGTGGCGGGGGTGTGCCTGGTCGGCTGGGACGCCGCGCACGAGTTCGTCCCCGAGGAGCGGGCCCTGCTGACCGCGACCGCGGGCCTCGTCGGGCAGGCCCTGAAGCGCGCGCACGCCTACGACGCCGAGCAGGAGCTCGCCACGATGCTCCAGCGCAGCCTGCTGCCGCGCCGGCTGCCCCGGCTGCCCGGCGGCACCGCGGTGGCCCGCTATCTGCCGGCCAGGCGCGGGCTCCAGGTGGGCGGCGACTGGTACGACGTGATCGCGCTGTCGGAGAGCAAGGTGGCCCTGGTCATCGGTGACGTGCAGGGGCACAGCGCCGGCGCCGCGACGATCATGGGCCAGATGCGTACGGCGGTCCGGGCCTACGCGGTGGAGGGGCACCCGCCGGACGTGGTCGTCGCGCACGCCAACCGGCTGCTCGTCGGCATGGAGACGGACCTGTTCGCCACCTGCTGCTATGTCGAGCTCGACATGGAGGAGGGCAACGCGCTGTTCGTCCGCGCGGGGCATCTGGCGCCGCTCGTACGGCATCCCGACGGCAGCACCGCGGAGATCGCCGTCGAGGGCGGGCTTCCCCTGGGCGTCCTCGCGGACGCGGAGTTCCCGCTGACGGCGTTGGCGCTCGCGCCGGGCTCGGTGCTCGCGCTGGTGACGGACGGTCTGGTCGAGTCGGCGGATCTCCAGGTGGACGAGGGCATGCGGCTGGTGCGCCGGGCGCTCGCCGCGGCCGATCCCGCCGACCCGGGGCGGATGGCCGACGCGCTGCTCGGTGAGAACGGGCGCCGTGAGGACGACGTGGCGGTACTGCTGCTGCGCTACGACGGGATGCGGGTCCGGCCGGTGCGGGCGGGCTGGGTGGTGTGGCGGCTGCCGGACGCCGTGATGCACGCCCGCAGGTTCAGTGCGCGCACGCTGCGATCGTGGGGCATCGCGGCCGAGGCCGACACCGTCCTGCTGGTGGTGTCGGAGCTGGTCACCAACGCGCTGGTGCACACGCAGGGCGCGGTCCGGGTGGAGCTGACCCTGGCGGCGGACCGGCTGCGGGTGGCCGTGAGCGACTCCTCGCCCCGGGCACCGGCCAAGCCGGTGGTCGTGGACTGGGAGTCGACGGGCGGCCGCGGGCTGTTCCTGGTCGAGGCGATGTCCGCGGCCTGGGGCTCGGTGCCGGTGGGCGGCGGCAAGCAGGTGTGGAGCGAGATCGTCGTCACCCGTACGGAACGGCGGGCGGAGGCCGGCGAGGAGCCGGAAGCGGGGCCGGACGTGGAACCGGAGGCGGAGCCGGAGGAGGAACCGCAGGAGGAACCGCAGGAGGAGCGGAAGCCGGGCCGCGGCTGGGGCCTGGGCCGTGACCGGAGCTGGGGCCTGGGCCGCAACCGGGACCGCCGCAGGTCCCGCGAGCAGGGCCGGAACCGCGACCACGACCACACCGGCGACCGGCCACCGGACAGCGACGCCCCCGCCCCCGAGCACGGCCCCGGGCCCGAGTACGACTCCGGGCCCGAGCACGCCTCCGCCCCCGCCCCCGAGTACGGCTCCGGGTCCGGGTCCGAACAGCACGGCACGAACAGCGCCGGAGTCGACGGCCGGACCCGGCACCAGAACCGCGAGTCGGTCGGCACCCCGGACCCGTACGAAGAGCGAGACCAGGTCCACGCCAAAAGCGGCACCAGAGACCGCCACCCGCACCAAGACCAGCCCCACCCCGAAGACGACACCCCACCCCGCCACGAACACCAAGACCAGCCCCACCCCGAAAACGGCACCAGAGACCGCCACCCGGACCGAGATCAGCCCCGCGGGCCGGGCGGCGGCCGGAGCCGGCGGCAAGAACGGGACCAGAACCGCACCGAAGGCGCGCGGGCCCCCCGTGAGCAGGACCGGCCCCGGTCCCGTTCCGCTCCCCGCCCGCCCCGGGCCCGGACCCACGAGGGAGGTTCCTGATGCGTGGTGTCGGGCTGCGCGGTGTCGCCGGGCTGCTGGCGGTTCTTCTGGCCGTGGCCCTCGCCGGGTGTACCGACAGCGGCGGGGAGGGTGACGGCGAGCTGACCATCGGGCTGCTGCTGCCCAGCCGGGCCGTGCCCCGCTGGGAGAAGTCCGACAGGCCTCTGATCGAGAAGCGGGTGAAGGAGCTGTGCGCCGAATGCACGGTCGTGTACGCCAACGCCGAGAACGACGCGGCGAGCCAGCGCCAGCAGATGACGTCCATGATCACCCGAGGGGTCTCGGCCCTGATGCTGGACGTCGTCGACCCCAAGGCGCTGCGCTCCTCGGTGCGCGCGGCACACCGTGAGGGCATCCCGGTCGTCGCCTACGACCGGCTCGCCGAGGGCCCGATATCGGGCTTCGTCAGTTTCGACGGCGCCCAGGTCGGCAGGCTCCAGGGCCAGGCACTCCTGAAGGGCATGGGGGCCAGGGCCGACGGCGGCGGTGTCGTCATGCTGAACGGCGACCCCTCCAGCCCCAACGCCGCCTGGTACGAGGGTGGCGCCCGGTCCGTCCTCGAGGACCGGGTGCGCATCCTGAAGTCGTACAACACCCTGGGGTGGCGCACGGAGAACGCGCACGATCAGATGTCCTCCGCGATCAGCGCCCTCGGCCCGAGCCGGATCGACGGGGTGCTCGCGGCCAACGACTCGATCGCGGCCGGTGCCGTCTCGGCCCTGAAGAGCGCCCGGATCTCGCCCCTGCCCCCGGTCACCGGGCAGGACGCCGATCTCGACGCCGTGCGGCGCATCGTCGAGGGCGAGCAGTACATGACCGTGTACAAGCCGTTCCGGCTGGAGACCGAGGCGGCCGCCGCGATGGCCGTCGCCCTGGCGCGCGGCAACGACATCGACGCCCTGGTCTCGACGAAGGTGAACAGCCCCACGACGAAGGACGTCCCGGCGATCCTGCTCACCCCGACCGCCGTGACGCTCGAGACGATCGGCCGGACGCTGGTGCGCGACGGCGTCTACACGATCGACCAGATCTGCACCCCTAAGCTCCGTCCGGCCTGCGAGCGGGCCGGGCTCATCCGGTGAGCGAGGTGGTCCCCGTGGTTCATCCCCCCGTACTGGCGTTGCGCGGCATCACCAAGCGCTTCGGCGGCGTCCAGGCGCTCGTGGACGTCGACCTCCAGGTCCGGGCCGGGGAGGTCGTGGCCCTGGCGGGGGACAACGGGGCCGGCAAGTCCACGCTGATCAAGGTCATCTCCGGGGTCAGCCCCGCCGACCGGGGCATCATCGAGTGGGAGGGGCGCCTGGTGCAGATCAAACGCCCGCACGACGCCCACACCCTGGGCATCGCGACCGTCTACCAGGACCTCGCCATGTGCGACAACCTGGACGTGGTCGGCAATCTCTTCCTCGGCCGGGAGATCGACCGGGTGGGCGTCCTGGACGAGGTGGAGATGGAGCGCCGGGCCCGTGATCTCATGCAGGACCTGTCGATCCGCATCCCCGACGTGCGGATGCCGGTCGCCGCGCTGTCCGCCGGGCAGCGGCAGGCCGTGGCGATCTCCCGGTCGCTGATGGGCTCGCCCAAGGTGCTGCTGCTCGACGAGCCGACCGCCGCCCTGGGGGTGGAGCAGACCAGCCATCTGCTCGACCTGATCGAGGGGGTGCGCGATCGCGGGATGGCGATCATCCTCATCAGTCACAACATGGGGGACATCAAGGCCGTGGCGGACCGGGTCGCCGTGCTTCGGCTGGGCCGCAACAACGGTCTGTTCGACGTGAGCACGGTGACCCAGGAGCAGATCATCTCCTCGGTCACCGGGGCGGCGGACAATGCCGTGGCCCATCGCTCGAAGGGCGACGAGGAGGCGTGGCCGTGAGCCGGGGCGGGTCGCGCGGGGACGGCGGGCCGGCCGGGCCGGGCAGTGCCGGTCCGGTCGCCACCGGCGGCGAGCGGGGCGCCGTCCGCGGCTGGCAGGACAGTGTGCGGGAGTACGTCCGCGACCTGCGCGGCGGGGTGCGGGACGGCGAGCGGGGGCCGCTGCTGGTCCTCGCCGGTCTGATCGTGATCTGGATCGTCTTCCAGGGACTTGACGACAAGTTCCTCTCGCCGCGCAACCTGTCCAATCTCAGCGTGGACATCGTCGGGACCGGTCTGGTCGCCGTCGGCATCGTGTTCGTGCTGCTGATCCGGGAGATCGATCTGTCGGTCGGCTCGGTCAGCGGCCTGGCGGGGGCGGCGTTCGCCGTGCTCAATGTGAACCACGGGGTGCCGGAGTGGCTGGCGGTGATCGTGGCGGTGGCCGCGGGCACGGCGGTGGGTGCCTTCCACGGGTTCTTCCATGCCTGGCTCGGCGTGCCCGCGTTCGTGGTGACGCTGGCCGGGCTGCTGATCTGGAACGGTCTGACGCTCTACCTGCTGGGCGCGAGCGGCACGATCAACATCGACGAGGAGGGTCTGGTCGCCTCCCTGACCAGTCGGCATTTCGGCAACGACCTGGCGGCGTACGCGGTCGCGGCGCTCGGCACGGGCGGGTACTTCCTGGCTGCCCGCCGCCGCCGGAGCCGCCATCTGGCGACCGGGATGCCCTACCGGCCCGGGGGCGAGATCTGGTTGCGCACCGGTCTTCTCGCGGTGGTCGCCTTCGCCGGGGCGCACACCCTCAACCGGTTCCAGGGGCTGCCGCTCGCGCTGCTGATCTTCCTGGTGGTGCTGGTCGTCTCGGACTACGTGCTGCGCCGCACCCGCTACGGGCGGCGGGTGTACGCGCTCGGCGGCGGGGTCGAGGCGTCACGGCGGGCCGGCATCGCGGTGGAGCGGGTGCGGGTCGCGATGTTCATGGTGTCGGGGACGCTGGCCGCATTCGGCGGGCTGTTCGTGGCGTCGGGGCTGACCTCGGCGAGCCCCACGACGGCGCGTGCCGCCGGTTCGGGGATGCTGCTGATCAACGCGATCGCGGCGGCCGTCATCGGCGGCACGAGTCTGTTCGGCGGGCGGGGTTCGCCCTGGTCGGTGCTGCTCGGTGTGGTGGTCATCCAGTCGATCGCCTCGGGTATGGGGCTGCTGGGCGTGCAGGACGCCGTGCAGTTCATGATCACCGGTGGGGTGCTGCTGGCCGCCGTGGCGGCCGACGCGCTGTCCCGGCGCGCCCAGGCCAGACGCGGCCGGACCTGAGCCGGACTCGGCCGGCTGCGCGCCCGGGCGCGAGCATGCCGGAAATGCACCCCCCTATCCTTTTTCTCAAGAAGTGCCTAATAATCGGCAATCATGGGTAGGGGCCGAAATGTCATGAAACGCAGCCGCCTCACCCAGGCGGCCGTGGCCCTCACGGCCGCCGCCGGTCTGGTCCTCGCCGGGTGCGGTGACGCCGATCTGCCCGGCGGCGGGGAGCAGGCCGATCTCCGTGTGCTCGCGACGGACGTGCCGCAGATCCAGACCCTCAAGAAGCTGACCAAGAAGCACTTCACGGCGGAGACCGGTATCACCGTCGACTACACGGTGCTGCCGGAGAACGAGGCGCGGGTGACGATGAACCGCGAGTTCGCCACCCAGGCCGGCACCTACGACGTGGCGAGCGTCAGCGCGTACGAGGTGCCGATCTACGCGGACAACGGCTGGCTCGCCCCGCTGGATCCCTATGTGAAGGCCGACGCGGACTTCGACCAGGACGACGTCTTCCCGAACCTGGCGTCCTCGCTGACCGGCCAGGACGGCAAGCTCTACGCCGAACCCTTCTACGGCGAGGGCTCCTTCCTGATGTACCGCAAGGACCTGTTCCGCAAGGACGGGCTGACCATGCCGCCGGAGCCGACCTGGGAGCAGGTCGCCGACCTCGCGGCCCGGGTCGACGGCTCCGAGGGCGCGAGCGGGATCTGCCTGCGCGGCCTGCCCGGCTGGGGCCAGAACCTCGCCCCGATCAACACGGTCGTCAACACCTTCGGCGGCGCCTGGTACGACATGGACTGGAACGCCCGCCTGACCTCACCGGAGTTCAAGAAGGCCGTCGGCTTCTACGTCGACCTGCTGCGCGGCCACGGCCAGCCCGGCGCCGAGCGGATGGGCGTGCTGGAGATCCTGGAGCGCTTCATCGCGGGCAAGTGCGCCATGATGTACGACGCCACGTCGCTGGCGTCGTCGATCGAGGCCGACAGCTCCTCGGTCAAGGGCAAGGTGGGCTACGTCCCCGCCCCGCACGATCGCACCGACAAGGCCGGCTGGCTGTGGACCTGGGCCTGGGGCATCCAGCAGGCCTCCGAGCACAAGGACGCCGCCTGGGAGTTCATCTCCTGGGCCTCCTCCAAGGAGTTCCAGGAGCTGGTCGGCGAGGAGGTGGGCTGGACCTCGGCGCCCGCCGGGAACCGTATGTCGCTCTACGAAAAGCCCGAGTACCAGCAGGCGGCCCATGCCTGGTACCGGCAGGAGTTCAGGGCGGCGACGGACTCCGCGGACCCGAAGAACCCGGGCGTGGGCCCGCGCCCCTACGAAGGCATCGGCTTCCTGGGCATCCCCGAGTTCGCCGTGCTGGGGACCGCGGTCTCCGAGCAGATCGCGGCGGCCATCGCGGGGCGGCAGTCGGTGGACTCGGCTCTGGACAAGTCCCAGGACCTGGCCCAGGCCGCGGCGGCGAAGTACCGGGGCGGGTGACCGGCGAGGTCCGCACGGCTTCGGAGCGTCGGCGAACGGCGCGGGCCGCGCCCCCGGTCACCCGGGAGCGCGGCCCTCGAACTGCCGTGGCGGTCCGCTTACTTGCGGATCAGGCTGCGCAGCACGTACTGCATGATGCCGCCGTTGCGGTAGTAGTCCGCCTCGCCGGGGGTGTCGATGCGGACGACCGCGTCGAACTCGACGCCGGTGTCGGTGCTGACCTTCACCGTGCGGGGGGTGGTGCCGTTGTTGAGCTCCTCGACGCCGGTGAAGTCGAAGGTCTCCTCACCGGTGAGGCCGAGGGACGCGGCCGACTGGCCCTCCGGGAACTGGAGCGGGAGGACGCCCATGCCGATGAGGTTCGAGCGGTGGATGCGCTCGTAGGACTCGGCGATGACGGCCTTGACGCCGAGGAGCGCGGTGCCCTTGGCCGCCCAGTCGCGGGACGAGCCGGAGCCGTACTCCTTGCCGGCCAGGACGACCAGCGGGATGCCGGCGGCCTGGTAGTTCTGCGAGGCGTCGTAGATGAACGACACCGGCGCGCCGTCCTGGGTGAAGTCGCGGGTGTAGCCGCCCTCGGTGCCCGGCGCGATCTGGTTGCGCAGGCGGATGTTGGCGAAGGTGCCGCGGATCATGACCTCGTGGTTGCCTCGGCGCGAGCCGTAGGAGTTGAAGTCACGACGTTCCACACCGTGCTCGGTGAGGTACTTGCCGGCCGGGGTGTCGGCCTTGATGGCGCCGGCCGGGGAGATGTGGTCGGTGGTGACCGAGTCGCCCAGCTTGGCGAGCACCCGGGCGCCGGAGATGTTCTCCACGGGGGCCGGCTCGTGGGCCATGCCCTCGAAGTACGGGGGCTTGCGGACGTAGGTGGACTCGGAGTCCCACTCGAAGGTGTTGCCGGTGGGGATCGGCAGCGCCTGCCACTGGGCGTCGCCCGCGAAGACGTCGCTGTAGGACTTGGAGAACATGTCCTCGCCGATGGCGTTGGCGACGACGTCGTTCACCTCGGCCTCGGAGGGCCAGATGTCCTTCAGGTAGACCGGGTTGCCGTCCTGGTCGGCGCCCAGGGCGTCCCGGGTGATGTCGACCTTCATGGAGCCGGCGAGCGCGTAGGCCACGACCAGCGGCGGGGACGCCAGGTAGTTCATCTTGACGTCGGGGTTGATCCGGCCCTCGAAGTTCCGGTTGCCGGAGAGGACCGAGGTGACCGCGAGGTCGTGGTCGTTGACGGCCTTGGAGACCTCCTCCGGCAGCGGGCCGGAGTTGCCGATGCAGGTGGTGCAGCCGTAGCCGACGAGGTTGAAGCCGACCTTGTCGAGGTAGGGGGTCAAGCCCGCCTTCTCGAAGTAGTCGGTGACGACCTTGGAGCCCGGGGCGAGGGTGGTCTTGACCCACGGCTTGCGGGTCAGGCCCTTCTCCACCGCCTTCTTGGCCACCAGGGCGGCGGCGACCATGACGTACGGGTTGGAGGTGTTGGTGCAGGAGGTGATGGCCGCGACCGTCACCGCGCCGTGGTCGATCTCGTACGACGTACCGTCGGGGGCGGTCACGGTGACCGGGTTGGACGGGGCGCCGTTCGGGGTGACGGCCGGGGCGTCGGAGGCCGGGAAGGACTCCTGGCCGGCCTCGTCCACGGTGTCGACGTAGTTGAGGACGTCCTGCTTGAACTGCTCGGCGGCGTTCGCCAGGACGATGCGGTCCTGCGGGCGCTTCGGGCCGGCGATGGAGGGGACGACCGTGGAGAGGTCGAGTTCGAGCTTCTCGGAGAAGTCGGGCTCGGCGGCCGGGTCGAGCCAGAGGCCCTGCTCCTTGGCATACGCCTCGACCAGCGCGAGCTGCTGCTCGCTGCGGCCAGTGAGCCGCATGTAGTTGATGGTCTCGCCGTCGATCGGGAAGATCGCGGCGGTGGAGCCGAACTCCGGCGACATGTTGCCGATGGTGGCGCGGTTGGCCAGCGAGGTGGCGGCGACGCCCTCGCCGTAGAACTCGACGAACTTGCCGACGACGCCGTGCTTGCGCAGCATCTCGGTGATGGTGAGCACGAGGTCGGTGGCGGTGGTGCCGGGCGTGAGCTCACCGGTGAGCTTGAAGCCGACGACGCGCGGGATGAGCATGGAGACCGGCTGGCCGAGCATGGCGGCCTCGGCCTCGATGCCGCCGACGCCCCAGCCGAGCACGCCGAGACCGTTGACCATGGTGGTGTGCGAGTCGGTGCCGACGAGGGTGTCGGGGTAGGCCTGGCCACCTCGGACCATGACCGTGCGCGCCAGGTGCTCGATGTTCACCTGGTGGACGATGCCGGTGCCGGGGGGTACGACCTTGAACTCGTCGAACGCGGTCTGGCCCCAGCGCAGGAACTGGTAGCGCTCCTTGTTGCGGCCGTACTCCAGCTCGACGTTCTGCGCGAAGGCGTCGCGGGTGCCGAACTTGTCGGCGATGACGGAGTGGTCGATGACCAGCTCGGCCGGGGCGAGCGGGTTGATCTTCGCCGGGTCGCCGCCCAGCTCCTTGACGGCCTCACGCATGGTCGCGAGGTCCACGACACAGGGAACGCCGGTGAAGTCCTGCATGATCACGCGGGCCGGCGTGAACTGGATCTCCTGACTGGGCTGGGCCTGCGAGTCCCATCCGCCGAGGGCACGGATGTGGTCGGCGGTGATGTTCGCGCCGTCCTCCGTGCGGAGCAGGTTCTCCAGCAGGACCTTGAGGCTGTAGGGCAGGCGAGCCGAGCCCTCCACCTTGTCCAGCCGGAAGATCTCGTACGACTCGTCGCCCACCTGCAGCGTGCTGCGGGCGTCGAAGCTGTTCGCCGACACGACAGTCTCCTTCATTGATGTGCGCGTACCACCACGATCCTGCCGCCACGGCATCTTGGCCGATCCGCTAAGGTAAGGCTAAGTTAGGTAACCCTTACCGGGGTGGCGGCTGGGGTGCTCTCTCGGCAGATATCTCGATGTCGAGATAACTCTAGTACACGAGCGCCCGATGGTCATGCCCCGGCGTCCGCCGTGCGGTCATGTGCGCCCTTTTCCCGGGTATCCGAACCGGGTACCCACGCGCGACATCCAGCCATACGGAGGGGAGACGAGCATGCCGCTCACGTTCCGCAAGAGTTTCCGGATCCTTCCGGGGGTGCGCCTGAACATCAACAAGCGCTCCTGGTCCATCACCACCGGCGGCGGAAAGAACGGCCCGCGCTACACCCGTAGCAGCACCGGACGTCGTACGACATCGATGGATCTACCCGGACCTTTCGGATGGCGGCGCACCACGAACGCACGTCGACACTGAGACCGCCGGGCGAGATTGACATCCCGTCACCCGTTCGGACCCCCCGGTCGGGTGACATCTCATATCTGAGATAACCTCAAGCGCATGGCAGACGACTACCTCGTACGCATCGGCAAGCTCATCCGTGACGCCCGGCAGCACCGGGGCTGGACCCAGTCGCAGCTGGCGGAGGCGCTCGGTACCAGCCAGAGCGCGGTCAACCGGATCGAGCGCGGCAACCAGAACATCAGCCTTGAGATGATCGCGCGCATCGGGGAGGCCCTCGACAGCGAGATCGTGTCCCTCGGTTATGCCGGTCCGATGCATCTGCGGGTGGTCGGCGGACGCCGGCTGTCCGGCGCCATCGACGTGAAGACGAGCAAGAACGCATGCGTGGCGCTGCTGTGCGCCTCACTGCTCAACGAGGGGCGCACCGTGCTGCGCCGCGTCGCCCGCATCGAGGAGGTGTACCGCCTCCTGGAGGTGCTGGGCTCCATCGGGGTGCGCACCCGGTGGATCAACGACGGGGTCGACCTGGAGATCGTGCCGTCGGCCGAGCTGGACCTGGCCGCGATCGACGCGGACGCGGCCCGCCGCACCCGCTCCATCATCATGTTCCTCGGCCCGCTGCTGCACCGCATGGACTCCTTCAAGCTGCCGTACGCGGGCGGCTGCGACCTCGGTACGCGCACCGTCGAGCCGCACATGATCGCGCTGCGCCGCTTCGGCCTCGACATCGCCGCCACCGAGGGCCAGTACCACGCCCAGGTCGATCGCGCGGTCAGCCCCGACCGCCCCATCGTCCTGACCGAGCGCGGCGACACGGTGACCGAGAACGCGCTGCTCGCGGCCGCCCGGCACGACGGCATCACCGTCATCCGCAACGCCTCGTCCAACTACATGGTCCAGGACCTCTGCTTCTTCCTGGAGGCGCTCGGCGTCAAGGTCGACGGCATCGGCACCACCACCCTCACCGTGCACGGTGTGCCGACCATCGACGTCGACGTGGACTACTCCCCCTCCGAGGACCCGGTCGAGGCGATGAGCCTGCTCGCGGCGGCCGTGGTCACCGAGTCGGAGCTGACGGTGCGCCGGGTGCCGATCGAGTTCCTGGAGATCGAGCTGGCGGTCCTGGAGGAGATGGGCCTCGATCACGACCGCACGCACGAGTACTTCGCCGACAACGGCCGCACCCGGCTGGTGGACCTCACCGTCCGGCCCTCCAAGCTGGAGGCGCCGATCGACAAGATCCACCCCATGCCGTTCCCCGGCCTGAACATCGACAACGTCCCGTTCTTCGCGGCCATCGCGGCGGTCGCCCAGGGCCAGACCCTCATCCACGACTGGGTCTACGACAACCGCGCCATCTACCTGACCGACCTCAACCGCCTCGGCGGCCGGCTCCAGCTCCTGGACCCCCACCGCGTCCTGGTCGAGGGCCCGACCCGCTGGCGCGCCGCCGAGATGATGTGCCCGCCCGCGCTGCGCCCCGCGGTGGTCGTCCTGCTGGCGATGATGGCCGCCGAGGGCACGTCGGTGCTGCGCAACGTGTACGTCATCAACCGGGGTTACGAGGAGCTGGCGGAGCGGCTGAACTCGGTGGGGGCACAGATCGAGACGTTCCGGGACATCTGATCCCGCGGGGGCGTGAGGTGTGCGCCCGCCGAGAATGGATAGTCCGACACCGTGGACGCGCCTTTGGTGACCTTCGGGCACGGTACCGCCGGGCGGGAGCGGATCGCCGAGCTGTTGCGGGCGGCCGGTGTGACGGCCGTCGTGGACGTGCGGACCGCTCCCGGCAGCCGTCGTGACCCGGACCTGCTGCGGGAGCGGCTGGCCGAGTGGCTGCCGGAGGCCGGCCTCGCCTACCGGTGGGAGCGTGACCTGGGCGGATTCCGCCGTCTGCCGGAGGACAGCCCGGACGTCTTCTGGCGCAACGTCTCCTTCCGCGGGTACGCCGCCCACACCCGCTCCCCCGAGTTCGTCGCCGCCATGGACCGGCTGGTGCGGGAGGCGGCGCACACGCGTACCGCCGTGATGTGCAGCGAAGCGGTCTGGTGGCGCTGCCACCGTCGGCTGATCGCCGACTTCGCGGTGCTCGCCCGCGGTGCGGCCGCCCTGCACCTCATGCACGACGGCCGCCTGATCGCCCACCCGCCGACGCCGGGAGCCCGGCTGCGCGACGACGGGCTCCTCGTGTACGACGCCGCCCCCACCGAGCCGCCCCGGGGGTGAGCCGTCAGTACAGCTTGTTCACCGCCGTGACGGTCGTGGCCTTGAAGTCCGCCACCTGGGCGTGCTGGAAGGTGCCCATCTGGCCCCACCGCACGAGGGTGACGGTCGCTCCGTCCCGGCCGACGGAGAAGAGGCCGATGTCGGAGGAGCCCCAGGCGGAGGCGGTGTGGATGCCGTAGACGTAGGCGCCCTCCTCGACGTTCAGCCGACCGTAGTTCTTCTGCGTCGCGGTGATGTCGGGGTCCTGCCGCATCAGCTTCTTCGCGCAGCCGGCCAGGTCCTTGCGCAGCAGCGCCGCGAAGTCCTTCGCCCACTGTTCGCTGTGCCCCTCGACCGTGAGCTGCTGGGCGTTGGTGTCGTACTCCGTCCAGTAGTCGCGGTGCGAGGTGATGGACGGCAGCGCGTCGCCCACGCACATCGGCAGCGGGTCGGGGCGGCCGGCCGTGACCGGTCCGGCGTACCAGGGCGAGGAGGGGTGGGGCGGCAGTTCGGCCGGCTCCAGGAACCGGGGGGTGTCGGAGGCCGGCGCGGTGGCGGCGGTAGCCGGGACGGCGGCCGCGGCGACACCGGCGACGGCCGCGAGCGCGGCCACGGTGGTGCGGACGGCTCCGGTACGGATGGCTCGGGTACGGATGGCTCGGGTACGGGTGCTTCGGGTGCGGAACTGCATGGTTTCCCCCTTGGGTCGTCCCCGACCGGTTTCCCCGATCGGTTTGACCGATCGGTTTGACCGATCGGTTTCCCGGTCGAATGCACGGGCCTTTGCCCCCTGCCCCCCGTACGACCCGCCACCGCCCACGACCGTTGCCCGGTACGCCCGCTACGGATCCGTCCCGAATGTCACCGGCGTGCAACCGGGTCCGGGCCTAACAGGGCGTAAAGCGACCGAAGAATGGATAGGGGCTATACGGCGAAACGCGGGGAGTGTCCGACGTGCCCGGATGCCGGGCGCAGCGGCTTCAGGAGGGGGAGCGCGCATGGACGGCCGGCCCTTGTATCTCCAACCGCGGCTGGAGCCACGGCTGAGATCGCTCGTGGCGGCGCACGGCACGCTGCACTCGATCGTCGACGCACTCGGTTCACCCGTGCACGTCGTGGTGCCGGACCAGATCGCCGGGAATCTGGAGCGGTTCCGGTCGGTGTACCGGGCGCACCACCTGTCGGGGCAGGTCTTCTACGCCCACAAGGCCAACCGCTCCAGCGCGCTGCTGCGCCGGCTCGCCGCGACGGACGCGGGCGTGGACGTGGCGTCCCTGGGCGAGTTGCAGCACGCGCTGGGTGCCGGGTTCGGCGCCGACCGGATCACGGCCACCGGGCCGAAGAACCCCGAGTTCCTGTGGCTGGCGGCGCGTGCGGGGGTCACGGTCGGTGTCGACGGCGCCGGCGAGCTGGACCGGCTCGCGGCCGTGGTACGCGAGCACGGGCTCGCCCCGGTGCGGGTGCTGCTGCGGCTGTCGGGCTTCGAGACGTCGGGGGTGAAGGTGCTGAGCCGGCGCAGCCGTTTCGGCACGCCGGTACGGGAGTTGGAGCTGCTGCTGAAGGCGGTGGAGCGGCACGGTGACGCGGTCGACGCCACGGGGGTGGCCTTCCATCTGGACACCACGAGTGTCACCGAGAAGGCGACGGCGCTCGAAGGGTGCCTGGCCGCACTGGAGTTGTGCCGGGACCGGGGGTTGCGGCCCCGGGCCGTGGACATCGGCGGCGGGTTCGGCGTCAGCTATCTCGCCGAGCGGGAGCAGTGGGAGGAGTACACCAGCGAACTCACCGCGGCTGTCCTCGGCCGGCGTCCGCCCCTGACGTGGGGCGGGCACGGCTACGGGCTGCGCGACGACTCCGGCACCCTGCGCGGCACGCTGGGCCTCTACCCCGCCCACGCCCGGTCGCCGGCGCCGCCTATCTGGACGAGCTGCTGGCCCAGCCCGCCGCCTCCATGGGCGGGCGCCCGCTGGCCGCGCTGCTGCTGGAGCACCTGTACGACCTGCACACCGAGCCCGGCCGGGCCCTGCTGGACCAGTGCGGCCTCACCCTGGCGCGGGTTCTGGAGGTCCGCGGCCCACAGCCCGGCGGGGAACTGCTGGTACGGCTGGCCGCGAAGGCGGACGACATCGCCCTGGAGGACCACGGAGTGCTGATGGACCCGCTCGTCGTTCCCGGAAGCGGCGCCGGGCCGGGTGAGGGACCCGTCGCCGTGCACCTCTTCGGGAGCCTCTGCCTGGAGACCGACCTCATCACGCGGCGCACGGTGTTCCTGCCGCGCCGCCCGGAACCCGGTGACCTGCTCGCCTTCGCCAACACCGCGGGTTACGCCATGGACTTCCACGCCACGCGCGCCCAGCAGCAGCCCGCCGCCCGCAAGGTCGCCGCCTGGCAGGACGGCGACGCGTGGCGCTGGTGCCTCGACGACCAGTTCTGGCCGATCACGCCTTCGAGGGGAGCCCAGTGAGGTACGACAGCATCACCGAGGCGATAGGCAACACCCCGCTGGTGCGGATCGACCCGGCCGTGCACGGCCTGCGGAACATCGACCTGTACGCCAAGCTGGAGATGCTCAACCCGTTCGGCTCGGTCAAGGACCGGGCCGCCTGGGGCATGGCGCGGCCGCTGCTGGAGGAGGCGGTCGAACAGGGCAGCCAGGTGGTGGAGTTGTCCAGCGGTAACACGGCCAAAGCCCTCGCGGTCATCGCGGGCATGCACGGCCTGGGTTTCAAGAGCGTCACCAACCGGATGCGGGTCCCGGAGATCAAGGACCTCCTGCTGCTGCTCGGCGCGGAGATCGAGGAGCTGCCGGGGCAGAGCGAGTGCCTGGACCCCACCGCCACGGATGATCCGCTGACGCTGTTCCACCGGACGCTGTCGGCTTCCGGCAGCGCCTGTCTGCACACCGACCAGTACTTCAACCCGCGCAACACCGAGGCCCATCTGACCGGCACCGGGCCGGAGATCGTCAAGGACCTGGACGGCCGGGTCCCGGACTGGTTCGTCGCCTGCGTGGGCACCGCCGGTTCCTCCACGGGGGTCGCCCGCGCCCTGCGCGAGGAGGACCCGTCGGTGCGGGTGCTCGGGCTGGTCGGGGCCAAGTCCGACTTCATCCCGGGGATCCGCACCATCGACGAGGTGCAGGAGGTCGGCCTGTTCGACCCGGAGACGTACGACGTGATGGAGTCGGTGAGCGCCGATGAGGCGATCGAGGGCATGCTCATCCTGAATCGCCGCTGCGGCATCCTCGGCGGCCCGACCGGAGGGGCCGCGTACTTCGGCGCGGTCCGTCATCTGCGGTCCGTGGACGAGGAGTTGACCGAGCGCCGGACGGCGGTGTTCATCGTCTGCGACCGCGTGGAGAGCTATCTGAGCTATGTCCGGCAGCGGCGCCCCGATCTGCTGGGCCGGCCGCCCCGGAAGAACTCGCCGGCCGATCTGTCGGACGCCGAGGTCGGCGCGGCGCCGTCGATCGGCGTGGCGGACGCCCGGCGCTGGATCGGCACCGACCGGCCGCTCGTGGTCGACCTGCGCAGCCCGTTCGCGTACGCGGCACTGCACATCGACGGGTCGGTCAACATCGTCGACGAGCTGTTCGCCGAACTCCTGCGGGGCGGGCTGCCGTTCAGCCGGAGCCAACCGGTGCTGCTGGCCTGCCCGGTCGGTGAGCAGTCCGCGCGGTACGCGGCGCTGCTGACCCGGATGGGTCACCCGGACGTGCGCAGCCTGGCCGGCGGCATCATCGCCTGGCGGGACGCGGGCGCCCCTCTGGTGCGGGACTGACCGGCATGACCGCGTCGATCACCCGCGAGGATCAGCGCGCCTGGCAGCGGGCGCTGCGCGAGGAGTTCCCCATCGTCACCGGGCACCCCGAGCTCGCCTATCTGGACAGCGCGGCCACGGCGCAGAAGCCGCGGGCCGTGCTGGAGGCGGTGCAGACGTATCTGACCACGTCCAACGCCAACGCGGCGCGCGGCACCTACACCTGGGCCAACCGGACGACGGAGCTGGTGGAGCGCACCCGCGAGCGCGTGGCCCGCTTCCTCGGGGACCCCCGGCCGGAGGGTTCCGCCGTCCATTTCACGAGCGGCACCACCGAGGGGCTGCGCGCGGTCGCCCGCGACTGGCTGCCGGGGTTCCTGCGCGACGGCGACGAGATCGTCGTGCCGGACGCCGACCACCAGGCCAACATCACGCCGTGGCTGGAGGTGCGGGGTCTGCTCGCGCGGGAGGGCGTGCGTATCCGGGTGGTGCCGATGCCGTACCAGAGCGGCTCCGGGGACTACGACCACCGGGCGCTGGCCGAACGGGCGGGCCCGCGCACGCGGTTCGTCGCCACCACCCATGTGCACCACGTGTACGGCGGTGACATGAACGTGGGGCGCATCCGCGAGGCCGTCGGCCCCGAGGCGGTCATCTGTCTGGACGCCGCGCAGAGTGTGGGTCATCTGCCGGTGTCGGTCGCCGCGCTGGATGTGGACTTCGTCGTGTTCTCCGGGCACAAGGCGCTGGCCCTGCCCGGTTCCGGGGCGGTGTGGGCCCGGCAGGAGCGCGGGCCGGCCTTCGTGCCCGGCGGCTGGAGCGGCACCCCGAACACGGTGGGCATCGCCTCGCTGGAGGCGGCTCTGGACTGGCTGGACGCGGCCGGTGTCGACCGGATCGAGCGCTGGACGTCCGAACTGGCGACGCGGCTCACCGAGGGGCTGCGGCGGATGGACGCCTACGAGATCCTCGGCTGCCCGCTCAGCCTGGCCGCCGGCTCGAAGGTACAGCGGCGGCAGGGCATCGTGACCCTGCGGCATCGCGGCATCGACTCGGGCGACCTGGGGTTCATCCTGTTCAGCCACGGTTTCATGGTCCGTTCCGACCATCACTGCCAGGGCGACGCGGGCGAGAAGACCGGTTCGGTGCGGGTGAGTCTGCATGTGTACAACACGGGTGAGGAGATCGACCGGCTGCTGTCGGTTCTCGCCTCGCTCGCCTGACCGGCCCGTCCCGCGCGACCGTAAGGCGTAATGGGAACCGTTTCCACCTGTAGGCTCGGGCGGGCAGGTGTCAGGTGCGAGACGGCGAGGTGGCGCGACCGGATGGGGCTGAGTCTGGAGACGGCGGAGCGTTGGGTGGAGCGCTGGGAGCTCCAGCAGCAGCGGTACGCCGTCGACCGCGAGGAGCGGTTCACGGTGATCGCCGATGTCGTCGAGCATGTCACGGCGGGGCGCTCGGCCCCGCCGCTCGTCGTGGACCTGGGATGCGGGCCGGGTTCCCTCGCGGCCCGGCTCGTCCGGCGGCTGCCGGACGCCGAGATCGTGGCCGTGGACCGGGACCCCGTCCTGCTGGAGCTGGGCCGCACCCACCACCCGGACGCGGCCCGTTACGTCGACGCCGAGATCGGCGCCCGTGGCTGGACATGGGCGCTTGAGCTGGACCGGCCCCTGGACGCGGCGGTCTCCACGACGGCCCTGCACTACCTCGACCGCGACACCCTGCTCGGCGTCTACCGGCAGCTCGCCGTGCTGATGCGTCCCGGCGGCGTCCTCGTCAACGGCGACCACCTCCCGCAGGGCGAGCAGGGCCCGGCCGGGATCGCGGCCCACGTCGGGCGGTGCCGGGCCGAACGGCAGCGCGTGTTCGTCCACGAGGACTGGGGCGCCTGGTGGGCCGCCGTCGGCGAGGATCCGGAGCTGGCCGACCTCCTCGCGGAACGCCGACGGCGGGACGCCCTCCTCGGCACCGGACGCCCCGCCGAGCTCCCCCTCCGCGCGCATCTGGAGCTGCTCCGGGAGGCGGGATTCGGCACGGCCGGGCCGGTCTGGCAGTACGGGGACAGCTGCGTGGTCGTGGCGGTGCGCTGACCCGGTGCCTCACCCGGGCGCCCCGCGCCGGATGGCGGGCAGGGGCCGGTCTGCCGACCATGCATGCAGGTGTCACCGCACGGTGATGCCGACGGCCGCCCCCGGCGAAGACGCCCCGAGCGGCACTCCCCCGCCCCCCCCCACGAGGAGCCCCCATGACCACCGCCGAGCACCGCACCCACGACAACCACGCGCACGCCCACGGCGACGACTGCGGCCACCTCGCCTTCACCCACGGTGACCACACCGACTACGCCCATGACGGCCACATCCACCGGATGCACGACGGGCAGGCCGACGAGTGCGCGGACGGCCGCCACACGGTGCACCGCAACCACGACCACGAGCACGGCGACGACTGCGGCCACCTGGCCGTACGGCACGGCGACCACACGGACTACGTGCACGACGGCCACCGCCACGCCGCCCACGAGGGCCACTGGGACGACCACTGACGCGGCCCTCAGGTCAGGGCGCCCCAGTGGACGGTGCGGTCGCACCAGCGCTCCAGCAGGGTGCGGTCGTGGCCGACGGCCAGCAGGGCGGCGCCGGTCGAGGCCCGGTAGCGCTCGACGGCCGCGACCAGGGCCGCCGCCGTGGAGGCGTCGAGCATCGCGGTCATCTCGTCGCACACCAGCAGGCGGGGGCGCAGCACCAGAGCCCGGGCGAGGCAGGCGCGTTGCAGCTGGCCGTCGCTGACCTCGTGCGGCCGCCTGGTGAGCAGGTCGGGAGTGAGGCCGACGGCGGGGGCCAGCTCGGCGAGCCGGTCGTCGGCTTCCCTGCCGCGGCCGGTGGCCCGCAGGGGTTCGGCGATCAGGTCGGTGAGCGGCAGCCGGGGGTCCGCGGAGAGCCTGGCCTGCTGGAAGACGACCCCGAAGGTGGTGCGCAGGGCGCGGGGGGCGCGGTGCCGCCAGTGCCGAACGGGCTCGCCGTCGAGGAGCAGGGTGCCGGAGTCGGGGCGGTGCAGCAGGGCGGCGACCCGCGCGAGAGTGGACTTGCCGCAGCCGCTCGGGCCGAGCAGGCCGACGGACTCGCCCGCGGCGACGGTGAGGGAGACGTCCCGGACCACCGGGGCGTTCCTGGTGTATCCGGCGGTGATGGAGCGCAGTTCAAGCACGGGCGTCCTCCGGCACGTGCGGGTGGTGGCAGGCGACCGGGCCAGCGGGCGGCGGGGCGGCGCAGGTGCCGGTGGCCCGGTCGCAGCGGGCGGCGAAGGCACAGCCCGGCGGGAGGTCGCCCAGTTCGGGCGGCAGGCCGGGCAGCGGGGTGAACGCGCGGTCGGGCAGGGCCTGGAGCAGGGCGCGACTGTAGGGGTGGCGGGGGCCTGGTTCGCCGAAGAAGGCCGCGGCGTCGGCGAGTTCGACGATCCGTCCCGCGTACATGACCGCGACCCGGTCGGCGATGCGCTCGGCGGCCGCCAGGTCGTGGGTGATCATCAGCAGGGCCCGTCGGCCGCCGTTCTCGCCCGGTTCGTCGATGTGCCGCCGCAGTTCGTCGACCGTACGGTCCACGAGGTCGCGGTCGAGTCCGGTGGTCGGTTCGTCGGCGAGCAGCAGGGGCGCGCCGCCGACCAGGGCGAGGGCGGTGGCGGCGCGCTGGGCGAGGCCGCCGGACAGCTGGTGGGGGTGGCGGTCGAGGTGGTCGGCGGGGAACGCGGCCCGTGCGGCGGCGGCCTCGGCGGCCACGCGCAGGGCGGCGCGGCCCCGGGTCGCGGTCAACGCGGCCACCGTCTCCTCCAGTTGGGAGCGGACGGTGCGGACCGGTGTGAGGTGGGCGGCCGGGCTCTGCGGTACGAGGCCGATGAGCCGTCCTCGTACGGTGCGGGCGAGGGTCCGCTCGTCGGCCATGAGCAGGTCCAGGTCGCCGAGCAGGGCCGAGCCGGCGGTCCGGGCGTTGCCGGGGAGCAGTCCGAGCAGGGCGGAGGCCAGCACGGACTTGCCGCAGCCGCTCTCCCCGATCAGGGCCAGGCACTCGCCGGGCGCCACGTCGAAGCGCGCGTCGGTGACGGCGGCGACGCGCCGCCCGCCGGGCATCAGGAACCGTACGGACAGGCCGCGCACGGACAGCACGGGGGTCGTGGACTCCGTTCCGGCGCTCACAGCATCAGCTCCGATCGGTGACGTGGGTTGATCCGCTCCCGCCAGGCCCCGGCGAGTCCGGCGACGGCGAGGGTGGGGACGATGAGGAAGAGGCCGGGGAAGAGGGTGGGCCACCACTGGCCCGCGAGGAGGGAGCCGCGGGCGCCCTGGATGAGGGTGCCGAGGCTCGCCGTGTGGGTGGGCAGCCCGAGGCCGAGGAAGGACAGGGCCGACTCGTGCCACATGGCGTGCGGCACCATCAGCACGGCGGCGAGCGCGGCCTGCGGAAGGACGGCGGGCAGCAGGTGCCGTACGGTAACCCGCCACCGGGACGCCCCGCCGGAGACGGCCGCGTCGATGTACGGCCGCGACCGCAGCGACAGCACCTCGGCGCGCACGATCCGGGCCGTGGACAGCCAGTGGGTCAGCGCGACCGAGATGACCACCGGCCACACGCCGGGTCGGAACATGGCGACGATGAAGATGCCGAGCAGCAGGTGCGGCACGGAGGAGAAGGTGTCGACGATCCGCATCAGGGCCCGGTCGGCCCAGCCGCCCAGCGCACCGGCCGCGGCGCCCACGGCCGTGCCGACCACGGTGGCGGTCAGCGCCGCCGCCACTCCGACGAGCAGCGACACCCGCAGGCCGTAGACGCAGCGCAGCAGCAGGTCGCGGCCGACGTCGTCGGTGCCGAACGGGTGCGCCCAGGAGGGTGGTCGCAGCTTGGCGGCGAGGTCGACGGCCTGCTGGTCGAGCTGGACCAGCGGCGGTACGAGCAGCACGGCGAGGACGGTCGCGGTCATCAGCGCGGCGGAGGTGCGCACGCGCAGGGCGCGGGTGGAGCGGCGCTGGGGGCCGTGTGAGCGCCATTCGGGCTCGGTGGGGGCGTCGGCGGGCGCCGGGGCGTCACATGTCACTGAGCTTCACCCTCGGGTCGAACAGTCCGTAGAGCAGGTCGGCGAGCAGGTTCCCGGCGAGCACGGCGGCGGTGGCCAGTGTCGTCAGGGCGGCGAGCAGCGGGAAGTCGACGGCGGTGGCCGCCTCGACGGTGGCGGCGGCGATGCCCGGCCAGCTGAAGACGCTCTCCACCAGCAGGGCGCCGGTGATGAGTTCGGGGACGCGGGAGCCGATGAGCGTGAGCACCGGCAGCAGCCCGGAGCGCAGGGCGTGGCCGAGCAGGACGGTGTGCTCGCTCAGGCCCCGGGCCCGGGCGCCGCGCACCGGGTCCTCCGCGAGGGCGTCGCCGACGCCCTGGCGGACGTACAGGGTGAACCACGGCAGTTGGGACGCGGCGAGGACACCGGCGGGCAGGACGAGATGGCCGGCGACCTGGCCGGGCGTGACCTGTGCGCTGCCGGTGTCGGTCAGGCCGCCCGCCGGCAGCACGTCCCACTGGAGGGCGAACAGCCAGATGGCGAGCAGGGCGATCCAGAAGACCGGCGCCGCCTCCAGGGTGTACGCGAGGGAGGTGACGGTGCGGTCGACGAGCGAGCCGGGGCGGCGCGCGGCGAGTACGCCGAGCAGGGTGCCCGCCAGGACGGCGGCGGCGAAGGCGACGGCGCACAGGAGTGCGGACCACACGAGCCGTTCGCCGATGACCTGGGCGACCGGCTGCCGCATGACGACGGAGTGGCCGAGGTCGCCGGTGAGCGCGGAGGTCAGCCAGTGCCACCAGCGGGCGGCGAAGGGCTGGTCCACGCCGAGGTTCTCGCGCAACCGGTCCAGGGTCTGCTGGTCGGCGCCGAGCGCGGCGGTGCCGGCGTAGGCCTTGACGGGGTCGAACGGGGAGGCGGCGGCGATGGCGAAGACGCCGAAGGTGACGACGAGCAGGACGGGGACGGCGAACAGGGCCCGCCGTCCCGCCAGTCGTGCCATCGCTCCCCAGGGGAGTCGGGTCACTTCTTCGGCTGCCAGTCCTCGATGTTCCACCAGGGGCCGCTGGCGAAGCCGTGTTCGTGCGGCTCCAGCTGGGTGTTCAGGCCGTCCCAGCGGTCGGCCAGCACGTAGAGGTGGTCGATGTGGGTGAGGAAGGTGTAGCCGGGGTCCTGCACCAGGGCCCGCTGGAGCTTGCCGTAGGCGGACTTGCGCTCGGCCGGGTCCTGGCTGCGGCGGCCGTCGTCGAGGGCGCGGTCCACGGCCGGGTTGTCGTAGCGGGCCATGTTGTTGAAGCCGTCGCCGGCGAGGGAGGAGTGCAGCAGGGTGTAGAGGCCGAAGTCGGGGTCGCCGGTGCTGCCGAAGCCCGCGAGGACGGCGGTGTCCTTCATGCGGGGCTCGATGACCTCCCAGGTGGCGCTCTCCACCTTCACGTCGATGCCGGCCTTCTTGGCGTCGGAGGCGTACGCGAGGGCGTGGT
The DNA here is from genome assembly GCF_042959065.1 of Streptomyces sp. NPDC007929. Classification (NCBI taxonomy): domain Bacteria; kingdom Bacillati; phylum Actinomycetota; class Actinomycetes; order Kitasatosporales; family Streptomycetaceae; genus Streptomyces; species Streptomyces sp. NPDC007929. The sequence continues at coordinate 145,836 of NZ_JBIBKD010000007.1, read as the reverse complement.
CCTGGCGGACCTTGTCGCCGGAGGGGTAGAGCAGATTGAAGGACGCCCGCTGTCCGTCCCGGTTGCGGACGCCGTCCTTGCCGGGCTTCCAGCCGGCCTCGTCCAGGATCTTCCCGGCCTTGGCGAGGTCGCGGGTGCGTTCGATGCCCTTGCTGAAGGCGGGGTCGTCGACGGGCAGCGGCCCGTAGGCGGGGCGGCCCGCGCCGTCGAGGATCTTGGCGGTCATGGCCTCGCGGTCCACGGCCGCGTCGAGGGCCCGCCGGATCGCGCGGTCGCCGGTGACCTGGTGCGCGGTGGGGAGTGTGACGGCCCGGAAGTCGTAGGAGCGGGCCTGGTAGGTGCGCTTGGTGTCGTCGCCCTTGAACGTGGCGGCGAGGTTGGGCGGGAGGACCGCGCCGTCGAGGTCGCCGGATCGCAGGCGGGTGGCGCGTACGTCGTCGTCGGCGATGACCGCCATGGTGAAGCCGCGCACCGTGGGCTTGCCGCCCCAGTAGCGGGGGTTGGCCTCGAAGGTGAGCTTCTCGCCCTTGCTCCAGCCGGTGAGGACGTACGGGCCGGTGCCGACCGGCTTGGTGTTGAAGGAGCCGGTGTTGGGGTCCTGCTCCCCCGCGATGTGCTCGGGGACGATGGGCAGGATCGTGCGGGCGGCGAAGGGCGCGTAGGGGTACTTCAGCGTGAAGACGACCTTGTCGTCGCCGCTCGCCTTCACCTCCTCGACCGCGTCCAGCTCGCTCTTGAAGGTGTTGTTGGTCTTCGGGTCGAGGGCGGTCCGGTACGTGTAGACGACGTCGGCGGGTGTCAGGGGCTCGCCGTCGCTGAACTCGACCCCGTCGCGCAGGGTGTAGGTGTAGGTGCGGCCACCGTCGGTGATCTTCGGCAGTCCGGACGCCAGCGCGGGCTTCAGCTTCAGGTCGGCGTCGCGGGCCAGGAGCCCGTCGAAGATCTTGGAGTTGCCGTCCTTGCCGTAGCCGAGCAGCGGGCTGAGGGTGTCCGGCTCGGTGGCCACCCCGAGTACGACGGAGTCGCCGGACTTGCCGTCGCCGGAGCCGCCGCCGCTGGGGGCCGAGCAGGCGGTGACCGCCGCGGCCAGCGCCGCCGTGACGGCGGCCCCTCGTATCCGACGGGTCGACATGTGACCTCACACCCTTGTTGCTCTAGTCATGTTGTTGCAAACAGATCGCAATTGGCATCGCCATTAAAACAGGACCGGCGGGCGGCCCGAAGCCGGGCCGCCCGCCGTTTCGTATCGCCCCGCGCTCAGGCCTGGGTCAGGGTGATGTCCTGCCCCTGGACGGCGTGGAAGCTGGGCAGCGGCAGGCCGCTGAAGGTGCGCAGCTCCATCAGGGTGGCCTCGACGCGGGCGGCTCCGGCCACCAGCGCGCCGGGCGTGACCTGGCCGGTGTTCACCCAGCGGTGCTCCGCCCCGTCGCACACGGCCCGGGTGCCGCCGACGCCGTGACGGGTCGTGGAGGCGCCCTGGCTGACGGAGGAGCTGACGAAGACCGGGCCGCTGGAGCTCACGCAGCGGTAGGTGCCGGAGAGGGTGACGGTGCCGTCCGCAGTGATCCGGCCGACGGTGTCGACCGTCACCGAGCCGGTCGGGGCGAGGACGGACGCGGTGGCGGGCGCCGCGCCGACGCCGGTGAGCAGGAGCAGCGCGGCACCGGCCGCCGCGCCGAGAAGGGGACGGACACGCAGGGGGGAACGCGTGCGGGAACACAAGGGGGAACGCATGGGCGAACGCATGGGGGAACGCATGGGGGAAACCTCCCGAAAGGAGTGGAATTGCGGCTTCCACTCGTACCGGCCGCCCGGCCCGGCGCCTGTGATCCTCACCCCTTCGGTGGCGAGTCCGACCCGGCCGTCGTGGAACCGTCCGGGGAATGTCCTGGGCGTGTCACGCTTCCCGCCGGGCCGTTCCGATGAGTTCCGCACGGGAGGATGGTCTGTCTGTACGAGTCGTCCGAACCCTTCGGGCGGCCCTGCCGACTTGGAGGTGCGCCATGTGTGCCCACCAGCCCCAGTGCCCCGCGACCGACTCCCCCGCCGCGCATGTCGTGGCGGCCCGCCCCGAGCAGGGCTGGAGCCTGCTGTGCGACGGGACGGTCGTCTTCGACGACACCGGCGAACTGCTGCCGGACGGACGCGTGGTGCAGCCGCGCCGGGTGAGCGCCGCCGGCCTGGCCGTCGCGGCCTGAGCCCGGGGCGCCGCCGCACGGCGGTACGACGGCCCCGCTACGGCAGGACCGCGAAGCCGTCCAGTTCCACCATCGCCTCCGCGTCCCACAGCCGGACGACTTCGACGACCGCCATGGCGGGGTAGTCGCGACCGGCCAACTCGCGCCAGGTGCGGCCGAGTTCGGGTGCGTGCGTGCGGTACGCCTCGACATCCGTGGCGTAGACGGTGACGCGGGCCAGGTCGGAGGGCGTGCCACCGGCCGCCGCGAGGGCGGCCAGCAGGTTGGTGAGGGCCCGCTCGAACTGCTCGGGCAGGGTGCGGCCGACGACCTTGCCGTCGGAGTCCAGGGCGGTCTGCCCGGCGAGGAACACCAGCCGCGACCCGGACGCCACGACGGCGTGCGAGAAGCCGGCCGACGGGGACAGCTCGGGCGGGTTGACGCGTACGGTGCTCACCGGGCCTCCTGACGGGCGTACAACTCCTTGGCGATGATGCCGCGCTGCACCTCGCTGGCCCCCTCGTAGATGCGCGGGGCGCGCACCTCGCGGTAGAGGTGTTCGAGCAGGTGGCCGCGTTGCAGCGCGCGGGCGCCGTGCAGCTGGACGGCCGTGTCGACGACGTACTGCGCGGTCTCGGTGGCGAGCAGTTTCGCCATGGCGGAGCGCCGGGGCACGTCCGGGGCGCCCGCGTCGTACGCCGAGGCCGCCGCGTACACCATCAGCCGGGCCGCCTCGGTGCGCAGGGCCATCTCGGCGACCTGGTGCGAGACGGCTTGCAGGTCCCGCAGCTTGCCCCCGAAGGCGTCCCGTCCGGCGGTGTGGGCGAGGGTGGCGTCGAGGGCCGCCTGGGCCATACCGACCGCGAACGCGCCGACGCTGGGCCGGAACAGGTTGAGCGTCCCCATGGCGACCCGGAAGCCGCGGTCCACTTCGCCGAGCACGTCGTCGGCCGTCACCGGTACGGCGTCGAAGTCGAGGGCGCCGATGGGGTGCGGCGAGAGCATGTCGAGCCCACGGCCCGTCAGGCCCTGCCGGTCGGCGGGCACCAGGAAGGCGGTGACGCCGCGCGCCCCGGCATCCGGGGTGGTGCGAGCGAAGACGGTGTAGAAGTCGGCCTCGGGGGCGTTGGAGATCCAGCACTTCTCCCCACTGAGCCGCCAGCGGGCGGACCCGTCGGGCTCGGCACCGAGCCCGACGACATCCGCCACCCGGCCACTGCCCCGGGGCGCGTCCGCCTCCACCCGACGACCCTGCGCCCGACCGCCCCGCGACGCGTCGGCCCCCGCCCCAAGGCCCGATACCGCGCCGCCCCGCGACGCGTCCGCCCGAAGGCCCGGCGCTCCACCGTCCTGGAGCGCGTCCGCCCCCGCTCCGAGGCCCGGCGCCGCCCCGCCCTCCGACGCGTCCGCCCCTGCCCGAAGGCTCGATGCCCCGCCGTCCTGGAGCGCGTCAGCCCCGCCCGGACGGCCCGGCGCCGCCCCGCCCCGCGACGCGTCGGCCCCCGCCCGAAGGCTCGGGGCCCCGCCCCCCGGAACCTCCGCCTCCGCCCGGAGTTGCAGTGCCGCCGCGTCCGAGCCCGCCCCCGGCTCGCTCAGGGCGAAGGCCGCGATCGCCGTGCCGGTGGTGACCCGGGGGAGCCAGCGGGCGCGTTGGGCCTCGGTTCCGTGTGCGTGGACCGGGTGGGCGCCGAGGCCCTGGAGAGCCAGGGCCGTCTCCGCTTCGGTGCAGGCGTACGCGAGGGACTCGCGCATCAGGCACAGGTCGAGCGCGCCGGAGGTGAACAGGCGGCCGAGCAGGCCGAGGCTGCCGAGCTCGGCGACCAGGGCGCGGTTCACATGCCCCGGTTCCCCCTTGTCGGCGAGCGGGTGGAGCCGTTGCGCCGCCACGGTGCGCAGCTCCGCGCACCGGGCGAGTTGTGCCGGTTCGAGTGAGAATGCGGTCATCGCCAGTCCCTTCTCCGCCACCCTGCGTTCCGGCTGGGCCACTCCGAGGCTATCGCGGACCGTTGACTGTCGTCACCAACACGATACGCTCCAAGTGCGAGCCCACCACGCCGAGGGGGCGAACCGTATGACCGCACGGCGCACGGCCCATGTCGACACCTTCGCCCGGGACCATCTGCCACCCCCGGACCAATGGCCAGAGCTCCGCTTCGATCTGCCGGAGCTGCACTACCCCGAACGGCTCAACTGCGCCGCCGAACTGCTGGCCGGCCCGCCCGACGACCGGCCGGCCTTCCTCAGCGACGGCGGCCCGTCATGGACGTACGGCGAGCTGCGCGCCCGCGTGGACCACGTCGCCCATGTGCTCACCGGCGAGCTCGGCGTCGTCCCGGGCAACCGGGTGCTGCTGCGCGGCCCCACCACCCCCTGGCTCGCGGCGTGCTGGCTGGCGGTGCTGAAGGCGGGGGCCGTGGCGGTCACGGTGCTGGCCCAGCAACGCCCGCACGAGCTGAGCACGATGTGCGAGATCGCGCGGGTGGAGCACGCACTGTGCGACGTCCGGGCCGTCGACGACCTGGCCAAGGCCGAGATCCCCGGCCTGCGGATCACGGCCTACGGCGGTGACGCCCCGGACGACCTGCTCAACCGCCCGGCACCCGCCACCCCGTACGAGGCGGTCGCGACGGCGTCGGACGACGTGGCGCTGATCGCCTTCACCTCCGGCACCACCGGCCGCCCGAAGGGCTGTATGCACCTGCACCGGGACGTGCTGGCGATCGCCGACACCTTCTCCCGGCACGTCCTGAGGCCGGGCCCGGACGACGTGTTCACCGGCAGCCCCCCGCTGGGCTTCACCTTCGGTCTCGGCGGACTGGTGGTCTTCCCGCTGCGCGCCGGCGCGAGCGCGCTGCTGCTCGAACAGGCCGGGCCCCGGCAGCTGCTGCCCGCCATCGCCCGGCACCAAGTCTCCGTGCTGTTCACCGCCCCGACGGCGTACCGCGCGATGCTCGACGAGCTCGACGGGCACGACGTGTCCTCGCTGCGCCGCTGCGTCTCGGCCGGCGAGAACCTGCCGGCGGCCACCTGGCGGGCCTGGCACGAGCGCACGGGTCTGCGCGTCATCAACGGCATCGGCGCCACGGAGCTGCTGCACATCTTCATCTCCGCGGCGGACGACCTGATCCGGCCCGGAACCACGGGCGTTCCGGTGCCGGGCTGGCAGGCGCGGGTGCAGGACGCGGACGGCGAGCCCGTGCCCGACGGGCAGCCGGGCCTGCTCGCCGTGCGCGGGCCGGTCGGCTGCCGGTACCTCGCCGACCCGCGGCAGCGCGACTACGTGCGCGGCGGCTGGAACGTCACCGGCGACACCTATGTCCGCGACCCCGACGGCTACTTCCGCTACGTCGCCCGCGCGGACGACATGATCATTTCGGCCGGGTACAACATCGCCGGACCCGAGGTGGAGGACGCGCTGCTGCGGCACCCCGATGTGGTGGAGGCGGCGGTCGTGGGACGGCCCGACGAGGCCCGCGGGCAGGTCGTGCTGGCCTTCGCCGTCCTGAAGGAAGGCGCGGAACGGGACGCCGAGGCGCTGCGCGCCTTCGTGAAGAGCGAGCTGGCGCCGTACAAGTGCCCGCGCGAGATCGTCTTCCTGGACGCGCTGCCGCGCACGGCCACCGGCAAGCTCCAGCGGTTCAGGCTGCGGGCCCCGGGGATACCGGAAGACGACCGGGAATGATCCGTACGACCTAAGATGATCAACGTGTCCGACCACCATGCACCACGGTCTCTCATCGTCACGCTCTACGGCGCGTACGGCCGCTTCGTGCCGGGCCCCGTGCCGGTAGCCGAACTGATCCGGCTGCTGGCCGCGGCCGGCGTGGACGCCCCGTCCGTACGCTCCTCGGTGTCACGGCTCAAGAGACGCGGCCTGCTCGTGCCGGCCCGCACCGCACAGGGCGCGGCCGGTTACGAACTGTCCCCGGACGCCCGCCAGTTGCTCGACGACGGCGACCGTCGCATCTACGCCGACGCTCCGCCCGAGGACGAGGGCTGGGTGCTGGCGGTGTTCTCCGTGCCGGAGTCGGAGCGGCAGAAGCGGCACGTGCTGCGCTCCCGGCTGGCCGGGCTGGGTTTCGGCACGGCAGCTCCGGGCGTGTGGATCGCGCCCGCGCGGCTGTACGAGGAGACCCGGCACACCCTCCAGCGGCTGCGGCTCGACGGGTACGTGGACTTCTTCCGCGGTGACCACCTCGGCTTCGCCCCGACCGCGGAGGCCGTCGCCCGCTGGTGGGACCTGGCGGCCATCGCCAAGGAGCACGAGGAGTTCCTCGACCGCCACGCGCGCGTGCTGCGCGACTGGGAGAAGCGCGAGGACACCCCGCCGGAGGAGGCCTACCGGGACTACCTCCTCGCCCTGGACTCCTGGCGCCACCTGCCCTACACCGACCCGGGCCTGCCGTCCGAGCTGCTTCCCGCCGACTGGCCGGGGGTCCGCTCCGCGACGGTGTTCCGGGGGCTGCACGAGCGGCTGCGGGACGCGGGGGCGGCGTTCGTGGGACTCTGACTCACCCCCGGACGCCGCCCGGTTTGCGGCGTTTGCCCCGCCATGGAACGGTCAACGATGTCCGCGACTGGACGGAGCGCGTACCGGGAGGCGGACCGAGGGATGACCGTCACCACACCACCGAGGACGACAGGCGCCCGCGCGGACCGGCTCCCGTGAGGCGGTGGGGGCGCTCGGTGCATGTCGGCTGGCACCGGGCCGGTGCGCACACCCTCGTCCGCCGGGGCCGCGACGTGGAGTTGCTGCACCGGGCCACGGGGTTCGCCACCCTCGCGCTGGTCACCCTGGCCCCGCTGCTCATCGTGGTCGCCGCCGCCGACCCCCTGGGACGGGGCGGATTCGGCCTGTGGCTCGCCGACGGCATGGGGCTGTCCGGGCGGTCCGCGCGGGTGCTCACGGACATCTTCAACCCGCCGCGCAAGGTCATCGGCACCACGAGCGTGCTCGGCGGGGTCGCCCTCGCGGTCTTCGGTGTCGCCTTCGGCGGGAGCGTGCAGAACGCCTACGAACGGATCTGGGGCCTGCCCTCGGGCCCGTGGCACCGCGTCTGGCGGCAGGCGGTGTGGATGATCGCGATGACCGCGTACCTGTACCAGGAGGTGCAGACGCGCAGCATCGTCTCGGGAACGGAGCGGATCGCGCTGAGCTCGGCGTCCGGTGTGCTGTTCTTCTGGTGGGGGCAGCGCTTCCTGCTGGGCGGGCAGGTCCGCTGGACCGATCTGCTCCCCGGGGCGCTGGCCACCATGGCCGGCCTGGTCGGCCTGCGCATGTTCTCCTACTTCGTCTTCACCCCGCTCATCGTCACCAACGCCATCAGCTACGGAGCGATGGGCGTCGTCCTCGTCGTGGAGTCCTGGCTCATCGGCGTGGGATTCGTCGTCTACGGCGGCGCGCTCGTCGGCCGCTGGGTGCTGGAGCACCACGGGCACCGGGACCACGCCGAGTAGACCGGGGCGACCGGGGCCGGGCCGGAGCTTGTGTACGAACGCACATGCCAGCCTCCTGGATCCCTTCCCACGCTCATGCGAATCGACAGGGGGCTTTCCCCTCGCATCTGCGGCATTATCATCGGCGCATGCCCAGCCGAGGGAGTAGATCCGTGACGACCCGTATCGCCCGACGGACCCGCCGCCCGCTCCAGGTGGCCGCGGGAGGAGCCGTGGCGCTGCTGGCCCTGAGCGCCTGCGGGTCCGGCTCGGACTCCTCGGCGCAGCAGGGCTCCTCCGGGCCGGGCGGGCTCTCCGGCGAGGTGACCGTGTTCGCCGCGGCCTCGCTGAAGGAGAGCTTCACGACGCTGGGCGAGCGCTTCGAGAAGGAGCACCCCGGCACGAAGGTCACCTTCAGCTTCGGCGGCAGCGACGCGCTGGCCGCGAGCATCACCGGCGGCGCCCCGGCGGACGTCTTCGCCTCGGCCAGCCCGAAGACGATGAAGATCGTCACGGACGCCGGGGACGCCTCGGGCACCCCCGCCACCTTCGTCCGCAACGAGCTGGAGATCGCCACCCTGCCCGGCGACCCCGGGAAGATCTCCTCCCTTGCGGACCTCACCCGGGCGGGGCGCAAGGTCGTGCTCTGCGACCAGGAGGTGCCGTGCGGCGCCGCCGCGCAGAAGGCCCTGGCCGCGAGCGGACTGAAGCTCACGCCCGTCTCCTACGAACAGGACGTGAAGGCCGCGCTCACCAAGGTCGAGCTGAAGGAGGCCGACGCCGCCGTCGTCTACCGGACCGATGTGCGCGCGGCGGGTGACAAGGTGCGGGGCGTGGAGTTCCCCGAGTCCGCCGACGCCGTCAACGACTACCCGATCGCCCTGCTGAAGGACGCGCCGAACGCCGAGGCCGGCCAGGCGTTCATCGCGCTGGTGCGCTCCGCCGAGGGCCAGAAGGTGCTGAGCGGGGCCGGGTTCCTCAAGCCATGACCCTCCCGACCGCCAAGCCTCCCGCCACCGACGGCACCCTCAGGCGCGGTCCGCGGTCATCGGGCGGTCCGCGGCTCAAGCACCTGCGCACGGGCGTCCCGCTGCCGCTGCTGATCCCCGCGCTGATCGGCCTGGCCTTCCTGATCGTGCCGCTGATCGCGCTGGTCGCGCGGACCCCCTGGCACAGCCTGCCCGCGCAGCTGACCAGCCCGGACGTATGGCAGGCGCTCAGGCTCTCGCTGATCTGCGCGACCCTCGCCACCGGCGTGAGCCTGGTCGTCGGGGTGCCGCTGGCCTGGCTGCTGGCCCGTGTCGACTTCCCCGGCCGCGGTCTCGTGCGCGCCCTGGTCACCCTGCCCCTCGTCCTGCCCCCGGTGGTCGGCGGTGTGGCGCTGCTGATGGCGCTCGGCCGCAACGGCATCGTCGGGCGATGGCTCGACGAGTGGTTCGGGATCACGCTGCCCTTCACCACCGCCGGGGTGGTGCTCGCGGAGGCGTTCGTGGCGATGCCCTTCCTCGTGATCAGCGTCGAGGGCACCCTCAGGGCCGCCGATCCGCGCTACGAGGAGGCGGCCGCCACCCTGGGCGCGTCCCGCTTCACCGCGTTCCGCCGGGTGACGCTGCCGCTGATCGCCCCGGGCATCGCGGCGGGCGCGGTCCTCGCCTGGGCACGGGCGCTCGGCGAGTTCGGCGCGACGATCACCTTCGCCGGCAACTTCCCCGGCCGGACCCAGACCATGCCCCTGGCCGTCTACCTGGCCCTGCAGAGCGACCCGGAGGCCGCGATCGCCCTCAGCCTGGTGCTGCTGGCGGTGTCGATCGCGGTGCTGGCGGGGTTGCGCGACCGATGGATGCGAGCCGGATGACCGACGCCCACACCGCCACCGATCCCTCCGCCGGGGGCCTCGACGCCCGTCTCCTCGTGGAGCGCGGGGCTTTCCGTCTCGACGTGGCGCTGACCGTCGCGCCCGGCGAGGTCGTCGCCCTGCTCGGGCCGAACGGCGCCGGCAAGACGACCGCACTGCGGGCCCTGGCCGGTCTGGCCCCGCTCTCCGGCGGCCATCTGCGGCTGGACGGCGCGGAACTGGAGCGGACGCCGCCGGAGGCCCGTCCGGTCGGTGTGGTCTTCCAGGACTATCTGCTCTTCCCGCACCTCACGGCCCTCGACAACGTCGCCTTCGGCCCCCGCTGCCAGGGCGCGACCAAGGCGGAGGCAAGGGCCCGGGCCGCCCAGTGGCTGGAGCGCCTGGGCCTCGCCGCGCACTCCGGCGCCAAGCCGCGCGGGCTCTCCGGCGGTCAGGCCCAGCGCGTCGCCCTCGCCCGCGCCCTGGCGACCCACCCCCGGCTGCTGCTCCTGGACGAGCCGCTGGCCGCCCTGGACGCCCGTACCCGGCTGGAGGTGCGAGCCCGGCTCCGGCGCCATCTGGCCGACTTCGAGGCGGTCGCCGTGCTCGTCACCCACGATCCGCTCGACGCCATGGTGCTGGCCGACCGGCTGGTGGTCGTGGAGCACGGCCGGGTGGTCCAGGAGGGCACCCCGGCCGACATCGCCCGCCGTCCCCGTACGGACTACATCGCGCGGCTGGTCGGCCTGAACCTCTACCGGGGCGAGTCCGACGGCCACACCGTGCGGCTCGCGGACGGCCCGGACCTGACGACCACGGAGGTGCTGTCCGGCCCGGTGTTCGTGGCGTTCCCGCCGAGCGCGGTCACCCTGCACCAGGAGCGGCCCACCGGCTCCAGCGCCCGCAACCTGTGGCGTTGCGAGGTGGCGGGCCTGGAGACCCACGGCGACCAGATCCGGGCCGACCTCACCGGCGACGTGCCCCTCGCCGCCGACCTCACCACGGTCGCCGCAGCGGAACTCGGGCTCCACCCGGGCGCGGAGGTCTGGGCGACGGTGAAGGCGGCGCAGACCCACGCCTACCCGGTCTGAGACGGCCGGCGTCCCCACGGTTCAGGCCGCCGCCCTGACCGGCACGGCCTCCGGGACGACGGCGCTCTCCCGCACGACGCGGCGGCGGCGCACCGGCAGCAGCGTCGGGTGGGCGACGCCCCAGGCCGCGCCCTTGCAGATGATCTCCTTGTAGAACGCGGCGAGCCGGCCGGTCAAGGCCGCGGACTTCGCGCGGTCGTCGGCGGTGACGTACTGGATCAGGCCGTCCTTGCGGCCCAGCGAGATGCACTGGTTGAAGTAGCGCACCGGCACGGTCGGGATCTTCGTGCCGGTCAGCCGGGCCGCGATGGCGTCGGCGGCCTGCCAGGCGGTGGGCACGCCCGAGGCGCACGACATCCGCAGCGGCTTGTCCCCGGGGCCCATCGCCAGGGCGGCGTCGCCGACGGCGTACACGTCCGGGTGGGAGACCGAGCGCATGGTCCGGTCGACCACGATCTGGCCGGTGCCGGAGACCTCCAGGGTGGTGGCCCGGGCGATCGGGTGGACGGCGAAGCCCGCGGTCCACACGGTGACCGCGGCCGGGATGGTGGCGCCGTCGGCGGTGGTGACGCGGGCGGCCTCGACGGCGGTGACGGCGGTGTGCTCGTGGACGGTGATGCCGAGCCGGTCGACGACCGTGTGCAGATGCCCGGCGCCCTTCTCCGACAGCCAGTCGCCGAGCCCGCCGCGGGCGGCGAGGGCGACGTCGAGGTCCGGGCGGGCCTCGGCGATCTCGGTCGCCGCCTCCACCCCGGTGAGGCCACCGCCGACCACGACCACGGACTCCCCGGCGGCGAGACCGGCCAGGCGCTCGCGCAGCCGGAGCGCCCCGGGGCGGCTCGCGATCTCATGGGCGTACTCGGCGGTGCCGGGCACGCCCTGGTCGTTCCAGCCGCTGCCGAGGGCGTAGACGAGGGTGTCGTACGGGAGTTCCTCGGTGGCCGGCTCCCCCGCCGCGTCGTCGACGAGGGCGGCGACGGTGACCGTCCTGCGGTCCACGTCGACGGCGGTGACCTTCCCCTGCTTGAGTGCGACGCCGGTGCCCTCGAACATCTCGGCGAAGGGCCGGGGCGCGAGGTCCTGGCCGACGGCGAGCTGGTGCATCCGGACGCGCTCGACGAAGTCGGGCTGGGCGTTGACGAGGGTGATGTCGATGTCCTCGCGGTGCAGTCGCTTGGCGATGCGGCCGGCGGCGGTCGCTCCGGTGTAGCCGGCTCCGAGGACGACGATGCGGTGCTGCATGGCGTGGCTCCTGTCATGACGGCTGTCTTCAGCGGGTTACGCCTCTTGAACCGGGCGGCCCGCCGTTTCCTGACAGGAGTGCGATGTGATGCGCGTCACACCACGGTGGGGTGGGTCAGAAGACCGTGAGCAGGGGCTCCCCGTGGTCCTCGGCGGCCCACAGCCGGGTGGCGCGTTCGAGCTTGTCGGGGTTGACCTGGCTGCGGAAGGCCAGGATGCCGTCGTCGGCGATCTCCAGGCACATGACGCCGATGACCCGGTCCTCGACGACCACCACGAGGGCGGGCTCGCCGTTGGCGGTCCAGGCGTAGACCTGCGGCGAGCCGCCGACCAGGGCGCGCTTGGCCGCGCTGGGCTTGAACAGGCCCCGCATGAACGTGGCGACCGCGAGGGCACCCTCGAACGCCTTGGCGCGGGCCGGGACCTTCCCGCCGCCGTCGCCGACCGCGACGGCGTCCCCAGTGAGCAGCTGCACGAGCGGCTCGGTCCGGCCGCTGGAGGCGGCCGCGAGGAACTCGTCGATGATCCGCTGCGCGGCGGCCTCGTCGATCTCGGTGCGGGCGCGGGCCCTGCCGTCGGCGACGCGCTTCTTGGCGCGGTGGAGGATCTGCTGGCTGGAGGCCTCGGTGATGTCGAGGATCTCGGCGATCTCCCGGTGCGGATAGTCGAAGGCCTCCCGCAGGACGTACACCGCCCGCTCGTTCGGGGAGAGCCGCTCCAGCAGGACGAGCACCGCGTACGAGACCGACTCGCGCTGTTCGGCGGTGTCGGCGGGCCCGAGCATCGGGTCCCCGGCGAGCAGCGGCTCGGGCAGCCACTGCCCGACGTAGGTCTCACGGCGGGCGCGGGCGGAGGTGAGCTGGTTGAGGCACAGGTTGGTGAGCACCTTCGTCAGCCAGGCCTCGGGGACCTCGATGCGGTCGGTGTCGGCGCCCTGCCAGCGCAGGAACGTCTCCTGCACGGCGTCCTCGGCCTCGCTCGCCGACCCGAGCATCCGGTAGGCCACGGCCTCCAGGCGCGGTCGGTTGGCTTCGAACCGGTCCACGTCGTCCAGCGTCAGGGGCATGCCACGGATCCTAACGCCCCCGGGCGTCTCCGCCGCCGAGCTCCAGGCGCGGTTTGGGGGCGTCCAGCCTGCCCGTCTGGGGGCGGCGGCTGCCCGCGCGGTACGGGGCCGGCCAGGGCGCGCCCGGGCCCGTGTAGCCCTGCTCGGCCGCCGCGTGCAGGGTCCAGTGGGGGTCGTAGAGGTGGGGGCGGGCCAGGGCGCAGAGGTCGGTGCGGCCCGCGAGGATCAGGGAGTTGACGTCGTCCCAGGAGGAGATCGCGCCGACGGCGATCACCGGGACGCCGGTGGTGTGGCGGATCCGGTCCGCGAACGGCGTCTGGTACGACCGCCCGAACTCCGGCCGCTCGTCGGCCACGACCTGGCCCGTGGAGACGTCGATCGCGTCGGCGCCGTGCGCGGCGAAGGCCCGGGCGATCTCGACGGCGTCCTCGGCGCTGGTGCCGCCCTCGGCCCAGTCGGTGGCGGAGACCCGGACGGTCATCGGCCGCTCCCCCGGCCATACGTTCCGTACGGCGTCGAAGACCTCCAGCGGGAAGCGCAGCCGCTTCTCCAGGGAGCCGCCGTAGGCGTCGGTGCGCCGGTTGGTCAGCGGGGAGAGGAACCCGGAGAGCAGGTAGCCGTGCGCGCAGTGCAGTTCGAGCAGGTCGAAACCGGCCCGGGCGGCGCGCACCGCGGACGCCGCGAACTGCTCCCGGATGTCGGTGAGCTGAGCGCGGGACAGCTCACGCGGCGTCTGGCTGAACTCCTTGTACGGCAGCGCCGAGGGGGCGACCAGCGGCCAGTTGCCCTCCTCCAGCGGCTCGTCCATGCCCTCCCACATCAGTTTCGTGGAACCCTTGCGGCCGCTGTGGCCGAGCTGCACGCCGATGGCGGTGCCGGGGGCCTGAGCATGTACGAAATTGGTGATCCGCTTCCACGCCTCGGCCTGCCGGCCGGTGTAGAGGCCGGCGCAGCCGGGGGTGATCCGGCCCTGCTCGCTGACGCACACCATCTCCGTCATCACCAGCCCGGCCCCGCCCAGCGCCCGTGCGCCCAGGTGGACGAGGTGGAAGTCGCCGGGGACGCCGTCGACGGCCGAGTACATGTCCATGGGCGAGACGACGACGCGGTTGCGCAGGGTCAGGCCGCGCAGCCGGAACGGCGTGAACATGGGGGGTGTGCCGGGCGGGCAGCCGAACTCGCGCTCGACGGTCCGCGTGAAGCGGGCGTCGCGCAGCCGCAGGTTGTCGTGCGTGACGCGGCGGCTGCGGGTGAGCAGGTTGAAGGCGAACTGGCGGGGCGGCTGGTCCAGGTACAGGGCGATGTTCTCGAACCACTCCAGGCTGGCCCGGGCCGCGCGCTGGGTGGAGGCGACGACGGGGCGCCGCTCCTCCTCGTAGGCGCTCAGGGCCTCGGGCAGCGACTCGTACTCCTGAAGGCAGGCGGCGAGGGCCAGCGCGTCCTCGACGGCGAGCTTGGTGCCGGAGCCGATGGAGAAGTGGGCGGTGTGGGCGGCGTCCCCGAGGAGCACGACGTTGCCGTGCGACCAGCGGTCGTTGACGACCGTGCGGAACGTCGTCCAGGTGGAGTTGTTCGACTTCAGGGGGCGGCCGCGCAGGGCCTCCGCGAAGATCTTGCCGCAGCGCTCGATCGACTCCGCCGCACCGAGTTCGTCGAAGCCGGCCGCGTGCCAGACCTCTTCACGCATCTCGATGATCACGGTCGAGGCGTCGGGGGCGTAGGGGTAGCCGTGGAGCTGCATCACGCCGTGCTCGGTCTCGGCGATCTCGAAACGGAAGGAGTCGAAGGGGAAGTCGGCGGCGAGCCAGATGTAGCGGCAGCGGTGGGCCGTCACCCGGGGGCGGAAGACGTCGGCGTGACGCTCGCGGGTGGCGCTGTGGATGCCGTCCGCGGCGATGACCAGGTCGTGGGTGTGCGGGAGGTCGTGCGGGGCCTCGGTGCGAAAGCGCAGGTCGACGCCGAGTTCGCGGCAGCGGGTGTGGAGGATCTCCAGCAGCCGCTTGCGGCCCAGGGCCGCGAATCCGTGTCCGCCGGAGGTGTGGCGGTGGGTGCGGTGGACGATGTCTATGTCGTCCCAGCGGGTGAAGTGCCGCTGGAGGGCCGCGTAGACCTGCGGGTCGGCGTGTTCGATGCCGCCGAGGGTCTCGTCGGAGAGGACCACGCCGAAGCCGAAGGTGTCGTCGGGGGCGTTGCGTTCCCAGACGGTGACCTCGCGGGCGGGGTCGAGGCGTTTGAGGAGGGCGGCGGCGTAGAGGCCGCCGGGGCCGCCGCCGATGATCGCGACGCGTAGGGGGCTGCCCGGCCCGGAGGGGATCGCGGTCACCGTCCGCTCCATTTGGGAGGGCGCTTCTCCGTGAAGGCGGCGTGGAACTCGGCGTAGTCCTCGCCGTTCATCAGCAGCGCCTGGGTCGAGGCGTCGAGTTCCACCGAGGCCGCCAGGGGCATGTCCAGTTCGGAGGTGAGCAGGGCCTTGGTCTGGGCGTAGGCCAGGGCCGGGCCCTCGGCCAGGCGCCGGGCCAGCTGGTGTGCGGCCTCGTCGGCGGCGCCCTCCTCCGTCAGTTCGCTGATCAGGCCGATGCGCTCCGCCTCGATGGCCCGGACCGGGTCGCCCAGCATCAGCAGGCGGGTCGCGTGGCCCAGGCCGACGACCCGGGGCAGCAGATAGGCCGCGCCCATGTCGCCGCCGGAGAGGCCGACGCGGGTGAAGAGGAAGGCGAACCGGGCGGTGGGGTCGGCGACACGGAAGTCCGCCGCCAGGGCGAGGACGGCCCCGGCGCCCGCGGCCACTCCGTGCAGCGCTGCGATCACGGGGAACGGGCACTCGCGGATCGCGCGGACCACCTGGCCGGTCATCCGGTTGAAGTCCAGGAGCTGGGCGGTGTCCATGGCGAGGGTGGCGCCGATGATCTCGTCGACGTCGCCGCCGGAGCAGAAGCCGCGGCCTTCCCCGGCCAGCACCATGGCCCGTACCGACCGCTCCCGGGACAGCTCCGCGAGCAGGTCGCGCAGGTCGGCGTAGGCGCCGAAGGTGAGCGCGTTGAGCTTCTCGGGGCGGGCCAGGGTGACGGTGGCGACGCCGTCGGCGATGTCGACGCGCAGATGCTCCCAGCCTGGGGTGCGGGCGGCGGAGCCGGTGAAGGGACTCATGACGTGCGGCCTCCTCGGGCGGGCACTGCCTCACAGAGCTCTACCCCTCGAAGCTATCACTCATCCGTGACTGTCGTCATGAGTGCGCGATAGGCCGTCCGGGTAGGACTCGGATATGGGCCCGGCTCGACCCGGGCCGGTCACATCCGTCACAGATCGTCCACACCGGCGTAACGGCGGGAGCAGTTGTGCGCGGCGGCGCGTTCACCTGGGTAAGCCGTCCGGCAAGGGGGCAAGGGCGCCTCCGACGGTGCCCCTCGGACGCCTCGGAAGAGCGGCGCCGTACCATTCATCTGGTTGAAAGCAGGATGTCCTGCTCCATGAACGGACCCGCCGTGTACGAACTCTCCTCAGCTCCCGCCTCCTGGCGCATCGCGCTGCCGCACACCGCTGCGGCGGTCCCCGTGGCCCGCGCCCTGGTCCGTACGGCGCTGGCCGAGCTGGCGCACGGGGCGGACTGCGACACCGCCGAGCTGCTGACGGCGGAGCTGGTGGCGAACGCCGTGGAGCACACCACGGGCGAGACGCCGATAGAGCTGGTCGTGGAGCTGATGCCGTCGGGATGTCAGGTGGAGGTGCACGACGCCGACCCGTCCCCGCCCGGCGACCTCACCCGCCCGTCCGGCGGGCCGCCCGACCCCTGGCAGGAGCACGGGCGCGGGCTGCTGCTGATCCGCGCCCTGAGCTCCTCCTGCGGGCACCGCCCGACCGAGTCCGGCAAGGCGGTCTGGTTCAGACTGCCTGTGGTTCCCGCTCAGCGTCGTTCGACGGCGTGAGCGCGGCGAGCCGGGAGTTGCGGCGTCCGTAGAGCAGGTACAGGGCGATCCCGGCCAGCAGGAACACCGCGAACTGGAGCCAGGTCGTCACGCCCGTCTCGTACATCAGGTAGAGGCAGAAGCCGACGCCGAGCAGCGGGGTGACGGGGTAGAGCGGCACCCGGAAGGTGCGGGCGAGGTCCGGCTCGCGGCGGCGCAGGGCGATGACCGCGATGTTGACGACGGCCATGGTGGCGAGCGTGCCGATGGTGCACAGGTTGACCACGGCGTCCAGCGGGGCGAAGGCCGCGGGGAGCGCGAAGACGCCCGCCACGATCAGCGTGCCGGTGACCGGCGTGGAGGTCTTCGGCGACACCTTCTCGAAGACGCGCGGGATCAGCCCGTCCCGGGACATCGACATCAGGATCCGCGTCTGGCCGTACATCACGGCGAGCACGACCGAGGCGATGGCGACGACCGCGCCGAAGGCGATCACACCGCCGCCGACGGTGGAGCCGGTGACCTGGTTGACCACGTAGGACAGGGCCGCCGGGCGGCCGCCGACCGCGTCGCCGCCGATGGCGCCGATCGCGGCGAGCGCGACCGCGCAGTAGAGCAGCGTGACCAGGCCGATGCAGACGAGGATCGCCACGGGGATGTCCCGGCGCGGGTTCTTGGCCTCCTCACCGGCGGTGGTGATCGCGTCGAAGCCGATGTAGGAGAAGAAGGCGGCGGTGGTGCCCGCGCCGATGCCGGCGAGGCCCGTCGGGGAGAACGGGGTGAGGTTGCCGTCCTCGAAGGCGGTGAAGCCGATCGTGACGAAGGCCACCAGGACGGCGAGCTTCAGCACGGCCATCGCGGCCGTGGCCCGGGCGCTCTCGCGCACGCCGCGCACCAGCAGGACGGCGGCCATGGCGATGACGATCACCGCGGGGAGGTTGACGACCCCGCCGTCGCCGGGCCCGGCCGACAGGGCGGTGGGCAGGTGCAGTCCGACGACGCTGTCGAGGAGCTCGTTGACGTACTGGCTCCAGCCGACCGCCACCGCGGACACCGACACGCCGTACTCCAGCAGCAGGCACCAGCCGACGACGAAGGCCGTGCCCTCGCCGAGGCCGGCGTAGGCGAAGGAGTACGAGGAGCCGGAGACCGGGATCGCGCCGCCCAGCTCCGCGAAGGCGAACGCGGTGAAGACGCAGGTGATCGCGGCGAGGAGGAAGGAGACGACGACTCCGGGGCCGGCCTGGGCGACCGAGTCGGACAGTCCGACGAAGATGCCGGTGCCGACGATCGCGCCGACGCCGAAGCAGACCAGCTGGAAGAGACCCATCGTGCGCTTGAGGCCGTGGCCCTCACGGTCGGCGCCCGACTCCGCCACGAGAAGGGCGGGGGGCTTGCTACGGGGAGCGGGCATGCGGGTGGTGCTCGTTTCTGGTGGTGCGGGAGTGCGACGGGTTCGTCGCGCGGCGGCCGCGGAGGAGGGTGGTTCCGGGCCACCGGACAGCATAAGGCCTGATCAGGCGACGGATGGGCCAGGCTGGTTCAGGCGAGGGTGGCCACCATGACCGCCTTGATGGTGTGCATCCGGTTCTCCGCCTCGTCGAAGACCACCGAGTGCTCCGACTCGAAGACCTCGTCGGAGACCTCCAGGTAGTCCAGGCCGTAGGCCGCGTGGATCTCCTGGCCGACCTTGGTGCCGAGGTCGTGGAAGGCGGGCAGGCAGTGCAGGAACTTCACGTCCGGGTTGCCCGTGGCGCGCAGGACGTCCATGGTCACCGCGTAGGGGGCGAGGGCGGTGATGCGCTCGGCCCAGACCTCCTTGGGCTCGCCCATCGAGACCCAGACGTCGGTGGCGACGAAGTCGGCGCCGCGCACGCCCTCGTCCACGGTCTCGGTGAGCGTGATGCGGGCGCCGCTGGCCGCGGCGAGCGCGCGGGCCCGGTCGACGATCTCCTCGGCGGGCCAGTACGCCTTCGGCGCGACGATCCGTACGTCCATGCCGAGCAGGGCCCCGGTGACCAGGTAGGAGTTGCCCATGTTGAAGCGGGCGTCGCCGAGGTAGGCGAAGGCGACCTCGGTCAGCGGCTTGGCGCAGTGCTCGGTCATGGTCAGCACGTCGGCGAGCATCTGGGTGGGGTGCCACTCGTCGGTGAGCCCGTTGTAGACCGGCACCCCGGCGTGCGCCGCCAGCTCCTCCACCTTCTGCTGGCTGTCGCCCCGGTACTCGATCGCGTCGTACATCCGGCCCAGCACCCGCGCGGTGTCCTTGACCGACTCCTTGTGCCCTATCTGGGAGCCGGAGGGGTCGAGGTACGTGGTCGAGGCGCCCTGGTTGACGGCCGCGACCTCGAACGCGCAGCGGGTGCGGGTGGAGGTCTTCTCGAAGATCAGCGCGATGTTCCGGCCCTGGAGGTACCGGGGCTCGATCCCGCCCTGCTTGGCGGCCTTCAGATCGGCGGCCAGCTCGACCAGACCGAGGAACTCCTCCGCGGTGAAGTCCAGCTCCTTGAGCAGATGGCGGCCGGCGAGGGCGGTCGGGACAGTCGCCATGAGGGCACTCCAGGGATACGGGGACGGGAACGCTGGAATACTATACGAGCTTCAGCATGCCTATACGGGGTCGCGTTCGACGGGGCAGCTCATGCACCGCGGGCCGCCCCTTCCGCGGCCCAGTTCGCTGCCCGGGATCTCTATCACCTCGATGCCTTGTTTGCGCAGGTGGGTGTTGGTGGTGGCGTTCCGTTCGTAGGCGACCACGACGCCGGGTTCGACGGCCAGGACGTTGCAGCCGTCGTCCCACTGCTCGCGTTCGGCGGCGTGCACGTCCTGGGTTGCGGTCAGGACGCGGATCTCGTTCAGGCCGAGGGCGGCGGCGATCGCGCGGTGCATGTGCTCCGGCGGATGATCGGTGACCTTCAGCTCCTTCTCGCCGACGCCGGGCTCGATGGTGTACGAGCGGAGCATGCCCAGGCCCGCGTACTGGGTGAAGGTGTCGCCGTCGACCATCGTCATCACGGTGTCGAGGTGCATGAAGGCACGCCGCTTGGGCATGTCCAGGGCCACGATCGTCTCGGCGGACCCGGCGGCGAACAGCTTGTGCGCGAGCATCTCCACGGCCTGCGGGGTGGTGCGCTCGCTCATGCCGATGAGCACCGCCCCGTTCCCGATGACCAGCACGTCCCCGCCCTCGATGGTGGACGGGTAGTCTCTCTGCCCCTTCGACCACTCGTGGAAGGTCTCGTCGCGGAACAGCGGATGGTGCCGGTAGATCGCCTCGAAGTGCACGGTCTCGCGCTGCCGGGCGGGCCAGCGCATCGCGTTGATGGAGACGCCGTCGTAGATCCAGGCGGAGGTGTCGCGGGTGAAGAGGTGGTTGGGCAGCGGGCCCAGCAGGAAGTCGTCCAGCTCCATGACGTGGAAGCGCACGGAGGTCGGCTCCGGGTGCACGTCGAGGAACTCGCGTTTGGTCATGCCGCCGATCAGGACCTCGGCCAGCTCCGGAGCGGGCATGTTCTCGAAGGCCGCTCTGAGCGGGTCGGTGGCCAGCGGGCCGTACTCCTTCTCGTCGAAGACCCGCTCCAGGACGAGCGATCTGGCCTCCGGGACCTCCAGCGTCTCGGCCAGCAGATCACCGAAGAGGTGGACGTCGACACCGCGGTCGCGCAGTACGTCGGCGAATCCGTCGTGCTCGGCGCGGGCCCTGCGCACCCACAGCACGTCGTCGAAGAGCAGCGAGGTCTTGTTGCTGGGGGTGAGCCTTTTGAGCTCGAGATCGGGCCGGTGCAGGATGACGCGGCGCAGCCGCCCGGCCTCGGAGTGGACGTGGTATGCCATGCCTCCATCCTGACCACCGGAGGGCGTATTGACGCGCTCCTCGGCCGTTTCCATGGCGGCCAGTTCTCGTCGCGCCGACGACAAGCGGGGCGGGACCGGCTCACACCCGGGGGGAGGGCTCCAGCAGTTCCTCCGGCCGGGCGAGCATCCGGCGGGCGGCCCGGCCCGGTTCGAGGATCGTCCGGGCCACGACCCAGCCCGCGAGGGCCCGCGGTTCCGCCGGGGCGTCGGCCAGGACGTCGGCGTACCGCATCAGCGCGGCGGCCGCGTCCCCGGCGGCGAGGTGCTCGTCGGCGGTGCGCGGGACGGCGGGGCGGGTGGCGAAGGCGTGGGTGCGCACGTCCGGCCAGACGGTTCGGTCGCGCCGGAAGCGGAGGTCGGAGGGGCCGGCGGCCGGGGCGGGCACGACGTTGCGCAGCCGCCACTCGGTGCGGTGCAGGGCGGCGGCGGTGCGGGCGCGGGCCAGCGCGGCCGGTGGGACGTCCTCCCGCAGCCAGCCGTCCAGGGTGCGGGCCAGCCCCGACACCAGGGCGCGGCCCTCGACGGTCAGCCGGCCGCTGGTCAGCAGGGTGCGCACGGCCAGGCGGCTCTGCAGCCGGCGCAGGGCGAAGAAGTAGCCGGCGCGCTCCACCGCGTCGGCGCCGCGCGCGTCGGTCAGCCGGTCCCGCCAGAACCCCGCGACACCGGTGAAGGCGTAGGCGCCGTGCAGCAGGCCGGTGAGGTGGCGGGGGTCGGTGCGCCAGGGGGCGTAGTAGCGCTCGGCGCGGTCGTCGTCCAGCAGCGGGAACAGGTGCAGCAGGGCGGCCAGTTTGCTGTGCTGGAGCTCGTGCACCAGCGTCTCGGCGAGGGCGAGCGCGGAGGCCGGGCGGACGATGAGCATGCCGCCGAAGGAGTCCCCGCTGGAGGCCGACACCTGCACGAAGGGCAACGGGGGCGGGCTGACCCCGGTCCGCCCGAAGGGCACGATCGCCCGGATCATCGCCGGGTGCACCCGCCCCGGGCCGGGCGTGCCCGGGCGGGTCAGGATCCGCGCGGCCTCGCCGAACAGCCGCTGCCACTCCCGCGCCTCGTCCTCGTCGAGGCGGGCGGGAGGCAGATGGTTGTCGAGATCGCGATAGGGGTCGAGGTCCTCTAGCGCCACGGCGACCGGGGCGGTGCCGTCGGGGCCCTCGTGGGTGAGGGTCCGCAGCGCGAGCCAGGCGCCCCCGCCGGTGCCGTCGTCATCGCCCAGCGGACGGCAGGTCACCCGCACCGAGCCGGTCGTGCGGCCCGGCCCGGTGACCGTCAGCACTCCCGCGGCCGTCGTGGCCCGGCCGACCGTCAGTCCCTCGCGCGCCCCGGGTAGGCGCACCATGCCGAGACCGGGCAGCGGCAACCGCCCGTCGGTGAGGGGGACGTCGAAGGCCGTCTCCAGGCCCGCGTGCAGGGACGCCGAGAGGGCGAGCGCGCTGAAGTGGCCCGCCTCCGCCCACAGCGGCGGCCCGGCGGCGGTGCCGTGGACCCTGCGCAGCATGTGGGAGAGCCAGCCGCCGGTCGGTGGGGCCAGCAGCAGCCGCTCGACCGGCTCGGGCGACGTCTCCGCCGCCTCCTTGAGCACCCGCCAGGCCTCGGCGGCCGGGGTGAGGGGGGTGGGCAGGGCATCGAGGTGACCGAGGAGGGTGCGCAGCAGCAGCAACCGCCGGGCCCGTTCTGCCCGTTCGAGAAAGGCGACGGCCGCTGCCGAGCCGCCTCCGGCGGCCAGCTCCGCGAAGAGCCGGTCCGGCATGCGGAAGGGAGCGAGGTGCTGCTCTCTGGTCATCGTCGCGGGCCTCCGGTCGGTTGGCGGACATGCACAGGGCCCGGTGCGCGTGCGGGTGTCGCACCGGGCTTCGGCCGTCGGGAAGGTCGGCGGCTAGTCGGCTCGGGCGCCCGAGCCCTCACCGCTTCTCATGCTGCTGCGGGCGCGCAGTACCTCGGTCAGCAGGCGCGTGCCGTAGGGCAGGGCGGGGAGACGGTCCACGGCACTCAGGGGCAGTGCCGCGAGGTCCGCCAGATCGGATTCCCAGACGTCGGTCCCCGTCGTGGCAACGGCCGGTACAGGTGCGGCGGCTCCGGCGTGGTGCAGAGCGGGCGGCTGGTCCAAGATGCTCCCCCTTCTCGCACGGTGGCACGCGATGCCCCGTGTCTTTCCATCATGGCCAATACCCCCCGGGGCGAAAACCGTACGATCACGCCACTGATCATCACCGGTCACGCCGATGCGGCGGACCGGGCGCCAACGCGGCGATCGCGGCCGAGAGTTCCTCTGCCAGTTCCGGATCGTCGTCGAGGGACACCACGGCGTCGAACAGGTCCCACAGTGCCTCCGGTGACCGCCGGGCGAGCCCGCCCAGGATGTTGACGACGTCGGTGCGTGCCTTGCTGTGGCGGCGGAGCACTGCCGTGACACGGGGGTTCAGCGCGGCGACGACCGTCTGCCGCTCGTCCGGGTCG
Source organism: Streptomyces sp. NPDC007929 (assembly GCF_042959065.1). NCBI lineage: Bacteria > Bacillati > Actinomycetota > Actinomycetes > Kitasatosporales > Streptomycetaceae > Streptomyces > Streptomyces sp. NPDC007929. Next base: position 122,782 of record NZ_JBIBKD010000007.1, on the reverse strand, counting down.
TGCATCAAGGGGTAGGCGAGGAGGGCCTCCACCGCCCGCAGCGTCGCCGTGAGCGGGCGCGCGGCGGCGGGCGGTACGGCCGGGGGCAGGGTTTCGGTGCGGTCGGCTCCCTGGAGCCGGATCTCGGGGTGCTGAAGGGTACGGCCCTCTTCCCTGAGGGCCGCGATGCGCTCCCGAACGGCCGGAAACAGTTCCTCCGGATCGGGCGGGGCGGGCAGCACGGCCGCCCGGTCGGCCAGCAGACCGAGCAGGACGTCGGAGAACAGACCGGTCGCGCGGACGGGGTCGTTGGCCGCCACCCTGCCCCGGCCGGCGGCGCGCAGCACCGTCTGCCGGTGGGCGTGGCCGGGCCGGCCCACCGGCAGCGCGTCGGCGGGCAGCGCCTCCTGGAAGCCGAGGTCCTCCTCGAACGTCTCGCAGGCGTCCACGATCCACATCTGCTCGCGCAGTCCCGGCACGGCGTCCCCGGAGAACCGGGCGAGCGCGGAGTCCAGGTCGATGCCCACTTTGTCGGCGACGCCGGCGTCCGCGCAGAACAGCCGCAGCCGCCCGGCCCGGTCCAGCACACCGTGGCCGCCCCACCACACCCACAGCATCTCGCCCTCGGCGAGGGAGAGTTCACGCACCAGGACCCGGCGCAGGGTGGCCCGGTCCGCCCGCTCGTACGGGACCCGCGGGTCGTAGGACGGCAAGGGCGCCAGATGCAGCCGCAGGTGCGACTCCGGCACCCCGGCGTCGCGCAGCAGCCGACGGAACCGTACGGCGTCCCGGGCGGGCCCGGACAGGCGCCAGGCGTCGCCTGCCTCGTACGCCTCGATCCCGACGATGAGGGCGTGCACCCGAGCGGGGTCGACGGGCGGGTCCGGGGCGGTCACGGCAGGTGGTCCGCGATGTGGCGGTACACGGCCGGGTCGGTCCAGTAGGCGCTGTGTGCCGCGGGGAACGGCTGCCCGCTGTCGACGGCGACATCGGTGACCCGGCCCGGGAAGAGCCGCGCGCCCACGTAGCCCAGCAGATCGCGCGGGTCGTACAGGTTCAGCCAGGCGGGGACGTGCCCGGGCAGGGGCGCGGGGTGTTCGAGGCAGGGCAGCGCACCCGTCTCGTACAGGAAGGGTCCCTGGGAGCCCGCGGTCACCAGGAGCGCGACCTGCGGCAGCGGGGCGGAGATCAGCGTGTCGAGGGCGATGACGCCGCCGAGGCTGTGGCCGACCACGGCGACGGGCGGCTCGAGACCGGCGACGAGGGTGCGCAGGCCGGCGCGGAAGGCCTCGCCCCGGCTCAGGTAGCGCAGGATGTCACCGGCGGCGGGGTGGGCGGCCTCGGTGAGGGCGCGCCGGCGGCGCTCGACGGCGCGTGCGGCCACACCCCCGGCCGTGCGCAGCAGAAGGGAGCGCAGTCCTCGCTCCGCGCCCTGGGGCGGCGCTCCGAGGGCCTCGGCGATCCGGTCGGTGACGGCGTCACGGGTCTCGCCCGTGGGGATGAGCGGGGAGTCGGCGTCGAGGGCGTCGGCGATGATCCGCGCGGTCAGGGAGCGGGCCGCGAGGACGGCGAGGTCCGCCGGGCCGAGGGTGTCCGCCGCGGGGCCGAGCAGGGGGTGGGCGGCCAGGGCGGTGCAGGCCCGGGGCAGCCCGGGGCCCAGTTCGGCCGCGGGGGCGTCGCCCCGGGCGGCCAGCGCGGTGAGCAGCGCCCGCAGCGGCTGCTGCGGCGGGACGGTGCCGGGCGGGCGTTCGGCGGCCGGGGCGGACCGGGCGGCGGCCAGGGCCAGTTCGGCGTACGGGTCGTCGTAGAGGAGGGCCCATCCCGCCGTCGCCTCGTCGCCCGGGTCTCCGCCGAGGGCGCGTGTGGTGCCGGACCGGGACGGCAGGCTCGCTCCGCCGGCCGCGAGCGTGGCACCGTGTGCCGCGCCCCAGGGGTAGGGCAGGACGCGCGGCCCGTCACGGTGTGCGGCCAGTCCGGCCGTCACCCGCTCGACCAGCGCGGAGAGACCCGGCTCGCGGACCCCGGTCCCATGGACGAGGACGACCGTCGTCATACGCCCCCTCTGGCCGGATTGCCGTTGCGAGAGTCAACTTACCCACATCGCGGGGAAGTTGAAGCCTGGCAGTCAGGCGCAAACGGCCCGCGGCCCGGGAGATACCGGGCCGCGGGCCGTGCGGAGGTGCGCAGCGCGTCACCTGGGCAGCCGCGCGTCACATGGGCATGGGCGCCACGTCGCACTCGATGCGGCGGCGCTGGCGCGCGGCCTGGAGCCAGGGGTGGTCGCTGCGCAGGGCCGCGGCGAAGCCCTCCACGGCCTTGCGCTGGAGGACGTCCGCCTCGTCTCCCCGTCCGAGGCCCCGCAGATCGAGGGCGAGGTTGGAGGTGCAGGCGAGGGTGAGGGGGTGGTGCTCGCCCGCCACCTCGGTCAGCAGCGGCAGGCTGGCGGAGTCGATCGCGTGCGCCCGCTCGAAGTCGAGCCGTGCGTAGGCGGTGTTCGCCTGGCCGATGCCCACGGTGAGCGTGATCATGTGGTGCGGGCCGACCGTGTCGTTCAGCCGGCGCACCACGTCGTCCTCCACCTCCTGCGCGATGTCCAGCGAGCCCAGAGTCCGCTGGGTGGCCGCCAGGTTCGCCCGGGTCACCAGGGTGTGCGCGTGGTCGCCGCCGAGCCGTCGCACCAGCCGGGCCACGGTGGACTCCGCGATCCGCAGCGAGCCCTCCAGGTTCCCGGCCAGACGCCGGTCGACGACGACGTTGGTCGCCGTGGTGAGCGAGTCGAGGTGCTCGTCGCCGTAGCGGGACTTGAAGTGGAGCAGGGTCTCCTCGGCGAGCTTCGCGCCCTCGGACAGATCACCGTCCCGGCGGCGGCAGACGCCGAGGGAGCGGGCGATGCGCAGGGTCAGGGGGTGCTTCTCGCCCAGCGCGGTGAGCGCCTGGCGGTAGACGTCCTCCTGCCACTCGCGCGCGGCGGAGTAGCGGCCCGCCTCGCCCATGTCGATGCCGACGCAGTGCATGGTGTTGAGCGTGAAGAAGCTGGTTCCGCCGAGCAGCAGGTCGCGCTGGCGGGCGGTCTCCTGGTCCAGCGACAGCGCTTCCTCGAACTCCCCGCACAGTCTCAGGTCGACGCCCCAGCTGTGGCTGGCCCGCAGCGTGGCCGGGTCGTCGGGCCCGAACAGCGAGCGGGCCAGTTCGGTGGCCTCCTTGCCCAGGTCCCGGGCCTCCTGGAAGCGGCCCTGGTAGCGGTGGGCGTCGGACATCTCGCACAGGGAGTCGATGAGTTCCTCCGGTTCCACCTCCATCCGGCGGGACACCCCGAGCGCCTTCTCGGTCAGCGGGATCGACTCGGCGATCTGGCCGACCTGGCGCAGCAGGAAGGCGAAGCCCTTGGTCATCCGGACGACGTAGATGTCCTCCTCGCCGGAGGCGGCGAGCCAGGCGCTCCAGGCCTGCCGGCCGAAGGACGCGGCGCCCTCGTGGTCGCCCCAGTAGTAGAGGAACCACATGGTGTCGTAGACCAGGTCGCGCACATAGGGGTCGGTGCTGGTGACCGCCTGGGAGGCGAGGACGTGGGGCAGCAGCGCCTGGTAGTCGCGCCACTCCTGGGAGGACCCGAACGGGCCGCGGTTGGCGGCGGACAGCAGCTGGTGGGCGGCGTCCCGCATCCGCTCGCGTTCCTCCTCGCTCAGCTTGGCGAGGAGCACGGTCTGCAACAGGCGGTGCATCTGCAGGGTGCCCTGGCGCGAGTCGACCTTGATCAGGGAGAACTGGCTCAGGTCGCGGATGGCGCGGTTCAGTTTGATCGGCTCGCGCAGCATCGGGTCGACCTGCGGCGTGATGTTGACGCCGCGGCTGCTGCGCAGGATCGACCGCGGGATCGGCTCGGGGGCCATGCTGGCGCAGATGTCGAGGAGCTGCCGGGCGCCGGGGTTGTTCTCGCGGATGCGCTCCAGGGAGATGTCCCAGGCGGCGGCGACGGAGACCGGGTAGTCGGGGCTCTGCTCGATCTCCAGGATCTCCGGGCTGCGCTGGGCGAGCAGGTCGAGGTACTCGTCGACCTCCATGCCGGTGACACCGAGCCAGGCGCCCGCCTGCTCCACGGCGAGCGGCAGGTCGCCGAGTGCTTCGGCGAGGCGGTCGGCGTCCTCCCGCGGCAGGTCCGTGGCGCGCTTCTGGAGCAGTTCGATGGACTCGTCGCGTTCGAAGACGTTCACCGGCAGGGAGGTCGCCACCCGTTCCCAGCCCCGGTTCCGGGAGGTGACGATGACCTTGCCCGGGCCGTTGTGCGGGAAGTAGCCGCGCACCGCCCCGATGTCCTCGGCGTTGTCGAAGACCAGCAGCCAGTTGTCGTACGGCGTCCCGGTGCGCAGGGCCTCCAGTACGGCGGGCACGGCGGTGTTGGCCGCGGCGGCGCCCAGGCTGTCCTGGCCGGCCGGGGCGACGCCCAGCTGGGTGGCGAGGGAGGACAGCGCGGCCAGGATGAGGCTCTCGCGCTCGGCCGGGATCCAGCAGATGATCCGGTAGTCACGCTGCCGGGTGTAGATGTACTCCAGCGCCAGCTGGGACTTTCCGACGCCACCGAGGCCGTGCAGGGCGTTGGGCAGCACGGCCGCGGTGTCCTGGGCCGCCAGCTGCTCCTCCACGGCCCTCAGCAGCGCCTGCCGGCCGACGAACGAGGTGTTGCGCATGGGCACGTTCACCAGTAGGGCCGGCGTTGCGGTCGTGGTGCGCTGCATGAGCGGCTCTGCCTCCGGGGTCTGTGGTGGTCGGTGCGCCTCGGCCGTCTCCGACGGCGCGGATTCTCCAGTCGGATCGGAGATTCCCGAATCCGGGTTACCGCCCGCTGGGCTGGATGGAGTCGTTTCGCCCGGGTTTTTCACCTGTGGGGGTGGGTGGGCGGACGTGATGTTGTCCACCTGTCCGGCCGCGGGGGGCAGGTTCCCGGACAGGTTCGGTTCGATGCGCCTGGCCCGGTCGGAGTAGGGACCCGACAGGGCTCGCATCACGGCCAGTTCGCTGCGGGCCCAGCCGGCTTCGGCCGGGTCGGGCAGCCGGGTGCGCAGCGGGTCGCGCAGCGCCGCGCGCAGGGCGACGCCCCGCTCCCCGGCGGCGGGCAGCTCGCCGACCACGCTCACGGTGCGGGCGAGCTGGCTGCGGGTGGTGGTGGCGAGCAGTGCCTCGCGGACACCCTCGGCGAACTCGGGGCGCCCCTGCTGTCCGCCCTCCCAGTCGATCAGCCCGCCCATGAGGATCTCGGCGAGGTGATCGGGGCCGGTCTCCGGCATGACGCGCCTGCGCAACTGCTCGACCAGGTCGAAGTCGAAGGGGATGGCGGCCAGTTGGGTGGCGAGCCGGCGGGCGGAGGGGGTGGCGAGGCTGGAGAAGCGCCGTACGGCGGCGGTGGCGGCGCGCGGCAGCCGCGGGGCGCGCAGACCGGGCGCGGGCGCCCCCTTGCTGAGGGTGCCGGCCAGCACCACGGGCAGCGAACGTCGCACGCCCCGCCCGCCGGTGACCAGATCGGACCAGGCGGCGAGGGAGGCGGGTTTCAGGGAGAGCACCGGGACGGCGACGGAGGCGTCACCCGCCTCGGGCAGCGGCCGCATCGGATCGGGGCCGCCGGGCGGGGCCCAGTGCCCGAGGGCGCCGTTCGGGGCTCCGAAGCCGCCGGCCTCCAGGACGGCCGGGTACGGGTAGAGCGAGGACCGGTGGCGCAGGTGCGGCGGCAGCAGGTGGACCAGGGCGGTGGGCCCGGCGTGGGCGAGGCGGCCGAGGAGTTCGTCGGCGGCGGTGGCGGCCCAGCCGTGGGCGAGTCCGTCGGTGACGACGAGGAAGATCCGGCTGCCCCGGCCGTCGAGCAGTTCGGCCGGGTCGGCGACGGCCCGGCCGGTGGGCCAGCGCAGGGTCGCGGCGCCGGTGCGCGGCACGGTCGCCCGGATGGTGCGCACGCTGCGGAAGGCGCCGCTGTGCTCGGCGGCGCGGGCGAGGCGTGCGGCGCTCTCCTCCCAGATCCGCATGGTGGGGGCGTCGTCGAGCAGCAGCACCAGGTCGAAGGCGGAGACCCGGGCGGGCCGCAGGAACGGCATCCACAGTCCGTCGGCGAGGCCTTGCTCGGCCGTGGTCTCCTCGTCCAGCTCCAGGCTGCTGCGCGAGGGGACGCGGCGGGCCAGGTGGTGCAGGGCGCGCGCGAGCAGGGCGGTGACACGGCCGGGGCCGGACGGGTCGGGTTCGGCCCGGGGCAGCAGCGGCGGCCCGAGGTGCAGGGTGAAGCCGCCTTCGGGGTGGGGTAAGAAGCGCTCGGCGGCGCGGGGCGCGACCCGGTCGGCCTTACGGGCCGCCGCGCCGTCGCTGGCGAGGGAGGCGGCCCCGTCGTCGGCCGGGACCGGCGCCGGGACGCGGCCGGCCGGTGACAGCTCGGCCTCCGTCCCGGCCGGAGTGTCCTGGTCGTCGGGGGCGGGCCGGTGCGGGAGGGCGTCGTCGTCCGCCGTGGGTGGGAGCGGTGGCTGTTCGCCCTCGGCGTCCCGCGGGTGTCCGGTCTGCGCCTTCACGGCCGGCCGGTCCTCGTCGCCGGGGCGGTCGTACCGGCTGCGGTGCGCGGCGAGCCATACCGCGTCGGCGAACTCCTGCCAGCGCGGGACGCAGTCATCGGGAGCGGCGGGGACCCGGTCTCCGCGCTCGCCCTCGGGCGGCTCGGGGTACACCGAAGGAGGCGGCGACGATCCCGATGCGGGATCCCCGTCGCCGGGTCCGGATGCGCGCTCCCGGGTCATCAGCGGCCCTTCGCGAGGTCGCGGAGCAGCAGTTCGACGAGCTTACGCCCGTCACCGTCGGCCTGGAAACCACCCGCGGTAGTCATCTGGACAGCGTTGAGCAACTGGTCGAGGGAGTGGACCCCACCCGCCTGGACCCGCTGAACGAACAGGTCGACGAGGTCTTCGGTGCCTCGCGGCCGGAGCCCGAGATGGCCCTCCACCATGGCCAGTAGTTGCTCCCGGGTGGGGGTGTGCATCTCCATGGGCAGACAGCGGCGGCGGAAGGCGGCGGGGAATTCCCGCTCCCCGTTGCTGGTGATCACCACGACCGGGAACTCCCGGCACTCGACCCGTCCGCCGCGCACCACGGCCCGGCGCCCCGGGTCGCTGGTGTGCACGTTCGCCGCGTCGGCGGCGTCACGCACCAGCTCCGGAACCTCATAACTTCCATTCTCCAGAACGTGCAGCAGGTCGTTCGGCAGGTCGATGTCGCTCTTGTCGAGTTCGTCGACGAGGAGCACCCGGGGCCGTTCGTAGGGCAGCAGGGCGGTACCCAGGGGCCCCAGTGTAATGAACTCGCCTATTACCGGCGCAAGTTGGCGATCTTTTGACACGTCCGAGTTGACGCTGTGTTCGCCGTCCGTTTCGAACACCGGCTCCGGCCGTGCCGTGTCCCGCAGTCCGGCCTGCCAGGCGGCGATGGCCTGGGCGCGGCCCATGGCGTCGTGGACGTACAGGCCGTCCCGCAGGCTGGTCCGGCTCACCACGTTCCACTCCAGGACGCGGCCGAGGCCCAGCTCGCGCGAGATCAGATAGGCGAGCGTCGACTTGCCGACGCCCGGCGGGCCGGTGATCAGCAGCGGGCGGCGCAGCAGCAGCGCGGCGTTGACCGTCTCGATCTGCTCCGCGTCGAGCTGGGGGGTGAGGCCGCCGGGGCCCAGGCGGCGCAGCGCGGCCTCGGCGTCGTCCGGGGGTGCGGCCTCGGCCGGGCCGCCGCGGAACCTCCGCCAGGGTGGCGGGTCCGGCAGCACGGGCGGCTCGTCCCGCGGGTGTCCGGTGGCGTGGAAGACCCGCCAGTCGTCCGCGGCCGTCCGTTCCTGTGCGCTCATGCCGAAGCCTCCTAGCTCAGCTGGCGAGATCGCCGGGGTCGGTGGCCTGGAGGTCGACGACGCGTGTGGGGTCGTCCCACAGGAATCCGACGTTCCGGGCCAGATACTGGACCGCGTCCTCCGCGCCGCTCTCGGCGTTCAGACGCATGCGGTGCATGACGGACGGAAGCCGCACGGGCATGCTGACGGCCGCGAACACCGCGGTCACCACTTCGCGCCTCTCCTCTTTGAACACGCCTCTGCGGTCCCAGACGGCCAGCCCGACCCCCTCCGCGATCGCCGCTTTGAGCGCCTCCAGGGCCGGCGCCCGGGTCGGCGCGTCCAACAGCACCGCCGTTCTTCTGGATTCCCCGGCGAGCGCGATCTGCCACGCGCGAAGCCGGCGGGCGTCCGCTTCCCGCCAGGCGTGCACCGTGATCCCGTGCTGCTTCAGCGCTGCCCAGCGCCGCTGCCACTGCTGCCGGACCACGGCGTTGTCCGTACGCATCCGTTCCAGGCTGCGTAGGTGCACCCCGTACCGCAGGCTGAGCGGAGTGGGCTCACCGTCGCCCACGGCGAACGTCAACCCCGCCACATCGTGGTTCATCAGATCGTACGGAAGGAGGAACTCTATGTACGCAGACGGCTCCTGGAGGCCGCCCGCGTCCGGTTCGCGCGGCACCAGCCAGAGTTGGGTGCCGCGCCGCAACGCCCGGTCCACCGCCCGGCCCAGGTCGTCCAGGGGGATGGTGTCCGGCTCACCGGGGCGGGGGTCCCAGCGGCCCGGGGTCGCGTTCGTCCAGGTCCGCACCACGACGTCCGAGCTGCCGTCCCGGGCCGGTTCGACCGCGACGACGAGGGTGCGGGGGATGTCGGGCGACCACACCACCTCGGCGCGGCGCTCCCGCCGCCTCGCCAGCTCGGCGGTCAGGCCCGCGCGTGCGGTCCAGTCGTCGACCCAGCCGGTCAGCGCCAGTCGGTGCTCGACGGTCCTGGCGAGCCGGGCCGCGTGGTCGAGCAGCAGGACGACCGGCGGCAGACCGTCGTCCTGCACGTTCCATTCGAGCAGGTGGGCGAGGAGCTGCTCGGGGGCGAGTCCGTCGGGGAGGTCCAGGCCGGCGAGTTCCTCGGCCAGACCGTCCCGTAAGCGTGCGGCGGGCAGGTCGCCACGGGAGAGCGCCACGCGTGCGCTCTTCTCGTCCTCCCTGGACAGCGGTCCGGCCAGGAGAGGGGCAGGGGCGATCAGCCGGTCGAGTTCGTCTCCGGCCGGGGCTCCCTCCAGGATGCGCACCACCCCGACCAGTACGTGCTCCCCGCCCGCCACGCTCAGCGCGGCGGTCACCAGACTCACCACGTCCTCGCGGAGCTTGACCCCGCGGATGTCCACCGGGCGGTGGAGCTGGCTCCCCAGCAGACTCGCGAACTGCACCCGGCTCGGGGCGTCCTCGACGCAGCCCAGCTCGCAGAGCACGTCGGTGAGCTGTAACAGCAGCTCGAAGTCCGGCTGCTGTCCGGATGTGCCGCCGAACTCGCCGGGCGCCGTACCTGTCCGCACCGACTTTCCCCCTGAGTCGGTTCACCTGCCTGACCGACCAGCGAAGTTAGCACGGCTACCAGCGGTTAACCAGGGACGAATGGGAACGGAAGGGCGACGTCCGGCCAGGAGTGTCCCAGGCGGGACAAGCCTGGCCGGAATCGTGCGCCCTGGCCGTTCACAGCCGCGGGTCGACCGGCTCCGACTCCAGCGCCAGCACCCCGAACACCGCCTCGTGCACCCGCCACAGCGGCTCGCCCTCGGCCAGCCGGTCCAGGGCCTCAAGGCCCAGCGCGTACTCGCGGATCGCGAGCGACCGCTTGTGGTTGAGGAACCGCGAGCGCAGCTTGGCGAGGTTCTCCGGGCGGGTGTACTCCGGGCCGTAGATGATCCGCAGGTACTCGCGGCCACGGCACTTGATGCCGGGCTGCACCAGGCGGCCCTGGCCGTCGCGGACCAATGCGCCGACCGGCTTGACGACCATGCCCTCGCCGCCGCGGCCGGTCATCTCCAGCCACCAGTCGACACCGGCCCGCACCGACTGGGGGTCGGCGGTGTCGACGTAGAGGCGCCGGGTGGTCCGGAGCAGGCCGCTGCCGTCGTGCTCGACGAGCCGGTCCAGCAGGGCGAGCTGCTCGTCGTGCGGCAGCCCGGCGAGGCTGCGCCCCTGGACCGCGAGGATCTGGAACGGCGCCAGGCACACGCCCTCCAGGCCGTCGGTGGTCCAGCAGTAGCGGCGGTAGGCCTCGGTGAACGCGGCGGCGTCGGCGGCCCGTTCGCGGGTGCGGGCCAGCAGGCCCGCCACGTCGACGCCGCGCGCCGCCGCGCCCTGGAGGGCGCCCAGTGCCTCCGGGAGCACCGCGCCCGACGCGGCGCCCACGGCGGCGTACTGCGACCGCAGCAGCCCGGACGCCTTCAGCGACCAGGGCATCAGCTCGGCGTCCAGCAGAAGCCAGTCGGTGGCCAGTTCGTCCCAGAGGCCGGCCTCGCCGATCGCCGTGCGCAGCCGGTCGAGGATCTCCCCGGTGAGGGCGTCGTCGTCGAGGAAGGGGCGGCCGGTGCGGGTGTAGAGGGAGCCGCTGGGCCCGTCCACGCCGAACCGCTGGCGCGCGGCCTCCGCGTCGCGGCACACCAGGGCCACCGCCCGCGAGCCCATGTGCTTCTCCTCGCACACGACCCGCGCGACACCGTCGTCCCGGTACTGGGCGAACGCCTCCTCGGGGTGCTCCAGGTAGCCCTCGACGCGGCTCGTGGCCGTCGGGGCCATGGTCGGCGGGAGGTACGGCAGCAGCCGCGGGTCCACCGCGAAGCGGCTCATGACCTCCAGGGCCGCCGCCGCGTTCTCCTCGCGGATCGAGACGCGGCCCTGGTGCCGGGTCTCGACGACCCTGCGGCCCCGTACGTCCGCCAGGTCCAGCGGGCGGCCGTCGTGCCCGCCGGGTGCCTCGGAGCGCAGCGGCTTGGCCGGCTCGTACCAGACCTGCTGGGCCGGGACGTCGGTCAGTTCGCGCTCCGGCCAGCGCAGCGCGGTGAGCTTGCCGCCGAAGACCGCGCCGGTGTCCAGGCAGATGGTGTTGTTGAGCCAGGTCGCCTCCGGCACCGGGGTGTGGCCGTAGACGACCGCGGCCCGGCCCCGGTAGTCCTCCGCCCACGGGTAGCGCACGGGCAGGCCGAACTCGTCGGTCTCCCCGGTGGTGTCGCCGTACAGGGCGTGGCTGCGGACCCGGCCGGAGGTGCGGCCGTGGTATTTCTCGGGCAGACCGGCGTGGCAGACCACGAGCTTGCCGCCGTCGAGGACGTAGTGGCTGACGAGGCCGTCGAGGAACTCCCGCACCTCGGCGAGGAACTCCTCGCTTTGGCCCGCCATCTGCTCGATGGTCTCGGCGAGGCCGTGGGTCTGCTGGACCTTGCGGCCGCGCAGGTACCGGCCGTACTTGTTCTCGTGGTTGCCGGGCACGCACAGGGCGTTGCCGGACTTCACCATCGCCATCACGCGGCGCAGTACGCCGGGGCTGTCCGGGCCGCGGTCGACCAGGTCGCCGACGAAGACGGCCGTGCGGCCCTCCGGGTGGACCCCGTCGACGTAGCCCAGCTTGCCGAGCAGCGCCTCCAGTTCGGCGGCGCAGCCGTGGATGTCGCCGATGATGTCGAACGGGCCGGTGAGGTGGGTGAGGTCGTTGAAGCGCTTCTCGGTGACGATCGTGGCGTTCTCGACCTCGTCCACGCCACGCAGGATGTGCACCTTGCGGAAGCCCTCGCGCTCCAGGTGCCGCAGGGAGCGGCGCAGTTCGCGAGTGTGCCGGTGGATGACCCGGCGGGGCATGTCGGCGCGGTCGGTGCGGGCCGCGTTGCGCTCGGCGCACACCTCCTCGGGCACGTCGAGCACGATCGCGATCGGCAGCACGTCGTACTGCTTGGCCAGGTCGATCAGCTGGCGGCGGGCGTCGGACTGCACGCTGGTCGCGTCCACGACCGTGCGGCGGCCGGCGGCCAGGCGCTTGCCGGCGATGTAGTGCAGGACGTCGAAGGCGTCCCTGGTGGCGGCCTGGTCGTTCTCGTCGTCGGAGACGAGGCCGCGGCAGAAGTCGGAGGAGATGACCTCGGTGGGCTTGAAGTGCCTGCGGGCGAAGGTGGACTTGCCGGAGCCGGTGGCCCCGACCAGCACCACCAGGGACAGGTCGGTGACGGGCAGCACGCGCCCCTGCGTCTCGTCGGTCATGCCGCCTTCGCCTCCTTCGGGCTGGACTGGGTGAACACGGCCATCTGGGTGGGCGGCCCCACCTCGGGGTCGTCGGGGCCGACGGGCTCGAACGTGACGCCGTAGCCGTGCCGTGCGGCGACCGCTTCGGCCCAGGCGCGGAACTCGGCCCGGGTCCACTCGAAGCGATGGTCGCCGTGCCGGACGTGACCGGCCGGGAGGGACTCCCAGCGCACGTTGTACTCGACGTTCGGGGTGGTCACGAGGACCGTCCTCGGGCGCGCCGAGCCGAACACCGCGTACTCCAGGGCGGGCAGCCGGGGCAGGTCGAGGTGCTCGATCACCTCGCTCAGCACGGCGGCGTCGTAGCCCTTGAGCCGGACGTCGGTGTACGCCAGCGAGCCCTGGAGGAGCCGGACGCGGGAGGCCTGCCGCTCGCCCATGCGGTCCAGCTTCAGCCGCCGGGAGGCGATGGTGAGGGCGCGCACGGACACGTCCACGCCGACGATCTCGGTGAAGGCCGGGTCCTTGAGCAGGGTCTGCACCAACTGGCCCTGCCCGCAGCCGAGATCGAGGACCCGGGCGGCTCCGGACTGCCGCAGCGCCGTGACGATCGCCTCGCGGCGCCGCACCGCCAGCGGGGTCGGCTTCTCCTCGGCCTCGGTCTCCGCCTCGACGGCGTTGTCGATCTCCTCGACCGCGCTGTCGTCGGTCTCGGCGAGCCGCACCAGTTCCAGGCGCTCGGTGGCCTGCCGGGTCAGCGCCCAGCGGCGCGAGAGGTAGCGGCTGGTGATCAGCCGCTGCTCCGGGTGGCCGGGCAGCCAGCCCTCACCGGCGCGCAGCAGCTTGTCGACCTCGTCGGGGGCGACCCAGTAGTGCTTGGCGTCGTCGAGGACGGGGAGCAGGACGTAGAGGTGGCGCAGGGCCTCGGCGACGGTGAGCGTGTCCGCTTCCAGGACGAGGCGCACGTACCGGGAGTCGCCCCAGGTGGGGAACTCGGTGTCCAGCGGCACCGGTTCGGCGCTCACGGTCCAGCCGAGCGGCTCGAAGAGCTTGCCCACCAGGCCGGGGCCGCCGCGGGCGGGCAGGGCCGGCACCTCGACGCGCAGCGGCCTGGCCTGGCCGGGCAGCTCCGGCCTGGCATGGCAGACGCCCTTCATGGCGCTGGAGAAGACGCTGCTCAGCGCCACGGCGAGCAGGGAGGAGGCCGCGTAGGGGCGGTCGTTGACGTACTGCGCGAGAGCCGCGTCCGGGGCGCCACCGCGGCCCTTGCCCTTGCCGCGCCTGACCAGTGCCACCGCGTCGACCTCCAGCAGCAGCGCCGCCGTGCAGCGCCCGGCTTCGGCCTCGGGGTAGAGGACGTGGGCCGTGCCGTAGGAGGTGGAGAACGCCTGCGCCTTCTCGGGATGCTTGTGCAGCAGGTAGCCGAGGTCGGTGGCGGGGCGTTCGGGAGTGCCGGTGGTGGTGATCGTCAGGAACATGCGGAGGGCCTCTCCGGCTGGGTGGACGTTTCCGTGCCCGTGCGAGAGCCCCCAGGAAGAGTGATCCTGGGGGCTCGGCAGGACAACGTCCTCAGCTTCGCACACCTGTGCCCACCAGCGCCTTCGGTTATCGAGGGCGGTTCGGCGGGCCCCGCTACGACAGCTGCGACTGCACCTGCGCGGAGATCAGCTCCAGGTGGTCGAGGTCGTCCAGGTCGAGGACCTGGAGGTAGACCCTGCTCGAACCGGCCTCGGCGTAGCGGCCGATCTTGTCGACGACCTCGGACGGGGAGCCGGCCAGGCCGTTGAGCCTCAGCTCGTCCACCTCGCGGCCGATCGCGGCGGCCCGGCGGGCGATCTCCGCCTCGTCCCGGCCGACGCAGACCACGAGGGCGTTGGAGTACGTCAGGTCGTCACCGGCGCGGCCGGCCTCCTCGGCGGCGGCACGCACCCGCCCGAACTGGCGCGCACTGTCCTCGACGGAGGCGAAGGGCATGTTGAACTCGTCGGCGTACTGGGCGGCCAGCCGCGGGGTGCGGGACGGGCCGTGACCGCCGACGAGCACGGGGATCTTCCGCTGCGCCGGCTTGGGCAGGGCGGGCGAGTTGGTGAGGTCGTAGTAGGTGCCGTGGAAGTCGAAGGTCTTGCCGGGGTCGGTCGCCCACAGACCGGTGACGATCTCCAGCTGCTCTTCGAGCCGGGCGAACTTCTCCTTGGGGAAGGGGATGCCGTAGGCCTTGTGCTCCTCCTCGAACCAGCCCGCGCCGAGGCCGAGTTCGACCCGGCCGCCGGACATCTGGTCGACCTGGGCGACCTGGATGGCGAGCACGCCGGGCAGCCGGAAGGTGCCGGCGGTCATCAGGGTGCCGAGCCGGATGCGCTTGGTCTCGCGGGCGAGTCCGGCCAGGGTGATCCAGGCGTCGGTGGGGCCGGGCAGGCCGTCCACGCCGCCCATGCGCAGATAGTGGTCGGAGCGGAAGAAGGCGTCGAACCCCAGGTCCTCGGTGGCCTTGGCGACGGTGAGCAAGGTGTCGTAGGTGGCCCCCTGCTGGGGCTCGGTGAAGATGCGAAGATCCATGCCTCCATCCTGCACGCCGTGACGTGCGATCAAGGGATCGGTCCCCCGTCCACGCCGGTCCCCGGTCGGGTGAAAATACGTCAATAGCGCAGCCGCCGTCCGGCCAGGCCAGTGACCGGCCCCGACGGTGATCGTTGGCTCGGGCGGAGCCGGAGCCCCCGGCTTCCGCGCCGGGGGGTGGACCGCCGGGGCGTCACCCGCGCCGGCCTCCCCGGGGGCCGGGGGCCGAGGAGGCCGTCATGTCCGAAGAGAGCGTGCCGCACCAGGGCGGGACCGGGCAGCCCAAGGGGCTGTTGCAGCAGATGGAGGAGCTGATGGCGGCGTTGAACGCGGAATTGTCAGTGTTGGACGCGGATCTTCAGGCGGCGGGGGACGCGGATCTCAGAGCGGTGGGGAATCCGGCTCTCACGGCGGTGGAGGATCCGGCTCTCAGAGCCATGGAGGGTCCTGCCCTCGGGGCGGCGGGGGACGGCGGGCGCGGTGCCTCCGGGGAGGGACGGGCGGGTTAGCGGCGGCGAGTCAGGGGCTCGCGGGGGGACCATGGGCTCCGGGGGTCAGCGGGTCAGCGGGTCAGCGGGTCAGCGGGTCAGCGGGTCAGCGGGTCAGCGGGTCAGCGGGTCAGCGGGTCAGCGGGTCAGCGGGTCAGCGGGTCACGGGGACCATAGGCGGGTCTCCCGGGCCAGAGACTCGCGGGACAGGGAGACTCGCGGGGGCCATCTGCACCCGGGCAGGGGTTCGCGGGGGCCATGGGCTCTCACGGTGCCAGCGGCTCGCGGGGACCATGGGCTCCCGGGACAGAGGCTTGCGGGACAGGGACTCCCCGGGACAAGGGCGCGCAGGTCAGGGGCTCGTGTGGCCATGAGCTCACGGGCCAGCGGCTTGTGGGACAGGGCCTCGCGGGGACCATAGGCTTTCAGGCCAGAGGCTCGCGGGACATGGACTCGCAGAGACCATGGGCTCGTGGGACGGGGCTCCCCGGGTCAAGGGCTCGCAGGTCAAGGGCTCGCCGCCGGGAGGCTCGTGGGACAGGGGCTCGCCGTGTTCGCCTCATCCCGCCTCCCGCTGCGGCAGCGCCTGTTCGCGGTCCGCGAGTCTGCGGAGCATCTCCAGGACGCGGTCGCGGGACTCGTCCGCCGCGTCGATGGCCTCCATGCACTGCCAGTACGTGCCCTCGTCGCCCGCGGCGCTGGCCAGGGCGACCAGGGCGATGCCGACCTCGCCGAGGAGACCGCTCAGGTACATCAGGGTGTGGCGGGCGTCGCCCAACTCGGTGAGCTGGCCCGCCCGCAGCTCACCGGGGCCCAGTTCGGGCGGGTCGAGGACACCGCAGCCCCGGCCCGCCAGCTCCGTCAACCCCAGTGCCTCGCCGCGAAGTTCGGGTGGCCCGGCGACCGCCAGGCGGCTGCCGATGGCCTGCGCGAGGGCTTGCGCCTGCCACACCTCGGCCAGGGTCTCCCGCGCGTCGCCGCCCGCCGCCAGGGTCCGCCTGCTCGTCACGATGAGCCGCACCGCGTCCATGCGCTGCCCCCGTCTTGTCCGACGCGCTGCGCGCGTCCGTCTGCCCGCACTCCCTTGTTCACTACCCAGAGTGAAGGGGCGTGAGACGAAAAGCCAGAGGAAGGCGGAAAATTGCGGACAACAATTCGGATTCGAGCCGCAGTTCAGCTACGCAGCGTACAAGTGGACTTCATCGCTCCAGGCGACGGAGGCGGGCGGACGCGTCAGCCGAGGGGACCTGCCCCTAGATCGGGAACCTCCCCTCGTTCCGGTCGATCTTCGCGTTCAGCGCGGCCAGCGGGTCGATGCCGAGCACCTCGCACAGCTGGAGCAGATACGCGAGCACGTCGGCGACCTCGTCGGTGACGCGGTGCGCGGTGTCCGGGTCGGCCATGACGTCGGCCGACTCCTCGGGCGTCAGCCACTGGAAGATCTCGACCAGTTCGGAGGCCTCCACGCTGAGCGCGGCGACCAGGTTCTTCGGGGTGTGGTAGCGCTGCCAGTTCCGCGCGGCCGCGAATTCGGCCAGGCGCCGTTGCAGCGCGGCCACGTCCAGGGGATCAGTCACGGTCCAGGTGTACCACCGTGGCTCCCCGCGTCCCGGCGGCCCAGGAGCCGTCGCTGACCGCGCCGACCAGCCGGATGTGCCCTCGCTCGCACATCCGGGCCGCCAGCCGCAGCAGTTCCCGGCGCTGCCGTTCGTCCAGGCCCCGGTCGAAGCCGTCGGCGAGGACCGTGAGCGTCTGGAGCGCGGCGGGCACCTCGCCCGCCGGGTCGACCGCCAGTACGCCCGGCCCGGTGAGCAGCACCAACGTGAGGGCGACGTAGCGCAGTTCGCCGTCGCCGAGCCGGCACAGGTCCGTGGCGAAGCCGTCGCCCCGGTCGAGCACGGCGCGGATCGCCCCCGTGGTCTGCTCCGCCCGGGCGAGCACATCCGCCACCGGCCCGGCGCAGCCGGCGCGCACCGCCGCCACGAACTGCGCGTGCCGTCGCCCGCACTCGGCGCGGGTGCGCCACAGCACGTCGGCGAGATTGCCGCAGCCGCCGAGGAGATGGCCGGAACCGGCGGTCACCGGGTCGCGCATACGGGCGGGCTCGGGGTCGCAGGAGAAGGCCGAGCGCAGGGCGACGACCATCTGCTCGGCGGCCGCCAGCACCCTGCGCTGCCCGGGTGTCTTGCCCGCCACGCGCAGCGGCAGCAGGGCGGTGCCGAGCCGGTCGTCCGGGAGCGGGCCGCGGGTCACCGGGGTCGGTCCGGCCGTATGCCAGGCGGCCTGCACGGCACGCTTGCCCGGGTCGCGCAGGGCGGTCTCCAGCAGGATCAGCCCGTCGGCGGACAACCGCTCGCCGACGAAGCGCAGTTCGGGTTCGGCCTGTACGGCCATGTCGAGCCGGACCGGGCCCGCGGGGCCGTCGGCGGTGCAGCCGATGCGGAAGCCGCGGCGGCGTTGCGCGTCGGGCCGGGCCCGTTCCGGTACGCAGGCGACGGGGTCGGGGAACGCCTCGCCGAGCGGCGCGCCGCCCCCGAGCCGGGCGAGGGCCTCGTACGCCCGCAGCGCGCTGGTCTTGCCGCAGCCGCTGGGTCCGGCGAGGAGGGTGAGGGGCCCGAGCGGGAGCGCGGCGCGGCGGTGGGTGGTGAAGGCGGACAGGCGCAGTTCGGTGATGCGGGGGCGGTCGGGCAGGGCGGGGTGGGTCATGTCCGGACGGTAGGGCTCCGTATGCAGGACGAACCGTTCCGTCTCCGGCGGCTTCCTACGATCGAGCTACGGTCGTGGCTCCGGTCACGGCGGCGGTCCTGTCCATGGTCACACCCGCAGCCACGCCCGGAGTCACACCCCGGGGAGGCCCGCGCCCTCCATCAGTCCGGTCACCTCGGTTCCCGACGGCGTGAGCAGGAAGACATTGCGGTCCACCCGGTGCATCCCGCTCGCCAGGCCGAAGACAACGCCCGTACTGAAGTCGAGGACGCGCTTGGCGACCTCCGTCTCCGCGCTGGTGAGGTCGAGGAGGACGGGCACGCCCGCCATGAGCCGCTCGGCGACGTCGCGGGCGTCGGAGAAGACGTTCACGCGCAGGACGACGAAACGGCGGCGGGTCTCCGTCTCGGCCTCGGGTATGGACCGGTGGCCGACGGCGGACGGCCAGGCGTCCCGGCCCCGCAGCGGTACGACCTGGGCGAGCCCCTCCCACTGTTCGTCGGTGACATCGTGGCTGTTCACCGGCATGCTCCGTCCTGGATCGCACGTGCTGTCTGCATCATGCAATTCTTGCGCAGAGTCACCCGTTCGGCTCAACAGCGACACGCTCCGCGACCTCATTGCACCTCACAACGTCCGGAAGGCGGCTGTGTGACGGGCGTAACGCCCGATGATCAAGCCGTGTGACAGAGGCGTAACGGGCGATTCGTACCGTCGGGGCATGAACTCGACCCCCGGAAGCCGGCCGGACACGCGGCAGGTGCGCACCGTCTGCTCGTACTGCGGGGTCGGCTGCGGTCTCGTGCTCGACGTGGGGGCGGGCCCGGACGGGCGGCGCACGGTGCTGAAGGCGTCCGGCGACAAGGCGCATCCGGCGAACGCGGGACGGCTCTGCACCAAGGGCGCGACGACGGCCGACATGCTGGCCGCGCCCGGGCGGCTGGCCACCGCGCTGGTGCGGGACGACCGGGGCGAGGAGGCGGTCCCGGTGCCCGTGGCCGACGCGCTCGCCGAGACGGCGGCGCGGCTGCGGACGATCGTCGACGAGCACGGGCCGGACGCGGTGGCCTTCTATGTCTCCGGGCAGATGGGCCTGGAGGCGCAGTATCTGGCGAACAAGCTGGCCAAGGGGTTCGTGGGGACGAACCTGATCGAGTCGAACTCGCGGCTGTGCATGGCGAGCGCGGGCACCGGCTACAAGCTGTCCCTGGGCGCGGACGGGCCGCCCGGGTCGTACGAGGACTTCGACCGGGCGGACGCCTTTCTCGTCATCGGGTCGAACATGGCCGACTGCCATCCGATCCTCTTCCTGCGGATGATGGAGCGGGTCAAGGCGGGCGCCAAGCTGATCGTCGTCGATCCGCGGCGGACCGCGACCGCCGCCAAGGCCGATCTGTTCCTCCAGGTCAGGCCGGGGACCGACCTCGCGCTGCTGAACGGCCTGCTGCGGCTGCTGCACGACGGCGGGCACGTGGACGAGGAGTTCGTGGCCGCGCACACCGAGGGCTGGGAGGCGATGCCCGGGTTCCTCGCCGACTACGCCCCGGACGCGGTCGCGGAGATCACCGGGCTCGCCCAGGACGATCTGCGGGAGGCCGCCCGGTTGATCGGCGCGGCCGGGCAGCGGTGGATGAGCTGCTGGACCATGGGCCTGAACCAGTCCACGCACGGCACCTGGAACACCAACGCCCTGGTCGACCTGCATCTGGCGACGGGGGCGATCTGCCGTCCGGGCGCCGGGCCGTTCTCCCTGACCGGGCAGCCCAACGCGATGGGCGGGCGCGAGATGGGCTACATGGGGCCGGGGCTGCCGGGGCAGCGGTCGGTGCTCGTCGAGGAGGAGCGGGCGTTCACCGAGGAGGTGTGGGAGCTGCCGCCGGGGACGCTGCGGGCCGACGGGGCCGGGCAGGGCACCGTCGACCTGTTCCGGCGGATGGCGCGGGGCGAGATCAAGGCCTGCTGGATCATCTGCACCAACCCCGTCGCCTCGGTCGCCAACCGCCGTACGGTCATCGAGGGGCTGGAGGCCGCCGAGTTCGTCGTCACTCAGGATGTGTTCGCCGACACCGAGACCAACGCGTACGCCGATGTCGTCCTGCCCGGCGCGATGTGGACCGAGGCGGAGGGTGTCTTCGTCAACAGCGAGCGCAACCTCACCCTGGCCCCGGCCGCCGCGGACCCGCCCGGGGAGGCGATGGCCGACTGGCGGATCATCGCGGAGGTGGCGTGCGCGATGGGGTACGAGAAGGGGTTCTCGTACGACAGCGCCGAGCAGGTCTTCGAGGAGATCCGGCGGTTCCACAACCCCAGGACGGGGTGGGATCTGCGCGGGGTCACCTACGAGCGGCTGCGGGAGACGCCCGTGCAGTGGCCGGCGGCGCGGGAGGACGGGCCGGAGCGCAATCCGGTCCGGTACGTGGGGGACGAGGGGCTGCGCTTTCCGACGGATTCCGGGCGGGCGGTGTTCTTCGCGCGGCCGCATCTGCCCGCCGCCGAGATGCCGGACGACGACTATCCGTTCGTGCTCAACACCGGGCGGGTGCAGCACCAGTGGCACACGCTGACCAAGACCGGGAGGGTCGCCAAGCTCACCAAGCTGAATCCGGGGCCGTTCGTGGAGCTGCATCCGGACGACGCCGCGGCGCTCGGGGTGGACGAGGACGACCTCGTCGAGGTGGCCTCGCGGCGGGGCCGGGCGGTGCTGCCTGCCGTGGTGACCGACCGGGTGCGGCCGGGGAGCTGCTTCGCGCCGTTCCACTGGAACGACCTGTTCGGTGAGTACCTGAGCATCAACGCGGTGACGAGCGACGCGGTGGATCCGCTGTCGTTCCAGCCGGAGTTCAAGGTGTGCGCGGTCTCGCTGGCGAAGGTGGCGTCCCCGGCTTCCGCGCCGAAGGCACCTGCCCTGACGCCCACGACCGTGACGCCGGGCGGCGCCGATCCGTTCGGCATCGAGCTCTCCCCTCCCCCGGTGCTCTCCGCCCAGGAGCGCCGCTACCTCACCGGCTTCCTCGCCGGGCTCGGCTCGGGCGCTCCGGGGGTGCCGGTGCTGCCTCCCGAGGCGCCCTTCTCCCCCGAGCACGCGCTGTGGGTCAACGGGGTGCTGGCCGGCATGTACTCCCGGACCGGGGCGCCCGCGCCGCCGGACGACCGGCCCGCGGGGCGGGAGATCGTCGTGCTCTGGGCCTCGCAGACCGGGAACGCGGAGGAGTTCGCCACCGCCGCGGCCGAACGGCTGACCTCGACCGGGCACCGTACGACCCTCGTCGGCATGGACGACGCCGACGTCGCGACGCTCGCCCGCACCGCGGATCTGCTGTTCATCACCAGCACCTTCGGGGACGGCGACGCGCCCGACAACGGCGCCGGTCTCTGGGACGCGCTCTGCGGTGAGCAGGCCCCGCGGCTGGACGGGGTGCGGTACGCCGTGCTGGCCTTCGGCGACTCCTCCTACGACGACTTCTGCGGGCACGGGCGGCGGCTGGACGCACGGCTCGACGAGCTGGGCGGGGTGCGGCTGGCCCCGCGCACCGACTGCGAGCCGGACTTCGGGCCGTCGGCCGGGGAGTGGCTCGATCAGGTGCTGTCGGCGCTGGGCGGCACGGCTGCCGCCCCCGTGGTCGGGCCCAGGCAGGGGTCCAAGCCCGTCGCCACGGCCCGGCTGGTCGGCAACCGGCTGCTCAGCAAGGACGGCGCCGGCAAGGAGGTCCGGCGGTTCACCTTCGACACGAGCGGGACGGACCTGGCGTACGAGGCCGGGGACGCGCTGGGGGTGCGGCCGGTCAACGCGCCCTCGCTCGTGGCGGAGTGGCTGGCGGTGACCGGGGTGGACGCCGGGTCGGCCGTGACGGTCGACGGGGTCGGTGAGGTGCCGTTCGGTGAGGCGCTGCACCGGCATCTCGACATCACCCGGATCACCCCCGACCTGCTGCGCTTCGTCGCCGAACGCGCCCGGGACAAGCATGAGTTGCGCAGGCTGCTGCGGCCCGACAACAAGGACGGGCTGGCGCAGTGGAGCTGGGGGCGGCAGGCCGTGGACGTGCTCGCCGAGTACGCGGTGCGGGCGGGTGCGCAGGAGTGGGCCGGGGTGCTGCGCAGGCTCCAGCCTCGGCTGTACTCCATATCGTCCAGTCCGCTGGTCGACCCCTGGCGGGTGGCGCTGACCGTCTCCGTGGTGCGGTACGAGAACCTGCGCGGCCGGGCGCGCGGCGGGGTCTGCTCGCCGTATCTCGCGGACGCCGGGCCGGACACGCGGGTGCCGGTGTTCGTTCAGCGCTCGCCGCACTTCCGGCCTCCGGCCGACGCGTCGACGCCGATGGTCATGGTCGGCCCGGGCACCGGTGTGGCGCCCTTCGTGGGCTTCCTCCAGGAGCGGCGGGCGCTCGGCCACCGGGCCCCCAACTGGCTGTTCTTCGGGGAGCAGCACCGGGCGACGGACTTCTACTACGAGGACGAGCTGACGGCCCTGCTCGACGAGGGCACGCTCACCCGGCTGGACACCGCCTTCTCCCGGGACCAGCGCAACAAGGTGTACGTGCAGGACCGGATGCGCGAGCACGGGCCGGAGCTGTGGCACTGGCTGTGCGACGGGGCCCGCTTCTATGTGTGCGGTGACGCGTCCCGGATGGCGAAGGACGTCGACCGGGCACTGCGGGACGTCGCGAGGGCACACGGCGGCCTGAGCGAGGCGGAGGCCGCCGCGTATGTGAAGCAGCTCGCGGCGGAGAAGCGGTACGTGCGGGACGTGTACTGAGGTACCGAGCCCCGGGGCGGCGGTGC
Organism: Streptomyces sp. NPDC007929; assembly: GCF_042959065.1. Lineage (NCBI taxonomy): Bacteria > Bacillati > Actinomycetota > Actinomycetes > Kitasatosporales > Streptomycetaceae > Streptomyces > Streptomyces sp. NPDC007929. Next base: position 100,205 of record NZ_JBIBKD010000007.1, on the reverse strand, counting down.
GCCAGGGGCGTCAGGCGGCGGCCCGGGTGAAGCGGAGGGTGGCGGTGACCGTGGCCCGGCCGCGGATCATGCCCAGCTGGTTCCAGCCCATGCCGAACGGTTCGCGGTCCACGGTGAACTCGGTGTCCAGGGTGAGCCCCGCGGCGTCCCGGTCCGTCACGCGCGCGGTCAGGGACAACGGCCTGCTGACGCCGCGCACGGTGAGCTGCCCCACGACGTGCACCCGGTCCCCGTCGCGGAGTTCGGCGCTGCGGGCCGCGAAGGTGATCTCGGGGTGGTGGTCGGCGTCGAAGAAGTGCCCGGACCTCAGGTGGGTGTCGCGCTTGGCGTGACCCGTGTCCAGGGAGGCGACGTCGAAGGTCAGGGTGCCGACCGCCGACCCGTCGGGCCGGACCTCGCCGCTGCCGCCGACGGTGCCGAAGGTGCCCTTCACGGTGACCAGGCCCCACATGGTCCGGTGCCGGACGCCGACGGTCGAGGCGGTCGCGTCGAGCTGCCACTGTCCGGTCTCCACGGTGACGGTCATGATCGCTCTCCTTGTATTCATTCAAATTTGGATGACTGCACGGCACGCTAGCCGCTGATCCAAATCTGAACAACCCCTCTGCTCCAAATTTGGACAACAGGTAGACTCGACGGCATGGCCGACCCCGAGGAGCACTCCACCGACCTGCCCGCATGCCCGTCCCTCGGCAGTGGCGGACTGCTGCCCGCCGAGCTGCGCGCGTGGATGCTGCTGCTGGCCGCGACAGGCGCGGTGGAGCAGCGGCTGCGCACGGTCGTGAAGCAGACGCTCGACGTCTCGCACGACGAGTTCCTCGTCCTGTGCCTGCTCGCGGAGCAGCCCGAGGGCGGCCTGCGCATGACGCGCGTCGCGGAGCTCCTGGGCCGCCCCAAGACCCGTCTCACCTACCAGATCGCCTGCCTCCAGCACGCCGGTCTCGTCACCCGCGGGTCGGTCTGCGGCGACAAGCGGGGCATCGAGGTCACCCTCACGGACAAGGCCCGCCGCCTGCTCGAAGAGGCCTCGGCCCCGATCGCCGCGACGGTCACCGAGTCCCTCGCGCACTTCATGGGACCGGAGCAGTGCGCGGCGATGCGGGGGCTGGTGCCGGACCTGACGGGCGACGCCCACGCCGAGTGATCCGGGCGGCTTCATCTACACGGCCGTAGAATCCGGGAACACCGGCGCGCCGACGAGCGTTGACGGAAGACACACCACAGCTGAGGAGCACGTACTTGTCCGCCAGACCGACGGACCCTGCGGGGCACAGTCCCCGACCATCCCGCCACGACATGAGTGATCGCGGCACCCGGCGGGATGGTGTCGAATGAGTGCCGCAGAGGCCGTGCTGGGCCTGCTCGCCGTGTTCGTGCTGACCGCGGGCACCGGCTACTTCGTGGCCCAGGAATTCGCCTACGTCTCCGCCGACCGGCTCACCCTCGCGCGTGAGGCCGAGTCCGGGGACCACAGGGCCGCCCGCGCCCTCAAGGTGCTGGAGCGGCTGTCGTTCATGCTGTCCGGCGCGCAGCTCGGCATCACCGTCACCGGGCTGGTCGTCGGCTTCATCGCCGAACCGTCGGTGTCCGCGCTGCTCAGACCCGCCCTGTCGGGGATCGGGCTGCCCGACGCGGCCGTGAGCGGCATCGCCGTCGTACTCGCCTTCGTGCTGGCCACGGTCGTGCAGATGGTGCTGGGTGAACTCGCCCCGAAGAACCTCGCGATCGCCGTGCCCGAGCGGCTGGCGAAGGCCCTGGCCCCGTCCACACTGGCGTATCTGAAGGTCGTCGGCCCGGTCGTCCGGATCTTCGACGGCGCGGCCGACCGGCTGCTGCGCAGGGTCGGCATCGAACCCGTCGAGGAACTGCACCACGGCGCCACGCTGGAGGAACTCGGCCATCTGATCGGCGAGTCCCACGAGCGGGGTGAACTGCCCGAGGACACGGCCGCGCTGCTGGACCACGCGCTGGAGTTCTCCGAGCGGGCCCTCGACGAGGTGATGGTGCCGCGAGCCGACGCCGTGTTCGTCCGCAAGGACGCCGGGGCCGAGGAGGCGGTCGGCCTGATCGCCCGGCACGGCCACTCCAACTACCCGGTGCTCGGCGACCACCCCGACGACATCGTGGGGGTGCTGGGCGTGCGCGAGCTGATGGCGCTGCCCGCCGCGCGGCTGGCCGGCGCGCGGGCGGGTGAGGTGGCCCGGCGGCCCCTGCTGCTGCCGGACACGCTCGCGCTGCCCGACGCGGTGACGCGGATGCGGGAGCAGGACGACGAATTCGCGGTGGTCCTCGACGAGCACGGCGGCGTGGCGGGCATCGTCACGTACGAGGACATCGCCGAGGAACTGGTCGGTGACATCGCCGACGAGTCCGACCGGGTCACGCTCCTCGCCGTCGCGGACGGCGACGGCTGGCTGGTGGACGCCGGCCGCCGGGTGGACGAGGTGACCGAGGCGACCGGGCTCGGGCTGCCGGAGGACGACGACTACGACACCGTGGCGGGCCTGGTCGTGGACCGGCTGGGCCGCTTCCCGACGGTCGGCGACCGGGTCACGGTCGAGCTGCCCGGGGGCGGCCGGGCCGTGATCGACGTCCGCACACTGGACCGGCACGTGGCCGACCGGGTCCGCATCAGCCCGCTGGTGGAAGCCGAGGAGTTGGCGTGAGTTTCCCGATGGCGGTCTTCGTGACCGTGCTGCTGCTGATCGGCAGCGGGTTCTTCGTGGCGGCCGAGTTCGCTCTGGTCGCCGCCAAACGGCACCGGATGGAGCAGGCCGCCGCCGAGGGCCGGCGTGGCGCCGGGGCGGCCCTGGCCGGAATGCGCGAGCTGTCGCTGATGCTGGCCGGCGCCCAGCTGGGCATCACCGTCTGCACGCTGGGCCTGGGCTCGGTGTCCAAACCGGCGATCTCGCACGAACTCGACCCGCTGCTGCACACCCTGGGCCTGCCCAGTGCCGTGAGCTACGGCGTGGCCTTCGCGGTGGCGATGGTCGTGGTGGTGTTCCTGCACATGGTGGTCGGCGAGATGGCGCCCAAGTCATGGGCGATCGCCCACCCGGAGCGTTCGGCGATGCTGCTGTCGCCGCCCTTCCGGGCCGTGGTGCGGGCCGTACGTCCGCTGATCCGGCTGCTCGACCGGGTGAGCAACGCCCTGGTACGGCTGTGCCGGGTGGCCCCGCGCGACGAGCTGGCCTCGGTGCACAACCGGGAGCAGCTCACCCACCTGGTGGAGGAGTCGGAGCGGCTGGGCCTGATCAGCGCGACCGACTCGGAGCTGCTGACCCGCTCGCTGACCGAGCCGGAGACCCCGGTCGCCGCGGTGCGGATCCCGGCCTCGGAGATCACCTGGGTCGAGGGCGGCGCGGACATCGAGGCGCTGCTGCGGTTCGCCGCCGAGCACGACCGTACCCGGCTGCTGGTCCGGGAGAACGGCGCGGTCCTCGGTTCGGTGCACGCCCGGGACGCCCTGGTGGCCCGGACCCGGGGCCGTGCGACGACCGCGCGGGACCTCGCCCGGCCGGTGCCCGAGCTGGCGGAGACGGCCACGGTCGCCGAGGCGATCGAGGTCCTGCGCCACCGCCGGTCGTCCCTGGCCGTGGTCCACGACACCGCCGGCCGGCTCACCGGCCTGGTCACCCTGGACGACCTGCTGGCCCGTCTGATGCAGCCCGCGACGGCGTCCTGACGGAGCGGGCGAGGGCCGGCCCGGGCGGGTGGTGGCCGAACCTCCAGGACATCTGCACACCGCGGGCCCGGAGGTGGGGGCGTGGTCGCGGTGCCGGTGCGGGCCGGGGGCTTGACGGCGATGTGCCCGCTTCGGGGAACGGGGCGCAAGAGGGCCGCGGCCCGCGAGACGGCGGGCCGTGTGAAGGATTGGGCGTGTCCCGTGACCCCGTGGTCATAGCGGTGAAGGCGGCCGGTGCGCGGAGCCGCGCGCGGTCGGCGGGCGGTTGGATCTCCCCTTCGCGGGGTGCTTTGATCCTGCGCACGGCGGGAGCCGCCGGGCGGGATCCACGTCCCCGGATCCCGGCGCTCACCCGCGCTCACCGCCACTGCGAGACATTCACCGGAAGGGAACTCCCCATGAACCTCACCTCTCGGGTCGACACCGCCGAGCTCTCCGACACCGACCTGGACACCGTGGCCGGTGGCAACGCGGGCGGCGCCGGTGTCTCCGCGGGCCTCGTGGGCGGCCTCTCGGCCGGCCTGGTCGGCCCGCTGACCGGCGAGGCCTGCGCCACCGTGCAGGCGGTCCTCTCGCCGGAGGGCGCGGCCGCCGGCGCCAACGCGGGCGTGCACACGACGTCGCTCTGACGACCTCCGCTCACCAAGGGCCCCGGGGAGTGATCCCCGGGGCCCTTCGTGTGTGGGGCCGCCCTGCGAACCACTCCCGCCGCGAACGTGTGGAATTTGCGAAGTACGTGATGGAAATCTGGACACCGCGGGGGTGGGTAACGCGGTGAGAGGGCGTGACGCAGACTTACTCGGACCCCTCTGATCCCGGCTGCAAACCGATAGGAAGACCGCTGTGAAGCCCGACGCGCCCCGGACCGAAGAACTGCCGATCTACGAGAGCCTCATACGCGAACGCGGAGACGTCGTGGAGGAGGCCCGTGTGGTGGCCGAGGAGACGCAGCACCAGATGAGCCTGGCACTGGCCGGCGTGGCCTCGGCCCCGCGGGAGACCGGCGCCTCCTGACCGGGACCGTCCGGGCCTCGGGTGCGGACGCTCCCGGGCCGGGCCGTCACCCGCCGAGCGGGTCGTGGCCCCAGTTCATCAGGGAGTACCGCCACCGTGATTCCCGTACGTCCCCGGAGGGCCGCTGGGCCAGGTGGCGGCGGACGTAGCCGACGACCTTGCGCATGTGGCGGTAGTCGTCGTCGGTGAGGTCGCCGTTCTCGGCCCGCAGGATCGCGACGATCCGCCGGCCGGAGGCGTGCCCGGTGGACTCGCCCCCGTCCCTGTGCTGCCCGGCGCTTCGCGAGTCGTCGGACTCCAGCCACTTCTCCAGGTCCGCCGGTGCCATGTTCACCAGCTCACGGAAGTCGTTCCAGGTCTCCTCGCGCTCCGCGTCGTCCACGCCGCCTCACTTCTTCTTCTTGAGCGCGGACGGCTTGTGCACCGCGGTCCTGCCGGACTTGTCGCTGCGCACCTCGTACTGGGGGTCGTCCGGCGAGGCGTCGACCGTGCGGCCGGACGTCTCGGTCCGTTCGGTGATCTCGCGCTCCACCTCGCCCTCGGTGCGGCTGCCGTGACTGCTCCAGGTGACCTTGTCGCCCTTCTTCGGCTTTCCGCCCTCGCTGCGGCCCTTCGCCATGCCGGTGCTCCTCGCTGAGAAGGTGTGTGCTGTCCCTCCAGCGTGCGGGCCGCCCGGTCAGGGCGCAGCTCGACGGGCTCCGGCCCGGCCGTCGTCCCCGCCGCCGAAGGCCCACGCCATGCCGGGCTCCGTCACCCAGCGGAAGGCCCGCCGGACGGACGGGGTGCACAGGGCCGTGACGACCATGGCCGCGACCAGGGTGGCGGTGATCACACCGACGGGTCCACGGACCCAGCCGGGCTCGTACCAGCCCCAGTACTTCGCGGCCTGGGCGACGAAACCGTGCAGCAGATAGCCGGACAGGGTGCCGGCGCCCAGCACGGTGAACCAGGTCCGGCGCCCGGGCACCCAGGCGAGGAAGCAGCCGACCAGGACGAGCGAGCAGCCGAAGGCGGCCAGGGTCATCAAGGGCCCGTACCAGAGGGGCGCACCGAGTTCCTGGGCGCTGTCGGCGTGGAAGAACCAGGCGTAGTCCATCCGCGGGACCGCCCAGTACGCCACTGCCAGGGCGCAGCCGGCCACCGGCAGGGCGAGGATCCGTACCGTGCGCCGCCGCAGCAGCCGGAAGTGCTCCGGCCGCAGCAGCAGGCCGAACACGAAGTACGGCAGGAACTGGAGGGTGCGCTGCAGATCGAGGTCGTGGCCGATGGACGGCGCGGTCGTCGCCGCCATCGCCACGGCCAGGGCGAGCGGGAGCGGCCACCGCACCAGCCGCCAGAGCGGCGTGGTGAGCCGCCAGACGAACAGCGCCGCGAGGAACCAGGTGAGGTACAGGGGGTCCAGCAGGCTGACCGGGCGGCCGGGGTCCTGGCTGGTCCAGCGGGTGAACAGGGTGTACGCCGTCTCGAACACCACGTACGGCACGACGACGCCGGTGAGCAGGCGCTTGAGGCGGACCGGGCTGCCGTCGAAGCCACGGGAGAAGTATCCGGAGATGATGATGAACGCCGGCATGTGGAAGGCGTAGACGAGCAGGTAGAGGGCGGTGACGGTCCTGCTGCCCTGGCGCAGCGGCTCCCAGGCGTGGCCCACGGCCACGAGCACGATCGCGACGTACTTGGCGTTGTCGAAGAACGCGTCCCGGGTGGGCGCCTGTTGTGCGGGCGCCCGAGCCGTCCGCTCCTGTGCCGTCCGCTCCTGTGCCGGCTGTGCCTGATCCGGCTTGAGCGTGGTCACGGTGTCACTCACGGGGCCTCCCGGAGCGGCTCGGTGCGAGGGTGCCTCGTCTGGCCGGGAGCAGACCGGGAGTGAGGAAGTGGGGGTGCGCGCAGAACATCGCCCGCACCCTAATCACAGGGCCGTGTGTTCGTTCAACTCGTAACGGGGGTGGCTCGCTTCGGTTCATGCCCGGGTATACGTGCCGGGACGGGCGATCGTCTCCCGGAGGGCGGCCGTGAGCGGGTGCCGGGGCTCGGTCAGGACCCGCCCGGCCGGGCCCTGCTCGACGAGTTCACCGGCGTCGAGTACGGCGATGCGGTGGGCGAGTGCCGCCGTGTCCAGGTCGTGGGTGATGAGGACGAGGGAGAGTTCGCCGTGGTCACGGACCAGGGCGGTGAGCAGGTCGAGGAGGCCGCGACGGGTCACGGTGTCGAGGCCGGAGGTGATCTCGTCGCAGACCAGGACCTGGGGCCGGGCGAGGAGGGCGCGGGCGAGGGCGGCGCGCTGGAGTTCGCCGCCTGAGAGTTCGCCGGGGCACCGGAGTGCGAGTTCGTCCGGGAGTCCGAGGCGGGCGAGGGTGGTGCGGGCCTCGGCCGTGGCGCTCTCCGGGTCGGTGCCGCGCAGCCGGACGGCGGTGCGGGCGACCTGGGGGAGGACGGGCCGGTGCTCGTCGAAGGCGGCCCGGGAGTCCTGGAACACGTACTGGACGGCGGCGAGTTGGGCCCGGCTGCGACGGCGCAGGCTGTGCGGCAGTGCGGTGCCGTCGAGCAGGATCTGGCCGTCATGGTCGCGGTGGAGGCCCGCGAGGCAGCGGCCGAGGGTGGTCTTGCCGCTGCCGGAACGGCCCACGACGGCCAGGCATTCGCCGCGGTGCAGGGCGAGGCCCGGCAGGCGCAGGACGGGGGCACCGCGGCCATGCGTGGCGGTCATGTCCCGTACCTCCAGTACGGGTCGGCCCGTGCGCGCGGGCGCCTGCCCGGGTGGCGCGGTCCGCTGTGCGCCGAGAAGCCGCCGGGTCCACTCGTGCCGGGGCGCCCGCCACAGCCGCCGGACGGGGCCCGACTCCACGACCCGGCCCGCGCGCAGGACGAGGACGTCGTCCGCGAGGGCCCGGACCACATCGAGGTCGTGGCTGAGCAGGACGACCGCGATGCCCCGGGCCGCGACCGCCGCCAGCCGCTCGACGACGCCGCTCCTGGTGAGCACGTCCTGGCCGGTGGTGGGCTCGTCGGCGACGATGACCCGGGCACCGAGGAGGAGGGCCTGGGCCAGCACGACGCGCTGCTGCTGGCCGCCGGAGAGCTGGTGCGGACGGCGGCGTGACAGCTCGGCCGCATCGGGGAGTTGGGCGTCCGCCATGGCGCCCAGGACCAGCTCGCGAGCGGCCCGCCGGCGCTCGGCGCGAGGGAGGTGGCGTACGTGAGGGCGGGCGATGTCGTCGAGCAGGGCGCTGATCGGGCGGGCCGGGTTGAGGACGGCGGCGGGGTGCTGGGGCACGTACCCCACCGGGCCGTCGACCGGGCGGCGTACCTCGCCCGTGACCCGCGCGCCGGCCGGGTACTCCCCCAGCAGCGCCAGCCCCGTGGTGGTCTTGCCGCTGCCGGAGGCGCCGACCAGGGCGGTCACCCGGCCGGGGAGCACCCGCAGGTGCACGCCGTCGACGATCGCCCGGCCGTCGATCTCGACCCGCAGGTCGCGGATCTCGGCGACAGGCTCCGCCGGGTCGGTCTCGTGGTTCACGGCCGTCGTCCCTTCCTTCTCGGGCTCTTCGCCAGTGCCGCGTCGAAGAGCAGGTTGGTGCCCGTCGTCAGGGCGACGATCAGCAGCGCGGGGACGACCACGGCCCAGGGCTGCACGAAGAGCCCGGTGCGGTTGCGGTCGACCATGACCGCCCAGTCGGCGGCGTCCGGGGCGACTCCGACGCCGAGGAAGGCCGCCGTCGACACCAGGTACAGCACACCGGTCAGCCGGATCCCGGCGTCGGCGGCCAGGGTGCGCAGCGCCGAGCGGCCGACGTAGCCGACGGCGACACGCCACCACGTCTCGCCCTGCATGCGCAGGGCCTCCACCGCGGGGCGTGCCGCGGCCTCGGCCGCGGCGGCCCGGACGATCCGGGCGGCGTCGGGCACGTTCACCAGCGCCACGAGCAGCGCGAGCCCCGCGGCGCCGGGCGTGAACACCGACGCCACCAGCAGGATCAGCAGCAGCGACGGTATGGCGAGCAGGACGTCCAGGGGCCGCATCAGCAGCTCCTCCAGCCACCGCGCGTGGGTGACCGCGCCGGCGAGCCCGACCGGCAGCGCGACGAGGTAGGCGAGTGCGGTCGCGGCCAGCGCCGTCAGCACGACCGTCCGGCCGCCGAGCAGCACCTGCCGCCACACGTCCCGGCCCACGAAGTCCGTACCGAGCACATGACCGCCACCGGGGGTGAAGGAGATGCCGCGGGGGCCGGGCTCCCCGGCGGCCAGGGGCCCCAGGAGGGCGAGCAGCAGGGGGACGGCGACGATCGTGAGACCGAGGAGGAAGCGGCGCGGGGCCCTCATGCCACCACCCCCGCCCGGGGTGTCAGCCGGTACGCCAGCACGTCCGCGCCGAGATTCAGTACGACGGTCAGCACGCCGAACACGACGGCCAGCCCCTGCACCACCGGCACGTCCCGCGCGGCGACGGCGTCGAGCAGGACCGTGCCGAGGCCGGGGACCACGAACAGTGCCTCCACGACGATGACACCGCACAGCAACCAGTCGGCTGTGCGGGCGAGTTGCTGCGCGGCCGGGGCAAGGGCGTTCGGCAGGGCGTGGGCGTAGCGGACGCGGGTGCCGGGGACGCCGCAGCGGCGGGCGTGGGCGACGTAGGGCGAGGACAGCGCGTCGACCATGCCGGCCCGCACGAGGCGGGACAGCGAGCAGACCGGGCGCGACAGCAGGACCAGGACGGGCAGGACGAGCACGGCCGGGTGGCCGAGCAGGTCCGTGCCGTAGCCCACCGCGGTCGGTGGCAGCCAGGCGATTTTCAGCGCGAACACCGTCACCAGCAGCACGCCGAGCGCGAACTCGGGTACGGCGTAGACGGCCAGGGTCACGGAGCTGACCAACCGGTCGACGAGGCGCCCCTCGTGCCGGGCGGCGAGCACGCCGAGGGCGAAGCCGAGCGGGACCAGGAGGGCGAGGGTCAGCGCGGCGAGCAGCAGGGTGGGGCCGAAGGCGTCGGTGAGGTACTGGGTGACGGGGCGGCCGGAGACGAGGGACGTGCCGAAGTCGCCGCGCAGCAGGGCTACCGCCCAGTCGGCGAGGCGTTCGTGCGCCGGGCGGTCCAGGTGCATCGCCTCACGGATCGCGGCGATGCGGGCGGGGTCGGGCTGGTCGCCGGCCAGGGCTACGGCGGCGTCGCCCGGGAGGGCTTCTGTGAGGGTGAAGACCAGGAGGAGGACGCCTGCGGTCTGGGCTGCGCCGAGCAGGAGGCGGCGGGCGACGAAGGAACGCGTGCCTGTCGTGGTGCGGCCGGCTGCCTTGAGGGCGTTCACGCCAGCCATACCTTGTCGAAGCGGGCCCAGTCGAGGGTGTTGGCGGGGGCCGTGGTCTCAACCCCCTTCACCGTGCGCGCCGTTGCGATGATCCAGTCGGCGAAGCCCCAGATGAGGAAGCCGCCCTCGGTGTACAGACGGCGTTGCATGCGCGCGTAGACGGCGGCGCGTTCGGTCTTGTCGCGGGTGGACTGGGCCTGGCGGTACTGCGCGTCGAAGTCCTTGTGGTGCCACTTGGTGGCGTTGGTCGTGGAGTCGGTGAGCAGGCGCTGGGAGATGTGGGCCTCGATGGGCATGGCACCGGAGCGGTAGCAGCACAGGGTGCCACCGTCGAGGATGTCGCTCCAGTAGGAGTCCTTGCTGCCCGTCTTCACGTCGATCGTGACGCCGGCCTTGGCGGCCTGGTCGCGGAAGATGCCGGCGGCCTCGGTGAACCCGGCGGCGACGGCCGAGGTGTCCAGGGTGACCTTCAGCTTCTCGGCACCGGCCCGCTTGAGCAGGGCGCGGGCGCGGTCGAGGTCCTGTTCGCGTTGCGGCAGGGAGGAGGCGTAGTACTCGTAGCCCTTGCCGAACAGGTCGTTGCCGACCTCGCCCGCGCCGGAGAGGGCGCCGTCGACGAGTTCCTGCCGGTCGGCGATGAGGAAGAAGGCCTCACGGACCCGCTTGTCGTCGAAGGGCGGGCGGTCGGTCTTCATGCAGAACGCCTGCATGGCGCTGTTGCGCAGCCGCACGATCCGGATCCGGCCGCCGTTCTCGTGGGCGCGGGCGGTGGCGGGGTTGAGCTCGTGGGCGTACTCGACCTGGCCGCCCAGGAGGGCGTTGACGCGGGCGGACTCCTCGTTGGCGACGACGAGTTCGAGCTCGTCGAGGTGCGGGGCGCCGTCCCAGTAGGCGCCGTTGCGGCGGAAGACGGCGGAGCGGCCGGGGGTGAAGGAGACGAACCGGAAGGGGCCCGAGCCGATCGGCTTGTCGTCGAAGCGGGAGGCGTTCTCGGGGACGATGTACGCGCCGAACGCGGCCAGGATGTTGGGGAATTCCGCCGTGGGGCGTTTGAGGACGAACTCCACGGTCCGGTCGCCGGTGGCGCGGCTCGCGTCGAGGTCGACGGGTTCCAGGGAGGCCTTGGCGCGGAAGGCCTGCTCGGGGTCGGCGATTCGGCGGTAGCTGTACAGGACGTCCTTGGCGGTGACGGGTCTGCTGTCGTGGAACGTGGCCTCGCGGAGGGTGACCTGCCAGCGGTCCATGGTCTTGTTGGGCTCCCACTTCTCGGCGAGGCGGGGCCGGGCGGCGAGGTCGGGGCCGTAGTCGGCGAGTTTGTCGTAGAGGGCCTTGGCCCGGGCTACGTCGGCGAACAGGTTCGCCAGGTGCGGGTCGAGGGTCTCGCTCGCGCCGCCTCCGGCGAAGGCGGCGCGCAGGCGTCCGCCGCGCCGGGGCGATCCGTCGCCCCCTGCGGCCTCGTCGGGCGTGGCGCCGCCCGCGCAGCCGGCGAGGGCCAGGGCGGCGGCGCCGGTGCCGGCGGCGAGGAAGCCGCGGCGGTGCAGGCCGGGGAAGCGTTCGTCGTGCATGGGTGATCCTTCGGGTCAGTGGGGTGCGGGCACACGCCTCGGGGGGCGTGCGACTTCACCTGGTGTGCGACGTCGGCGGGTGGGCGACTTCAGCGGAGGTGCGGGCGTGCGACGAGGTGCAGTCGGTCCCCGTCGGTGGTCGTGCCGGGCGGATCGCCCGCGCGCCAGGGCGGTTCGGTGCGCGGGCCGGGGCCGTCGTGGAGTTCGAGCACCTCGAATCCGTGCGCGGCGAGGAAGTGCCGCAGTTCCTGCGGGAACAGCAGCCGCCAGGCGGAGTTCTGCGGCAGCGGCGGGGAGCCGTCGTCGGCCGTCCACACGCGGGTGCGGCGCAGGAGCTGGGCCGTACGGTCGACGGTCAGCGTGGTACGGGAGCGGTAGGTCGTGCCCCGCCAGGTGAACGTGTCGACGGCGGGCCGGTCGAGCAGGTCGGTCCGGCCCAGGAAGTAGGCGCCGTTGCGCAGCTCCGCGACGAGCAGGCCGCCCGGTGCGAGGGCGCGGCGGCAGGAGGCGAGGAAGCCGTCGAGTTGGTCGTTGGTGTGGCAGTACAGCAGGGAGCTGTCCAGGCAGACCACGGCGTCGAAGGTGCCGAGGTCGAAGCCGCGCAGGTCGGCGCGGACGTACCGGGGTCCGGGGTGGTGTGCGCGGGCGTGGCTGAGCATCGCCTCGGAGAGGTCGGCGCCGGTCACCGTACGGCCGGCCCGGTGCAGGTGCGCGGCGTCGCGTCCGGTGCCGCAGCCGATGTCCAGGACCCGCGGTCCGGCCCCGTGGCGGCGCAGGCGGTCCTCGGTCCACCGGGCGGCCAGCCGCTCGGGGTCGGGGAAGCGCGTCTCGTACAGCGCGGGGTGGTCGGTGAGCAGATTGCCGCCGGTCACGCCCTGCTCCCCTCCCCCACCGGAGCGGCTGTCACCGGGGCGGGGCTCGCGGGCAGGGCGCCGCGCCGCTGCAGCCAGGCCACGCCGAGCGCGCAGGTGAGTCCGCAGAGCGCGCAGCACGTCCAGGGCAGCCATGCGGCGCCCTGTTCGGCGTTGTCCATGGCCCAGCCGACGGCGGCGTTGCCGAGCGCCGCGGCGATGCCGGAGACGACGTAGAAGATGCCGAAGTAGGTGCCGGTCAGGCCGGGGCGGCCGAAGCCGGGGATCAGCTCCATCACGAACGGCTGGGCGATCATGATGCCGGTGTAGAGCAGCAGGGCACCGCCGAGGACGGGTCCGAGGCCCGGCAGGAGGGCCGGGGGCAGGAAGGCCAGCCCCATCACCGTGAGCCCGACGGCGATCCAGCGCCCCCTGCTGCCAAGGGACTTCAGGCTTCTGGTGATCCTCAGCTGGAGCGCCAGATTGGCCACCGTGCCGATGAGGAAGACGAGGCCGGCCGCCCCGTCCCAGCCGGTGGCGTCCCTCGCCCCGGCCGGCAGCAGCAGATACAGCTGGTTCTCCAGGGTGAACATGCCGACCATGGCGCACGCGAAGGCGAGGAAGGCCCGGTTGCCGAGCACCTCCCGCCAGTCGCCGAGGAGGCCGCCGCCGCTGGGCTCGGCCCCGCGCGCGGGCAGGACGAGGGCCTGCGCCACGGTGAGCACCGCGAAGATCCCGGCGGCGGTCAGGGCGGAGGTACGGAAGTCGACCAGGAGCAGGGCGCTGCCGAGCAGTGGCCCGATGAGTGCGCCGGTGGTGGCGAAGACGTTGAACAGGGCGAAGGCCTCCGCCTTGTGCTCCCCCGCCTCCTGTGCGAGATAGGCCCGCACGGCAGGGTTGAACAGGGCCCCCGCCAGCCCGCTGAGCACGGACGCGGCGAGCAGCACCGGCAGCCCGTCGCCCAGTGCGAACAGCGCGAAGCCGGCGGTGCGCAGGGCGCACCCGGCGATGATGACGCCCCGTGCCCCGAGCCGGTCGGAGGCCGAGCCGCCGATGATGAACAGGCCCTGCTGGCTGAGGTTGCGGACGCCGAGGACGACACCGACGACGGCCGCGGACAGGCCGAGGTTCTCGGTGAGGTGGGTGGCGAGGTAGGGGATGAGCAGGTAGAAGCCGGTGTTGACGCCGAGCTGGTTGACCAGCAGGAGCCGGACCGCGAGCGGGAAGCGGCGTATCTCATGCCACGTCTTCACGCGCCGCCACCTCCTCGACGCCGAGGCCGGGGCGGCCGTTCGCGCGTACGACGCCGTCGGTGCCGCCGATCCCGGTCCACGGGTCGTGGGCGAGCAGCAGGTGCCCGTCGAGGTCGGCCCAGCGGGCCCGGTCGGCGAGGTGGACGGCGGGGGCGAGTCCGAGGGTGCTGGCGGTGAGGCAGCCGAGCATCAGCGCGGTGCCGCTGCCTTCGATCGCGTCGTGGATGCGCAGGGCGGCGTGCACGCCGCCGCACTTGGCGAGCTTGACGTTGACGCCGTGGACCCGTCCGGCGAGGCGGCGGACGTCCGCCAGGTCCACGGCGTCCTCGTCGGCGATGACGGGCAGCGGGGCGCGCTCCGCGAGGGCGCCGAGGGCGTCCGGGTCGCCGGGGGCGAGGGGCTGTTCGACGGCTTCCACGCCGAGGTCGGCGAAGCGGGGCAGCAGGGCGTGCGCCTGCGCGGGGGACCAGGCGCCGTTCGGGTCGAGGAGCAGCCGGGCCCGGGGGGCGGCGTCGCGGATGACGCGGACGCGTTCGACGTCGTCCTCGGGGTCGGGGGTGCCCGCCTTGACCTTGATGATCGCGAAGCCGTCCGCGGCGAGGCGCCGTGCCTGGGCGGCCGCCCTGGTCGGGGTGGTGATGCCGATGGTGCGGGCGGTGGCCGCCGCGGGCGGTGCGGCTGCTCCGAGGAGGCGGTGCACGGGCACTCCGGCGCGTTTGCCGGCGAGGTCCAGCAGCGCGGACTCGACGGCGGCGGTCACGGCGGGCGGCTGGTCGCCGTCGGGCCACCGCCCGGTCCGCAGGTCCTCCAGGGCGCTCTCCGGGTCGGGGAAGCGGCTCAGGTCCAGGGCGCCGAGGAGCCGCAGGAGGGTGTCGGTGTCCAGTCCGTGGTAGACGCTGGTGACGGCCTCGCCGTGGCCGCGCAGCCCGTCGTGCTCGACGGTCAGCCAGACGGCGTCGCGGGCGGCCATGGTGGAGCGGGAGATGCGCAGCGGCTCGGTGAGTACGAGGCGTACGGTGCGCAGGGTGGACTTCACGGGCTCTCTTCCTGGAGGGCGAGGGGGCCGGTGAGCGGGTCGCTGACGCGGGTGCAGCGGGCCCAGCCGGTGGCCTCCGCGGCGTACGGGTGCGGGATCTCGACGGGCCGGGTCGCGGCGGCCGACGGGTCGAGGCCATGGGCGGTGGTGAAGTCGTCGTCGTAGACGGTGCCGAGGTAGCGGTGCGGGCCGTCGGGGAAGACAGTGGCGACGATCGCGCCGGGGTGGACGCGGGCCGCCCAGGCGGCGACCCGGGCGGCGGCGCCGGTGCTCCAGCCGCCGCTGACGAACGCGCCGCGTGCCAGTCGGCGGCAGCTGTCGACGGCCTCGGCGGGGCCGACCCAGTGGACCTCGTCGAAGGCGTCGTAGGCGACGTTGCGGGGGTGGATGCTGCTGCCGAGGCCGCGCATCAGCCGGGGCCGGGCGGGCTGGCCGAAGATGGTGGAGCCGGTGGCGTCGACGCCGATGAGACGCAGGGCGGGCCAGTGCCGGCGCAGCGGTCCGATGAGGCCGGCGCTGTGGCCGCCGGTGCCGACGCTGCACACCAGGATGTCGAGGTGGTCGAGCTGCACGGCGAGTTCGGCGGCCAGGGAGGCGTAGCCGGCGGTGTTGTCGGGGTTGTTGTACTGGTCGGGCCAGTAGGCGCCGGGCAGGCCGGCGAGCAGGTCGTGCAGCAGGGCGAGGCGGGCGGCCTGCCAGCCGCCGTGCTCGGCGGGACGGTCCGCGATCTCCAGCCGCACTCCGTGGGAGCGCAGCAACTGCCGCATGGAGGGCTCCAGTTCGCGGTCTCCGACCAGCACGATCGGATGACCGAGGGCCTGTCCGGCGAAGGCGAGTCCGATGCCGAGCGTGCCGGAGGTGGACTCCACGACCGGGGCGCCGGGCAACAGTTCGCCGCGCTGCCGGGCGCCCAGCAGCATCGACACGGCGGCCCGTGCCTTCATCCCGCCGGCCGCGAGGCCTTCGAGTTTGGCCCAGAAGCCGGGGTGCGGGCCCGGCAGGTCGGCGGCGATCCGGGCCAGTGGGGTTCTGCCGACCAGGGAGAGCAGTTCCCGTCGCGCGTCCGGGAGGCTGGCGGTGACGGTCATCGTCCGCCTCCCGGGCGGGGCCCGCCGTAGCGGTGGACGACGTCGGGGCCGCCGTCGAGCCAGAAGAACGGGTACGGCTCCGCGCACACCGCGCTGACGCCCCGGCCGATCAGGCGGGGCAGGACGGCGCTGCCGGTCTGGGCGAACATCACGAGCTGTTTGCCGTGGGCGAGCGCGTGCCGCCGCAGCGGTTCGAAGGTGCCGTTGCCCAGGGTCATGCCGGAGACGAGCAGCGCGTCGCACCGGCCGGCCGCGGCGAGCGCGTCGGGCAGGACCGGCTCGCCCCACTCGGTCGCACCGCCCTTGAGGTCGCAGGGGACGTAGCGCAGTCCGCGTGAACGCAGCGCTTCCAGCAGGGAGTTGACCACTCCGACGACGAGGACCGTGGCGCCGGGCGGCAGGTCGAGCAGGGCGGTGACGGCCTCGGCCCGGGCCCGGGACTTCGCCAGCGAGGAGCCGGCGGGCAGCGGCACGGGCGTGGCCCCGTGGCCGGGGGTGTGCGGCAGGACGTGCATCAGGTAGGCGTCGAGGGCCGCGACCCGCACGGGCGGCAGCGGGTGTTCCAGCAGGCGTGCCACGTCCGCGCCCACGCACTCCTCGACCGCGCGGTCCGGGAGCAGGCCCGGCTCGACGGCGCAGGAGCCGACGGCCTCGGCCAGACGCAGGCTCAGCACCTCGTTGCGGTAGCCGGTGCCGCGCCCCTCGTGGCGGACGGCCTGCCGGGTGGTGAAGGCGACGGCGACGCGCAGGGCGGCGGGGTCGGGCCCGAAGGCCCCGGTGCGCACCATCCGCACCAGGTCGTCGTACGACGTGCCGGTGAGGGCGGTGGTCATCGGATCACCAGTTTCGCGCGCAGGCCGTCCAGCAGGTCCTCGACGCGTGCGCGGGCGCCGGGCCCGTCGGGGTCGCCGGCCATGACGTGCCCGAGGTACTCGTTGTTGCTGCCCGCGGCCCGTACGGCCGTGCCGGGCTCGGCGAGTCGTACGTCCAGCACTCCAGGCAGGTCGCGCAGTCCGGTGCCGTCGAGCGCTTCGAGGGTGCCCGGGGTACCGGTCACCAGGAAGCCGATGGCGGCGCTGCGCAGCCCGGTGTCGGTGTGCCGCAGGTCGGGGGCGCGGCCCAGGGCGACGTCCACGCAGGCGGCGGCGAGGTCGATCCCGGTGACGTGCCGTATGAGTTCGGTGATGCGGTTCCCGGCGGGCCGGGGATTGACCTCGACCACGCGCGGTCCGGCGGAGGTCAGCTTGATCTCGGTGTGCGCCACGACGCCGTCGGTGAGCCCGAGGGCCTTGAGCGCGGCCAGGGCGGTCTGTGCGGCGGCCTCGGCGTCGGCGGTGGGGAGGGCGGCGGGGAACATGTGCCCGGTCTCGACGAAGGCGGGTGCCCCGCCCACGCTCTTGTCGGTCACGCCGACCACCTGCACGGCACCCGCGTGCGACACGGTCTCGACGCTCACCTCGGGCCCGTCCAGCAGCTCTTCGAGCAGGACCACGGGGGTACGGCGCTGGCCGCGGGCGTTGACCGGGAAGTCGGCCAGGGCCCGGCAGGCGTCGGCGAGTTCGGCCTCGTCGTCGACCCGGCGCACATACATGCCCGCGCACAGGTCGACCGGCTTGACGACCAGCGGATAGCCGATGTCCCGGGCGGCCCGGGCGATGCCGGCCCACTCCTCCCGCACGGCGAAGCGCGGCCCGGGCACCCCGGCGGCGTCCAGGACGCGGCGGGTGGCGTCCTTGCGGCAGGCGTCGGCGACCGCCTCCGGTCCCGGACCGGGCAGGCCGAGGCGGCCCGCGATCCGGGCCACGGCCGGCAGGTAGTAGTCGCAGCTGGTGACGACCCCGTCGAAGCCGAGCACCCCGTGCAGCCGCTCCACCTCGGGCAGCAGCGTCTCGACGTCGTTGGTGTCGGCCGTGATGATGTGGCGGGCGCCGAGCAGCGGGTGGGCGGTCCCCTCGGGCGCCGAGCGCAGATAGTGGTGCAGGTCGCGGGTGAGGAACGTGAACGCGTGCCCGTTCTCGCGGATCGCCCTCGGCAGGAGCCGGCTCATGGACCCGACCCAGCTCTCGACCACCAACAGATGTGCCACGACTGCGCCTTTCTTGCGATGAGTTCGAGGCGTGCGGGCAGCCCGGCCGGCCCTGACGAGGAGGGCTCCGGGACGTGCCGCTTCAGACGTTATCGACAATCATTTTCATTGTCATCTGTTGGGGGGAAGAACCTTGGTCTCCGTGTGCGCCCCGCGGTGCTCAGGTCTCCTTCCACACGAGCACGGTCAGGGTGGCGCCCGCGACGGTGACCGGCACCGCGGCCTGGTTCAGCAGGCGGACCCGCATGCCGCGGCCCGACCCGATCCGCTTGGTCACGGGCAGCACCGCGAAGGTGCCGCCGCCGGTTCCGACGATCTCGTGGATCGGGTGGTCCGCGCGGTGCTGGTCGCCCTGGTACTCCGACATGCGCGCCTGGACGACCGCGCCGGTCGGCAGGCCCTCGATGTGCAGGCCGAGGGTGCCGCTGAAGCGGGCCGGGCCGCGGGCGAAGACGCTGCCGCCGCCGGCGTGGTCGCCGGTCTCGTCGGTCCACTCCGCGGTGAACTCGATCGAGTCCCAGGTCCCGGGCGCGAGGCGGTACTTCTTGGCGACACCGAGGTTGACGTACTGGGGCATGGGGTCCTCTCCTTCCCACCGGCCCGCCGGGTGGGCCAGGGCGTCGGCGACGTCACGGCGGAAACCGGCCATGCCGAATCCGCGCGGGTCCACCTTCCAGTCGCTCCACTCCAGGTGGCCGATGGCGCTCTTGGCGCCCCAGCCGTGGGCGCGGCAGACCGCGGCGGTGGCCTTGACCATCGCCCGGTACTGGGCGGGCGGCCACGGGTCCTTGCCGTCGCCCTTGTTCTCGCACTCCCAGCCGTAGAACCGGGCGTTGCCGTCGACGGCGCCGGAAGAGCCGTCGTGCTCGTGCGTCGGGGGCGGATACGTGCCGTACGACTCGCCGATGACGGCGTCGAGCACGTCGCGGTCGCCGCCGCCGGCGTGGTTGGCGCGGCCGTTGCCCGTGAGGTGGACGACGCCGTCCTTGGTGATGCAGCCGGTGGCGAGCGGGCCGGGCAGGGCGCTGTGGCCGTTGAAGATCAGCCCGACGACGTCGGTGCCCAGGCCGGTGACGGTGTGGTGGACGATCACTCCGTGCACGGGTCCCCAAGGGCCCTTGTGGTTGCGGTTGTTGGTGCGCCATCCGCTGACCTCGTGGACGGCGCAGCCCTCGGCCTTCAGCGCGGCGACCAGCCGGGCGGCGGTGAGCGGGGTGGCCATGAGTCA
Organism: Streptomyces sp. NPDC007929; assembly: GCF_042959065.1. Lineage (NCBI taxonomy): Bacteria > Bacillati > Actinomycetota > Actinomycetes > Kitasatosporales > Streptomycetaceae > Streptomyces > Streptomyces sp. NPDC007929. Next base: position 81,099 of record NZ_JBIBKD010000007.1, on the reverse strand, counting down.
GTCCTCCGTTCCGGCGCGTGGGGTGCCGGTCTGAAGACGGTTCGATCATCCGGGGAGCGTGCCTGGTCCCGTGGGTGCCTGGTACGGCGGTGTGCCGGTCCTCGCGCCCGGCCGCCGGGGGCCCTCACCTCTTTCCCGCCCCTCGCCCTCCGCTCACCTCGCCGCGCGGCACGTCCGAAAATTCGGCGCGATTACGACGTCGCCGTGGCGGGCTCGGCCGTCCAGATGCGGCTGCTCAGGTCCGAGCCGCGCAGCACCTGGACGCGCCAGGGGTCGATGCGCAGCAGGTGGTAGTCGGGGCTGTCGGGGCCCGCGCTCCAGTAGAGGTGGGGGTCGTAGCCGACGCCCGGGGGGCTGTTGCGGCGGTACAGCTCCCAGGCGCGCAGCTTGGTGGCGCGATCGGGCACCCAGGCGGAGACGCTGTCGACGAACACCGCGTCCTGGCGGGGGTGCCAGTAGGCGTACGTCGTATGGGGGTTGTGGGCCAGGTGGGCGGCCTTCACCGGGGTGCGGAAGACCGCCAGCCAGCCGACGGGGCGCTCGTCGGCGGTCTCCCAGACGGGCTGGACGACACGGGCCCGGGGCCGATTGTGCCGGTCGACAGTGACCATCGTGCAGTAGACGGTCTGCTGGACGTACTCGACGAAGGCGGCCTCGATCTCGGAGAACGAACGCACCTGTGCAGTACCCATGGCGATACCTCGGAAATTCGCGTGACGGGGACGGGGACGGGGACGGGAACGGGGGAGACGCAGACGGGTGGGCCGCCCGGCCGCTCCAGAAGGAGCGTTCCGGGCGGCCGGTGGTGTCCTGCCGTCGGACCTCACGGGTCAGGGGGCGGGCGGGAAGTGCCCTTCCTGCACGAAGAACTCCACGTACGTGGCGAAGAGTTCACGGGTCAGCGGCGGGCAGGAGATACCCGTCCCGGCCAGTGCCGTCTCGGTCTCGGCCGTGTCGATGGGCGGGTAGAAGCCGTCGGTGTCGGACGTCATCATCTCGAAGGCGTGCAGCAGCGGCAGCAGGGCGTTGTCCCGGTCGGAGCGCACCGTGTCGCTCCACCGCTCCCGGTCGGTCTCCTCGATCCGGTAGCCGAGTTCACGCAGGTACGACACGCAGTCGGCGAGGCTCAGGGAGCTGCGGTTGAACAGGTGGAAGGTGCCCCCGGCCGGCTCTCGCTGTGAGATGCCGACGATGGCGGCGCTGACGTAGTCGACGGGCAGCAGGTGGAAGCGGCCCCCGACGCCGGCCGGCGCGGCCTGCGCCTGGAGGAGGCCCTTGAGGCTGAGCCAGACGAAGTCGCGGGTCTGGCAGGCGCCGTTGCGGCTGTCGCCGGAGATGACGTCCACGCGGTGCACCGACACCGGCAGCCCCCGGTCCCGGGCGACGCCGACGAGCTGCTCGGCGACCCACTTGGACTGGAGGTAGCCGCTGGGCAGCGCTTCGGCGGGGCCGGTCGGGTCGGTCACCTTCAGGGGGACGCCGGGCGTGACCGGGCCGTTGAAGACGCCGACGGTGGAGATGTAGTGCACCGGGACCGTGCGGTGGCGGGCCGCCAGCCGCAGGATCTCCCGGGTGCCGTGGACGTTGGCCGCGCGCAATGCCTCGTAGGGGTGCAGCCAGTGCACGGTCGCGCCCGCGTGGTAGACGGCGTCCACGGTGCGGGCGAGGCCGTCGAACTCCTCCTCGGTCAGGCCGAGCCGCTCCTCGGCCAGGTCCCCGGCGCGGACCAGGAGGCGGCTCTCGTCGATCTCGTCCCAGACGCGGTACCAGGTGAGGCTGGAGCGGAGCCGCTCGTACGCCGCGGCGTCGTCGGCGCCGCGCACCAGGCAGTGCAGCCGGGCGGTGGTGGTGCGCATCAGGTCGCGCACCAGGAACGCGCCGAGGAAGCCGCTCGCCCCGGTGACGAGGAGGTCGGCAGGGTCGGTGACGGTACGGACGACCTCACCGGCGGGGCGGATGTCGGCGGGCAGGTCGAGGTCGGCGGCGTAGTCGACGGCCGGTGCCGCGTCGGAGGCGCCTCGGGGCGCGAGGAGTTCGGTGCGCAGGTGCGCCGCGAGGGCCCGGGGCGTCGGGTGGTCGAAGACCAGGGTGGCGGGCAGCCGCAGGCCGGTGACGGTCGCGAGCCGGTTGCGCAGCTCGACGGAGGTGAGCGAGTCGAAACCGCTGCTCTGCAGGGGCCGTTCGGGATCGACGGTGCCGGAACGCCCGAGGACCCGGGCGATCTCGGCCGACACGGCGTCGAGGACGACGGTGAGCTGTGCGGCCTCGTCGAGTCCGGTGAGCCGCTCGGCGAGCCCCGGCCCCGCGTCGGCCGCGCCGCGCGCCGTGGCCCGCACCGGTACCCGCACCAGCGACCTGAGCAGCACCGGGACCTGCGGCTGGCGGCGCAGGACCGGCAGGTCGAGCGGGGTGGCCACGAGGTGGGGGCGGCCGGTGTCCAGGGCCAGGTCGAACAGGGCCGTGCCGAGCTCCCGCGGGACGGTACGGAAGCCGCTGCGGGCGATCCGCTTGAGGTCGGTCTCGGTCAGGCCGCCCGTCAGACCGGTCGCCTGCTCCCACAGGCCCCAGGCGATGGACGTGGCGGGCAGCCCCGACGCGGCCCGGTGCCGGGCGAGCGCGTCCAGATGGGCGTTGGCCGCGGCGTAGGTGGACTGGCCGGGGCCGCCGACGGCCGCCGCCACCGACGAGAAGAGCACAAACGCCGTCAGCCCGGCGTCCCGGGTCAGCTCGTGCAGGTTCCAGGCCGCGTCGGCCTTGGGCCGCAGCACGGCGTCGAGCCGCTCCGGCGTCTGCGAGGCGATGACACCGTCGTCGAGGACGCCCGCGGTGTGGACGACGCCGCGCAGCGGGTGCGCCGCCGGGATCGAGGCCAGGACGTCCGCGAGGGCGGTGCGGTCGGCGACGTCCACGGCGGCCACGGTCACGGTCGCGCCCAGGGCCCGCAGTTCGGAGCACAGCTCCGAGGCGCCCGGGGCGTCCGGGCCGCGCCTGCTGACCAGCAGCAGGTGGCGCACGCCGTGCTCCGTGACGAGGTGGCGGGCGAAGTGCGCGCCGAGCGAGCCCGTACCGCCGGTGACGAGGACGGTGCCTTCGGCGTCCCAAGGTGTGCGGGGAATGGCGGCTGTGCGGGGACCGTCGGTGGTGGGCTGCGGTACGGGGGTGCGCAGGAGGCGCGGTACGTGGATGCGGGGGGTGTCGGCCGGGGTTTCGGCGGGGGTGGTCAAGCCGCGGATCGCGGCTTGCGGCTCGCCTGTGGCGACCACGGCGGACAGGGTGCCCGGGCCCGGTTCGCCGTCCGTGTCGACCAGGACGATCCGTCCCGGCGTCTCCGACTGCGCCGAGCGCAGCAGGCCCCAGGCGGCAGCGGCGGCGGGGTCGGTGACGTCCTCGTCGTCGGCGACCGCCATGGCATGCCGGGTGACGACGACCAGCGGCGTGCCGGCCAGGGCCTCCTCGGCGAGCCACGGTCGCGCCCAGGAGAGCGCCCGGCCCACGGTGTCCCTGACGGCGTCCCCGGCGGTCGCCGCCGCGGGGGTGGTCAGGTCGAGGCGTACGGCCCCGACGCGCGCACCTGCCGCCGTGACCGCGGCGGTGACGGCGGGTACGTCCGGGTGCGCGGCAGAGCCCAGGGTGAGCCAGTCCAGGGAAGCGGCGGGCAGCGGGCGGGCGATCCACTCCTCGTGGTGGAGGGCGTCGCGGTGGCGGGAACGGGCGGCCCGCAACGCCTCGGCGCGTACGGGTCCGACGGTCACTGCGTCGGCCACCGCGACCATCTGCCCGGCCGGGTCGGTGAGCCGCACCGTGTAGCTGCCGTCGGCGCCGGGGACCGGGGCGAGGTGCACGCGCAGGGTGTCCGCGCCGACGGCGTAGAGCCGCAGACCGCGCCATCGGGTGACGGTGCGCGACAGCCCGGGCAGCCCGGCGGCATACAGCGGTTGCAGGGCGGCCTCCAGCAGCGCCGGGTGCAGCCCGAACCCCTCGGTGTGCGGATCGGTGTCGGGGTCCAGGGCCACCTCGGCGAACAGTTCGTCGGCGCGCCGCCACATCCTGGTGAGCCGTCGGTACGCGGGGCCGTAGTGCACACCGGCGGTGGCGAAGCGCTCGTACAACTCCCGTGTCCGGTCCGGGGATTGGTCGTCTTCCGCTTCGAGTCCGGCGAGTTGCTCGGCGTCGGCCGGGGGCCACGGCGTCGGCTCGGTGTCCGGGGGTGGGATGAGCGGGGTGTCGCCGAGCAGCCCGTGGGCGTGGCGCGTCCAGGACGCGTCGGCCTCGTCGGGCCGGGCGTGGACGGTGAGGACACGCCGGCCGTCGGCGTCCGGTTCACCGACGCGGACCTGGAGGTGCAGGGCTCCCTCGCGGGGCAGCACCAGTGGCGTGTCGACGACGAGTTCGTCCACGGACGTGCAGCCCGTCTCGTCCCCGGCGCGGACGGCCAGTTCGGCGAGGACCGTGCTGGGCACGACGGTCTCCCCGGCGACGGTGTGCGCGGCGAGGAGCTGGTCCGTACGGGCCGACAGACGGGTCGTGAACAGTGCCTCGTCGCGATCGCCCGGGAACAGCGCGGCGCCGACGAGGGGGTGGTCGGTGCTGTCCAGCCCGAATCCGCCCGCGTCGCGGCGGCCGGCCGCGAGCGCGTCGGTCCAGTACCGCTGGTGCTGGAAGGCGTAGCTGGGCAGCGGGACGCGGCGGGCTCCCGAGCCCGCGAAGTACGCCTCCCAGTCGACGGGCACGCCGCGGGCATGCAGGGTGCCGACGCCGTCGGCGAGGGCGGACGGTTCGGGCCGGTCGGGGCGCTGGAGGGTCTGGACGGTGATGTCGTCCCGGTCCGCGAGCACGGTCTGCGCGAGGGCGGTGAGAACGCCGCCGGGGCCGATCTCCACGACCGTCCGCACCCCCTGGTCGTACAGGGTGGTGACGGCGTCGGCGTAGCGGACGGCCTGGCGGACCTGGGTGGCCCAGTAGTCCGCCGACCGAAGATCCTCACCCTCGGCCAACCGACCCGTCACCGTCGAGACCACCGGGATACGGGGAGCCTCGTACCGGACCCCCTTCGCCACCGAACGGAACTCCTCCAGCATCCCGTCCATCAACGGCGAATGAAACGCGTGCGACACCTCAAGACGCCGCGAACGCCGACCAGGCAACCCCGCCAGCACCTCCCCCACCGCACCCTCAGCACCCGACACAACCACCGCCGACGGACCGTTCACAGCCGCCACACCAACCACATCACCACGCCCACCGACCGCTCTGAGCACCTCCTCCTCCGAGGCCTCCACCGCGACCATCACACCCCCCGCCGGCAACGCCTCCATCAACCCCGCACGCGCCGCCACCAACCGAGCCGCCTCACCCAGACCCATCACCCCCGCCACATGAGCAGCCACCAACTCCCCCACCGAATGACCCGCCACCACACCAGGCCGCACACCCCACGACTCCACCAACCGGAACAACGCCACCTCGAACGCGAACAACGCCGGCTGCGCCCACCCCGTCCGAGACAACAACGACCCCTCAACCGCGAACATCACCTCCCTCAACGACCCACCCAGCAACGGATCCAGCACCCCACACACCTCATCCAACGCCCCCGCGAACACCGGGAACGAGTCATACAACTCCCGCCCCATACCAGCCCGCTGCGCACCCTGACCCGAGAACACCACCGCCAAAACACCACCACCCGAAGCACTCACCGGACTCACGTGACGGAGACCGTCGGACAGGTCGTCGCGGTCGGTTCCGGTCAGGACGGCGCGGCGGTCGTGCAGGGTGCGGGTGGTGGCGAGGGAGTAGGCGAGGTCGGTGGCGGACTGCTCGGGGTGGGCGGCGACGTGTGCGCGGAGCCGTTCGGCCTGGGCGCGCAGGGCGTCGTCGTCCGGTGCGGAGAGGATCCAGGGCACGGCCGGGAGTGTCCGGGGCTGGTCCGGGGCGGTGTCCTCGGCTTCCGATGCCCCGGCCTCCGGGGCCTCCTCCAGGATGACGTGGGCGTTGGTGCCGCTCACGCCGAAGGCCGAGACGGCGGCGCGGCGCGGGGCGGTGTCCCGAGGGGTCCACTCGCGGGCCTCGGTGAGCAGTTCGACGGCGCCGGATTCCCAGTCGACCATGGGAGTGGGCCGGTCGACGTGCAGGGTCCGGGGCAGCAGGCCGTGGCGCATGGCCTGCACCATCTTGATGACGCCGCCGACACCGGCGGCGGCGACGGTGTGGCCGATGTTGGACTTCAGCGAGCCCAGCCAGAGGGGACGGTCCCGGTCCCGTCCATAGGTGGCCAGCAGGGCCTGGGCCTCGATCGGGTCACCGAGCCGCGTGCCCGTGCCGTGCGCCTCCACCGCGTCCACCTCGGCCGGCGTCAGACGGGCGTTCGCGAGAGCCTGGCGGATGACACGCTCCTGCGACGGGCCGTTCGGAGCCGTCAGACCGTTCGAAGCACCGTCCTGGTTCACCGCGCTGCCCCGCACGACCGCCAGCACCCGGTGCCCGTTGCGCACCGCGTCCGAAAGCCGCTCCACGACCAGCAGGCCGACGCCCTCCGACCAGGAGGTGCCGTCGGCGGCGGCCGCGAACGACTTGATCCGGCCGTCGGGGGCGAGTCCGCCCTGGCGCGAGAAGTCGACGAACCCGCCCGGGGTCGCGGTGATCGTGGCGCCTCCGGCGAGCGCGAGGGTGGACTCCCCTCGGCGTACCGACTCCACCGCGAGGTGCAGGGCGACCAGGGAGGACGAGCACGCCGTGTCGATCGAGACGGCAGGGCCCTCCAGACCGAAGGTGTAGGAGATCCGGCCGGAGGCCACACTGCTGAGCTTGCCGGTCATGAGGTGGCCCTCGAGTTCGGCGGGCCCTTCGAGTCCGAGGTAACTCTGCTCGATCACACCGGCGAACACGGCCGTACGGCTGCCGCGCAGCGTGGCCGGGTCGATCCCGGCGTCCTCGAACGCCTCCCACGCGGTCTCCAGCAGGACGCGCTGCTGGGGGTCCATCGCGCGGGCCTCGCGGGGCGAGATGCCGAAGAAGTCGGCGTCGAACAGGGCGGCGCCGTCGAGGAAGCCGCCCTCGCGGGTGTACGAGGTGCCGGGCTCGTCGCGGTCCGTGCTGTACAGCGCGTCGAGGTCCCAGCCGCGGTCGGTGGGGAACGGGCCGATGGCGTCCCGGCCTTCGGCGGCCAGGCGCCACAGGTCGTCCGGTGAGGTGACGCCGCCCGGGAAGCGGCAGGCCATCCCGACGATGGCGACCGGTTCGGTGGCGGCCGATTCGAGCGTCTCGATGCGCTCGCGCGCCTTCTGCAGGTCGGCGGTGACCCACTTCAGGTAGTCGACGAGCTTCTGTTCCCTGGTCTGGGCCTGGTCCTGCGCGCGGGACATGTCAGCGGACATGCGGAATCAGTCTCTCCTCGGTACCGGAAGGGTGGTGGTGCGGGGCGGCGGGCGGTGTCAGTCCGCGGCCCGGCCGAGCTGGGTGTCGATGAAGTCGAAGATCTCGTCGGCGGACGCGCCCCCGAGGTCCGCGACAGGGGCGCCGGCGGTGGACGGGGGTGGTGTGTACGCCGGTCCGGCCAGACGGTCGGCCAGCGCTCGCAGCCGCTCGGACAGTGCGGCGCGGTCGGTGCCGGAATGCGTGCCGTCCACCGCCAGGGCGTCCAGGGACGCCTCCAGCCGGTCCAGTTCCTCGGCCGCCGAGCGAACCGGTCCGGCCTCGGGTCCGGGTGCTTCCGCTGCCGCCTGTTCCCGTACGTAGGCCGCGAGCGCGGCGGGGTTCGGATGGTCGAAGACGACGGTGGCGGGCAGCGCGAGACCGGTCTCGGCGCTGAGCCGGTTGCGCAGTTCGACGCCGGTCAGGGAGTCGAAGCCGAGTTCCTGGAAGGGGCGGTGGGGCACGACGGCCGAGGTGTCGGGGAGCTTGAGCACCTTCGCGACCAGTTCGGTGACGAGGGTGAGGAGGTACTGCTCCCGCTGTGCGTCGCCCAGTTCCGCGAGCCGCTCGGCCAGGGGCACCACCCGGGGTGTCGTCTCGGGGATCTCCGGGATGCCGGGGGTGACGCGTGCGGCCGGGTCCGTGCCGGGGCTGTCGGTGGTGATCTCGTCGAGCCAGTACCGCTGGTGCTGGAAGGCGTAGGTGGGCAGCGGGACGCGGCGGGCTCCGGAGCCCGCGAAGTACGCCTCCCAGTCGACGGGCACGCCGCGGTCATGCAGCGTGCCGAGCGCCTCGACCAGGGTCTGCGGCTCGGGACGTCCCGCGCGGGTGGCGACGGTGGCGGTCAGGGCGCCGGGGTCACGGACGGTCTGGGCGGCGAGGGCGGCGAGGACACCGCCGGGGCCGATCTCCAGGAGCGTGGTGACGCCCTCGGACTCCAGGGTGGTGACGGCGTCGGCGTAACGGACGGCCTGACGGACCTGGGTGGCCCAGTAGTCCGCCGACCGAAGATCCTCCCCCTCGGCCAACCGACCCGTCACCGTCGAGACCACCGGAATACGGGGAGCCTCGTACCGAACCCCCTTCGCCACCGAACGGAACTCCTCCAGCATCCCGTCCATCAACGGCGAATGAAACGCGTGCGACACCTCAAGACGCCGCGAACGCCGACCAGGCAACCCCGCCAGCACCTCCCCCACCGCACCCTCAGCACCCGACACAACCACCGCCGACGGACCGTTCACAGCCGCCACACCAACCACATCACCACGCCCACCGACCGCTCTGAGCACCTCCTCCTCCGAGGCCTCCACCGCGACCATCACACCCCCCGCCGGCAACGCCTCCATCAACCCCGCACGCGCCGCCACCAACCGAGCCGCCTCACCCAGACCCATCACCCCCGCCACATGAGCAGCCACCAACTCCCCCACCGAATGACCCGCCACCACACCAGGCCGCACACCCCACGACTCCACCAACCGGAACAACGCCACCTCGAACGCGAACAACGCCGGCTGCGCCCACCCCGTCCGAGACAACAACGACCCCTCAACCGCGAACATCACCTCCCTCAACGACCCACCCAGCAACGGATCCAGCACCCCACACACCTCATCCAACGCCCCCGCGAACACCGGGAACGAGTCATACAACTCCCGCCCCATACCAGCCCGCTGCGCACCCTGACCCGAGAACACCACCGCCAAAACACCACCACCCGAAGCACTCACCGGACTCACGTGACGGAGACCGTCGAGGAGTTCGGCGGGCCCGGTGCCCACGGCCGTGGCGCGGTGCGGGAGGCACGCTCGGGTGGTGGCCAGGGAGTAGGCGATGTCCAGGGCGTCGGGGGCGCCGGGGGCCGAGGCGTAGGCGTGGAGCCGTTCGGCCTGGGCGGTGAGCGCCTGGGGGGTACGGGCGGACAGGAGCCACGGCAGTACGGGCAGGGCGCGGGAGCCGGTGGGCTCGGCGGGCGGGGCGGCCGGGGCCTCTTCGAGGATCAGGTGCGCGTTGGTGCCGCCGAACCCGAAGGAGGAGACACCGGCGCGACGCGGCGCGTTCTCCCGGGCGGGCCAGTCCCGTGCCTCGGTCAGCAGCTCGACCGCGCCCGTGTCCCACTCCACGAACGGCGACGGCTCGTCCACGTGCAGCGTCCGCGGCAGCACACCGTGCCGCATCGCCTCCACCATCTTGATCACACCACCGACACCCGCGGCGGCCTGCGCGTGCCCGATGTTCGACTTCAACGACCCCAGGAACAGCGGCTGTTCACGGTCCTGGCCGTACGTCGCCAACAGCGCCTGCGCCTCGATCGGGTCACCCAGCCGCGTGCCCGTGCCGTGCGCCTCCACCGCGTCCACCTCGGAGGCGGACAGACCGGCCGAGGCAAGCGCCTGGCGGATGACACGCTCCTGCGACGGGCCGTTCGGAGCCGTCAGACCGTTCGAAGCACCGTCCTGGTTCACCGCGCTGCCCCGTACGACCGCCAGTACCCGGTGTCCGTTGCGCACCGCGTCAGACAGCCGCTCCATGACGAGGACACCGGCCCCCTCCGCCCAGGCCACACCGTCGGCCCCGGCGGCGAAGGACTTGCAGCGGCCGTCCGGCGACAGACCGCGCAGGCGGGAGAACTCCAGGAAGGCCACCGGTGTCGACATCACCGTGACGCCGCCGGCGAGGGCGAGCGAGCACTCGCCGTTGCGCAGCGCGTTGACCGCGAGGTGCAGGGCGACCAGCGAGGACGAGCAGGCCGTGTCGACGGAGACCGCCGGCCCCTCGAAGCCGTAGGTGTAGGAGAGCCGGCCGACGGCGATGCTGCCGGCACTGCCGCTGAACAGGTAACCCTCGAAGTCCTCCGGCGGCAGGTGGGGGCGTGAGCCGTAGTCGTTGTACATCTGGCCGGTGAACACGCCGGTGTCCGAGCCGCGCAGGGCGGTGGCGTCGATGCCGGCGTGCTCGAAGGCCTCCCAGGCCGTCTCCAGCAGCAGCCGCTGCTGCGGGTCGATCGCCATGGCCTCGCGCGGCGACATCCCGAAGAAGGCCGGGTCGAACTGGTCGGCGTCGTAGAGGAATCCGCCTTCGCGGGCGTAGGAGGTGCCCGTGCGGTCGGGGTCCGGGTCGTAGAGGCCGTCCACGTCCCAGCCCCGGTTGCCGGGGAATCCGCCGACCGCGTCGGTGCCGTCGGCCACGAGACGCCACAGGTCGTCGGGCGAGGACACGCCGCCGGGGTAGCGGCAGGCCATGCCCACGATCGCGATCGGCTCGCGTCGCCTGTCCTCGATGTCCCGCAGCTGCCGGCGTGCCTCACGGGCATCGGCGACGGCCTTCTTCAGGTAGTCGCGGAGCTTGTCCTCGCCCGCCATGGTGTGTCAACTCCCGTGTGTCGTGTGGTGATCGGTGCCTGGTGGGGCGATGTGGCTCAGTTCAGCTCGTCGATGAGGGCGAACAGTTCGTCGTCGGTGGCCGAGTCGAGGTCGTCGTCGAGGTCGTCGTCCCGGCCCTGGGCCGTGGCGCCGGCGGGGGTCCCTGCCGCGTGGTCGGCCGCGTCGAGGAGTTCGCGGAGCCGGGCGGTGATCCGGCCGTGGGCGGACGCGTCGGTGGCCGCCGCCTCGATGGCGGCTTCCAGTCGGGCCAGTTCGGCGAGGACCGGCTCGTCCGGCGCGACCTCCTCGACGGTGAGGCGTTCGCCCAGGTAGGAGGCGAGTGCCCGGGGCGTGGGCTGGTCGAAGACAAGGGTGGTCGGCAGCCGCAGTCCCGTCTCGGTGGCGAGCTGGTTGCGCAGTTCGACGGCGGTCAGGGAGTCGAAGCCGAGTTCCTGGACCGGCCGGTCGGCGTCGATCGCCGTGTGGTCGGCATGTCCGAGGACGGCGGCCACCCGGCCGCGGACGAGGTCCACCAGGGCCCGCTCCCGGTCGGGCCCGGCCAGGGCCGCGAGCCGCTCGGCGAGACCCTGGCCCTCGGAGCGGCCGTCGGGTGCCGCGGCCGCGGCCGCCGGGCGGCGGGTGCTGCCGGTGCGGACGAGTCCGGCGAGGAGCGGCGGTACGCCGTCGCCCAGGGCGCGGATTGCCCGGGTGTCGAGCCGGGTGACGGCGAGGACGCTCTCCCCGGTGGCCGGGGCGGCGTCGAAGAGGGCCATCGCGTCGTCGGTGGCCAGCGGCAGCAGGCCGGAGCGCGCCAGGCGGCGCAGGTCCGCCTCGGCGAGGTGACCGGTGATGGTGCTGGTCTCCTCCCAGAGGCCCCAGGCGAGGGAGGTCGCCGGGAGCCCGGCAGCCCGGCGGTGCGCCGCCAACGCGTCCAGGAAGGCGTTACCCGCCGCATAGTTCGCCTGCCCCGCCGTACCCAGCAGACCCGACACCGACGAATACAGAACGAACGCCCGAAGATCCATCTGTCGCGTCAGCTCATGCAGATGCCACGCCGCGTCCACCTTCGGACGCAAGACCGCATGCAACCGCTCCGGCGTCAGACCCTCCACCGTCACGTCGTCCAGCACACCCGCCGTGTGCACCACACCCGACAACTCACCCACGGTTGTGAGCAGTTCGGCCAGCGCCCCACGGTCGGTCACATCACACGCCGCGAGCCTCACCGACGCACCCAGAGCCTCCAGCTCCGCCCGCAACTCCCCCGCACCAGGCGCCCCCTCACCGCGCCGGCTCACCAGCACCAGAGAACGCACACCATGAACCATCACCAGATGCCGGGCCACCACCGCACCCAGACCACCGGTACCACCCGTCACCAGCACCGGGCCCTCACCCCAGGCGACGGCACCACCCTCACCCGGCACCGCCGCACGCAGCCTCGGCACCACCACACCACCCGACCGCACCGCCACCTGCGCCTCACCCGACGCGAGCGCGGCGGTGAGGGCAGCGGGGTCCGTGCCGTCGAGGTCCACGAGCTGGATGCGGCCGGGGCTCTCCGACTGTGCCGTGCGCAGCAGGCCCCAGAGCGGGGCGTGGGCCAGGTCGGTGACGTCCTCGTCGGGTGCGGTGGCCACCGCGCTCCGGGTGGTGACCACGAGGCGGGTGTCCGCGAACCTGTCGTCCGTGAGCCACTCCCGCACCTGGGCGAGCGCCCGCTGCGCCGCCTCCCGGGCGCTGTCCGGCAGCGTCTCACCGGCCGGCGTGGGGAAGTGCGGAGCGAGGACGACCGCGGGCGCGGGTGCGCCGGCCGCGATGTCCCGGGCCAGCGCGCCGAGGTTCGCGTAGGAGCGGACCGTGTCGTCCGGAAGGCCGAGGTCCGGGCCGGATCCGAGGACCGCCCAGGTGGTGGGGTCGGCCGTGGCTTCCGCGGTGGCCGGCCTGGTCCACTCGACCTTGAGCAGGCCGTCGGCGGAGCCGGCGGTGCGCAGCGACTCGGCGGACAGCGGGCGCAGGGTCAGTTCCGCCACCTCGGCGACCGGTGCGCCCGAGCCGTCGGCCACGGTCAGGGCGACCGTCGTGGAGCCGCCGTTCGCGGCCTCGGGTGCCGCGGCTCCGGCGAGCCGGACCCGCAGCACGGACGCGCCCGTGGCGGTGGCGCCGACTCCGGCCCAGGAGAACGGCAGCACCGGGCGGCCGTGGTCACCGGCGACTCCGGGGAGCAGCGGGTGCAGGGCGGCGTCGAGCAGGGCCGGGTGGAGGGTGAACCGGCGTGCCTCGGCGCGCTGGTCGTCGTCGAGGGCGACTTCGGCGAAGAGGTCGTCACCGGCCGTCCACAGTCGGCGCAGGTTGCGGAAGGCGTGCCCGTAGGCGTAGCCCTGCTCGGCGAGTCGCTGGTAGGCGCCGGTGAGGTCGATCTCGCGGGCTCCGGCGGGGGGCCAGGCCGTGAGTGACTGCCCGACCGTGCCGGTGCCGGCGCTCAGGGTGCCGTAGGCGTGCAGGGTCCAGGTTCCGTCGTGGCCGGGGTCGCCGTGCGGCCGGGCGTGGATGCGCACCGGGCGGGTCGCGTCGGGTTCCTCGGCGCCGACGGACACCTGGATGTGCACGCCGCCGCGTTCGGGCAGCACCAGGGGGGCGGCCAGGGTGAGTTCCTCGACGGCGGCGACGCCGAGCTGTTCGCCCGCCCGGAGGGCGAGTTCGAGCAGGGCGGTGCCGGGCACGAGCACGGTTCCTGATACGGCGTGCTCGGTCAGCCAGGGGTGCGTGCCGCGTGCCAGGCGTCCGGTGAGGACGTGTTCGTCACGGTCGGCCAGCGGGACGGCGGCGCCGAGCAGCGGGTGGTCGGCCGCCACGAGCCCGAAGCCCGCGGCGTCCGTGACCGTGGTCGGCGCGTCCAGCCAGTAGCGCTGCCGCTGGAAGGCGTAGAGCGGCAGGTCGGTGCCGTGCGCCTCGGGGAAGACGGTGTCCCAGCGGATGTCGGCGCCGCGTGCGGCGAGCAGCCCGAGGGCGGTGGTGTACACCTCCGGCTCGGAGCGGCCCCTGCGCAGGACCGGCGCCACGATCCCGGACGGCTGCTCCAGGGACTCGGCGACCAGGGCGCTGAGCACCCCGTCGGGGCCGAGTTCGAGCCACTCGGTGACTCCCGCGGCCTCCAGGAGGCGTACGCCGTCGAGGAACCGGACGGCTTCGCGGATGTGCCGGGCCCAGTAGTCGGGCGAGGCGAGGTCCTCCGCGGTCGCCAGTGCGCCGGTGACGTTGGAGACGACGGGGATGCGCGGCGCGTGGAAGGTGAGGTCCTCGGCGATCGCGCGGAACTCGTCGAGGATCTCGTCCATGTGGGGCGAGTGGAAGGCGTGGCTGACCGGGAGGCGCTTGACGCGGGAACCCTCCTTCTTGAACCGGGCGGCAAGCTCGTCGACGGCGTCGGCGTCGCCGGAGATGACGGTGGAGCGCGGGCCGTTGACACCGGCGACCGCGACCCGGTCGCCGTAGGGGGCGAGCGCGGCGTGTACCGCGTCCTCCGCGGCCTCGACGGCGGCCATGGCGCCGCCCTCCCGCGCGGCCTGCATCAGCCGGCCGCGTTCGGCCACCAGGACACAGGCGTCGGGCAGGTCCAGGACGCCCGCGAGGTGGGCGGCGGTGACCTCGCCGATCGAGTGGCCGAGCAGGAAGTCCGGGGTGAGACCGTGGTGTTCGGCCAGGCGGAACAGCGCGGTCTCCATGGCGAACAGCGCGGTCTGGGTGAACGCCGTCTGGTCGAGCAATGCCGCGTCCGCACTGTCCTCGGCGGCGAAGAGCACCGACTTCAGCGGGCGCATGAGTTCGGGGTCCAGGTGGGCGCACACCTCGTCCAGGGCCGCCGCGAACACCGGCGACGCGGCGTACAGTTCGCGGCCCATGCCGAGGCGCTGGGCGCCCTGCCCGGTCAGCAGGAAGGCGGTCTTGCCGCGCGGTGACGCGGAGGCGCGCTGTGCGGCCGGGGTGGTCTCACCGCGGCTCAGCGCGGCGAGTCCGTCGAGCAGCTCGGCGCGGTTCCCGGCGGCCACCGCGGCTGCGCGGCTGTGCCGGGCCCGGCGGGTGCCGAGGGACCAGCCGAGGTCCGCGAGGGACTGGTCGAAGCGGCGGCCGACGTGGTCGTGCAGACGGCGGGCCTGGGCGCGCAGCGCGGTCTCGTCCCGCGCGGACAGCACGAACGGCACGGGCCCGGACGGCTCCGGACGCTCCGTCTCGTCCTCAGGGGCCACGAACTCCTCGACCACCACATGCGCGTTGGTCCCACTGATACCGAAGGAGGAGACACCGGCGCGACGCGGCGCGTTCTCCCGGGCGGGCCAGTCCCGTGCCTCGGTCAGCAGCTCTACCGCGCCCGTGTCCCACTCCACGAACGGCGACGGCTCGTCCACGTGCAGCGTCCGCGGCAGCACACCGTGCCGCATCGCCTCCACCATCTTGATCACACCACCGACACCCGCGGCGGCCTGCGCGTGCCCGATGTTCGACTTCAACGACCCGAGATACAGCGGCTGTTCACGGTCCTGGCCGTACGTCGCCAGCAGTGCCTGCGCCTCGATCGGGTCACCCAGCCGCGTGCCCGTGCCGTGCGCCTCCACCGCGTCCACCTCGGAGGCGGACAGACCGGCCGAGGCAAGCGCCTGGCGGATGACACGCTCCTGCGACGGGCCGTTCGGAGCCGTCAGACCGTTCGAAGCACCGTCCTGGTTCACCGCGCTGCCCCGTACGACCGCCAGTACCCGGTGGCCGTTGCGCACCGCGTCCGACAGCCGCTCGACGACGAGCAGGCCCACGCCTTCCGACCAGGCGACTCCGTCGGCGGCAGCCGCGAAGGACTTGCAGCGGCCGTCCGGCGACAGACCGCGCTGGCGGGAGAACTCGACGAAGACGTGCGGCCCGGCCATGACGGTCACACCGCCGGCGAGGGCGAGCGAGCACTCGCCGTTGCGCAGCGCGTTCGCCGCGAGGTGCAGGGCGACCAGCGAGGACGAGCAGGCCGTGTCGACGGTGACCGCCGGGCCCTCGAAGCCGTAGGTGTAGGAGAGCCGGCCGGACACGACGCTGGAGAGGTTCCCGGCGAGCAGGAAGCCCTCGTACTCCTCGGGGCTGGCCGCGAGGCGGGACGCGTAGTCGTCGTACATGGCTCCGGTGAACACGCCGGTGTCCGAGCCGTGCAGGCCGTTCGGGTCGATGCCGGCGTGCTCGAAGGCCTCCCAGGCCGTCTCCAGCAGCAGCCGGTGCTGCGGGTCCATGGCGGTCGCCTCACGCGGCGGGATCCCGAAGAAGGCGGGGTCGAACCGGTCGGCGTCGTGCAGGAATCCGCCGTGCCGGACGTAGGAGGTGCCGGTGTGGGCGGGGTCGGGGTCGTAGAGGCCGTCCAGGTCCCAGCCCCGGTTGCCGGGGAACTCGCTGATGGCGTCCCCGCCCTCGGAGACCAGCCGCCAGAGGTCCTCCGGTGAGGCGACGCCGCCCGGGTAGCGGCAGGCCATGCCGACGATCGCGATCGGTTCGTCCCGGTCGGCGGTGGGCCGTGGGGTGCGGGCCGGGGCGGGTGTGGCGCTGTCCGCGATCCGGGTGAGCAGATGGTCGGTGACCGCGTCGGGCGTGGGGTGGTCGAAGACGACGGTGGCGGACAGCCGCAGCCCGGTGGCGGTGTTCAGGCGGTTGCGCAGTTCGACGCCGGCGAGGGAGTCGAAGCCGCTCTCCTTGAAGGCACGCTTGGGGTCGAGGCGCTGCGGGTCGGTGTGGCCGAGGACGCCGGCCACGATGCCGCGCACGAGGTCGAGGACGGTCTCGCGGCGCCGCTCCTGCGGCAGGGCCGCGATCCGCTGCGCCCAGGTGGCGCCTTCGGCACCCGCGTCGGCGGCGCGGGCAGCGGTGCGCCGGGACCGGGGCTTCGGGGCCAGGTCGCGCAGCAGGGGTGAGGCGTCGGCGCGCAGGGCCCGCTGTTCGAAGGCCACGGGCACGCGCAGCGCGTCGGCACCGGCCAGGGCCGCGTCGAAGAGGGTCAGGGCGTGCTCGGGGGTGAGGGTCCGGATGCCCTGGCGCGTCCAGCGGGCCAGGTCGGCGTCGCCGAGGGTGCCGCCCATGCCGTGGGTGCCGTCCCAGAGGCCCCAGGCGAGGGAGGTCGCGGGGAGCCCCGCCGCCCGGCGGTGCGCCGCCAACGCGTCCAGGAAGGCGTTACCCGCCGCATAGTTCGCCTGCCCCGCCGTACCCAGCAGACCCGACACCGACGAATACAGAACGAACGCCCGAAGATCCATCTGTCGCGTCAGCTCATGCAGATGCCACGCCGCGTCCACCTTCGGACGCAAGACCGCATGCAACCGCTCCGGCGTCAGACCCTCCACCGTCACGTCGTCCAGCACACCCGCCGTGTGCACCACACCCGACAACTCACCCACGGTTGTGAGCAGTTCGGCCAGCGCCCCACGGTCGGTCACATCACACGCCGCGAGCCTCACCGACGCACCCAGAGCCTCCAGCTCCGCCCGCAACTCCCCCGCACCAGGCGCCCCCTCCCCACGCCGGCTCACCAGCACCAGAGAACGCACACCATGAACCGTGACCAGATGCCGGGCCGCTACCGCACCCAGACCACCGGTACCACCCGTCACCAGCACCGGCCCCTCACCCCAGGCGACGGCACCACCCTCACCCGGCACCGCCCCACGCAGCCTCGGCACCACCACACCACCCGACCGCACCGCCACCTGCGCCTCACCCGACGCGAGCGCGGCGGCCAGGAGCTGATCGTCGGTGGAGGCGTCGGCGTCGACGAGGAGCACGCGGTCCGGATGCTCGGACTGCACACTGCGCAGCAGGCCCCACAGAGGTGCCTGGGCCGGTTCGGGCACGAGGTCGCCGGGTGCGGCGGCCACCGCGCCCCGGGTGAGCACCGCGAGGCGCGCTTCGGTCAGGCGCTCGTCGGCGAGGAAGTCCTGCACCAGGCGCAGGAACTCCTCCGCCGTGTCGTGCGCCCGGGCCGCCACGTCGCCCTGTCCGTCACCGGCCGGGGCGCGCACGAGCACCACGTCGGCCGTGCCGTCCGCGTGCGTGAGGTCGGCGACCTCCATGACGCTCGGTGCAGCGCCCTCGGGCGTGGCGACCGGCGTCCACTCCACGGCGTACAGGGCGTCGGCGAGCTGTGGTGCGGAGCGGAGCCGGTCCTTGGCGACCGGGCGCAGGGCGAGGGACTCCACGCTGATGACGGGGGCGCCGACGGCGTCCGCGGCGTGCAGGGAGTAGGTGCCGGACCCGCCGGGCTCGATCCGTACCCGCAGGGTGTCGGCGCCACCGGCGTGCAGGGACGCGCCGGACCAGGCGAACGGCAGCCGAATGGTGTCCGCGGCGGTGTCGTCCCCGGCGGCGTGCAGCACCACGGGGTGCAGCAGGGCGTCGAAGAGGGCGGGGTGCAGTGCGAACCGGTCGGCGCCGCCGCGGTGCGCGTCGGGCAGGGCGACCTCGGCGTACAGGGCGTCGGCCGTGCGCCACAGGCGGGTCAGGCCCTGGAAGGCCGGGCCGTAGGTGTAGCCCAGTGCGGCGAGGCGTTCGTAGGCGTCGTCCAGGGGCATCTCGTCGGCGTCGGCGGGCGGCCACTGGCTCAGGTCGGGGCCGGTCGGCAGGGTGCCGCCGAGGGTGCCGGAGGCGTGCCGTGTCCACACCTGCCCGGCGTCCGGGCCGTTGTCCGGGCAGGCGTGGATCTCCACGGGGCGGCTGCCGGAGGCGTCCGGGGCGCCGACGGCGACCTGGACGCGCACGGCGCCCTGCTCCGGCAGCTCCAGGGGTGCTTCCAGGGTGAGTTCGTCGATCTGGTCGGTGCCCAGGCGGCCGGCCGCGGTCAGGGCCAGTTCCAGGAACGCGGTGGCGGGCACCAGGACCGTGCCGGTGATGGCGTGGTCGGCGAGCCAGGGCTGGTCGGCGACGGCGAGGCGGCCGGTGAGCAGCAGCCCATCGGCGCCGGCCAGTTCCGTCGTGGCGTGCAGGAGCGGGTGCCCGGCCGGTTCCAGACCCAGCCCCCGGGCGTCGAGGGGGCGTTCGGGGGCGAGCCAGTAGCGCTCGCGCTGGAAGGGGTACGTCGGCAGGTCGACAAGACGGGCGCCGGGGTGGAACGTCTCGGCGGCGAGCGGCGCGCCGCCCGTCCAGGCCGTGGCGATCCCGGCGAGGAAGGTCTCGCCCTCGGGGCGTCCGGCCCGCAGCAGGGGGGCGACGACGACGTCCGTGTCGGCCAGGGCCGCCCGGGTCAGCGGGGCGAGCACGGCGTCGGGGCCGGTCTCCACGAACACGGTGGCGCCGTGCCGGTGCAGGGCCCGGGCGGCGTCGACGAACCGTACGGGCCGGCGGATCTGCCGCGCCCAGTAGCCGGGCGAGGTCAGCTCGTCGGGGGTGGCGAGTTCGCCGGTGACCGTGGAGACGATGGGGATGCGCGGCGCGTGGAAGGTGAGGTCCTCGGCGACCGCGCGGAACTCGTCGAGGATCTCGTCCATGTGCGGCGAGTGGAAGGCGTGGCTGACCTGGAGCCGTCGGGTACGGCGGCCCCGGGCGCGCCATTGTCCGGCCAGTTCCGCCACGGCGTCCTCGTCGCCGGAGATCACCAGGGAGTCGGGGGCGTTGACGGCGGCGAGGTCGAACCGGCCCGCCGCCTGCCGGAGGTCGTCGGCGAGTTCGTCCTCGGTGGCCTCCACGGCGATCATGGCGCCGCCCGCGCGTGCCGCGTCCATGAGCCTGCCCCGGGCCGCGACCAGCCGGGCCGCGTCGGCCAGGGACAGCACACCCGCGACATGGGCCGCGGCGAGCTCGCCGATGGAGTGCCCGGCGAGCAGGTCCGGTGTCATGCCGTGGTGTTCGGCCAGGCGGAACAGGGCGACCTCTACGGCGAACAGGGCGGGCTGGGTGTAGGCGGTGCGGTGCAGCAGCCGGGCGGGCTCGGTGTCCGCTTCGGCGAACATCACCGTGCGCAGGGGTCGTTCGAGGTGCTGGTCGAGGGCCGCGCACACCTCGTCCAGGGCCGCCGCGAACACCGGGGACGCGGCGTACAGTTCACGGCCCATGCCGGCGCGCTGGGCGCCCTGCCCGGTGAACAGGAAGGCCGTTCGGCCCGCGCCCGCGGCGCTGCCGGTGACGACCTGGGCGGTCTCCTCACCGTCGGCCAGGGCGGTGAGGCCGGTGAGGAGGGTGTCGGTGTCCGTGGCGGTGACCACGGCGCGGTGCGGCAGTGCGGTGCGGGTGACGGCGAGGGACGCGCCGAGGTCGGCGGGGTGCGTGCCGTGCTGTGTGACGGCGTCGTGCAGACGGCGGGCCTGGGCGCGCAGCGCGGTCTCGTCCCGCGCGGACAGCACGAACGGCACGGGCCCGGACGGCTCCGGACGCCCCGTCTCGCCCTCAGGGGCCACGAACTCCTCGACCACCACATGCGCGTTGGTCCCACTGATACCGAAGGAGGAGACACCGGCGCGACGCGGCGCGTTCTCCCGGGCGGGCCAGTCCCGTGCCTCGGTCAGCAGCTCTACCGCGCCCGTGTCCCACTCCACGAACGGCGACGGCTCGTCCACGTGCAGCGTCCGCGGCAGCACACCGTGCCGCATCGCCTCCACCATCTTGATCACACCACCGACACCCGCGGCGGCCTGCGCGTGCCCGATGTTCGACTTCAACGACCCGAGATACAGCGGCTGTTTACGGTCTTGGCCGTACGTCGCCAGCAGCGCCTGCGCCTCGATCGGGTCACCCAGCCGCGTGCCCGTGCCGTGCGCCTCCACCGCGTCCACCTCGGCCGGAGTCAGACGGGCGTCGGAGAGGGCGTCGCGGATGACGCGCTGCTGGGAGGGGCCGACCGGGGCGGTGAGGCCGTTGCCCGTGCCGTCCTGGTTGATCGCGCTGCCCCGCACCACCGCCAGCACGCGGTGCCCGTTGCGCAGGGCGTCCGACAGGCGCTCCACGACCAGGAGGCCCACGCCTTCGGCCCAGGAGGTGCCGTCGGCGGACGCGGCGAAGGACTTGGAGCGGCCGTCCGCCGCCAGACCGCGCTGACGGGAGAACTCCACGAACATGCCGGGCGACGACATGACCGTCGCGCCGCCCGCGAGGGCCAGGTTGGTCTCGCCCGAGCGCAGGGAGCGCACCGCCATGTGCAGGGCGACCAGCGAGGACGAGCAGGCCGTGTCGACGGTGACGGCCGGGCCGAGCAGACCGAGCTGGTAGGCGATGCGGCCGGACATGACGCTCGGCGTGGTGCCGGTGAGGAGGTGCCCCTCGACGCTGTCGGGCGCCTCGTGCATCCGGGGGCCGTAGTCGAGGGTGGTGGCGCCCACGAACACGCCGGTACGGCTGCCCTTGAGGGCGGTGGCGTCCAGTCCGGCCCGCTCGACGGCCTCCCAGGCGGTCTCCAGGAGCAGGCGCTGCTGCGGGTCCATGGCGAGGGCCTCGCGGGGCGAGATCCCGAAGAACTCGTTGTCGAACAGCGCGGCGTCGTGCAGGAAGCCGCCCTCGCGGACGGTGCTGTGACCGCCGTGCGTGGGGTCGGCGTCGTACAGGCCGGTGTCCCAGCCGCGGTCGCCGGGGAAGCCGGATATGGCGTCCCGGCCGTCGGCGACCAGGTTCCACAGCTCCTCGGGAGAGGTGACGCCGCCGGGGTAGCGGCAGGCCATGCCGACGATGGCGATGGGTTCGTGCGCCGTGTCGGGGGTGCCGCCCGGGCGGTCGTCGGTGCGGGCGGCCGTGTCCGGGCCGGCGAGGAGGGTGGTGAGGTGGGCGATGAGGGCGGCCGGGGTGGGGTGGTCGAACAGCAGACCGCTGGGCAGCTTCAGGCCGGTGGCGGCGGCGAGGGCGTCGCGCAGCTCGACCGTCATCAGGGAGTCGAAGCCGAGGTCCTTGAACGCTGCGTGCGGGTCGACGCGCCGGACGTCGGTCTGCTCCAGGACGGCCGCGACCTGCTCCAGCACGAGGGCGGTGGCGTCGGGGGCGTACGGGGCCGGGGTGGTGGGCTCGGCCGCGGGCGGGGCCGGGGCGGGTGCCGGTGCGGCGGGGGCGGCGGCCGGGCCGTCGATCCAGTGGCGCTCGCGCTGGAAGGCGTAGGTGGGCAGCGGGACGCGGCGGCCCGGCCCGTCGGTGTGCACGGCCGCCCAGTCGACGGGCGTACCGCGGACGAACGCGGCGGCGACACCGGTGAGCAGGGAACGCGCCTCGGCGCGTCCGGCGCGGAGCGTGGCGACGGGAGCGGCGGCTTCGCTGTCGCGGGCGCTCGCGGCGGCCAGGGCGGTCAGTACGCCGTCGGGGCCCAGTTCCAGCAGGGTCGCGGCGCCCAGGTCCTCCAGGGTGCGGACGGCGTCGAGGAAGCGGACGGGACGGCGCACCTGCTCGACCCAGTAGGCGGGCGAGGTCCACTCGCCCGGCGCGACGGCGGTGCCGGTGACCGTGGACACGGCGGCGATGCGCGGCTCGTGGAACGCCAGCTCCTCCACGACCGCGCGGAAGCGCTCCAGCATCGGGTCCATCAGCGGCGAGTGGAAGGCGTGGCTGACCGTGAGACGGCGGGTCCTGCGGCCCTGCGCGGCGAGCTGCTCCGCGACGGCCGTGACATCCGCGACCGCGCCCGAGAGCACCGTCGCGCGGGGCCCGTTGACGGCGGCGACGGCCACCGGCCCGTCCTGCGCGGCGAGCAGGGGCAGCACCTCGTCCTCGGCGGCCTCGACGGCGACCATGGCGCCGCCTGCGGGCAGTTCCTGCATCAGACGTCCCCGGGCCGCGACGAGCCGGGCGGCGTCGTCGAGGGACAGCACGCCCGCGACATGGGCGGCGGCGATCTCCCCGATGGAGTGCCCGGCCACGTGACCGGGGGTGACGCCCCAGGAGCTGACGAGGCGGTACAGGGCGACCTCGACGGCGAAGAGCGCGGGCTGGGTCCAGGCGGTGTCGTCCAGACCGGTCCCGGAGTCGATCACCTCGGCGAGGGGCCGGTCGAGCAGCGGGGCGAAGGCGCGGCACACCTCGTCGAAGGCGGTACGGAACGCCGGGAAGGCGTCGCGCAGTTCGCGTCCCATGGCGGCGCGCTGGGCGCCCTGCCCGGTGAAGAGGAAGGCCGTCGTGCCGGGGCGGACGGCTCCGGTGACGACCTGCGCGGTGGCGCGGCCCCCGGCCAGGGCGGCCAGTCCGGCGGTCATGCCGGCCCGGTCGTCGGCGAGGACGACGGCCCGGTGGTCGAAGACGGTGCGGGTGGTGGCCAGGGAGTGGCCGACGTCCTCGGGGCGGGGCCCGGGTTCGGCGGTCACGGCGGCGCGCAGCCGGTCCGCCTGCGCGGTGAGGGCGGCGGCGTCGCGGCCGGAGACGACCCAGGGCAGCAGGACGCCCTCCCCGGCCGGGGTGCCGGCCGGGGCCGGGGTGGCCGGGCCCTCCCCCAGAACCACGTGGGCGTTGGTGCCGCCCATGCCGAACGAGGAGACTCCGGCGATGAGTTCACGGTCGGGGGCCGGCCAGTCGCCCGTCTCGCGCTGCACTTCGAGGCCGAGTTCGGCCAGCGGGATCGCCGGGTTCGGGGTGTCGAAGTTGAGGCTGGCGGGCAGGCGGCGGTGGCGCAGGGCCAGCAGCGTCTTGATCAGGCCGACGATGCCCGCGGCGCCCTCCAGGTGGCCCACGTTGGTCTTCGCCGACCCGACGCGCAGCGGACCGGCGTCACCGGAGCGGGCCGTGCCCAGCACCGCGCCGAGGGCGGCGGCCTCGATGGGATCGCCGACCGGGGTGCCGGTGCCGTGCAGTTCGACGTACTGGACGGCGTCGGGGGCCAGTCCGCCGCGCTCGTACGCCTCGCGCAGGACCCGCTCCTGGGTCTCCTGGCCGGGCACGGTCAGCCCGGGGGTGGAGCCGTCGTTGTTGACGGCGCTGGCGCGGATGACGCCGAGGACGTCGTCGCCGTCCGCGAGGGCCCGGGACAGCGGCTTGAGGACGACGGCGCCGCCGCCCTCGCCGCGTACGAAGCCGTTGGCGCGGGCGTCGAAGGCGTAGGTGGTGCCGTCGGGCGAGAGGCCCCCGAAGCGCTCACCGGCCACCGCGGCCTCGGCGAGGATGTTGAGGTTGACCCCGGCGACGATGGCGGCGTCGGACTCTCCGGCGCGCAGGGACTCGCACGCCAGGTGCACGGCGACCAGCGAGGAGGACTGGGCGGAGTCGACGGTGAGGCTGGGGCCGCGCAGGCCGAGGTGGTACGAGACCCGGTTGGCGATCACGCCGCGGTTGACGCCGGTCATGGTGTGCTGGGTGACGGCCCGGGTGCCGTGCTGGTAGAGCAGCGCGGCGTAGTCGTCGCGCAGGGTGCCGACGAACACGGCGGTGCGGCTGCCGCGCAGGGTGGCCGGGACGATCCCGGCGTTCTCCAGTGCCTCCCAGGCCAGTTCGAGCACGAGGCGCTGCTGCGGGTCCATGACGCGGGCCTCGCGCGGGGCGATGCCGAAGAAGCCGGCGTCGAAGGTGTCGACGCGGTCCAGGAAGCCCCCGTGACGCAGGCCGGGCCCGCTGGCCTCGGACGCGGCTCCGTCGGAGGTCGCGGGCGCGCCGGAGGCCACCGCCCCATCGGAGGTCACCGCCCCACCGGAGGTCACCGCCTCACCGGAGGTCGCCGCCTTCAGCCGGTCCGCCGGGACCGGGGTGATGGCGGAGGTGGCGGTGCTGAGCAGGTCCCAGAAGGCCTCGGGATTCTCCGCTCCGGGCAGACGGCAGGAAAGGCCGACGACCGCGATGTCCTCGCTCCGTGCACGGCGCGTCCCGATCGATTCGGACTGGTGCTGATTCGTCATCGCGCTCGACTGCCCTTTCGGCCGAATTACCGCAAGACTGCTGAGTGGGGGAATGTTCGGCCCGATCGTAGGCAGGGGGTCTCTCCCCCCTCTCAGTGTCCGGCCTCGCTTCGGTAATTCGGGCCGGACGAAAAGGGAGAGGGAAAAGAAGAAGGCGCCATGACCGGGCGGTGGGCGGGGACCGCACTCCCCGTTCTTCACCGCCCGGTCATGGCGCTGCCGTCGGTCAGCCCGCGAGGGTGGCGGCCTGTTCGGCGGCTCGGAAGCCGGACTCCAGGGCGCCCTCGACGAAGGCTCCGTTCCAGCCGCTCGCTATGTCACCGCCGGCGAAGACGATGCGGCCGAACGGCTGCTGGATGTCCGGCAGCTGACGCAGGAGCTGGCCCGGCCGGCGCAGGCCCCAGCCGCCACGCGCGTACGGGTCCTTGTGCCACTCCTTCGCCCGGTACTCCACGACCCTGGCCTCCGGCACCAGTCCGCGGACGGCGGCGCGTACCGCCTGCGGGTCGGACACGTCGAGGGCGGGACCGGTGAAGGCGACGAAGACGCGTCCGTCGGGCAGCTGCTTCTGCGGGATCAGCAGCAGGATGGGCGCGCCCTCCGGGGCCTGCGCGGACACCGCCTCGGAGGTGCCCCGCACGCGCAGCCACAGCTTGGTGGCGTGCGGGACGCCGAGGCCCTCGCGGGCGGCGTCGGCGTACACCTTGGGCAGGCCCGGCTCGAAGGTGATCGTGGGCCACAGGTTGACGGGCGTGGCGAGCACGACCACCGGCGCCTGGTAGACCCGGCCGCCACGGACCTCGACGTGGGTGAGGCCGCCGCGCTCGCGGATCGCCGTGACCGGCGAGTTGAGGCTGACGGTCGCGCCGGACTCGCGCAGCATCCGTTCCAGGATGGAGATCATGCCGCCCTGCGGCAGCTCGCTCATCACCGACAGGAACTTGTCGTACGTGCCGCCGGCGAGCTGGTACCACTGCGCGAGGCCGGTGAGGGAACCGGTGCGGTTGCCGCCGGCGAACACCGAGGTGGCGCCGCTCACCCAGTCGTGGTCGACGCCCCTGAGCTGGAGCTGTGCGATGCGGTCGGCGAGCGAGAGGCGGTCCACGGACGCCAGCAGGTCCTTGCGGTGGAGCGGCTCGTACGGCCGCTCGAAGTACTGCTCGGAGCCGGCGTAGAAGTCGGCGAAGAGGCTGTTGAGGCGGGCGCCGGCCTCCTGCGGGGAGTGGCTGGCGTAGCCGTTCGGTCCGGGCATGACCATGCGGGTGGCGTGGACGTCCTCGGTGGTGGTCAGCGAGTAGCGCTTCAGTTCGCGGGCCACGAGGTCCTGGCCGGGGCCGAACCAGCCGCCGCCCAGTTCGATGTGCTGGCCGGCCAGGGTGCCGGGTTCGATGCGGCCGCCGATCCGGCCGCGGGCCTCCAGCACCAGGACCCTCATGCCCCGGGCGCCCAGCTCACGGGCGACGGTGCCGCCCGCGTATCCGGCGCCGACGACGATGGCGTCGTAGGGCTTGCCGTCCGCCGCGGTGGCGGAGGACGCCGTCGCGGTGACGGCACCGGCCGCCAGCGCGGTGGCGCCGGCCGCCTTGAGGACGGTTCTTCTGGTGACGCGTCCGTGGGCGCGGGGGGTCGTGCTGTCGCCGTTCTCGGTCATGGAACACACCTTTCGCGAAGAGCGGGAATTGCGGGACGGAAAGCGCACGGAATCGACGGACGGAAACGAAGGGAAACAGAAGGAAGAGGTGCGCGTCCGATTCCGGGACGCCGGTGTTTCGGGCATGGGGAAGGGGCCGGTTCCGACGGGGGATTCGGAACCGGCCCCTTCGTCAGGGGGTGAAGCGAATACCGGGCCCGGTGCTCACTGGTTCGGGCGGCGGTACGCCTTCACGACACTGGCGTAGCTGTTCTTGGCGTGGCCCTGGGCGATGATGCCCTCCATCAGCGCCTCGGAGTACTTGGGCAGCTCGGTGTCGACGCCGAGCGCCTCGGACTCCTCCACGAGGTGCTTGAGCGCGCCCAGGTGCGTCTCCAGCGTGGCGTCGTTCGCCGGGAACTTCTCGTCGCCGGCGTCGATCTGCGCGGCGTAGTCGGCGGTGAACATCTTGATGGCGTCGAGCCACATGTGGGCCCACGGCAGGAACTCCTGCGCCTTGACACCGCCGGTCTCCACGATGGCCACGCCGTGCAGGAAGCTGTTGAGGGCGCCCCACATCAGGCCGAGCAGCGACACGTCGAACAGGGCGGGCTTGCCGTGGTCGGTGCCGAGGTAGGTGGTGCCGCCGCCGAGGAGCTTGAGCACGGGCTCGTGGGCGTCGAAGACGGCCTGGTCGCCCGCGTAGAACAGGACGGAGGTCTCGGCGCCGATGCCGGGCGGGGTGATCATGATGGCGCCGTCGAGGTACTCGGCGCCGTTCTTCGCCGCCCACTCGGCGGTCTGCCGGGCCTGCTCGGAGGAGCCCGTGGTCAGGTTGACGACGGTCTTGCCGCGCAGGGCGTCGCCGAGCGAGCCGATGACGTCGTGCACCACGTCGTACGTCGACACGCAGACGATCACGAGGTCGCTCGCGGCGACGGCGTCGGCGGGGGTCGCGGCGAGGACCGCGCCGTCCTTGACGAGGCCGTCGGCCTTGTCCGTGGAACGGTTCCACACGGTGGTGGCGTGGCCCGCCTTCAGGAAGGCGGCGGCCAGGGCCTGCCCCATCAGGCCGAGGCCGAGCACCGACACCGAGGTGTGGTTGTCACCCATGAATCAGTTCCTCCAGTACGAAAGTGGTGTGCTGAGCAAACGGCGCACGGGGGTGCGCCGGTGGAAAAGGGGTGTCCGGGCGTCGACTCAGAGGAAGACGGTGCCGGGCTCCAGGCCGACCAGGACGCGGCCCTGGAGTTCGAGGTTGACGTCGGCGTTGGCGAGGGCGTGCAGCGAGAAGCCCTGGATGTCGCGGTGGAAACGCTGCAGGTGGACATCGCGCCGGATGACGGAGCCGCCGCTGGCGTTGTAGAGGATCTCCACGGCCTCCTTGGCCAGTTGGGCGGCGAAGCCGGTCTGGCCGCGCACGATGGCCTTCTCCTGGTCGGTGGGCTGCTCGCCGGCGTCGGCGCGCTCCTGGAGGAGGGTGAGCCAGCGGGTCGACAGGGCCTCGGCGGCGTCGATCTTGTTGGCGGCGGTGGCGACCTGGATCTGCGTGAGCGGGTGCAGCTTCTGGTCGGTCCAGTCGGTGTAGGTGATGCCGCGGCCGGGCAGGCGGTCGAGGAACAGCTCGTAGGCGCCGCGGGCGATGCCGATGAACACGGCGGCGCACTCGGCCATGACGAAGCTGAGCAGTCCGTAGTTGCGGCCGGTGGCGCCGGTGTTGGAGCGGTCGCCGGTCGCGCTGACCATGACCTCCTCGAAGGACACGGCGTGGTGGGCCGGTACGAAGACGTCCTCGGCGACCGCGGTGGCACTGCCGGTGGCGGCGCCGGCCGAGACGTCCCAGTCGTCGACGACCTTGAGGTCGGACATCGGGACGAGGGCCATGATCTCGCCCTCGGTGCCGTCCGGGTTGCGCACCATCGCGGCGGTGAAGTCCCAGTCGGCGCCCTTGCAGCCGGTGTTGAACTTCCAGGTGCCGTTGAGGAGGTAGCCGCCCTCGGTGGGGACGGCGACGCCGGTCGGCGCGAAGGCGCTGGAGATCTTGACGGAGCCGGAGGCGAAGACCTCCTCCTGGGCCCGGTCGGGGTAGAGGGTCGCCGTCCAGGTGCTCGTCACCCAGACCATCGTCACCCAGGCGGCGGCGGGGCAGCCGCGGCCGATCTCGGTGATGACGCGGGCCTGGTCGGCGAGCGGCAGGTCGAGCCCGCCGAACCGGCGCGGCACCGCCATGCGGAACACTCCGGCCTTCTCCAGGAGTTCGATGCTCTCGTCGAGCAGCCAGCCGCGGTCCTCGGCGGCGCGGCCGTTCTCGCGCAGGGTCGGGACGATGCTGTCCACGGCTTCCAGTACGGCTGCCAGGTCGTCGTTCGTGGCCATTCCGGCTCCTCGATTGTGATTCCTACTGCCGGTCGAGAGGCGTGAGAACCCATACGCTCCCCGGCAGTTCAAAACCTTAACGAAGGGCTCGGAGAAATGAGTAAGAGCACACTCATCGCCTGGTCATCAGTGCCGTACCTCCGGAAACCGGTAGTGATCTGACGCACAATTACCAAGCAATTACCGGGCACTGACCCGGAAATGATCGGGCGGTGCCCGCAAAGGCCTGTGTGGGACCATCCCAGCATGACTCTTTCATGGCCCGAACTCGTGAAGACCGCGGCCGAGGACACGACCTCGGCACTGGAAAAGGGAGCCGATCAGGACTGGCGCGGAAAGGCGGGTGACCTGGACTGGAGCTGTCGGGAGACCCTTTCGCACATCGCGCTCGGAGTGGTGGGGTACGCGGGCCTGCTCATCGCCCGCCCCACCGACCGCTACATCACCCTGTTCTCCTCGATCGACGGCCACGCCCCGGTCCCCGCCGCCCTGGAGGGCATCCGGATCGCGGGCACGCTGCTCGCCGGCACCGTCCGCGACACCCCGCCGGAGGTCCGCGCCTGGCACCCCTACGGCCACTCCGACGCGGCCGGCTTCGCCGCGATGGGCGTGCTCGAACTCGTCGTCCACGGGCGGGACATCGCGCAGGCGGTGGGCGTGGAGTACACCCCGTCGGACGTCCTGGCGGCGCCCGTGGTCGAGCGGCTCTTCCCCGACGCGCCCACCGGTCACTCCCCCGCCGAGACACTGCTGTGGTGCACCGGGCGCGCCTCGCTGCCCGGGCTGCCGCGCCGCGGCGCCTGGCACTGGGACGGCCGGGTGCGCCAGGCCTGAGAGCTCCGCGGGCCCGAGAGCTCCGCGGGCCCCGGAGCGCCGGGCCCCCGAGCCCCTGCCACTCCTCCCCGCTGCACCGGATCACGTGCCGCCGGGCGACTCGTACACCGTCGCCCGGCGGCACTGTCATGTCGCGCGCCGCCCTCGGGAGACCACGGCATTACCGCAGCGTGGCTGGAACGTTGAACCCGCCCGAATAGTGTCGGCCACGGAAATGCACGGGGACCCGCACGGCCCGTGCAGCAGCCGCGTGGACGTTCCTTTCCCTGAACGTTCCCCTCAAACGTTTCTCCAGCCAAGAAGGCAGGTCGATTTCCGCCATGTCCGAGATCGTCGCGGAACTGGAAAACCACACCGCCCGCTACGTCGAGGCGGTCAACGCCGGCGACCACGAGACGGTCGAGAAGTTCTACACCGCCGACGCCGTCGCCGTCTGGGAGCCGGGCAAGCCGCTCAGCGGTGACGAACGCCGTAAGTACCAGCGGGAATTCCTTGAGGCCGGGCCGCGTATGGCGGCCAAGCCCCGGCAGGTGTTCGTGACCGGCGAGACCGCGCTGATGATCGTCGACTGGACGATCGACCTCCCCGGCGCCGACGGCACCACCGACCACCTGGCCGGTGTCGGGGTGGACGTGCTGACCCGGGGCGAGGACGGGGTGTGGCGCTACGCCATCGACGACCCGTACGGCCAGGCGAGCTGACCGGCGCGAGCGCCGCAGGAAGGCAGAACCGAAAACACCTTGGCTCATGAGTGAGATGCCGGTTCCGCACGGCGGGCCCGCACCGAGTACACGGGGGACACACAGCACCATGCACAACACCGGACCCATCGGCGGGCGGCGGCCGACGCGCCGCACCCTGCTCAAGGCGGCCGGGGCGGCCGCCGTCGCGATACCCGCCCTGACCCCGCTCGCCCCGGCCGCCTCGGCCGCCACCCGCGGCGCCGCGGCGGACTGGGACGCCATCGTCATCGGCGCGGGGTTCGCCGGGATCACCGCGGCCCGCGAACTGCGCGCCCGTGGCAAGCGGGTGCTCGTCCTGGAGGCCCGCGACCGCATCGGCGGCCGCACCTGGACGGACACCTACGGCGGTCAGCTGATCGAGCGCGGCGGGACCTGGGTCGAGCCGACCCAGCCCTACCTGGGCGCCGAACTCACGCGCTACAAGCTGGCGCTGGAGGAGGACGAGCCGATCTCGACGACCTGGCTGCCGACGCCGGCCGGACCGCGGCAGTTCACGCCCGAGGACGGCTTCGGCCGGATGGGCGCCGTCTTCGAGCGCATGTTCGACGGCACCCGGACGTACTTCGAGAAGCCGTTCCAGCCCCTGCACCGGGCCGACCTGCTGCAGAGCCTGGACAAGCTGACGCTGCGCGACCGCCTGACCCAGCTCGCCCTCACCCCCGAGGAGGAACTCCTCGTCAACGGGCAGACGGCGGTCTACGCGGGCGGATCGAGCACGGCCGGCGCCTTCACGATGTTCGCGCACTGGTGGGCCCTGGCCGGGCACACCAACGCGGGCTGGAACGACACCATGCGCTGGCGCATCGCCAAGGGCACCAAGGCCCTGCTCCAGGCGATGATCAACGAGGCCAAGCCGACGATCAAGCTCAGCTCGCCGGTCGCCTCGGTGAACGACACCGGCTCCCAGGTGTTCGTCACCACCACCTCCGGCACCCGCTACAGCGCCTCCGCGGTCGTCGTCGCGATGCCGGTCAACGCCCTGAGCACGGTCAAGTTCAGCCCGTCCCTGCCCGCGGCGCTCACCACCGCCACCAGCCAGGGCATCGCCGTGCACAACGCGGTCAAGCTGTGGATCCACGCCCGCAAGGGAGCGGGCCGGGTCTACGGCCAGGGCGCCGAGGGCGGCGCGCAGATCCCCATGCTGCTGCCGTTCAAGGAGACGTCCCAAGGCATGCTCTACGTCGCCTTCAGCACCGACCCCAAGCTCGATCCGAGCAATACGGCCCAGGTGAAGAAGGCCGTGCAGCAGCTCGGCGTGAACCTGGACGTCATCGGCGTCAAGGCGCACGACTGGGGCCGCGACCCCTACGCGCGCGGCGGCTGGGCGTTCCGCAAGCCGAAGCAGCTCACCACGCTCTACCCGGAGGTCACCTTCACCAGCGGGCGGCTCTCCTTCGCCAGTGGCGACATAGCCAACGGCTGGAGCGGCTACATCGACGGCGCCATCGAGTCCGGTCTGCGTGCCGCCCGGCAGGCAGCGGGCGAGGAATGACCACCGAGGCATCACCCACCCACCCCCCGGAAGGGAACCGCATCCCCATGTCAGCCACGTCAGCCACGTCCTTCACCGTCCCCTTCGACCCGGAGCGCCCGGACCTCACCGCCGACACCGACATCCAGAACGAGATCTTCATCCAGGTCTTCAACTCGGGCGACGGCGAGCTGTTCAACCGCCTCTACCTGGAGGACTCCGTCTCGAACTTCTCCGGCGAGCCCCTGACCGGCGCCGACCGGCTGGCCTTCTTCAAGGAGTTCCTGGCCTCGAAGCCGACCCTCAAGGCGAGCGTCACCCACTCCTACGTGGCCGGTGACGTGGCGCTGATCGGTGTCGAGTACTCCATCGACACCACCGGCCCGGACGGTGAGCCGGTCCGGCTTGAGGGCGTGTGCACCGATGTGCTCCGCAAGACCGATGACGGCCGCTGGCTGATGGCCATCGACCGCCCGGTCGCCGCGACCGGCCTCGTCGCCGACTAGCGCGAGAGGGAGCCCCCCTGGTGCGCCAGGGGGGCTCCGCCATGCCGGAAGACCCCCAGATGGCCCGACGAAAGACGGAGAGACCGTGACCGACGACAAGGAACTGGCGTCCGTACTGGACGCCGTACGCGAGGCCGTCCCCACGCTGCGCGCGAACGGCGCGGACGCGGAGGAACGGAGCTGGATCCCCGAGGAGAACATCCACCTGCTGGAGAAGGCCGGGGTGTTCCGCGCCGCGGTGCCCCGCACCCACGGCGGACTCGATCTCGGCGTGGCCGACCAGTTCAAGGTCATCGCCGAGGTGGCGCGCGGCTGCCCCTCCACCGGCTGGCTGACCATGGTCTGGCTCACCAGCACCTGGTGCGCCTCCCTCTACCCCGACCGGGCGCAGAAGGAGGTGTTCGAGGGCGGCGACGCCCGGGTGTCCATCGTCTTCGCCCCGACCGGCACCCTCACCCCGGTCGAGGGCGGCTACCGCCTCGACGGCACCTGGCGCTACAACTCCGGTGTCCGGGGCGCCGGCTGGGACCTGCTCGCCGCGATGGTGGAGCGCCCCGACGGGGCCCACGAGGAACTCGTCGCGCTGGTCCCGGTCTCCGAGCTGGAGGTCACCGACGACTGGCACGTCAGCGCGGGAGCCGCCACCGGCAGCTGCACCACCACCGCCGAGGACGTGTTCGTGCCCGCCCACCGCGTGGTCTCCCTGGAGGAGGCCATGGTCAGCGCGACCGGTGACCGCGAGAACACCGGCGCCACCGGCCGCAACTACGGTCTGCTCGGCTACGTCCTGTCGGGCGTCGCCGCCGCCTTCACCGGCATCGCGCGCGGGGCGTACGAGCTGTTCCTCGAGCGGCTGCCCGGCCGGGGGATCACGTACACGGACTGGACCGACCAGAAGCTGCACCCGCTCACGCAGATCCAGGTCGCCACGGCCGCCAACAAGATCGACGCCGCCGAGGCCCTGGCGGAGCTGTGGCTGGAGGTCCTGCAGACCAGCGCCGACGCGGGCGAGCAGCCCACCGACGAGCAGAAGGCCGTGATCCGCGGCCGGACGGCGTACGCGGCGCAGCTGGCCAAGGAGGCGGTGGAGATCCTCTACCACGCGAGCGGCGGCTCGGTCATCCGGCGCGAGGTCGCCCTGCAGCGCTTCCACCGCGACATCCAGGGCTTCGCGCTGCACGCCCTGGTTCAGCGGGACGCCAACCTGGAGGTCCAGGGGCGGGTCCTGGTCGGCATGGATCCGGGCACGTACTTCCTGTGACGGCCGGCCTCCCGCGACGGCGGGAGGCCGTGTCACACGGCCGTTCGTGACAGAGGGCAGGGCGGCACCACCGGTGGGTGGTGCCGCCCTGCCCTCTGTCATGAACGGCCGTCAGGAACCGGTGGCCGGTTTCCCGAAGCGGCCGTTGACGAAGAGCAGTTCGTCCCCGGTCCCGCCCTCGCCCGCCGCCAGGACGGTGCCGATGAAGATGGTGTGGTCGCCGAACGCGTGCGACTCGGTCAGCTCGCACTCCAGCCACGCCACGGAGTCGTCGAGCAGCGGCGCCCCCGTGTGCTCGCCGGCCCGCCAGTCGACGCGTTCGAACTGGGCGGCGCCCAGCGTGCGGCGCTTGTCGGCGAAGTGCCGGGCCAGCGGCTCCTGGTGGGCGCCGAGTATGTTCACGGCGAAGCGCCCGGCCCCGGTGAGCGCGTCGTGCATGACCGCGCTGTGGCCCACGCTGCACAGCACCGACGGGGGGTCCAGGGAGACCGAGCTGAAGGCGTTCGCCGTCATGGCGTGCAGATGCTCCCCGCCCACGGTGAGGACCGTGACGCCGGTGGCGAAGCGGGACATCACCCCGCGTAGCCGGTCCGGGCGTACCGGCTCGTGCCCGGAACGCACGGCAGCGTGTTCGAGTTCGGCGGACGCGGAATTCATGCCACTCTCCGATGGGTCACGGGACACGTCAGTGCCGTCCGCACGAGAAGGGGCAGCCGGCGCCATCAACGTAGTCGCGGCGTCTCGCGGATCCTTCATGCCCGGGTAACCGGGGGGCCTCCGGTGACCGACCGTCACCGATGACCTTTCAATGACCGGATGTTTACCCGGCCATCAGACCCTGAGGACATGACTGAGACCTCCGCCGCAGCCGCGGAACGCGAACTCGCCGAGCCCTATCTGCGCCAGGTACTCGACACCGCGGGACTGGCGGTGGAGTACGTGCGGGCCGAGCGGAACACGCTGTACGTACGGGACGACGACGGCACCGAGTTCCCGGTCGTGGACTTCGCCGGCGGTTACGGCTCGGTGCTGCTCGGCCATCACCACCCCGAGATCACCGCGTACGCCCGTGAACTGCTCGCCGAACATACACCGGTCCACGCCCAGTTCTCGCGCCACCCGTACGCCAACCGGCTGGCCGCCGAGCTGAACCGCATCATCGCGCGTGAACTCTCCGACGACGAGCCTTATTACGCCATCTTCGGCAACAGTGGCGCGGAAGCGGTGGAAGCCGCCGTGAAACACGCCGAACTGGACCGGGGCATCCGCGTGTCCGAACTGCTCGGCGCGGTCGACGCCGGACTCGCGCGGGCGCGCGCGGCGGTGGCCGACGGATCCGCCACGGTGCACGGGGAGGCGGCCGCCCGCCTCGGGGTGGCCCTCGCCGCCGACGACAACGATGCCCTCCGCTTGCTGGCGGCGGCGGTCAAGCGCCACAACGACGAGGTCGCCGCGGCCCCGCCGCTGTTCCTCGCTCTGGAGGGCGGCTTCCACGGCAAGCTCGCCG
Source organism: Streptomyces sp. NPDC007929 (assembly GCF_042959065.1). Classification (NCBI taxonomy): domain Bacteria; kingdom Bacillati; phylum Actinomycetota; class Actinomycetes; order Kitasatosporales; family Streptomycetaceae; genus Streptomyces; species Streptomyces sp. NPDC007929. The sequence goes on along the minus strand of NZ_JBIBKD010000007.1, from coordinate 46,194 downwards.
GCAGTGTGCAGCTGACGCACAACGAGGGCTACCGGCTGCCCTTCAAGTCCCTCGGCGCACAGGCGCGGTTCGTCCCGCACGACAGCCCCGAGGACCTGAACGCGCTCTACGCGCGTGAACGCCGGACCCTGCTCGGACTGAGCACCGAGGGCGGCAGAATCACGGTGACGGAGCACGAGTTCCCCGTGTTCTGCGCCTTCCTGGTCGAGCCGATCCAGGGAGAGGGCGGCATCCGTGTGCTGTCCCGCACGTTCGCCCGGGAGATACAGGAGTTCTGCGCCCGGATCGACTGCCCCGTCGTCGTGGACGAGATCCAGAGCGGAATGGGCCGTACCGGCACCCTGCTGGCCAGCTCCCGGACCGGCCTGCGCGGTGACTACTACACCCTGGCCAAGACGCTCGGCGGCGGCATCGCGAAGGCGTCCGTGATGCTGGTGCGCGAGAAGCGCTACCGCCGGGACTTCGAGATCGTGCACAGCTCGACCTTCGCCAAGGACAGCTTCTCCTGCCACATCGCCCTGAAGGTCCTGGAACTGCTGGAGCGGGACGGCGGGGCCGCCTACCGGCAGGCCGAGGAACGCGGTCTGGCGCTGCGCGCGAAACTCGACGCGCTGCGGGCGGAGTTCCCCGACGTGGTGGCGGACGTACGCGGGCACGGGCTGATGCAGGGCCTGGAGTTCCACGACCAGTCCGAGGCGTCCTCGCCGGAGCTGCGGCAGATCGCGCAGAGCGGGCTGTTCGGCTACTTCCTGGCGGGTCATCTGCTGCGCCGGCACCGGGTGCGGACGTTCCCGACGGCCAGCGCGGTCGGAACGTTGCGGTTCGAACCCTCGATTTATGTCACAGACGCCGAACTGGGTCAGCTGTACGCCGGCCTGCACGACGTGTGCACACTGTTGCGCAAGCAGGCCGGCGACGAGCTCACCGCCGCAGGCCGTTGATCCACCCCTGGGTCCGCCGCCTCCCCCCACCGGCGGACCACCAGGGCATTCCGGCCGGGTGCCGGCCTTGACCGGGCCGGCCCGCCCGACCGGAGGCACCACGGGAAGCGGACCGCGTCGGCGAGTCGTCGTACGACGCGCCGGTCCCGGGTGACGCAGTACGCCGGAGCAAGCGAAACGGGGGAGTTCATGCAGTTCCGCTTACTGGGGCCACTCGAGGTCGAGCCGGCGTCCGGACCACCGGGCAGCCTGGTGGACCTGGGCGGGCACCGGCAGCGCGCCGTACTGGCGTACCTCCTGCTGCACGCGAACAAGGTGGTGTCCACCAGCCAGTTGCTGGCGGCCCTGTGGGCCGACGACGAGGCGCCCATGACGGCGCGCAAGATCCTTCAGAACGCCGTGTGGAAGCTGCGCGGCGTCCTGTCCCGGCCACCGCGCGGCGAGCAGGGTCCCGAGCTGCTGACCCGCGCGCCCGGCTATCTGCTGCGGGTGCCCCAGCAGCGCGTCGATCTGCTCGACTACGAGCAGCGGGTGGTCACCGGCCGGGCCGCCCTGGCGGCGGGCGAGGTGGAACAGGCCCGGCGCTCGCTGGGTGAGGCGCTGGCGTTGTGGCGCGGGCCGGTCCTGTCCGACCTGGTGGAGGAGGGCATCTGCTGGCCGGAGCTGACGGCGCTGCAGAACCGCCGGCTCGATGTCATGGAGGACCACTTCGAGGCCGCCCTCGCCTGCGGCCGGCACCAGCTGGTCCTGCCCGACCTGGAGAGCCTGGTGGCCGCCGAGCCCCTGCGGGAACGCGCCTCCGGGCAGCTCATGGTGGCCCTGTACCGGTGCGGACGGCAGGCCGAGGCCCTGGCGGTCTTCGGCCGGGTGCGCACCGCGCTCGTGGAGGGTCTTGGTCTGGAGCCGGGGCGCGAACTGCACCGGCTCCAGCAGGCGATCCTCACCCAGGATCCGACGCTGGAGGTGCCTCGCGCGGTGGGTGACAGGGAGCCGGTGGACGCCGCCCCGGCTCCCGCGGGCCCGGCCGCGCGCCCCGGCTCGGGCCCGACCACGCGCTCGGGCACATCCACGGGCCTGGAAACATCGTCCGGCTCGGGCCCGACCACGGGCTCGGGCTCGGGCTCGGGCACACCCACGGGCCCGGACACCTCGTCCGGCCCGGGCACGCTCCCCGGCCCGGCGGCCACGCCAGCCACGTCGAACCCGCCCGGGCAGCCGGGCGTACCCACCACCCCGGACGCCACAGTCACCGCCGCCGCCACCGCGATGCGGGCCGCGTGCACGGATCCGCCCGCTCACGACGGGCCGACCCTCATCCCCGCCGCTTGCTCGACCACCGCGGGGGCCCCTTCTCCCACCCGGCACGCGTCCCGTACCGCCAGCGTGGTCATGTTCCGTTTCGGGCTCGGGGCGGAGCTGGGCCGGGTGCTGGCCGAGGACCGGGACCGGGTGGTCGACGCGCTGACCCAGATCGCCCGCGAGAAGACCGAGCTCCACGGCGGCCGGGTCACGGCCGTGCTCGGTTCGACGGTGCTCTCCGTGTTCGCCGACGGGGCCGACGCGGCCGACCGCGCCGAGCGTGCCGTCCGCACCGCGGCCGCCGTACGCGACAGCCTCAGCGTCCCCACCGGCACGCTCGCACCGCCGCAGGCCGCCGTACGCGGCCTCACCGTGCACGCGGCCGTGGCGTCCGGGGAGGCCCTGCTGCCGCCCCGGGCCTCGGACGACCCGCCGTCGTCCTGGAGCGGGGGCAGGCTCGTCGACACCTGCCGGACGATGCTGGCCCATGTGCAGGCCGGGGAGATCCACGTCTGCGAGGAGACGCACCGGCAGGTCGAGCGGGCGGCGACGTTCCGGCGTGCCTGTGCGTCGGCTCTCGCCCCGTGGGAGCTGCACGCCCTGCACGACGACGTCACGGACCTGGCGTGGGGCCCGGCGGGCGCCGTCGTCCACGGCAGCGAGCTGGAGCTGATGCACCACACGCTGTCGTACACCCGGCAGCGCTCGACGGCGCATCTGATCACCCTCATCGAAGGGTCCGGACGGGCCCGGACGCGCCTGCTGATGGAGTTTCAGCGGCGGGTCGAGGAGAGCCACGGCGGTCCGGTGCGGGTACTGGCCGGGACGGTTCCGGCGCCGTACACCGGCTCCGCCCTGTCGGTGCCGGCGGAGATCCTCGCCGCCTACTGCGGTATCGACCCGGCCTGCTCCGAACCCCACACGGCGGCGCGGCTGCGGGCCACGATCGACCGTCTCGGCGGCGACGCGGGCGGCGCTGCGGATCTGTACGCGCCCCTGGCCCGGCTGCTGTCGCCCCAGCGCTCGGCGCACGAGCGGGAACAACCCGGCGAGATGCTCCGGGCCTGGGCGGCGTTCCTGGCGCGGGCGGCGCGCGAGCAGCCGCTGGTGCTGATCTGGGACGACCTCCAGCACGCCGACGACACGCTGCTGGACATGGTGGAGCGGCTCACGCAGACCCACGCGGGCGTGCCCTTGCTCACCGTCGTCGGCGCGGACTCCCGGCTGCCGGACCGGCGGCCGGGCTGGGCCACCGCGCACCCGCGCACGGTGACCCTCAGCCTCAGCCCGGAGACGGGCGACGCCCTGGACCGGCTACTGGAGTCCCTGCTTCCGCCGGTCCGGGAGTCCGAGGTCGCCTGAGCGCGTCCCGCCCGTGCCGCTGAGCCGTATGGCACGGGCGAGGGCGCCCAGGGCCCGCGTGCCGTCCACGGAATCGTCGGGGAGGACGTCCGCGGCCGACTCGATCAGCAGTGATCCGGCCAGGGCCGCCCAGGGGGCTGCCTTGGTCGTCCGCGCCGGTCCGGCGGACCCGGCCTCGCCGAGCAAGCGCCGCGCCCAGGTGGCCATCCGGGCCCGGTCCGCCGCGGTGACGCCCGGCACGGATCGGAGCCCCGCGCCGAAGCGGGCCAGTATCTCGGCCGCGTGCTCGGCGAGCGGGGTGTCCTGCCCTGCCGTCGTGTGCCCGGGCGGGCGGGCGAGGGGTTCGGCGTCACCCGGCCGCGCCGGGCCGGGCTGCCGGGGGCGCCCGGCCCGGCTCAGTCCTTCGTGCAGGGCCGCCGCGAAGCGGTCGCCGACGAAGACGGCCAGCGGGGTGTCCATCTCGGCGGCGGATGCCCGCCCGGGGCGAGGTGAGGCGTGCGCGGGACGACGGGTCGGCGAGGATGCGATGTCCATGGGGACAGCACACCAACTCCCGCCCACACAGCGCCCATTGGTGACTCCTCGCCCCGGTCATCCGCACCTCGAACCACACCTCACCGGCCCACACCGCGCTCACCGACCGCGGCTCGCGCCGCTCGACGCCCCCGTGCCTCACACCGCCCGGCGGCCCGGCCGGGCCTCGACCGGTTCCGGGGTCTTGGGCCGGAAACCCGCGTGGATACGGCCGGACGGTCGGGGCCGTTCCTCCTGGCGGCGGGGACGGCAGTCCAGGAAGGGCGTGCGGCGCGGCGGGGGCGCGGCGGCCGGCTCGCGCAGGCGCGGCAGGGTCAGCCGGCCGGCGTGCTCGCAGGCGCTGCCCCAGATGGGCCTGCGGCGCAGCAGGTCCGAGTGGCCGCAGGCGACGACCAGCAGCGACCCGGTGCCCGCGCCGCCCAGGCGCTCCGCCCAGTCCAGCACCGCGTCGTCGGCGAGGTGCAGGTCGTCCAGGCAGAGCACCACGGTGCGGTGCCGTGCCTCGTGCGCGATCACCTCGCCCCACGCGGCGAGCAGCTCGGCCCCGTGCCCCGGCAGGGCGGGGCGGGGTGCGGGGCACAGCACACGCAGCAGCCGCGCGGCGTCCACGTCGGAGTCGACGGCGGAGCGCACCACCGCCCTGATCCGCTGCTCGGACGGGTCGTGCCGGGCTCCGGGCCGCGGCGCCCAGGCATCCAGCAGCGCCGCCGCGACGCCCGCGGCGTCCTGCCCGTCCCCCGGGACGCGCGGCCGCAGGACCCGTACCCCGTCCGCGTCGCCCGCGACACGGTGCTCGAACTGGGCGAGCAGGCGGGACTTGCCGGCCCCGTGGTCGCCGAGCACCGTGAGCAAGGAGGGCACATGATGGTGGCGCGAGTACTCCAGCAGGTTCTCCAGCAGGGCGAGTTCGGGCCGGCGCGGGGTGTCGGTGCCGTGCCCGGCGGGCTCGTCGGGGTGCAGGGCCCGGGCCCTGCGGACGCCGGGGGCGCCGTCGGCGGCGCGGGTCGTGTCGTCGTAGCCGACCCACGCGCCGGTGTCGGCGGCCACGTCCTCGCTCACGTACAACTCGCCCTCCGGTACGCCGGAGAGCAGCCCGTGCGCCTTGTCGAGGAGGGTGCCGACCACCGAGACGGCGGCGCCCGGGTCGTGCGGGTCGTGCCGCACGATCGCCTTGCCGGAGATCACCACGGCCCGCATCACCATGCCGGCCCGTGAGGTCAGCCGCTCGCGGGCGGCGAACGCCGCGCGCACCGCGTTCAGCGACGCCTCGGGGCGTGCGGACCGCAGCCCGAACAGCGCGGCGCACAGCCCGCCCATGGAGCCGACGACCGTCCCGGAGCGGTCCTCGACGGTCTCGGTGAGCACGGTGACCGCGTCGTGCAGGGAGGTGTCCAGCTGTTCGCTCCCCATGGCCGCGGCGTCCCCGGCGGACTCGGTGCACACCACGAGCACGCACACGTCCCGCCGCTCGGCGACGGCACCCCCCTCGGCGGCACCGAACGTCGTTGCCAGGCCCGGGCGTTCACCGCGCGCTGCGGCGCCGTGCGCCGTCGCCGCGCCGGGCCGGTCCCCGCTCTGCGCGGCACCGACGGACAGCAGGGCGGGCACCCGCAGGGGTTCCGGCGCCATGACGTCCGGCCCGGCCGGCGTCCCCGGGAACACGGTGTCCTCGGTGATCCGGACCGGGGCCCGCGCGACACCTGTCCCGCCGGACGCGTGGCGCCCCGGGACACCGCTCTCGAGGGCTCTCGTCCCGGGCGGACCCGTCTCGGAGGCACCCACCTCGGGCGTACTCGCCTCCGGCGGGTCCGCCTCCGCGCGGATCTCCGCGCTGACGTCCGTGGGGCCGGCCAGCGCCTGGTCGTGGCGCAGGATGCGGTGCTGGAGGGTCTGCAGGGCGGCGGACGGCTCCAGGCCGTACTCCTCGACCAGCGCCAGCCGCACCCTGCTGAACACGCTGAGCGCCTCCGCCTGCCGTCCGCAGCGGTACAGGGCGAGCATCAACTGCCCGCACAGCCGCTCCCGCAGGGGTTCGGCCTCGGCGAGCGAGGTGAGTTCACCGAGCACGGCGTGATGCCGGCCGCACGCCAGCTCCGCCTCGAAGCGGTCCTCCATGGCGTCCAGCCGCAGCTGCCGCAACGCCGTCAACTCGGCCCACTCCACGCCCTGTTCGGCCAGGTCGGACAGGGCCGAGCCGCGCCATTCCGCCAGGGCCTCCCCCAGCAGCTCGGCAGCCTCGGCGGCCTCACCCGCGTCCAGGCGGGCCCGGCCGGCGGCCACGGCCCGCTCGAAACGGGTCGCGTCGAGCTGCTCGGGGTCGACGCGCAGGACGTACCCCGGTGCCCGGGTGAGCAGCCGGGGCGCCGTGTGCCCCTCGCCGTCACCGCTCTCCAGCAGGGCGCGCAGCCCCCATACGGCGTTCTGCACCATCTTGCGGGCCGTGACCGGCCGCGCGTCCTCGGGCCACAGGGCATCGAGGAGCTGGCTGGTGGCGACCACCTGGTTGGCGTGGAGGAGGAGCAGTCCGAGGACCGCTCTCTGCTTGACGCCGCCCAGCGGCAGACTGCGCCCGCCGCTCACCACGTCAAGCGGTCCGAGAACCTTGAATTCCACGCCTACCCCCGTACGTCGAACACCCGTGATCAGTCATGGCAGGCGTCGTTGCCCACCCGCGGCGCTCGTCGAGCGGACGCCGCGCAGTACCACCTCGGCCACGTCGCCGAGACACCGGTCCACATAGAAGTGACCGCCGGGAAGGATCCGCACCTCGGTCTCCGCGCTGGTGAACTCCAGCCAGCCGCACGCCTCCTCGACGGAGACGACCGGGTCGGCGTCGCCGCACAGCACGGTGAGCGGTGTGCTCAGCGGCTCCCGGGGTGTCCAGGAGTACGCGGCGAGGGCCGCGTAGTCCGCTCGCAGAGCCGGCAGCACCATTGCCACCAGCTCGGGGTCGTCGAGCAGGGTCACGCCGGTCCCCCCGAGCCGGCGTACGGCGGTCAGGATCGCCTCGTCGTCCGGGAGGACGTCGTGCGGACTGCGCCGCGGCCCCGGCGCTCCCCGGGCCGACAGGAAGAGCCTGCGGGGCGACGCGGCACCGCGCTCCTCCAGGATCCGGGCGGTCTCGTAGGCGACCAGCGCGCCCATGCTGTGCCCGAAGAACGCGAAGGGCGCCGCCGTCTCGTCGTCCTGGAGTTTCCCGGCGACGAGCGCGGCGAGTTCCTTGATGTCCGCCACCGGCGTCTCCGTCCGGCGGTCCTGGCGGCCGGGGTACTGCACCGCCCGCACCTCGACGTGCGGGCGCAGCCGCCGGGACAGCGGCTGGTACGCGCTGGCCGCGCCCCCGGCGTGCGGGAAGCAGATCAGCCGGAGAGCGTCGGGCTCGGGATCGGCGAAACGTCGGAACCACTGGCGGTCCATGGCGCGTTGCGCTCCTGTCTGTTCACCTGGGGTACGGGGTAGCCGCGCTCCGCGCGGGCCCGGTGCAGCACACCGGCCCACCAGCTGAGGCGGTCGAACATCAGCCGGGCCGACACGTCCCAGTCGTCGGAGGCGGCCAGGGTGCCGTCGGGGCCGAGCCGCTCCCAGTAGTTGTGGAAGCTCACGGTCTCGCGCACCGGGACGGCGTGGACGTCGCCGAAGACCTGGCGCAGGGCCGCCACCGCGCACAATCCGCTGGAGGGGCCACCGTAGGAGAGGAATCCGACGGGCTTGGCGTGCCATTCCGTGTCGTACCAGTCGATGGCGTTCTTCAGGGACGCCGGGAAGGTCTGGTTGTGCTCGGGGGTGACCACCACGAACGCGTCGGCCGCCCGCAGCCAGGGCGCGAGATCCTTGACGGCCTGGGGCCGGGGTGCCGAGGGGTCGGCGGACATCACGTCGGGCAGCCAGGCCGTGGCGAGGTCTATGACGTCCACGTCGAAGTCGGGCCGCAACCGGGCCCGTGCGGCCAGCCATTCCGCCGCGACGTGCCCGAACCGGCCTTTCCTGATGCTGCCGATGATGATCGCCAGCCGCAGTCGTTCATTCTCGGCCACCTGCCCCCGCCTTCCGCACCAGCGCCGAACCGCATTCCTCGGGGAACCCTGGCATATGCCGCTTCGGATTCGCTTCGGACACCTTCGGAAACACTGCGGGGCGCCCTTCGGGGCCGGTGGCCGAGCCCTTTTCGTCGCACGTCACGCCGGTCGTCGGCCGGTTACGCTGAGATCATGGAATTCGGGGTGCTGGGGCCGCTGGAGGTGCGCACGGACGAGGGTCGGGTCGTGCGGGTACCCGAAGTCAAGGTGCGCATGCTCCTCGCCGACCTGCTCGCACATCAGGGGCAGGTCGTCCCGTCGGCGCGGCTCATCGAGGACCTGTGGGGCGGCTCGACGTTCACGGCCCGGCCGACGGCCTCGCTCCAGGCCAAAGTCTCCCAGCTGCGCCGGGCGTTGGAGGACGCCGAGGCGGGCGGCCGTGAACTGATCGCGCACCGGCAGCCCGGATACGTCCTGGACGTCCCGGCCACGGCGCTGGACGCCGGCCGGTTCCGCGAGCTGGTCGCCCGGGCCAGGTCCGGAGCGGACCCGGTGACGCGGGCGGCGCTGTACACCGAGGCGCTGGCGCTGTGGCGCGGTCCCGCGTTCGCCGAGTTCGCCGACCAGCCGTCCGTACGGCCGACCGCGGCGAGCCTGGAGGAGGAACGCCTCACGGCGGTGGAGGAACACGCCGCGGTGCGCCTGGAGTTGGGTGAGCACAGCCTGCTGGTCGGCGAGCTGACGGAGCTGGTCGGGCAGCATCCGCTGCGCGAGGGGCTGCGCGGCGCGCTGATGTGGGCGCTGTACCAGGCGGGGCGTTCCTCCGACGCGCTCGACTGCTTCCACGATCTGCGGCGCCGGCTCGACGAGGAGCTGGGGCTGACGCCCGGCCCGTCCGTGGAGGCGCTGCAGCAGGCCATCCTGCGCCACGACCCGGTCCTGGCGAGGCCGGAGCCCGCCGTGGCGCCGTCCGCCGCGGGGGCGCAGGCGGGTCCGGGTACCGCCGGTTCGGCGACGCCCCTGGTGGGCCGCGAGCAGGACCTGCGGGCGATCCGGGAGCTGCTGTTACAGCGGCGTCTGGTGACGCTCACCGGGCCGGGCGGCGTCGGCAAGACCCGGCTCGCCCAGGCGACGACGGATAGTCTGGCGGGCGCGTTCGGCGAGGGCACCTGGCTGGTGGAGCTCGCGGACACCGGGGGCCTGGAGCGGTTCGCGGGCGCGGAGGCGCTGGCCGAGCAGGTGATGGCGACGCTGGGCATCCGGGAGAACACCTCGGACGACGACGCCCGGGGCCCGGCGGACCGCCTGGCGAACGCCCTGGCCGGGCGGCGGCTGCTGCTGGTGCTGGACAACTGCGAACACGTGGTGGAGGGCGTCGCGCGGCTGGCGGGGCTGCTGCTGGGCCGGGCTCCGCATCTGCACATCCTGACGACCAGTCAGGAGCCGTTGCGCACCCGGGACGAGACGGTGTACCCGGTGACGCCGCTGTCGCTGCCCCCGGAGGACCTCCCGGACCTCGACGCGCTGTCGAGCGCGGGCGCCGTACGCCTCTTCGTGGACCGGACGAGGGCGACGGACCCGGAGTTCGTGCTCGACGACACCACCGCTCCCCTGGTCGCCGATGTGTGCCGGCGCCTCGACGGCATCCCGCTCGCTCTGGAACTGGCCGCCACGCGCGTGCGGTCGCTGGGCATCCGGGAGCTGCACGACCGGCTGGACGACCGTTTCAAGGTGCTCAACAGCGGTTACCGGGACGCTCCTTCGCGCCACCGGACGCTGCAGGCCACGCTGGACTGGAGCTGGAGCCTGCTGGACGACCGGGAACGGACCGTGCTGCGGCGGCTGTCGGTGTTCGGCGAGGGGTGCGGGCTGCGGGCCGCCGAGGAGGTGTGCTCCGGCGGCGGGGTGTCCGCCGCCGACGTCCTGGACGCGCTGAGCCTGCTCGTGGAGCGCTCACTGGCCGTCCGCACCGAGGGGCCGCAGGGCCCGCGCTACCGGCTGCTGGAGTCGGTCGCGGTCTACGCGCGTGACAAGCTCGCCGAGTCCGGGGAGCACGCCGCGACCGCCGCCCGGCATCTGCGCCACTGCGTGCGCCTCGCCGAGCGGGCCCGGCCGCATCTGCACGAGCGGGAGCAGTCCCGCTGGTTTCAGTACCTGGACCTGGAGGCGGCCAATGTGCAGCGCGCGCTGGCCGAGGCCGCCCGGGCCGGGGCCGCGCAGCAGGCGCTGCGCCTGGTCAACTCGCTGACCTGGTACTGGTACGTCCGCGGCCGGCTGGGCGAGGCCCGCAGGGCCCTGGCGACGGCCCTGGACACGGCGGGTGAGGCCACGCCCGAGGAGCGGGTGGAGGCGGAGTTCTGGTACACGGGCATCCGGCTGCTGCTCGGCGAGCTCGACCGGGAGTGCGCGGCGCCGGAGGAGTACCCGCCCGAGTCCACGCTGGAGTCCACCAGGGCGCAGTGGTTCCTGGCGCACGCGCAGTGGACGGTGGGGGCGCTGGCCAAGGGCGAGCAGCGGGTCGAGCGGGTCCTGGTCCGCTTCCGTACGCTGCGCGACGCGTGGGGCACCGCCGCGGCGCTGACCACCCGTGCGTGCTTCGCCCTGGCCCGCGGGGACCTGGAGTCGCTGCGCGGCAACGCCGAGGAGGCTCGCGCCCACTTCGCGGAACTGGGCGATCTGTGGGGCCGCTTGAAGACGACGGACGTGCTGGGCAGGCTCGCCGAGATCAACGGCGACTACGACCTCGCGGCGCAGCTGCACCGGGAGAGCCTGCGGATCGCCCAGGCGCTGGAGACCTGGCCCGAGATGTCCACGAAGCTGTCGGGCCTGGGCCGGATCGCCCTGCTCACCCAGCGCTACGACGAGGCCGACGACCTGCACCGGCGCGCCCTGCGGATCGCGGTCGGGCAGGGCAACCAGCCGGCCGAGCAGTTCGCCGCGCTGGGGCTGGCGCTGAGCGCCCGCCGTCAGGGCGCTCTCGACGCCGCCGAGGAGTGGCTGCGGCCCTGGCTCGCCTGGAACCGTCGCCGCGGTGACGGCCCGGGCCTCGCGCTGGTCCTGGCGGAACTGGGCTTCATCGCCGAGCAGCGCGGCGACGCCGACCGGGCCCTGGCCCACCACCGGGACGGGCTCGCCGCCGCCGCGACGACCAAGGACCCCCGCTCGGTCGCCCTGGCCCTTGAGGGCCTGGCCGGCGCGTACTCGCTGGCAGGAGACCCGTACCGCGCGGCGCGCCTGCTCGGCACGGCGGCGGCGACCCGGGAACGAGCGGGCGCCCCGCACCCCCCGGCGGAACGGGGCGACGTGGAACGCATCGCGACCCGCCTGCGCGCCACGATGGACGAGGCGACGTACACCTGGGAGTTCACCGCCGGCACGCGGCGCACCCACGAGGCGGAGGCCCTGGCGGAGACGGCCCCACCGGCACCGTGACGCCGCGAACGGCGGTGCCGTCCAGGCGGCTTCCGGGCCGGTCAGTCCCTCCGGCCGAGCACCGCCTCGCCGAGATGTGTCAGCCGGTGCAGGGTCAGGTTGTCCCTGCGTTCGGCAGCGACCATCCCGGACCTGCGCAGGACACCCAGATGTCTGCTGACGGAGGGGTGGGAGAGGTCGAGACGGCGGGATATCTCACTGATGGACACGGGCGACCGCAGGGATTCGAGGACGTTCGCGCGGGTGTGCCCGAGGAGGTCGCTCAGAGCGGCGGTCCGGTCCTCCTCCTGCTGTTGCCAGAGTCCGGCGGCGGTGTCGGGGGTGGGGCTGACGTTGTAGACGAGGACGGGGGCGTCCTGGCCGCCCGTCTCCGCGTCGAGGACCATCGGCCCGGGCGCGAACAGCGACGGCGCGATGACCAGGCCCTCTCCGAGCGGGTCGGCTCGCCGGCCTTCCTGTTCGTCGCCCACCTGGAGCAGGGGGGCGTGCCAGCTGATGGAGGGGTGCAACTCGTTGAGGAGGCTTTCCACACCGCCGGAGAGAACGGCGCGGCCGCGCGTTTCACGTTCCTGTTCCAGGTGGTTGCGTATGCGCCCCCAGAAGGGCACCACGGCCACCGAGCTGAAGCGCCGGATGTCGGCATGGGGCGTCGCTGCCGGCGCGCGTCGCAGGGGCCCGGCGCCAGGTGCGCCGGACGTGCTCGCGTGGCGAAGTCTTCTCCGCACCTTCATACGCCAGTCCGCGAATTCGTCCGGTCGCGGGTCCGCGTATCTGAGCTCGGCGAACCTCGCTTCGAGATCCAGTCCGAGAGAGCCGACGAAGCGGATGCGAGAAAGGTCTTTCACCGTGAGATGCATGCAGACCACTGCGCTGTCTCCTCAACTCGGCTCGTGCGGTTCGTGCGTCATGCCTTTCCACGGGGACCGGCTGCGGACCATGCGGCCGGACCGCTGGGCCCCTCGTGTACGCGCTGTGCCGAACGGGCGGGGAGACGTCGGACGCTGCCGGTGGTCGGACACGGCAGAGCCCTCGGGACTTCTGAACAGGTGAGGAGGCCGGCTCGCGGATCTGCGTCGGATCCCGCCGGCTCCGTTGTGACTTTCATCCCCGTGATTCCCCCTGGTGCGACGCAAGCACTCGGGGACCGTACTCAGCGGATGAAAGGGTGTCAACTGATCCGCTGGAGCCCAGCATTGCCGCACCGACCGCCATCCGTCCCACGCCCTCCCGCACGCTGGACGCCGGGGAGATTTTGCGCCAAAGGCGTCCGCGGGCCCGGAGAGAGTGGGCAAGCGGCGGGTCGCTGCGTAAGTTGGGTGCCCTGTCCTGTCCGCTGGACACAGACGTGTTATCGCGCCCGGGAGTTGGAGACTTGGCCAGCAGCAGTAACGGCGACAACGGCACGGCAGACCCGTCATCCCTGGCTCGACGGCTCGAAGACATCGTCAACGCCTTCTACCGGGGCAACCGTCCTCCCTACAGCAAGATCGCGGAGGAGATCCGCCAGAGCACGGGGCGGACGTTCTCGGCCACCTACCTCTGGGAGCTGGCGACGGGGCGGAAGCGTAACGTGACACGCGACCACCTCCGTGTGCTGGCGGAGCATTTCGGCGTCACGCCGGACTACTTCACCGACGAGGAGGTCTCCGAGAGAGTGAGGCGCCAGATGGAGTTCGCCGTCGCCCTGGGCAACAGCAAGGTACGGACGCTGGCCTTTCGTGCCGACGGGCTGTCGGAGGCAGGGCTCGACGCCCTTCTCGCACTCGTGAACGCGATGTCCGGCGAGTCCGACTCCGCAGGAGGACACCAGCGTCCCGGCCGGTGAAACCATGCGGAGAGTCGGGGCAGCCACGACCAGTGAGAGCAAGAGGGACGAAGCCCGCCCATGCAAGCGTTCAGACGTCTTTCGCGTTTCTGTCATCCGGGAAGGGGGTGACAGCAGGTGAGACGAACGGGGGAGTATGCCAGGTTGCAGCGGAAGTGTGCGGCGATCCTGCGTGATCTCGGGGTGCAGCGATCTCTTTCCCTCGACGCGATCCGTGAGCGGGTGGAGGAACTCAGAGGCCGCCCGCTCGTCCTGAGGGAACTGCCCGAGCAGGCGGCGATCGCCGGAGCCTGTGGCCTCTGGCTGGGCACCGACGACGCCGACTACGTCTTCTACGAGGCCCGGACCGCGCCCCTGCACCGCGAGCACATCATCCTGCACGAGATCGGCCACGTCCTGTGCGACCACCATCGGGGCATCACGGAACCGGGCGACGAGCTGACGGACCGGCTCCTCAGCGGTCTGCAGCCGCATCTCGTGAAGCGACTGATGGCTCGGACCAGTTACACGACCGCCGAGGAACAAGAAGCCGAGATGATCGCCAGCCTGATACAGAGCGCCGGGAAGACCGGCCCGGTGGCCGGCTCTCTCGGCCGTCTCGGCGCGTTCCTGGGGGTGACGGACGATGCCGGTGTCTGAACTGGCGACCCAGGTGGGGCTCCTCAGCATCGTCACCATGTGGTTCGCCCTCGTCCTGCGCGCCCGGCCCGCGCTGCGCCAGCCGCACCAGCGGGGACTGTGGCTCACGGTCCTGGCCGCGGCCGTCGCCATCACGCTCTTCCAGCCCGAGGTCGTCCGCCGGCTCACGCACGCCGGCATGGAACTCCACACGGTCGCCCTGACCCGGAATCTGATCGGCGTCCTCAGCGCGGGGCTGGTCCTTGTCTTCATGGTCGACTCCACCCGGGTCCGCCGTCTGCGCCTCGTCGTGGCGGCGGGGCCGACCACGGTGATGGCTGCGTTGGTCGCCCTGGACCTGCTGCAGGCCGGCCACCCGCGCGAGAGCGTGACATCCGTCCAGGGACCGGCCGACCCGGCGTTCTCCTACTGGTTGCTCCTCATCGTGGCCCACCTGGCCGGTGACGCCGTCGCGCTCGTGGTGTGCTGGTCGTACAGCCTGCGCACCGAGGATCGCGATCTCGTCTGGTCGCTGCGGCTGTTCGCCGCCGGAAGCGTCCTCGCGCTCGTCTTCTGGTGCGGCTACCTCTGGCACCTCTACGGCGGCACCTCCGCCATGCTCCCCTACCTGTCCCTGATCATCGGCGTCCACGGCTGCATCAGGGCGGCATCGCTGCTGGTCCCCACCGCGACCGCCCTCGTCCGGTCATGGAGCGCCCTGCGTGTCACCTGGCGTCTGTGGCCACTGTGGCGCGATCTTGTGCTGGCGGTGCCCCACGTAGCGCTCTCCAGCCCGCAGCGGACCAGGCTCCTGGAGGTCCTGCGTCCGCGTTCCCCGCTGGCGCTGCAGGCTCACAGACAGACGATCGAGACCTATGACGCGCTCCTGGATCTGCAGCGGTTCGTCCGTCCCGGCGCCTATGAGGAGGCGGAGCGGCATGCCCGGCGGGCAGGGGTGCCGGACCATCGGCTCGCTGCCGCCGCACTGGCCGGAACGCTGGGCCAGGCACGACGGGCCAAGCTCGTCGGTGCGCCCGGGTCCCTCCCCCGTCCGCTGCCCGGTGTGGAGCGCGGCAGCCCCGCGACATTGCTGGGGATCGCCCGGATGTGGCCGTCGATGACGGACGCGCTGCCCTGGCAGGACGAGCCCGTCGAAGCGGTGGCACCGACGCGGCGTGAGTGACGGGCGGGCGGCACGGCAGCCGCGGGCCCGGGCCGTTATCGAGGAGTGCCGGGCGTCTCGTCGTGGCGGGGCGCGACACGGAAGTCGAACGCCAGCGTCCCGGGATCCAGGGCCGTCGCCCCGCCGTCGACGGTGAGCACGGCGCCGTTCACATAGGACGCCGCCGGGGACAGCAGCCAGCTGATGGTCTCCGCGATCTCACGCGGCTCACCCGGACGACCCAGCGGAAGAAGCCCGGTCACCTCCTCATAGGCGCCGTCCACGCCCTCACCCCGCAGGTCCGCCTCGGCTGCGAAGCGCGCCATGCGGCGGTCGGCCATCTCGCTTCGCACCCAGCTCGGACACACGATGTTGGCCCGCACCCCCTGACGCCCGTAGTCGACGGCGACGGAACGGCAGAGCTGGAGCAGGGCCGCCTTGGACGTGGCGTACGGGGCGTTGCTCGTACCGTTGCGCAGGGCGGACACCGAAGCGACGGCGACCACCGCCCCCCTCACCCGAAGCAGGTGCGGGATCGCGGCCCTCAGCAGCAGCAGCGGACCGGTGACGTTGGTGCGCATCACCTCGTCCCAGTCCTCCAGCGACAGGTCGCCCACGGATCCGCCGCGCCCGATACCGGCGTTGAGCACGAGCCCGTCGAGTCGTCCGTACGCGGCCAGAGTCGCCTGGACGAGACCGTCCGCGGCCTCCGGGTCCCTCGCGTCGGAGGGATGCGCAAGCACCCCGATCTCCTGTTCGAGACGGCGCAACGGCTCGCTCCGCCGGCCCGAGACGACCACCTGGTGGCCTCCTTCGCGCAACAGCCGCGCGGTGGCCTCCCCGATGCCCGAGCCTCCACCGGTCACGACAACAACTCGTCCGTCAGTCACAGCTGTTCCGGCTCCTTCGAGATCACACGACGTATCCGAGCCTAGGACCCACCGATCCCCTGCTGATCACTTTGAGACATGGCAGGTGGTGGGGGAAACCCACCCCCGAACTCTCCTGCCAGGTCTACTGCCTCCCCCCGGCCGCCCTGTTGCACTGGGATTCCCCGATCCCCCGATCCCCCGATCCCCGGATCCCCGACTTCGACGAGGACTGCCCGACATGTCGCAGATCACCGATGTCCGTCTCCCCGTTGTCCAGTTGGTCAGGGTCTCCGTGGGCCACCGCGGCTCCGCCGGCCGTGGAGGGGTGCTCCACGAAGCCAGTGTGGGTTTCCCGGAGCGAACCCTCACCGCGGTCGTGGGTCCGTCCGGTGCGGGCAAGACCGCCCTTCTGCGATGCGCCTCGGGTCTGGAACGGCCGGACCAGGGCAAGGTGTTCAAGGGCTCACGGGAGCTGGAGGCCCTGGACGATCAGGAGCTCACGGAGTTCCGGGGTCTCCTGGTACCGCGGCAGCCCGAGGTGGACCCGGCGCTCACCTCGTGTCAGATCGTGGCCGAGGCGTCGTACGCCACCGGCCGCAGAGCCCGACGGGCGGCCGCCATGGAGGCGCTGCGCCAGGTGGGCCTCGATGAAGCGGCCGGGCGGTACCCGGACGAGCTCTCCGCCGAGCAGCTCAAGCGCGTCGCCATCGCCAGAACCCTGCCGGCGGGGCCCAGGATCCTGTTCATCGACGAACCGACGGACGCGCTCGACCTCGCCGGTGGGCGCCGGATCATGGACACGCTGCGCGCCCTGGTGGAGCAGGCCGGACGCACCGTCGTCATGGGCACACGCGATCCGGCGGCCGCGGCCTGCGCGGACCGGACCGTCTTCCTCGTCGGCGGTCGTGTGGTCGGCAAGATCGACCATCCGACGGCCGACGAGGTGGCCGCCGAACTCGCGCGACGGCGGCCGGGCCAGAGCCGGCCCTGACTCCTCGGCCTGCGCGACGGGACGCGGCGATGGTGGGGAAAACCCGACCGTCAGGTCTCGACCTGGCCGTCATGACCGGGCCCGACGCCGCGGATGCAATGGACGAGTGCTGATTCATGGGGCTCAACTTCGTCCGGACAAGCGGACATTGTGGTGCGGCGGCTGGCTCGTGGCAGCCGCATGGGCCGCTGTCTTTCCGTTCATCACGGCACCCGAGCCGCACCGGGTCTGGGGCATGAGCGCCTGCCTGGGATACCTGTGCGCGGCGGTCGCCGCACTGTCGGCGCGCCCGCGCGGCCGCGCCGTCCCGGTCTGCCTGGCGCTCTTCGGGGCCGTCGTCGTGCCGTTCGTGCTCCTGGTGCTGACCGGCGCGGCGCAGAGCGAGGTCGGCGTGGTCGAGCGCTCCGGTTCACTGACCTTGCGCCAGGCCACGCCGTACCTGCCCGACCCGCAGACGGTGGGCGAGGTCACCCCGTATCTGCCGGGCATGGCCGTGTTCGGGCTGCCGCGCGCGGTGCTGGGCGAGAGGGGCCCTGTGCCCGGACTGCTGGGTGACGCCCGGCTCTGGTGCGCCGTGGCGTTCCTCGGCTGTCTGTGGGCCGCCCGGAGCGCGCTGCGGCGCCCGGCCGGCGGCCCCTCGGCGGTCGGCGGTGGCGCGTCGCGGGGCTACGCGGTCGGCGCGTTCGTCGCCTCGCCGGCCGTGGCGCTTCCGCTCTGCGTCAGCGGCGTGGACCTGCCGCTGACCGGACTGCTGTTCCTCGCCCTGGCGTTCGCGGCGCGGCGCCGGCCCGTCGCCGCCGGGCTGGCGCTCGCCGCCGCCTGCTCCCTCAAGTGGACGGCCTGGCCCGCCGTCGCGGTCGCCGTGACGCTGCTCGCCCACCAAGGAGGCATCCGGGCGGCCGTGCGCGGGGCGGTCGTGGCGGTGGGGGGCACGGTCCTGCTCGTACTGCCGAGCGCGCTGCTGTCGCCGGGGGCTCTGGTGCAGCAGGTGTTCGCCTTCCCGACCGGGCGCGGGCCGTTCGAGACCCCGGCGGCCAGTCCGCTGCCGGGCCGGCTGCTCGCGGACCTCGGGCCGGCCGGCTGGTACGCGGCGGTCGCACTGCTGCTGGGCGGTGGGCTGGCCGTCTTCGCCTCCCTCCTGGTCCGGCCTCCGCACGACCTCGTGTCGGCCGCCGACCGGCTCGCCGTCGGCCTGTGCGTCGCGTTCCTGCTCGCGCCGGCCGGGCGCTTCGGGTATCTCGCCCTGCCGGTCACCCTGGCGGTACTCGCCCGGCTGGTGGGCGGCGCCCGCCGCAAGGAACCCGCGCACGACCTCGTCGTACGGACCTCCCGTCCTGCGCACCCGGCCCCGGTCCCCGCCGCGCGGGGCGCCCGGTGAGGGCCCGGCGCACCGCGGCGGCGGGGGCCGCCCCGCGGTGGAGCGCCCACCGGCTCCCCTTCGTCGGGGACGAGGTGCTGCGGCACCCGCGCGGCCTCGGTCACCAGCCTCATCGCCTGCGGCACGGCCGCTGGGTCTCCGCCGGTCACGTCACCGGCGACTGCCGCGACCACCTCTTCACCGCCTGACCACCCCCCTTTCCGGAGGCAGCGACCACCATGGGCACCACCCTGATCGTCACCAACGACTTCCCGCCCCGCCAAGGCGGCATCGAGACCTTCGTCCACGCCATGGCGACCCGCGTCCCGGGCAACGACGTGGTCGTCTTCACGTCCAGCGAACCGGGTGCCGCCGCGTACGACGCCACTCTGCCCTTCCCGGTGGTCCGGGACCCCAGCCGGATGCTGCTGCCCACCCCCAGGGTGACCCGCCGCACGCTGGAGATCGCCCGGCGGCACGGCTGCGACCGGGTCTGGTTCGGGGCCGCCGCCCCGCTCGCGGCGATGGCGCCCGCACTGCGGCGCGGTGGGATACGGCGGATGGTCGCCACGACGCACGGGCACGAGATCTGGTGGGCGCGTACACCGGGCGCCAGGCGGGTGATGCGGCGCATCGGGGAGCACGTGGACGCCGTGACGTACCTCGGCGAGTACACCCGGCGCCGTATCGCCCCGGCGCTGGGGCCGCGAGCCGCCTTGGTGCGCCTGGTTCCGGGCGTGGACGCGGCGGAGTTCGTGCCCGTCTCCGGCCGGGCCCGGGAGATCCGGGAGCGGCACGGCATCGTGGGGCGCAAGGTCGTTCTGTGCGTCTCGCGGCTGGTCCGGCGCAAGGGCCAGGACATGCTGATACGGGCGCTGCCCGCCATACGGCAGGACGTGCCGGAGGCGGTGCTGGTGATCGTGGGCAGCGGCCCGGACGAGGAGCGGCTGCGCAAGCTCGCGCGCCGGCACGCCGACGGGCACGTGGTGTTCGTCGGCGGGCTGGACCACGAGGCGACGGCCCCGTACTACGCGGCGGCGGACGTGTTCGCCATGCCGTGCCGGACCCGGAAGGCCGGGCTTGAGGCCGAGGGGCTCGGCATCGTGTTCCTGGAGGCGGCGGCCAGCGGACTGCCGGTGGTGGCCGGGGACTCGGGGGGTGCGCCGGACGCCGTCGTGGACGGGGTGACGGGCACCGTCGTGGACGGCGCTGACACGGGGGCCGTGGCCCGCGCCGTGTCCGGGATCCTGCGCACCCCCGAGAAGGCCGCGGCGATGAGCGACTCCGGCCGGGCATGGGTGACTTCGCAGTGGTCCTGGGACACGTCGGCGCAGCGGCTGACACGGCTGCTGTCCCCGGGCGCCGACCTCCAGGCCGCGGTTCCCGGCCGGGGCGACGGGGAGGGCTGACACGCTCCGGCCCTCCCCCGGGCAGCCGCCGGTGCCCCGGGCCGCCGCCGGTGCCCCGGTCAGACCTGCGGGGCGTCCCGGCGGAGATGGGCGAGGACCGCCAGGACGCGCCGGTTGCCCTCGGCCGGGTCGAGATCCAGCTTCATGAAGATGTTGCTGGAGTGCTTGACCACCGACGCCTCGGTGATGGTCAGCCGCTGCGCGATCGCCTGGTTGTTGAGCCCCTCCGCCATGAGAGCCAGCACCTCCCGCTCGCGGGGCGTGAGGCGCTGGAGTGGTTCGTCGGCGGTCCGCTGCTGGAGCAGCACCCGGACCACCTCCGGGTCGATCACGGTCTGCCCGCCGGCCACGCGGTCCAGCGCGTCGAGGAAGTCGGTGACCTCCCCGACCCGGTCCTTCAGCAGGTAGCCGAGTCCTCCCTCGGCGGACGAGGCCCCGCTGAACAACTGTGTCGCGTAGGCCGTGGCGACGTACTGCGACAGCACCACGACCGGCAGGCCCGGGTGGCGGCCACGCAGTTCCAGTGCCGCCTTCAGCCCTTCGTCGCGGAAGCCGGGCGGCATCCGTACATCGGTGATGACCACGTCCGGCCGGTCGGCGTCCACGGCGCGCGCCAGTTCTCCGGCGTCCCCGACGGCGGCGGTCACCACGTGTCCGACTCGGGACAGCAACTCCACCAGACCGGCACGCAGCAGGACGGCGTCCTCGGCGAGCACTACGCGGAGCACGGCACCTCCACCCGTAGTTGGGTCGGTCCGCCGACGGGACTGGTCACGACGAGTCTCCCTTTGAGGATGGCCACACGGTCCGCCAATCCTTGCAGACCGGCTCCGGCCGCCGGGTCCGCGCCGCCGTGGCCGTTGTCGGTGATGAGCAGGACCAGTTTGTCGTCGCGCAACTGGCCGACGACGCTGACCTGGTCGGCGCCGCTGTGCTTGGAGGCGTTCGTCAGAGCCTCGGTGACGGTGAAGTAGGCCGTCGTCTCGACCGCCGACGGCAGCCGGTCCGGCAGGCGCATGTCCACGGTCACCGGGATCGGGTTGCGCAGGGCCAGTTCGGACACGGCGGCCGGCAGTCCGTGGTCGGTGAGGACCTGGGGGTGGATGCCGCGTACCAGGGAACGCAGCTGGTCCAGTGCCTGGCGGGCCTCGCCCCGGGCGCGGGCGATGAGGGGGCCGGCCGGCGAGTCCTGGCCGCGCAGCTCCAGTTCGGCCAGGCCCAACGTCATGCTGAGCGCCACGAGTTGCTGCTGGGCGCCGTCGTGCAGATCGCGTTCGATACGTCGCCGCTCGGCTTCAAAGGCGTCGACCAACCGGGCCCGGGAACGGGTCAGTTCGATGACCCGCGTACTCAAGTCCTCGTCCCGCGCCGACAGCAGGGACTGGGCGACCCACACCTGCGCACCGGCGAGGAGCCCGCCCACGTATGCGCAGACGAGCAGTCCGAGCAGGCCCGCGGCGCTGCCGGGCAGGGCGGCGACGGGGTCGGAGACGGGCCGGCCGGGCACCAGCATCACGGTGTCGGGGGCGATCGCCCACACGATGACCGGAGTCGCCGTCAGCAGCACCGACAGGCCCAGCAGGGCGGCGAAGCCGATCCCCGTGGCGGTGAAGACCACACCCAGGGCGAGGGTGTACCCCAGTTCCCGCCAGGTGGCCCGCTCGCGCAGCCGGGTGCGCAGCCAGGGCCAGGCGCCGGTGCCGGGGAGCGAACCGTGGGGGTCGAGGAGCGGTTCCGGTTCGACGAGCCGTAACCGGTGCCGTTCCAGCGTGGCGACGGGGATGCCCAGCACGGCGACTCCCATGAGAACGAGCAACCCGACGCCCACGACGGACAGTCCGACCCCGACGAAGAGGAGGGCCGTCAGCAGGAGCAGGACGAAGAAGCCCACGAGCGTGCCGCTCAGCAGGAACGCCCAGCATCGCAGCGGCCAGGTGGAGAGGGCGAAACGCAGGGGCCGTTCTCGCAGGGCCTCCCAGACGGCGACGGTCATGGTGCGTATCCTCCGGGGCCGTGCGCGGGCGGGTCAGCCGGTCACTCTAACCGGCCGCCGGCCTCGGTGGATGGTAGGGAAAACCCGCCCCCCAGGACTCCTTGCAGATCCACTGACCCGGGGCGGCTGGCGCTGCTGAACTGGAGTCATGTCTCTGCTCACCGACATCCAACTGCCGGCCGTCCAGCTGGCCGCCGTCTCCAAGAGCTACCCGGGCGCCGCGGGCAGCGTGCCGGTGCTGCGCGAGGTCAGTCTCGGCTTCTCGCAGCGGGCGCTGACCGCTGTGATGGGGCCGTCCGGCTCCGGGAAGACGACGCTGCTGAACTGCGCGGCCGGCCTGGACAGGCCCGACAGCGGCAAGGTCCTCCTCGGAGACACGGACCTCGCCGTCTGCGACGAGCGGCGGCTCACTGCGGTGCGCCGCGGCCGGATCGGCTTCGTCTTCCAGCAGTTCAACCTGCTGCCGATGCTGACCGCGTACGAGAACGTGGCCCTGCCGCTGCGACTGCGGCGCCGGTCGGTGAAACGGGACCGGGTCATGGAGGCGCTGCGCGAGGTGGGTCTGGCGGACAAGGCCGACCGCCGGCCCGCGCAGTTGTCCGGGGGCCAGCAGCAGCGGGTCGCGATCGCGCGGACGCTGGTGGCCGAGCCGGAGATCGTCTTCGCCGACGAGCCGACCGGTTCCCTGGACCGGCACAGCGGCCGGCAGATCATGGAGCTGCTGCGCGCCGTGGTCGACCGGGCGGGGCGCACGGTGGTGATGGTGACGCACGACCCCGCGGTGGCGGCGTGCGCGGACCGGGTGGTGTTCCTCTCCGACGGCCAGGTCGTGGGCCGGCTCGATCACCCCACGGCCGACGCGGTCGCCTCCCGGCTGAGCATGTGGGAGCGGTGATGTGGCGGATCTCGCTGTACTCGGTGCGGCACTACTGGGCCCTGTTCGCCGGTACGTTCGTCGCTCTCGCCCTCGGCGTGGCACTGATCGGCACGTCCGCGTCGGCCCTGGCCGCGACCTGGGCCGTGCCGACGTCGCCGCGGGCCGGGAACCCGTCGGTGACGCTCAAGGACGGCACCGGCACGGCTCACACCCTGTCCAGCGGTGACCTGGATCTGGGTGGGGTGCAGAGTGTGCTGGCGATGGCGGGGGTGGTGTCCGCGTTCGTGACGGTCTTCGTCATCACCGGCACCTGTGCGTTCGGTATCGCCCTGCGCCGCCGTGACATGGGGTTGCTGCGCATGGCGGGCGCGGGCGGGCCGCAGGTGCGCCGGATGGTGCTGGGCGAGTCGCTGGCGGTGGCGGTGCCCGCCGCGCTCGCGGGGTGCGCGGCCGCCGTCGTGGCCGCGCCGCTCGCCGTGGAAGCGCTCAACGGAACGGGCCTCTCGCCGGTCGATTTGCGGCAGGGACCGTTGCTCTGGCCGCTCGTGTTCGCTGCCGCCGGCGGCCTGTTGATGGCTGTGCTGGGAACGCTGGCCGCCTCGGGGCGTGCGGCCCGGGTCCGCCCGACGGAGGCGCTGCGCGAGGCGGTCCTGGATGCCCGGACCATGACGGCGGGCCGCGCGGTGACGGGCGGGCTGATGCTGGTGACCGGCGCGGTGATGCTGGCGCTGGCCCCCGGCGCCGGGGCGGAGGCGGCGACTCCGCTGGCCCTGTTCGGCACGATGGCGCTGGCGGTCGCGGCCACGTTGCTGGGACCGGTGTATCTGCCGCCGCTACTCAGGCTGATGGCGCTGCCCCTGCGCTGGGCCGATCCGGTGGCCGGACGTCTGGCCGCGGAGTCGGTGCGCACGTCGCGGCGGCGTACGGCGTCGCTGGTGGGACCGGTGCTGGCGATTGTCGCGGTCGTCGGCGCCTTCACGACCGTGCTGTCGACCACGGGCGCGGCGACGGAGGCGGACGACCGCGCGCGTACCGTCGCCCAACTCGTCGTGGAGCCCGCCCGGGGCGACTCGCTGAGCGCGGACGACGTGAAGGCGCTGCGTGCCGACCCGCGGGTGGCGGCCGTCTCGGCGCCTTCCTCGCTGGAGGTGGCGGTGGCGGGCCCGGACTCGGTGTGGAAGGAGCAGGCGGCGGTCGAGGACCCGGCCGCTCTGGCCCGCACGCACCGGATCTCCGTGGTCGACGGATCGCTGGAGGCGCTGCGGCCCGGCACGGTCGCCGTGTCTCGGGAGTTCGCCGAGTGGTACGGGCATCGCGCGGGTTCGACGGTGACCTACGGGCTGTTCGGCGGGCGGCGGGTCAGCGCCCGCGTGGTGGCGGTGCTGGACGGCGGGTCGGCGGTACCCCCTCTCCTGTTGCCGGGCGGTGCGCGGGATGCGGCCGCGGCCCCGGCGCGTGCCTTTGTGCTGCTCGACGAGGAGGCCGCGGGCTCGGCGCGGGCGGTGGCCGCGGAACTGACCGCGCGGGTGGGCGCCGAGCGGGTCGCGGTGGTGCCGTCGGCCCAGTGGTTCGGCGAGGCCGCGACCGACCAGGACCGGCTCAACCGGCTGGTGCTGGGAGTGCTGACGGTGCCCGCGTCGCTGTACGCGCTGATCGCCGTGGCGGGCACGCTGGTGATGTCGTACAGCCGGCGCGGACGGGAGATCGCGGGCATGCGGATGCTCGGGATCAGCGCGGGGCAGGTGCGCCGCATGGCTCTGTGGGAGACGCTTTCCACGTCCGCGCTGGGCGTGCTGATCGCGGCGGGAGTGGTCGCGGTGGGGGCCCGGGCCTACCGAGGAGCGCTGACGGTGCTCGGCGACGAGGCGCCGCTGAGCGTCGAGTGGGGCATGCTCACGGCACTCACGGCGGCGTGTGTGCTCGCGGGCGTGGTGGTGAGTCTGGCCGCGACCGGTCGTTTGCTTCGGCAAGCCGGTGTGGCGATGGTCGCCTCCCGTGGCTAGGGGGCTCGGATCTTGCTCGGCGTAGCGTCACCCACCGTGCCGCCCCTATGCTGATGGCCCCCCACGGCTCCAATTCCCTTTCACCATCGGGCGGCGTCATACCCGGTGGTCGGTCGGCACGATCTAACGAGCAGGAGTCTCCATGCGCGTCGCGATCGCCGAGGATTCCGCGCTCCTGCGAGCCGGGATGGCGAGACTGCTGGCGGACGAAGGAATCGACGTGGTCGCTTCGCTGAGCGACGCCACGGGGGTGCTGGAAGTCGTCCGGGCCACCCGGCCGCACGTCGTCATCATGGATGTCCGTATGCCCCCCACATTCACGGACGAGGGCATACGCGCCGCCCTGGAGATACAGAAACTCGGCACGGACACAGCGGTGTTGCTCCTTTCCCAGTACGTGGAGCCCACCTACGCCGAGGAGCTGGTGCGGAACGCGCCGACGGGGACGGGGTACCTGCTGAAGCAACGCGTCGGGGACTTCGAGGAATTCCTTTCCGCCCTGCACCGGGTGCGGCGCGGGGAAACCGTCCTCGACTCCGACATCTTCAAGCAGTTCGTCGGAAGTCCACGCGAGAAGCGCGCCACCGAGTTGCTGACGCCGCGCGAACGCCAAGTGCTCGAACTCATGGCGACGGGGCTTACCAACAGTGGAATCGTGAACCGCCTCGGCATATCCGAGCGTGCGGTGGAAAAGCATGTCACCTCGATCCTCGGCAAGTTGCGGATTCCCAACACGGGTGAGAACCATCGCCGGGTGCTGGCCGTACTGGACTATCTGCGGGGCCTGGAAAGGCTGAAGGACTGAGCCGGCTGACGCACGATGGTCCGTAGCCCCATGACATTCCCGACTCCCCACCGTGTGGCCGCCGGCCTGATCTACCTCTCGGTGGGCAGTCTGGTCGGCCTGCTGCTGGCGCCTCTCCTGGCGGCCTCGCTGGTCCTGCGCGCCGTCTCGTGGCTCCTGCTCGTCGGCCTTCCGAGGGCGGTCGTCGTGGCCGTGCGCGGCGCGGGGGCGCTGGTTCGACGGGCCGTGCCGGCGGCGCGGCGGCGGACGAGGGGGACCGAACACGCCCTGGGTGAGGTGCTGCGGCAGGTGCCGGCCCGGATGGCGGCCCTGCGCGACGGCATGTCGTTCAGTCTGCCGCTGCTGCGGGCCGTCGCCGACCTGGAGCGTTTGCTCGCCCACTCGGTCGCCGGCGACCCCGGGGACCCGTCGCACCGGTTCACGGAGGCCGACCGGGAGGTGCAGCGCGAGCGCCGGTCCGCCGAGGCCGGCTGGGACGACCTCGGCTACCTCGGACTGCTGTTGCTCGGCACGGTCTGGCTGCTGCCGCTGGCGACCCTGGTGTTCCCGGTGATCGCGTTCGTCATCGCCCTGCCCCTGGGGCCGCCCGAGCAGCTCGCGTTCGGGCCCGGCGTGACGCTGCCGGTGACCGGGGCGGTCACGCGCGTGTCGGTCGCTGTCGCCTCCTTGGTGCTCTTCTCGGTGCTGCTGGGCGTGCTGCTGTGGATGGGCAAGTTGCGGGCCCGGATGGTGCGGCGCGTCCTCAGCCGTATCGACGCGGCGGAAGCGCGGCTCCGGGAGCAGGCGGCCGAGCGCCAGCGCATCGCGGCCCTGAGGGTCAATGACGCCGATTACCGTCGTCTGGAAAGGGATTTGCACGACGGAGCACAGGCGCGTCTGGCGGTTCTGCTCATGCGCCTGTCGCAGGCGAAACGACGGCAGCACAACGACGTGGCGTACCTGAATGCGCTCGTCGAGGAAACACACCAGGAAATCGGCAGGGCGCTCGATGAGATCCGGGACCTGGTGCACGGAATTCAGCCGCCCATTTTGAGCGACCGCGGTCTCGACGCGGCCGTCACCGCGCTGACGGAGCGGTTTCACGTGCCCGTCGCCGTGTCCAGCACTCTCGATCGGCGCCCCGATGTGAACGTGGAGTCGACCGCGTACTACATCGTCGCGGAATGCCTGGCGAACACGGTCAAGCACGCGTCCGCCACACGTATTCAGGTCGATCTGAAGGAGCGCGACAACCAGCTGGTCGTCTCGGTGACGGACGACGGCACGGGCGGCGCCTCGCCGACCGACGGGACGGGGCTTCGCGGTCTGGAGGACCGGGCCGCAGCCCTCGACGGGCGGTTGGACGTCACGAGTCCCCCCGGCGGGCCGACGACGGTGACCGCCACTCTCCCCTGGTCAACGCGACCCATCTGACCTGCACTCTTTCCCTAAATCGAAACTCCTTGCCTTTCTTCGAGCGGGTCATCGAGGATGAGGGGGTACGGCTAGCCGCACCCCCCACGGTGCGGGTAGCCGTACCCATGACGTTCATCAAGGGGGAGATGTGGAAGCGCCTCTTGCGGCAGACCGACTGCGCAGACTCACGCACGGCCACTCGGTTCCCGGCGCGCAGCTGACCATCCACCGGGCCGGGGAAAGCCTGTCCGTGGCCACGGGTGTGACGCGCGCCGGAACCACCCGGCCGGTGACTGCGGACACCGCTTTCGCCCTGGGTTCGGTGACCAAGGCATTCACGGCGACCGTCGCCGCGCAGCTCGTCGCCCAGGGAGATCTCGAATGGGACGAACCGGTCGCCGAATATCTGGCGGAGTTCGACGGGGCGGAGGACGACCGGTTTTCCGCCGTCACCCTGAGACACCTTCTCAGTCACACCGCCGGACTGGTCGCCGACCATGAACTCGACGACGCACGAGAATCGTCCCTGGCGCGCTACACGGCAAGCGTCGCGACCACGTCACCCCTGCACGAACCCGGTCACTGCTTCTCGTATTCGAACACCGGCTACAACGTCGTCGGACGGGTCATCGAGACCGCCGGTGACATGAAATGGCAGGCGGTCGTGGAGAACTTCCTCTTACGACCGCTCGGCATCGACCCGGTGTTCCTGAGCGGCGGCTTCGCCGCGGGCCTGCGCACCCTCGCCGACGGCCACGCCGTACGGTCCGGCCGTGAACGCACCGCGCACCCCGTCGACCCGTACGTACCGGCCGGCTGGGCACCGGCGAGCGGCCTCGCCGCGAGCGCCGACGACCTGGTCGCACTCGCCGCCCTGCACCTGGGCACCCACCCCGGCGCCGACACCCTTCTCCCGGCCACGGACCGTGCCGAGATGGCGGCCCGGGACCCCCTCGCCGACGCCTTCGGCATGGCCGACGGCTGGGGTCTCGGCCTCGCCCACTACACCTCCCCCGACGGCACCTGGCTCGGACATGACGGCACCGCCGACGGCGGCACCGCCCACCTGCGCTTCCACCCGGCCACCGGCACCGCCGTCGCGTTGACCACCAACGCGACCACCGGCACCCTGCTGTGGGCCGACCTCGTCGACACGCTGCGGGAGCACGGCATACCCGTGGGCGACCACCGTCCCGCGGTTTCCACCGCGCCCCCCGTGA
Source organism: Streptomyces sp. NPDC007929 (assembly GCF_042959065.1). Lineage (NCBI taxonomy): Bacteria > Bacillati > Actinomycetota > Actinomycetes > Kitasatosporales > Streptomycetaceae > Streptomyces > Streptomyces sp. NPDC007929. The sequence continues at coordinate 18,083 of NZ_JBIBKD010000007.1, read as the reverse complement.
CGACGGGGCCCGACCGATTCACCGGTGACTATCGCAACGGCGACACGCGATTCGCCGTCCGCACCCGCGGCGACGGCTCCGCCCTGCGCCTGACCGACGCCACCGGACTCACCGCCGACCTCGCCCTCCACGGCGACCTGACCTTCACCGCCCGGCGCACGGACACCGACACCGCCCCCTACACGGGCCGGTTCGTCACCGCACCCGCCACCGGCGATGTGATCCTCATGCAACTCGGCGGACGCTCCGCCCGGCGGACGCCGGCCGCGTAACCCCGCCTCGCCCGCCGCGGAACCGCCCCGGCCGCACGTCACCACGCTGCGGTCAGCGCCGCGACGGCCCCTCTCCCCCGTCTTCTTTCGATCGTCCGGCTTCCTCGCCCCTGCCCTGGCCCACCCATGCCCGGAAGCCGCCCTTCTCTGGAGGTACACACGTGGCTCGCGCCGACGTGCCGGTGAACCCGGCAGTCCCCGACCGGATCGAGTTCTGGCGGGCCCGACTGGACGGCGTCCCGCCCCTGGAGCTCCCGGCCGACCGGCCCCGAGCGGTCGTCCGCGCGACCACCACCGCCCCGCACACCCGCGAACTGCCCGGCTCCGCCGCCCGGGCCGTGACGGAGCTGGCCGAGCGCCACGCCACCGGCCGCACGACCGTGCTCGCGGCCGCCGTCACCGCCCTGCTCTCCCGCTACTCCGGGCAGGAGGACATCGCCCTCGGCTCCATCTCACCGCGCACCGGCAACACCGTCGTCGTACGCACCGACGTCGACGCCTCGGCGCCCTTCAGCGTCCTGCTGCGCGACACCCGCCGCGCACTGGACGACGCCCTCGCCCACGACCTCCCCTTCGCCGACCTCGTCGACGCGCTGTCCCCCGCGCGGGACACCAGCATCACCCCGTACGTCCAGGCCATGGTCGCCGATCTCGACGAACTCGCCCCGGCCCAGCACGACTTCGACCCGCTGGACCTGTCCTTCGAGATCTCCGCCGACGAGCGGCTCCTGCGGGTCCGGCACAGCACCGCCCTGTTCGACGAGGCCACGGCGGCCCGCCTCGCGGGCCATCTGGCGGTCCTGCTGACCGGCGCCGCCGAACGACCCGACCTGCCCCTGACCACGTTGCCCCTGCTCACCGACGGGGAGTTCGAGCAGGTCGTCCGCGTGTGGAACGACACCGCCCGCGAGGTGCCGGCCGGCACCTTCCCCGAGTTGTACGCCGCCCAGGTCGCCGCCCGCCCCGACGCCGTCGCCGTCATCGACGAGAACGGCTCCGTCACCTACCGCGAACTGGACGAGCGGGCCAACCGCATCGCCCACCATCTGACGGCACTGGGCGCCGGGCGCGACCACCTGGTCGGCCTGTGCGTCGAGCGGACCGCCGCCATGGCCGCCGGCCTGCTCGGCATCATGAAGGCCGGCGCCGCCTATCTGCCGCTCGACCCGTCGTACCCGGCCGACCGGCTCGCCTACATGCTCCGGGATTCCGGTGCCCGTCTCGTGGTGACCCAGCGTGAGCTGCGTGACCGGCTGCCCGACACGGACGCCACCCTCGTCGACCTCACCGACGACCGGGCCGTCCTCGACACTCACCCGGTCGGCGCCCCCGAGACCGCGGTCGCCCCCGACGACCTCGCGTACGCCATCTACACCTCGGGCTCCACCGGCCGGCCCAAGGGCGTCCTCGTCTCCCACCGCGGCATCGGCAACCTGGCGGCCGTGCAGGCCCACGCCTTCGACGTGGCCCCCGGCAGCCGGGTCCTGCAGTTCGCCTCAGCCAGCTTCGACGCGGCCTTCTGGGAGGTCTGCATGGGCCTGCTGACCGGTGCCGCGCTGGTCATGGGTTCCAAGGAGACCCTCGCCCCCGGCGAGCCGCTCGCGTCCTACGCCGCCGAGCACGGTGTCACCCATGCCACCCTGACCCCGGCCACCGTCGCCGTGCTCCCCGAGGGCCGCGGGCTGCCCGCCGACGCCACCCTCGTCGTCGCCGGCGAGGCCAGCACCGCCGACCTGGTCGGCCGCTGGTCCCGCGGCCGGCGCATGGTCAACGCCTACGGACCGACCGAGACGACCGTCTGCGCCACCATGAGCGCTCCGCTCGGCGGCGCGACCGTCCCGCCCATCGGCAGGCCCATCGCCAACTTCCGTGTGTACGTCCTCGACGACGCCCTGCGCCCGGTCCCCGCGGGTGTGCGCGGCGAGCTGTACATCGCGGGCGTCGGACTGGCCCGCGGCTACCACGGGCGGCCCGGCCTCACCGCTGAGCGCTTCGTCGCCAACCCGTACGGCGAGCCCGGGGAGCGCATGTACCGCTCCGGCGACGTGGCGCGCTGGAACACCGACGGCACCCTGGAGTACCTGGGCCGCGCCGACGACCAGGTCAAGGTGCGCGGCTTCCGCATCGAACTGGGCGAGATCGAGAGCACCCTCGCGCTCCACCCCGACGTCGCCCAGGCCGTGGTCGTCACCCACAACACCAACCTGCTGGCCTACGTCTCGCCGTCCGGAGCGCGCCGCCCGTCCGCCGGGGAGCTGCGCGCCCACCTCGCCGAAGGCCTGCCCGACCACATGGTGCCGTCGGCCGTCGTGGTGCTCGACACCCTGCCGCTGACTCCGAACGGCAAGGTCGACCGCAAGGCCCTGCCCGCACCGGCTTCCGTCCAGGAGAGCGCCGGCGCGGACCGGACCGCTCCGCGCGACGCCGTCGAGGAGACACTCGCCGGCGTCTGGCGCGAGGTGCTCGGCGTCGAGGGCATCGGCGTCCACGACGACTTCTTCGCCCTGGGCGGCAACTCCATCCTCGCCGTCCGGGCCGTCTCCCGGATGCGCGCCGCGCTCGGCACCACCCTGCCGCCGCGCATCCTCTTCGACACCCCGACCATCGCCGGTCTCGTCGCCTCCCTCACCCCCGACGAGGCCGCCGAGGACCCGGCCATCCCCGTCACCCCGCGCGAGGGCGCCCTGCCCATGTCGTACGGGCAGCAACGCCTCTGGTTCCTGGCGGACTTCGACCCCGGCAGCACCGAGTACCACACGGCGACGGGGCTGCGCCTCACCGGCAGCCTCGACACCGCCGCGCTGCGGGCCGCCGTACAGGACCTGACGGACCGGCACGAGTCGCTGCGCACCACGTTCGGTGTCGTCGGCGGACGCGGCGTCCAGGTGGTCCACCCGCGGCTCGCCCCCGAGTGGCGCGCCGAGGACCTGACCGGCCTCGCGGAGCGGCCGCGCGAGGAGCGGCTCCGGGACCTCGTCCGCACGGAGACGAACCGCCCGTACGACCTGACGGCCGGGCCCCTGGTCCGTGTGCTGCTCGCGCGTCTCGCCGAGGACGAGCACGTGTGTGTCCTGGGGATGCACCACATCGTCACGGACGGCTGGTCCATGGGCGTGGTCACCCGCGAACTGGGCGAGCTGTACACCGCCCGTGTCGAGGGCCGCGAGCCCCGCCTGCCCGAAGTCACCGTCCAGTACCCGGACTTCGCCGCGTGGCAGCGCGGCCGTATCGAGGACGGCGGACTCCTCGACCGGCAGCTCGACTGGTGGCGCGGCCGTCTCGACGGCATCACCCCGCTCGAACTGCCCACCGACCGGCCGCGGCCGCCCGTGCGCTCCTCGGCGGGCGCCGAGTACACCTTCCGCGTTCCCGACGGCACCACCACCGCCCTGCGGGAGCTCGCCCAGCGGCACGGCGCGACCCTGTTCATGGCCCTGACCGCCGCGGTGAAGACCGTCTTCGCCCGCTGGTCGGGCCAGGAGGACATCGCCGTCGGCACCGCCTCCGCCGGCCGCGACCACCGGGGCACGGAGCACCTCGTCGGCTTCCTGGTCAACACGGTGGTCCTGCGCTCCCGCGTCGACCCCGAGATGTCGTACGCGCGGCTCCTGGCGGGCCTCAAGGAGACCGTCCTGGAGGCGTTCGCCCATCAGGACGTGCCCTTCGAGCGTCTGGTGGACGTCTCCGGCGCCACCCGTGACACCAGCCGCACCCCGCTCGTCCAGGCCATGGTGGTCCTGCAGAACGCGCCGTCCGAGCCCGTGCGCATGCCCGGTCTGCGCACCGCCGGGCACCCGGTGCCCCGGGAGGCCGCGCCGTTCGACCTGACCGTCGAGTTCTTCGAGACCGGCGACGGCCTGACCGCCCGGGTGGGTTACGGCACGGCCCTGTTCGACGAGGCGACCATCGCCCGTTTCGCCGGGCACCTGACGACGCTGCTGAGCGCCGCCACCGCCGAGCCCGACCGGCCCCTCGCCACCCTGCCGATGCTGACGGAGGCCGAGTACGAGCAGGTCGTCACCGGCTGGAACGGCCCGGTGCGCCCCGCGTTGACCGGCTCGTTCCCCGAGCTGGTCGCGGCATCCGCGCGGCGCCGGCCGGACGCGCCCGCCGTGGAGGACACCCACACCCACCTCACGTACCGGGAGCTGGACGAGCGGGCCAACCGGCTCGCCCACCACCTCGTGTCCCTCGGCGCCGGTCCCGGCACGTTCGTCGGGCTGTGTCTCGAGCGGGGCGTGGAGACGGTCGTCGGCCTCCTCGGCATCATGAAGGCCGGCGCCGCCTACCTGCCGCTCGACCCCGGCTACCCGGCCGACCGGCTCGCCTTCATGCTCCGGGACTCCGGTGCCGGCCTCGTCGTCACCCGCACCGAGCTGGTGCGGCGGCTGCCGGACACCGGCGCCCGGATCGTGGATCTCGCCCGGGAGGGCGACGCGCTCGCCGCACTGCCCGCCACGGCGCCCGAGCCCGGCCCGCGCCCCGACGACCTCGCCTACGTCATCTACACGTCGGGCTCCACCGGTACCCCCAAGGGTGTCCTCGTCCCGCACAGCGGCATCGGCAATCTGGCCTCGGCCGAGATCGAGCGGCTGGGGGTCGACGAGGACAGCCGGGTCCTGCAGTTCGCCTCGTCGTCCTTCGACGGCGCCGTCATGGAGGTCCTGATGGCCCTCCCCGCGGGCGCCACGCTCGTCATGCCGCCGCACGGTCCGCTCGTCGGCGAGGCGCTGCAGACCTTCCTGCGGGAGCGCCGCATCACCCATACGCTGCTGGCGCCCTCCGCCGTGGCCACCCTGACGCCCGAAGGCCTCGACGGGCTGCGCACCTTGGTCGTCGGCGGCGAGGCCAGCACCGGCGACCTGGTGTCCCGCTGGGCACCCGGCCGGCGGATGGTCAACGCGTACGGCCCGACCGAGTCGACCGTCGTCGCGACCATGAGCGCGCCGCTCACCGGCGGGGCCGTGCCCCCGATCGGGACGCCGCTGCCCAACACGCGGGTACGGCTGCTCGACGCGGCTCTCCGGCCGGTGCCCGTCGGTGTGCCGGGCGAGCTGTACATCGCCGGCCCTCACCTGGCGCGCGGTTACCACGGGCGGCCGGGCCTGACCGCGGAACGGTTCACGGCCGACCCCCACGGTGAGCCGGGCGACCGGATGTACCGCTCGGGCGACGTGGCCCGGTGGCGGGCGGACGGCAGCCTGGAGTACCTGGGCCGCGCCGACGACCAGGTGAAGCTGCGCGGCTTCCGCATCGAGCTGGGCGAGATCGAGACAGCGCTGGGCCGTCACCCGGAGGTGCGCGACGCGGTGGTCGTCGTCCATCGCGACGAGGCAGGTCGCGGGCGCCTGGTCGCCTACCTGGTGGCCGACCGCGACCTGTCCCCCGGCGAGCTGCGCTCTCACCTGTCGGGTTCGCTGCCCGACTACATGGTGCCCGCCCTCTACGTGCCCCTCCAGCAACTCCCCCTGACCCCCAGCGGCAAGGTCGACCGCCGCGCCCTGCCCGCCCCCGACCCCACCACCACACACACCCACACCGACCACACCCCACCCCGCAACCCCACCGAGGAAACCCTCACCACCATCTGGACCGACATCCTCGGCAACGAACACATCGGCATCCACGACAACTTCTTCGACCTCGGCGGCGACTCCATCCTCGCCATCCAAACCGTCTCCCGCGCCCGCCGGCACGGCCTCCACCTCACCTCCCGCCTCCTCTTCCTCCACCAGACCATCGCCTCCCTCGCCACCCACGTCACCACCACCGAGAAGGCCTCCGCGGACACACCCACCCAAGTATCGGGACGGGTCGAACTCACCCCCATCCAGGACTGGTTCTTCGCCGAACACACCGTCGACCCCGGCCACTACGGCATGTCCCTGCAGGTGGAGCTGGCCCCGGACACCGACACGGGGCTGCTGGAGCGGGCACTCGGCGCGGTCGTCGCCCACCACGACGCGCTGCGCATGCGCTACGCCCGGGACGGCGGCACCTGGATCCAGGAGTACGGCGACACCGACGCCACAGCGCTGCGGCTGACCGTACGGGACCTGTCCGCGGTGGCCGCCGAGGAGCGGGACGCGGAACTGCACGAGGCGGCCCTCGCCGCGCAGCGCTCCCTCGACCTGGAGAGCGGCACCCTGGTCAAGGGCGTGTTCTTCCGCCTGGGCCCGTCGCGGCTGCCGCGTCTGTTCCTGGCGGTGCACCACCTGGTGATGGACGGGGTGTCGTGGCGGATCGTCCTGGAGGACCTGTCCACCGCCTACACGCAGCTCGCCGGCGGACGCCCGGCCGACCTGGGCCACAAGACCAGCAGCTACCAGCGGTGGGCGGACCGCCTGACCGCACACGTCCGCTCCGGCGCCCTCGACCACGAGCTCGACCACTGGAAGGAGACGGCCGCCGCCGTTCGCCCGCTGCCGCGTGACGGGCAGGGGGGCGACGGGGCCGACACCTTCGGCCGGGCGGCGGTGACGTCCGTCCGGCTCGACCGTGCCGAGACGCGGGCGCTGCTGCACCGGGTCCCCGCCGCGTACCGCACGCAGATCAACGACGTGCTGCTCACCGCGCTCGGCCGGGTCCTGCGCGACTGGGCGGGCGAGCCGGTGACCATCGCCCTCGAAGGACACGGCCGCGAGGAGCTCTTCGACGACGTCGATCTGTCCCGCACCGTCGGCTGGTTCACCACCATCCACCCGGTCACGCTGGACGTGCCGGACGGCGACTGGGAGCAGGCCCTGAAGTCGACGAAGGAACGGCTGCGGGCCGTCCCGGGACGCGGCATCGGGTACGGGGCGCTGCGTCACCTCTCCGAGCCGGGCAGCCCCGCGCGGGCCGCCCTCGCGACCGCCCCGCAGCCCGAGATCAGCTTCAACTACCTCGGTCAGTGGGACGGCGCCACCAGCGACGACGGCCTGGTGCGGGCCCGCCTGGCCGCGCTCGGCGCCGACCAGGCGCCCGAGCAGCCCCGGCCGCACCTCATCGACGTCGTGGCCGCCACCGGAGACGGCGAACTGCGCGTCGACTGGATCCACGCGCCCGACGTGCACCGCACCACCACCGTGCGGCGCCTCGCGGACGCGTTCCTCACCGCGCTGCGCGAAGTGGTGGAGCACTGCCTGCGACCGGGCAACGGCGGGGCGACCCCGTCCGACTTCCCGCTCGCCGGCCTCGACCAGGCGGCCGTGGACCGGATCGCCGGTGACGGCCGGGACGTCGAGGACATCTTCCCGCTCACCCCCATGCAGAGCGGCATGCTCTTCCACACCCTCTCCGACCCCGGCGCCTACGCCGAGCAGATGTCCTTCGAGCTCGACGGCGTCACCGACCCCGCACTGCTCGCCCGCGCCTGGCAGACCGTCGCCGACCACACCGGCATGCTGCGCACGGCGCTGGAGTGGCGGGACGTGCCGCGACCGCTGATGGTCGTCCGCCGCAGGGCCGAGCTGCCCGTCACCCACCTCGACTGGCGCGCCCTGCCCGCCGCCGAGCGGGACGAGGCCGTGCGCCGTCTCCTCGCCGAGGACCGCGCCCGGCCGGTCGATCTGACCGGCGCTCCGCTGATGCGGCTCACCCTGGTCCGGCTGACGGACACGTCGGTGCGGCTGGTGTGCGCCTTCCACCACGTCCTGCTCGACGGCTGGTCCACGTTCGACCTGCTCACGCAGACCTACCGGGTGTACGCGGACCTGGTTGCCGGCCGGGAGCCCGCGCTGCCCGCCCGTCGGCCGTTCGGCGCGTACGTGGAGTGGCTGGAGCGGCAGGACCTGGCGAAGGCCGAGAGGTACTGGCGGGACACCCTCGCCGGTTTCGGCGCGCCGACCCCGCTGCCCGCCGTACGGCACAGCGCGCCCGGCCACCGCACGAGGTCCACCGCCCGGATCGCGCGCCGTCTGTCGCCGGAGGCCTCCCGCGAGCTGTTCGCCTTCGCCCGGAGTCACCGGCTCACCGTGAACACCGTGCTCCAGGGCGCCTGGACGCTGTTGCTCGCCCGGCACGCCGGGGTGGACGACGTCGTGTTCGGCGCCACCGTCTCGGGCCGCCCGGCCGACCTGCCCGGCGCGGAGTCGATGATCGGCATGCTGATCAACACCCTGCCGGTGCGGGTCCGCGTCGACGAGGCCGCGCCGGTGGCCGACTGGCTGGCCGAGGTGCAGCGGGCGCAGGTGGAGGCCCGCCAGTACGAGTACGTGCCGCTGCCGCTCGTCCAGGCGTGCGGTGAAGTGGAGCGCGGCGCGGACCTGTTCCGCACTTTGGTGGTCTTCGAGAACTACCCGATGGACGACGAGGCCGCCGCCGCGCACGGGCTGCGTGTCCGCGGCCTGACCGGCACCGAGGCGACCAACTACCCGCTGAACCTCATCGCCTACGGCGGTGACGAGCTGGCCTACACCCTCGCCTACGACGCCGAGTTGTACGACACGGACACGGCGGCCCGGCTCTGCGGCCACCTGGAGGCGCTGCTGACCGCGCTTCCCGTCGCCGGCCAGGACTTGCCGGTGGCCGCGCTGCCGATGCTCGGGGCGGCCGAGGCCGAACTGACCGTACACACCTGGAACGACACCTCCCGCGCCCTGCCCGAGACGTCGCTTCCCGAGCTGTTCGCCGTCCGGGCCGCTGAGCGCCCCGACGCCGTCGCCCTGACGTACGGGGACGAGGAGGTGACCTACCGGGAGCTGGACGAGCGGGCCAACCGGCTCGCCCACCACCTCGTGTCCCTGGGCGCGGGCCCGGGCACGTTCGTCGGCCTGCTCCTGGAGCGCGGCGCGAACGCGGTCACCGCGCTGCTCGCCGTCCTGAAGGCCGGTGCCGCGTACCTGCCACTGGACCCCGGCTACCCGGCCCGTCGGCTCACCCACATGATCGGTGACGCCGGGGCGGAGCTCCTGGTCACCGAGGAGGGGACGCGCGACCGGCTCCCGGCCGGTGCGGCCCGGGCCGTGGACCTGGACCGGGACGCCTCGGCGGTGGCCGCGTGGCCCGCGACGGCGCCGTCCGCGTCCCCGGCCTGCGACGACGTCGCGTACGTGATGTACACCTCCGGCTCGACCGGCACCCCGAAGGGCGTGCTCACCCCGCACCGGGCCGTGGTCCGGCTGGTGCACGAGGCTCCGTACACGGACGTCGGACCGGGTGACACGGTCGCCCAGTTCGCCTCCCTGTCCTTCGACGCGTCGACGTTCGAGATCTGGGCGGCCCTGTTGCGCGGGGCGCGACTGGCCGTGCATCCGCAGGGGCTTCCGGCGACGGCGGAGCTGGGCCGGTTCCTCAAGGAGCACGGTGTCACGCATCTGTGGCTCACCGCGGGCCTGTTCCACCAGGTCACCGACGACGACATCGGCGTGTTCTCGGGGCTGCGGCAGCTCGTCGCGGGTGGTGACCGGCTCTCGCCCGAGCACTGCGTGCGCGTCCTGCACGCCCACCCCGCGCTGCGGCTCACCAACGGCTACGGCCCCACCGAGGCCACCACGTTCACCACCACCCACGATGTGCACCGCTCCCCGGGCGACGGCTCCGTGCCGCTGGGCCGTCCCCTGCCCAACACCCGTGTGTACGTGCTGAGCGAGGGGCTCACCCCGGTGCCGGTCGGCGTGCCGGGCGAGCTGTACATCGCCGGCGACGGTCTGGCCCACGGCTACCTCGGGCGGCCGGGGCCGACGGCGGAGCGGTTCGTCGCCGCCCCCTTCGGCGCCCCCGGTACCCGGATGTACCGCTCCGGGGACCTGGTGGCGTGGCGGGCCGACGGCACGCTGGAGTTCCTCGGCCGCGCCGACGGCCAGGTCAAGATCCGCGGGTTCCGGGTCGAGACCGGCGAGGTCGAGGCCGTGCTCGTGACGCATCCGGCGGTCGGGGACGCGGCCGTCGTCGCGCACCCGGACCCGGGGCCGGGCCGTACCGTCCTCGTGGGCCATGTCGTCCCCGTCGCGGGGGCACCGGTGCCCACGGCCGCCGAGCTGCGCGCCCATCTGGCGTCGTCGCTGCCCGAGCACATGATCCCGGCACTGTTCACCACGCTGGACGCCCTGCCACTGACCGCCAACGGCAAGGTCGACCGCAGGGCACTCCCGGCCCCGGAACACGGTCTCGCCACCGGCACGGAGTACCAGGCACCGGCCACTCCCACCGAGGAGCTCATCGCCGAGGTGTGGCAGGAGCTGCTGGGGGCCGAACGGGTCGGGTCCAGGGACGACTTCTTCGACCTCGGCGGCGATTCCCTGCTCGCCCTGCGCACGGTGTCGCGGATCAACGCCCTGTTCGGCACCGCGATGTCACCGCGCGCGCTGTTCGACGGGCCGACGGTCGCCGAGACCGCGGCCGGCGTCGAGGAGCTGATCCTGGCCGAGCTGGAAGCGGCCGCCGACAGTTCCTGACCGCGCCGCCCCCGTTTCTCCCCTCACCGCACCTCCACCCTCCACCCTCCGATCTCCACCCCGAGAGGTTCCCTCGTGTCCAACCCCTTCGAGAAGTCCGACCGTTCGTACGACGTCCTCGTCAACGAGGAGGGCCAGCACTCGCTGTGGCCCACCGGCACGGCCGTCCCGGCCGGCTGGGAGACGGTCCTCGCCGACCGGCCCCGCGAGGAGTGCCTCGCCTACGTCGAGGCGAACTGGACCGACATGCGGCCGCGCCGGCTGCGTTCCACCACCGCCTGAGCCCCGGCCACCCCGTACCCGCCCACCGCAGCCACTGACGGCGCGGGGGCGGGACGGGCCTGCCTCCTTCTCGACCCGCCGACCAGCAACTCCCTGGGGGATTCCGCCACATGAACACGCCGTCCTCTCGCGCTGACCGGACAGCCGCTCTCCCCGAACGACTGCGCGAGGCCCTCGCCCGGCGGCTGGCCGGCCAGGGCGGGGCCGCCACCGGCACCGCCGCGCCTCTGGTCCCGGCGGTGTCCCGCGAGAGCGATCTGCGGCTCTCCTTCGGCCAGCAACGCCTGTGGTTCCTGGAGGACTTCGCGCCCGGTGGCGCCGACTACCACTCGGCACTGCCCGTGCGGATCAGCGGGCCCCTCGACACGGAGGCGCTGCGCAGCGCCGTCCGGGACCTGGTCGCCCGTCACGAGGCGCTGCGGACGACGTTCGACGCCCGGGACGGCCGGGGCGTGCAGATCGTCCACGATCACCTCGACCCCGACTGGGTGACCGCCGACGCCGCCGACGAGGAGGAGGCGCGGGACGCCGTGCGGGCGGAGATGACCCGCCCGTACGACCTGCGCAACGGCCCGCTCGTCCGCGTGCTCCTGGTACGCCTCGCCGCCGACGAACACATCTGCGTCCTCGGCATGCACCACATCGTCACGGACGGCTGGTCCATGGGCATCGTCACCCGCGAACTGACCGAGCTGTACACCGCCCACACCCACAACCGCCGACCCAGCCTCCCCGAAGTCACCGTCCAATACCCCGACTTCGCCGCATGGCAACGCACCCGCCTCGAAGACGACGGCCTGCTCGACGAACACCTCCACTGGTGGCGCGAACAACTCCACGGCATCACCCCCCTCGACCTCCCCACCGACCGGCCACGACCCCCCGTACGCTCCTCCACCGGCGCGGTGCACGGCTTCGACCTGCCCGCCGAAACGGTGGCGGGGCTGAAGGACCTGGCCCGCGAGCGGAACGCGACGTTGTTCATGGTGCTGACGGCCGCGGTGAAGGCGGTCTTCGCCCGCTGGTCCGGCCAGGAGGACATCGCGCTCGGCACGTCGTCCGCCGCGCGTGGGCACCGGGAGCTCGAGCAGCTGGTCGGCTTCCTCGTGAACACCGTCGTCCTGCGTACCCGCGTCGAGCAGGACTCGACGTTCGCGGAGCTGCTGGGCCGCGTCCGGGACACCGTCCTCGACGCGTTCGCCCATGAGGACGTCCCGTTCGACAAGCTCGTCGAGACGCTCCAACCCGAGCGCGATCCGAGCCGCACCGCGCTCGTGCAGGCCATGGTCGTCCTGCAGAACGCCCCGGCCGATTCCCTGGCCCTGTCCGGCGCGACGGTCTCTGCGTACCCGCTGGAGCGCGACGCCTCCCTGTTCGACCTCACCTTCGAGTTCGAGGAACGGGACGGGCGACTGCGCGGCCTGGTCGAGTACAGCACGGAACTCTTCGACGAGCGTACGATCGCCCGGCTGGCCGGGCAGCTCGGCGTGCTCCTGGCCGGTGCGGTGGCCGACCCGGACCGGCCCGTGGCGGCGATGCCCCTGCTCACCGACGCGGAACGCCGTCAGGTCACCGTGGAGTGGAACGCCACGGAACTGCCGGTGGGCGATGGCCCCTTGATCCACGAGCGGATGGCGGCGCAGGCCGCCCGCACCCCGGACGCGGTCGCCGTGGTCGCCGAGGACGCCACGCTGACCCACCGGGAGCTGGACGAACGGGCCAACCGGCTCGCCCACCACCTCGTGTCCCTCGGCGCCGGGCCCGGCTCCCTGGTGGGTCTCAGTCTGGAGCGCGGTTCCGCCATGGCGGTCGGGCTGCTCGGCATCCTGCGGGCGGGCGCCGCGTACGTGCCGCTCGACCCGGGCTTCCCGGCCGATCGCCTCGCGTACATGCTGGCGGACTCGGGGGCCCGGATCGTCGTCAGCCAGTCAGCGGTGCGCGACCGCCTGCCCGCCGGCGACGGCCTGCGGATCGTCGACGTGGAGGCGGAGCGGGACACCATCGACCGGCTGCCCGGCACCGCGCCGCGCACCGCCGTCACCGCCGGGGACCTGGCCTATGTCATCTACACCTCCGGATCGACCGGCGAGCCCAAGGGCGTCGCCGTCGAGCACCGCAATGTCCGGCACATCCTCAGCGCCTGGGCCGAGCGGTACGACCTGGAGGAGATGCGGCCGCGCTTCCTGTCGGTGTCCAGCCTCTCCGTCGACCTGTTCTTCGCCGACCTCATCCGTTCCGTCCCCTTCGGCGGGGCCCTGATCATCGCGTCGAAGGACGTCACCACCGAACCGTCGGCGCTGCTCGACCTGATCGCCGAGACGGACGCCACCGGCCTGGAGATCGTCCCCTCGCTCCTCAACGCCGTGCTGGAGGAGGTCGAGCGGCGCGGTGGGGTGTTCCCGCCGCTGCGGCTGATCTCGGTCGGTTCGGAGGGGTGGCGGGTCGAGGACTGCCGCGCCCTGCTCCGCCGCATCCGTCACGACTGCGTCGTCGTCAACGCCTACGGCGGCACCGAGGCGACCGTCGACTCGACGGTCTTCACCCCGGACGAGGAGAGCCTGCGCGGCCGCGTGTACGTGCCGATCGGCCGCCCGCTGCCCAACACCCGGGTCTATGTGCTCGACGCGCACGGCAGTCTCGTCCCGCCGGGTGTGCCGGGCGAGATCTGGATCGGCGGCGCCGGTGTGGCGCGCGGTTACCACGGGCGGGCGGAGCTCACCGCCCAGCGGTTCGTGGAGAGCCCCTTCGTGCCGGGCGACCGGCTGTACCGCACCGGTGACCGGGCGCGCTGGCTGGCCTCGGAGGATCTGGAGTTCCTGGGCCGGGCCGACGACCAGGTCAAGATCCGGGGTTTCCGTATCGAGCTGGGCGAGGTGGAGAGCGCGCTGCTGACCCACCCGGACGTGTGTGACGCGGTGGTGCTGGCCTGGCAGGACGACAGCGGCCGGCGGCGACTCGTGGCGTACGTGGTGACCGAGGGTGCCGACGCCGGTGCCCGGGTGTCCGAGCTGCGCTCCCATCTGTCGGGTTCGCTGCCCGACTACATGGTGCCCGCCCTCTACGTGCCCCTCCAGCAACTGCCCCTGACCCCCAGCGGCAAGGTCGACCGCCGCGCCCTGCCCGCCCCCGACCCCACCACCACCACCACCACACACACCCACACCGACCACACCCCGCCCCGCAACCCCACCGAGGAAACCCTCACCACCATCTGGACCGACGTCCTCGGCAACGAACACATCGGCATCCACGACAACTTCTTCGACCTCGGCGGCGACAGCATCCTCGCCATCCAAACCGTCTCCCGCGCCCGCCGGCACGGCCTCCACCTCACCTCCCGCCTCCTCTTCCTCCACCAGACCATCGCCTCCCTCGCCACCCACGTCACCACCACCGAGAAAGCCTCCACGGACACACCCACCGAAGTGTCAGGACGGGTCGAACTCACCCCCATCCAGAGCTGGTTCCTCGACGAGCACACCGTCGACCCGGACCACTACGCCATGTCCGCCCACCTGGAGCTGGCTCCCGGTACGGACGCCACACTGCTGGAGGGGGCGCTCGGCGCGGTCGTCGCCCACCACGACGCGCTGCGCATGCGCTACGCCCGGGACGGCGGCACCTGGATCCAGGAGTACGGCGACCATTCGTCCGGCCTCCTCACGGTCCGCGACATCGCCGACGTCGAGAACACGGAAGAGGTGCTGAACAGCGCGGCCCTGCAAGCGCAGCGCGCCCTCGACCTGGAGAGCGGCGCCCTGGTGAAGGGTGTGCTGTTCCGTTTCGGCGACGGCGCCGCGCCGCGGCTGTTCCTCGCCGTCCACCACATCGTCATGGACGGGGTGTCGTGGCGGATCGTCCTGGAGGACCTGTCCACCGCCTACACGCAGCTCGCCGGCGGACGCCCGGCCGACCTGGGCCACAAGACCAGCAGCTACCAGCAGTGGGCGGACCGCCTGACCGCACACGTCCGCTCCGGCGCCCTCGACCACGAGCTCGACCACTGGCGCTCAGTCGATCCCGGAGGAGCGCCCGCGCTGCCCGTGGACCACCCCGGCGGCCGCAATGTGACGGCCGCCGAGCAGAGCGTCGAGGTGCGCCTCGGCCGCGAGGAGACCGGGGCGCTGCTGCACCGCCTCCCCTCGGTGTACCGCACACAGATCAACGACGTGCTCGTCACCGCGCTGGGCCGCGTCCTGGCCGACTGGACAGGCACCGGCCGGCTGGTCCTGGGACTGGAGGGGCATGGCCGCGAGGAACTGTTCGACGACGTGGACCTGTCGCGCACGGTCGGCTGGTTCACCACCCACTTCCCCGTCGCCCTGACGCTTCCCGACGGGCGCGACTGGGGCGAGTCCCTCAAGTCCGTCAAGGAGCAACTGCGGGCTGTGCCGGGCCGCGGTCTCGGCTACGACGCGCTCCGCTTCCTGTCCCCGCCGGGCACGCCGGGCCACGAGCTGCGCGCGGACCGGCTCCCGCCCATCAGTTTCAACTATCTCGGTCAGTGGGACGGCACGACGGCGCGTGACGGGCTGGTCCGCGACCGCCTGCCCGTCCTCGGCCAGGACCACGCGGCGGACGAGCCCCGCCCGTACCTCCTCGATGTCGTCGGCATGGTCGAGGACGGCAGCCTCGGCTTCACGTGGATCTTCTCCGGTGAGGTCTTCGACCGGTCGACGGTGGAGCGGGTGGCCGGTGAGTATGTGGCCGCGCTGCGTGCCCTGGTGGAGCACTGCCAGGACCCGGCGAGTGGCGGGGCGACCCCGTCCGACTTCCCGCTCGCCGGTCTCGACCAGGCGGCCGTGGACCGGATCGCCGGTGACGGCCGGGACGTCGAGGACATCTTCCCGCTCACCCCCATGCAGAGCGGCATGCTCTTCCACACGCTCTCCGAGCCCGGGACCGGCGCGTACTTCGAGCAGATGAGCTTCGTCCTCGACGGTGTCACCGACCCCGCCCTGCTGGAGCGGGCCTGGCGGCACGTCACGGACCACCTGGAGGTCCTGCGGGGTGCCGTCGCGTGGGAGGGCGTGGACCGCCCGCTCATGGTGGTGCGCCGGCACGTGGACACACCGGTCGTCCATGTCGACTGGCGCGGACTGAGCTCCGCCGAGCAGGGCGAGGAGCTGGAGCGATATCTGGCGGACGACCGGGAACGCGGCATCGACCTGTCGGTGGCCCCGCTGGCGAGGATCGCCGTCGCGCGTACCTCGGACACGTCCGTACGGGTGGTGCGCACCTCTCACCACGTGCTGCTGGACGGCTGGAGCACGTTCCAGATGCTCGACGATCTGACCACCGCGTACCGGGCGCTGGCCGCCGGTGAGGAACCGCTGCTGCCGGTACGGCGCCCGTTCAGCGCTTACGTGGAGTGGCTGGAGGGGCAGGACCTGTCCGATGCGGAGGCCTACTGGCGGACGCTGCTGGACGGGTTCACCGATCCCACGGCACTGCCGTACGACCGGCGTCCCGCCGCGAGCCACCGTGCGCAGTCCACGGAGCGGATGGTGACGCGGCTCCGATCGGACGTCTCGCGACGCCTGTACGCGTTCGCCCGGAGTCATCGGCTCACCGTGAACGCGGTGGTGCAGGGCGCCTGGGCGCTGCTGCTGTCCCGGTACGCCGGGGAGCGGGACGTGGTGTTCGGCGCCACCGTGTCGGGTCGTCCGGCCGATCTGCCGGGTGTGGACTCCATGGTGGGCATGCTCATCAACACCCTGCCGGTGCGCGTGGCCGTCGACGGTGACGCACCGGTCGCCGAATGGCTGGCCCGTGTGCAGCAGGCGCAGGTCGAGGCGCGCCAGTACGAGTACGTGCCGTTGCCCCGCATCCAGGGATGGAGCCGTGTCGAACGCGGCACGAACCTCTTCGAGAGCCTGGTGGCGTTCGAGAACTTCCCCGTGGACGGCGACACCGGCCCGTCCGACGGCGTGCGGCTGCACGGCCTGGAGGGTGCCGATGTCACCAACTTCCCGTTGAACCTGATCGCCTACGCGGGAGACGAGCTGGCGTACGCCCTCGCCTATGATCCCGATCTGTTCGACGCCGACACGGTCGAGCGGATGGCCGCGCATCTGAACGCCCTGCTCACCGGCATGGTGGACCACCCCGGCCGGGCGGTTTCCGCGTTGCCGATGCTCGCCCCGGGTGAGCGGGAGCGGCTGCTGCACGACTGGGCGGTGACCCCCGGCGTCGCGCCCTGGGACGGCACCATCCACGACCAGGTCACCGCACGCGCGCAGGCCACACCGAACGCCGTCGCCGTCTCCTGCGCCGGCGAGCACATGACCTACCGCGAACTGGATCAGGCAGCCAACCGCCTCGCCCACCATCTCGCCTCGCTCGGCGCCGGACCAGGACACCTGATCGCCCTGTCCGTCGAACGCGGCACCCAGATGGCAGTCGGCCTGCTCGGCATCCTCAAATCCGGTGCGGCCTACGTCCCCCTGGACCCCGCCTACCCGGCCGACCGACTCGCCTACATGCTCGAAGACTCCCAGGCCACGATCCTGGTCACCCACCGCGGACTCAACGGCAACCTGCCCACCGACGACATCCACATCGTCGACATCGACGCCGAGCACGGCATTCTGTCCGGGCTGCCGAGCACACCTCCCAGGTCAGACGTATCGGCTTCGGACCTGGCGTACGTCATCTACACCTCCGGATCGACCGGCCGACCCAAGGGCGTGGCCGTCGAGCACCACAACGTCCTGCACCTGATGGCCAACTCCCAGGATCTCTACGGGTTCAGGCCGGACGACGTGTGGACGGTCTTCCACTCCTACGCCTTCGACTTCTCCGTCTGGGAACTGTGGGGCGCCCTCATGAACGGCGGCCGAGCCGTCATCGTCCCCCACGACACGGCACGCAACCCCGACGCCATGTGGAAACTCATGCGGCAGGAGAGGGTCACGGTGCTCGACCAGACCCCGTCGATGTTCCGCGAGTTGGTGGAGCACGCGGCGGAGGCGGGCGAAGAGCGGCTTCCCTCGCTGCGCTGGGTGATCTTCGGTGGTGAAGCCCTCGAACCCAAGCACGTACGGACCTGGTTCGAACACTACGACACCCCCACCACCCGCCTGGTCAACATGTACGGCATCACCGAAACCACCGTCCACGTCACCTACCAGGACATCACCACCCACCACCT
>NZ_JBIBKD010000006.1:376732-652235 GCF_042959065.1 Streptomyces sp. NPDC007929 | reverse complement strand
CTTGCGTTTCCGACTCTATCAGATCTTTCCGATCCGATTTCCTCGGTGCTTTCCAGGTTCCCGCTTTCGCGTTTCCCTTTCCGGCGGTTCCGACTTTATCAGAAGTTCCGGGCCGGACTGACCGGCCGCTCATTTCCGATTCATCGGGAGAGGCTTCAATGAAATCAGTGTTTCAAGAAGCAGATAGATGTTCACTGTGGCCGGTCCAGGGCTAGAGCCCATCTCCAGGCAACTGTTCGAATCTACCTCCCCGCACTTGCCGTGTCAACGGTTCCTGTGGGGCGAAGAGGAGACTAGCAGTTGAACGGAGGTGGTCGCACATCCGCCGGTCGGCGGGACGATCAGGCGGCGGTGGGGACGCTCGCGCTGCGTTCCGCGGCATCCACGTCACCTGTCTCCCCGGCGCGGGCCGCACGGCCGCCCAGGACGTAGACGTAGACCAGGAAGGCCACTTCGGCGGCGATCCCGATGGCGATGCGGGCCCAGGTGGGGAGGCCGGACGGGGTGACGAAGCCTTCGATCGCGCCGGAGACGAAGAGGACGAGGGCGAGGCCGATGGCCATGCCTATGGCGGCTCGGCCCTCTTCCGCGAGAGCCGTGCGGCGCGTCCGGGGGCCGGGGTCGATGAGCGTCCAGCCCAGACGCAGACCGGTGCCGGCAGCGACGAAGACAGCGGTCAGTTCGAGGAGACCGTGCGGGAGGACCAGGCCCAGGAACGTGTCGAGGCGGCCGGCCGAGGACATCAGGCCGATGCCGACGCCGAGGTTGAGCATGTTCTGGAAGAGGATCCAGAGGACCGGCAGCCCGAGGAACACTCCCAGGATGAGGCACAGGGCGGCGGCCCAGGCGTTGTTCGTCCAGACCTGGGCGGCGAAGCTGGCGGCCGGGTGGCTGGAGTAGTACGTCTCGTACTGGCCGCCCGGGCGGGTCAGCTCGCGGAGTTCACTGGGGGCCGCGATGGAGGCCTGGACTTCGGGGTGCGTGCCGATCCACCAGCCGAGGAGGGCGGCGACCGCCGTCGACAGCAACGCTGTGGGCACCCACCAGTGGCGTGCCTTGTAGACGGCGGCGGGGAAGCCCTGGGTCAGGAAGCGGGTGGCGTCCCGCCACGACGCGCGGCGGGTGCCCGTCACGGCACTGCGCGCGCGTGCCACGAGTTGGCTCAGCCGTCCGGTCAGCTGCGGGTCCGGGGCGCTGGACTGGATCAGGGAGAGGTGCGTGGCCGTGCGCTGGTAGAGGGTGACGAGTTCGTCGGCCTCGGCGCCGGTCAGGCGGCGCTGGCGGCGGAGGAGGGCTTCGAGGCGGTCCCACTCCGCTCGGTGGGCGGAGACGAAGACGTCGAGGTCCATCGGTGTGCCTGCTCCTCGGCTGGTCGTCGGAGGCTCGTCGTGGATCAGCTTGTCGTACTACGGTGCGATGCGCCCTCAGCTTGGCAGACTGGCCTTGTCGGGGGCAGGGCAGGGGAAGGACGGCGGGCGTGAGTGAGCTGGTGACGGGCGAGGCTGTGGCGTTGGAGCTGCGCCCCGCGAGGCTGCCCAGCAGGGCGCTGGCCGTGCTGCTCGATCTGGTGGTGGCGATGGCGGTCTACGTGGCCGTGACCATCGGGCTGGTGACGTCCACGGCCTCGCTCGACGAGGCGGCGCAGACGGCGTTGTCGATCGCGACGTTCGTGCTCGTCCTGGTGGGCGGGCCGATCGCCGTGGAGACGCTCAGTCATGGGCGGTCGCTCGGGAAGATGGCGTGCGGCCTGCGCGTCGTACGGGACGACGGGGGGCCGATCCGGTTCCGGCATGCGCTGGTGAGGGGCTTGATCGCGGTGATCGAGATCCTGATGACCTTCGGAATCGTGGCCTGCATCGCCTCGTTCGTGTCGGCGCGCGGGCGACGGCTGGGGGATGTGTTCGCGGGGACGCTCGTCGTGCGGGAGCGGATTCCGGTCACGCGGACCGGTTTCGTGCCGCCTCCTCCGCCGTGGCTGGCGGGGCGGTTCTCGGAGCTCGATCTGTCGGGGGTGCCCGACGGGTTGTGGCTCGCAGTCCGGCAGTATCTGACGCGCATGCAGCAGCTGGATCCGCAGGTGGGCTGGTCGATGGCTGGGCGGCTGGCGTCGGATCTGGCGGAGCGAACGGGGGCTCCGGTGCCGCAGGGCGTGCCGCCGGCGGCGTATCTGGCGGCTGTCGTGCAGGAACGGCAGGCCCGGGAGGCCCGGCGGGCTTTCGGGGGCGATGCCGCCCGTGCCGCCACGGTCGGCGGTGAGACGGCCCGTGCTGCCACGGCCGGGGGCGATGTGACCCAGCCTGCTGCGACCGCCGCCACCCCGGTCATGACCGCCGCCGTTCCAGCCCCTACCGCTGCCGGTCCGGCGGCGGTAGGCCCAGCGGCCTCGCCCGAGGCTCGTGGCGGGGGCCTCGCTGAGTACGGACCGTCGGCTGGAGGGCCTGAGGTGGTCTCCGAGCCGTCCGCCGCGGAGCGGCCCTTTGAGTCACCGGCGGGCTCGGCGGGCGACCGGCCAGGCACCGGGTTCGTGCCGCCGGCCTAGGGGAGCGCGGGGCCTGCCGCCCCGGCCCGGCTGTCTGTTCAGGGGAACACCGACGGCGGTGATTCCAGGTCTTCGAGCTCGATGCCGGGGGCCGCGAGGACCACGTCCCCGGCGATGTGCACGGTGTGCTGCTCGCCCGTGTCCAGCGCTGTGACCTGGTATTCGTCCACGGCCAGGGGGCCGTTGTCAGTGGCGTGTGCTTCGCTCTTCACCAAGGCCCAGGACTGGTCGACGGTGCGTGGGGCGAGGACCGGGTCCGTGAAGGCGACGAGGCGTACGCGGGTGGCGGCCGCGGAGGGGGTGAGGCGCAGGAGACGGGCGGTGGCGACGAGGAAGGCCGGGGAGGTGCCGGTGAAGGCGTGGGCGCGCACATTGCCTTCGGTGGCGTCGGTCCCGGTGGGGTCGGTGCGGACCCAGGTGACTCCGTCGAGGGCGGCGCCGCGGACCTGCCAGGCTGCGGCGTGGAGTTCGAGGCGGAGGGGGCGGCCCAGTTCGTCGAGGGTGAGGTCGACGGAGCCGTGGTGATCGCCTGCGGGGGTGGTCAGCTGGGAGACGTAGCGCCAGCCGGAGGGGCCGGGGGCGCACTGGAAGTGTTCTTCTGCGAGGGGGGTGTGATCGTGCGGATCGTGGAGCGAATAGCGGCCGCGGGGCATGAGGGTCCTGGGTCTTGACGGGCTGGGCCGGTCGTCGCCGGCCCGTCGAACGGGGCAGGCCCCCGGCACGGGGGTGCGGGGGCCTGCCTCGGAGATCCGACCGGCTGCGAACGCGGCAGCGGTGCTGCTCGGCTCAGTAGCGGTAGTGGTCCGGCTTGTACGGGCCCTCCACCTGCACGCCGATGTACTCGGCCTGCTCGGGGCGCAGCGTCGTCAGCTTCACGCCGAGCGCGTCGAGGTGGAGGCGGGCGACCTTCTCGTCGAGGTGCTTGGGCAGCACGTAGACGCCGGTCGGGTACTCGTCGGGCTTGGTGAACAGCTCGATCTGGGCCAGGGTCTGGTCCGCGAAGGAGTTGGACATCACGAACGACGGGTGGCCGGTGGCGTTGCCCAGGTTCAGCAGGCGGCCCTCGGACAGGACGATGAGCACCTTGCCGTCGGGGAAGGTCCAGGTGTGGACCTGCGGCTTGACCTCGTCCTTGACGATGCCGGGGATCTTGGCGAGGCCGGCCATGTCGATCTCGTTGTCGAAGTGGCCGATGTTCCCGACGATGGCCTGGTGCTTCATCTTGGCCATGTCCGAGGCCATGATGATGTCCTTGTTGCCGGTCGTGGTGATGAAGATGTCGGCCGTCTCGACGACGTCTTCGAGGGTCGCGACCTGGTAGCCGTCCATCGCGGCCTGGAGGGCGCAGATCGGGTCGATCTCGGTGACGATCACGCGAGCGCCCTGTCCGCGCAGGGACTCCGCGCAGCCCTTGCCGACGTCGCCGTAGCCGAAGACGACCGCGGTCTTGCCGCCGATGAGGACGTCGGTGGCGCGGTTGATGCCGTCGATGAGCGAGTGACGGCAGCCGTACTTGTTGTCGAACTTCGACTTGGTGACCGCGTCGTTGACGTTGATCGCCGGGAACAGGAGGAGGCCGTCGCGCTGCATCTCGTACAGGCGGTGGACGCCGGTGGTGGTCTCCTCGGTGACGCCGCGGATCTCCGAGGACAGCTGGGTCCACTTCTGGGGGTTCTCGCCCAGGGTGCGGGTCAGCAGTTCGAGGATGACGCGGTGCTCGTCGGACTCGGCGGTGTCGGGCGAGGGGACCTTGCCGTCCTTCTCGTACTCGACGCCCTTGTGGACGAGGAGGGTGGCGTCGCCGCCGTCGTCCAGGATCATGTTGGGGCCGCCGGTGGGGCTGTCCGGCCAGGTCAGCGCCTGCTCGGTGCACCACCAGTACTCGTCCAGGGTCTCGCCCTTCCAGGCGAAGACGGGGACGCCCTGGGGGTTGTCCACGGTGCCGTTCGGGCCGACGGCGATGGCGGCGGCCGCGTGGTCCTGGGTGGAGAAGATGTTGCAGGAGGCCCAGCGGACCTGCGCGCCGAGGGCGACCAGGGTCTCGATGAGCACGGCGGTCTGCACGGTCATGTGCAGGGAGCCGGTGACACGGGCGCCGGCCAGGGGCTGGGCCTCGGCGTACTCCTTGCGGATCGCCATCAGGCCCGGCATCTCGTGCTCGGCGAGGGTGATCTCCTTGCGGCCGAAGGCGGCCAGGGAGAGGTCGGCGACCTTGAAGTCCTGTCGGTTCTCGACAGTCGTCATTGCGAGCTGCTCCTCGGGGTTTGGGTCGAGGTGGGTACGGCTGGTCTGCGCGGCGGCGGACACAGGGGTGCCCGAAAGAGGACACAGGCATGCCCGCGTGCGCGCAGCGCAGTCCGTCGGAGGCCCTCTCTCCCTCGGCCGGTCCGCGGTGGGACCGCCCGACCGCCATCAGCAGCGACGTCTGGCTCCGTCCCAAGCTACACCGGGAGGCCGGGCCGCCCCCAGTCCGCCTCCGAACGGATCTGGCCATGGAGGCGGTGCGAGGGTGGGGCGTCGGCCGCTGTCGGACCGTGGTGGGTGGGGTCGGTGGGGTGGGTGTTCGAGGGGTGGGAGTGGTAACAGGACACCAACGAAGGCGGTGGCAGGAGGTGTCGAAGCGGGATGAGCAGGGATGTTCCGGCCTTTGCGGCTGGGGCGGGGTGGTGCAGGATGCCCGGAAGTTCTGAACAGCTGATCGATCCTGCGGGGCGTCCGGGACGCGGGTTCCGCAGGGCGAAGGCGTGAGGAGATCGACGTGATCAATCCGGCCGGCCCTCCCCCCACGGGCAGCGGCGAAGGCGAGCAGCGGCGGTTGAGGCTGGTCGCGGTGACCGCCTGCCCGACCGGCATCGCCCATACGTACATGGCGGCCGAAAAGCTCGCCCAGGCCGCCGAGAGCCGCGGCATCGACATGAAGGTGGAGACACAGGGATCCATCGGGGCTGAAAACGTCCTCGATGACAACGATGTCAGGCACGCCGACGGCGTCATCGTCGCCGCGGACAAGGATGTGGACCTGACCCGCTTCGCCGGCAAGCGGGTCCTGACGGTCGGGGTCGCGGAGGGCATTCGCCACCCCGAGCAGCTGATCGAGCGGGTGCTGTCGGCGCCCGTGCACGCCGAGGGGGGCTCCTCCCCCACGGCCCCCTCGGCTCCCTCGACCCCCACGGCGACCACGGCGGCCGCGGCCGATGGCGGCAAGGAGCGGAGCGCCGGATACAAGGCGCTGATGAACGGGGTCAGCTACATGATCCCGTTCGTCGTGGTCGGCGGGCTGCTGATCGCGATCTCGCTGTCGCTCGGCGGACACACCGACCCGTCGGGCGGTCTGGTCATCCCGAAGGACTCCTTCTGGATGGATGTGAACAACATCGGCGTCATCGGCTTCACGCTGATGGTGCCGATCCTGTCCGGCTATATCGCCTACGCCATCGGCGACCGGCCGGCGCTCGTACCCGGCATGATCGGCGGCTGGATCGCCAACACCGGTGAGCTGTACGGCTCCAAGGCGGGTGCCGGGTTCATCGGGGCGATCGTGACCGGGTTCCTCGCCGGGTATCTGGTGCTGTGGATCAAGAAGGTCAAGGTCCCGAAGTTCGCGCGGCCGATCATGCCGATCATCGTGATCCCGATCGTGGCGACCACGGCCCTGGGCCTGTTCTTCATCTACGTCATCGGCCGGCCGATCTCCTGGGTGTTCGAGCACCTGACCGACTGGCTCAGCGGGATGACCGGTGCCAGTGCCGTCCTGCTCGGCGCGGTTCTGGGGCTCATGATCGCGTTCGACATGGGCGGGCCGGTCAACAAGACGGCGTTCCTGTTCGGTGCCGGTCTCATCGCGACCGGCAATCAGACGGTCATGGGCATGTGCGCGGCCGCGATCCCGGTCATGCCGCTGGGACAGGGCCTGGCCACGCTGATGCGCAAGCGGCTGTACACCGAGCAGGAGCGGGAGACCGGGTTCGCCGCCCTGTTCATGGGGTGCTTCGGCATCTCCGAGGGTGCGATCCCGTTCGCTGCGGCGCGTCCCGCGCAGGTCATCCCCGCCAACATGCTGGGCGGCGCGGTCGCCGGTGCGATCGCCGGGGTCTTCGGCGTCGAGGACGCGGTGCCGCACGGCGGGCCGATCGTGGCCGTGCTGGGCGCGGTGAGCGGGGTGCCGATGTTCTTCGTGGCCGTGGTGATCGGTTCCGTCGTCACGGCGCTGGCCACGGTCGCCATGGTCGACCTGAGTGAGCGCAGGCGGCGCGGGGAGGAACTCGCCGGAGCCGACGCACCGATCGGGCCCGAGCCAGCGCTCGTCGGTGTGGGGGCACCGGGCGGCGGGGATGCCGTGGCGGAGCGGGCCGTACACGCGGCGGAGCCGGTCGGCGCGTCCGCTGCTTCCGAGGAGGCAAGAACTCCTGGGAGCGCGAGTGACGCTTCCGAGGAGGCAAGGGCTCCCGGGAGCACGAGTGACGCTTCCGAGGCGGCAAGAACTCCCGGGAGCACGAGTGGCGCTCCCGACGAGGAGCCCGGCGGGGGCGAGGTGCTCTCCGGATACCTCACCCGGCAGACCGTGCGACTCGAACTCGGCGCGGGCGACAAGGAGTCCGCGATCCGGGAGATGGGTGAGCTGCTGGCCCGTACCGGCAGGGTGGCGGACGTGGACGAGCTGGTGGCGTGTGCGCTGCGGCGGGAGGAGCAGGGCACGACCGGGCTCGGGGAGGAGATCGCGATTCCGCATGCCAAGACGGACGCGGTGACGGAGCCGGTCGTCGGTTTCGCCCGGTCCGCGGAGGGCGTCGAGTGGGGCTCTCCGGACGGTACGAAGGCGCGGCTGGTGTTCATGATCGCCGTACCGGAGGCGGCGGCGGGCGATGAGCATCTGCGGATTCTGGCGCTGCTGTCGCGGAAGTTGACGGACGGCGCGTTCCGGGAGCGGCTGCTGGGCGCATCGGACGCGTCGGCGCTCCTCGGGGTGTTGCGCGAGGTCGGCTAGGGCCGGGGCCCGCGTCCGGGGTTCGGACGCGGGCCCCGCCCGGCTCGCGTCGCGGAGGGGCGTTTAGGCTCTGCGCCCGCTGAGTGGCCGTATGGGGAGGAGCGCAATGTCCGGTAACGGGCGGGGACTGGGGATCGCAGCCGTCGTGGTGGGGGTGGTGGGGCTGCTGGCCGGGCTCGGCGCCTTCGGGTACGCGAGGCAGGGGTTCGGCGGCTCGGTCGTGTCGAGCGAGAGCATGAGTCCGACGTACGGACCGGGTGACCGGGTCGTCTTCGAGCGGATCGACGGGAGCGACGTACGGCGTGGGGACGTCGTGCTGTTCTCGGCGCCGGACCGGTACGGCTTCGACGCGCTGGTGATGGAGCGCGTCATCGGCGTGGGCGGTGACCAGGTGACGTGCTGCACGGGAGCGGGCGCGAACACCCGTGTCCTGGTGAACGGCGAGCCGCTCCGGGAGCCGTACGTGGAGCGTCCGGAGGACAGCCGTGGGTTCGCGGGGCCGTCCTACGACGTACGGGTGCCGAAGGGGCGGCTGTTCATGCTGGGCGACCGGCGTGGGAACGCCCGTGACGCGCGCGCCTTCCTCGACGACCGGGGCGGGACGCTTCCGGGGTCCACGGTCCGGGGGCGGGTGATCGACGACTACACCGTGCCGATGGCGCTCGGCACGGCGATGGTGCTCGGCGCGCTGCTGGTACTGACCGGGGCCGGTCTGGGGATCGCGGCGGTGGCCGTACGGCGGCGGGCGCGGGCCGCGACGCCGCCCCCGCCGCCCTGGGCCGTGCGGATCTGAGGATCGCGCCGGGACTTGAAGCCCGTGAGGCTCGTAGGCCCCGTAAAGCCCGTGGGGCCCGCCGAGTGGTTCGGCGGGCCCCACGGGCTGGTGCGGGAGTTCAGTGTCCGGCGTCGGCCGGGGCCGGTCCGCCCGGCGTGGCCTCGGGGTCGGGGCCCTTGGCGGCCTCACGCTCGCTGTAGATGTCCGGCTCCAGGTAGATCACGCGGGCGATCGGGACGGCGTCGCGGATGCGGGCCTCGGCGGCGTCGATGGCGGTGGCGATCTCGGTGGCCGTGTCGTCGTGCCGGACGGCGATCTTGGCGGCGACGAGCAGTTCCTCGGGGCCGAGGTGGAGGGTGCGCATGTGGATGACGCGGGTGACGGTGTCGCCGTCGACGACGGCGGCCTCGATCTTCCGGGTCTCCTCAAGGCCGGCGGACTCGCCGAGCAGCAGGGACTTGGTCTCGGCGGCCAGGACCAGGGCGATCAGGATGAGCAGGATGCCGATGCAGAGGGTGCCGATGCCGTCCCAGACGCTCTCGCCGGTGAGGAGGGCGAGGCCGACGCCGCCGAGCGCGAGGATGAGGCCGACGAGGGCGCCGAGGTCCTCCAGGAGGACGACGGGGAGCTCGGGGGCCTTGGCGTGGCGGACGAAGTCCTTCCAGGAGCGGTTGCCGCGCAGGGGGTTGGACTCCTTGATGGCCGTCCGGAAGGAGAAGCTCTCGGCGATGATCGCGAAGACCAGGACGCCGACGGGCCAGTACCAGTGCGTCAGCTCGTGCGGGTGCTTGATCTTCTCGTAGCCCTCGTAGAGGGCGAACATGCCACCGACCGAGAAGAGGACGATGGAGACGAGGAAGGCGTAGATGTAGCGCTCGCGGCCGTAGCCGAAGGGGTGCTCCGGGGTGGCCTTGCGCTGCGCCCGCTTGCCGCCGAGCAGGAGCAGTGCCTGGTTGCCCGAGTCGGCGACGGAGTGGACGGACTCGGCGAGCATCGATGACGAGCCGCTGAAGAGGAACGCCACGAACTTCGCTACCGCGATGGCGAGGTTGGCGGCCAGTGCCGCCACGATCGCCTTGGTTCCGCCTGACGCGCTCATATCTCCGCGTTGTCCCTTCGTACGCCGTTCCAGGGCCCGGGCACCCGCGTGGGTGCCCGGGCCGTGGCTTTGCCCGTGCTTGACGGTGGGCCATTGTTGCAGCCCGCCGAGGCCGCGGTGAGTCAGGTCACCGGCAGGGGGCCGCCGAAACGGTCAGGCGATGACGGTGGCCCGGAAAAGCGTTCCCGTTCCGGACACTTCGGCCTTTTCGCCGGCCGGGACGAAGACGGACTCACCGGGGGTCAGGTCGTGTTCGCCGGCCCGGACGGCGCCGGCCGTGCAGAGCAGGATCTGCGGGGTCGGGCGGGTGAGGTCGTGTGCGGCGCCCGCCTCCGGCAGGACGTAGCGCGAGAGGCGGAACTCGTCGATGGGCGTCTCGTAGACCTCCTCACCGTCCGGGGAGGCCTCGGGGCGCAGGACTCCGGGGTCGCTGGGGAGGAAGCGGACGATGCGCAGCAGTTCGGGGACGTCGACGTGCTTGGGGGTCAGGCCGCAGCGCAGGACGTTGTCGGAGTTGGCCATGATCTCGACGCCGAGGCCGTCCAGGTAGGCGTGCGGGACACCGGCGCCCAGGTAGAGGGCCTCGCCGGGCTGGAGCCGGACGTGGTTGAGCAGCATCGCGGCGATGACGCCGGGGTCGCCCGGGTAGTGGTGGGCGATGTCGGCGTAGGGGGCGTAGGCGCCGCCGAGGCGGTCGCAGGCGGCGGCCGCTTCGGTGACGGTGCGGGACATCTCGCCGGGGTCGGCGGTGAGGATCGCGGTGAGGACCTCGCGCAGGGCGGCGTCCTCGGGGTGGGCGTGCAGCAGGTCGACGTAGGGCTTGAGGGAGTCGACGCCGAGGTCGTCGAGGAGGGCCGCGGCCGCCAGCGGGTCGCGGAAGCCGCACAGGCCGTCGAACTCGGTGAGCGCGCAGATCAGTTCGGGCTTGTGGTTGGCGTCCTTGTAGTTGCGGTGCGGGGCGTCCATGGGGATGCCGCGGCGTTCCTCGTCCGCGTAGCCCTCTTTGGCCTGCGCGAGGTCGGGGTGGACCTGGAGCGAGAGGGGGGCTCCGGCGGCGAGGATCTTGAGCAGGAAGGGCAGCCGGGGGCCGAACCTGGCGACGGTGGGGGGTCCGAGTTCCTTCTCGGGGTCGGCGTCGACGACCTCGACGAGCGTGCCCCGGCCGGTGCGCGAGGGTGCGCCGGGGTGGGCGCCCATCCACATCTCCGCCTGTGGTTCGCCGGTCGGTTCGACGCCGAGCAGCTGCGGGATGGCGGTCGGGGAACCCCAGGCGTAGGGGCGGACGGTGTTGTCGAGGCGGTCCATGGCGTTCTCTCTGAGGGGTGCGGGCGCGTCGAAGGGTGCGGGGTGCGGGCGCGTCAGGCTGTCCCGGGCAAGATCAGGCCCTCGATGCGAGCGCGAGGTAAACGGCGGCGAAATCCGTGATGGCGATCAGTTCGGCGAGGGTCTCCAGTTCGCCGCCGGCCTCGGGTTCCAGCTCGCTGATGGGTGTGTCGTGGCTGAGGGCGAGGTCGCGGGCGCCTGGGGCCGCGGTGAGGCCGCCGATGGGGCGGTCGCGGAGCAGGACCACGCGCGCGTGCAGGGCGGGTGGTTCCTCGACGCGGTCGCGGAAGAAGTCGTCGGGGTCGGCGCTGGCGGCGAGCGGGCCTGCGAGCAGGGCGCCGTGGGCGGCGAGCGCCTCGGGGAGTTCGGCGACGACCGCGGGGGTGCCGGACAGTTCGGCGAGGGCCGCGGCGAAGCGGCGCCCGGCCGGGCCCGCCGAGACGCCCTCGGTCCAGACGACCGGGAGCGCGTCGGAGAGTTCGGCGGCCAGGGTCTTGGCGGCGTTGCTGTACGTGGCGATGGCCGGGCCGCAGCGCTCGGCGACGAGGTCGAGGCGGTCGGCGACCTTGCCGAGGGCGTCCGGCGGGGCGGCGAGCACGCCGGTGCGGTCCAGGAGCGCCAGGAGCGGGGTGAGCAGGGCCCACAGGACGCCGGGGGCGGACGCGGCGAGGGGCTCGTCCTGGTCGTACGGGGCGGTGGCCATGGGGATGAACAGGCCGTGCGCGCCTGCGACGGCGTCGGCGAGCGGGGTGCGGGCGGGTGCCACGGCGACGACGGTGCAGCCCCGGCGGTAGGCCTGCTCGGCGAGCAGGGACAGGCCGGGTTCGGTGCCGTCCGGGGTGGTGATCAGCAACAGGTCCACGGAGCCGACCCAGCCGGGCAGTTCCCAGCGCAGGGCGCCCGCGGCGGGGGCGACGCCGGTGGGGGCGAGGCGGGTGACCGGGCTGCCGGCGCCGGCGAGGGTGCCGATGAGGTCGGCGGCGTGGGTGGCGGCGGCACCGGGGCCGGCGATGAGGACCGCGCGGGGGCGGCCGTCCGGTTTGAGGTCGCCCACGCCCGCCTCGGCGGCGTGGCGGGCGGCCGTCCGGACGCGGGCGCCGGCTTCTGCGGCGCCGCGGAGCAGTCCGCGGTGGTCGGCCTCGGCGAGGCCCTCCGGGGAGTCGAGCAGCGATTCGTCGAGCATGGGCGGCAGCTTCCCATCGCCGGGGTCCGTTGTGAGGGTGTCCTGGAGCGTGCCCGCTGTGCCGGGGGCCATGTGCACCGGGGTGTCGCGGGGGTGCGGGCGCCCCCGTGGGTCACGCGGGGCGGCGGGCCTCGTCGACGAGCAGGACGGGGATGCCGTCGCGGACCGGGTAGGCCAGGCCGCAGCTGGTGTCGGTGCAGACCAGTTCGGATTCCTGCTCGGTGAGGGAGGCGTGGCAGGCCGGGCAGGCGAGGATCTCGAGGAGGCCGGATTCGAGCGGCATGAGGGGTTTCCTCCGGGGTGCGGGCGCTTGGGGTCGTGCCTGGTCAGGTTACCGCCGGTGGGGGCGGGGCCTCAGCCTCTGATGATCGCCAGCACCTCGTCGCGCACCCGGGCCATCGTGGCGGCGTCGCGGGCCTCCGCGTTCAGGCGGAGCAGCGGCTCGGTGTTGGACGGGCGGACGTTGAACCACCAGTCGGCGGCGGAGACCGTGAGGCCGTCGAGCTCGTCGAGGGTGACGCCCTCGCGGCTGCCGTACGCGGAACGGATCGCGGCGAGGCTGGCCTGCTGGTCGGCGACCGTGGAGTTGATCTCGCCGGAGCCGGCGTAGCGGTCGTACCGGTCGACGAGGGAGGAGAGGGGGCCGTGCTGGCCGCCGAGGGCCGCGAGGACGTGGAGGGCGGCCAGCATGCCGGTGTCGGCGTTCCAGAAGTCGCGGAAGTAGTAGTGCGCGGAGTGCTCGCCGCCGAAGATCGCGCCGGTGCGGGCCATCTCGGCCTTGATGAAGGAGTGGCCGACGCGGGTGCGGACCGGGCTGCCGCCGTTCTCCTCGACCACCTCGGGGACCGTCCAGGAGGTGATCAGGTTGTGGATGATCGTGCCCTTGCCGCCGTGCCGGGCCAGTTCGCGGGAGGCGACCAGGGCGGTGATCGCCGACGGGGAGACCGGTTCGCCGCGCTCGTCGACGACGAAGCAGCGGTCGGCGTCGCCGTCGAAGGCGAGGCCCAGGTCGGCGCCCTCCTCGCGGACCCGCTTCTGCAGGTCGACGAGGTTGGCGGGGTCGAGGGGGTTGGCCTCGTGGTTGGGGAAGGTGCCGTCGAGCTCGAAGTACATCGGCACCAGGGTCAGCGGCAGGCCGGCGAAGACCTCGGGGACGGTGTGCCCGCCCATGCCGTTGCCCGCGTCGACGACGACCTTCAGGGGGCGGATGGCGGTCAGGTCGACCAGGGAGAGCAGGTGGGCCGCGTAGTCCGACAACGTGTCGCGGCCGGAGATGGTGCCCGTGTGCGCGGCCGGCTCGGGGGCGCCCGACTCGCTCCAGCCCTCGACCAGTTCGCGGATCTCGGCCAGGCCGGTGTCCTGGCCGACCGGGGCGGCGCCGGCGCGGCACATCTTGATGCCGTTGTACTGCGCCGGGTTGTGGGAGGCGGTGAACATCGCGCCCGGCAGGTTCAGCGCGCCGGAGGCGTAGTACAGCTGGTCCGTCGAGCAGAGGCCGATCTCCGTCACGTCGG
This sequence comes from Streptomyces sp. NPDC007929, assembly GCF_042959065.1. Taxonomy (NCBI): domain Bacteria; kingdom Bacillati; phylum Actinomycetota; class Actinomycetes; order Kitasatosporales; family Streptomycetaceae; genus Streptomyces; species Streptomyces sp. NPDC007929. Next base: position 638,818 of record NZ_JBIBKD010000006.1, on the reverse strand, counting down.
CGCCCAGGGCGGCGGCCCCGCGCGCGAAGGCCCGCGACAGGCCGGGTGAGGAGGGCCGCATGTCGTGCCCGGTGGCGATGGCGCTCGCGCCGGTGACCCGCACGAAGGCCGCCCCGAAGAGCTCGGCCAGGGACTCGTCCCACTGGTCGGGGACGACCCCGCGTACGTCGTACGCCTTCACGACCTGCGACAGATCAGCAGCCACGGCCAACCTTCCTGAAAAAGTACTGTCGGTCCGCCCAAACTACCCTCGCCCACCGACAGCGCGCCGGGCGGACGCCCGGAAGAGCCCGGCCGTCGCCTCAGGTCAGGGCAGCGTCCAGCCCAGGACCGGGGTGCTCTGGCCTACCACGATCAGGCACATCACCAGCAGCAGGCCGAGGCTCCACGGCAGTACCTTGCGCAGCAGGTCGCCCTCGCGGCCCGCGAGTCCGACGGCCGCGCAGGCGATGGTGAGGTTCTGCGGGGAGATCATCTTGCCGAGGACGCCGCCGGAGCTGTTGGCGGCGGCCAGCAGCTCGGGCGAGAGTCCGGACTCGCGGGCGGCGGTCACCTGGAGGGCGCCGAAGAGGGCGTTGGCGGAGGTGTCCGAGCCGGACACGGCGACGCCGAACCAGCCGAGGACGGGCGACAGGAACGCGAGCCCGGCTCCGGCCGCCGCGACGAAGTGGCCGATGGTCGCCGCCTGCCCGGAGAGGTTCATGACGTAGGCGAGGGCCAGGACGGAGGTCACGGTGAGGATCGCGAAGCGCAGTTCGCGGACGGTCGCGAGCCACTCCCTGAGCGCCACGCGCGCGTGTACCCCGATGACGACGGCCGTGAGGATCCCGGCGAGCAGGACGAGGGTGCCGCCGGTGGACACGACGGGCCAGCTGAAGACGTTGCCGCCGACCGGTTCGCCGTCGGGTCCGGCGACGTCCAGGAAGGGCCAGTCGTAGCTCTGGGTGGTCTGGGCGAGCCAGTCCTTGACGGGCGGGATCTGCGCGACGGAGAAGATCACGACGATCAGCGCGTAGGGGGCGTACGCGCGCAGCACCTCGCGGGGCGGGTCCTCCTCGTCGAGTTCCTCGCTGCGGGCGCCGGTCAGCACGGAGGCGCGTACGGACTCGGCGGCGGGCACACGCGCGCGTGGTACGGCGACCAGGGCGCCGGCGCCGGCCAGGGCGGCGCCGATGTCGGCGAGTTGGGCGGAGACGAAGTTGGACGCGGCGAACTGGGCGACGGCGAAGGCCGCTCCGCAGGCCAGGGCGGGCACCCAGGTCTCGCGCAGACCGCGCCGGCCGTCCACGAGCCAGACCAGCACCAGGGGCACGACGAGGGCCAGCAGCGGCGTCTGACGGCCCACCACGGACGCCACGGAGTCCAGGGGCAGCCCGGTCACCTGGGCGAGCGTGACGACCGGCGTGCCCATCGCGCCGAAGGCCACGGGCGCGGTGTTGGCGACCAGGGCGACGACGGCGGCGCGCACCGGTTCGAAACCGAGGGCGACCAGCATCACCGCGCTGATCGCGACGGGCGCCCCGAAGCCGGCGAGCGCCTCCAGCAGCGCCCCGAAGCAGAAGGCGATGACGAGGGCCTGGATGCGCGGGTCGTCGGACAGCCGCCCGAAGGACCGGCGCAGGATGTCGAAGTGCCGGGTGCGGACGGTCATCCGGTACACCCACAGGGCGTTGACCACGATCCACAGGATGGGGAACAGGCCGAAGACGGCGCCCTGGGCGCCGCTGGAGAGGGTCTGGCCGAGCGGCATGCCGTAGGCGAGCCAGGCGACGGCAACGGCGGCGAGGAGGCCGGTCAGGCCCGCCAGGTGGGCTTTCATGCGGACGCCGCCGAGCAGGACCAGGACGATCACCAGGGGCAGGGCCGCCACCAGGGCGGACAGGCCGAGCGATCCGGCGACGGGTTCCAGTTCCTGGACGTACACGGGCGCCTCCCCGGTTTCCGTCATGCGAAAGCGATTTCTCGCGCCTCAAAACGGAATGGTCATGTCCGCGCCAAGCTCGCGTCAATGAGTGGACGCGTGGAGAAACCGTCAGGGGGCGGTCAGTTGTCGGGGGAACGCAGGACGCGCAGATGTCCGCGCCGGGCCACTTCCCGGGGGTCGGCGCCACGGCCGCCGCCGCCCGCCTCGGCCGCCCGCTCCTGGGGGCGGGCCGCCTCGCGCACGGCGTTCGCGAGCGCTTCCAGGTCGTCGCCGCTGGGGCGGGCCGGGGCCGAGCCGTCGAGGAGCCGGACGACCTCCCAGCCGCGCGGGGCGGTGAGGCGCTCGGAGTGCTCGGCGCACAGGTCGTAGCAGTGGGGTTCGGCGTAGGTGGCGAGCGGGCCGAGGACCGCGGTCGAGTCGGCGTAGACGTACGTCAGCGTCGCGACGGCGGGACGGCCGCAAGCGGTGCGCGAACAGCGACGTACAGGGCTCACGACGTTGGACGGTACCGCACTCTTGAGCGGGCCGCGACGACTCTCCACCAGGTCACTCCCCCGTGTCGTGCTGTGAAACACCCCACACACCCCTTCGGGCGTACCTTCCTGACCTGGCAGGACATCGCCGACCTCGACCTCGAACGATCACACAAGCGGTCAACAGTCGTCATAAAACCACCATTTGCCGCGAGGTCGCCGGTCTCGTCGTCATACGGATTTGAGCCCAACCTTGGCTTGAATGGTCATGTAACGACATGCCGCGCGGCGCGGCCGGAAGCCGTCCGTGCCGCCGTGCGGTGCCGGGCGCGGGGGCCCGGCGGGGACTACCCTTCACCAGTGATGGACAAGCCCGTAACGCCCCGTGCCGCCGCCCCCGGGCCCCGCCGTCGTGATCGCCACGGACGGGGCATGCGCGGCCCGATCGCACCGCCGCAGGTGCCGCTCGCCGCGAGCCGCGCGGAAGCGTTCGCGGATCTGGTGCAGGACTCCGTGGAGCGCCTGGAGCGGCGGTGGCCGCAGCTCGCCGACATCGATTTCCTGGTCCTGGAGGTGCCGCGGCTCGACGGGCCCGGCCAGGCGTGGAACGACGAGGCCGTCCCGCTCGGCGGCACGATCAGCGCACGCGAGGGCCGCCCCGCGCGCGTGGTCGTCTACCGGCGGCCGGTCGAGATCCGCACCAAGGGGCGCGACGAGCGGGCGGCCCTGGTGCACGAGGTCGTCGTGGAGCAGGTCGCCGAGCTGCTCGGGCTGACACCGGAGACAGTGGATCCGCGCTACGGCGAGGACCAGGGCTAGGCCCCACGGCGAGGGCAGGGAGACCTACGGCGAGGGCCAGGGAAGCTCTACGGCGAGGACCAGGGAGGCCTACGGCGAGGGCCGCCGGCCGGGGCGGGTGCCCCGGCCGGGAGAGCTACTTCTGGAGAACCGACAGGTCCTCGTCCGCCTCCGGGACCGCCACCGTTCCCCGGTCGTCCGGCAGGGTCTGCACGGTGAAGGCGGGCACGCCGTTCTCGCTCGCCTTCAGGGTGCGGGCCCCGTGGACCGGGCCGCCGGACACCGTCTCGACCGTGAGCGCGTAGGTGCCCTTCAGACCGCTCGGGGCCGGGGGCTCGATGTCCTGGGTGGTGCCCGCCTTGATCGTGTACGTCTTCGACACCGGAGTGCCGCCCTCGCTGCCGGCCGAGGCCGTGACCTTGACCGTGGCGGCGGCGCGCGGGGCCGTCAGGGACAGGGTGCTGCCCTTGGCGCTGTTGTCGGCGGACGTCGCGCGCGTGCCGACCGGGCGGGTAGCCGGGATGAAGGCGGTCTCCTGCTTGTCGCCCTTGCCGCGGACGACCCGCAGGGCCGCCACGACCGGCACGGACCGGTCCGTCGGGGTCAGCACCAGGGAGCCCGCCTCGCCGCGGGTGACGTCACCCAGGTCGACGGCGGTGGTCATGCCGCCCTTGACGTGCACGCTCTCGTGTCCGGCCGGGGTGATCAGCCCGGAGGGGGAGGCCAGGCGCACCTTCAGGTCCGCGTCGGCGTCGCCGGGGGTGAAGGCGACCAGGCGCACGGCGGTGGCGTCCTCGGGGATGCCGGGCAGGACCAGGCTGCCGGACGGGTCCGTGGACGCGGCCAGCCAGTCGCCTCCCAGCTTGTCGTCCAGGGCCTGTACGGCGGCGCCCACGCGTCCGCTGCGGACGTTGACGTGCACCGTGAGGTTGGTCTGCCGCTCGCCGGTGAGGGTCGACAGCAGGACGGGCTCGTCGGTGTGCGGCGGGACCGTGATGCCCTCCCCCACCGCGGACTTCAGCAGACCGTCCTTGCCGTAGAGCTCGATGTCGACCACGGCGGCCGAGTCGTCGGGGTTCGTCAGGTGGACGTAGTCGGTGCGGTCGGCGTCCGTGCTCGCGCCGGGGAACCAGAAGTCGGTGTCCGGGGCGGTGCAGTTGATGCCCTGGAGGCCGCGGCCGGTGCCCGCGGCGACCTCGGTGGTCTCCTGGACGGTCCAGCCGGGCGCGAACCTGCCGTCCGCGGTGCCGACGAGGGCGGGTGCGTCGCCGCCGGAGCTGTCGCCGGTGACCGGCTTGCCGGGTTCCTTGGGCGTCAGCACGGGCTTCGCCGGCTTGTCCCCGCCGGACTTGCCGTCGTCCTTGCCGCCGCCGTCGCCCTCGCCCTTGCCCTGGTCCCCGCCGTCGGCCGGCTCCTCGGCGGCCTGGCGGAGTTCGGCCTTGCCGCCGCTCCCGGTGCCCTTCGTGACGGGCGTGAAGGAGGTGTAGGACGTCTCGGCGAGGTCGGACGTGCTGGGCGCCGGGCAGAGCAGGCTCGTGCGCTCCACGGGCAGTTGGGCGGCTGCCTTGGCGGCGGTCTCCGTGCCGGGGGCGTCCGGGGCGGACAGCGCGGCGAAGCCGGTGACGGCGGCGAGCGCGGTCACACCGGCGATCAGGGACAGGGTGGTGCGGTTCACTGCTGGCTCCCGTCGGGACGCTCACTGCCCGTGCCGTGGGGGTGGTGCTGCTGCGCCGGGTCGTACGGCGTGCCGTAGCCCTGCTGGTAGGCCTGGTCGTAGCCCTGCTGGTCGTACGGCTGGTTCTGGCCCTGTCCCCCGTACGCGTACGGGTCGTACTGGCCGGCCTGGTACGCGTCCGCCGGGTACTGCTGCTGCCCGTAGGCGTCCGCCTGGTACGGGGTGTTCTGGTACGGGTCGCCGTAGCCCGGGTACGCGCCGGGCTGGTAGCCGGCGTTGTCCCACTCCCCGTGGGTCTGCTGCTGGGGCACCGCCGCCGGGGGCTGCTGCGGCGGGGGCGGTTGCGGGAACTCATCGGGGGCCGCGGCCTCTTCGGCCTCGCCCTCGGCCTCCGCCTGGGCGCGCAGGCGGCGGGCGCGGCGGCCCTCGCCCGCGACGGCCTGGGCCGGGACGGCCGGCTCCTCGGGGAGGTCGTCGTCGATGTCGCGGCGCCGCCCGGGCAGGGCGAGCACGACCAGGACGACGGCGAGGAGGCCCTGCGCCCACAGCCAGGCCGTGTGGCCGATCGGGTCGTCGTAGGTGACGTCCAGCCGGCCGCCGGAGGCGGGGAGTTCGAAGCCCTGGGCCCAGCCGTCGACCGTGGTGCGGGTCAGCGGCGTGCCGTCGAGCGTGGCGGACCAGCCGTCGGAGGCGGCGTCGGCGAGGCGCAGTACGCGTCCGCCGGCCCCGGCCGGGATCGTGGTGTGGATGTCGACAGGTCCGGCGGCGACGGGCCGCGGGGTGCCGGAGGCGGGGACGATCGTGGCGCGCGCGACCTCCCGGTTGACGCGCCACAGCGCGCCGCCCGCCTGCTGGCTGAGCCGGGTCAGGCCGGGGGTGGCGTCCAGGACGCGGGTGACCTCGCGGGGCGCGCCCTGGTGGACGAGGACGTAGCGCACGGCGAAGCCGCCGAGCTGGTCTGCCTGGTCGGCGCCGGAGCCGGCGACCAGGTTGGCGACGACCTTGTCGAGCCTGTCGTTCTCACCGTCGGCCGCGGCGATCTCGCCGTCGCCGAGGCGGGCGCCGGAGCCGCGGACCAGCATGTAGCCGACGTGGGCGCCGGAGTCGCTGTCGAGGACGAGGGTGCGGGCCTGGTCGCGGGTGCCGCTCTCCTCGGCGACGAACGCCGGGACCTGGATCGGGTCGCGCCGCTCCAGGGGGCCGTCGGCGCCGCGGATCATCCAGCCCGCGGCGATGAGCAGCGGTCCTGCGGCCGAGGCGAAGGCGATCAGCACGGCGACCGGCTGGCGCCAGCCGAAGCTCTGCTCGGCCACCCGCGCGCGTGCCCCGTCGGCGCCGAGCGCGGCGGCCGCCAGGAGGGCGATGCCGTAGACGAGGGTGGCGGGGCCGGCCCAGGTGGAGTTGTTGGACAGGACGGCGAAGACGAAGCCGACCAGGGCGACCGCCCAGGCCGCCCGGATGCCCCCCTGGCGCTCCGAGCGGAGCAGAGCGGCCAGCGCGGCGAGCACGATGCCCAGGAGCATGAAGCCGCTGACGGTGCCGGGGCCGCCGGGGCTGGCGCCGAGCAGGTCGACGGCGGAGGCCGCCGAGGGGCCGTACGCGAGGCCCGCCTCCCGGAAGAAGCCGAACGGGAGCAGCGTCAGCGACCAGGGCGCCAGGAGCAGCAGCGGGGTGCCGAGCTGGGCGAGGAAGCGCAGCCCGTAGGCCGTGATGTCGCTGCGGCGCAGCACCAGCAGTGCGGCGCCGAGGAGCAGCGCGATGGGCCAGACGATCGGGGTGAAGGCCGTGGTGATGGTCAGCAGCAGCGCGTAGGCCCAGGTGGCGCGCCAGCTGCCGCGCGATCCTGAGGAGTTCGTCAGGCCGCCGACCGCGATGCCCGCGCGGGCGATGAGCGGCAGCAGCGCGGCCAGCACGGCGGTGCCGATGCGGCCGCCGGCGAGGGCGCCGGTGGCGGCGGGCAGGAAGGCGTAGACGACGGCCGCCCAGGCGCGCAGCAGCCGGGACTCGACGAGCGGGCGGGAGGCGAAGTAGGCGGCGACACCGGCCAGCGGCACCGAGCCGACGAGCAGGACCGTGACGGCCAGGCCGGTCGAGCCGAACAGCAGGGACGCCAGCATCGCCACCAGCGCGACGTACGGCGGCGCGGACGAGGTGCCCCCGGCGCCGACCGGGTGCCAGGCGTCCAGGTAACGCGACCACAGCTCGCCGGAGTCGGCGGGGGCGGGCAGCAGGGCGCCGCCCGCGAGCGCGCCGCCGCCCAGGAGCTGGCGGCAGGCGGCCAGGGAGACGAGCAGCAGCACCAGGAACAGGACCGGGCCGGGCTTGCGCGCGATGCGCTTGAGCCGGGCGAACTGCTCGATCTCCAGGAAGTCGGCGTCGTCGCCGCCGGGGCCCGACTCGACGGCGCTGCCGTGCCGTCCGGCGCCGGCCGCGGCCTCCGGGTCGGAGCGGCCGACGAGGCTGCTCGCGACCTGCTCGACGGTGACGCGGACGGTCGCGCCGGGCGGCGGGAACAGCGCCCGCAGCTCGTCCTTGTCGATCCGGGGTGCGCCTCTGCCGCGCCGCCCGGCGAGGATCCGCTCGGGCCGGAGCAGGGTGCCCATCAGGCCGCGGATCTCGTCGAGGGCCTGTCCGGGGACCTTGCCGACGAGGTAGGCCACGGTGCGCAGCAGGGTGCCGAGCACGATCCGCAGCAGCACCCAGGGGAGCACGGCGGTACGTGAGTTGACGAGCAGGGTGTAGACGGCGCCGGCCTTGTCGACCTTGTGCGGGGAGGCTGCCGTACGGCCCATGCAGTCGACGGTGCGGCGCTCGCGGCTGGCGGCCTCGGCGTGCCGGACGACCGCCTCGGGGGCGACCAGGACGCGGTAGCCGGCCGTGTGGGCGCGCCAGCACAGGTCGACGTCGTCGCGCATGAGGGGCAGGTGGCGGTCGAATCCGCCGAGCTGCTCGAAGACGTCGCGGCGGACGAGCATGCCGGCGGTGGACACCGACAGCACGGGCCGGACGTGGTCGTGCTGGCCCTGGTCCTGTTCGCGGCGGTCCAGGCCGGTCCAGCGGCGGCCGGAGTTGGCGATGGAGACGCCGACCTCCAGCAGCTGCCGCCGGTCGTACCAGCCGCGGAGCTTGGGGCCCACGACGGCCACGTCCTCGCGGCCCAGTTCGTACTCGCTGTCCACGACCCGCAGCAGCTGGGCCAGGGCGTCGGGGTCCGGGGCGCAGTCGTCGTGCAGCAGCCACAGCCATTGCACCGGCTCGCCGTGCGGCAGCTCGGGCAGGTCGTAGGCGTCGTCGCGCCAGGAGCGGGTGACCGGGTCCCAGCCGCTGGGGCGCTTGAGGTACGGCAGCTCGTCCGGGGTGAGGACCGGGGCGACGCGGTCGCACTCCTCGACGGCCTGGCCGAAGCCGGTGCGGCGGGCGAGGTGCAGCACGCGGTCGGGGCCGAGGGCGTCGGTGACCAGCTGGGCGGAGGTGTCCGCGCTGCCGGTGTCGGCTCCCATCGCGTACTGGACGGGCCGCTCCTGGCCGAGCAGTCCGGCGAGCGCGTCGGGCAGCCAGCGGGCGCCGTCGTGGGAGACGAGGACCGCGGTCACCACATGACGCGCGAACTCAGGTGTGGCAGCGGTGTCGTGATGGGCTGCCGGGTGGCTGTGCACGGACATCGAGGTACGGGCCCCGGTTCGGTGGACTGCGGTGGACGCCCGTGCCCGGTGGGGGCGGCGGGGCGTCTCGGACGAGCGACCACACTATCGGCTGCGCGGAAGACGGCCCGCCGCCTGTGGATAACCCACGGGCGACGGGCCGTCATCGGAGAGGGTGGGGGTCAGACGGCGGCCTTCTTGAGCCGGCGGCGCTCCCGCTCGGACAGACCGCCCCAGATGCCGAATCGCTCGTCGTTGGCGAGGGCGTACTCAAGGCACTCGGAGCGGACCTCGCAGGCGAGGCAGACCTTCTTGGCCTCCCTGGTCGAGCCGCCCTTCTCGGGGAAGAAGGACTCGGGGTCGGTCTGGGCGCACAGCGCGCGCTCCTGCCAGCCGAGTTCCTCGTCCGCGTCGTCGACCAGCAGTTGCTGCACCGTCTCGGTCATGTGCGCCCCTCGTCTGTCTTCGCGTCCCCGTGATCTAGCCGTTACCGATTCCGGCTGAACGACACGAGTGAAATTACAAGTGTGCTGCTCCGGGCGAGTCAAGCCGAGATCTGCTATTGAGCCCCTTATTCACTCTGCGGAACCAAGCCCATGCGGAAAGTGTTCAAATCACCTTAAAACCTGACACACTGGCGGAGCCCACGCGGGCTCACACCTTCCGACGGACCCCTTGCAGACCTGTACGAAGAAGGACGCCCAGGAGTTCGATCTCGTTCCGACACGCACGTCGAAGCGAAACGGATCACAGTCGGATCACGAGTACGCAACGGGGTTTGTGCGCCCGGTTGGACGCCATGTGTCCCGGGCGGGCCATGAACAAACCTTTCATCTGAGCGATCGACCGGATGAGGTGAACCACATCCCACATACCGGGTGTCGAGTTGACAGTGAAGGTGTGAACCGGTGTCCTTGTGGGCATGCTCGCGAACTTGGCGCTCACCTCGACCCGCACCGCCGGGTCCCTCGGTGCTGCCCGCGCTCGCTGTAGCTGTCGCTGTTCCAGCTGTTGAGCCACACCTGCTCCAGCTGAAGGCCGGGTCACCCGTATCCCGGCTCCCGTTCCCTCTGACCTTCCTTCACTGAGGAACCACGCACCCCATGAACAGCGACAGCGACCTCCAGATCGCCGGCGACATCCTCGAAGTCACCCACCTCCTGCAGACCCCGCGCGAGCACCCGGCCACCGTCGCCGAGTTCGTCGGGCTGGCCCGCTCCCTCGCCGAGGACCGCTCCCAGTGGGAGCACCTCGTCCGCTACGACGCGACCAGCCGCTGGTACCACCGGCTGCGCACCGGCCCCGGCTACGAGGTGTGGCTGCTGTCCTGGGTGCCCGGCCAGGGCAGCGGGCCGCACGACCACGGCCGCTCCTCCGGTGTGCTGACCGTCCTGGACGGCACGCTGACCGAGCGCACCGAGCGGGGCACACGCGCCTTGCGGGCGGGCGCGCAGCGCGTGTTCGCGCCGGGGTACGTGCACGAGGTCGTCAACGACGCGCTGGACCCGGCCGTGAGCCTGCACGTCTACTACCCCGGCCTCACCGAGATGCCGATGCACACGGCGCCGCACTGCGAGGCCCGGGCCCTGCCGGGTGCCGTGACGACTGCCTGACCCGGATGTCGTAGCCGCCTGCAAGACTGTCGCCTATGCGCATTGTGGTTCTGGCAGGCGGCATCGGCGGTGCCCGGTTCCTGCGTGGTCTGAAGCAGGCCGTCCCGGACGCGGACATCACGGTCATCGGCAACACCGGGGACGACATCCACCTCTTCGGGCTGAAGGTCTGCCCGGACCTCGACACGGTGATGTACACGCTCGGCGGCGGCATCAACGAGGAGCAGGGCTGGGGTCGCGCCGACGAGACCTTCCACCTCAAGGAGGAGCTCGCGGCGTACGGCGTCGGGCCCGAGTGGTTCGGCCTGGGCGACCGGGACTTCGCCACGCACATCGTGCGGACCCAGATGATCGGCGCCGGATACCCGCTGAGCGCGGTGACCGAGGCGCTGTGCGACCGCTGGAAGCCGGGCGTGCGGCTGATCCCGATGTCCGACGACCGCGTCGAGACCCATGTGGCCGTGGACCTGGACGGCGAGACCAGGGCGATCCATTTCCAGGAGTACTGGGTGCGGCTGCGTGCCTCGGTGCCCGCCCGGGCCGTCGTGCCGGTCGGCGCCGAGCAGGCGAAGCCCGCGCCGGGCGTCCTGGAGGCCATCGCCGAGGCGGACGTGATCCTCTTCCCGCCGTCCAACCCGGTCGTGTCGATCGGCACGATCCTCGCCGTGCCCGGCATCCGGGAGGCGATCGCCGACGCCGGGGTGCCGGTCGTCGGCCTCTCCCCCATCGTCGGTGACGCGCCCGTGCGGGGCATGGCCGACAAGGTGCTCGCCGCCGTGGGCGTCGAGTCGACCGCGACGGCGGTGGCCGAGCACTACGGCTCGGGCCTGCTGGACGGCTGGCTGGTGGACTCGGTGGACGCGGGCGCGGTGGAGCGGGTCGAGGCGGCCGGGATCCGCTGCCGGGCCGTGCCGCTGATGATGAGCGACACCGACGCGACCGCGCGGATGGCCCGGGAGGCGCTGGCACTGGCCGAGGAGGTGCGCGGGGCGTGAGCGACGCGACGCGCCGAGCCGCCGGGTACCGGGTCTGGGCCCTGGGCGGGATACCGGAGGTGGTGGCCGGGGACGACCTGGCCAAGTTGATCGCGGCCGCCGAGCCGGGCCTCGCCGACGGGGACGTACTGCTCGTCACCTCGAAGATCGTGTCCAAGGCGGAGGGCCGGATCGTCCGGGCCACCGACCGGGAGGCCGCGATCGACGCCGAGACGGTCCGGGTGGTGGCCCGGCGCGGCGCCCTGCGGATCGTCGAGAACCGGCAGGGCCTGATCATGGCCGCGGCCGGGGTGGACGCGTCCAACACCCCGTCCGGGACGGTGCTGTTGCTGCCCGAGGACCCGGACGCCTCCGCCCGTGCGATCCGGGACGGGCTGCGGGACGCCCTCGGCGTCGATGTCGGGGTGGTCGTCACCGACACCTTCGGGCGGCCCTGGCGGGCCGGGCTCACTGACGTCGCGATCGGCGCCGCCGGAGTGCGCGTGCTCGACGATCTGCGTGGCGGCACGGACGCCTACGGCAATCCGCTCAGCGCCACCGTCGTCGCCACCGCCGACGAGCTCGCCGCCGCCGGCGACCTGGTCAAGGGCAAGGCCGCGGGGCTGCCCGTCGCCGTGGTGCGCGGACTGGCGCACGTGGTGGACGGGGACGACCGCGGCGAGGGGGCGCGGGCCATGGTCCGCGGCGCCCGCGACGACATGTTCCGCCTCGGCACCTCCGAGGCGGTGCGGCTGGCCGTGACCCAGCGCCGTACGGTCCGGTCCTTCACCGACGAGCCTGTCGACGCGGCCTCCGTACGGCGGGCCGTGGCCGCGGCCGTGACGGCACCGGCCCCGCACCACACCACGCCCTGGCGGTTCGTCCTGCTGGAGTCGCAGGAGTCGCGGACCCGGCTGCTCGACGCCATGAAGGACGCCTGGATCGCCGATCTGCGCCGGGACGGCAAGAGCGAGGAGTCCATCGCCAAGCGCGTCCGGCGCGGGGACGTCCTGCGCAACGCGCCGTACCTCGTCGTCCCCTGCCTGGTCATGGACGGCTCGCACACCTACGGCGATCCGCGGCGGGACGGCGCCGAGCGGGAGATGTTCGTGGTCGCCACGGGGGCCGGGGTGCAGAACCTGCTGGTCGCGCTGGCCGGGGAGCGGCTGGGGTCGGCCTGGGTGTCATCGACGATGTTCTGCCGGGACGTGGTGCGCGAGGTGCTGGACCTGCCCGCGGACTGGGACCCGATGGGGGCGGTGGCGGTCGGGCATCCGGCGGAGGAACCGCGGCCGCGGCCCGAGCGGGACGCGGGGGCGTTCATCGAGGTGCGGTGACAGGTGCCGGGCGGCGCCTACGCTCGTAGGGCTGCTCCTTACGGATCCCAGGGACGTCATTCATGGCTGGACGGTTCGCTCCGCGGCCCACGCGCACGACGGTGCGGGGTGGGCATGCCGGTGTGCCCGCGGGGGTGCCGCGGCAGGTGGCGGGGCGGTCTGAGGGGCAGTCGGCGGGGCAGACGGCCGGGCCGTCGGGCGGGCCGCGGCTGGTGCGGGAGTGGGTGCCGGACGGGCCGCTGGATCTCGGTCTGGTGCTCGGGCCGTTGCGGCGCGGGCCCGGCGATCCGACGTTCCGGACGACGCCGGACGGTGCCGTGTGGCGGACTTGCCTCACTCCGGCCGGGCCGGGGACGCTCCGGGTGTGCGCGTACGGCGGTGGGGTGCGCGGGGAGGCCTGGGGGCCGGGGGCTCAGTGGCTGCTGGAGGGGTTGCCCGAATTGCTCGGGGCCGCGGACGAGCCGTCGGCGTTCGTGCCGCGGCACCGGCTGCTGGCGTCGACGGCGCATCGGCGGCCGGGGTTGCGGCTGACGCGGAGCGGGCGCGTGCTGGAGTCGTTGATTCCGTCGATCCTGGAGCAGAAGGTCACGACCGACGAGGCGTACCGGGCGTGGCGGTTGCTGGTGCGGAAGTTCGGGGAGCCGGCGCCGGGGCCCGCGCCCGCGCGGATGTATGTGATGCCGGCGCCTCGGACGTGGGCGTTGATCCCGTCGTGGGAGTGGCATCGGGCCGGGGTCGACAACAAGCGGGCGTCGACGATTCTGCGTGCCGTGCGGGTCGCTGCGCGGCTGGAGCAGGCGGTGGGGATGGAGCCCGGGGCGGCTCGGGCTCGGCTGGAGCTGGTGCCGGGGGTCGGGCCGTGGACCTCCGCGGAGACGGTTCAGCGCAGTCATGGGGCGGCGGACGAGGTGACGGTGGGGGATCTGCATCTGCCCGGGATCGTGGGGTGGGCGCTGGGTGGGGATCGGGATGCCGATGATGCGGTGATGCTGCGGTTGCTGGAGCCGTATGCGGGGCAGCGGCATCGGGCGGCTCGGTTGATTCTGCTGAGTGGGAGGGTGCCGGGGCGGCGGGCGCCGAAGATGCCTCGGTGGGATATCGGGCAGCTTTGAGCCTGTTGGCTTTGAGCTGTGGGCTGTGGACTGTGGGCTGCTGTTGCTGATGTGCTGTCGGGGCCCGGTGCTCGGCGTTGGTGCTGGGGGCGGGTGGGTGCGCGGCTCGGCGCGACGAGGTGCCGCTGCGCCCACCCGTGCCGCAGCTGAGCGGCTACGCGCGCTCGCAGCCGAGCGGCATCGCACGCCCGCAGCCGAGCGGCATCGCACGCCCGCAGCTGAGCGGCTCCGCCTGCCCGCAGCTGAGCGGCTCCGCGTGCCGCAGCTGAGCGGCATCGCGTGTTCGCAGCCGAGCGGCTTCGCATGCCCGCAGCTAAGCGGCTCCGCACGCCCGCAGCTGAGCGGCATCGCGCGCCCGCAGCTGAGCGGCTCCGCCTGCCCGCAGCTGAGCAGCTTCTCACGCCCGCAGCTGAGTGGCTACTGGTCTGAGGAGAAGCGGACTGCGCCCGGGGGGATTTGGGCGTTGCACCAGATGCGGGCGCCCTCGAGGAGTTCGTTGTCGGGGCCTATCACCGCGCCGTCGCCTATGACCGTGCCCGTGAGGACCGAGCGGCGGCCGACGCGGGCCTTCGTGCCGATCAGGGAGTCGGTGATGACCGCACCCGGTTCGATGACCGCGCCCGGCAGGATCGTGCTGCCGAAGATCCGCGCGCCCTCGGCGACGAAGGCGCCCTCCCCCACCACCGTGCCGCCCGACAGCTTGGCGTCGGAGGCGACCCGCGCCGTCGGCAGGACCAGGCGGTCGCCGCAGCGGCCGGGGACCGCCGGCGACGGGGCCCGGCCGAGGACCAGGTCCGCCGAGCCGCGGACGAAGGCCGCCGGGGTGCCGAGGTCCAGCCAGTACGTCGAGTCGACCATGCCCTGGAGGTGGGCTCCGGCGGACAGCAGGTCCGGGAACGTCTCCCGTTCCACCGAGACCGGCCTGCCCTGCGGGATCGCGTCGATGACCGAGCGGCGGAAGACGTACGCCCCCGCGTTGATCTGGCCGGTGACGATCTCCTCCGGCGTCTGCGGCTTCTCCAGGAAGGCCTGGACCCTGCCCGTGTCGTCGGTGGGGACCAGGCCGTAGGCGCGCGGGTCCGTGACCTTGGTGAGGTGCAGGGAGACGTCCGCGCCCGTCGTCTCGTGGGTGTCGACCAGGGCCCGGATGTCCAGGCCCGTCAGGATGTCGCCGTTGAAGATCAGGACCGGGTCGTCGGGGCCGGAGTGCAGCCGGGAGGCCACGTTGCGGATGGCACCGCCCGTGCCGAGCGGCTCCTCCTCCGTGACGTACTCGATGTGCAGTCCGAGCGCGGCGCCGTCACCGAAGTACGGCTCGAAGACCTCGGCCAGGTAGGACGTGGCCAGGACGATGTGCTCGACACCCGCGGCTCTCGCTCTCGCCAGCTGGTGCGTGAGGAAGGGCACGCCGGCCGCCCGGACCATGGGCTTGGGCGTGTGCACCGTGAGCGGGCGCAGCCGGGTGCCCTTGCCACCGACCAGGAGGATCGCTTCAGTCACGTGTCGTCTCTGCTTCCTGCCGGGACCGGCCGAACTGTCTTTCGGCCGGTCAGTGTATGCAGACCGTTCCGTGGCGCCTTCGTTGGCCGTGCGGCATGCCGCCCCCTGCCCCCCCCGTCGGCGGTGAACGTGTGCTCAGCGGCCCTGGTAGTGGGCCGCCTTGGAGCGGGCCGAGCCGAGCTTTCCGTAGAGCTTGCGTCCCGGGCACTCGGTCTTGAAGCCGTCCCGGTGCCCCGAGATCACGTTCAGTCGTACCTTCTTGCCTTTGCGGTGGAGATTGCTGCCGGCCGACTTCAGAGTTGTCTTCCCCTTCGGATTCACCCCGTACAGCCCCAGCTTCCACGCGGTCAGCCGGGCGACGGCCTTGACGGCGGACTTCGACGGCTTCTTGGTGCCGTACGACCCGAGGACGGCGATCCCCATGCTGTTGCTGTTGAAACCCAGGGTGTGTGCGCCGAGGACCGGCTTCGCCACGCCCCCGGCGCGGCCCTCGTAGATCTTTCCGCACTTGTCGATGAGGAAGTTGTAGCCGATGTCCCGCCAGCCCATGCTCTTGACGTGGTAGCGGTAGATACTGCGGATGAGTGACGGGACCTGCGAGCAGCTGTAGTTGTTGCCGCTGGCCGTGTGGTGCACGAAGGCCGCCTTGACCTTCTTCGTGTACTTGAAGCCGCTCTCCCGCAGTCCCTCGTTCGCTCCCCAGCCGCGCCGCGTGACGATACCCGGGCGCGGTCCGACGTACGGCTTGGCCCGCAGCTGTCCCTCCGTCAGCTCACCGGCGTCGAGGGCGCCGCGGGCGGTGCCGTCGTCCTCGCCGGGGTCGACGAGTTCGAGCCGGAGGCCCGAGGGCAGCGGGAGTGCGGCGCCCGGGTCGTGGGCGTCCGAGGGGTGCCCGGCGGAGTCGGTCTCCCGGTCGTCGGACTCGGAGCGGACCCGGAGTTCCACGCCGTCGGAGTCGCCGACCCACAGCGGGGCCGTGGCACCGCGCACGCGTCCGGCGGCCCGCTCGGGGGTGTCCGGGTCGGCGGCGTGGTCGGCGTTGTGGGTCTCCACGTCCTGCCAGTCCGACCAGGTGCCGGTGCCGGTGGCGCGGGTGCGGACCTGGACGCGGCCGTGCAGTTCGGCGTCCGGGTCGTCCCAGACGACGCCGACGAGGGAGAAGGGGCGTACGGCCCGGCGGGGCAGGCCCTGTTCGGTGGCGGGGGCGGAGGGGGTGGCGCGGTCGCGGGTGAGGGGTTCGAGGGGGAGGGACTGGGTGCTGCCGGCGGCGGACGGTTCCGCGGCGCGCCGGTCGGAGGAGGTCGTGGCCGGGGTCCCCGCGTGGGGCGCGGGTCTCGCGGCTTCCGCGGCCGGCACCGGTCTCGCCGTCGCCGCGAGGGCGGGAGGGGTGAGGGGGAGGGCCAGTGCGGCCGCACAGGTGACACCGATCGAGGAAGCAAGGAATCCACGCATGCCCCTGATCTTGGACATAGTCGTACAAGTCTGTCCATTTGGGAGTTGACGGGGTGTCGGCCGGGATTCCGCCGAACCGGTGGCGCATTCGGGGCGCGGCGGCGGGCGGGCCGTTGGGCGGGGGCTTGTGCGTTGCGTACGCTTGCGCGGTGAACGCCACCGATCGCACCCCTGCCGACCTGCTGGGTTCCGCGCTCGCCGCGGATCCGGGACGCCCCCTGGTGACCTTCTACGACGACGCCACGGGTGAACGGGTCGAACTGTCCGTGGCCACCTTCGCCAATTGGGTGGCCAAGACCGCGAACCTCCTCCAGGACGAGCTGTCCGTCGAGCCCGGGGACCGGGTGGCGCTGCTGCTGCCCGCGCACTGGCAGACGGCGGTGTGGCTGCTGGCGTGCGCGTCGGTGGGAGTGGTCGCGGACGTGTCAGGGGACGCCCAGGCGGCCGACGTCGTGGTGAGCGGGCCGGACCGGCTGGAGGAGGCCCGGGCGTGCTCCGGCGCACGGATCGCGATGGCGCTGCGGCCTCTGGGCGGGCGGTTCCCGCAGGCGCCCGAGGGCTTCGTCGACTACGCGGTGGAGGTGCCGGGGCAGGGCGACCGGTTCGTGCCGTACGCGCCCGTGGATCCGGAGGAGCCCGCGCTGATCGTGGCCGGGCGGGAGTTCAGCGGGGCCGAGGTGGTCGAGCGGGCCCGGGCGGAGGCGACGGCGCTGGGGCTGACCGGGCCCGGGTCGCGGATCCTGTCCGGGCTGCCGTACGACACGTGGGACGGGCTGAACGCGGGCCTGTACGGGCCGCTCGCCACCGGGGGTTCCGTGGTGCTGTGCCGGCACCTGGAGCAGGCCGGGGACGGGGTGCTGGACAAGCGGGTGGAGAGCGAGAGGGTCACGACGATCGCCCGCGGCACGGCGGGCCACCAGGACCGAAACTGACGGACGGTCCCGGACCCCTCCCCCGTTCGGCCCATCCCCGGCCACCCCCGGCCCTCCGTTCGCGCCATGGTCGTAGGAGCGGTGCGCTCGGGGCGTTCCTACGTCAGGAGGGGTGGTTGCTGCCGTGGGCTACAGGGTCGGTCCTGGCGTGGGGGCGTCCGCCAGCGGGCGGGGGCTGGCGCGGCGGCGCCGGCGGCGGTGGGTGCGGATCACCGCGTTCGGCGCCACGGCCCTGCTCGTGGCCGCCGGCGGGGTCGGCTGGGCCGTCTACGCCAAGCTCAGCGGGAACATCACCCCCGACGAGGCGGCCGCGGCCGAGCTCGCGAAGTACGACAAGGAGCGGCCCACCTCCCTCGTCAAGGACGCGCGGAACATCCTGCTCATCGGGTCGGACTCGCGTGAGGGCAGCGACAACGCCCGCTACGGGCGGGACTCCGGCACCGAGCGGTCCGACACCACGATCCTGCTGCACCTGTCCGCGGGCCGGGGCAGCGCCACCGCCGTCTCCCTGCCCCGGGACCTGATGGTGAACCTGCCGGGCTGCCGCCGCCCGGACGGGTCCCGCAGCACGCCCCGCTTCGCCATGTTCAACCAGGCGTTCCAGCTGGGCGGTTCCGCCTGCACGATCCGGACCGTGGAGAAGCTCACCGACATCCGCGTCGACCATCACGTCGTCGTCGACTTCCACGGCTTCAAGAAGATGGTCGACGCGGTCGACGGCGTTGAGGTGTGCCTGCGGAAGCCGGTCGACGACCGGGCCGCCAAGCTGCGGCTGCCCGCCGGGCGCGTGACGCTCGACGGCGAGCAGGCCCTCGGCTATGTCCGCGCCCGCAAAACCCTCGGCGACGGCAGTGACACCGAGCGGATGGAGCGTCAGCAGCGATTCCTCGGGGCACTCGTCAACAAGGTGCGCAGCAACGACGTCATGCTGAATCCGGTGAAGCTGTATCCCGTGCTGGACGCCGCCACGTCGTCGCTCACCACCGACCCGGAATTGGCCAGCTTGCGCGGTTTGTACGATCTCGTGCGCGGTCTGCGCGACATCCCCATGGAACAAGTGCAATTCCTGACCGTGCCCCGGGAGTCGTATGCGTACGACACCAATCGCGACCAACTCGTGGAGCCCGCCGCCGAGCGGCTCTTCGAGCGGCTGCGGACGGACGCGCCGGTGGTCGTCAAGGGCGGCGACCTGCAACGCCGGGCCCCGCTGCGGCTGACCGGCACACGTGACGGGTCGTACGGGGATTCGCTTCCGGGCCCTTATCGCGGGACCACCGTCACCGTTTCTCCTCCACCGACGTTTCGGGGGAACACGGCAGCCGAGGACACCTGCGAGTAAAGCGGGCACCAAGGCCACTCCAAGGCAATGAACTCCGCGCCCGGGAAATGGGCGAATTGCCCAGGTGTAGGGACGTGGAATGGGTCACCGTCGTCGCCCTGCGCGGAATGGGGCGGTTAGTGTGAGCGATCCGGTGCGCCCGGCTCTGAGGGACGGTCCTGAGGTCGCGCACTGAGTGACCGAGACCCGAGCGCCGTGGAGGGGGAAGGCGCCGCGTGCCCCGACGGAGGAATCAGGCAACCGTGGACGCGCAAGGCCGTGGGCGGGCGGACGACGTCGATCCCGCAGACCAGTGGGTGCTGAACCCGAGCACCGGTGAGTACGAACTGCGGCTGGGGCCCTCCGCGCCGCAGCCGGGCGTCCCCTCGCCCCGCAGGCCGCGGCCCTCGGAGGCAGCCCCGCCCGCGCGCGGCCACGCCCAGGCGCCCGGCCGCTCGCGACCCGAGGCATCCGGCCGCTCGCGACCCGAGACATCCGGCCGGTCGCGACCCGAGACGCCCGGGCGCGCGGTGCCGCCGGCGCGCAGGCGCCGCGGGGCGCCGGAGGAGCCGCTGCCGGGACGGCGCGGACGACGCCCGGCGAAGAAGGCCTCCAGGAGCCGGAAGATCCTGCTGTGGACCGGCGGCGCGATGGCGTTCGTGCTGGTCGCGGGTGCGGGCGCGGCCTACTTCTACATCGAGCACCTGAACGACAACATCGCGTCCGTCTCCGACGACGGCGCGAGCACCGGTGGCTTCAGCAAGGACAAGGCCATCAACATCCTGCTGATCGGCACCGACAAGCGCACCGGCAAGGGCAACGGCAGCTACGGCGACGCGGGCAGTGTCGGGCACGCCGACACCACGATCCTGCTGCACGTGTCCAAGGACCGGTCGAACGCGACCGCGCTGAGCATCCCGCGCGACCTGATCACCGACGTCCCGGACTGCCCGACGACGCAGGAGGACGGCACCCAGAAGGTCATCCCCGGCACGCGGCAGGTCCGTTTCAACACCAGCCTCGGTCAGGACGGCCGTACGCCGAGCTGCACCATGCGGACCGTCACCGAGCTGACCGGGATCAAGCCGGACAACTTCATGGTCGCGGACTTCAACGCGGTCAAGACGCTGACCAGCGCGGTCGGCGGGGTCGAGGTCTGTGTGGGCAAGGACCTCGACGACCCCGACTCGCACCTCAAGCTGTCCAAGGGCACCCACACCATCGAGGGCGAGCAGGCCCTGGCCTTCGTGCGCACCCGGCACGCCGTCGGCTTCGGCGGCGACCTGAGCCGGATCGGGCTGCAGCAGCAGTTCCTGAGCGCGCTGATGCGCAAGCTGAAGTCCAACGACACCCTCACCAGCCCGTCGAAGATGCTCGACCTGGCCGAGGCGGGCACCAAGGCGCTCACCGTGGACTCGCAGCTGGACAGCATCGGCAAGCTGAAGGACCTCGGTCTGGAGCTGGGCAAGCTCAACACCAAGAACCTGACGTTCACCACGATTCCGGTCATCGACAATCCGACCGAGAAGGTGAAGGCCACGGTCGTGCTGAACGAGTCGACGGCCCCGCAGGTGTTCGAAATGATCAGGAACGACGTCTCCTTCACCGCCGTCAAGGCACAGAAGAAGAAGGAGGCCGCCGCGGTCGCCGCTCGGCTGAAGGGCACCAAGGCCCCGGCCTCCGAGGTGCGGGTGCGGATCCTCAACGGCGGTGCCGTGGCGGGCAGCGCGCAGCAGACGCTGAGCTGGCTGCAGAACGAGGAGGGCGTCACCAAGTCGGAGAACGCCGGCAACGCGCCCGCCGCACTGGCGAAGACCACCCTGGAGTACGCGCCCGACCAGGCCGACCAGGCCCGCCGGCTCGCCGCCCTCATGGGCCTGCCCGGGTCCGCGATGAAGCCGGGCGAGAGCGTGACCAACGACCAGGGGCTACCCGCGATGTCCCTCACCCTCGGCAAGGACTTCAAGGGAGCGGGGGTCTCGCTCACCGCGCCCTCAAAGGCACCGGAGGGCGTGCAGAAGTCCACCGCCGACAAGGTGGAGTGCGCCAAGTGAAGTGAATTTCCTTCGCGTTCGCCGAAGTTCCTTCAAACAAATGGGCGGGATTGCCCAGTTGTGAGAACGTGCAATTTCTCACCCACGTCGCTTGATGCCGAAGTGTGCGGATAGTGTGTGCGATCCAGTGCTCTCCCTCTTGAGCTCCGTCCTGGGGGTGTGCACTGCTGACCAGCACCGCGCGCCTTCCGGGGAGGGCGCCGCGTGGCCCGACGGAGGAATCAGGCAACCGTGGACGCGCAAGGCCGTGGGCGGGCGGACGACATCGACCCCGCAGACCAGTGGGTACTCAACCCGAACACCGGCGAATACGAACTGCGACTGGCCCCTTCCGCAGCGCAGTCGGCCGTGCCCGGGCCCCGTGGTTCCGGTGGCCGTGGCGCGTCCGGCCGGGGCGGTACGACCGGCCAGGGCGGCGCTGCCCGTACCGGCCGGACGGCTCCCGCGCGGCGTTCCGGTGGTGCGGCCGCGGCCGAGGCTCCGTCCCCGCGCCGACGCACCGGCACCGCCCCGTCCGAGGCGGCCGCGGGGCGCCGCGGGCGCCGTCCGGCGCCGAAGAAGGCGAAGGGCAAGAAGGTCCTGATGTGGACCGGCGGCACGCTGGCCTTCGTCCTGATCGGGGCGAGCGGTGCCGCGTACCTCTACTACGAGCACCTCAACAACAACATCACGTCCGTCTCCGACGACGGCGCCGGCACCGGCGGGTTCAGCAAGGACCGCGCGATCAACATCCTGCTGATCGGCACCGACAAGCGCACCGGCAAGGGCAACGAGGGCTACGGCGACAAGAACAGCGCCGGGCACGCCGACACCACGCTCGTCCTGCACGTGTCCAAGGACCGGTCGAACGCCACGGTGCTCAGCATCCCGCGCGACCTGATCACCGACATCCCGGACTGCCCGACGACGCAGGAGGACGGCTCGGAGAAGGTCATCCCGGGCCAGCAGCGCACCCGCTTCAACAACAGCCTCGGGCAGGAGGAGCGGACGCCGAGCTGCACCATGCGCACGATCACCGAGCTGACCGGGCTGAAGATGGACCACTTCATGGTGGCCGACTTCAACGCGGTCAAGACGCTGACCAGCGCGGTGGGCGGGGTCGAGGTCTGCCTGGCCAAGGACATCAAGGACCCCGACTCCAAGCTCGACCTGCCCAAGGGCGAGCACACGATCGAGGGCGAGGAGGCCCTGGCCTTCGTCCGGACGCGGCACTCCGTGGGCTTCGGCGGCGACCTGAGCCGGATCGAGCTGCAACAGCAGTTCCTGGGCTCGATGCTGCGCAAGCTGAAGTCCAACGACACCCTCACCAGCCCACCGAAGATGATCAAGCTGGCGGAGGCGGGCACCAAGGCGCTGACCGTCGACGACCAGATCAGCACGATCAAGAAGCTGGCCGATCTCGGGGCGGAACTGGGCAAGTTCGACACGAAGAACCTCACCTTCGCCACCGTGCCGGTGATCGACAACCCCGCGGAGAAGGTCAAGGCCACGGTGGTCCTGAAGGAGCCGCAGGCCCAGCAGCTGTTCGCGATGGTCCGCGACGACGTCTCGCTGACCGAGGTGAAGAAGGAGAAGAAGAAGGAGAAGGCAGCCGAGGCCGCCCGGCTGAAGGGCAGCAAGGCGCCCGCCTCCGAGGTGCGGGTGCGCATCCTCAACGGCGGTGCCGACGCCGGCAGCGCCCAGGAGACCCTCAGCTGGCTTCAGGTCCAGCAGGGCGTGACCCGCTCCGAGAACGCGGGCAACGCCGAGCGGCCGCTGGCGAAGACCACGCTGGAGTACGCGCCCGACCAGGCGGACCAGGCCCGCCGGCTCGCCGCGATCATGGGCCTGTCCGGCGCCGCGATGAAGCCGGGCGAGAGTGTCACCAACTCCCAGGGCGTCCCCGCGATGACGCTCACCCTCGGCAAGGACTTCGAGGGTGCGGGCGTGCCGCTCACGACTCCGGCGAAGGTGCCGGAGGACGTGCAGAAGGCCACGGCCGACAAGGTCGAGTGCGCAAAGTGACCTGAGCCCCCCGTTCTGCGTCTCACAGGGGGACGGAGCATGCCCGGACGAATCGGCCGGGTGTACATCCGACCGGGCATGTCAGTGGTCCAACCAGGAGCGGGGACGACCGTGCTCCGGCGAGCGGCGGGGAATCCCGCGGTCCGCACGGACACGGGTCATCCGTGATCCGAACACGACTCGGGGCAATCCCGTGGGTCGGCCGTAGGGGTGGGAGGCAGGGGTATGGCGCAGAGTGACGTGCGCGGAGGCAGCACACGGCGCGATTCGGGCGGCCTCGCCCAGGACGAGCGTCCGGGGACGGCGGCGCCCGCCGGGGGCGGAAGCGAGAGTGGCGAGGGCGGCGGCCACGGCCGTCGGCGCGGACGGCGGCGCGGGGGCGGCCGCCGGATATTGCGCTGGTCCGCGATCGTGCTGTCGCTCCTGATACTCGGGACGGCCGGCGCCGGATACCTCTACTACCGCCACCTCAACGGCAACATCGACAAGGGCAAGCGCAACGCGGGCGAGTCCGACGTCAAGAAGACCGGGCCCAACGCGGCCGGCCAGACCCCGCTCAACATCCTGCTGATCGGCTCCGACAGCCGGAACTCCGCGGCGAACGTCAAGCTCGGCGGCGGCCGGGACAACGTCGGCAACAAGCCCCTGGCGGACGTGCAGATGCTCCTGCACGTCTCGGCGGACCGCGAGAGCGCATCCGTGGTGAGCATTCCGCGGGACACCCGGGTGGACATCCCGAAGTGCGTCGACCCCGACACCGGCGAGACCTACCCGGCCAAGAACACGATCATCAACGAGACCCTCCAGCGCGGCGGCCCGGGCTGCACGCTCGCCACCTGGCAGAACCTGACCGGCGTGTACATCGACCACTGGATGATGGTCGACTTCGCCGGAGTGGTGGACATGGCCGACGCCATCGGCGGTGTCCCGGTCTGCGTCAACCAGAACGTGTGGGACCGGCCGCTGCCCGGCCAGCGCGGCGGCTCCGGACTCAAGCTGAAGGCCGGCACGCACAAGGTGCAGGGCGAGGAGGCGTTGCAGTGGCTGCGCACCCGGCACGCCTGGGGCAGTGACCCGCTGCGCGCCAAGGCGCAGCACATGTACATGAACGCGATGATCCGGACGCTGAAGCAGCAGAACGTCTTCACCGACACCGGCCGTCTGATGGGCCTGGCCGAGGCGGGCACCAAGGCGCTCAAGGTGTCCGAGGAGATCGGCACGGTCAAGGAGCTGTACGACGTCGGCATGCAGCTGAAGTCGGTCCCGACCAAGCGCATCACGATGACGACGATGCCGTGGATCGAGGACCCGCTGGACCGCAACCACCTCGTGCCCAAGCCCGAGGACGCCGACTCGATGTGGGCGATGCTCCGCGACGACGTCCCCTTCGACAAGGCCGGCAAGGCGCGCACCGCGGCAGCGGGTCCGTCCCCGGCGTCGGTGCAGGCCACGGGGCCCGCCGCCGCACCGGCCGCCGGGCTTTCGGTCACCGTCGTCAACGGAACGGCCAGTGACGAGCAGGCCGCCGTTCCGCAGCGGGCCGCCGCGATCGCGGCCGCACTCCAGCAGGAGGGCTTCACCCGGGCCGTCGCCTCCGGGCAGCAGGACCCGCACGCGCGGACCCAGGTGACGTACCCGAAGAGCACCGGGGAGCAGGGCCGGGCCAACGCCCTGTCGGTGGCGGAGGCGGTCGGCGTGCCGAGCAGCCAGGTGCGGGCCACGGACGACGTGACCACCACCCTGACCATCGGCAGCGACTGGCGCGAGGGCACCACCTACCCGAAGCAGAAGGCTCCCCGGGCGGGCGACCTGCCCGACTCCGCGGACGCGCTGAGCGCGGACAAGAAGGAGTGCATGGACGTGTACCGGCCTTACCGGTGGTGATCACGCCCGCCGTGTGAACAGCGGGGCCCGGTCATGGCGCCGGGCGGCATCGCCCCGTACGCCGTGGGCCCCTTTCCCGGGCGGGAAAGGGGCCCACGGTCACCTCACGTCCGCTCCGGTCAGCCCGCGGCGGCGTCCGCGCGCACCGCGGGGCGCCGGGAGGCGATGACCTTCCGCGCCAGCGCCCGCGGGCTGGTCAGGAAGCCCCAGCCCCACGACATGTGCATCGTGGCCAGCGCCACCGGGATCTGCAGCCGCGCCTTCAGCGGCAGGCCCTTGCCCGCCGGGAGCGAGCCGAGCAGGATCGCCGCGAGATAGCCGCCGGGCACGACGAAGCCCCACGGCGTCAGCAGGGCGCCCACCAGGACCCCGGCCCCGATCGCGCACACGGCGGTCGGCGGGGCGAGGTAGCGCAGGTTGATCGAGCCCTCGTGGAAGCGGGCGACCACGTGCCGCCAGCGGCCGTAGTCCTTGTACTGCTTGGCCAGCGCCTTCACGCTCGGCCGCGGCCGGTACGACACCTTCAGCTCGGGCGAGAACCAGATCAGCCCGCCGGCCTCACGGATGCGGAAGTTCAGCTCCCAGTCCTGGGCGCGGATGAACTCCACGTTGTAGCCGCCCTGCCGCTCCAGCGCCTCGCGCCGGAACACCCCCAGGTAGACGGTCTCGGCCGGGCCGGCCTGGCCGCCGGTGTGGAAGGCGGCGTTGCCGACCCCGATCTTCGAGGTCATCGCGGCGGCGACCGCGTGCTCCCAGTCGTTCTCGCCCTCGGCGTGCATGATGCCGCCGACGTTCTGCGCGCCGGTCTCCTCCAGGAGCCGTACGGCGGTCGCGATGTAGTTCGGCGAGAGCATGCCGTGGCCGTCGACGCGGACGACGATCGGATGCCGGGAGGCGTTGATCGCCGCGTTCAGCGCCGCGGGCGTACGGCCGGTGGGGTTGGGGACGGTGTGTACGCGCGGGTCGTTTGCCACGAGTTCGGCGGCGATCTCGTCCGTGCGGTCCGTGGACGGACCGAGGGCGATCACGACCTCCATCTCGCCGGCGTACTCCTGCGCGAGGATCGCTTGGACTGCTCCCCGCAGATGCCGTTCCTCGTTGAGGACGGGCATGATCACGGAAACGGCGGGGAGCCGCACGTCGGGATTGGCGTTCATAGGAGCCTCACGTTACCGCGAACGGGGGACAGCGGTGCGCGCCGCCGGGGCGGTGGCGCGGGCCGCAGATCGTATCGGCCTACGGTTTCACGGATCCCACGTACGGCCGTCGTCCGGAGGTGCCCCATGCCCACGCCGCCGCGGTCCCCTCGGTCTACCGCCGCTCCCCGCCGCCGCCCGCACCCGCCCGCCCCCCGCCGCGCTCCGCGCCGGCCCGCGCCGCCCGCGCGGCGGCCGCGCTGGGCCATGCGGGCGGTCACCACGCTGTCCGTGGTGGTGCTCGCCTCCGCCGGGATCGGGCACGCGGTCATGACCAGCCTGGACGCGGACATCACCCGGGTCGATCCCTTCAAGGACATGAAGAACCGCCCGCAGGCCGGACACGGTATGAACGTCCTGCTGGTCGGCACCGACGGCCGCGAGAAGATCAGCAAGGAGGAGCGCCGCAAGTACCGGCTGGGCGGCGCACCGTGCCACTGCACCGACACGATCATGATCGTGCACATCTCCGAGGACCGGGAACGCGCCAGTGTGGTGAGCCTGCCGCGCGACTCGTACGCGGTGACGCCGGAGCATGTCGACCGGGTGTCGGGCAAGCGGCACCAGGGGCATCCGCTCAAGCTGAACGCCGCGTACGCCGAGGGCGGGCCGCAGCTGACCGTGCGCACGGTCGAGAGCATGACAAAGGTGAAGATCGACCACTATCTGGAGGTCGACTTCACCAGTTTCATGAAGACGGTGGACGTGGTCGGGGGCGTGCGGATCTGCACCGCCGATCCCCTCAAGGACAGCTACACCGGGCTGAACCTGCCGGCCGGGCGGCACACCCTCGGCGGCGGGCAGGCGCTGCAGTTCGTCCGCGCCCGCCATGTCGACGGCGCGTCCGACCTGGGCCGCATGAAGCGGCAGCAGCGTTTCATGGCGGCCCTCGTGGACCGGCTGACCTCGTCCGGGATCCTCCTCAACCCGATGAAGTTCCGGGACGTGACCCGGGCGGTGCTCGGCTCGGTACGGGCCGACAAGGGCTTCGGCACGGACGAGATGCTGGACCTGGGCCGCGCCATGCGGAACTTCTCCCCTTCCTCCTCCGAGTTCACCACCGTCCCCATCGGGCGGATGGGGTACGCCGTGAAGGGTGTCGGCTCGACGCTGAAATGGGACCCGGTGAAGTCGGAGCGGCTCTTCCACGCCCTGCGCGAGGACCAGCCGCTCTCCGTGCACCGCTCGCGCGGCGCGGCGCGGGTCGTCGCGGTCGCCCCGCAGCAGATCCGCGTCCAGGTGGAGAACGGCACCCGCACCCCCGGCCTCGGCCGCCGCGTGGACGCCGCCCTGGCCTCGACGGGCTTCCGCACGACCCACGCCCCCGTGAACTCCGCCACCCGTGACGTCAAACGCACGATCGTCGCCTACGACCCCCGCTGGGACCGCTCGGCCAAGTCCCTGGCAACGGCCCTCCCGGGCAGCGAACTCCGCCCGGTCAAGGGCCTCGGCGCCACCCTGAAGGTCATCGCGGGCCCGGACTTCGAGAAAGTCCAGAAAGTCCGCGCCGAGGACCCGGGCCAGGGCGAGTTCGGGGTGGTCCGGGGGGACGAGGTGGCCTGCGGCTAGGGACACACGCCCCAGGGCCGCATGCCCCAGGGGCGCGGGGAACTGCGCGACCAGCCCCGACGCACCCGAGGCCGGCACCCAAGGAGGCGCGCGGCCTCGGCCCAGGCCCCGCCGGTCAGGCCCCGCCGGTCAGTCCTCGATGCCCTCCGCCGCTCGCTTCTCGCGGAGGTCCATGATGGCTCGGCGGCGGGCCAGGCGGTGGGTTCGGCGGATCTGGGCCTCCTGGTAGCGGCGCTTGTCGCGCTCGGTCTCCGGGAGGACCGGGGGGACCCGGCGGGGCTTGCCGTCGGCGTCGACCGCGGCGAAGACGAGGTAGGCCGAGCCGACCTGGGTGGCCGGGGCGGACTCGTTCCAGCGTTCGGCCAGGACCCGGACGCCGACCTCCATGGAGGTCCGGCCGGTCCAGTTGACCTGGGCCTTCACGTGCACCAGGTCACCCACGCGGACCGGCTCCAGGAACGCCATCTCGTCCATGGACGCGGTGACCGCCGGCCCGCCGGAGTGCCGTCCCGCCACGGCCCCGGCCGCGTCGTCGACCAGCTTCATGATCACCCCACCGTGCACGGTCCCCAGAAGGTTCGTGTCGTTGTGGGTCATGATGTGGCTGAGGGTCGTACGGGACGCCGAAGTCGGCTTGCCCGGGATATCCGTACTGCCGGAATCCGCAGCTGGGGCCTGGTCTGTCATGGCCCCCACCTTATGCCGAGGCGGTATGAGGGGGATTTGTGTCAGCTTCGCCACAGCCGTGCTCTGATTTTCCGACGACTCTTGTATGGGCCACTACGCGGACCTGCACACTGGGGCGCATGAATGACTGGCCCGAGGGATTCACCGGCGACAACCGCGGCAACCGCTACGGACGCGGCAGCTCGAGCGCACAGCCCGAGAGCGCCCGTGTCATGCGGCAGGTCCGCCGCGGCCCGGCGGCATCGCCCGGGCAGGCGGGATACGGCGGCGCCCCGCCGTACGGCGGCGGAGTGCCGCAGCAGCCGTCGTACGTGGACGGCGGCGGCCACGGCCCCGCCGACTACGACAGCGGCTACAACACCGGCCAGGTCTACGGCTCCCCCGGCGGCAGGGGCCCCGGCGGCCCGGGCGACGGCATGTACGAGCCGCGCCCCGCCCCGAACTGGCGCCGCCGCATCAAGGTGACGGCCATCACGCTGGTGACCCTGCTGGTGGTGACGAGCGTCGGCACATACTTCTGGGCCGACTCCAAACTCAACCGCGACGTCGACCTGTCGAAGGTCATCGACCGCCCGGAGGCGGGCGAGGGCACGAACTACCTGATCGTCGGCTCCGACAGCCGCAAGGGCATGTCGGCCGAGGAGAAGAAGAAGCTGCACACCGGGTCCGCCGAGGGCAAGCGCACGGACTCGATGATGATCCTGCACACCGGCGGCGGCGCCCCGACCCTGATCTCGCTGCCCCGCGACTCCAACGTCACGATCCCGTCGTTCAAGGGCTCCGACTCCGGCAAGCTCTACCCGAACACCGGCCGCCAGACGAAGCTGAACGCGGCCTACGCCGAGGACGGCCCGGAGCTGCTGGTGCGCACGGTGGAGGCCAACACGGGCCTGCACATCGACCACTACGTGGAGATCGGCTTCGCCGGTTTCGCCAACATCGTGGACGCGGTCGGCGGCGTCGAGATGGACATCCCACAGGACATCAAGGACACCAAATCCGGCGCGGACCTCAAGAAGGGCAAGCAGACGCTCAACGGCGAGCAGGCCCTCGCCTTCGTCCGCACCCGCTACGCGCTCGCCGGTTCCGACCTGGACCGGACGAAGAACCAGCAGAAGTTCCTCTCGGCCCTGGCCAACCAGGTCGCCACCCCGGGCACGGTCCTCAACCCCTTCAAGCTGTACCCGACCATGAGCGCGGGCCTGGACACCCTCGTGGTCGACAAGGACATGAGCCTGTTCGACCTGGCCTCCATGTTCTGGGCGATGAAGGGCGTCAGCGGCGGCGAGGGCAAGTCGATGAACATGCCGATCGCGGGCAACACCGCCAACGGCAACCTCCAGTGGGACACCGCGAAGGTGAAGACGCTGGTGAACCAGCTGAAGAACGACGAGACGGTCACCGTCTCCGGCAACTGAGCGGCCAGGCACCACGAAGGGGCACCCGGTCGGGTGCCCCCTTCGCCGTGCGGCGCTTCTCACATCGAGGCGCCCGACATCGAGCGACAGCTCTCGGCGCAGCGGCGACACGCCTCGGCGCAGCGCATCATCTGCGCGTCGTCCGGCATGGACATACACGCCTCGGCGCACATGTCACAGGCGCGGGCGCACATCGCGCACATCTCGGCCATGAGCGGCGAGCGGCGCATCATCATGTCGGCGCACAGGCGCGTCATCTCGGCGCAGTCCATGACCGCGCGCATGATCTGCATCTGGGCGGTGCCGCCCATCTGCAGGCAGGAGCTCATGGTCTCCTCGCACACGCTGTGGCAGGTCATGCAGGTCTGGACGCAGTCCTGCATCTCCTTGCTGAGCGGGGTGGTGGTGGCGGGCTGCTGGGTCATGACGTCCTCCAGGGGGTGGCGGGCGCCGCGGTTCGGCACCCGCACCTCTCGTCCTACGCCTGTGGCCCCATGAGCACCACAGGACGGACCTTCTCCGTGTGCGGCGCACCGTCCGGTTGTGAGGCTCGACGCACCGGCCCCTGCGTGAAACCGGCCGGAGCGGCAAAACGACGTGCGTGACAGTGCAGACGTACGACGAGACGCGCGCTCCGGAGCCGAGAGGTCCCGAGGAGCAGAAGCAGCGGCTGCGCAGACGGCTGGAGCGGCTGATCGGCATCGCGGCGACCGAGGGCAACGAGCTGGTGCCGTTGCGCAACGGCGACGAGATCTTCCCGGCGATGCTGGCGGCCATCCGGGCCGCTGAGCACACCGTCGACATGATGACGTTCGTGTACTGGCGTGGCGAGGTCGCCCACGAGTTCGCCGCGGCCCTGGCCGAGCGGGCCCGCGCGGGGGTCCGGGTGCGGCTGCTGCTGGACGGCTTCGGGGCGAAGGAGATAGAGCGGGACCTGCTGGACGCCATGGACGAGGCGGGCGTCCAGGTGGCCTGGTTCCGCCGGCCCCTGCGTCTGTCGCCGATGCGGCAGAACCACCGCTGCCACCGCAAGGTGCTGGTCACCGACGAGCACACCGCCTTCACCGGTGGCGTGGGCATCGCGGAGGAGTGGGCCGGAGACGCGCGCAACCCGGACGAGTGGCGCGACACCCATGTAAGGGTCCGCGGCCCGGCCGTGGACGGCATCGCCGCGGCTTTCGCCCAGAACTGGGCCGAGTGCCACGACGACCTCTACGACGACCACGACCGCTTCACCGCCCAGGAGCAGCCGGGCCGGGCCACGGTCCAGGTCGTGCGGGGCTCGGCCTCCTTCGGCTGGCAGGACATGCAGACGGTCCTGCGGGTCCTGATCACCTCGGCGCAGGACCGCCTGCGGCTGGCCACGGCCTACTTCGCCCCCGACGCCTACTTCATCGACCTGCTGGCCGCGGCGGCCCGTCGCGGGGTCCGGGTCGAGATCCTGCTGCCCGGCCCGTACACCGACCAGCGGGCGTGCCTGCTGGCCGGGCGGCAGCACTACCAGACGCTGGTGGACGCCGGTGTGGAGGTGCGGGAGTACCAGCCGACCATGCTCCACACGAAGATCGTCACGGTGGACGGGGTCTGCTCCCTCATCGGCTCCACCAACTTCAACCGCCGCTCCATGGAGCACGACGAGGAGGTCGTGCTGGCCGTCCTCGACGAGGACTTCACCGCGCGGCTCGACGCCGACTTCGACGCCGACCGCGAGCGCAGCGACCCGGTCGACCCGGCCCGCTGGAAGCGGCGCCCCCTGCCAATGCGCCTCGCCGAGGCCGCGGTGACCCCGATCCGGCGGTTCCTGTGAAACACGCCGGCCCCCGGCACGAGCCGGGGGCCGGAAAGTGTCCGCGGGGAGGGGTTACGGCAGGTTCCTCGCCATGACGATGCGCTGGACCTGGTTCGTGCCCTCGTAGATCTGGGTGATCTTGGCGTCGCGCATCATGCGCTCCACCGGGTAGTCGCGGGTGTAGCCGTAGCCACCGAGGAGCTGGACCGCGTCCGTGGTGACCTCCATCGCCACGTCCGAGGCGAAGCACTTGGCGGCGGCGCCCAGGTAGGTGAGGTCGGCGTCGACGCGCTGGGAGGCGGCGGCGGCCTGGTAGGTCAGGGCGCGGGCCGCCGAGATCTTCATGGCCATGTCGGCGAGCATGAACTGGATGCCCTGGAAGTCGGCGATCGGCTTGCCGAACTGCTTGCGCTCCTGGACGTAGCCCTTGGCGTAGTCGAGAGCGCCCTGGGCGATGCCGAGGGCCTGGGCGGCGATGGTGATGCGGGTGTGGTCGAGGGTCTTCATCGCCGTGGCGAAGCCGGTGCCCTCCTCGCCGATCATGCGGTCGGCGGGGATGCGGACGTTGTCGAGGTAGACCTCGCGGGTCGGGGAGCCCTTGATGCCGAGCTTCTTCTCCGGGGCACCGAAGGAGACACCCTCGTCGGACTTCTCCACGACGAAGGCCGAGATGCCCTTGGAGCGCTTGGTGGGGTCGGTGACGGCCATCACCGTGTAGTACTCGGACTCGCCGGCGTTGGTGATCCAGCGCTTCACGCCGTTGAGGATCCAGTGGTCGCCGTCGCGGACGGCCTTGGTCTTCATGCCGGCCGCGTCGGAGCCGGCGTCCGGCTCGGAGAGGCAGTAGGAGAACATGCCGTCGCCCTTGGCGAGCGGGGTCATGTACCTCTTCTTCAGGTCCTCGGAGCCGGAGAGGATCACCGGCAGGGAGCCCAGCTTGTTCACCGCCGGGATGAGGGAGGAGGAGGCGCAGACCCGGGCGACCTCCTCGATCACTATGACGGTGGCCAGCGCGTCCGCGCCGGAGCCGCCGTACTCCTCGGGTACGTGCACGGCGTGCAGGTCGTTCGCGACCAGCGCCTGGAGGGCCTCGCGCGGGAAGCGGGCCTCCTCGTCCACCGCGGCGGCGTGCGGCGCGATCTTCGCCTCGGCCAGGGAGCGGACGGCGTCACGGAGCATGTCGTGCTCCTCGGACGGGCGGTACAGGTCGAAGTCAGCCGATCCGGCCAAGGTCTCTCACGCTCCAAAACGCTGCGATGCTGACGCTAACTACCGTTAAGTAATCAAAAGTTTATGGCGTCGCCCACGGGAGTGATACGTGAGCTAGGCGACAGGGGAGAAGTTGCCCAGTGAAGCGGACTGCCATGCCCCGGCTATGCTCGGGCGCGCACCGCATGCCGTAGACCCCTGGAGTACCCATGGCCCTGAAGATCACCGTGATCGGCACCGGTTATCTCGGCGCGACACACGCGGCGGCCATGGCCGAGCTGGGTTTCGAGGTGCTCGCCCTCGACGTGGTGCGCGAGAAGATCGAGAAGCTGGAGCGCGCCGAGGCGCCGATGTACGAGCCGGGTCTCGAGGAGCTGCTGCGCAAGCATGTGGCCGGCATCGAGGGGTCCAGCGGGCGGCTGCGCTTCACCCAGGACTGGGCGGAGATCGGCGCGTTCGGCGATGTGCACTTCGTCTGTGTGAACACCCCGCAGCGGCACGGCGAGTACGCCTGCGACATGAGCTACGTCGACGCCGCGATGGCCTCGCTCGCCCCGCATCTGCACCGTCCGGCGCTGGTGGTCGGCAAGTCGACCGTGCCGGTCGGCTCGGCGGACCGTCTGGCTGCCTACCTGGCCGCGCACGCCCCCGCCGGTCAGGACGCCGAGCTGGCGTGGAACCCGGAGTTCCTGCGCGAGGGCTTCGCCGTCGACGACACGCTGCACCCCGACCGTCTCGTGGTGGGTGTGCGCTCCGAGCGG
This sequence comes from Streptomyces sp. NPDC007929, assembly GCF_042959065.1. Classification (NCBI taxonomy): domain Bacteria; kingdom Bacillati; phylum Actinomycetota; class Actinomycetes; order Kitasatosporales; family Streptomycetaceae; genus Streptomyces; species Streptomyces sp. NPDC007929. The sequence continues at coordinate 605,498 of NZ_JBIBKD010000006.1, read as the reverse complement.
GCCGAGAAGCTGCTGCGGGAGGTGTACGCGACGCCGATCGCGGAGGGTTCGCCGTTCGTGGTGACCGACTTCCCGACCTCGGAGCTGGTGAAGACCTCCGCGAACTCCTTCCTCGCCACGAAGATCTCGTTCATCAACGCGATGGCGGAGGTGTGCGAGGCCGCGGGCGGTGACGTCGCCAAGCTGGCGGAGGCCATCGGTTACGACGACCGGATCGGCCGGAAGTTCCTGCGGGCCGGGATCGGCTTCGGCGGCGGGTGTCTGCCGAAGGACATCCGGGCGTTCATGGCGCGCGCCGGTGAGCTGGGCGCGGACCAGGCGCTGACGTTCCTGCGGGAGATCGACTCGATCAACATGCGCCAGCGCGGGCAGATGGTGGAGCTGGCCCGGCAGGCGCTGGGCGGCGGGCCGTTCCTGGGCAAGCGGGTGGCGGTGCTGGGTGCGACGTTCAAGCCGGACTCGGACGACGTGCGGGACTCGCCCGCGCTCAACGTGGCCGGGCAGATCCACCTCCAGGGCGGCCAGGTCACGGTCTACGACCCCAAGGGCATGGACAACGCCCGCGAGGTGTTCCCGACGCTCGGCTACGCCGGCTCGGCGCTGGACGCCGTGCGCGGGGCCGACATCGTGCTGCATCTGACGGAGTGGCGGGAGTTTCGCGAGCTGGACGCCGAGGCGCTCGGCGAGGTCGCGGCGGCGCGGGTCATCCTGGACGGCCGCAACGCCCTGGACCCGGAGCTGTGGCGCAAGGCCGGCTGGACGTACCGGGCGATGGGCCGCCCGAGGGCCTGAGTGCGAGGCGCGTCGACGGGACGACGCCGGTTCGGCCGAGGCTCAGTCGGCCGAACCGGCGTCTTCGTGCATTCTGCACCACCGGGCTGTGCGGCGGGGTGGCTACACCTCCTTGGCCCGGTAGCGGCGCATCTTCGCGCGGGCTCCGCAGACCTGCATGGAGCACCAGCGGCCGCGGCCTGCCGGGCTGCGGTCGTAGTAGGCCCAGTGGCAGTCGCCGGCCTCGCACGCCTTGAGGCGGGTCCAGGTGCCGGCGACCAGGGCCTCGGCGACGGCGGCGGCCACGCGCGCGTGCAGGGTGCGGCCGTCGGTGGGGGCGAGGGCGGCGGAGCCGTCCGTCGTGTCGACGGTGACGACGAGGGGGGCACCGGCCAGGAGGTCGCCGAGCGGGCGGACCTCGTGGTGCGGTGGGTGGCCGGCATGGGCGAGGAGGACCGCGCGCAGTGACTCGCGCAGGGTGCGGGCCGGGCCGGTCTCCTCGGGGGTGATGCCGAAGCGCGCCCTGCCCTCCGCCGAGTCCAGCGCGTCGGCGCCCGACTCGATGTCGAGCGTGTTCACCAGGGCCTCGACCAGGGCCAGGCCGCCGGGCGCGGGCACTCTCTCCGTCATGGCTGGACCGTACCTCTCGCGATTCCCCTTGCGAGGTTACCCCCAATGGGGGACCATGCAGTAACGGTTACCGGTTGCCCGCGTCTGTGGGTAACGCCGACTTCGAGGAGGAAGTCATGGCTCTCGCCAAGCTGGGTGTCGTCGTCCTGGACTGTCCCGACCCGCGCGCCCTGGCCGGCTTCTACGCCGAGGTGCTCGGCGGCACGCCGACGGTGGAGACCGACGGGGACGACGTGTGGGTCGACCTGAAGGTGCCCGGCGGCACACCGCTGGCCTTCCAGGCCTCCCCCGGGTACGTACCGCCGCGGTGGCCGTCCGAGGACGGCTCGCAGCAGTTCCACCTGGACCTCGTGGTGGACGACCTGGACACCGCCGAGAAGGGCGTTCTGGCGCTCGGCGCGAAGGCGCTGGACGCCGAGGACCGGGAGCGGACCTTCCGGGTTTACGCCGACCCGGCAGGGCACCCGTTCTGCCTCTGCGCCTGCTGACACCGGAGGTCCCATGTCCGCCGTGGCACGTTTCCGTTCCGTGGTCCTCGACTGCCCCGACCCGCGCGAGCTGGCCCGCTTCTACGCCCAGGTCGGCGGCGGCACACCGGAGGAGGAGGACGCCGACTGGGTGGTGCTGCGCATCCCCGGCGGGCCCCGTCTCTCCTTCCAGCGCTCCCCCGGCCACACGCCGCCGGAGTGGCCGCGGGCCGACCGCAACGCCCAGCAGTTCCACCTCGACTTCGACGGCGGGGCGACCTGGGAGGAGATCGACGCGGCGGAGGAGCGGGTGCTGGCGCTGGGCGCGCGGGTGCTGGACAAGGAGGACTTCGAGAAGAAGGACTTCCGTGTCTACGCCGACCCGGCCGGCCACCCGTTCTGCCTGTGCCGGATCGAGCACGGCTGACCGGGGCGGCCCGGCCCGTCCGGTCGCGGGTCGCTCACCCGTCCAGCTCCGAGATCGTCGCCGTGGACGGCTCGCGGCGCTGCTGGGCGGAGCGGGCCGTGAAGTCGGCGCCGCGCAGGACGCGCTGGACGTTGCCCCAGGTCAGCAGCGCCACGTCCGGCTCCTCCCAGCCGCGTCTGAGCAGCTCGGCGACCAGGCGCGGGTAGCAGGAGGTGTCGCCGAGTTCCTGCGGGTGCGCGGCTCCGGAGTCGTACGTGCCGGACAGTCCGACACAGTGCGCTCCGGCCACGGCGCGGATGTGGTCGAGGTGGTCGGCGACGTCGCGGACGGTCGGGCCGGTCTGCTCGGCGGTCAGCGGCACCAGGCACAGCCCCTTGGCCGCGCCGAGCTCCGCCAGCAGGTCGTCGGGGAGGTTGACCGGGTGGGGGCGCAGACTCCGGGCCGCCGAGCGGCTGCACAGCACGGGGGCCCGGGACAGGCTCAGCACGCGCCGCAGGGTCTGGGTGGAGGCGCCGGAGAGGTCCGCGATCACGCCGAGGCGGTTCATCTCACGCACCACCTCCTCGCCGAACCGGGTCAGGCCCGCCTCGCTCGCCCAGGACACGCCGGTCAGCGTGAGGACGCGCAGACCGAGCAGGTGCAGCTGGCGCAGGATGCCGATCGAGTCGCCCAGGGCGGAGGCTCCGGCGGGGCCGAGGAGCACCGCGACCCGGCCGCAGTTGCGGGCGTCCGCGACCTGCCCGGCCGTGCAGGCCGGCCGCAGCCCCTCCTCACAGGTCCGCACGACGGTCTTCGCCAGGTCCAGCTGCTCCAGGGTGGCGCCGACGGCCCGGTCGCCGTCCAGGCCCTCGGGCAGGTGCAACGACCAGAACAGCGCGCCCACATGGCCGCTGCGCAGCCGGGGTACGTCCGTGTCGACCGTGCTCTCGCCCTCCTCCAGGTCGTACCAGGACAGGCGCTTGAGCGCCCAGGGCAGGCCGTTGTAGCCGTCGGCGACGGGGTGGGCGGCGAGGATCGCGCGCGCCCGGGTCATGGGCGCGTCGTCCGGGTCGGAGACGGGCTCGTAGGACTCCGCCGTGACGACGCCCTCGTCCGGGTACGGCTCGGCCAGTTCGTCGAACTCGCCGGCGGCCGCGGCGGCGGTGCGCAGGTCGTCCTGGAGGTCTGCCATGGCGGCTCCGTACGGTCGTTCGTGAGGTACGGTCACCGTCGCACGGAGCGGGGAGTGGTTCCTGGTGGGCGGGGCGTTCGGAGTACGGCCCGGGACTCGCGGGCGGGCGCCGCTCGACGAGATGCGTGACCGCTGTCTCAGGTACGTGGGCGGGGCGACCGGCCGCACCGGCCACCCCGCCCCCGACGATCAGCCGGCCGGCCCGTCCAGTGACTCGATCGTGGCGTTGGACGGTGACCGCGTCGCCTGAAGTCCCCGGGCGACGTCCTGCGCCGCGTCCAGCACCCGCACCGCGTTCTTCCAGGTCAGCTTGGCCAGATCGGCCTTGGACCAGCCGCGGTCGAGGAGTTCGGCGAGGAGGTTGGGGTAGCCGGAGACGTCGGAGAGGCCGTCGGGGGTGAAGGCCGTGCCGTCGTAGTCGCCGCCGATGCCGAGGTGGTCGACACCGGCGACCTCGCGCATGTGGTCCAGGTGGTCGGCGACCGTCGACACCGTCGCGACCGGGCGCGGGTGCCGCTCCTCGAACGCGCGGTGGACCTTCATGGCCTCCGGGGTGGTGTCGAGGTGGTGGAAGCCGTGGGCGCGCATGTTCTCGTCGGCCGCGGCCGTCCAGTCCACGGCCGCCTGGAGCACGAACTTCGGCACGAACGTCACCATCGCCATACCGCCGTTGGCGGGCAGCCGCTGAAGGACGTCGTCGGGCACGTTGCGCGGGTGGTCGCACACGGCCCGGGCGGAGGAGTGGGAGAAGATCACGGGGGCGGAGCTCGTGTCGAGCGCGTCCCGCATGGTCGTCGCCGCCACGTGGGAGAGGTCGACGAGCATGCCGAGCCGGTTCATCTCCCGGACGACCTCACGGCCGAACGCGGTCAGGCCACCGGCCCTCGGTTCGTCGGTCGCGGAGTCCGCCCAGGCGACGTTGTCGTTGTGGGTGAGGGTCATGTACCGCACACCGAGGCCGTACAGGCCGCGCAGGGTGCCCAGGGAGCCCGCGATGGAGTGGCCGCCCTCCGCTCCCATGAGGGAGGCGATCCGGCCCTCCCGGCGCGCGGCCTCCATGTCGGCGGCGGTGAGCGCGGGGCGCAGGTCCCCGGGGTGGCGGGTCAGCAACTGCCGTACGCAGTCGATCTGTTCGAGGGTGGCGGCGACCGGGTCGGGCGCGTCCGTGCGGACGTACACCGACCAGTACTGGGCGCCGACCCCGCCCGCGCGCAGCCGGGGGATGTCGGTGTGCAGATGGGCGCTCTGGTCGGTGGCGATGTCGCGGGCGTCGAGGTCGTAGCGGACCTGTGCGCGCAGCGCCCACGGCAGGTCGTTGTGGCCGTCGACGACCGGGAACTCGCGCAGGAGTTCCCGGGCTGCCTCCTCGGAGGTCATCGTCGTCACTTCCCCGCGCCGAAGCCGAATCCGCCCGCGCCCTCGACCTTGGCGCGCAGGCGCTTGCCCTTCTCGGTGGCCTGGTCGTTCAGCTCCTGCTGGAAGTCGCGCATCCGGCCGCGCAGTTCCTCGTCGTGGGCGGCGAGGATGCGGGCGGCGAGCAGCCCGGCGTTGCGGGCACCGGCGACGGAGACCGTGGCGACGGGGACACCGGCCGGCATCTGCACGATGGACAGCAGGCTGTCCATGCCGTCGAGGTACTTCAGCGGCACGGGCACGCCGATGACGGGCAGCGGGGTCACGGAGGCGAGCATGCCGGGCAGGTGGGCGGCGCCGCCCGCCCCGGCGATGATCACCTTGAGCCCGCGGCCGTCGGCCTGCTCGCCGTAGGCGACCATCTCGCGCGGCATGCGGTGCGCGGAGACGACGTCGACCTCGTAGGCGATCTCGAACTCGTCGAGGGCCTTGGCGGCGGCCTCCATGACGGGCCAGTCGGAGTCCGACCCCATGACGATGCCAACAACAGGGCTCATTCGGTGATGGTGCCTCTCAGGTAGCCGGCAGCGTGACGGGCGCGCTCCAGCACGTCGTCCAGGTCGTCGCCGTAGGTGTTGACGTGTCCGACCTTGCGGCCGGGCTTCACGTCCTTGCCGTACATGTGGATCTTGAGCTGGGGGTCGCGGGCCATGCAGTGCAGGTACGCGGAGTACATGTCCGGGTAGTCGCCGCCGAGGACGTTGACCATGACCGTCCACGCGGCGCGCGGGCGCGGGTCGCCCAGGGGCAGGTCCAGGACCGCGCGGACGTGGTTGGCGAACTGGCTGGTGACGGCGCCGTCCATCGACCAGTGGCCGGAGTTGTGCGGGCGCATCGCGAGTTCGTTGACGAGGATGCGACCGTCGCGGGTCTGGAACAGCTCGACCGCGAGGTGCCCGACGACGCCGAGCTCCTTGGCGATCTTCAGCGCCATCTCGGAGGCCGCCAGGGCGAGGGACTCGTCGAGGTCGGGGGCCGGGGCGATGACGGTGTCGCAGACGCCGTCGACCTGCCGGGACTCGACCACCGGGTAGGCCACGGCCTGGCCGTGCGGTGAGCGGACCACGTTGGCGGCGAGCTCGCGCAGGAAGTCGACCTTCTCCTCGGCGAGCACCGGGACACCGGCCTTGAACGGCTCGGCGGCCTCCTCGGCGGAGTCGACGACCCACACGCCCTTGCCGTCGTAGCCGCCGCGGACGGTCTTGAGGACGACCGGGAATCCGTCGCCCTCGGCCGCGAAGGCGGCCACGTCCCGCGGGTCGGTCACGATCCGGTGCCGGGGGCAGGGGACGCCGATCGCGTCGAGCTTCGCGCGCATCACCCCCTTGTCCTGGGCGTGCACGAGCGCGTCGGGGCCGGGGCGCACGGGGATGCCGTCCGCCTCCAGGGCCCGGAGGTGCTCGGTGGGCACGTGTTCGTGATCGAAGGTGATCACATCGCACCCACGGGCGAACTCGCGCAGCGTGTCGAGATCGCGATGGTCGCCGACGACGACATCGCTCACGACCTGCGCAGCGGAGTCCTGCGGGGTGTCACTGAGGAGCTTGAACCTGATGCCCAGCGGGATGCCCGCCTCGTGTGTCATACGAGCGAGCTGGCCACCGCCGACCATGCCGACTACGGGGAACGTCACTCCCTCAGGGTATCGGCCGCGCCAGGGTGGCCGGTTTCCTGTCCCTCCCCGGGGCCTCGCGGACCTTCTCCGGCGGTCCACCGGTATCCGCAGGAAGATCGCGCGGGAGGGTGGTTAGCATGGCTGGGTTGACGCCGACGACCGGACGGGGGCCTGTACGACCATGGGACATGGTGCCTCTCGGCTCCGGCGGATCGTCCGCGAAGTCGCCAAGTTCGGCGCGGTGGGCGGCGCGGGAGTGCTGGTCAACCTCGCTGTCTTCAACCTGGTGCGGCACACCACCGACCTCCAGGTGGTGCGCGCGAGCGTGATCGCGACCGTCGTCGCGATCGTCTTCAACTACGTCGGCTTCCGCTACTTCACGTACCGCGACCGCGACAAGAGTGGCCGTACCCGTGAGATGACTCTCTTCCTGCTGTTCAGCGCGATCGGCCTGGTCATCGAGAACGGCGTCCTGTACGCGGCCACCTACGGTTTCGGCTGGAACACCCCGCTGCAGAACAACGTCTTCAAGTTCCTGGGCATCGGCATCGCGACCCTGTTCCGCTTCTGGTCCTACCGCTCCTGGGTCTTCCGGACACTGCCCGCCCGCGAGACGGCGGCCGCCCCGGCCCCGGTGCTGCGCGGCGAGCCGGCCGTCCCCGCGAAGGCGAAGCAGCAGGTGCCGTAGCCGCCCTCCAGGTCCGGCCCGGTCTCAGCGGACCGTCGGTTCCTCGTCGCCCTCGGCCCTGGACAGGGGGGTGCGGGACAGGAACAGGCCGAAGATCGGGGGCTTGGTCTGGAGCATCTCCAGGCGGCCTCCGTCGGCCTCCGCCAGGTCGCGGGCCACGGCCAGGCCGATGCCCGTGGAGTTGCGGCCGCTGATCGCCCGCTCGAAGATCCGGGCGCCGAGGTCGGCGGGAATGCCGGGGCCTTCGTCCGTGACCTCGATGACCGCCTGGTTGCCGGTGACGCGGGTGCGCAGGGCCACCGTGCCGCCGCCGTGCATGAGGGAGTTCTCGATCAGCGCGGCCAGCACCTGCGCGACCGCGCCGGGCGTGCCCACCGCGCGCAGGTGCCGTTTGCCGGAGCTGACGATCGCCCGGCCCGCGCTGCGGTACGCCGGGCGCCACTCCGCGAGCTGCTGCTGGATGACCTCGTCGAGGTCGAAGGAGACGGCGGAGCCGGTGCGCGGATCGCGGGAGTTCGTCAGCAGCCGCTCCACGACGTCCGTGAGCCGCTCGACCTGCGTCAGCGCGATCGTCGCCTCCTCCTTCACCGTGTCCAGGTCGTCGGTGAGGGTGATCTCCTCCAGCCGCATCGACAGGGCGGTGAGCGGAGTGCGCAGCTGGTGGGAGGCGTCGGCGGCCAGACGGCGTTCGGCGGTGAGCATGCGGGCGATGCGCTCGGCGGAGCCGTCCAGCACGTCCGCCACCCGGTCCAGCTCGGGCACCCCGTACCGCTTGTGCCGGGGCCGTGGATCGCCCGAGCCGAGCCGCTCGGCCGTCTCCGCGAGGTCGGTCAGCGGCGACGCCAGCCGGTTCGCCTGGCGGACGGCCAGCAGGACCGCGGCCACGACCGCGAGCAGCGCGACCAGCGCGATGATCAGCAGGGTGCGGCCGACCTCACGGGTCACCGAGGAGCGCGGCTCCTGGACGGTGACGGTCTCGCCCTCCTCGCCGGGCGCGGTCGCGCTGATGACGTCCCCGGCGGGCTGGGTGCCCACCTCGATGGGCGCCTCCCCGGGGATGCGGATCACGGCGTAGTAGTGGTTCTGCGTGACCTGCTCGCGCAGCACCTCGGCGTCGACCTGCTGCGCCCCGAAGAGCCGGCTGTCGACGATGCTGGCGAGCCGGACGGCCTCGGACTCCACCCGTTCCTGGGCGCTGTTGCTGATCGTCCGGGTCTCGACGATGACGAGGGAGACGCCGAAGACGGCGATCACGACGAGCACCACGGCGAGCGTGGACTGGATCAGTCGGCGACGCATGTCCTGTTACCCGAGCCCGCCTCGCGGCTCAGCTCTTCTCGAAACGGAAACCCACGCCGCGCACGGTGGCGATGTAGCGGGGGTTGGCCGCGTCGTCGCCGAGCTTCTTGCGCAGCCAGGAGATGTGCATGTCGAGGGTCTTGGTCGACGACCACCACGTCGTGTCCCAGACCTCCCGCATCAGCTGGTCGCGGGTGACGACCCGGCCCGCGTCGCGCACCAGCACCCGCAGCAGGTCGAACTCCTTGGCGGTGAGCTGGAGCTCCTCCTCGCCCATCCAGGCGCGGTGCGACTCGACGTCGATGCGCACGCCGTGCGTGGCGGGCGGCTGCTGCGGCTCGGAGGCGCCGCGCCGCAGCAGGGCCCGCACGCGGGCGAGCAGTTCGGCCAGCCGGAACGGCTTGGTGACGTAGTCGTCGGCGCCCGCGTCGAGCCCGACGACGGTGTCCACCTCGTCGGCGCGCGCGGTCAGGATGAGGATCGGGATGGCGTGGCCCTCGCCCCGCAGGCGGCGGGCCACCTCCAGGCCGTCCATGCCGGGCAGGCCGAGGTCGAGCACGACCAGGTCGATGCCGCCCTGCAGTCCGGCGTCGAGAGCGGTGGGTCCGTCCTCGCGGACCTCGACCTCGTAGCCCTCCCGGCGCAGAGCGCGGGCCAGCGGCTCCGAGATGGACGCATCGTCCTCGGCGAGCAGTACACGGGTCATGAGGTGATGGTAGACCTGCGACGCCCTGAGCTGGGGTGTGACCGGAATCCTTGATTCTTACCGCTGTCATACCCGGTTCTTACGAAGCGGGGGTAGGGGCACCGACCCTCCGCCTATGAGGTGAGATCGTAGTAAGGACCTTGGAAACCGGCGTGCGGTTGCGTTGCAACCTGTGATCCGTGTCTCAAGCTCTTCCATATGCGGCGGTGTCCTGCCGTATGGTGATTCAGCGCCTGTAGCACCACGGCGACCTTCGGAGGCATTTGCCCTGAAGGTCTCTTTTGTGTGCGGGCCGGTTCCCGCCGGCCCCGACGGAAACGACCTGTGGCCGGGCCTCGTAGTGCGGCGACGCGCGTAGAGGCGTGGATCCCGGTGGCGACCGCCCACCGCTTCGTGACCCGGAGCGGACCCCCGTAGGCGTCGGGCGGACGGCCGTACCCACCGGTGCCGGCAGCCCCCCACCGGGCGCACCACCGCTGCCGCGGGGCGCGTCCCGAGCAGCAAGGAACGACCATGGCGTCCAGCCTGACGAAGGACTCGGCCCGACCGGGCACCCCCGGTTCCGAGAAGACCTTCTTCGGCCACCCCCGCGGACTGGCCACTCTGTTCATGACCGAGATGTGGGAGCGCTTCTCCTACTACGGCATGAGGGCCCTGCTCCCGCTGTATCTGGTGGCCCCCGGCGGCCTGCACCTTCCCGCGGGCACGGCGACGGCGATCTACGCCGTGTACCTGTCGCTGGTGTACCTGCTCACCCTGCCCGGCGGCTGGTTCGCCGACCGGGTGCTCGGCCCCCGCAAGACGGTCGCCGTCGCGGGCGTGGTCATCATGCTCGGCCACCTGTGCCTGGCGCTGCCCGCCGCCGCGAGCTTCTACGTCGGCCTGGGCCTGGTCGCCATCGGTTCCGGTCTGCTGAAGGCCAACATCTCCACGATGGTCGGCCACCTCTACGACGGCCCGGACGACCCGCGCCGCGACGGTGGCTTCACGGTCTTCTACATCGGCATCAACCTCGGCGCCTTCGTCGCGCCGCTGGTCATCGGCACCGTCGGGGAGAACGTCAACTGGCACCTGGGCTTCGCGCTGGCCGCGCTCGGCATGGCGCTCGGCCTCGTCCAGTTCCTGCTCGGCGGCCGCCACCTGGACGCCAGGAGCAGCGTGGTCCCGACCCCGCTGTCGCCCGCCGAGAAGGCGTCCACCCTGCGCAAGGGCCTGATCTGGCTGGCCATCGCCGTGGTCTTCTACGGCCTGGTCGGCGGCACCGGTCACTTCACCCTGAACTGGGCACTGATCCCGCTGACGCTCCTCGGCCTGCTCGTGCCGATCCTGGTCATCTCCCGCATCCTGCGCGACAAGGACCTGGGCTCCGGCGAGCGGTCGAAGGTGTCGGCGTACATCTGGTTCTTCGTCGCCGCCGCCGTCTTCTGGATGATCTACGACCAGGGCGGCTCGACCCTGTCGCTCTTCGCCAGCGACAAGGCCGACAACACGATCTTCGGCTGGGAGTTCCCGGTCTCCTGGTACCAGTCGGTCAACCCGGTCCTGATCATGGCGCTGGCCCCGGTCTTCGCCTGGCTGTGGCTGTGGCTGAACCGCCGCGGCAAGGAGCCGAGCACCATCGTGAAGTTCGCCTCCGGCCTGGTGCTGGTGGGTGCGTCCTTCTTCCTCTTCCTCGCCCCGCTGTCGATCGCCGAGGGCGGTCACAAGGCCGCGGCGATGTGGCTGGTCGCGATCTACTTCGTGCAGACCGTCGGTGAGCTGACGCTGTCCCCGGTGGGACTGTCGGTGACGACGAAGATGGCTCCGGCGAAGTACGCCTCGCAGATGATGGGCGTCTGGTTCCTCGCGGTCACCGCGGGCGACTCCGTCACCGCGCTGCTGTCCAACCCGGCCGTCGGCGGGGTCAACCTCGACCGGACGGGCTTCGTGGCGCTGGAGGCGGCGCTCGCCGTGGTCGCCGGTTTCGCGGTGTTCATGTACCGCAAGAAGGTCAAGGCCATGATGGGCGACGTCCGCTGATCAGCGCCGTCCGACGTCTGGAGAAGGGCCGCCGCACCCCGGGTGTGGCGGCCCTTCCTCATGTCCCGGGCGGGCGCGGCGGGTCGGCGTCCGGGGCGAACCAGGGCTCGGCCGAGGCCCGGCGGGCCATGAGCGGCCCCACCCGGCGGGGCGGGCGGGCCGCGTGGCCGGGGCGGCGCGGTCGTACGTGGTCGATCACGGCCAGGGCCGCGCGCAGCAGCGCCGCCGGGACGACGAGCAGGACGAGGACCCAGAACAGGGTCACGCCCCAGGGCCGCCCCACGCCCCAGGGGTGCTCGGCGAGCACCTTGCCGCCGTACTTCAGCGACACGGTGTAGTCGCCGTGCGCCCCGGCTCCGAGCTCCACCGGCAGCTCGATACGGGCCTCGCCCCCGGGCCGGATCGTGCCGCGCCACCGCTGGTCCTGCCACTGCGGGGCGAACACGCCGTGGGAGGTGCCGACCTGGAAGACCGGGTTCTTCACGGGGGACGTGCCGACGTTGCCGACGGTGACCACGAGGGTCCGCTCGGGCGGGGAGCCGAACCAGGTGAGCAGACCGCCGGAGCCCCGCAGCCGGGTGTCCGCGAGCAGGGACAGCCGCCCACCGGCCGCGTCCGCGGGCAGCGGCTCGACGGCGTGCCCGGCGACCTGGAGGGCGGCGTCGGCCTCGGCACCGCGTCCGGTCACCGTCGCCACGTGCACCACGCAGGGGCACGGCACGGGCGGCTCCACGACGGGCAGTTCGCGGCGGAAGCGCCCGTCGGAGCCGGTGGTGACGGCCCGGCCGTCGGCGTTGGCACAGGAGTTGGTGCCACCGGTCACGCCCCGCTTCGGCTCGGCCTGCCCGCACACGAGCAGCGTGAGCAGGGCCCGGGGCCGCCAGCCGCTGCCGCTGACGGTGACCGAACCGCCGGTTCCGGCCTGGGCCCTGTCCAGCTCGACGACGGGCCGCTCCGCACCCCGCGCGACCCCGGCTCCCGCCAGGACCAGCAGCAGGGCGACCAGCACCGTGAGCGACACGTACGTCGGACGAACGACGGGCGACATCGGCGATATCGGCGACATCGGCGGCTCCAACGGATGTGCGGTGCGGGCGGGCGGCCGGGTGGGGTGCTGCTTCACAGTCGGGTGGCGCGGGTGTGGTGCTGTGCTGTGCGGTGCTGCTGCGCGGACGTACGAGCGGGCGGGCGGAGTTGCGGTGTGGCGGCGGGGGCATGACGGCGGCGTGCGGGCGGGCTGCGGGGGCGGGTTGCATGACCGCGGCCCGCGAGGAGGGGTGCAGGACCGCAGCCTGCGAGGAGGGGTGCTGCCGGGCCGCGACTCGCGCAGGTGCTGCCGGAGCGCGCCCCGCGGGCAGGCGCCCGGATCGCCCCCGTGCGGTTCGGAAACCGGCCGCACCCCCGCCAGACAGGGTGCGCCGCCGTCAACGGTCGGCCCTGGCCCCCTGATGACGTCGCGTCAGCCACAGTGCGCCCGCCGCTCCGGCGAGCAGGACCGTGCCGCCGAGGGTGCCGAGGGCGACGGCCGAGTCCTCGGGTCCGGTCCGCGGCAGCCCGGCACCGGCATCCCCGGTGTCCCCGCCGGTGCCGCCGCCCTGGGTGGAACCGCCGGAGCCACCCCCGCTCCCGCCCCCGCTCCCGGCGCTGACGTCCAGGGTGAGGGACGGGCCCGGGTCGTTCGTCGGGGTGCACGTGGTCGTCGTGCCGAGTGCCTTGATGGTGAGCACACCGGCCGTGAAGGTCACCTTGCCGCTCTTCTTCGGCGTGTACGTGCCGCTCAGATCGCTGATCTTGATCGGCGTATTGGCCGGGATCGCGGCGTCGTTGGCGGGCCCGGACACCGCCAGGGTGCCGCTGTCGGCACCGCCCAGGGCGATGGTGGCGCTCGGCGTCATCGCGCCCTTGCCCAGTTCGACCGGGCTGGAGGAGACGCCCTTCTGCCAGGACATGGTGATCCGGTAGCCGTTGCCACTCTCGACACCCTTGATGTCGATGGGCGAGACGGCACTCTTGTCGCCTATCGGCGTCTTGCACTGGTAGTTGACGTCGACGACCTCGGCCCGGGCGACGGGGGCGGCCATCCACACCGCCGAGCCGGCCAGGGCCGCGGCGGACGCGAGCGCGGCGGTTCGTTTGCGGTACGACACGGTGCCGCTCCCCTTCCTGTTTCCTGACGGCGTATCAGATCGGGCCGTCAAGGTACGCCCGGGGCCTTGAGGAAGGAAGACGCAGTGCGCGCCGGATCCGTGGGGATCCGGCGCGCGGTGAGTGGCGTAAGAGGTCCGATGCGGGGTCGTCACCCGTTCGGGCGCACCAAGGGCGCTCACCGGGACCCGAAAGCAGCAGATACGACCCATACCGGACAGGAATGGTCACGACCGGACAGTCGCACCCCCAGGCCGGTCGGGCGCACCACGAGACGGGCCGGGCACACAGCGGAGCCGGAACGCGTACTCCCCGCGATCAGGCCGGTGCGCCCAGTTCCGCCCAGACCGTCTTGCCGGAGACGCCCGGCGCACGGACGACGCCCCAGTCCAGGCACAGGCGCTGGACGATGAACATGCCATGGCCACCCGGGCGCCCCGCGCGGTGCGGGGTACGAGGGGCGGGCTGGCCGGTGCCCCGGTCGGTGACCTCCACGCGGATCACCTTGTTGTCGCAGGTGATCAGCAGCTGATCCGGCCCCTCGGCGTGCAGGCAGGCGTTGGTGACCAGCTCGGAGACGACCAGCAGCACGTCCTCGGCGGCGGCCCGCTGGTCGGCGGAGGCGGCGGGCAGCCAGCCCCACGCGTACAGCGCCTGGCGGGTGAAGTCACGGGCGAGCGGCACCACGCCGCTCTGGTCCTCGAAGCTCAGCCGGCGCACCTGCCGACCCCCCGGCGGCGCCGCGGCTCCGGACGGCGCACCCACGCCCTCTCCGGCCGCACCGGCCGCCGCTACGCCACCCTCGGACGCCCCGGAAGCGCCGCTGGGCTCCGGCCCGCGGTCGCCCGGCGGGTAAGGCCGGGTGGTGCTCATCAGCGCTTCACCTCACCGATTCACCAGTTCACGATTCACAACATTCACTACACAGTCGGTCACACAGCGCGCGGCACGTCGGTTTCACGGCGCCCCGCCACCCCGGCGACCTACAGGTTCAGGATGTCTCCTGCCCTGGCGGACCGACTGAACACCCATGTATTCGGCACGAAAGACGTGACGGGGCTGGGACACCGGTCACAGGGGGATGGCCGAGGCACCGCGCGCCGACGCACGGCAGGTCAGCCCGACTCGTCGGTCAGGGCCGCCTCGAGCGAGTCGTGGACGCTGAAGACCGCATCCGCGCCGGTGATCTCGAAGACGCGGGCCACCACCGGCTGCATGGCGACGAGCGAGACGCCGCCACCGGCGGCCTCCGCCTTCAGCCGCGCACCGAGGAGCACGTTGAGTCCCGTGGAGTCACAGAACTCCAGGCGTGCGCAATCGATGATCAGGCGCTTGAATCCTTTGGCGAGGCAGTCGTCGAGTGGCTCACGCAACAGATCGGCGGTGTGGTGATCCAACTCACCCGCCGGGGTCACGACGGCGCTAGAGCCCTCTTCCCGCACCTCCACCAGAAGCCGGCCAGACTGTGCGCTGCCGACCGTCCCGCGGTCCATGCCGTCTCTCTCTCCCGACGTCGAGGTGGTTGCTGACGCCCTCGAACACTACGCCTTCCCCGCACGGTCCGACACCCGAACAACTACACACAAACGGACATATGCCCACAGAACGCACTTGCGGTGGGCTCGGGAAAGCGGGTAGGCCTAGTAAGGACACGTACCCGACACGGCCGGCTTTGGAGGCGCCGCACACCGCAGTGCACCTAACGGCTCCGGCAGCCATATGCCGAGAACGATGGAGGACATCATGTCACCCCGGCTCGACGACTCGCGTACCCACAAAGCGGCGTCGACACCCCCTCCGGAACATCTGGATCCCATCGAGCAGGTCGAGATGCTCGTCACACAGGACGACCTCCTCTCCGGTCTTCCGGACATCCCCCCGTACGAGGAAGTCGACGCGGTCGACGCCCGGGCGCTGTCCAAGACCCTCTTCGAGCGTCTGGAGACGCTGGAGGAAGGGACCCACGAGTATTCGTACGTCCGCAACACGCTCGTCGAACTGAACCTCGCGCTCGTCAAGTTCGCCGCCTCCCGGTTCCGCTCCCGCAGCGAGCCGATGGAGGACATCATCCAGGTCGGCACCATCGGCCTCATCAAGGCGATCGACCGCTTCGAGCTGTCCCGCGGTGTGGAGTTCCCCACGTTCGCCATGCCGACCATCGTCGGCGAGATCAAGCGCTTCTTCCGTGACACCTCGTGGTCCGTGCGCGTTCCGCGTCGTCTGCAGGAGCTGCGGCTGGACCTGGCCAAGGCCGGGGACGAGCTGGCCCAGAAGCTCGACCGCGCCCCCACGGTGGCCGAGCTGGCGGAGCGTCTCGGGATCTCCAACGACGAGGTCGTCGAGGGCATGGCAGCCTCGAACGCCTACACGGCCTCCTCGCTGGACGCCCAGCCGGAGGAGGACGACTCCGAGGGCGCTCTCGCGGACCGCATCGGCTACGAGGACCACGGGCTCGAAGGCATCGAGTACGTCGAGTCGCTGAAGCCGCTGATCGCGGAACTCCCGCCGCGCGACCGGAAGATCCTGTCCCTGCGCTTCGTCGCGGGCATGACCCAGTCGGAGATCGGCGAGGAGCTGGGCATCTCGCAGATGCACGTCTCGCGTCTGCTGTCGCGGACGCTGGTGCGGCTGCGCAAGGGACTGACCGTCGAGGAGTGACCCTCGAACGACCCCTGGTGTACGTGTCCCTCGGGGGCGGGCCGGACGGCCCGCCCCCGGGCGCGTGCCACCGGTGGTGTCGCGGGGGCCCGTCAGGGGTCTGCCCGGCGGCGTCTCAGGAGTTGAGGAACAGCGCGGCCGTCGGCAGCAGCGGGGCCGTCAGGCTCAGCAGCCAGTAGGTGTGCGGGGCGAGCGCCGTGCGGCGCCGCAGCGGGCTGTTGGCGAGCCACCAGATCAGGACGTACAGCGTGACCACGGGGACCGCGATCACGAGCGCGGGGGCGATGCCGTCGTTCTCGGTGGGTTCCCGCATGGTCCAGCCGGCGTCGGCGAGCGGCCAGTTCGCCGCGACGTACCAGAGCAGCCAGATCGGCACCACGCCCGGGATCCCGAGCAGGACGTTCACCACGAGGGGTGCCGACCAGTGCCCCGCCCACCGTCCCTGCCCCATGTGTCCCCGCCCTTCGCCGATGCCGGTCGGTCGTTCCGTTCGTCCGACGCGGCATCGCATTATCGCGGGCCGGTGATCACACCACGCGCTGCCCCCGCCGCCACACCCCGCTGACCAGCGGGACACCGGGGCGGTAGGCGAGGTGGACATGGCTGGGGGCGTCGAGGAGCGTCAGGTCCGCGTAGGCGCCCGGGGTGAGGCGGCCGACGTCGTCGCGCCGCAGGGCCGCCGCGCCGCCCGCGGTCGCCGACCACACGGCCTCGTCCGGGGTCATCCCCATGTCCCGTACGGCCAGCGCGACGCAGAACGGGACGGACGAGGTGAAGGACGAGCCGGGGTTGCAGTCGGTGGACAGCGCGACCGTGACGCCCGCGTCCAGCAGGCGCCGCGCGTCCGGCCATGCCGCCCGCGTGGAGAACTCGGCGCCGGGCAGCAGGGTGGCGACCGTACGGCCGGAAGCCAGGGCGTCCACGTCGGCGTCCGTGAGGTGGGTGCAGTGGTCGGCGCTGGCCGCGTCGAGCTCGACGGCGAGCTGCACGCCGGGGCCGTAGGAGAGCTGGTTGGCGTGGATACGGGGGTGCAGGCCCCTGGCCTTGCCTGCGGTGAGGACGGCGCGGGCCTGGTCGCCGTCGAAGGCGCCCTTCTCGCAGAAGACGTCGATCCAGCGGGCGTGCGGGGCGCAGGCGTCGAGCATCTCGCCGGTGACCAGGGCGACATAGCCGGCGGGGTCGTCGGCGTGGTCCGGCGGGACGATGTGGGCGCCGAGGTAGGTGACCTCGTCGGTGTGGGCGGCGGCGATGCGCAGGGCGCGGGCCTCGTCCTCGACGGTCAGGCCGTAGCCGGACTTGGTCTCGAACGTGGTGGTGCCCTGGCGGAGGGCTTCGGCGAGGTAACGGGTGACGTTGGCCTCGAGTTCCCGGTCGCTCGCCGCCCGGGTGGCCGCGACGGTGGTGCGGATGCCGCCCGCGCTGTACGGCCGCCCGGACATCCGGGCGTTGAACTCCTGCGTCCGGTCGCCGGCGAAGACGAGGTGGGAGTGGGAGTCCACGAAGCCGGGCAGGACCGCCCGGCCGCCGGCGTCGACCCGATTGTCAGTGGCGGGTGCTTTGCTGTGATCACCGGTCCACACGACGCGGTCGCCTTCGATGACGACGGCCGCGTCCCGGACCAGTCCGAGGGGGGAATTGTCACCGAGGGAGGGGTCGTTGGTGACCAGGCTGGCGATGTTCGTGATGAGTGTGCTCGCGGTGCTCGCGGAGTGGGCGGGGCTGACGGTCGTCGCGTTGCTCATGGCGTCCTCGGTGGCCTGGTCGGCGGTGGGGTCTGATGCGTGGCCCGGGTTCCCGGGCTTCATCCGCGCAGGGCTTCGACGGCGTCCGCGAGGGCTCGCGGCACGTCCGGTACGAGGGAGTGGACCCCGTCCCGTACGACGTGCCGGCCTGCCACGACCGTATGCGACACGTCCGCTGCCGACGCGGCGAATACGGCCGTCTCGGCCCCGAGCCGCGGAAGCGGCCCTGCCGTCCTGACGGAGTCGAGCGCGAGGGTGGTGAAGTCGGCGAGCGCGCCGGTCTCCAGGAGGCCCGCGTCCTCCCAGCCGAGGGCCGCGTGGCCGTCGACGGAGGCCGCCCGGAGCAGGGCCGCCGCCGTCCAGTGACCTCGGGTTCGGGTGCGCAGCCGCTCGTTCAGTTCCATGGCCCGCGCCTCTTCGAGCAGGTCGATGACGGCGTGGCTGTCGGAGCCGAGACAGAGCGGGGAGCCCTCGTTCTGCAGGGCGACGGCCGGTCCGATGCCGTCCGCGAGGTCCCGCTCGGTGGTCGGGCACATGCAGGTGCCGGTGCCGCTTGCGCCGATGAGGGAGATGTCCTCGGCGGTGAGATGGGTGTTGTGGACGCCGGTGGTGCGCGGCCCGAGGACGCCGTGCAGGGCGAGGAGCTGGGTCGGGGTGCAGCCGTGGGCCTCCCGGCAGGCGTCGTTCTCGGCGGTCTGCTCGGACAGGTGCACATGGAGCGGGGCCCGCCGCTCCTCGGCCCAGCGTGCGACGGTCTCCAACTGCTCGGCGGGCACGGCTCGTACGGAGTGGATCGCGGCCCCGATCCGTGCGTGATCCCGTTCCTTGAGAAGTGCACAGCGTGTGGTCCAGGCCTCGGCGTCGCCGTCGGAGAAGCGGAGCTGGTGGGCGGTGGGGGGCTGTCCGAAGCCGGAGGAGAGGTAGGCGGTGTCGAGGAGGGTGATGCGGATGCCGGCCTCGGCCGCGGCCGCGATGAGGGCCTCCCCCATGGCGTTGGGGTCGGCGTAGGGGGTGCCGCCGGGGGCGTGGTGGACGTAGTGGAACTCGCCGACGGCCGTGATGCCGGCCAGGGCCATCTCGGCGTACACCGCGCGGGCGAGGGCGTGGTAGCTGTCCGGGGTGAGCCGGGCGGCCGTGGTGTACATGACCTCGCGCCAGGTCCAGAAGGTGCCGGAGCCGACCTGGACGGTGCCGCGCAGGGCGCGGTGGAAGGCGTGGCTGTGGGCGTTGGCCAGGCCGGGCAGGGTGAGTCCGCGCAGGACCTCGGCGCCGGGGGGCGGGGTGGGGGTGCCGGTGCGGACGGCGGTGATGCGGCCGTCCGCGACGTCGAGGGCGACACCCGGCTCGACATGGGTGCCGAGCCAGGCGTGCTCCAGCCAGTAGGTCCGCGGGGCTGCTGTCGTCACCTGCACGCCAGTCCTTCCAGTACGTCGGCGAGTGCGAGTACCCCGGCGACGCAGTCGTCCTCGCTCGCGGACTCGGCCGGGGAGTGGGAGACGCCGGTGGGGTTGCGCACGAACAGCATGGCGGTCGGGATGCTCCCGGACAGGATCCCGGCGTCGTGTCCCGCGCCGGTGCCGAGGACGGGGACCGTGAGGTCGCTGTCCGTGCCGAGGATGCGGGCGAGTTCGTCGCGCAGGGCGTGGTCGAACTCGACGACGGGGGTGTAGGACTCGCGGACGATGTCGAGGTCGATGCCGTGGGCGTCCGCGTAGCCGCGGGCCGCCTTCTCGATGCCGTCGACGACGGTGTCGAGGCCGGCCTGGTCCTCGGCCCGGGAGTCGAGCCAGCCGCGTACGAGGGAGGGGATGGCGTTGACGCCGTTGGGTTCGACGGCGATCTTGCCGAAGGTGGCGACGGCTCCGGCGAGTTCGGCCTCGCGCCGGGCGGCGAGGACGGTCTCGGCGTAGGACAGCATGGGGTCGTGGCGGTCGGCGAGCCGGGTGGTGCCGGCGTGGTTGGCCTCGCCGCGGAAGTCGAACCGCCACCGGCCGTGCGGCCAGATCGCGCTGGCGAGGCCGACCCGGTCGCCGGACAGGTCCAGGGCCCGGCCCTGTTCGACGTGCAGTTCGACGAAGGCGCCGATGCGGGCGAGCCGTTCGGGGTCCGGCCCGATGGCGTCCGGGTCGTACCCGGCCGCCTCCATGGCCCGGGGCAGCGTCACGCCGTCGCCGTCGATGAGCAGGTGCGCCTGGGCGCGGGTGAGCTGCCCGGCGGTGAGCCGGGACCCGACGCAGGCGAGCCCGAACCGGGCGCCCTCCTCGTCGCCGAAGTTCACGATGGCGAGGGGCCGGGTGAGGCGGGCGTCCCTGCGACGCAGCTCGTCCAGTGCGGCGAAGGCGGACACCACTCCGAGGGGGCCGTCGAAGGCCCCGCCGTCGGGCACGGAGTCGAGGTGCGAGCCGGTGACGACGGCGTCCCCGGCGGTGGGGTCGCCGAGCCAGGCCCACTGGTTGCCGTTGCGGTCGACCTCGTGGGTGAGGCCGCGCGAGCGGGCCTGGTCCTCGAACCAGGCCCGGCATTCGCCGTCGACCGCGGTCCAGGCGAAGCGCCGGTAGCCGCCGGAGCCGGGGTGCCTGCCGAGGGGGAGCAGCTCGCGCCACATCTGGTGGAAGGAGCCGCCGCTGTTCTGGGTCACGCCGGGTCACCTTCGCGCATCGGGACGCGGACGCCGCGCTCCCCCGCCACCGACTCGGCGATGTCGTACCCGGCGTCGACGTGCCGGATGACGCCCATGCCGGGGTCGTTGGTGAGCACCCGGCGGATCTTCTCACCGGCGAGGGCGGTGCCGTCGGCCACCGTGACCTGCCCGGCGTGGATGGACCGGCCCATGCCTACGCCGCCGCCGTGGTGGATCGACACCCAGGACGCCCCGGAGGCGACGTTGACCATGGCGTTCAGCAGCGGCCAGTCGGCGATCGCGTCGGATCCGTCGAGCATGGCCTCGGTCTCGCGGTAGGGGGAGGCGACCGAGCCGCAGTCGAGGTGGTCGCGGCCGATGACGACCGGCGCGGCCAGCTCACCGGTCGCGACCATGTCGTTGAAGCGCTCACCGGCCTTGTCGCGCTCGCCGTAGCCGAGCCAGCAGATGCGGGCGGGCAGGCCCTGGAAGTGGACGCGTTCACCGGCCATCTTGATCCAGCGGGCGAGGGACTCGTTCTCCGGGAAGAGGTCGAGGATCGCCTTGTCGGTCTTGGCGATGTCGGAGGCCTCGCCGGACAGGGCGGCCCAGCGGAAGGGGCCCTTGCCTTCGCAGAACAGCGGGCGGATGTAGGCGGGGACGAAGCCGGGGAAGGCGAAGGCGCGGTCGTATCCGGCGAGTTGGGCCTCGCCGCGGATGGAGTTGCCGTAGTCGAAGACCTCGGCGCCGGCGTCCATGAAGCCGACCATGGCCTCGACGTGCCGGGCCATGGACTCGCGGGCCCGGGTGGTGAAGCCGGCCGGGTCCTTGGCGGCGGCGTCGGCCATGTCCTCGAAGGCGGTGCCCAGCGGCAGGTAGGCCAGCGGGTCGTGGGCCGAGGTCTGGTCGGTCACGATGTCGATGGGGGCGCCCATGGCGAGCAGCTGCGGGAGCAGTTCGGCGGCGTTGCCGAGGACGCCGATGGACAGGGGGCGGCGGGCGTCGCGTGCCTCGGTCGCCAGCTTCAGGGCGTGGTCGAGGCTGTCGGCCTTCACATCGAGGTAGCGGTGCTCGATGCGCCGCTCGATGGCGCGCGGGTCGCAGTCGACGCAGATCGCCACGCCGTCGTTCATGGTCACGGCGAGCGGCTGGGCGCCGCCCATGCCGCCGAGGCCGGCGGTCAGGGTGATGGTCCCGGCCAGTGTCCCGCCGAACTTCTTCGCGGCGACGGCGGCGAAGGTCTCGTAGGTGCCCTGGAGGATGCCCTGGGTGCCGATGTAGATCCAGGAGCCGGCGGTCATCTGCCCGTACATGGTCAGGCCGAGGTGTTCGAGGCGGCGGAACTCCTCCCAGTTGGCCCAGTCGCCGACGAGGTTGGAGTTGGCGATCAGGACGCGCGGGGCCCACTCGTGGGTCTGCATGACGCCGACGGGGCGGCCGGACTGGACCAGCATGGTCTCGTCCTGCTTCAGGCCCTTCAGGGTGCGGACCATGGCGTCGAAGGAGCGCCAGTCGCGGGCGGCCTTGCCGGTGCCGCCGTAGACGACGAGCTTGTCGGGGTGCTCGGCGACCTCGGGGTCGAGGTTGTTCTGGAGCATCCGCAGGGCGGCTTCCTGCTGCCATCCCAGGGCGCTCGGTTCCGTGCCGCGCGGTGCTCGGACGGGGCGTGGTCCTGACATGGTCTGCCTCCTGGTGGGTGCGTGGTGCTCCCGGCGGTGTGTTGCTGCCTCTATTCACATCCTGGACTTCTGAATAGAGCTAGTCAATACGTCGGGGTGTCGGCGCGGCGCCGCCGTGGGTGTTTGGCTGGATGCATGGGCGCACACATCGAGACGGACATCGGACGGGACGGGACGGACGGGGCCGACGACACCGGGGCCCGGCGGGCCGCGCGGCGGGACGAGGCGGTGCGGGCCGCCGTGGAGCAAGGGCTGCTCGGGCCCGACAGCCCCATCGTCGGGCTGCTGGACGTCACCGGCATCCGGGAGTCGGCGGCGCGGCTGCGGGCGGCGTTCGAGGCGGTGGTGGCGCCGGGTACGCCCGTGCTGCACGCCTTCGCGGTGAAGGCGACCCCGCTCGTGCCGGTGCTGCGGCTGCTGCGCGAGGAGGGGGTCGGGGCGGAGGTCGCGAGCCCCGGTGAGCTGGCCCTGGCCCGGGCGGCGGGCATGCCGCCGGAGATGACGGTGCTCGACTCGCCCGCGAAGACACCGGCCGAGCTGCGCGAGGCGCTGGCCCTGGGCGTCGCCGTCAACGCGGACAACCCGCAGGAGCTGGACCGCATCGACGCCCTGCTGCGGTCCTCGACCAGCCGCTCCCCGCTGGGGATCCGGGTGAATCCGCAGGTCGGCGGGGGTTCCATCGAGGCGTTGTCCACGGCGACGGCCACCTCGAAGTTCGGGGTGGCGCTGCGTGACGAGGGGGCCCGAGAGTGGGTCGTCCAGGCGTATCTGGACCGGCCCTGGCTGACCAGGCTGCACGCGCACACCGGGTCCCAGGGCATCCCGCTGGACCTCATGGTCCGGGGTGTGGCGGAGACGTACGCGCTGGCGGAGGAGATCAACCGGCGGGCCGGGCGGCGTCAGGTCGACACGCTCGACATCGGCGGCGGCCTGCCGGTGAACTTCGCGTCCGAGGAGACGGCACCGACCTATGCGCGGTACGCGCGGTTGCTGGCGGAGGAGGTGCCGGGGCTGCTGGACGGGCGGTACGGGCTGGTCACCGAGTTCGGGCGGTCACTGCTGGCCAAGCACGGGACGGTGGTGGCGCGGGTCGAGTACGCGAAGACCTCCGGTGGGCGGGCGGTGGCGGTGACGCACGCCGGGGTGCAGGTGGCCGCACGGACGGTGTACGCCCCGGGGAGCTGGCCGTTGCGGATCTCCGCGTACGACGCGAAGGGGCGGCCCAAGGAGGGGCCGGTGGTGGTGCAGGACGTGGCGGGGCCGGCCTGTTTCGCCGGGGATCTGCTGGCGGAGGGGCGGTCCATGCCGTTGCTGGAGCAGGGGGACTACGCGGCGGCGCTGGACACCGGGGCGTACTACTTCGCCCACCACTATGGCTACAACTCCCTGGTGCGGCCGGGGGTGTACGGGTTTGTGCCGGGTGGGCGGTTCGCGGTGGTGCGGCGGGCGCAGACGGTGGAGGAGGTGGTTGCCGAGTCGGGTGGGGGTGAGGTGGATGCGTTGTGTTGACGGGGGCGGGGTGGGGGTTCCGTAGGCGTCTGGCCTCGCGTGGGTTGTGGCTTGTCGCGCAGTTCCCCGCGCCCCTGAGGGAGCGGGGTGAGGGGTTCCGTAGGCGTCCGGCCTCGCGTGCGTGGTGGGTTGTCGCGCAGTTCCCCGCGCCCCTGAAGGGGCGGGGTGAGGGGTTCCGTAGATGTCCGGCCTCGCGTGCGTTGTGGCTTGTCGCGCAGTTCCCCGCGCCCCTGAGGGGGCGGGGTGAGGGGTTCCGTAGATGTCCGGCCTCGCGTGCGTGGTGGCTTGTCGCGCCGTTCCCCGCGCCCCTGAAGGGGCGGGGTTAGGGGTTCCGTAGGTGTCCGGCCTCGCGTGCGTGGTGGGTTGTCGCGCGGTTCTCCGCGTCCCTGGGGTGTTGTTCCGTCGTCGGTTTTTACACCAGCGCCGGTGACTTCCTTCGGGCTCCGCCCGGGGCTGCGTCGCCTGCTGCGATGCCGGTGGTGCGGTAGGCCTTCACGCGTGGGCCGGCCGGGTGGGACGCTCCGCCTCGGAGCCAGTCGACGCGGACCCACAGCAGCGCCTCGCCGGTCTGCTCGCGGCGGCCCAGCCAGGCCGACTTCAGCCACAGGCCCGCGCCGCAGCCGGCCAGGAGCATGCCCCCGGCCGCCGGGACCGCGAAGGAGCTGCCCAGGGCGGCCAGGAAGGCGAGGAGGAGCCACCAGCAGTGGCCCCGGCGCCAGTTGCGTACCGTGACCGCGCGGTCCTGGAGCACGTCGTGCTTGCCGGCCCGGGCCGCGGCCGCCGCCAGTGCCGCGTAGCGCTTCCGCCGGCTCCCGGCGACCGTCGCCGTCGCCAGGACGAAGAGGGCCGCTCCGGCCAGGACGCCGATGCGGCGTCCGGTCAGGCCCGGTGCGAGCAGGCCGATGCCCGCCGCGAGAACGCCCAGCCACCACAGCGGGGCCGCCCCCGCCCGTACGACGACGGCCACTCGGGCCAGTCCCTGTCCTCCACGCGTCACGTCCAGCCTCCGTCCGGTCCGAAGCCTTTTGGGAGCCGTACGGTAGCGGCGCAACGTGAGACGAGTCTTAAAAACGCGCCCGTGCCGTCAACCGTCAGTCGACGAACAGGCCCCGCGCCGCCGCCTTCGTGTCGAACTCCTCCAGGCGGGACTGCGCCTGGGGCAGGTCATCGCACATGGCCTCCAGCAGCACCCGGCCGAGCAGCATCGGCGCGCAGGCCGTGTCGAAGGCGAGGCCGGTGCCGACGGCGGCCGGGAGCAGCAGGTCGGACACCTTGGCGACGGGCGCGAAGGCGGAGTCGGCGACCGTGACGACGGTCAGCCCGGCCTCCTTGGCATAGGCGAGGGTGTCGACGACCTCGCGGGGATGCCGGGGCAGCGCGAAACAGAGCAGCGCGCTCGCCCCGGCCCGGACGGCGGCGTCGATACGGTCCTGGACCATCGTGCCGCCCTCGCCGAGCAGCCGTACGTCGGGATGCACCTTGGCGGCGAAGTAGGCGAAACCGTGGGCCTGGGCAGCGGCCGCCCGCAGGCCGAGAACGAGCAGCGGCCGGGAGCCCGCGAGGAGACGCCCGGCGCGCTGGACGGGGCCGGGGTCGGCCAGCGCCTCCGCCAGGTGCCGCAGATTCTCGATCTCGGCCTCCACGGCCTGCTGATACTCGTTGTGGGACCCGGCCTCGGCGGCGGGTTCGGCGGGAGCGACCTCGCGCAGATGGCGGCGCAGGGCGGGGTAGCCGTCGAAGCCGAGGGCGACGGCGAACCGGGTCACGGACGGCTGGCTGACCCCGGCCAGCTCGGCCAGCTCCACGCTCGACAGGAACGGCACGTCGGCCGCGCGCCGCACCATGCTGTGCGCGATGCGCCGCTGGGTCGGCGTCAGCCGGTGGCCCTCGAAGAGGGCCTGCAGCCGCGCGGCAGGGCTGTCGGTCACGCTCATGACGTGCTCCCCCTCGCCTATTCAGTAGCTGAGGATTCTGCATGAGCATATGCAGACCGGCAAGCCGGGTGGGCGGCGATCGACTGCGCCCACCTCGCGGAGGCGGTCGATCGGCGCGTCGTCCCCCGGGGAACACGGGGGCTAACCCCAGTGCGGTCGGCGGCAGCGGTTTCTACCGTGGACGGCATGACGGGAATGGACGCGCGGGACACCGACCTCAAGAGGGAACTGGACGCCACCCTGCACGCGCGCAGGGACCTGGGCGAGGAGTACGAGTCGGCGCTGGTCGACTCGTTCCTGGAGAAGGTCGACCAGCGGATCGACGGCGCGGTGGAGCGCCGGGTGCGCCGGCAGCTCGCGGAGCAGCAGATGCAGACGGCCCGGGACTCCCGGTCGCCGAAGGTCACGGACTCGTGGGGCGAGCGGTTCGGCTTCGGGATCGTCTCCCTGGTCCTCGCGGTGCCGCTGTCCGCGATCGGCGCGGGCACGGCCCGGCTGCCCGGGCTGCTCGTCGCCTGGGCGGGCATCGTCGGCGTCAACGTCGTCCAGGCGCTGCGCGCCGACCCCCACCTCTTCGGCCGCCGCCGCAGGTCCTCCCAGGACGGTGACTGGGAGGACTGAGCACACGCACGCCGTTCGGAATGCGCGGGGACCGCCGCACCCCCGTGTACGGGGGGCGGGACGACGGCGGTCCCCGCGAGGGACGCGGGCCCGGTCAGGCCGGGCGTACGCGTCCTGGGCGTCCATGGAGGTCCGGGAGCCGCTCCGGAGGTCCGTCGACGCCGTTCGCCGCCGGTTCGGGCGGGGAGCCGCTCCCACCCTCGCCGACATCCACCACTGTGCAGGACGCGTGTTAAGCGGGTGCTGCGCGAACATGACGCGCGCGTACCGTTTCCGCGAAGTCCGCGAAGATCACGGGCGCGTCAAGTCCGGCCGATTCACCGGCAGTTCACCGGCCGTTGGCCGTCACTTCCCGGTGCGGGCGAGGAAGGAGAGCAGGTCCTGGCGGCTGACCACACCGGTCGGCTTGCCCTCGACGAGGACGATCGCCGCGTCCGCCTTGCCCAGCACGGCCATCAGGTCCGCGACCGGTTCGCCGGAGCCGACCTGGGGCAGCGGGCCGGACATGTGCTTCTCCAGCGGGTCCTCCAGCGAGGCGTTCTTGCTGAACAGCGCGTCCAGCAGCTCGCGTTCCACGACCGAGCCGACGACCTCGGCCGCCATCACGTCGGGGTGTCCGGCGCCCGGCTTGACGACCGGCATCTGCGAGACGCCGTACTCGCGCAGCACGTCGATGGCCTGACCGACCGTCTCCTCCGGGTGCATGTGGACGAGGGAGGGCATGCGGTCGCCCTCCTTGTCGTTCAGCACGTCGGCGACGCGGGCGCTCGGGCCCGTGTCCTCCAGGAAGCCGTAGTCGGCCATCCACTCGTCGTTGAAGATCTTGCTGAGGTAGCCGCGGCCGCTGTCCGGCAGCAGGACCACCACGACGTCGTCCTCGCCGAGCCGCTCGGCGACCTCCAGCGCGGCCACGACGGCCATGCCGCAGGAGCCGCCGACGAGCAGGCCCTCCTCCTTGGCGAGGCGGCGGGTCATCTGGAAGGAGTCCTTGTCGGACACGGCGACGATCTCGTCCGCGACGCTCCGGTCGTAGGCGGTCGGCCAGAAGTCCTCGCCGACGCCCTCGACGAGGTAGGGCCGCCCGGAGCCGCCGGAGTAGACGGAGCCCTCGGGGTCGGCGCCGACGACCTTCACCGAGCCGCCGCTGATCTCCTTCAGATAGCGGCCGGTTCCGGAGATGGTGCCGCCGGTGCCCACGCCCGCCACGAAGTGGGTGAGCTTGCCCTCGGTCTGCTCCCACAGCTCGGGGCCGGTGGAGTGGTAGTGGGAGAGCGGGTTGTTGGGGTTGGAGTACTGGTCGGGCTTCCAGGCCCCCGGCGTCTCACGGACCAGCCGGTCGGAGACGTTGTAGTACGAGTCGGGGTGCTCGGGGTCCACCGCCGTGGGGCACACCACGACCTCGGCGCCGTACGCGCGCAGCACGTTGATCTTGTCGGTGCTCACCTTGTCGGGGCACACGAAGATGCACTTGTACCCCTTCTGCTGCGCCACGATGGCGAGTCCGACGCCGGTGTTGCCGCTGGTCGGCTCGACGATCGTGCCGCCGGGCTTGAGTGCGCCGCTCTCCTCGGCCGCCTCGATCATGCGCAGGGCGATGCGGTCCTTCACGGAACCGCCGGGGTTGAAGTACTCCACCTTGGCCAGGACCGTCGCCCTGATGCCCTTGGTCACGCTGTTGAGCTTCACCAGCGGGGTGTTGCCGACGAGGCTGATCATCGAGTCGTGGAACTGCACCGTTGTCTCCGGATGCCGCAGAAGTGGTCTGAGTGGTGCCGCCAGCCTATGACCTCGCGGTGGTCCGTGACGGTCGATCACTCCCTGTTGCGATTGGGCGACGGGCTGTACGGGGCAAGCACTGGGTGTACGGGTTCGAGGAGGTGGCAGCGACGCATGACGAGCATGTCGAGGGCGAGGGTGGCCCGGCGGATCGCCGCCGGCGCGGCGTACGGCGGCGGCGGGGTCGGTCTGGCCGGGGCGGCGGCGGTCGGTCTGGTGCTGGCCGAGGTGCAGCTGGCGCGGCGCCGGGTCGGCAACGGCACGTCTCCTCGGGTACCGCACGCGGACGGGCTGTACGGCCGGGTCTACGCCGGTCCGGCCGAGGCGCCGCTGAGGCTGACGATGCTGGGCGACTCCACGGCCGCGGGCCAGGGCGTGCACCGGGGCGGGCAAACACCGGGGGCGCTGCTGGCGTCGGGGCTCGCGGCGCTGGCCGAGCGGCCGGTGGCGCTGCGCACGGTGGCGACGCCCGGGGCGCGTTCGGACGACCTGGACCGTCAGGTGGCGCTGGTGCTGGCCGATCCCGACCCGGTGCCCGACATCTGCGTGATCATGGTCGGGGCCAACGACGTCACCCACCGCATGCCCCCGACCCGTTCGGTGCGCCACCTCGCCTCGGCGGTCCGGCGGCTGCGCACGGCCGGTGCCGAGGTGGTGGTGGGCACCTGCCCCGACCTCGGCACGATCGAGCCGGTACGGCAGCCCCTGCGCTGGCTGGCCCGGCGGGCCTCCCGCCAGCTGGCCGCCGCCCAGACGATCGGGGTCGTCGAGCAGGGCGGCCGCACGGTGTCGCTGGGTGACCTGCTGGGCCCGGAGTTCGCCGAGAACCCGCGCGAGCTGTTCGGCCCGGACAGCTACCACCCCTCCGCCGAGGGCTATGCGACGGCGGCGATGGCGGTCCTGCCGACCGTCTGCGCCGCCCTGGGCCTGTGGCCCGCCGAGGAGGAGCGCCCGGACGCCTCCCGCCGCGAGGGCTTCCTGCCGGTGGCGCGGGCGGCGGCGGAGGCCGCCTCGGAGGCGGGCACGGAGGTCGCGGCGGCGATGCCGAGCGGACCGCGCGGGCCGTGGGCCCTGCTGAAGCGCCGCCGGCGCCGGCGGGTCCCCGAGCAGGAACCGGCGCCCGCGACCCCTTCGAACTGAGGAGCACGGCGGAGGAGACTGGAGAGGGGCGCCCGGCACACCCGCCGGGCGCCGCCAGGAAAGCAAGCGCTTGGAAACTGCGGTCAGGGTCACACCGTGACACCCGTGACCCAGGCCATACGTACAGGTAACTTCCCAGTCAGCCCTGCCAGACCACCCGGTACGTCAATGGAGCCGTGATGCCCGAAGCCGTGATCGTCTCAGCCGCCCGCTCCCCCATCGGCCGCGCCTTCAAGGGCTCCCTGAAGGACGTACGGCCGGACGACCTGACCGCCACGATCATCCAGGCCGTCCTGGCCAAGGTCCCCGAGCTGGACCCGCGGGACATCGACGACCTGATGCTCGGCTGCGGCCTGCCCGGCGGCGAGCAGGGCCACAACCTCGGCCGTGTCGTCGCCGTGCAGATGGGCATGGACCACCTGCCGGGCTGCACCGTCACCCGGTACTGCTCGTCCTCCCTCCAGACCTCCCGGATGGCTCTGCACGCCATCAAGGCCGGTGAGGGCGACGTCTTCATCTCGGCCGGTGTCGAGACGGTCTCCCGGTACGTCAAGGGCAACTCCGACAGCCTCCCGGACACGCACAACCCGTTGTTCGCCGACGCCGAGGCCCGTACCGCCGCGGTCGCCGAGTCCGAGGGCTCGACCTGGCACGACCCGCGCGAGGACGGCCTGCTGCCCGACCCGTACATCGCGATGGGCCAGACCGCCGAGAACCTGGCCCGCGCCAAGGGCGTCACCCGCCAGGACATGGACGAGTTCGGCGTCCGCTCGCAGAACCTCGCCGAGGAAGCCATCAAGAACGGCTTCTGGGAGCGCGAGATCACCCCGGTCACCCTCCCCGACGGCACGGTCCTCGCCAAGGACGACGGCCCCCGCGCCGGCGTCACCCTGGAGGGCGTGCAGGGCCTCAAGCCGGTCTTCCGCCCCGACGGCATGGTCACGGCCGCCAACTGCTGCCCGCTGAACGACGGCGCCGCGGCCCTCGTGATCATGTCCGACACCAAGGCCCGCGAGCTGGGCCTCACGCCGCTGGCCCGGATCGTGTCGACCGGCGTCTCCGGCCTCTCGCCCGAGATCATGGGCCTCGGCCCGGTCGAGGCGAGCAACCAGGCCCTCAAGCGCGCCGGGCTGGGCATCGGTGACATCGACCTGGTCGAGATCAACGAGGCGTTCGCCGCCCAGGTGATCCCCTCCTACCGCGATCTGGGCATCCCGCTGGAGAAGCTGAACGTCAACGGCGGTGCCATCGCCGTCGGCCACCCGTTCGGCATGACCGGCGCCCGCATCACCACCACGCTCATCAACTCCCTCCAGTTCCACGACAAGCAGTTCGGCCTGGAGACGATGTGCGTCGGCGGCGGCCAGGGCATGGCCATGGTCATCGAGCGCCTCAGCTGAGCGGCGCAGCGTAACCGCCATAGCACCCGCTGTGAGCCTCCGGTCCGGAACCCTGGAAACTCCAGGGTTCCGGGCTGTTTTGTGATCCAATCTCCCCCAGGATGTGACCTATCTCCCTCCGCCGGGGGAGAACCGCAGGTCACAGTGGACCCACCCCCTCCCCCGGCATCGAAGCCCCGTCCGTTTCGTGACGTTACGCACTGACAGCCGGTCAGTCCGCCCTTCAAGCTGATGTAGGAAGTCGGGGGTCGACTTTGAACCGGGAGTACGTCAGTGAGCGCCATGCCGATCGCGTTGCTGGTGACCACGGCCGCCACGGGCGCCGTGGGCGTCGCCGTCCTGCGCACCGTCCTGCAGCTGCGCCGACAGGTCGCGGCCCTGCACACCGCGCTGGCCGAGAGCCGTGCCGCCACGA
Source organism: Streptomyces sp. NPDC007929 (assembly GCF_042959065.1). NCBI lineage: Bacteria > Bacillati > Actinomycetota > Actinomycetes > Kitasatosporales > Streptomycetaceae > Streptomyces > Streptomyces sp. NPDC007929. The sequence goes on along the minus strand of NZ_JBIBKD010000006.1, from coordinate 574,653 downwards.
CCCGTGCGCTGCTGCCCGCCGCTCGTACCGCTGCCGACACCGATGAGATACGCGCCGCCGTGGCGGCGGCACTCGCCGAGGAGCGGGAGCGGGAGCTCGCCGAGGCGCGGGCGTTCTGGGCCGCCCAGGAGGCCCGTGACGCCTCCGACGCGCCCTCCCTGCTGGGCGGTCTGCACGAGGTCGACCTGTTCCTGCCCCGCCAGGCCGATTTCGCGGGCCTCGAGCCGGTGTCCGAGCACGGCGCCGACACCGAGGAACCCGCCACCGAGTCCCCTGAGCTGGCCGCGGCCCGCCGCCGGCACCCCTCGCACCCGGACTTCGTGCCGACGCAGTCCCCGGTCGTGAACGACCACGAGCGCACCGTCGCCGCTCTGGAGGAGCTGGCCTCCTCCCGCGTCGAGCTGACCGATGTCCGCCCCGGCCCGCTGGGCACGCTGGACGTCTATGTGTTCGCCGACGGCACGACCCTGTGCATGACCCCGGGCCATCGCGAGACCGCCGAGCACCTCTCCGCGGCCCTGCGCGCGGGCCGGACCCCGGTCCTGCTGGGCGGCTCGGGCATCTCGGGGGCCTACACCCTGACGTTCGAGTGCGGCGAGGAGAACGTCTACATCCTCGCGGACCGGGTCATCGCGTCCCTCTAGGGAAGCGCCCCGAAGGGGCGCGGGGAACTGCGCGACCAGCCACAGACGACCCGCACCCCGCGCACGGCGCTACACCCCCGCCCGCTTCTGCGCCTCCTCCACCACCCGCACCGCGTCTTCGACATCGGCGTCCGCGGGAAGCACCACGGCCAGATCGTTCCCGGCGACGGTGATCTGATCTGCTGCCGCAAACATCCCCGCATCCGGCATCTCCCGGGGCTCCGCGCCCTCGAGAACCTGTGCCCTGCGGGCCAACTCCCGGGCCAGCCCGAGAGCCTCAGCGGCAGCGCCCCGCTGCAACCGGCTCTGGGGCGCAGCCCTCAATCGATCGGCGAAGTGCTCCACCGCACGGGTCAGAGGCGTCGTATCAACCACGCCGCGAGCGTACGCGTCCCAGCGGGACTGTTGCCAACGGGCGAACACTCAGGCACGGTGACCTGAAGGACCGGCTTACATCCCAGCGTCCGGAGGCGCCGATGTCCCAAGTCTTCTCCGAAGAGACCCACCGCAACATGCTCGCCCGCATCCCGCACTGCACCGGTCGTGAGATCTCCGACTGGTTGCGCACCGTCGAAGACGGCCCGGCGCTCTTCCGCTTCGAGGAAAAGGTCAGCTGGCTCCGCCACGAACACAACCTCGCGTACGGCCACGCCAAGGCGATCATCCACGAGTACGACCTGAGGCGGGCCGCGCGCAAATTCCTGTAGGCGCGCACACCGTCCTCCCGACGACGAAGGGCCCCGGCCGAAGCCGGGGCCCTTCGCGTGACGACTGCCTGGACTAGTCGCTGCTGTTGAGGATCGAGATGAGCCTCAGGAACTCCATGTAGATCCACACCAGCGTCAGCGTGAGACCGAAGGCCGCGAGCCAGGCCTCCTCGCGCGGGGCGCCGTAGGCGACGCCGTCCTCGACCTGCTTGAAGTCCAGGGCGAGGAAGCAGGCACCGAGGAGGATGCCGATGACGCCGAAGACGATGCCGAGGGGACCGCTGCGGAAGCCGAGGCCGTCACCGCCGCCGAACACCGCGAACAGCAGGTTCACGGTCATCAGCAGGATGAAGCCGAGCGCGGCCGCCATCACGAAGCCGTAGAAGCGCCGGTTGACGCGGATCCAGCCGGCCTTGTAGGCGATCAGCACACCGGTGAAGACCGCCATCGTGCCGATCACGGCCTGCATGGCGGCACCGTCGGCGATGCGGTTGTCGACGATGTTGGAGACGACGCCGAGGAACACACCCTCGAAGGCCGCGTACGTCAGGATCAGCGCGGGCGAGGCCTTGCGCTTGAAGGACTGCACGAACGCCAGGACCATGCCGATCAGCGCGGCGCCGATACCGATGCCGTAGCTACGGCTGATGTTGGCGTCGTCGATCGGCAGCAGGGCCCAGGAGAGCGCCGCGGTGAGGATGAGCACACCGAGCGTGCTCGCCGTGCGCAGGACGACGTCGTCGATGGTCATCCGGCCGGTGGTGGCCGGGGCCTGCGGCGGCGCGCCGTACTGCAGGTCCTGCTGGGCGTAAGGGTTCTGCGCGTACGGGTCGCCCGTCGGCTGGGCGTACGGGTTGCCCTGCGTGGCGACAGCGGGACCCCCGGCCTGCGGCGCGGTGTTGAAGCCCGCGTAGCCGTTGTCGCGGCTGAACCCCCGTCGCGAGAAGACCGGGTTTCTGCTCCTCATTTCACTCCTCCATGGCCACCAGGCGTGGCCTTGGCTCAAGAGTAATAGGTAGGCAAAGGAATGACCCTACTGCTTGGGGAGGATCTTTCCCTCGTCGTGCTGCGCAACACGCTACGCGGCTTCGTGATTCCCCTCACCGCAGGGGGTCACTCCCGCCTCACCCGAACGGGAAGCCCGTGTAGGCCTCCGCCAGGTCCGTCTCGGCCGCGCGGGAGGAGACGATCCGCTCCAGCCGGGCGAGCTGGAGCCGGTCCTCGAAGGGCGTGGCGCCGGGGGCGCGGTGCAGCAGGGTCGTCATGTCGTAGGAGAAGCGCTCGGCCTGCCAGACGCGGCGCAGGCAGGTCGCGGAGTAGGCGTCGAGCAGCTCCGGCGAACCGGTCCCGCGCTCGTGGGTGAGGGCCCGCGCGAAGGTCACGACGTCGCCGACGGCGAGGTTCAGGCCCTTGGCGCCGGTCGGGGGGACGATGTGTGCCGCGTCACCGGCGAGGAAGAGGCGGCCGTGGCGCATGGGCTCGTGGACGTAGGAGCGCATGGGCGTGACGGACTTCTGGGTGATCGGGCCGCGCTCCAGACGCCAGTCGTCGTCGGTCTCGAAGCGGCGCTCCAGCTCGTCCCAGATCTCCTCGTCGCTCCATGTCCCGGCGTCGGTGCCGTCGGGCACCTGGAGGTAGAGGCGGGAGACGGCCGGGGACCGCATGGAGAGCAGGGCGAAGCCGCAGTCGTGGCGGGCGTAGACGAGTTCGTCGTGCGAGGGCGGCACGTCGGCGAGGATGCCGAGCCAGCCGAAGGGGTACGTCCGTTCGAAGACGCGGGCGAGTGCGGCCGGGACCGCCTTGCGGGCCACGCCCCAGAAGCCGTCGCAGCCGACGACGTACTCGCACTCCAGGACGTCCTCGCGGCCCTCGTGCCGGAAGCGGATCCGCGGGGTGTCGGTGCCGGCGTCCTCCACGGCCAGGGCCTCCGCCTCGAAGAGCAGGGGGCCGCCGTCGACCAGCTGGAGGGCGATGAGGTCCTTGCACACCTCGGTCTGGGCGTAGACCGTCACGGACCGGCCGCCGGTGAGGGCGGGGAAGTCCACGCGGTGGCGCCTGCGGTCGAAGCGCAGCTCGATGCCGTCGTGGCGCAGCCCCTCGCGGTCCAGGCGCTCCCCGGCGCCGGCCGCGCGCAGCACGTCCGCCGTGCCCTGCTCCAGGATCCCGGCGCGCTGGCGCTGTTCGACGTAGGAGCGGTCACGGCTCTCCAGCACGACCGCGTCGATGCCCGCGTTGTGGAGCAGCCGGGCGAGGAGGAGGCCGGCCGGGCCCGCTCCGATGATGCCGACGGTGGTGCGCATCGGACGACCTCTTCTCATCCACGTTCGCCAGGTGAAGTTTTCTTCACCATGTGCATGTGAGTCTCCGACGGCATACGTCCGCTGTCAACGGGCACGCCGTGAACTCTTCAATGGACCACGCAGGGATCGGAAGGTGCCCGGAGCCGGACTTGAACCGGCACGCCCGCGAAGGGGCAGCGAGGTTTAAGCTCGCCGTGTCTGCATTCCACCATCCGGGCAGGCCGTGGGCTCCGCATCGAGGTTCCGAGACTATCGGGACAGGTCCCCCGAACAGCGGAAGCGTGGACCGATGTTGTCTTATTTTATTGACGTCTGAGGGTGCATCAGCACTCGGAACACGCCATCCGCACTTGCCAACAGCCTTCCCTGCGCCGGTCGGCCGCGCATGCGGAATGACGGAATTTCACCGCCCGAACGAGGGCACTCCACCTGTTCTCGACACCCGGACGCACCGGTTCCCGACACCCGGGTCCTCAGGGGCCCCGAGACCGGCGCCCTTCAGGGGTGTTCGTCATCCCCAGGTATGACTCCGCCCGGCCCGGTCAGACCCGAGTCGGCCTCCGGAACCAGAACTACGGGTGACTACACGGCGCCGTGGGACCCGGACGATGGAACACGTCCTTCCCCGCACACAGCCGTCCGACAGGAGAGCCATCCCGTGACCACCGCTTCCCTCACCGACCGGGCCACCACCGCGGCCGCGCGCGCCACGGATCTGTCGAAGATCTACGGGCAGGGTGAGACCCAGGTGGTCGCCCTGGACCGGGTCTCCGTCGACTTCCGGCAGGGCGAGTTCACCGCGATCATGGGCCCCTCCGGCTCCGGCAAGTCGACCCTGATGCACTGTGTGGCCGGGCTCGACTCCTTCTCCTCCGGGTCGGTGCGCATCGGCGACACCGAACTCGGCGCCCTGAAGGACAAGCAGCTGACCAAGCTGCGCCGGGACAAGATCGGCTTCATCTTCCAGGCGTTCAACCTGCTGCCCACCCTGACCGCCCTGGAGAACATCACCCTTCCGATGGACATCGCGGGTCGCAAGCCGGACAAGCAGTGGCTGGACTCCGTCATCCGGATGATCGGCCTGGCCGACCGGCTCGGCCACCGGCCCTCGCAGCTCTCCGGCGGTCAGCAGCAACGCGTCGCCGTGGCCCGGGCGCTGGCCTCACGGCCCGAGATCATCTTCGGGGACGAGCCCACCGGAAACCTCGACTCGCGCTCCGGCGCGGAGGTGCTGGGCTTCCTGCGCAACTCCGTGCGGGAGCTGGGCCAGACCGTGGTGATGGTGACGCACGACCCGGTGGCGGCGGCCTACGCGGACCGGGTGATCTTCCTGGCGGACGGCCGGATCGTCGACGAGATGCACGGCCCGACCGCCGACTCCGTCCTCGACCGCATGAAGGCGTTCGACGCCAAGGGCCGCACGAGCTGACGCCCCCTCACCGACGCCCCGGCCCGAACCGACTGGACTGAGAAACCCATGTTCCGTACCGCCTTGCGCAACGTACTCGCGCACAAGGCCCGGCTCCTGATGACCGTACTCGCCGTGATGCTCGGCGTGGCCTTCGTCTCCGGCACCCTGGTCTTCGCCGACACCCTCTCCAACGCCTTCCGCAACCAGTCGGCGAAGAGCTACGACGACGTCGCCGTCTCCGTCACCTCGTACGCCGACCCGGACGACGCCGAGCAGAAGTACGGCCTGACCGGCAAGGACCTCGACCGGATGTCCGCCGTGGACGGCGTCGCCGGGGTGTACGGCCGCGTCGAGGGCTTCGCCGGGGTCGCCGACCCCGACGGGAAGCTGATCGGCGTCGGCTGGTCCAACAAGGGCTCCAACTTCGCCCCCGGCAAGGACGGCAAGGACCCCGCCTACACCTTCACCGACGGCTCCGGCCCGGTGAAGGACGACCAGATCGCCCTGGACGAGGAGTCCGCCGCAAAGGGCGAGTACAAGGTCGGCGACCGGGTGCGCGTCGCGACCAACGGCCCGGTGAAGGAGTACACCCTCAGCGGTGTGTTCACCACCGAGGACGGCGCCGTCAACGCCGGCGGCAGCCTCGTCCTCTTCGACACCGCGGTGGCCCAGAAGCAGTACCTCAAGCCGGGCTACTTCGAGAGCGCCACCGTCACCGCCGCCTCCGGCGCCGACGACGCGAGGATCCTGGCCGAGGTCAAGCCGCTGCTCCCGGACACGGCCGAGGCGCAGACCGGCCGGGCGCTCGCCGACGAGCAGGCCGAGCAGATCGAACAGGGCATGGGCAACCTCAAGCAGGTTCTGCTCGGCTTCGCGGGCATCGCCCTCTTCGTCGGCATCTTCCTGATCTCCAACACCTTCACGATGCTGGTCGCCCAGCGCACCAAGGAGATCGCCCTGATGCGCGCCGTCGGCGCGTCCCGCAAGCAGATCACCCGCTCGGTGCTCGCCGAGGCCGCGCTGGTGGGCCTGGCCGCCTCGGCCGTCGGCTTCGCCCTCGGCATCGGCCTGGCCGTCGGACTCCGCTCCGGTATGGCCGCGTTCGACATGAAGATGCCGGACGGTCCGCTGGTCCTGTCCGCCACGCCGGTGATCGCGGCGTTCGCGGTGGGCGTGCTGATCACGACCTTCGCCGCCTGGCTGCCCGGCCGCCGGGCCGCGAAGATCCCGCCGGTGGCGGCCATGAACAGTGTCCACGCGGTGGCCACCACCAAGTCGCTGGTGCTGCGCAACTCCATCGGCGCGGCCGTCACCGCCCTCGGTGCGGTGGGGATCGTGGCGGGTGCCTCGACCGGCGGCGACGACGGCCGCATGTACATCGGGGCGGGCGCCTTCTTCGCGCTGATCGGCGTGATCATCCTGATTCCGCTGCTGTCCCGGCCCGTGATCGCGCTCGTCCGTCCGCTGCTCGTCGGACCCTTCGGGGTGGCCGGCAAGCTGGCCGGCCAGAACGCGGTCCGCAACCCGCGCCGCACCGGCGCCACCGCCTCGGCGCTCGCCATCGGACTGACGCTGGTGACCGGCCTGTCGGTGCTCGGCATCACGGTCGGCACGGCCATCGACAAGATGACCACCGACAACATCAAGGCCGACTACATGGTCTCGATGGCCAACGGCGGTGAACTCGACCAGTCCGCGCTGACGGCGCTTCAGAAGGCCAAGGGCGTCTCGGCGGTCTCGCCGCAGCAGAGCGTCTACTTCCGCGACGGTGACGGGGACTACGTGTCCGCCTCGGCGGTCACCCCGGGCGACATCGAGAAGGTCCTGAACGTCGATGTCGTCAGCGGCAGCGCGGACTCGCTCGCCGAGGGCCGGATCGCGGTCGCCGAGAAGACGGCGAAGAGCAGGGGCTGGAAGACCGGCGACACCGTCCCCGTCACCTTCGGCGACGACAAGAAGGCCGAGCTGACGGTCGGCGCCGTCTTCAAGGACAGCGAGTTCCTCTCCCCCGTCCTCGTGGACACGAAGGTCGTGAACCCGCACGAGACCAAGCCGTCCATCCAGCAGATCTTCGTGAAGGTGGACGGCGGTCAGTCCTCGGCGAACGAGAAGACCCTCATCGACGCGCTGGGCGACAACCCCGCGATCACCGTGATGGACAAGCAGGACATCCGCAACGAGTTCGGCGGCGCCATCAACACCCTGCTGAACATCATGTACGGCCTGCTGGCCATGGCCCTGATCATCGCGGTGCTGGGCGTCGTCAACACCCTCGCGATGTCGGTCTTCGAACGGCAGCAGGAGATCGGCATGCTGCGCGCCATCGGTCTGGACCGGCGCCGGGTGAAGCGGATGGTCCGGCTGGAGGCCGTGGTCATCTCGGTGTTCGGCGCGGTGGTCGGCATCGGTCTCGGGGCGTTCCTCGGCTGGGCGATCGGCGAGACCGTCGCGGACCAGATCCCGGGGTACTCGCTGGTCCTGCCCTGGGACCGGATCGGGATCTTCCTGGTGCTGGCCGGTCTGGTGGGCGTGCTGGCCGCGATGTGGCCGGCCCGCAACGCCGCACGGCTGAACATGCTGAACGCGATCAAGACGGAGTGACCTCTGCCGCCGAGCCGAAGGGCCGGGCTCCCCACCACGGGGAGTCCGGCCCTTCGGCTCGGGTCCGGATCAACCGCGCCCGGAGTCGGTCCACTCGCGGGCGCGCAGCGACATGCCCGACGCGCCGGATTCCGCGGTCCGCACGGCGAGGACCTGGTTGACGCCGATGCGGTTGCGTTCGAAGGCCAGGGCGGAGGCGGCCATGTAGAGGCGCCAGACGCGGGCGCGGCCCGGGGTGGTGAGATGGACGGCGCGCTGCCAGTCGGCCTCCAGGCGCTCGACCCAGCGGCGCAGCGTGAGGGCGTAGTGCTCGCGGATCGCCTCGACGTCGCGCACCTCGAACCCGGCGCGCTCCAGCTGGGCCACGGTGGCGCCGATCGGCTGGAGTTCGCCGTCGGGGAAGACGTAGGAGTCGATGAAGGCGTCGACGCTGTACGTCGTCTCGTCGCCCTGCGGGCGGCGGGCGATCTGGTGGTTCAGGAGCCGCCCGCCGGGCTTGAGCAGGTCGTACAGGTCGGCGGCGTACTCCAGGTACCGGTCGGCGCCGACGTGTTCGGCCATGCCGATGGAGGAGATCGCGTCGTAGGGACCGTCGCGGACGTCGCGGTAGTCCTGGACGCGGATCTCGACCTTGTCGGTGAGGCCCTCGTCGGCGACGCGCTTGCGGGCGTAGGCGGCCTGCTCCTGGGAGAGCGTGACGCCGACGACGCGTACGCCGTGTTCTCTGGCCGCGTGGATGGCCATCGAGCCCCAGCCGCAGCCGACGTCCAGCAGCCGCAGGCCGGGCCGCAGGCCGAGTTTGCGGCAGACGAGTTCGAGCTTGTCCCGCTGGGCCTGTTCCAGGGTGCTGTCCGGGGTGGGCCAGTAGGCGCAGGAGTACACCATGGACGGGCCGAGGACGATCTCGTAGAAGTCGTTGCCGACGTCGTAGTGGTGGCTGATGGCGCGTCGGTCGGTGTGCTTGGTGTGCAGGTGGCGGCGCGGGTTGCGAGCCTCCTCGCGGGGCGGGGCGGGCGGCAGCGGGGGTCCGGCGAGCTTGACCAGTCCGCGTACGGCGGCCCGGACTTCGGGGTCGCGCAGGGCCTGGGCGAGGGTGCGGGCGTCGTCCCCGCGCTCCCAGATGAGACCGGCCAGCAGATCGAGGGTCGCGTAGAGGTCGCCCTCGATGTCCAGGTCGCCCGCCACCCAGGCGCGGGCCAGGCCCAGTTCGCCCGGCTTCCACAGCAGGCGGCGCAGCGCGCGGCGGTTGCGTACGACCAGGGTCGGGGCGCCCGGCGGACCGGACTGCGAACCGTCCCAGGCGCGGATGCGCACGGGGAGCGGTGCGCCGAGCAACTGTGTGAAGAGGCCCTGCAGCCGCTGCGCGGCGTCTGCCATGGTGTACACCTCCGTGACGGGAATCCCGGAATGTCGGACACCACGTAAACACCCGAAGAGCCCCGGCGCAGTCCCTGGCACGCGTCATGACTGAGCAAAACCGCCACATCGGCCGCCCGGACGCACGTCCCGCACACGGCGAAGGCCCGCGCGTCCCGGACACGGCCAAGGGCCCGCCCGTCCCGCACACGGCCAAGGGCCCGCACGTCCCGCACACGGCCAACGGCCGCACGTCCCGCACACGGCCAACGGCCGCACGTCCCGCACACGGCGAAGGGCCCGCCCGTCCCGCACACGGCCAACGGCCCGCGCGTGCCGGGCACGGCGAAGGGCCTCCCGCACCACGGATGGCGGGAGGCCCTTCGTCAGGCAGGTGACCGACCGGAGGTCAGGAGGCCTTGGCCTTCTCCTCGGTCTTCTCCTTCGGCGCGGCGGCGACCGGGGCCGGCTTGGCGGCCTCGTAGAACTCCTCGCGCGGCGTCTCCATCGCGCCGAGCGAGACGACCTCGCGCTTGAGGAACATCGCCAGGGTCCAGTCGGCGAAGACACGGATCTTGCGGTTCCAGGTCGGCATCGCCAGACCGTGGTAGCCACGGTGCATGTACCAGGCGAGACGGCCCTTGAGCTTGATCTTCATCTTGCCCATGACGATCATCGCGACGCCCTTGTGGAGGCCGAGACCGGCCACCGCGCCCTTGTTGGCGTGGGCGTAGTCCTTCTGCGGGAAGCCCCGCATGCCGGACACCACGTTGTCGCCGAGGACCTTGGCCTGGCGCAGCGCGTGCTGGGCGTTGGGCGGGCACCAGGCGTTCTCGTTGCCCGCCTTGCGGCCGACGAGGTCCGGGACCTGGGCGTTGTCGCCGGCGGCCCAGATGTAGTCGGTGCCCTTGACCTGGAGGGTCGGCTCGCAGTCGACGTGACCGCGGGGGCCCAGCGGCAGGCCGTAGCGAGCCAGGGCCGGGTTGGGCTTGACGCCGGCGGTCCACACGATGGTGTTGGAGTCGACCTCAAGTCCGTTCTTCAGCACCACGTGGCCGTCGACGCAGGAGTCCATGGAGGTGGACAGGTAGACCTCGACGCCGCGGCCCTCGAGGTGCTCCTTGCCGTACTTGCCGAGCTTGGGACCGACTTCGGGGAGGATCTTGTCGGCGGCGTCGACCAGGATGAAGCGCATGTCCTCGCGGGACACGTTCTTGTAGTACTTCGCGGCGTCCCGGGCCATGTCCTCGACCTCGCCGATGGTCTCCGCACCGGCGAATCCGCCGCCCACGAAGACGAAGGTGAGCGCCTTGCGGCGGATCTCCTCGTCGGTGGTGGAGTCGGCCTTGTCGAGCTGCTCGAGGACGTGGTTGCGCAGGCCGATGGCCTCCTCGACGCCCTTCATGCCGATGCCCTGCTCGGCGAGACCGGGGATCGGGAAGGTGCGGGAGACCGCGCCGAGCGCGATCACCAGGTAGTCGAAGGGCAGCTCGTAGGCCTCGCCGACCAGCGGGGAGACCGTGGCGACCTTGCGGTCCTGGTCGATGGTGGTGACCCGGCCGGTGAGAACCTCCGCCTTGGGCAGCACGCGTCGCAGCGGGACGACGACGTGGCGCGGGGAGATGTTGCCGGCGGCGGCTTCGGGGAGGAAGGGCTGGTAGGTCATGTACGACCGGGGGTCGACGACCGTGACGGTCGCCTCGCCGTAGCGCATCTTCTTCTGGATGCGCCGAGCTGCGTACAGGCCTACGTACCCACCGCCTACTACGAGGATCCTGGGACGCTCCGTGGTGCTCATGCCATCGAGTATCCACCCGCTTCAGGGGGGTGGCTCGTGCGCCCCTTCACAAGCTCTTACAGGGGGTGTGTTATCCTCCGCGGCCCGCGTGATCCACGTCATGGTGACAACCGGGCTTCAGTGTGCACCCCGGGGCGTTGTCAATGCCGCGTGAGCTGCCTCTCTGTGCTCCCGGGACCTTGGTGAGGCACTCGCCGAGCACCACCGCGAGCGGCGTCCCGATCCTCTCCATACCATGCTTCTGAACATGTTCAAGGGGCTGTTCAGCCCCCGGACGGGTCAACGGGGGCCCTTTCCTCGCTCGGGAGAGCCGAATTCCTTGTGAAGAACTTCACGAACTTTCCCGACGGACCGTCGTCCGGGGGTTCACCGGAGCCTCCTCAAGGCCCTCGGGCGACGCTCACACGTGGCGGCCGTCGCTCAGCGGAGGCTACTGACCAGCATGGTTCCCGGCCCGGCGATCAGGTCCGCGATGGGTCCGGTGATGGGTCCGGCGCGCCGGCGGGTACCGGCGACGGATCCTCGCCGGCACCCGTGGAGCCTCACGCGCGGAGCCCTAGCGGCGTCCCGGCCCCCGGCCGTCGCGGCCGTCGCGGCCGTCGTCGATCTCCTCGGCGCTGCCCTCGATGCGCTCCTTGCGCACCGTGCCGTGCACGGTCTCCTGCTCGGTCCGCTCCTCCGTCGTGAGGCGCACCCGCTCCACCGGCACGGCCTCGGTCTCGGTCACCGGCCGCTCCTCGTGGAGCACCACCTCGTGCTCCGCCTCACCGATGTCCGGCCCCGACATGGCGGCGTCGCGATTGGCGTCCGTGATGGGCTCGCGCTCGACGCGCACCTCCTCGTGCCGCACCGGGACCGTGCGCTCCACTTCCTCGGTGACGACGTACTTGCGCAGCCGGGCGCGGCCGCTCTCACGGCGCTCGACACCCACGTGCATCCGCTCCTCGGAGCGCGTCATGGCGGTGTCGTCCGTGCCCCCGCGCGCATGCGCGGTGGTGCCGGAGGTGTCCGCCGAGCTCCGGGCGTCCGGGGCCCCCGCACCTCGGGCCGTACCCGCCGCGCCCGCCGCGCCCGCCGTACCCGCCGCGCCGGTCTCGCCGCCGTGTGCCCAGCCGCCCTCGCCGGGCTGATTGGCGCGGGACCAGGACTCGTCCCAGTCGAGGCCGTAGTGCTCGTAGAGCCGATGCTCCTCGTCCTGCGACAGATGGCCGCCGCTATCGACGTCGACGTGGGGTGCGTCCTTGACCATGCTCTTGGAGTACGGGACCTCCGTGTGGTCCTCCACCACCCTGGCGTCACGAATGGGTACGAAGGTCTCACTGGTGCCGAACAGGCCTGTCTTGACCGACACCCACTCCGGGCGCCCCGTCGCGTCGTCCAGGAAGACGTGCTTGGCCTCGCCGATCTTCTTGCCGCCCTCGTCGAGAACCGTGTGGTCCAGGACGTCGGCTATCTGCTCTCTGGTGATCATGGTGTGTCTCGCCCTTCTCGTAGGGGCTCTTCCCTGCGCGGGTACACCACCACAAATAGGGCGAAACGAATCACCTGCAACAAATGTCACCTACTTCTCGTAAGTTACTTACGAGACCTCAGTGCTCCGGAGTCACGCCACCGACCACGCGATCCCGTCGAGGATCACTGACGAACGCGACTCCCGGCATTCGCTCGCGTGTACACGAACGCGCGTACACTGGGCTCATGACTGAGAACACCGTGACCGTACGGGAAGCCCGCGCACACCTCGCCGATCACATCAACCGGGCCGAGGAAGGTGTCCCGACCGTCATCACGCGCAACGGCGCACCGGTGGCAGCCGTGGTCCCGATCTCGGACTTCGAAGCGTTGGAGGAAGCCGCCGACGTGATGTTGGCGCGCGAGGCCGAAGCTGTGCTGGCCGAGGGCGGCGCCACCGTGACCATGGCGGAACTGCTGGCGGACCTGTTCACCGAGCAGGACGGCGACGCGGCGTGAAGTACGCCTTCCGGTTCACCACGGCGGCACAGCGTCAGCTTCGGGCCATCAGCCGACCCGACGCCATGCGCATCCTGACGGCGTTGACCGCACTCGGAGACGATCCGTACCGGCAGGACGCCGACGTCAAGAAGCTCACCGGCCCGTCGGGCCTCTACCGACTCAGGGTCGGTAGCTACCGGGTCGCCTACCAGATCAACGACGGTGAACTCGTCGTGCTCGTGGTCAAGGTGGGCGACCGGCGGGACGTCTACCGCAACCTGTGACGCCCCGCCCGGCACCGTCTCAGCGCGCCTCGGCGGCGCAACTCCAAGCGATCCCGTCGAGGATGTCGTGTTCGCTGACGACGACCTCCTCGGCGCCGATCCGCTCCATGATCGACAGGAGCACGAGGGCACCCGCACCGATCACGTCGACCCGGCCCGGGTGCATGGACGGCACGGCCGCGCGCTCGGCATGGGTGGAGCGCAGCAGCCACTCCGTGATCTCGCGGACCTTGGCGTGGGAGACACGGGAGTGGTGGATGGCAGCGGAGTCGTACTCGGGGAGCTCCTGCGCGATCGCCGACACCGTCGTCACCGAGCCGGCCAGGCCGACCAGCGTGCGCGCCTCGCGCAGCGGAACCGTCCGCTCGGCGAGGTCGAGCGCGGCCTCGATGTCGGCCCGCATCGCCGCGATCCGCTCCCCGGTCGGCGGGTCGCTCACCACCCCGTCCCGGACCAGGTGCCGCTCGGTCATACGGACGCAGCCGACGTCCACCGAGCGGGCCGCCCGGACCCGGTCGTCACCCACGACGAACTCGGTCGAGCCGCCGCCGATGTCCACCACCAGGTAGGGCGTGGGCAGATGGTCGCTCCCGGCCAGCTCCTTGGTGGCGCCGGTGAAGGAGAACTCGGCCTCCTGGTCGCCGGTGATCACCTCCGGCTCGACGCCCAGGATGTCCAGCACGCCGCGCACGAACTCGTCCCGGTTCTCGGCGTCCCGGGAGGCGGACGTCGCCACGAACCGCAGCCGCTCCGCCCCGTGCTCCTTGATGATCGCCGCGTACTCCCGGCACGCCGCGAACGTCCGCGTCAGCGCCTCGGGGGCGAGCCGGCCGGTGCGGTCGACGCCCTGCCCGAGGCGCACGATCGTCATACGGCGGTCCAGGTCGACCAGTTCGCCGGTCGCCGGGTCCGCGTCGGCGACCAGGAGCCGGATGGAGTTCGTACCGCAGTCCACGGCGGCGACACGGGTCACTGGGCGTCCTCCTCGACGGTCGTCACACAGGCGCCCTTGCGCCACCACTCGGGCAGCATCGCCAGCGCCTCGTCGCCCAGCGGGTTCACGCCCGGCCCCGCGGCCAGCGAGTGGGCCACCAGAACGTGCAGGCACTTCACCCGGTCCGGCATGCCGCCCGCGCTCGGGAAGTTCTTCAGCTCCTCGATCTCGTCGCGCCGCCGGATGTAGTCCTCGTGCGCGGCCCGGTAGGCCGCCGCGAGCTCCGGGTCCGAGGCCAGCCGCTCGGTCATCTCCTTCATCACGCCGTTGGCCTCCAGCGTGCCGATCGCCGAGTTGGCCTTCGGGCACGTCAGGTAGTACAGCGTGGGGAACGGTGTGCCGTCCGGCAGCCGCGGGGCCGTCTCGACGACGTCGGGCTGTCCGCACGGGCAGCGGTGCGCGATCGCGCGCAGACCGCGCGGGGGCCGACCGAGCTGCTGCTTGAAGGCCTCGACGTCGGCGTCGGTGGGCTCGGTGCGCGGGGTGGTCGGCGGGGGCGTTTCCATGACTGTCTTCAGGCTGTCTTTCTCTGGGTTCAGGTCACTGGGCGGGGCGCGGGTCACCGGCGGCGGCGTCGGCCTTGTCGACCCCGTCCCAGACGTTGGAGTACCAGGGGCGGTCGGCCGCCCCCAGGTCGGTGCGGGACTGCTTCGCCGCGTGCGGGTCGACGACGATGAAGCCCGTCTCCCCCGGCATGACGTAGTGCAACCGCTGCCGGATCTGCTGCTCGGCGTACGCGTCGTCCTGCCAGCGCGCCTTCTGGTCGCGCAGCCGTTCGACACGCTCGCGGGCCTGCCGCTGCTCGCGCTGGAGGTCGTCGATCTCGGCGCGCTGCGAGACGTACTCCCGCATCGGGTAGGCCAGGGCCACGATCAGCGAGCACAGCACCAGGGCGAGCAGCGCGGCCCGGCCGGTCAGCCGCGAGCGGCGGGCCTGGCGCTTGGTCTGGGAACGGTAGACCCGGGCCGCGGTCTGCTCACCGAGCAGCCGGATCCTGGTCGCGGTGGAGAACCGGTCCCGGTCCTTCACGGCCATCTGTCCGCCTCCCGCTCCACCGTCATACGCGCGTACGTCCCCGGACACGGTACGGGACCGAGTACGGGGACGTACGTACGACGCTGCCTCTTGTGGCCGGGGTCAGCCCTTGCTGTGCTTAATAGTTCGCAGAGCGAAACCGCGGGAAGGCGCTGCGGCCGGCGTAGACCGCGGCGTCGTCGAGGATCTCCTCGATGCGCAGCAGCTGGTTGTACTTGGCGACGCGCTCGGAGCGGGCCGGGGCGCCGGTCTTGATCTGGCCGCAGTTGGTGGCGACGGCCAGGTCGGCGATGGTGACGTCCTCGGTCTCGCCGGAGCGGTGGGACATCATGCACTTGAAGCCGTTGCGCTGGGCCAGCTCGACGGCGTCCAGGGTCTCGGTGAGCGAGCCGATCTGGTTGACCTTGACCAGCAGGGCGTTGGCGGCGCCCTCCTCGATGCCGCGGGCCAGGCGCTCGGGGTTGGTGACGAACAGGTCGTCGCCGACGAGCTGGACCTTGTCACCGAGCTTGGCGGTGATGGTCTTCCAGCCCTCCCAGTCGTCCTCGAACAGCGGGTCCTCGATGGAGACGAGCGGGTACGCGTCCACGAGCTCCGCGTAGTACTCGGTCATCTCGGCCGCCGAGCGCTCCTTGCCCTCGAACGTGTAGACGCCGTCCTTGTAGAACTCGGAGGCGGCGACGTCGAGCGCCAGGGCGATCTGCTCGCCGGGGGTGTAACCGGCTTCCTTGACGGCCTCGAGGATGAGGTCGAGGGCCTCACGGTTGGAGCCGAGGTTCGGGGCGAAGCCGCCCTCGTCGCCGAGGCCGGTGGCCAGGCCCTTGCTCTTCAGGACCTTCTTCAGCGTGTGGTAGACCTCGGCGCCCCAGCGCAGGGCCTCGGAGAAGGACTCCGCGCCGATCGGGGCGATCATGAACTCCTGGATGTCCACGTTGGAGTCGGCGTGCGAGCCGCCGTTCAGGATGTTCATCATCGGCACCGGCAGCAGGTGCGCGTTGGGGCCGCCCAGGTAGCGGAACAGCGGCAGGTCGCTGGCCTCGGAGGCGGCGTGGGCGACGGCGAGCGAGACGCCGAGGATGGCGTTGGCGCCGAGGGAGCCCTTGTTGTCGGTGGCGTCCAGGTCGAACATCGCCTGGTCGATCAGGCGCTGCTCGGTGGCGTCATAGCCGACCAGCTCCGGGCCGATCTGCTCGATGACCGCGAGGACGGCTTTCTCCACACCCTTGCCGAGGTAGCGGTTCGAGTCGCCGTCGCGGAGCTCGATGGCCTCGAAGGCGCCCGTGGAGGCGCCGGACGGGACGGCGGCACGACCGGTGCTGCCGTCGTCGAGGCCGACCTCGACCTCGACCGTGGGGTTGCCTCGGGAGTCCAGGATTTCCCGGGCTACGACGACGTCGATGGACGGCACGAGCATCTCCTTCTTGATGTGACGCGGTACGCGGGTCGCGTGGACCCGGCGAGGTGCGGGCCCGGTGGCTCGCGACATGAGCCTAACCGGCCCGGGGCGATCGGCCACCGGGTCGCCCACCCCATGGACAGAACCGAGAGTAAATTGTTTCCGAACGGAACAAAGCCCGTTGCGGAAAAAACCCCGCCCCGGTGCGTACGGGGGAGGACGCACCGGGGCGGGGAGCCCGTGGGGACGGGGCTGGGCCGCTGCTTACTTCAGGTGCAGCTGCTGGCCCGGGTAGATCAGGTTGGCGTCGTCGACGATGTCCTTGTTCAGCTGGAAGAGCTTCTCCCAGCCGCCCTTGACCTTCTCGTCAGCGGCGATGGAGCTGAGGGTGTCACCCTTGACGACCTTGTACTCGCCGTCACCCTTCTTGACCTTCTTGCCGGTCGGGGTGGTGACGGTCTTCTTGGCCGCCGGGCGCTCCTCGGAACGGGAGGCGGGCTGCTGGGTCTCGCGGGACTCGGTGCTCTGCTGCTGGCTCTGCGAGGAGCTGCCCGAGTCGTCCGAGGAGCCGCCGCCGGTGTAGGCGGCGCTCGACAGGCCCTTGCCGCAGACCGGCCAGGCGCCCTTGCCCTGACCCGCGAGAACCTTCTCGCCGATCTCGATCTGCTGGGCCTTGGTGGCCTGGTCGGCGGTGGCGGCGTACTTGGTGCCGCCGTAGCCGGCCCAGGTGGAGGCGGAGAACTGCAGACCGCCGTAGTAGCCGTTGCCGGTGTTGATGGACCAGTTGCCGCCGGCCTCGCACTGGGCGACGGCGTCCCACTCGGAGGCGGTGGCGGCGGAGGCGTTGCCGGCCGCCATCAGCGGGGCGGCGACGGCGGCACCGGTGACGCCGGCGAGCGCGACGACGCGGGTGGCCTTGGACGGACGGCGGTGCTTGCCCTTGCCGGAAAACAGCATGGTGGATCCCCTCACCGACGCCTGCGAGGTGAGCTGTCGGGTTCGGGCCGGTTGAGTTGCCCGGCCGCGTCCCTCCCGGGACACGGCTTCACCCCAAGCCCTTCCGGCACAACTGGCCGGTCGGGCACCTACCTTGGGTCCCCCGCTCCTGCCTACGGCGCTTGACGCGACGACTGTTCCCGTACGGCCGCTGGCAGGATTCGGCGTTGCGGCAGCCGGGGCTCGTGGTGACGAGCGGTCACGACCGTAGACACGCGATCGACGGAATTTCAAAGACGATCAGGGCTTCTGAGATCTATCTCTCACGGGCCCCAAACGGGACATTCACCGCGAATCATGACGCGAACTCGCGCGGTTTCGGGGGGACTTCCGCCCTCGTTTCCGCACTGCCCGAACGGCTACTTCTCGTCCCCTTCGCCCTCCACCGTGAGCTTCTGACCGGGGTGGATGATGTTCGGGTCGGCGCCGACGGCAGTCTCGTTGGTCTCGTAGAGCGCGTGCCATCCACCGCTGACGTCAAGGGCGTCGGCGATGGACCAGAGGCTGTCACCGACTCCCACGATGTAGTTGCCCTGGGCGGCGTCGCCGGAGCCCTCAGCGGAAACCTCTCCGGAGCCCTCGTCGCCGCGCGAGGCGTGACGGCCCGTGGACTCGTCCGTGCGGTCGCCGCCGGACGATCGGGACTCGTCGGCGCTGGGGCCGCGGTGGCGGCCGGAGCCGGTGTCGGTCAGGGCCGAGGACTCGTCACCCTGGCGTGCGTCACCGGACTCACCGCTCCCGGGGGTGGCCGACGGAGAGCTGCCGGACTCCTGGTCGTCCGACTGGTCCTCCGACGGAGAGCCGGTGGATTCAGGCGACTTGTCCGACTTGGTCGTTTCATCCTCCGTATCCGACGAGGCGTCGGGGGACGGGGACGCGGAGGGGCTCTCGGACGGCGACGACCCGAGCCGGTCGAGCAGGCCGGGCGAATCCGTCGGGTCGGACGAGCCGGACGAGTCGGATGAACCGGACGTGTCGGAGTCCGAGCCCTTGCCCTGCTCCAGCCCGGAGAGCAGTCCGCAGGTGCGCCACGCGCCGACACCCTGTTCGGCGAGGATCTTCTCGGCCACGGCTATCTGCTGGGAGCGGCTGGCCAGGTCGGCGCTCGCGGCGTAGTCGAGGCCGCCGTGGTTCTCCCAGTCCGCCTGGGACAACTGCAGGCCGCCGTAGTAGCCGTTGCCGCTGTTCTGGCTCCACGCGCCGCCGGTCTCGCAGTCCGCGACCCGGTCCCAGGTCGTGCCGTCGGCCGCACTGGCACCGGAGGCCCCGAGGAGCGGGATCGCGATGGCGGAGCCGGTCACTCCGGCCGCCACGAGGAGAGCCGGAGCCTGGCGGGGGCGACGGTGCCGACCGTTCCCGGAGAGCATACGGAGACCTTTCGCGTGACAGCAGTGACCGACGCGGCGTGATTCCCCGCCGCGTTGATGGGTGAACGTATAGGCAGTCGATCACTTGTCACAAGTTCATGCCGCGCAGATCACGTGAAGATCACAGGTCTGATGTTTCGTCACCCGCGGCCGCTACCGCCGGGTACGGCACGTGCTTTCGCCGCTGCTGGTGTGAATTCCACCGGCAGTGTGCGCAGTCCCCGCATGATGAGGCCGCCGCGCCAGCGCAGCTCGGCCGGATCCGCGGCGAGCCGGAGGTCCGGGAGGCGGGTGAGCAGGGTGGCGAGCGCGCTCTGGCCCTCCAGCCGGGCCAGCGGGGCGCCGAGGCAGTAGTGGATGCCGTGGCCGTAGCCGAGGTGCTGGTTGTCGCGGCGGGAGAGGTCCAGCACGTCCGGGTCGGCGAACCGCTCCGGATCCCGGTCCGCGGCGGCCAGGACCACCAGGACGGGGTCGCCGGCCTCGACGCGCTGCCCGCCGAGGGTGAGGGGCTGTGTGGCGAAACGCCAGGTGGCCAGTTCGACCGGGCCGTCGTAGCGCAGGAGTTCTTCCACGCCGGTCGCCAGGAGGCCGCTCTCTCCGGCGGCGAGGGAGGCCTGGAGTCGGGCGCGCTGCCCGGGGTGGGTGAGCAGGGCGTAGGTGCCGTTGCCGATCAGGTTCACCGTCGTCTCGAAACCGGCGAACAGCAGGATGAACGCCATCGCCGCCGCCTCGTTCTCGGTGAGGTGCTCACCGTGGTCGGAGGCGCGGATGAGACCGGAGATGAGGTCCTCGCCGGGGGCGGCTTCGGTGGGCAGCGCCTCCCGCTTGCGGTGGATGAGGTCGGCGAGGTAGCCGCGCATCTTCTTCACGGACCGTGCGACACCCCCCCGGGGGCCGCCCTGGTGACGGATCATCATGCCCGCCCAGTCGCGGAAGTCGTCCTGGTCCTCGCGCGGGACGCCGAGCAGGTCGCAGATGGCGTAGATGGGGAGCGGGAAGGCGAACTCGTGGATCAGGTCGGCGGTCCCCTTCCCCGCGAACCCGTCGATGAGGGTGTCGGTGAGCTCCTGCACCCGCGGCGCGAACTCGGCGACCCGGCGGGGCGTGAACGCCTTGGACACCAGGCGCCGCAGCCGGGTGTGGTCCGGCGGGTCGATGTTGAGCAGATGCGTCATCAGCTCGGCCTTGCGCTCACCGGGGATGCCGGTCTTGCCCTTGGCGTGCGCCGGTTCGTCGTGGTGCGCGGGGTTCTTGGAGAGCCGGCTGTCGGCGAGCGTCTGCTTGGCGTCGGCGTACCGCGTGACCAGCCAGGCCTCCACACCGCTGGGGAGCCGCGTCTTGTGGACGGGGCTGTGCTCGCGGAGCCAGGCGTAGGCGGGGTAGGGGTCGCTCGCGAACTCCCAGGTGAAGAGGTCGGGGGCGGCCGCGGGTGCGTGGGGCTGGGTCGCGGGTGCGTGGGGCTGGGGCTGGTCGGTCACGCTTCGACCGTATCCGGCTTAGCGCGGCGGCCCCTCCACCGTCCCGGCTGCCGCACCCGGCACCTCCCCTGGGGCTCCCCCGGCCGCTCAGCCCTCGGCATCTCTGATCGCGTCGCGGTACGCCCGGGCCGCCGCTCTCAGGGCCGCCTCCGGGTCGACGCCCTCCGACTCGGCGCGGACGGCCAGGGCCAGGAGGTCGTAGCCGATGCCCTCGACGGGTGGGAGGGGTATGTCCAGGTCCGCCGTGCGGACGCGGGAGGCCAGTTTGGCGACGAGGGCCAGGCCGGGCTGGCCGAGGGGGATGCCCTCGGTGATCGAGGTGCGCTGCTTCTCGACCGCCTTGGTGCGCAGCCAGTGCTCCTTGACCTCCTCGGGGGTGGTGGCCGTCGCGTCGCCGAAGACATGCGGGTGGCGGTGGATCAGCTTGGCGACGATGCCGCCCGCCACGTCGTCGATGGAGAAGGGGTCCTCGCCGTCCTCCGGGCGGCCCTCCTCGGCGATGCGGGCGTGGAAGACGACCTGGAGCAGGACGTCGCCGAGCTCCTCGCGCAGTTCGTCGCGGTCTCCCTCCTCGATCGCCTCGACGAGTTCGTACGCCTCCTCGATGCCGTACTTGGCCAGACCCTCGTGGGTCTGCCGGGAGGACCAGGGGCATTCGGCGCGGATGCGGTCCATGACCTGGACGAGGTCGAGGAGCCGGGCGCCCGGCAGGTCGTAGGAGGCGGGCAGCAGCTCCAGCTCGGGCATGGCGATCCGGCCGGTGCCGGCGAGGCGGGCCAGGCCGTCGGTCAGGACCGGTTCGCCCTCGCCCGTCGCCACCACGACCACGGTGCGGCCACCGGCACAGGCGTCGACCAGCTCCTCGGCGGCCGGGGACGCCTCGGCGACGGGGATGCCCGCCTCGCGCAGATACGGCAGCTGCGGGTGCGTGCCGTCCGCGCACAGCACCCGGTCCGCCGCGTGCAGTGCCTGCCAGGCGGGCCAGGAGAGCAGGCCGGGGGCGACGCGGTGGCTGGTGGTGAGCAGGACGATGCGGCCGGGGGCGGCGGCCGCGTCGGGGGCGGTCCGCTCGGGGCCCGGGGTGGTTTCGGGGCTGTTGGCGTTCACGGTTCGAAGCTATCCCACGACGCCGACAGCACCCGAAGTTGTCCACAGGGGCCCGGGCCGGGTTGTCCACAGGGCCCGGGCACCGAGGGGTGCGCCGACCCCGGAGGCCAGGCCGCCAGGTCGCTCACCGGCCCCCGGGCCCCAGACCCCCGGCCCCCAGGCCCCAGGTCGGCGTCCTACATGCCCTGCTGCGGCTGCGGCTGGGGCGCCGTGACGTCCCGGACCCACGGTGTCTTGGCGTCGGCTCGGCTGCTCTTCTGCACGTCCCAGGTGCCGTAGCGCGGGTTGAGGTCGATGTTCAGGTCCTTGGAGGCGTCGGAGAGGGCCTTCCAGAACTCGGGACGGTCGGTGTTCGTGCCGAGCTTCTCGGCGAGCTTCTGGGCCTCCAGCTGGAGGCGGAGGTTGTCGTCGAGGCGCCGCGGCGGGATGCCGTACTGCTGGAGCCAGGTCGTCTCCAGCGCCTTCGCACCGCCGGCCTGCTGTTCGAGGCCGGAGCGCATCATCTGGATCTCCTTGCGGGAGACGCTCACCCCGGCGTCCTCTGCGGCGCGGTGCAGCACCCGGTCCAGGACCATGGTGTGCAGGGTGTCGCGGGTGAGGGTGCCGGTCCTGGCGATGACCTGCTGGTACTGCGCCTCGTCCCGCACGGCCGCCCGCTGGGCCGCGCGAACCTCGCCGACCCTCTCGTCCAGCTGCGAGACGGTGATCCGCTGGCCGCCCACGACGGCTGCCGCGCCGGGATGCGCGTCGTTCCCGCAGGCGGTGAGAAGGGGCGCCGCGGCGGCGATCGCGGCGGTGAGGACGAGCGCGGTGCGACTGCGGCGGTGCAAGGAGACCTCCCGAGGAGATTGTGCGACGGTGCACAAGGTCTTGCGATGATCGATGGTAGGCAGTGGTCAAGCTCCGGCCAACCCATTCGACCAACGATTCACCGGGACTTCCGGCACCGCCGCGCCTCGCCCCCCGCCGCTCGTCAGCCGCGGACCTGCCCCAGCCACTGCAGCGTCCTGCGGATCTCCGCGCCCAGCGGGTGCCCGGGGCCGTGCGTGCGCTCCACGTCGTGCAGCAGCCGGGCCAGGGTGTCGTGCGCGGCACCGCGGTCTCCGAGGGCCAGCTGGAGGTGCCCGATCCGGCGCCGTACGTCGTGCGCGAGCTCGGGTCCACCGGCGGCGACGTACTGGTTCTCGTAGTACGGCAGGACCGCCCGGTACTCGGCGAGGGCCGCGGCCGGTTCGCCCAGCTGTTCCAGGCACTGGGCGGCCTCGTAGCGGTGGCGCAGGGCCTGCGGGTCGGCCTGGCCCGCCTCGGCGGCGCGTTCGTCGGCGAGGCGGCGCAGCTCGGGCAGGGCGCGGCGGTACTGGCCGTCGTCGAGGAGGGTCGCCGCGTACTGCTTGCGCAGGGTGCGTACGACCGGGGAGTGCTCGCCGTGCTGCCGCGCGGCGACGGGCAGGATCGCGCCGAGGATGTCGACGGCCTGGGTGACGCGGCCCTCGCCGAGGAGCCGTTTGACCTCGTCGACGGCGCGGACGATGTCCGTCGTGCCCGTGGTCTCGGCGACGGGTGCGGCGGGCGGCGCGGGCTGGGGCGCGGGGGTGCGCGCACGGTCGGGCCAGGGGGCGTGCGGGCGCAGGAAGGGGCGGGTGGGGTCGAGGGCCCCTCCGGTGGGAGTCCCGCGCGCGGGCAGGAGCGGCTCCAGTTGCTCGTACACCTCCTGTGCGGAGGCGGGACGGTGCTGCGGGTCCTTGGCCAGCAGGCGCAGGACGAGGGCCTCCAGGGCCTCGGGGACCTCCGGCCGGACGCGGCGTACGGGCTGCGGGGGCTCGTACAGGTGCCGGTGCAGGACGCCGAGGGCCGTGGAGCCGGAGAAGGGCACGTCGCCGCTGAGCAGTTCGTGCAGGACCACGCCGAGCGCGTACAGGTCGGTGTAGGGCCCGACGGCGCCCCCCATGGCCTGCTCCGGGGCCATGTAGGCGGGCGAGCCGATGGGTGTGCCGGTGTGGGTGAGGCGGGTGGTGTCCGCGTCCATGACGGAGGCGACACCGAGGTCGAGAACGGTGACCGTGCCGTCCTGCTTCACCATCACGTTGCGCGGCTTGAGGTCGCGGTGGACGATCGGCACGGCGTGCACGGCGCTCAGTACGGCGCACAGCTGCGCGGCGACCGCGACCGCCCACTGCCAGGGGTATGGGGTGCGCTCGGCGAGATGCCCGGCGAGGTCGGCGCCGTCGATGTACTGCATGACGAGGAACAGCTCCTCGCCTTCGCTGCCCGCGTCGTGCACGGTGACCAGGCCGGGGTGGTCGACCTGCGCGGTCACCCGGCACTCCCGTACGAAACGGCGCCGCAGTTCCTCCGCGTCCTGCCCGGCGACCTTGTCGGGGCGCAGCAGCTTCACCGCCACGCGCCGGTCGAGCCGCTGGTCGTACGCCGTCCAGACCTGGCCCATGCCGCCCTGCCCGAGGACGGCGGACAGTTCGTAGCGTCCGGCGACGACCCGTCCCGCCGCCGCGGTCACCGTCCGCCCTCGGGGTCGCCGTCCCGGTGGCCTTCGCCCTCGTGTCGGCGCAGGTAGTCGCTGAGCTCGTCGAGTTCGGCGCGGACCTGGTCGATGCGGGCCGGGGCGGGGCGCTGGGGCGACGGGGGCGGCTGGATCGGGCCCGCGACCGGGGGTGTGTCGTGCGGGGCCGGTGTGTGCGGCCCGGGGTGCTGCGGGACGGGGTGCTGCGGGATGGGCGTGGACGTCGGGGCGTACGGCGGTGCCTGGTGCGGATAGCCGTAGGGGGTCTGCGCGACGGTCGGCGCGTGGGACGGCGCGTGGGACGGCGCGTGACCGGCGAACGCCCGCTGCCCGCCGTGGTGTCCGATGTCCACGATGAGGAAGTAGATGGCGGCACCCACTCCGAGCAGCAGGATCATGGCCAGCGCGATGTCGGTTCGGTAGTCGCTCTCCGGCAGCGCGCCGATCACGACGAAGCACACGATGGCCAGCGGCAGACTCGCCCAGGCCAGCACCCAGTCCAGGGCCCGGCCGCGCAGCACGGCCACCCGGAACAGCGGTACGCAGGCCAGCACGCCGCACGTGAGGAAGCCGGCTGCTGCGAACAGCACACGCAGGGAGATGACCGTTGCCGCGCTGCGGGGAGGCGGCGCCGCGCCGTGGCCGTACATGACTGCTCCTGGACCGGTGTGGCCGATGGGGACGGACGTGCGAGTGACGGACCCTGTTGGGGGAGTGCGAGTGGCAGTCCCTGTTGGGGATCCGAGCGTATAGCCCGACACGGACAACCGGTCACGGGTTGTACCGAACCGTTGTCATGCTGATCACTTCGTGTGAACAGCCCGCCCCCGGCGACGGGGTGAGCCGCGCCGTCCGTCCCCCGCTACAGCGGGTGCCGCATCCACACGTTGGGCTCGACGTACACCGCGTACCCGCGCTCCACCTCGCAGCGCACCGGCACCAGGGCGCCCGGCACCTCGATGTCGCCGTCGGTGTCGAAGGGCAGGCCCGTCCAGCGGCGCCAGTCGGCGAGCGGGGCGGACACCGTCATGGACGCCGGGGCCACCGAGTCGATGGTGGCTCCGGCCCGGGCGTGGACGCGCAGCCACGGGTCCTGGGGCAGGCCGTCGGGGCGCACGCGGCGGGCGTACTCCTCCATCGGCGTGTGCGGTTCCAGGTGTTTGGCGTTGGGGCGGACCGGGGCGACGACCTCGCGGAAGCCACGGGCCCGGGCGTTGTCCCGCATGGCCGAGAGCATCACCCCGGACAGGCCGCGTCCCTGTGCGTGCGGGGCTATGGAGACCGAGATCGCGCTGACGGTGTCGGGCCGCACTCCGCGCCGCAGATCGGAGAAGGCCCACACCAGCACCGTGTCCCAGCCGTTGGCGGGCAACCGGCCGCCGCGCTGTTCGGTTCCGAGGGCGAACGGCACGCTGTAGGCGTTCGCCACGACCTCGCCCTCCTCGTCCTCGGCGAACAGGACGTACTGGGGCAGTTCGGAGGCGATCCGCGGGAAGTGGGCGGCGCCGACGAGGTCCTGGATCACGAACTCCGGCCAGCTGTCCGCCATCCCGACGACCCGCTCCAGCATGTCCGGGCGGTCGGCGAGGGTCGATGTCTTCGGCTGCATGTGATCACGGTAGGCAGGGGCGGCGCGGCCACGGAACCGATTTACGGGCAGGGGCCCTACCCGCCGCACTGCCTCAGCATCATCTCCTTGTCGGCCGCCGTGACGGGGAGTTCGTACTTCAGCGACACCTGGGCGAAGCGCACCGAGTAGGCGCAGCGGATCCGCTTGTTCGGCGGCAGCCAGGACGCCGGACCGGAGTCACCCTTCGAACCGTTCGCCGGCCCGTCCACCGGGACGAGGTTGAGCGGGTCGTTGGCGATGGACTCCCGCTTGTCCTTGCTCCAGCGTGCGGCGCCCATCTGCCAGTCGTACGACAACGGCATGACGTGGTCTATCTGGACCTTGATCGCATGGGACTTGGTCCACTCGATGACCTTGCCGGTGTAGGGGTCGTGCAGCGTCAGCGAGGTGACGACGCAGTCCGATCCCGCGCGGAACCGCAGGTCCTGCCCGTCTCGCTTCAGGAGGTCGTTGCGCGAGTCGCAGCCGTTGTGGGAGAAGGGGACCTCGCGGGGCACCGAGTCCTTCCAGGCGTAGCCGAACTTGTCGCGTTCGTAGCCCGTCCTGGGGCCCCGGCCCTTTGTGGCGACCTTCTCGATCAGGCCGCGTGCCCGTTCCTTGTCCGCGTCGGAGGTGACCGCCGCCAGACCCGGCTTGGTGCCGTCCGGGTTGTCCAGCGGGCTCACGGCGCGGCCGTCGCCCGCGGCCGGGGCGCCGGGGGCGGAGGATCCACCGCCGTCCGCCGGCGGGGCCAGACCCTCGCAGCCGGCCAGTGCCGAACCGGTGAACACCATCGCGACAGCGAGTGCCGCCCCGCCCCTCAGACGCGTCACGCTGCGCCCTCCCCTGTCTTTCCGTTCCGTTCCGCTCCGGCACGGGCGGGCGGCCCGTGCCCGGTCACACGGTAGCGAGGAAGAGGTTCAGACCACATGGGGCCTCAATGCGCATTCTTCGCATCTCGCGCGTATCGTCGGTTCTGAGTCACCTCCGGAGGGAGCTTTGCATGGGCATCTTCGACAAGTTCAAGAGCCAGGCGCGGAACAAGGGCAAGCAGGGCTCTGACGCCGCGGAAGACCGGATCAACGAGAGGACCGGCGGCAAGTACGAGGACCAGGTCGACTCCGGCCAGCAGCGCGTCGAGGGCTCGCTGGGCATGGACCGCGACCGGGACCGGCCGGAACAGCAGTAAGGCCTCCGAACTCCGACTCCGAGGCCGTCCGCGGAGACCCACGGGTAGCTCCTGCGGGCGGCTTCACGTGTGTGCTCCCGTGGGCGGGCTTCGCGTGTGTGCTCCCGCGGGCGGGCTTCACGTGTGTGCCTCGCCGCTGCCGCGCGCGCCGCCGGGCATGTCGTGCTTGACCTTGACACTGGCGTCAAGGTCGGACGATCACCGCATGGCAACCCCGTACCCGAAGACCAGGACCGTGCTCGTCACCGGCGCAGGCAGCGGCATAGGCCGTGCCACCGCGCACGCCTTCGCCGACGAGGGCGCGCACGTCGTGGCGGTGGGCCGCCGCGAGGCACCCCTCGTCGAGACCGCCGGGCACGACCCGTCCCGCATCAGCCCGCTCGTCGCCGACATCACGGCCACCGACGGCCCCGAGACGGTCGTCCGTACGGCGCTCGAACGGCACGGCCGGCTCGACGTCCTGGTGAACAACGCCGGTGTCGTGGACGCCCGGTCGCTGCGCACCTACACCCGCGCCACCGTCGGCCCCCTCCTCGCGACGAACCTCCTCGCCCCCGTCCTGCTCACCCAGGCGGCGCTCCCGGCCCTGGAGGAAAGCCGCGGTGTCGTCGTGAACGTCACGACGTCGGTGGGGCAGCGCGCCTGGCCCGGCAACTCCCTGTACGCGGCCGGGAAGGCGGCCCTGGAGGTGCTCACCCGCAGTTGGGCGGTGGAGCTGGCGCCGCTCGGCATCCGGGTCGCGGCGGTGGCGCCGGGCGCGATCGACACGCCCATCGGCGACCACGCCGGTCACACCCCCGAGCAGCAGGCGGCGATCCGCGCGTGGCAGCTCGACCACACGCCGCTCGGCCGGATCGGGCGCCCGCAGGAGGTGGCCTGGGCCATCACCCGGCTGGCGTCCCCGCAGGCCTCGTTCATCACCGGGGTGATCCTCCCGGTGGACGGCGGCGCGGTCGTCGCATGACACTGGCGCGCATGGCTGCACCTCGTATGCGGATCGGTGAACTCGCCGACGCGACCGGCACGTCGGCGCGCGCACTGCGCCACTACGAACAGGCGGGGCTCATCTCCTCGGAACGGGCCGCCAACGGCTATCGCCTGTACGACGCCGCGACGGCCGTGCGCGTCCGCAACATCCGGCAACTGCTCGACGTGGGGCTGACGCTCGACGACGCACGCGTGTTCCTGCCCTGCCTGGACGGTGACGTCACGGCAGGGCCCGCCTCCGCGAAGGGGCTGCGGGTGGCCGCCGATCGGCTGGCGGTACTGGAGGCCCGTATCGCCGCGCAGATCGCCGTGCGCGACCGGCTCGCGACGGCACTGCGCCAGGCCACCGGCCACCGGGCGATCGATGCGCGGCCGGCGACGGTGCCTGACCACACAGCGGCCTGACCACCCCTCAGCGGAGCCGGTGCGTCACGAACCCAGCACCGACGTCAGGAACTCCCCGACCCACGCCAGCAGTTCCCGCCCGACCAGCGGCTTGCCGCCCACCTTCGCGGTCTTCGGGCGCGGCACCAGCACCTGGTGCACGGACGGCTTGATGACGACCCCGGGGTACAGCCGCTTGAGCCGCAGCTCCTGCGACTCGCGCAACTCCACCGGCGCGAAGCGGATGTTGTTGCTTTGGAGCACGATCTCGCCGACCCCGCACGCCCGCGCGAACATCCGCAGGCCCGCGACGAGCAGCAGGTTCTCCACCGGTTCGGGCAGCTTGCCGTAGCGGTCGACGAGTTCCTCGCGGACCGCCTTGATGTCGTCCTCCGAGTTGGCGGAGGCGATGGCGCGGTAGGCCTGGAGGCGGAGGCGCTCGCCCGGCGCGTAGTCGTGCGGGACGTGCGCGTCGACGGGCAGCTCGATCTTGACGTCGAGCGGCGGCTCCTCCTCGATCTCGCCGGTCTCCAGCTGCCGCCGGTAGTCCGCGACGGCCTCGCCGACCATCCGCACGTACAGGTCGAAGCCGACGCCCGCGATGTGCCCGGACTGCTCGCCGCCGAGCAGGTTTCCGGCGCCGCGGATCTCCAGGTCCTTCATCGCCACGTACATACCGGCGCCCATCTCCGTGTGCTGGGCGATCGTCGCGAGCCGCTCGTGCGCGGTCTCGGTGAGCGGCTTCTCCGGCGGGTAGAGGAAGTAGGCGTAGCCGCGCTCCCGCCCTCGTCCCACCCGGCCGCGCAGCTGGTGGAGCTGGCTGAGCCCGAAGTTGTCACCACGCTCCACGATCAGGGTGTTGGCGTTGGAGATGTCGATGCCGGACTCCACGATCGTGGTGGACACCAGCACGTCGAACTTCTTCTCCCAGAAGTCGACGACGACCTGCTCCAGGGCCGACTCCGACATCTGCCCGTGGGCGGTGGCGATGCGCGCCTCGGGGACGATCTCGCGCAGCCGGGCCGCCGCGCGGTCGATCGACTCGACGCGGTTGTGGATGTAGAAGACCTGGCCCTCGCGCAGCAGCTCACGGCGGATGGCGGCGCCGATCTGCTTCTCCTCGTAGGGGCCGACGAAGGTCAGGACCGGGTGGCGCTCCTCCGGCGGGGTGGTGATCGTCGACATCTCGCGGATGCCGGTGACGGCCATCTCCAGCGTCCTGGGGATCGGGGTCGCGGACATCGTCAGTACGTCGACGTTGGCGCGGAGCTTCTTCAGCTGCTCCTTGTGCTCGACGCCGAAGCGCTGCTCCTCGTCGACGATGACCAGGCCCAGGTCCTTGAACTTGGTCTCGGACGAGAACAGCCGGTGGGTGCCGATGACGATGTCGACCGAGCCCTCGCGCAGGCCCTCCAGGACCGCCTTGGCCTCGGTGTCGGTCTGGAAGCGGGAGAGCGCCCTCACGTTCACCGGGAACTGCGCGTACCGCTCGCTGAACGTCCCGAAGTGCTGCTGCACCAGCAGCGTCGTGGGCACCAGGACGGCCACCTGCTTGCCGTCCTGGACCGCCTTGAAGGCGGCGCGGACCGCGATCTCGGTCTTGCCGTAGCCGACGTCGCCGCAGATCAGACGGTCCATCGGGACCGTCTTCTCCATGTCCTCCTTGACCTCGGCGATGGTGGTGAGCTGGTCGGGCGTCTCCGCGTAGGGGAAGGCGTCCTCCAGTTCGCGCTGCCAGGGGGTGTCCGCGCCGAAGGCGTGCCCGGGGGCCGCCATGCGCGCGCTGTACAGCTTGATGAGGTCGGCCGCGATCTCCTTGACGGCCTTCTTCGCGCGGGCCTTCGTCTTGGTCCAGTCGGCGCCGCCGAGGCGGTGCAGGGTGGGGGCCTCGCCGCCGACGTACTTGGTGATCTGCTCCAGCTGGTCGGTGGGGATGTAGAGCCGGTCGCCGGGCTGGCCGCGCTTGGCGGGGGCGTACTCGACCACCAGGTATTCGCGGGTGGCGCCCTGGACGGTGCGCTGCACCATCTCGATGTAGCGGCCCACGCCGTGCTGTTCGTGGACGATGTAGTCGCCGGGCTCCAGGGTGAGCGGGTCGATGGTCTTGCGGCGGCGGGCCGGCATGCGGGCGCCCTCGCGGCCGGACGCCTTCTGACCCGACAGGTCGGTCTCGGTCAGGACGGCGAGTCCGAGGGCCTCGTCGACGAAGCCGTGGTCGATCGAGCCGCACGCCACGTGCACGACGGACGGGGAGATCTCGGCGAGGTCGGAGTCGAGGCGGGCCGCGATGCCCTCGCCGCCCAGCACCTCGACCGTGCGGGCCGCCGGGCCGTGGCCCTCGGTGACGAACACCGCGCGCCAGCCGTCGGCGAGCCAGCCCTTGGTGTCGGCGAGGGCCTTGGCGGTGTCGCCGCGGTAGGTCTCCGGGGCACGCATGCCGAGCTTGAGGGTGTCCCCGTCCAGCTCCTCGTCCGCCGCGAACGGCGACACCGACCACCACATCATGTCCAGCTCGCGGGCCCGGTCCCGGACGTCCGCGATGGACCACAGGGAGGCCGCGCCGACGTCGATGGGCGCCTCGCCGCCGCCCGCGGTGGCCGCCCAGGAGGCCTGGAGGAACTCCTGCGAGGTGGCCACGAGGTCGGACGCGCGTGTGCGGACGCGCTCCGGGTCGCACACGACGGCCATGGCGCCCTTGGGCAGCACGTCCAGCAGCAGTTCCATGTCGTCGACCAGGACCGGCGCGAGGGACTCCATGCCCTCGACGGCGATGCCCTCGGCGATCTTGCCGAGCAGCTCGCCGAGCTCGGGATGCTGTTCGGCCAGGGCGGCCGCGCGGCTGCGGACGTCGTCGGTGAGCAGCAGCTCGCGGCACGGCGGGGCCCACAGTCCGTGCTCGGCGACTTCGAGGGAGCGCTGGTCGGCGACCTTGAAGTAGCGGATCTCCTCGACGTCGTCGCCCCAGAACTCGACGCGCAGGGGGTGTTCCTCGGTGGGCGGGAAGACGTCCAGGATGCCGCCGCGCACGGCGAACTCCCCGCGCTTCTCGACGAGCTCCACGCGCGCGTAGGCGGCTGCTGCGAGGGCTTCGACGATCTCGCCCAGGTCGGTGGTCTGCCCGGTCCTCAGCGCGACCGGTTCCAGGTCGCCGAGGCCCTTGACCTGGGGCTGGAGCACGGACCTGACGGGCGCGACGACGACGGAGACCGGGCCGGTCTCGGGGTCGTCGGGGCGGGGGTGGGCCAGGCGGCGCAGGACGGCCAGACGGCGGCCGACGGTGTCGCTGCGGGGGCTGAGCCGCTCGTGCGGGAGCGTCTCCCAGGACGGGTACTCCACGACGCCCTCGGCCGGCAGGAGGGAGCGCAGGGCCGCGGCCAGGTCCTCCGCCTCCCGGCCCGTCGCCGTGACCGCCAGGACCGGACGGCCTGTCTCGCGGGCCAGGGCGGCCACGGCGAAGGGCCGGGCCGCCGGGGGGCCGACCATGTCGACGTGCATGCGGTTGCCGTCTGCGGCCGCCCTGATCGCTTCGGCGAGGGCGGCGTCCTTGACTACGGCGTCGAGCAGACCGTGCAGGCTCATTCGGGGCTTTCCGTCCAGGGGGGTGGGCAGGTCGACGGGCGGGAGATGGGCAAGTCGAGGGCCTGCGGTGGGCAGGACGACGGGCCTGACGCGCGCCGCGGGCCGGGGGGTCTCCAGCGTACGACGATGCGCGCCCGCGCGGCGGGCCTGTGGATAACGCCCGTTCCCCCCGGAGCGAACACCCGTTCCCCCTGAGGCCCGCTCCCGGGACGCTCCGCCGTGGAGGCACGGGGCGCCACGGCACGCAGTCGGCCAAGTGCGGATTCAGCCGCCCAACCTTCACATCATCACCCCCACCCGCCGTTTTCGCCCCGGCATGATCGGTCGGACGTCGTTCCCGGCCTCTTCACCGCACCCCTAAGGCACGGCATGCCCGCCCGCTCCCTCCAGGTCCCACGACCTCACATACCGGTGCCGGTCACCCTCCCCCCGGGTGACCGGCACCCCGGCCGTACGCGAACGGACCCCTGGGTTCTCGCCGGAGCCCTCTTCGCCGCCTACACGGTCGTCTCCGTCGGCCGCTACCGGCACCTGGCCGGCCTCTCCTGGGACCTGGGCATCTTCGAGCAGGTCGTGCGCGCCTACGCGCATCTGCGGGCGCCGGTGGCCGACCTCAAGGGGCCGGGGTTCGTCATCCTCGGGGACCACTTCAGCCCGGTGACGGCCCTGCTCGCGCCGCTGTACCGGCTCTTCCCCTCGCCGGTCACGCTGCTGGTCGCGCAGGCCGCGCTCTTCGCGCTGTCCGCCGTGCCGGTCACCCGGGCCGCCGTCCGGCTCCTGGGCCGCCGCGGCGGGCTCGCGCTCGGGCTCGCCTACGGGCTGTCCTGGGGCATCCAGCGCGCCGTCGACTTCGACTTCCACGAGATCTGCTTCGCCGTTCCGCTGATCGCCTTCTCCCTGGAGGCCCTCCTGGCGCGGCGCCCGCGCGCGGCCCTGTGGTGGGCGCTCCCCCTGGTGCTGGTGAAGGAGGACCTGGGACTGACGCTGGCGGCCATCGCGCTGGTCGTGGCCTGGCGGGAGCGCGACGCGTCGGCGCGGACGGTCCGGTACGCGCTCGGCGTCGCGGTGTTCGGTGTGGCGGCGTCGGTGCTCGTCCTGACGGTGGTCGTCCCGTCGTTCAACACCACCGGCGGCTACGACTACTGGACGAAGGTCAGCGATGCGGGCAGCCCCTTCGACGGCCTCGCCACCAAGCTCCGCACGCTCGCCTGGCTGCTCGTCCCCACCACCGGGCTGCTCGCCCTGCGTTCCCCGCTGCTGCTGGTCGCGCTGCCGACGCTCGGCTGGCGGTTCCTCTCAGGTGACGAGCACTACTGGGGCACCGACTGGCACTACAGCGCGGTCCTGATGCCGGTCGTCCTCCTCGCCCTGGCCGACGCGCTCCCCGCCGTACGCCGCAGCACGCGCGCGTGGCTGCGCTCCTACGCCGTTCACCTACCGGCCGCGGCCGTCGCGGCGGCCCTGGCGCTGACCACGTCCCTGCCGCTGGGGCAGCTCACCGGGGCGGAGATCTACCGCAAGCCGGCCGCGGTGTCCGACGTGGAACGGCTGCTGGCACGGATCCCCGACGACGCCACCGTCGAGGCCAACATCGGCCCGATCAGCCGCCTCACCTCGCGCTGCCGGGTCTTCTGGCTCGGCGCCACGCAGGGCGTCACCCCGCGGTACATCGCCCTGGAGAACGTCGACGGCGAGTACCGCGACCCGGTGGGGTACGCCCGGCAGCTGCATCCACGCGCCGAGTACGGCATCGCGGGCGAGGCGGCCGGCTACGTGCTGCTCCAGCGGCGCACGACGGCCACCGGGGGCTGAGAACCGGGCCGTCTGGAGACGCCCGGGGGCTGAGCACAAGGCCGCCCCGGAGGCGATGCCTCCGGGGCGGGCCCATCCTCCGCAACCCCCGTGTGCGGTGGTCCGTGCGCGACGTCCGGCTACTCCGTCGCGATCGCGTTCAGGACGTTCATCCGGCCCGCCCGGAACGCCGGGATCAGGGCGGCGAACAGGCCCACGAACGCCGAGCCGATGAAGACGCCGATGATCGTCGGCCAGGGGATGTCCAGGACACCCAGGCCCTCCAGGGCGAGCAGCTGCTGTGCCGTGGCGCCCCAGCCCATGCCCAGTCCGAGGCCCAGCAGGGCACCGAAGAGGGCGATGACGACCGACTCCATGCGGATCATGCGGCGCAGCTGGCGGCGCGAGAGGCCGATGGCCCGCATCAGACCGATCTCCCGGGTGCGCTCCACCACCGACAGGGCCAGGGTGTTCACGACGCCCAGGATGGCGACGATGATCGCCAGGGCCAGCAGGCCGTAGATCATGTTGAGCAGCTGGCCGATCTGGTCCTTCAGGGCGTCCTTGTAGTCGGTCTGGTCGCGCACGACGTACTGCGGGTAGTCGTGCAGCGCCGACTTCAGGGACTTGTAGGCGGCGTCCGTCTGCCCCTCCTTGGCGCTGGCGAAGACCAGCGAGTCCAGCGGCATCTTGTCGGCCGGGACGTACTTGGCCATCGTGGCGATGGAGGTGTACATCGCGCCCGCGTCGATCACGACGTCACTGCTGGTGATCGCCCGGACGGTCAGGTCGGCCGCGGAGCCGTCCTTGAAGGCCACCTTGATCTTGGAACCGAGGCGGATGCCGTGGTCCTCGGCGAATTTCTCGTGGACCGACATCGAGTCGGGCTTGTAGGCGTCGGGCAGCTTGCCGGCGACCGTCTCGGTGCGCAGGTCGGTCGCGTACGACGGGTCGGCCGCCGTGATCGCCGTGTCCTTGAGCGTCTTGCCGTCGGGGGTGGTGAAGTCGGCCTTGGTCCACTTGTACTCGGTGACCCGCTCCACCTCCGGCGCCGACTTGGCGGCCTTGACGGCCTGCGGGGTGATCAGCTGGCCGCTGTCGGACTGGATGATGAAATCGGTGCCGACGGTCTTGTCGAGCTGGTCGGTGGCGGACGCCACCATGGAGGAGCCGACCACGGACAGGCACGCCACCAGGGCGAGGCCGATCATCAGGGCGGCGCCCGTCGCGCCGGTGCGGCGCGGGTTGCGCAGGGCGTTGCGCTCGGCCATGCGGCCGACGGGGCCGAACATGCGCAGCAGTACGGCGCCCAGGACCCGGACCACGGCGCCGGCGAGGAGCGGGCCGATGACGACGAACCCGATCAGCGACAGCACGATGCCGAGGCCCAGCCACAGGGAGCCGTCCTTGGCCTTGTCGGCCGCCGAGGCGAGGTAGAGGGCGAAGCCGCCGGTGCCGGTGAGGACCGTGCCGATCGCGGCGCGGATCCAGCCGGACTTGGCGTCGGCGGGGGCTCCCGCGTCGCGCAGTGCGGCCATCGGGGAGATCTTGCCGGCGCGCCGGGCGGGCAGGTAGGCGGCCAGCACGGTGACGATCACGCCGAGGACGAGGCCGACCACCGGCGTCGTCCAGGCCACGGTGAGGTCGTCGGTGGACAGTTCCATGCCGATCTGGCCCATGAGCTTCATCAGGCCGATGGCGAGACCGACGCCCGCGCCGACGCCGAGCACCGAGCCGACGATGCCGAGCAGCAGCGCCTCGGCCAGCACGGAGCGGTTGACCTGCTTGCGGGAGGAGCCGATGGCCCGCATCAGGCCGATCTCCCGGGTGCGCTGGGCGACCAGCATGGAGAAGGTGTTGATGATCAGGAAGATGCCGACGAGGAAGGCGATCCCGGCGAAGCCGAGCATCGCGTACTTCATGACGTTCATGAAGCCCTCGACGTCCTTCTGGTTGGCGTCGGCGGTCTCCTTGGCCGTCTTCACCTGGTAGCCGCCGCCGAGTTCGGCCGTGACGTTCTTCTTCAGCTGTGCGTCGCTGACGCCGGTGGCCGCGGTGACGTTGACGTTGGTGTAGACGTCGCTCTCGCCGACCAGGGCCTGCTGGGCGGTCTTGGTGTCCAGGTAGAAGATCGCGGCGCCGGGGTTGGTGACGGTGAAGTCGGCGATGCCGGAGATCTTCGCGGTGTGGGTGCCGACGGCGTTGATCACGCCGATCTCGTCGCCGAGCTTCAGGCCGTGCTTGTCGGCGGTGTCGGCGTCGACCATGATCTGGTCGGCTTCCTCGGGGGCCGCACCGGAGGTGATCTTCATGGTGCGGGCCTCGTTGGCGTTCCAGCTGCCGACGATGGTCGGGGCGCCGCTGGAGGGCGACAGGTTGTCCTTGTCGGCGTCGACGACCGTCACCGAGGTGGAGAACACCGCGCCCTCGGCGGACTTCACGCCCTGCGCCTTGCGGACCTCGCCCAGCACGGAGGCGGGCATGACCGGCGGCTTGCCGTTGTCGGCGGTGGTCTCGCCGGTGTCGGAGGCGCCCTTGGCGCTGACCGTCACATCGGAGGAGGTGGCCGCGAAGAGCTTGTCGAACGTGGTCGACATGGTGTCCGTGAAGACGAGGGTCCCGCAGACGAACGCGACCGACAGCAGGACGGCGATCGCGGAGAGCGCCATCCGGCCCTTGTGCGCGAGGAAGTTGCGCATCGAGGTCTTCATGACGGTCATGACGTGCGCCCCCGGGCGTCGAAGTCCTTCATGCGGTCCAGGACGGCCTCCGCGGTCGGCTTGAACATCTCGTCGACGATGCGGCCGTCGGCGAGGTACAGCACCCGGTCCGCGTAACTGGCGGCGACCGGGTCGTGGGTGACCATCACGATGGTCTGGCCCAGCTCGTCGACCGAGCGGCGCAGGAAGCCGAGGACCTCGGCACCGGCGCGGGAGTCGAGGTTTCCGGTCGGCTCGTCCCCGAAGATGATCTCGGGCCGGGCCGCCAGCGCCCGCGCCACGGCGACGCGCTGCTGCTGGCCGCCGGAGAGCTGGGTGGGGCGGTGCTTGAGCCGGTCGGCGAGCCCGACGGTCTCCACGACCCGCGTCAGCCACTCCTTGTCCGGCTTGCGGCCCGCGATGTCCATGGGCAGCGTGATGTTCTCGATCGCGTTGAGCGTCGGCAGCAGGTTGAACGCCTGGAAGATGAAGCCGATCCGGTCCCGGCGCAGCTTTGTGAGCTTCTTGTCCTTCAGGCCGGTGATCTCGGTCTCGTCGAGGTAGATCTGGCCGTCCGTCACGGTGTCGAGCCCGGCGAGGCAGTGCATGAGCGTGGACTTGCCGGACCCCGAGGGGCCCATGATCGCGGTGAACTGGCCGCGTGCGATGTCCACGTCGACGTGGTCGAGGGCGACGACACGGGTCTCACCGGATCCGTACGCCTTCACGACCTGCCGCGCCCGCGCGGCAACGGCCGTACGCCCTCCAGTACCCCCGTGCCTGGGAATGGTCACAGCCGAAGTCACGGTATGTCTCCTATATCGGTCAGCAGATGGTGAAGGCGGTCGCCTGGTCGACAGCCGCTTGCGCGTTGCCGGACCAGGAGTCCGTTCGACGCGTTGTCAGTCTCGTTGCGAGGAGGGGTCCCGCGCCCTGGTGTTCAGCGCAGTCTTTTGCTGTGGAAAACCCCACCCCCGCCGGTGTGCCAACCGCCCCCCGGCGGCATAAAGCCAGGTTAAGGACGAGCCCTGGCCCGTCTCGTCCTCCGTCGGTACGAACCCTCCCCAGGTCGTAGTACGGAGGTACCCCTAGGGGCAGTCCACCGCAGGGTGGAGACGGTCTCAGGGTTCGCTCCACCCGCCGGCCCGGCCAGGCTCCACCCTCCCGTCGCGTCAGGGTCAAGTGGGAAGCTGTCCGCGGCAGGTAGATGCAAGGGGCAGGCATACGACGGGACCCGTGGCGCGGGCGCGGCCGGGGCGAAGGGGGAGGCACCGGGTGGGCAGCACCAGCTCCGCGGCACGGGAGGCCGCACATCCGGCCGCGACCGGCAGGCGCGGAGCCGTCGTCGCGGCACTGATGCTCTCGATGGCGCTGGCGGCGCTCGACGCGACCATCGTCTCGACGGCCCTCCCGCAGATCGTCGGGGACCTCGGCGGCTTCTCCGTCTTCTCCTGGCTGTTCTCCGGCTATCTGCTGGCCGTGACCGTCACCCTGCCCGTCTACGGCAAGCTCTCCGACACCTTCGGCCGCAAGCCGGTCCTCATAGCCGGGTCGGTGGTCTTCCTGCTCGGGTCCCTGCTGTGCGCGGTGGCCTGGAACATGGGGGCGCTCATCGCCTTCCGCGTCGTGCAGGGCCTGGGCGGCGGCGCGCTCCAGGGCACGGTGCAGACCCTCGCCGCCGACCTCTATCCGCTGAAGGAGCGCCCCAGGATCCAGTCGAAGCTCTCGACGGTGTGGGCGGTGTCCGCGGTCGCCGGCCCGGGCCTCGGCGGGGTGCTCGCCGCGTACGCGGACTGGCGCTGGATCTTCCTGATCAACCTTCCGATCGGCGCGGTCGCGCTGTGGCTGATCGTCCGTCACCTCCACGAGCCGGAGCGGGAGGACACCCCGCGGGCGCGCGTGGACTGGGCGGGCGCGCTCGCGGTGTTCGCCTGCGGCGGCGTGCTGCTCACGGCCCTGGTGCAGGGCGGGGTGGCGTGGCCGTGGCTGTCGGCGCCCTCACTGGCACTGTTCGGCGCGGGATTCGCCCTGGTCGTGGTCGTGGTGCTGGTGGAGCGCCGGGCGGCGGAGCCGATCATCCCGGGCTGGGTGTGGCGGCGCCGTACGATCGCCGCGGTCAATCTCGCCCTGGGCGCGCTGGGCCTGCTGATGGTCGCGCCGTCGGTGTTCCTGCCCACCTACGCCCAGTCGGTGCTGGGCCTCGCCCCCGTGGCCGCCGGATTCGTGCTGTCCGTCTGGACGTTGAGCTGGCCCGTGTCGGCGGCACTGAGCCAGCACGTGTACCGCAGGATCGGCTTCCGCAACACCGCGATGCTGGGCATCGGCACGGCCTCCGTGATCCTGTTCGCGTTCCCCTTCCTGCCCTATCCGGGTCAGGCGTGGCAGCCGACGCTGCTGATGCTGCTGCTGGGCGCCGCGCTGGGCCTGTTCCAGCTGCCCCTCATCGTCGGTGTGCAGTCGACGGTGGGCTGGGCGGAGCGGGGCACGACGACCGCGTCCGTGCTGTTCTGCCGCCAGAGCGGCCAGACGATCGGCGCCGCGGTGTTCGGCGCGGTCGCCAACGGGGTGCTGGCCGCACGGCTCGGCGGCGCGGGCGACCTGGACTCGGTGACGCGGGCGCTCGATTCGGGCACGGCACCGGAGGCGACCCGTCGGGCGATCGCGGACGCGGTGCACGCGGTCTACCTCGGCGCGGCGGGCGCGGCGGCCCTGGCGTTCCTGGTGCTGCTGTTCCTGGCGCCCCGGAAATTCCCGGTCCTGGGGGACTGAGCGTCCGTATCCTCGCGCCCATGGTGAGCTTGGAACTCCTGCGGGCCGATCACGCCGACGCGCTGCTGGCGTTCGAGCGGGAGAACCGGGCGTACTTCGCGCGCACGGTGCCGGACCGCGGGGACGCCTTCTTCACACCGGACGGGTTCGCCGCGCGTCTCGGGGCGCTCCTCGAAGAGCAGCACGCGCGCGTGTGCCGCTTCCATGTCGTCCTCGGGGAGGACGGCGAGCTGATCGGCCGGGTGAACCTGATGGATCTGGCGGGCGGCAGCGCCGAGCTCGGCTACCGCGTCGGCGAACAGGCCGCCGGGCGTGGCGTGGCGACGGCGGCCGTCGCGCGGGTGTGCCGGCTGGCGGCGACCGACTACGGCCTGACGGCCCT
This sequence comes from Streptomyces sp. NPDC007929, assembly GCF_042959065.1. Taxonomy (NCBI): domain Bacteria; kingdom Bacillati; phylum Actinomycetota; class Actinomycetes; order Kitasatosporales; family Streptomycetaceae; genus Streptomyces; species Streptomyces sp. NPDC007929. The sequence goes on along the minus strand of NZ_JBIBKD010000006.1, from coordinate 535,319 downwards.
CACCGCGCGCACGACCCTCGACAACCTCGCCTCCATGAGGGTCCTGACCCGCAACGGATTCACACGGGTGGAGAACACGACGGTGGGTGGACAACCGGGGGTCCGTTATGTGCGCCGGAGCCTCGACGCCGCGAGGAGCGCCGGGCGCTAGCGACTTCACGGCTCGGGTGACCCGCCCGGACCTGCGAAGAAAGCGAGTTAACGCGGGTAACACCCCTGGTCGAAAAGGTAAGCGCGTACCGACCAATCAGTTTGCCGAAACCCTCGCGCTGGACCCCTACTCCGAAGTAGCGTGCGTGGCTCCCGCCCCCCACCTCCCTGCGGCCCGCCGCACCGGATCCCACCCTCGCAAGGAGAACCGGGATGTCCTACGACCCGTCCCCGTCCTACCCGTACCGCCCACCCGAACCACCCCCGCGCCCGGCCTCGCCCCCGTCCCCTTCGTACGACGGCTACACGTACGACACCTACCCCTGGGCACCGCGGGAGGAGCCCGAGCCTGCCGGACGGCGTCCCCAGCGCCATGCCGCGCTCGGGCACCACAGCGACCTCCGTGTCCTGCGCACCGCCTACCGCTGGCAGCGCCGCGTGGCCACGCTCACCGCGCTCGGCTACTTCGTTCTGTTCCTGATCCTCTCGGCGTTCGCCCCGTCGTTCATGACGAGCACCGTCACCGACGGTCTGCCCACCGGCCTGCTGCTCGCGCTCATCCAGGTCCCCGTGACCTGGCTGGCGATCGCCCTGTACGAGCAGACCGCCCGCCGCCGCGTCGACCCGATCGCGGACCGCATACGCAAGCACGCCGAGCTGGACGCGAAACGAGAGGGGACACGGTGAACACCGACTTCAGCGGCAACGCCCAGGCCATGTCCCTGGTCGGCTTCTCCGCCGTCGCCACGATCACACTGCTGCTGTGCGTGATGACGGGCCCGGACCGGGACGACCTGGACGAGTTCTACACCGGCTACAGCTCCCTGTCCCCCATGCGCAACGGCCTGGCCATCGCGGGCGACTACATCTCCGCCGCGACCGTCCTCGGCACCGGCGGCGTCATCGCGCTGTTCGGCTACGACGGGGTCGTGCTGGCCCTGAGTACGGCCCTGTCGCTGATGCTGCTGATGTTCCTGCTGGCCGAACCACTGCGGAACGCGGGCCGCTTCACCATGGGCGACGCCCTGACCCGCCGGATGCCGGGACGCGGTGTCCGCATCGCCGCCTGTGCGGTGACCCTGGCGGCGCTGCTGCCGCTGATGCTGGTCCAGCTGGCCGGAACCGGGCAGCTGATGGCGTTCATCCTCGGCTTCTCCGGCGAGTCGCTGCAGACCGGCTGCATCATCGGCGTGGGCGCGCTGATGATCAGCTACGCGGCGATCGGCGGCATGAAGGGCACCGCCCTCATCCAGATCCTGAAGATCGTGATGCTGCTCGGCTCCGGCATGATCATCGCGGTGCTGATCCTCAACCGCTTCGACTGGGACCCGGGCGCGTTGTTCGCCTCGGCCTCCCAGAACAGCGGCGTGGGCTCGGCGTTCGTCTCCTCGGGCCTGCAGTTCTCCGGCGGGCCCCACCCCGACCTGGACATGATCACCGCGCATCTGACGGTGGTCCTGGGCGGTGGCGTCCTGCCGCACGTCACCATGCGCATGTACACGGCCTCCAGTGCCCGGCAGGTGCGGCGGTCGATGTCCTGGGCGGTCTCGGGCGTGGCCCTGTTCGTGCTCGTCATCACGGTCATCGGCTTCGGCGCGACCGCGCTGGTCGGGCGCGAGCTGATCGCGCAGGTCGACCCGCAGGGCAACACGGCGTATCTGCTCGGCTCGCAGGCGGCGTTCGGCGCGGACGTGTCGTCGGCGGAGACGTTCCTGTTCACGACCGTCACCACGGCGGTCTTCCTCACGCTGCTCGCCTCCGTCGCCGGGATGATCCTGGCCTGCGCCAACTCCCTCGCGCACGACGTGTTCGCGGCCCGGGTGCAGGAGATGTCGCCGCGGCGCGAGATGACGGTGGCGCGGCTGTCGGCACTGGCCGTGGGCGTCCCCGCGATCCTCCTGGCCACCCAGGTCCAGCATCGCAGCCTGCAGTGGCTGGTGACGCTGTCCTTCTGCCTGGGCGCCTCGGCGATCGCGCCCGCGCTGGTCTACAGCCTGTTCTGGCGCCGCTACACGCGAACGGGCCTGCTCAGCACGCTCATCGGCGGCTCCCTGGCGGTCCTGCTGCTGATGCCGGGCACCAACCTGGTCTCCGGCTCCCCGCTGTCGGCCTTCCCCGAGGCCGACTTCAACTGGTTCCCGTTCACCACGACGGGCCTGGTCTCCATCCCCCTGGGCTTCGCCTGCGGCTGGCTGGGCACGCTGGCCTCCGGCCACCGCAAGTCGGAGGAACAACGCCACCAGTACGAGGCGGTGGAGGGCTGGATCCTGGCGGGAGCGGTCCGCAGGGACCAGTGAGGTGACGCGAGGTCCGGAAGCCCGCCTCCCAACAGGCTCGCCATGCCATGCCATGCCGAGCCGTGCCGACGGCTGCGGCTGCGGCTGCGGCTGCGGCTGCGGCTGACGGTTGGCCGCTGGTGGTTGGCGGTTCGCGGCTGACGGCTGAGGCGGGCGGTTGGCGACGGGCGGAGCTTTCGGGTGACTGACCCTTGGCTGCGGGCTGCCGACGGTTGTCTGTCGGCAGCCCAATCACCGGCGGATGGGTGCAGGCAGTAGGCCGCAGGCCGCGTGGGCGCGGTCAGCCTCGTTTCGGTGCCGTCCGTTCCGCCCAAGCCGTCAGGCTGGTGTGGATGCGGTCGATGTGGGAGTGGGCGGCGTCTCGTTGGGCGGCGTGTTCGGCGAGGAGGCGGTTGGTCTCCTCGGCCACGGTCTCGGCGTGTTCGCGGGCCTGGGCGACCAGCTCCGCGGCATGGGCGTGGGCCTCATCCTCCAGGTCGCGGGCGGAGTCCTCCGCGTCGGCGAGGGCCCGCTCGGCGTCGGACAGGGCTTCTTCGGCACGGGCCAGGGCCTCCTCGCCCTGCGCGTCCGACTCGGCCTCACGGGCGGCCTCCTCGCGCTCGACCGCCGCCCACCGTTCGGCGCGCTCCTTGTCCTGCTCGGCCAGCATCCCAAAGGTGCGCTGCCGCATCTCCCGCAGTGCGGCCACCGCCTCGCCCCGCCCCTCCTCCGCCTCACGCCCTGTCACGCCCCGGATCTCGTCGGCCTCGGCGTGGGCGGCGAGCAGCCGCTGACGGGCGCGTTCGTCGCCGTCGGCGCGTACGGCATCGGCGTACGCCCGGGCGGACTCGCGCACAACGGCCGCGGACGACCGTGCCGCGTCCACCTGTTGCCGCGCATCTGCCAGCGCTCCCTCCCGTACGGCGGTGGCCTCCTGCTCACCGAGTTCGAAGAGCCGCCGTGCACGTTCGCCGAGCGTGTCGTAGGTCTGCGGGGCCAGCCCGGCCACGGCCTCGCGCAGCCGCTGGAGTTCCTCGTCCATCCTCCGGGCGAGCACCGTGAGGCGGGCTGCCCTCTCCCAGGCAGTGTCCCGTTCCGCGGAGAGGGCGTCGGCGTAAGCGTCGACCTGCTCGGGACGGTAGCCGCGCCCTCGCACGGCGCGGAAGCCGTGCGAGGACGCCGTCGCGCTGCTCATCCGGACCCCTCTCCACCACACCGGTGCGCAGGGCACGCGCACCGATGCGAAGTAGCGCTAGAAATGGGATGATTTCGCGCACATCTTGGTGGACCAGACGGAAGTGTGCCTAACGCGACACTCCGCACACAGGTCACGGGCCGTCAGCCCCAGGTCGTACCCGCGGGCTCCTGGATGGTCGTGTTGATGCGGTTGAACATGTTGGTGACGGCGACGGTGAGGATCAGCGCGGAGAGTTCCTTCTCGTCGAAGTGGTCGGCCACCTCCTCCCACAGTGCGTCCGAGACCGGCTCCCCGGAGAGGTCGGAGAGCCGCGTCATCGCCTCCGTCAGCTCCAGCGCGGCGCGCTCGGCGTCCGAGAAGAAGGGCGCGTGCCGCCAGGCGGCGACCGCCCCGATGCGGTCCTCGCTCACCCCGGCCTTGCGGAGGTTGGCCACGTGGCCGTGCACGCAGGCCCCGCAGCCGTTGATCTGGCTGGCCCGCAGCCCGGCGATCTCCGCCACGTCCTGTGCCAGGCCACTCTCCACGATCGCCTGGAAGACGGTGCCGATGCCCTTCATCGCGCGGGGAAGAACGTACGCCGGGTTGGTCATCCGTGCCTGCATGGTCTCTGCCTCCTGTGTCGGCGGTGCGCCGTGCGCCGCTGTCACTTCACTGACGGAGCGACGGAGGAAGGTGTGACAGCCCGGCACGAAGTCTTTTCGACGCGGACATCAGAGGCGGGCATCAACAGACGGTCAGCAACTGGCGGGCATCGACAGGCGGGCACAAAGTCGCGGGCACGAGAGAGCCGGGTCCGGTCGTACGAACGACCGGACCCGGCTCCTTGTGGCACGTCAGCGGCGAAGCGTCACAGCAGTCCGTCCCACATCTGCTCCAGCAGCACCGACCACCAGCTCTCCGGCGACCCCAGAGCCGCCGGGTCGAGCGCGGCCAGCTGGGCCTGGAAGTCGACGGTCCAGCGGCCCGCCTGCTCCTGGTTCAGCCCGAACCGCAGCCGCCACATCCGCCCGAGCAGCGCCAGGCAGCGCGCGAACTCCGGCAGCCCGGTGTTCACGAACTGCGGCGGTACGGGCGCCCCGCCCGGCCCCGCCTCCACCGGCACGGCGACGATGTTCGCCGTGCCGTACTGCACGCAGATCGCCTTGCCGAAGTCGCTGCCCATCACCAGGTAGGAACCGGCGTCCGAGGCCGGCTGCACCCCGCGCTCGGCCGCCAGCTCCGCCAGCGTCGGAACGGGCCGGCCGGGCTGCGCCTGCGCCCAGAAGAACGGGCCCATGTCCATCGGCAGTCCGGCCGCCACCAGCGTGTGCGCCACCACCGGCGGCACACCCTGCCGCGACACGGCGGCCTGCTCGAACCGGAACACCCCGGGCCCGAACGCGGCACCCAGCTCCTGCCCGATGGCCTCCGGCGGAATCGGCGGCACCATCTGCACCGGCGGCAGCGGAGCGCGCACCGGAGCCGGGCGCGCCGGGCCGTCCGCCACCTGGTGCAACTCGCCCTGGTGGGCCAGCAACTGCTGCATCCCCTGCTGCCGGCTGGCGTGATCCGTGCCGTACGGCGCGATGCTCGTGATGCGCGCCTGCGGCCACTGCTCCCGGATCATCCGCGCGCAGTACGCCCCCGGCAGCTCGCACGACTCCAGCTCGGTGTGCAGTTCCAGCACCTGGTCCGGGGGCACGTTCATGGCCCGCAGCTCGTGGAAGATCTGCCACTCCGGGTGCGGCGTGCCCGGCGCGGAACGCCGGATCAGCTGCTGCTCGGAACCGTCCTGCGCGCGGTAGCGCAGCACGGCCTGATAGCCGGGCCCGACCGTCGGCTGCCCGGTCGGCTGCTGCGGATAGCCGTACGCCTGCGGCTGCCCGGGGACGGGCTGGCCGGGCGGCGGCATCGCCCCCGGGGGCATCGCGCCGGGCGGCATCCCGGGCGGCACCGCGCCCGGCATCCCCGGTGGCATCGGCTGCGCACCCGGCGTGCCAGGGGCGCCCGGGGCGGCACCGGGGGCGGCGGGCGGCGCGCCGGGAGCCTGCGGCGGCGGAGGCACGCCGGGGCCACCGCCCGCCGGGGGCGTGGCCAGCATGGTCTCGGCGTGGTGCACGGGCCCGGGACCACCGGGAGCACCCGGGGCACCAGGCGGTTGCGGCGCACCAGGCGGATTGGGAGCGCCCGGCGGCTTCGGCGCTCCCGGAGCACCAGGAGCACCGGGAGCGCCAGGAGCTCCAGGGGGAGCCGGAGGCTGCGGCGCACCCGGGCCCATCCGACTCGGGTCGGCGAGCATCGTGGCAGCGTGGTGGACACCGCCGGGCGGCGTACCGCCCGGGGCGCCGGGAGGCCCTGGCGGATTCGGCGCACCAGGCACACCGGGAGCACCCGGAGCCCCCGGCGGCGGCAGCGGCGTACCGGCCCCCGAGGAGTCCCCGGCCCCAGGACCACCCGGACCACCCGGCCCACCCGGACCGTCCGGCCCGAGCGCCGACACCATCTGCGTGGGCACATAGCCGCCCGCGGGAGTGCCCGGCGCACCGGGCCCCGACGGCGGAGGCGTACTGCCGGGCCGAGCACCGGGCGTCCCCGGGGCGCCCGGAGGAGGCGGAGTCGACGGACCCGTACCCCGGCGCCCGGGCGGCGGAGCGGCCTTGCTGGTCGCGGCGTCGGCGATGTCCCCGGCGTTCGGAGCGACCCCCGGCCCGGCGGCCCCCGGCCCGGCGGCCGGCGTGGGCGTACTCCCCTGCGGGGCCTGCGGATACCCGTACGGCTGCCCGCCGGGCACGGGCGGAGGCGTACCGCCCTGCGGCACACCACCGGGCGGCGTCCCCGGAACACCCTGAGCACCCGGAGCACCCGCGGCAGCGGAAGCACCCGGCGTACCGGGCGCACCGGGCGCCGCCCCCGGCCCCTGCGCGTTCGGGTCCTCGACCGCGGGCGACAGCGCCGTCGGCGGCAGCTGACTGCCACCCGACATCAGCGTGGTCTTGGCCTCGGGCGTCGCCGAGGGCGGAGCGGGAGAGTCGCTGTCGGCCCCGCTCAGCGGCGGCGCGAACACCGTCGCCGGCAGCGGCACGGAACGGTCGTCACCGGCGTCCGCGTTGGTGTCCGTACCGGCCCAGGGAGTCGCCCCCGCAGGCACGCCCGGCGCCGCCGGAGCCCCGGAAGCACCCGCGTCGCCCTCGGCGCCGGAGTCACCACCCCCGGCCGCCGGCCACGAGGCACCACTCCCCGGCGCGGCAGACGCACCCGCACCGGCACCCGCAGGCGCACCGGCACCGGCACCCGCACCCGCACCCGCACCCGCACCCGCACCCGCAGCACCCTGCTCCCCAGCGCCGTCGCCGGCCCCGGACCCGGCCCCGGACCCCGCACCACCACGCCGATCCGGAATGCCCAGTTTGTCCGCCGCGTCCTGCAACCACTCCGGCGGAGTCAGCAGGAACGACGTCTGGTTCAGATCCACCCGCGCGGCAGGCGCCGCCGGTGCCGGCTCGTCCGCCGCGTCCGGACGGCCGTACTCCTCCTCGTACCGCCGGATCACCTCACCCACCGGCAACCCGGGCCACAACGTCGCCTCGCCACTGTCCCGCGCGATCACCAGCCGCTGCGCACCACCGTCCGACCGCGGCCCGTCCGCCCGGTCCTCGGCCCACACCACGAACCCGAGATCGAACTCCCGCACCCGCACCTCACGATGCTGGTACGACGGCACATCCCCGTTGATCCACTCTTCAGCGCGCTCCTGCGCCTGCGCGAAGGTCACCATCGCCGAACTCACTCCCCCACGGCCGAGGACGACACCGCACCCACCGGCACCACACGCGCGAACCCACCGTCCACCATCAGGTTCGCCACCGTCTCCAACTCCGGCGGATTGCCCGCCAGCCGCGACAGGAAGACGTCGAAGTCGTCCCCGCACGGCAACAGCAGCCGCTCCACCCGCTCCGGCGGCGGCATCGACGGATCCACGTCCCGCGCGTCGTCGTACGCGCAGAACCACACCGAACCGATCCGCTCGCCCTTCACCTTCACGGCCAGCAGCCCGCCCTGGACGAACGCGACCCCCAGGAAGTCCTTGGTCAGATGGTCACGCAGACACTTGTTGACATACACCAGGTCATTGACCGCGGCCTCGTCGCGCACCGTGAAGAACGGCTGGTCCACCAGCAGCCCCAGCTCCGCGTCCAGCGCGGCACCCACCGGCGCACAGCCACCCGCCGCCTTCAGGAACGACCGGTACGCACCCGGCAACCGGTAGCCGAGATCCTCCTCGACCCCCTGCACCTGCGACTCCGTCACCGCCACACCCGACTTCGGCAGCCCGAAATGCGCCGGACGCGTCTCCTGCAACGGCCGCGTGCCCCGCTTGGCATGGTCGACACCCGACGTCGCCACACCCCCGTGATGCCGCAGCAACGCCTTCACCTCGACCGGAACCAGCTCCAGCCGCCGCGTACCCACCACGTGGTGCCACGTCCAGCCGTGCGGCGTCGCCACCGCCGGCACCGTGTCCCACAACTCGTGCCCCGACGCCGACAGCGCCGTGTTCGCCGACACATAGTCCGTCAGCCGCAACTCGTCGACACCGAAACCCTCCGGCGGCTCCGCGATCTCCGCGGCCGCGCGCGCGTACACCGAGAAATCGGGGTAACCGTGCTCGTCGACCCGTACCCCTCTCGGGTGACGCGCCGCCCGGACCGGATCCGGGAAGTGCACGACCTGCCCGGAATAGGCCGCGTTCGGCGGCGCGGCTTGCTGCCCGAGCCGACCTGTCGTCATGGCGGTTGCCCCCTGCGGCACTCTGTACGACCCGTATTGACCACCCTTGGCGCACTACGACCCGTATCGACTGTCACTGCACGCGCCGACCGCGGATCACCCTCCGGTTCACTGCATCGAGCCCCGAACGGATCACCGCATCGCCCGCGGTGCCGACAGCCTATGCGGTACGACGACACCGGTCATCGGCACCGGTCAGCACCCCCTCCGCTTCCGTGACCAGGCGTCACCCCACCGTGACGGCACAACCCGCTACGGGCGTGTCGCCGCGCCCCAGCTTCCGCACCAGCCACGGCATTTGGCAGTCTGTGACCCCCGGGGGGATGCACGGAGGGGAAGACGATCATGAACGCCACGCAGACGGGACCACACACCGGCAGGTCCGCCGACCCACGAAACGGCGACCCCAGAGGCGGCGAACTCGCAGGCGCCACCCACGCCACCGACCCCCGAAGCGGCGACCCCCGCGTCGGCTGGAGCTCCGCCGAGGCACCCCACACCCCCGCCCTCCAGCACCGCCGCGACGGCATCCTCCCCACCGTCGCCGCCGCCCTCTCCGTCCGCGGCACCACCCTCACCGGCACCGCGGCCCGCGGCGACACACCCCCCGCCCTGCACCCCCTCGTCCAGGACTTCCTCGACACCCTCACCAGCGCCCAACGCGACCGGTACACCGGCCGCTGCGCCGAAACCATCCTCATCTCCCGCCACATCGCCGCCGCCGACACCGCACGCAGCAAACGCGCCGCACGCAAACCCATGACCAACGGCGAAGCACGCAAAGCCCTCAAACAGGCCAAACTCACCACCCGGCGCATCCGCGAGGACGGCGACCCCCTCCACGGCAGCTTCGCCACCCCCTGCCGCGCCTGCACCGCGCTCAGCGCCCACTTCGGCGTCCGCATAGTCGACCCGGCATCCCAGCACAACTGACGCCACCCCCGACCCCACACCCACCGCACCGGAAACCCCGGCGCGCCCACTCGCGCGCGCCACCCCATGACCCCGACGAGACCAAGGGCGCATGCACACCGACCGGACCTCCACCACCCGCTTCGCCGTACCCGTCGACGCCGCCCTGCGCGCCGCCGGCTGGCAACCCGGACGCTGGGACATCAAACAAGCCGAGATCTGGGCCGACGCCCTGCGCGACCACACCTCACCCGCCGGCCACCGCCACACCGTCTTCCCCGCCGCCGTCGAGGCCTGGGCCGAATTCGGCGGACTCCACATCACCCCCACCGGCCCCGGCCGCCAGGTCGCCCCCGCCCACCTCCACCTCGACCCCCTGCACGGCCTCCACATGGCCCGCACCCTCGGCGACCTCGGCCGCGCCCTCGCCACCGACGTCTGCCCCCTCGGCGCCGAAACCGACAGCCACGCCCTCCTCGCCATCGACACCGACGGCCGCGTCTACACCCTCGACCACACCGGCGACTGGTACCTCGGCCCCGACATCGACCAGGCCCTCGCCACCCTCATCGCCGGCACCGCCCCCGCCCGCCTCACCACAGGCTGAGCGACGAGCCGCGTCACGACGCCGGAATCACCGCCGACACCCGAAAACCCCCCGCGTCCGTCGGCCCCGACACAAACACCCCACCCAACGCCGAAACCCGCTCCCTCATCCCCACCAGGCCGTTCCCACCCGACGGCAACCCCGCGGACGACGCCACCGCCTCCTCGGGCGGCTCGTTCTCCACCTGCATCGCGATCTCCGACACCCGATGCGCCAACCGCACATACGTCTTCGCCCCGGCCGCGTGCTTGTGGACGTTCGTCAACGCCTCCTGCACCACCCGGTACGCCGTCTGCTCCACCAACGGCGCATACGACCGCGTATCCCCCTCCACCGACAACGCCACCACCATCCCCGCGGCAGCCGACTGCCCCACCAACTCCTCGATCTCCGCCAGACACGGCCCCTCGTCATCCGCCACCCGCGAAGCCGCCGCGGCCGCCGCGGCCGCCACCCCCACCGCCGCCAACGGCACCGACGACGCCGGCTCTCGCCGCTCACCCCCACCACTGCGCAGCACCCCGAGCATCTCCCGCAGCTCCGTCAGCGCCTGCCGCCCCATGTCACCCACCAGCGCGGCATTGCGCACAGCCTTCTCCGGATCCTTCCGCGCCACCGCCTGCAACGCCGCCGCGTGCACCACCATCAGGCTCACCCGATGCGCCACCACATCGTGCATCTCCCGCGCGATCCGCGTCCGCTCCTCGTTACGAGCCCACTCCGCCCGCTCCTCAGCACGCTCCGCCAGCAACTGAAGCTCCCGCTCCAAACTGTCCGCACGCTCCCGCAAGCTCTCCATCAGCCGCCGCCGCGCCCCCACATACAGACCCAGCAGCACCGGCGGCGCCGTGAAGCCCAGCGACATCGTGACCGCCGCGAACGGAACGAACCAGTCCCCTATGTCCAGGTCCCCCCGCGACATGTCCTGCCGCGTCTTCACGAACGTCACGATCAACGTCCCCACCAGCGACATCCCCGCCAGCGAACCGATGATCCGCCGCGGCAGCTCCGCCGCGGCCAGCGTGTACAGGCCGACGATCCCCAGCAGGAAACCCATCTCGGCGGGCGTGATCGCGATCGACACCAGCACCACGGCGATCGGCCACCGCCGCCGCACGAGCAGCACGGAACCGGCCAGCAAGCCGAAGACGACCCCCACCGCCACCGGGATCCCCGCGTCCCGCGCGAACGGGATCCCCTCCAACGCGCACTCCAGCGCGGACACCACGGCCAAGCTCACATCGAACACGGCGCTACGCCGCCTGGCCCACCACCACGGCCCTCCCCGGGCCGTCACATGGTCTTCCCCCGTCGCGGTCATGCCTCCCAGCCTACGGGCGCCCCCCGCCGGTTTTCCGGCGCATTTCCCGGCCCGGCCCACACCACACTCCGTGACCGTTCGGCTGCGATACCACCCGATATCCCTCGAACTGCTGAATCGCACACCGTTCGACCCCGGAGGCCCTCATTCCGCCCGGACGGTATGCGTATGGCACATGCATCCGGCAAGTACGCGGACTTCGAGGGACTACGAGAGAGGGCGGTCACGCTCCGCCGCCAGGGCTGGACGTACGACCGGATCCAGGTCGAGCTGGGCTGCTCGAAGAGTTCGATCTCGCTGTGGGTGCGGGATCTGCCGAAGCCGGAGCGGCAGCGGACTCCCGAGGAGGCATCGGCCATCGCGAGGCGAGGAGGGTGGCCAAGCAGGCGGTCGGGACACTGTCACCGCGGGAGTTGTTCCTCGTGGGTGTCGGGCTCTACTGGGCGGAAGGCAGCAAGGACAAGCCCTATGACCGCCGCGAGAACGTCTGCTTCGTCAACAGCGACCCCGGCATGATCGGGGTGTTCTTGGCGTGGCTCGACCTACTGGGAGTGGAACGCGAGCGCCTCAGATTCACCGTGATGATCCATGAATCGGCCGACGTCGCGGCCGCCGAGCGGTACTGGGCCGACCTCGTCGGCGCCGACCGGTCCGCCTTCAACAAGACGACGATGAAGAGGCACAACCCGAAGACACGCCGCAAGAACGTCGGTGATTCCTATCGAGGTTGCTTGGTGGTCAAAGTCCTGAAGGGCGCCGATCTGTACCGTCGCATCGAGGGCTCCTGGTACGGCATAGTGGAGTCCGCGCACAGCCCGATCTCCTGAATCGGACATAGTGCGCACTTCATCCCGGATCGTCTAAGGGTAGGACAAACGGTTTTGGTCCGTTGAATGAGGGTTCGAATCCTTCTCCGGGAGCCCACAGAGAGCACGACCTCAGTTCGGGTCCTGACCCACAATCCATCGGTCAGGACCCGCACCCATGCCCCCCACAAAACCCCCCGGTATCCTGCGGATGTCACCCCACCCCATCCACAGCCGAAGGGCATCCCGTGAGCGCCAACCGCCCGGCAGCCGTCGTCGTTCTCGCAGCGGGTGAGGGCACCCGTATGAAGTCGGCCACACCCAAGGTCCTGCACGAGCTCTGCGGTCGCAGTCTCGTCGGTCATGTGCTCGCCTCCGCGGGCGAGCTGGACCCCGAGCACCTGGTCGTCGTGGTCGGCCACGCCCGTGAGAAGGTCACCGCCCATCTCGGTGAGATCGCCCCGGACGTCCGCACCGCCGTGCAGGCGGAGCAGAACGGCACCGGGCACGCCGTGCGGATGGGCCTGGAGGAGCTCGGCGGGTCCGTCGACGGGACGGTCGTCGTCGTGTGCGGCGATACGCCGCTGCTGACCGGGGCGACCCTGCGGGCGCTGGCGCGGACGCACTCCGCCGACGGCAACGCGGTCACCGTGCTGACCGCCGAGGTGCCGGACGCGACGGGGTACGGGCGGATCGTCCGGGACGACGCGAGCGGAGCGGTCACGGCGATCGTCGAGCACAAGGACGCCACCGATGCGCAGCGGTCGATCCGTGAGATCAACTCGGGTGTGTTCGCGTTCGACGGTCAGTTGCTGGCGGACGCGCTGAAGAAGGTGCGGACGGACAACAGTCAGGGCGAGGAGTACCTGACCGATGTGCTCGGGATCCTGCGCGAGGCCGGTCACCGCGTGGGGGCCTCCGTGGCCGCCGACCACCGTGAGATCGCCGGCATCAACAACCGCGTGCAGCTCTCGGAGGCCCGCCGCGTTCTCAACGACCGGCTCCTCACGGAGGCCATGCTGGCCGGGGTGAGTGTCATCGACCCGGCCACGACGTGGATCGACGTCACCGTGACCTTCGAGCAGGACGCCGTGGTCCACCCGGGGACGCAGCTGCAGGGTGCGACGCATCTGGCGGAGGGTGCGGAGGTCGGGCCGAACTGCCGGCTGACCGACACCCGGGTGGGTGCGGGTGCGCGGGTGGACAACACGGTGGCGTCGGGTGCCGAGGTGGGTGCCGGTGCGAGCGTGGGGCCGTACGCGTATCTGCGTCCGGGGACCCGGTTGGGTGCCAAGGGCAAGATCGGGACGTACGTGGAGACGAAGAACGCGACGATCGGTGAGGGGACGAAGGTGCCTCATCTGTCGTATGTCGGTGACGCGACGATCGGTGAGCAGACGAACATCGGTGCCGCGAGCGTGTTCGTGAACTACGACGGGCAGGAGAAGCACCACACGACCATCGGTTCGCATTGCCGGACGGGCTCGGACAACATGTTTGTGGCGCCTGTCACGGTGGGGGACGGTGCGTACACCGCTGCGGGGTCTGTGATCACGAAGGATGTGCCGGCGGGTTCGCTGGCCGTGGCCCGTGGTCAGCAGCGGAATATCGAGGGTTGGGTGGCTCGGAAGCGTCCGGGGAGCGCGGCCGCGAAGGCGGCTGAGGCGGCTTCCCGGGAGTCGGCCGGTGAGGGCTGACCGGAAACCGATGCCTGAAACACGGCGTACGGTGATAAGTGCACACCCGCACCCCCACCAGCTGAGACGGCCTCCGGCAAGCCGGCTGCGAGGTTTCTCGACACCTAGCTGCGACACCTCTGAGGAGACAGTGCTGTGACCGGGATCAAGACGACCGGCGAGAAGAAGTTGATGTTCTTCTCCGGCCGCGCCCACCCCGAGCTTGCCGAGGAGGTCGCCCAGCAGTTGGGTGTCGGGGTCGTCCCGACGAAGGCCTTCGACTTCGCGAACGGTGAGATCTATGTGCGTTATCAGGAGTCGGCGCGTGGCGCGGACTGCTTTCTGATTCAGAGCCACACGGCTCCGATCAACAAGTGGATCATGGAGCAGTTGATCATGATCGACGCGCTGAAGCGTGCGTCGGCCCGCTCCATCACGGTCATCGTGCCGTTCTACGGTTACGCGCGGCAGGACAAGAAGCACCGTGGGCGTGAACCGATTTCGGCGCGTCTGATCGCGGACATGATGAAGACCGCGGGTGCGGACCGGATTCTGACCGTGGATCTGCACACGGATCAGATCCAGGGCTTCTTCGACGGTCCGGTGGACCATCTGTTCGCGCTGCCGCTGCTGGCGGACTACGTGGGCCGGAAGGTGGACCGGGAGAAGCTGACGGTGGTGTCTCCGGACGCGGGCCGGGTGCGGGTGGCGGACCGTTGGTGCGACCGGCTGGGTGCGCCGCTGGCGATCGTGCACAAGCGGCGTGACAAGGACGTCGCGAACCAGGTCACCGTCCACGAGGTCGTGGGTGAGGTGAAGGGTCGCGTGTGTGTCCTGGTGGACGACATGATCGACACCGGTGGGACGATCTGTGCCGCGGCGGACGCGCTGTTCGCGCACGGTGCGGAGGATGTGATCGTGACGGCGACGCACGGTGTGCTGTCGGGTCCGGCCGCGGATCGGCTGAAGAACTCGCGGGTGAGTGAGTTCGTGTTCACGGACACGCTGCCGACGCCGGGTGAGCTGAGCCGGGATCTGGAGAAGATCTCGGTGCTGTCGATCGCGCCGACGATCGCGAGTGCGGTGCGTGAGGTGTTCGAGGACGGTTCGGTGACGAGCCTGTTCGACGAGCAGTAGGCCCCCGCGTGGTGCCTGGGTAGATCCTTTTGGGTGTGGCCTCCCGGTCCGAGTAGACTGCTGCAGTTGCTCGGCGAGGGAGGCCGTTCCCGTTTGGGGATGCGGTGGTCCGTTATCGACGCGCTCTTCGTAGCAGGCCGTTCGTGGCCGGGTGACCACGTCCGTTCTGATTTCGAGGAGTGATTATGTCCGAGGTGAAGATCTCCGCCGCGACGCGCAGCGAGTTCGGCAAGGGTGCCGCCCGCCGTATCCGTCGTGAGAACAACGTTCCGGGTGTCCTGTACGGGCACGGTTCGGACCCGCTGCACCTGACCCTGCCGGGTCACGACCTGCTGATGGCGCTGCGTACGCCGAACGTGCTGATCGCGCTGGACATCGACGGCAAGACGAACGAGCTGGCGATCCCGAAGTCGGTGCAGCGTGACCCGCTGAAGGGCTTCCTGGAGCACGTGGACCTGCTGCTGGTGAAGCGCGGCGAGCAGGTCAACGTCGACGTCTACGTTCACACCGAGGGTGAGCTGGCCCCGGGTGCCTTCCTGCTGGAGCACGTGCTGAACGCGCTGCCGGTCCAGGCCGAGGCGACGCACATCCCCGAGTCCGTGACCGTCTCCATCGAGGGTCTGACCGCGGGTGACTCGATCCTCGCCAAGGACATCACGCTGCCGAAGGGCACGACGCTGGCCGTCGAGGAGGACACCGTCGTCCTTCAGGTCCTGGCCGCGCAGGCCGAGGAGGCCGCTGAGGGCGAAGAGGCCGAGGGCGAAGAGGCCGCCGAGGCCTGATCCTCTGCGTCGTCGTTTCGTCGGCCGCTGTTCCCGTGCGGGGCAGCGGCCGACGCGTATGAAGGAGACATGGACGTGACGACCGATGCGGCCGCTCCCTGGCTGATCGTGGGGTTGGGCAATCCGGGGCCGGAGTACGCCGGGAACCGGCACAACGTGGGTTTCATGGTGGCGGATCTGCTGGCGGAGCGGGTCGGGGGGCGGTTCAAGCGTGCCGGGCGGGCGCAGGCGCAGGTGGTGGAGGGCCGGATCGGGCCTCCTGGGCCGTTGAGTCGGCGGGTGGTGCTGGCGAAGCCGATGTCGTACATGAACCTGTCGGGTGGGCCGGTGAGTGCGCTGCGGGATTTCTACAAGGTGCCGGTGGGCCATGTGGTGGCGGTGCATGACGAGTTGGACATCGACTACGGGGTGCTGCGGTTGAAGCTGGGGGGCGGGGACAACGGGCACAACGGGTTGAAGTCGATGACGAAGGCGTTCGGTGCGGAGTATCACCGGGTGCGGTTCGGGATCGGGCGGCCGCCGGGGCGGATGCAGGTGGCGGATTTCGTGTTGAGGGATTTCTCGTCGGCGGAGCGCAAGGAGCTGGACTACTTCGTGGACCGGGCGGCGGATGCGGTGGAGGCGTTGGTGATCGAGGGGTTGGAGCGGGCGCAAAGCACGTACAACTCCTGACTTGTCACCCGGCGAGGTTGACGGGTCGTTCAGGCATGACCAATGATCCCGGCCATGCCTGCCATCGCCACCTCTTCGTCCCAGGGTTCGGCCGTTGTGCTGCGGTTCGGGCGGTTCGCGGCGATGGGTACGGTCGCGGTGCTGATCCTGATCGCGGGTGTGTGGGCGTCGTGGGGTACGGCGCAGCATGTGATGCTGACGAAGGGCCGTGAGCGGGGCACGGTCGAGGTGTCGCGGTGTGCGGGGGATGTGTGCTGGGGCCGGTACACGCCGTTGTCGGAGGGTTCGCAGCCGCGGTCGCGGGTGGTGCTGGAGAAGTCGGTCGCGGTGGAGCGGGGCCGGACGTACACGGTGGTGTTGAAGTCCGGTGGTGATGACGCGGTGCGTTCGGGTCCGGCGGGTGTGCTGTACGCGTGGATTCCGCTGGGTGGGGCGTTGTTGCTGGCGTCGGTGGTGGTGGCGGGCGGTCTGCTGCGGATGCGGGCGGCGTGGGTGCTGGCGTTGTCGGGGGTGGCGTTGCTGACGGCGGCGTTCGTGGTGGTGTGAGGGGTTCTGGCGTTCTCCACATGTGTGGAGGAACGGAGCGTTGTCTGTTCGTGATTGCTCATGCCGCGCCTCCTGGTGACAACGGCACGGTGAAGATCCATGACGCCTCGACGGGCGAGGAGTTGCGCCGCAACGAGCCGCACGTGTGCGCGTTCTATCTGGATGCCTTCGGTTTCGACGGTGGTCAGCAGGTCGACTGGCACATCGACGCGATCCCTCCGAGTGCGAACAAGGGGGAGACGGTGGAGTCCGGTGCGCTGGTGCTGGACGCCCAGGGCCATGGGCGCAGCGAGGACCTGTCGCTGCCCGACGGGCACTACAAGCTGTTCTGGAACTTCGAGGGTGAGAAGGGGTCCGCGAAGCACAAGGTGTTCTGGACGGACTGCGAGGGCGAGCAGGAGCCGGGGGGTGGGACGCCGTCCGCGTCGATTTCGCCGTCGTCCTCGTCGGGAGCGTCCGAGGCACCGTCGGGTGAGCCGAGCGGGTCGGCGTCGGCGAGTCCGTCGGCCGGTGGGGCGGTGCCGGTGTCGTCGCCGTCCCCGCAGGGTGGTGCGGAGGGTGGTCTCGCCGAGACGGGCAACGGGGCCCCGGTGGGTGTGCTGTCGGGTGTGGCTGCGGCGCTGGTGGCGGCGGGCGGTTGTCTGGTGCTGCGGCGCCGGCGGGCCGGTCGCGGCTGACGTGTGAGATGACGGTGCCCCCGAGCCGGTGAGGTTCGGGGGCACGGTCGTGTCGGGGGTGGGTCAGCCGGTGTTGCGCAGGCCGGCTGCTACGCCGTTGACGGTGAGGAGGAGGGCGCGGGCGAGGAGCGGGTCGGGCTGTTCGGCGGCCTGGGCGGCGTCGCGCTGGCGCTTGAGCAGGGCGACCTGGAGGTAGGAGATGGGGTCGAGGTAGGCGTCGCGGATGGCGAAGGTCTGCTTCAGGACGGGTTCGGCGTCGAGGAGTTCGGTTTCGCCGGTGACGCGCAGGACTTCGCGGATGGTGAGTTCGTGTTCGGTCTTGATGGTGTCGAAGACGTGCTTGAGTTCGTCGGGGACGAGGGTGTCGACGTAGTGCTGGGCGATCCGCAGGTCGGTCTTGGCCAGGGTCATCTCGACGTTGGAGATGAAGTTGCGGAAGAAGTGCCACTGCTGGTGCATCTCGTCGAGGACGGTGTCGAGGCCGGCTTCGCGCAGGGCCTTGAGGCCGGAGCCGACGCCGAACCAGCCGGGGACGATCTGCCGGGACTGGGTCCAGCCGAACACCCAGGGGATGGCGCGCAGGCCGTCGAGCGAGACGCCGGAGCCGGGGCGGCGGGAGGGCCGGGAGCCCAGGTGCAGGTCGGCGAGCTGGTCCACGGGGGTGGAGGCGAGGAAGTACGTCGGCAGGTCGGGGTCTTCGACGAGGCGGCGGTAGGCGGCGTGGGCGGCGTCGGAGACGACGTCCATCGCGGCGTCCCAGCGGGCGAGGGCCTCGTCGGACTGGCGGGGTGCGGTGTGCAGGGCGGATGCCTGGAGGGTGGCGGCGACGGTCAGTTCCAGGTTTTCCCTGGCCAGGGAGGGGATGAGGTACTTGTCGGAGATGACCTCGCCCTGTTCGGTGACCTTGATCTCGCCTTCGAGGGTGCCCCAGGGCTGGGCGAGGATGGCGTCGTGGGTGGGGCCGCCGCCGCGGCCGACGGTGCCGCCGCGGCCGTGGAAGAGGCGCAGGCGTACGCCGTAGCGGTGGGCGACGTCGCGCAGGCGGCGCTGGGCGCGGTGGATCTCCCACTGGCTGGTGGTGATGCCGCCGAACTTGGAGGAGTCGGAGTAGCCGAGCATGACCTCCTGGACGTCGCCGCGCAGGGCGACGAGGCGCCGGTAGGAGGGGTCGGCGAGCATGTCCTCGAGGATGGTGTCGGCGGCCTTGAGCTCGTCGGTGGTTTCGAGGAGCGGGACGATGCCGATCTTGGCCCAGCCGGCGTGCAGGTCGATGAGGCCTGCTTCGCGGGCGAGGACGGCGGCGGCGAAGACGTCGTCGGCGCCCTGGCACATGGAGATGATGTAGGACTCGATGACCTCGGGTCCGAAGACCTCCAGGGCGCGCTTGACGGTGCCGAAGACGCCGAAGGTCTTCTCGCCGGGCGCGTCGACGGGCGCCGGGGTGGGGGCGAGGGGCCTGCGGGAGCGCAGTTCCTTGGCGAGGAGCTTGGCGCGGTAGTCGCGGGGCATGTCGGCGTAGCGCCAGGATTCCTCGCCGAGCCGGTCGAAGAGCTGGCCGAGGGCGTGGTGGTGGGCGTCGGCGTGTTCGCGGACGTCCATGGTGGCGAGCTGGAGGCCGAAGGCGGCGAGGGTGCGGATGGTGCGGGCGAGGCGGCCGTCGGCGAAGAGGCCGCCGCGGTGTTCGCGCAGGGAGCGCTGGATGACGCGCAGGTCGTCGAGGAGCTCGCTGGTGCCGAGGTAGTCGTGGCCGTCGCGGTGGGCGGTGCCCTTGGCGAGGCGCTGCTTGGTGTTCTCCAGCTTCTGCCGGATGCAGGTGGCCTTGAGCCGGTAGGGCTCTTCGGCGTTGAGGCGCTTGTAGCGGGGGCTGATCTCGGGGAGGTTGTCGAGGTCGGCCTGGAGTGAGGTGAGGAGTTCCTCGGTGGCGCCGGCGTAGCGGATGGAGTTGGAGAGGAAGCCGCGGAGTTCGTCGATGGTCTCCAGGGCGTCGTTGATGCCGTGCTCGTGCTGGAGGATCAGGACGTCCCAGGTGACCTGGGGGGTGACGTTGGGGTTGCCGTCGCGGTCGCCGCCGATCCAGGTGCCGAAGGTGAGGGGGCGGGTGTCGTCGGGGAGCTTGACGCCGGCGCGCTCGAGTTCGGCGGTGAGGTCTTCCAGTACGTCGCCGACGGCGCCCGCGTGCAGTTCGTCGAGGTAGTAGATGGCGTTGCGGGCCTCGTCGGCAGGCTCGGGGCGTACCACGCGCAGTTCGTCGGTCTGCCAGACGAGGTCGATGTTCTCGGCCAGGCGGGTGTCCAGGCGGCGCCGGTCGGATTCGATGACCGGGGTTTCCAGGAGTGCGGCGATGCGGCGGAGCTTGTTGAGGACCGAGCGGCGTGCGGCCTCGGTGGGGTGTGCGGTGAAGACGGGGCGGACGTTGAGGTTGCGGACCGTCTCTTGCAGGTGGTCGGGGTCGGCGTCCTTGAGCCGGTCGGCCGTACGGGCGAGGAGTCCGCCTTCGGCGGCGCGGCGGGCGCGCAGTTCGCGGCCGCGGTGGACCTGCTCGGTGACGTTGGCCAGGTGGAAGTAGGTGGAGAAGGCGCGGACCAGCTTGGCCGCGGTGTCGAGTTCGGTGCCGCGCAGCAGCTCGGCGGCGGCTTCGCCGTCCTCGCGGGTGAGGCGGCGGACCTTCTCGACGAGTTCCAGCAGCTCGGGGCCCTCTTGGCGGACGAGGGTCTCGCCGAGGAGGTCACCCAGCCGGCGGATGTCGGCACGCAGCTCACTGCTCGTCGTCGTGGTCTGGTCGTCGGCACTGCTCACAGGTGCGGCTCCTTGCAGTGTTGAAGCTCGTCTGGGAGGGGAACCCGGACGGCGTCTCGCGCGGCGGGGCGCCGCATACGGTCCGGACATCCGGGAAGAAATCAGAGCGGACCGCGCTGTCCGACCGACTCCAGGATAGGTGTCGGCCGGGACGCGCAGGATCGCGGGCTTTCTTGCCGCCGGGCGACGCACTGCCATACTTACGATGCCGTAGGTTACGGAACCGTAGGAAGCACCTCACGGTTCGCGTGCCCCGGCCACTCCCTCTTCGTCCACTTACCCCCAGGGGACGCGTATGACCAGTAGTTCCGATGTGATCGAGGACGCACCGAAGGCGTCCGGTCAGGCCACCGACGCCGCTTCCGCCACGCTGGGCGGCGAGAAGAAGCGGTCCATCGAGCAGATCGCCCTGCTCCTCTTCATCACCGTCCCGTTCGTCGCGCTGCTGGCGGCGGTGCCGCTGGCGTGGGGCTGGGGGGTGAGCTGGCTGGACCTCGGTCTGCTGGTCTTCTTCTACTACCTGGGGTGCCACGGCATCACGATCGGGTTCCACCGTCACTTCACGCATGGTTCGTTCAAGGCGAAGCGGCCGTTGAAGATCGCTCTGGCGATCGCTGGATCGATGGCGGTGGAGGGGCCGCTGGTGCGCTGGGTGGCCGATCACCGCAAGCATCACAAGTTCTCCGACGCGGAGGGTGATCCGCATTCGCCGTGGCGGTTCGGTGAGACCCTTCCGGCGCTGATGAAGGGCCTGTGGTGGGCGCACATCGGATGGATGTTCGACGAGGAGCAGACGCCGCAGGAGAAGTACGCCCCCGACCTGGTCAAGGACAAGACGCTGCGCGCGATCTCCCGCCAGTTCGTGTGGTGGACGGTGGTGTCGCTGGCGCTGCCGGCGCTGATCGGCGGTCTGGTCACGATGTCCTGGTGGGGCGCGTTCACCGGGTTCTTCTGGGGTTCGCTCGTGCGGGTGGCGCTGCTGCACCACGTGACGTGGTCGATCAACTCGATCTGTCACGCGGTGGGCAAGCGGCCCTTCAAGTCGCGTGACCGTTCGGGCAACGTGTGGTGGCTGGCCGTGCTGTCCTGCGGTGAGTCGTGGCACAACCTGCACCACGCCGACCCGACGTCGGCCCGGCACGGGGTGCTGCGCGGGCAGCTGGATTCGTCCGCCCGGCTGATCCGCTGGTTCGAGATGGCGGGCTGGGCGTATGACGTGCGGTGGCCGTCACGCTCCCGTATCGATTCCCGCCGTACCAACGGGGAAGGCGGCTCCCCGCGCGGGAAGGAGTCCGTCGAGGCGGCATGATGGTCGCTGTGGCGACCGACTCGAGCAGCACCCCCAGCAATGACAAGCCGCGGCGAGCGCGTCGCACCCGGATGACCGGTGCCGAGCGCCGTCAGCAGTTGCTGGAGATCGGTCGCACGCTCTTCGCTGCGAAGGGCTTCGAGGGCACGTCGGTGGAGGAGATCGCGGCGAAGGCCGGGGTCTCCAAGCCGGTGGTGTACGAGCACTTCGGCGGCAAGGAAGGGCTGTACGCGGTCGTGGTGGACCGTGAGATGCGGCGGTTGCTCGACATGGTGACCAGCTCCCTCACCGCCGGTCACCCCCGTGAGCTGTGCGAGCAGGCGGCGTTCGCCCTGCTGGACTACATCGAGGAGTACACGGACGGGTTCCGCATCCTGGTCCGTGACTCCCCCATCCCCCAGTCGACGGGTTCCTTCGCCTCGCTGATCTCGGACATCGCCACTCAGGTGGAGGACATCCTGGGGCGCGAGTTCAAGAGCCGCGGCTTCGACCCCAAGCTGGCTCCGCTGTACGCGCAGGCGCTGGTCGGCATGGTCGCGCTGACGGGCCAGTGGTGGCTGGACGTGCGCAGGCCGAAGAAGGCTGAGGTGGCCGCGCACCTGGTGAATCTGGCCTGGCACGGCCTGGACGGGATAGAGGCCAAGCCGCACCTGATAGGCCGCCGCAAGGCCTGACCCGGTCCGTCCCGGAGCCCGTCACCCGCGGGGGTGGGCCTTGCGCGCCGCCCGGAAGTCCTCTTCGACCCCAGGTGTGGCTGCACCGCCCCGGCCCGGAACCAGCACCCGCCCCGCCGGGCGGGGCGGCGAGCTGGACGTGGTCGAGGGCGGTGATCATCAGCGCTCCTTCCGGGCTACTGCGAACACCCGACGGAACGGGAACGGCGTGCCGTGCGGGCCGGCCGGGTAGGCCT
The DNA here is from genome assembly GCF_042959065.1 of Streptomyces sp. NPDC007929. Classification (NCBI taxonomy): domain Bacteria; kingdom Bacillati; phylum Actinomycetota; class Actinomycetes; order Kitasatosporales; family Streptomycetaceae; genus Streptomyces; species Streptomyces sp. NPDC007929. The sequence continues at coordinate 512,777 of NZ_JBIBKD010000006.1, read as the reverse complement.
CGCGCAGCGCCGCCCGGTACTCGGCGACGAACGCCTCCCGTGCCTCGGGGTCGTCGGCGAGCGCGGTCAGCACGGGGCGCAGGCCGGTCCCCTTCACCCAGTCGAGCACCGGGTCCTCGCCCTGGAGCAGATGGATGTACGTCGTCTCCCACACGTCGGCCGCGCAGCCCAGGGACGCCAGCCGCTCCAGGTAGGCCTCGGGGGTGTGGACGGCGTCGGTGTGGCGCAGGGTGTCGGCGAGACGGCCGCGCCAGCGCGGTGAACCGGCGAGTTCGCGCATGAGCCGGTGGCTGGGGGCGTCGAAGTTGCCCGGTACCTGGAAGGCGAGGGTGCCGCCGGGGGCCAGTCCTGCCACCCAGTCGGGGAAGCGCTCGGTGTGGCGGGGCACCCACTGGAGGGTGGCGTTGCTGATGATCAGGTCGTGGGGCCGGTCCGGGGTCCAGGTCCGTGCGTCGGCGTGGGCGAAGTCGATACGTCCGCCGCCCGGGGTCGGCCCCTCGTGGTCGACGTGGGCCTTGTCGAGCATCTCGGGCGAGTTGTCGTAGCCGGTGATCCGGGCGGTGGGCCAGCGGGCGGCGAGCAGGGCGGTGACGTTGCCGGGGCCGCAGCCGAGGTCGGCGATGCGGGGGTGGTGGGCCGGTGGCCGGGTGGGTGGGTCGGGGACGCGGGCGAGGAGATCGGTGAAGGGGCGGGCGCGGTGGTCGGCGTGCCGGAGGTACTGGGTGGGGTCCCAGGTGGGGGTGGCTGCGGGCATGGGTCCTCCTGGTGTCCGGGTATCCCGGGTGTCCGTGTGTCCTGGTGGTGACCGTGCGGGACGCACACCCAGCGTGACCCCATACATATCTCGATGTCAAGATACTTGACGTCAAGAGACTCTACGTCGACACAACCACTACACTGATCGTCATGGAGGACGAGGTCGATCGGCTGGTCGCAGCGTGGCGCCGGGAGCGCCCTGACCTCGACGTGGAACCGCTCGAGGTGCTCAGCCGCGTGAGCAGACTGGCCCGCCATCTGGACCGGGCGCGGCGGCTGGCGTTCTCGGAGCACAGCCTGGAGCCGTGGGAGTTCGATGTGCTGACGGCCCTGCGCCGCGCGGGCACGCCGTATCAGCTCTCGCCGGGTCAGCTCCTCACCCAGACACTCGTCACGTCGGGCACCATGACGAACCGCATCGACCGCCTCGCCAAGAAGGGCCTGGTGGAACGGCTTCCCGACCCCAGTGACCGCCGGGGTGTCCTGGTCCGGCTGACGGACGAGGGCCGGGACCGCGCGGACCAGGCTCTGGCGGGTCTGCTGGACCAGGAGCGCGCGATCCTCGCGGAGCTCTCCCGGGCCCAGCGCGGCGAACTGGCGGGGCTGCTACGCCAGCTGACCGCCCCGTTCGACAACATCCCCGGTTAGGTCCACGGGTCCGACCCCGGCGCGCCGCGCGAGGGCGACGGCGGCGAGGGTGGAGTGCACGCCGAGTTTGCCGAGCACGTTCTGCATATGGGTCCGTACGGTGTGCGGCGACAGATACAGGCGCTCGGCGACGGCCTTGCGCCCCAGTCCCGCCACCATGCACCGCAGCACTTCCCGCTCACGCGGAGTGAGGGACTCGACGAGCCGCTCGCTCTCGGTGCGATGCTTGCGGGCGGCGGTGAGCTCCCGCAGCACGCCGGTCAGCAGCGCGGGCGGCAGATGCGTCTCGTCGCGCAGCACGCCCCGGATGACGGTGAGCAGCCGGGACAGCGAACAGTCCTTGGCCACCCATCCCGACGCCCCGGCCTGGAGGGCGAGTGCGGCCCGCCGCGGGTCGTCCTTCTCGGCGAGGACGACGATCCGTACGTGCGGCTGCGCGGAGCGTACGCCCGTGACCAGGGAGATCCCATCGACGAGCCCGTCCTCGTCGCCCTCCCGCACGGGCACGGCCGGGCGGGCGCCCGGCACCTTGCCGCCCAGGTCGGCGTCGACCAGCAGCACGTCGAAGCGCCGTCCCTCGGCGACCGCCCGCTCCATGCTGCGCAGCGCGGCCGGACCGCTGCCGGCCGCCGAGACGTCGACGTCCGGCTCCGCCGCCAGGGCCGCCGCGAGTGACTCCGCGAAGATGCGATGGTCGTCGACGACCAGCACTCGGATGCGAACCACGAAACCCCCTTCCCCGAGCTCCCGAAGAGCAGGGGCTACCCCATCGTCGGAGGATGACACCGTGCGGGTACGGCGCCGGGGTGTCCGGATCCGCCGCGTGGGACCGTGTCGGCCCGTGCCGCGGCAGCCTGTCGGGGTCGCCGCAGCCGCACGGCCGCCGCCGTGCGCCACCGCTACCCCCACCCCGGGCGTCGTACCCGGCTGTCTCGCCCCCTGAACGGCACCGGCCCCCACCGGTGCTGTTCATCAGGGTACGGACGGGGGCCCGGAGCGGAAGGTTATTTGCAGAACTGACTGTCCGACGCGTTTATGGTGTGCCGCATGTTCCGTCTTGAGACAGAAGTCGACAAGGCCCGACGTGATCTGCTCCGCACACGCCTGCGGGACACGAACACAGCCGCCTCTCCGATCCTGCGCGCCCTGCGCGGAACACCGGACGAAAGGGACGCGCCCTTGCATGTGTGGGCTGTGAACGACCGGGACGACGCGCTCGCCGGCGGCCTGGTCGGCCACACCTGGGCGACCTGGCTCCATGTCACCTACCTCTGGGTGGACGAACGCCACCGCGGCAGGGGCCTGGGCGCGAAGCTGCTGGCCCGGGCGGAACACATCGCGACGACGTCCCGCGGCTGCCACGCCGCCCGCCTGGAGACCTGGGACTTCCAGGCCCCGCGCTTCTACCAGAAGCAGGGCTACGAAGTGGCCTGCGTGGTGCCGGACTACCCCCCGGGCATCACGGAGTACTTGCTGACGAAGAGGCTGGCCTGAACTGCGGAGACGAAGCCCTCCCCCGCCAGAGGGAGGGCAGTGCTGGGGGTGGTCAGGGGAGGTGGTGGGCTCCTGGGGAGGGGACTGCTTCGAAGACTCGGGGGAGGGTGAAGCCCGCTGTGGCGAAGGCTTCCGTCACCGCCTTATTGATGGCGTCGACGTCCGGTTCCTCCGCGAGGACGATCGCCGAGCCGCCGAAACCGCCGCCCGTCATTCGGGCGCCCAGGGCGCCGTTGGCCAGGGCCGTGTCGACGACCAGGTCCAGTTCGGGGCAGGAGATGCGGAAGTCGTCGCGGAGCGAGGCGTGGCCCTCGACCAGGACGGGGCCGATCGCGCGGGTCTCACCCGACTCCAGCAGGGAGACGACCCGTTCGACGCGCTCGTTCTCGGTGACGACGTGGCGGACCAGACGGCGGACCTCCTCGTCGTCGCCCAGGCGGGCCAGCGCCGCGTCCAGACCGTCGTAGGGGACGTCCCGGAGCGCGTCGACGCCCAGCAGGTCCGCTCCCTTCTCACAGCCGGCGCGGCGCTTGCCGTACTCGCCCTCGCTGTGGGAGTGCTTGACCTGCGTGTCGACGACCAGCAGCCGCATGCCCTCGGCGGCCAGGTCGAAGGGGATCTGGCGCTGGGAGAGGTCGCGCGTGTCGAGGAACAGCGCGTGCCCGGTCTCGCAGCAGGCCGACGCCGTCTGGTCCATGATGCCGACCGGGGCTCCGACGTAGACGTTCTCCGCGCGCTGGCACAGGCGGGCCAGCTGCCAGCCGCGCAGGCCGAGGGAGAACAGGTCGTTCAGGGCGAGGGCGACGACGATCTCCAGGGCCGCCGACGACGACAGGCCCGCGCCGGAGGGGACCGTGGAGGCCAGGTGGACGTCGGCGCCCGTGACCGCGTGGCCGGCCTCGCGCAGGGCCCAGACCACCCCGGACGGGTACGCCGTCCAGTTCCGGTCCGACCCCGGCGCCAGCTCCTCGACGCGCAGTTCGACGACCCCGCCCTCGACGTCCGCCGAGTGCAGGCGCAGCACGCCGTCCGTGCGCGGGGAGACGGCCGCGACGGCGGTGTGCGGCAGCGCGAAGGGCATCACGAAGCCGTCGTTGTAGTCGGTGTGCTCACCGATGAGGTTGACGCGGCCGGGGGCCGCCCAGACACCTTCGGGGGCGGCTCCGTAGAGCTCCTCGAAACCGTCCCGCACCTGTTGTGCGCCCACTACTGCTCCCTTGCGATGTTCTGCGCGAAGTCCCACGCGTCCGCGACGATCCCCGCGAGGTCCGCGCGGGACGGGTTCCAGCCCAGCTTCTCGCGGGCCGTGGCGGCCGACGCCACCAGGACCGCCGGGTCGCCGCCCCGGCGCGGGGCGACCACCTCCGGGATCGGGTGTCCGGTCACGGTGCGGACGGTCTCGATGACCTCGCGGACCGAGAAGCCGTTGCCGTTGCCGAGGTTGCAGATCAGGTGCTCGCCGGAGGTGGCGGCGGTCAGGGCCAGCAGATGGGCCTCGGCCAGGTCCGCGACGTGGATGTAGTCGCGTACGCAGGTGCCGTCCGGCGTCGGGTAGTCGTCACCGAAGACCGAGATCGCCTCGCGCCTGCCCTGCGCGACCTGGAGGACCAGCGGGATCAGGTGCGACTCGGGGTCGTGCCGCTCGCCGTGGACACCGTACGCGCCCGCGACGTTGAAGTAGCGCAGCGAGACCGCACCGAGGCCGTGCGCGGCCGCCTCGCCGGTGATCATGTGGTCCACGGCGAGCTTCGAGGCGCCGTAGGGGTTGGTCGGGGAGGTGGGCGCGGACTCGACGATCGGGACCTGCCGCGGCTCGCCGTACGTCGCCGCCGTCGACGAGAAGACCAGCGTGCGCACGCCCGCCTCGCGCATCGCGGCCAGCAGCGCCATGGTGCCGCCGACGTTGTTGTCCCAGTACTTCTCCGGCTTCACGACCGACTCGCCGACCTGCGAGGACGCGGCGAAGTGCAGGACGCCGTCGAAGGAGGAGTCCAGCCATTTGGCGGCGTCGCGGATGTCGCCCTCGATGAAGGCGGCGCCGCCGGGGACGCCCTCGCGGAAGCCCGTGGTGAGGTTGTCGAGGACGACGACCTCGTGACCGGCCTCCAGCAGGTGCTGCGCGACCACGCTGCCGACGTATCCCGCGCCGCCCGTCACCAGGTACTTCCCGCTCATGAACTCGCTACCTCTCGCAGTCGCTCGGCCGCGCGCTCCGGCGGCACGTCGTTGATGAACACGTTCATGCCGGACTCGGAACCCGCGAGGAACTTCAGCTTGCCGGAAGTGCGGCGGATGGTGAAAAGCTCGAGGTGCAGCGCGAAGTCCTCGCGCACGACCCCGTCGAACTCCTCCAGCGCGCCGAACGGAGCCTGGTGCCAGGCCGCGATGTAGGGCGTCGGAGCCTCCGTCTCACCGAAGATCCGGTCGAAGCGCCTCAAGAGTTCCAGATAGACCTTGGGGAACTCTGTGCGCGCGGCCTCGTCCAGACCGAGCAGGTCGGGCACGCGGCGCTTGGGGTACAGGTGGACCTCGTACGGCCAGTGCGCGGCGTACGGCACGAAGGCGACCCAGTGCTCCCCCTCCAGGACGACGCGCTCACCGGCGAGTTCACGCTCCAGGACGGCGTCGAAGAGGTTCTCCCCGCCGGTCATCTCCTTGTGGGCGGCGGCCGAGCGGAGCATCAGGGCGGTACGGGGGGTGGTGAAGGGGTAGGCGTAGATCTGCCCGTGGGGGTGCTGGAGCGTCACGCCGATCTCGGCGCCCCGGTTCTCGAAGCAGAACACCTGCTCGACGGAGGGCAGATGCGACAGCTCCGACGTGCGGTCCGTCCAGGCCTCCAGCACCAGGCCGGCCTGCTCCTCGGTGAGTTCACCGAAGGACGCGTTGTGGTCGGAGGTGAAGCAGACGACCTCACAGCGGCCCGAGTCACCGGCCAGCGAGGGGAAGCGGTTCTCGAACACGACGACGTCGTACGAGGAGTCCGGGATCTCGCTCAGCCGGTCGCCCTCGGAGGGGCACAGGGGGCACTCGTCGGCCGGCGGGTGGTAGGTGCGGCCCTGGCGGTGCGAGGCGATGGCGACGGAGTCACCGAGCAGGGGGTCACGGCGGATCTCGGACGTGGTGACGGTGCGGTCCAGCGGGCGGCGGTCGGTGGCGTCCCGCACGCTGTCGTCACGCAGGTCGTAGTAGATGAGCTCGCGACCGTCGGCCAGCCGGGTCGAGGTCTTCTTCACGCCGGACTCCTTGTCCTTCAAACAGAACCCAACATACCTAAACACGACTCACCCCAATCGTCAACATCACAATCAAACAAAGAGCGTCATCGAGCGTGTTCAATCACTGAAGGTGGAGCAGTAGATTCCGCGAGGTATCGGTTCACGCAACGAAGCGAGGGCTCATGCAGACCCCCACATATCTGTCGGCCGAGCTGCGACTCCCCACGAACTGGCTCGACTACACGATCCTCGGCATCTACTTCGTCGTCGTCCTCGGCATCGGCTTCGCCGCCCGCCGCTCGGTGAAGACCAGTCTCGACTTCTTCCTCTCCGGCCGTTCGCTGCCCGCCTGGGTGACCGGACTCGCGTTCATCGCGGCCAACCTGGGCGCCACCGAGATCCTCGGCATGGCCGCCAACAGCGCCCAGTACGGCGTCTACACCACGCACTGGTACTGGATCGGCGCCATCCCTGCCATGGTCTTCCTCGGCCTGGTGATGATGCCCTTCTACTACGGCTCCAAGGTCCGCTCGGTCCCCGAGTTCCTGCTGCTGCGCTTCGACAAGGCCGCGCACCTGCTCAGCTCGGTGCTCTTCGCCTTCGCCGCCATCCTCATCGCCGGTGTCAACCTCTACGCCCTCGCCATCGTCGTCGAGGCGCTGCTGGGCTGGCCGGAGTGGGTGGCGATCGTCGTCGCCGGGTTCTTCGTCCTCGCCTACATCACCCTCGGCGGCCTGTCCTCGGCGATCTACAACGAGGTCCTGCAGTTCTTCGTGATCCTCGCGGCGCTCATCCCCATCACCTTCCTGGGTCTGAAGAAGGTCGGCGGCTGGGACGGTCTGTCCGACTCCCTGACGAAGAGCCACGGCGCCGACTTCATGACGTCCTGGGGCGGCACGGGCATCGGCAGCGACAACCCGCTCGGCGCGAACTGGCTGACCATCGTCCTGGGCCTCGGTTTCGTCCTCTCCTTCGGCTACTGGACGACCAACTTCGCCGAGGTGCAGCGCGCGCTGTCCGCGAAGAACCTCTCGGCGGCCCAGCGCACGCCGCTGATCGCCGCGTTCCCGAAGATCTTCATCGTGTTCCTGGTCATGATCCCGGGCCTGGTCGCCGCGGTCCTGGTCCCCAGGATCGGCACATCCGGCTCCGACCTCCAGTACAACGACGCCATCCCGTACCTGATGGAACAACTACTGCCCAACGGTGTGCTGGGCATCGCCGTCACAGGTCTCCTGGCGGCCTTCATGGCGGGCATGGCGGCCAACGTGTCGTCCTTCAACACCGTGTTCACCACGGACATCTGGGCGAAGTACGTCGTCCGCGACCGTGAGGACGAGTACTACGTCCGCTTCGGCCGCCTCATCACCGCGGTCGGCGTCCTGGCCTCCATCGGCACGGCGTTCCTCGCGCGGTCCTTCTCCAACATCATGGCCTACCTCCAGACGCTGTTCTCCTTCTTCAACGTGCCGATGTTCGTCGTCTTCATCATCGGCATGTTCTGGAAGCGGGCTTCGATGAAATCGGGCTTCTGGGGGCTGCTCGCAGGCACCACCGCGGCGATGGTCAACTACTTCGTCCTCTACAAGCAGGACATCATCGACATCCCCTCCGACCAGGGGGCCAACTTCGTCTCCGCGATCGCCGGTTTCGTCGCGGGTGCGGTCGTCATGGTGGCGGTGTCGCTGTTCACGGCGCCCAAGCCGGCCGAGGAGTTGCAGGGGCTGGTCTACGGCACGCGCTCGCCCGGCATGGCGGAGCCGCCGGCGCCGGGGGACGAGGCCTGGTATCGCAAGCCGGCGCTGCTCGGCTGGGGCGCGGTCGTCCTGGCCGCGGCCTGCTACATCCCGTTCTCGTTCTGACCGACGGAGGATTGATCGCACATGTCCGAGTCCCACTCCGAGAAGGACCTGCAACGGGAGATCACCGAGCTGCAGGGCAAGTCGGCGACCGCTGCGCGGCTGTTCGACATCCGGCGGATCATCGGTGGGTTGTTCGTGGTGTACGGCGTCATCGTCACGCTCGCGGGGCTGACGGCGTCCGACGCGGACATCGACAAGGCGGCGGGGGTCAACATCAACCTCTGGACCGGGTTGGGGATGCTGCTGCTGGGGCTGTTCTTCCTGATCTGGCTGAAGCTGAGGCCCGCGGCGCCGGCTCCTCCGGGGGTCGAGCCGGAAGACGACGACCGGGTGGAGTAGCCCCTCGGCGTCGGTGCCGGTAGTTCAACTCCCCTGGCTCGGGTGGGCCCGCGTACCGACGTTGCCAGGTGCCGCTGCGTTGCCGCTGAGGCCGGGGGGGTTTCGCAGCCCGGCGTAGCGGGGCGCTGCGGCGTCGGTGCTGGGGCCGGGACGTTTCGCAGCCCGGCGTAGCGGGGTGCCGCTGCGCCCACCCGTGCCGCCCCTAGCGGCACGCATGCCCGCAGCGGGGGCGCCACGCTGCCCGCAGCTAAGTGCTCCCGCAGCCGCCGTCGTACGTAAGGGGTCGTGTCGGGGGGTGTCCGCCCGCAGCGGTTGGCGCGTCAACGGGGAGTGAGTCGGTGTCCAAGCCCATCGCGCCGTTCCGAGGACGGATACCCCCCGGCGCGGCCCCGACCCCCACCCGGCGGCACGCGAAGACGCGAACCCCCACCCCACCCGCCTCACAACTCCCGGCGCACCGCGCCCGCCCGGTCCAGCAAGCCCGTCCGTGCTGCCAAGGCCGCCGCCTCCAGGCGGGAACCCACGCCCAGTTTCATCAGCACCCGCTGCACGTGCGTGCGTGCGGTCGACGGTGCGATGCCCATGCCCGCCGCGATCAGCCGGGTGTCCTCGCCGTCCGCGACGCGGACCAGCACCTCGACCTCCCGCGGCGTGAGCATGGACAGCAACCGCTGCCCCTCGTCGTCCGGTTGGGCCGCGGGGTTGAGCAACTCGCTGAACGCCCCCTGCAACAGCTGCGGCGCCACCGCCGCCTCCCCCGACCGCGCCTTCATGATCGCCCGCTCGACACCCTCTATGCGCTCATCGTGCCGGACGTACCCCGACGCCCCCGCCGCGAACGCCGCCGCGATCCCCCGCGGACTCGGCACCGGCCCCAGCACCAGCACCGCCACCTGCGGCCGCTCCCGCTTGATCCGCTCCACCGGGTCGAAGATCCCCGGCTCCGCCGGCGCCGCCGTCCCCAGCAGGCACACCTCCGGCGCCCGCGTGATCACCAGCTCCGCCGCCCCCGCCGCCGGCGCCGCCGCGGCCAGCACCCGGTGCCCCCGCAGCTTCAGCGCCGAAGCCAACGCCTCGGCCAGCAATCGGTGGTCGTCGACCACCATGAGCCGCACTCCCATCGAGCAACCCCCCAGTCACCCCAGCCCCCCATGGAAGCCCCCCGGCTCCCCCGCCTTCATGCCCCCGGAAGCTACACGCTTGTTCGACGTTGCGCTCCCCCACCCACGAGAATCGCCCCGGATCGCCGAAACCGCCATCATTCCAGGTTGACCGCCCCACACACGAACGGTCCCGCCCCTGAACAGGGACGGGACCGAACGCAACATCAGTCGATCATCAGTCGATCACCAGATGATCAGCTCGTACCGAAGCCGACCGCCAGGTACTCCTTCTCCCGCACCGACGACCGCTTGCTGGCGTACACCTTCGACATGTACAGGTGCCCCTCGGCGTACAGGAACTCGGAGTACTCCGGCGACATGCTGGTCTCCACGTCGCGCACCGACGCCGTCGAGGGATTCCGCAGCAGCGTCGTCTCCTTGAAGCTGTCCCCGGCGATGCTCACGACCTGCCCGCCCTTGTCGTAGGGCGGACGCTTGTACGCGATCAGGTTGCCGCCGTCCATGCGCAGAGGCGAGATCGTGTAGCCGTCGCCCGCGTCGGCCCGCTGCCCCGTCTGCTTGCCGGTGGCGAGGTCGAAGGCGACGATCTCGTTGGTCTCGCTGTACTTGCCCGTGCCGTCGTGCTCCTCGGTCGGCAGGTACAGCCGGTCGTTGCCGACGGCCAGCAGGTTGCAGGCCTCGACGCGGGTGATGCCCTCGCAGCGGGCCGCGAACTGCTCGCCCGGCGCGGAGATGCGCGTACGCAGCTTGCCGGTCTTGCTGTCGATGGAGAAGAAGTCGGAGATGCCGCTGCCGTCGCCCGCGGAGTCGCCGACGTCGGCGGCCACGACCAGCGGGTTCGTCGACACGATGCTGGCGTACTCGATGCCCTCGGTCATCTTGTACTCCGAGATCACCTTCCCGGACTTCGGGTCGATGTTCTGGATGTGCAGCTGCCGCTGGTCGTACGAGCCGCACTTGCGCACCGCGACCAGCTTCTCGCCGCCGCCGTACCCGGCGTCGTAGCAGGAGTCGGTCGGCTTCGGGCTCCACAGGAGCTTGCCGGAGACGTCGAAGGCGGCGCCGCCACTGCTGCTGCCGACGGCGACGGTCTTCCCGCTGAGCGTGATGTTGTCGAAGTTGATCAGCTGATCACCGGTCTTGACGGTCTTCGTCCACAGCCTCTTGCCGGCGTCGAGGTCGATGAGCGCGATCTCGGTGCAGCCGTGCGAGGGATCGGCCTTGGTGGGCATCGCCGGCTGGTAGAGGATCGCCGTCAGGTTGTCGTCGGTGACGTGACGGCTGGCCTGGCAGACCGGACCGGCCAGCGGGAGCTTCCACAACTCGCTGCCCTTGTCGCGGTCGTAGCCGACGATCCGGGCGATGCCGCTCTTGACGTACGCCTTGTCGGTGAGCCACGAGCCGGAGACGACGACCGTGCTGTCGTTCTTCACCTCGGGTGCCGGAACCTGGAAGAGAACCTTGGCACTGGGGTCGGCCGGCGCCTTCTCCTTGCCGGAGGCGGTGCCGCCGTTGCCGTTGTTCTTGCCGCCGGTGCCGCCGGTCTGACCGGCGGTGTCGTTCTCCGGGCCCTCGTCCTTGCCGGAGGAGGCGTACCAGATGCCGCCGCCGATGATCAGGGCGATCGCCACGACCGCGGCGACGATGATCGTCATCTGGGCGCTGAACTTCCCGCCGCCGCCCGACTGTCCGGCCTGCGGCTGGTGCGGCATGGTCTGCTGCGGGTAGCCGTACCCGGGCTGCTGCCCGTACCCCGGCTGCCCGTAAGGCGCCTGCGGCTGCTGACCGGGATAGCCGTAACCCTGCGGAGGCTGAGGCGCCTGCGGAGCCTGAGGCGCCTGCGGATACCCGTACCCCTGCGGAGGAGTCGGCGGAGCCTGAGGCGCCGGCGCACCCTGCGGATACCCGTACCCCTGCGGAGGAGTCGGCGGAGCCTGGGGCGGCGGAGCCTGGGCCGGCGGAGTCTGCGGCGGCTGGTCCTGGGGCGGCCCGAAGCCGCCCCCCTGCGGAGGCTGCGGGGGCTGCTGGGGCGGAGGGGGCGGCGGCTGGGTCATGGCGTGGTACCTCGGGAAGGGGGACGGACGACGAAAGGGAACGCGGAAGGGGACGGGGCAAGGGAAGGAGAACGAGAAGTCACTTGCCGTAGGCGAGCATCAACTTCTCCTTCGAGTCGTCGTTCCCGCTCAGCCGGGTCGTCGAGATGTAGAAGCGGCCATCGACCCAGTCGGTCTCCTTGGAGAAGAAGCTGTCCTCGATGTCCGCCGCGCCCTCGGGGTTCTGGAGCAGCTTGGACGGCTTGTGGCTGCCGCCGCCGGTCGGGATGGACACGATCTGCCCGCCCGCGTCGTAGGACGGCTGCACATAGGCGATGAGCTTTCCGCCCTCGGTCTTCACCGGCAGCATCGACTCGTCGGAGGGCGACTTCACGCGCCACTTCTCCTTGCCGTTGGCGAGGTCGACCGCGACGATCTCGTTGGCGCCGGTGGTCGCCTTGGTCGGCAGGTACAGCGTGTTGTCGTCGGCGGCGACGCCCTGGCAGCCCGTGAGGTCGCGCTCGAGGATGGCCCAGCCGCACTCGGGGGCGAAGTCCTCGTCGAAGCCGACCTGCGAGCGGAACTTGCCGCCGGAGGTGAAGGTGGAGATGTTCCAGGCCTTCTTGTCCTCGTTGGTGCTGTAGACGACCAGCGGGCTCACCGAGTAGGTGCGCGCGACCCGCCAGCCCTTGTCGAACGGCTGGGTCCACCTGGCCTTGCCGGTCTTCGGGTCCAGCTCCTGGATCTCGTCGTGCTCCTTGTCGCTGCCGGCGCCGCAGGAGGAGACGGCGATCAGCTTCTCGCCACCGGCGAACGCCGCGGGGAAGCAGGCGTTGCCGTACTTCTTCTTGTCGAAGAGCTTGTCGCCGTTGGTGACGTCGTAGGCCGTGCCGGACTGGGAGCGGCCGACCATCAGCGTCTTGCCGGTGATGGACAGCTCCACCGAGAGCGTGGAGTCGAACAGGGCGCCGTCGGCGACCTGTTCCTTCCAGCCCTTCTCGCCGGTGACGAGGTCGACCTCCTGGAGCTGGTTGCACTTGGCGCGGTCGCTGCTGCCGCTCATGTACGCGACGACGATCTTGTCGTCGGACGTCTTCTGCGGAGTCGTCGCGCAGATCTTCTGCGGGAAGGTGATGGCGTCCCAGGCCGGCTTGCCGTCGCCGACGTTGTAGCCGGACAGCTGCTTGTAGGCGGCCTTCACGGCGGTCTTGTCGGTGATCCACATGCCGTCGGCGTCGGCGCCGGAACCGGGGGCGTCGGGCGCCTCCTTGTACCAGAGGACCTTGGCCTCGCCGGCCTGGCGGCCCGCGTTGAGGTCCTCGGGGTCCTCGCCGCCGTCGCCGCTGCCGTCCCCGGGGTTGACCGGGGCGGAGGTGCCGGGCTTGGCGTCGTCGGTCTTCTGGGCGACGGGCTTCTTCTTGCCCTTGTCGTCGTCGCCGGTGACGGCCCACACGGTGCCGCCGACCACCAGCAGCGCGGCGACCGCGGCGCCGATGATCATGGCGGGCTTGCCCTTGAAGGGGTTGTTCGAGCCGCCCCCGGGCGGGGTGCCGGGCGCGCCGGGGTACTGCGGCTGCTGCGGGTAGCCGTAGCCGGGCTGGCCGTACGGCCCCGGCTGCTGCGGCTGGCCGTAGGGCCCGGGCTGCTGGGGCTGGCCGTAGGGGCCGGAGTTGTACGGCCCCGGCTGCTGGGGCTGCCCGTACGGACCGGGCTGCTGCGCGGGCTGCTGCTGCGGGTAGCCGTACCCCGGCTGCGGCGGGCCCTGCGGGGGCGGCGGCGTCTGGGGCGGGCCCTGGGGCGGCGGCGGGGTCTGCGGTGCCCCCTGACCACCGTCCTGCGGCGGCTGGTTCTGCGGTGCTCCGAAGCCACCGTGCGGCGGCTGACTGGGCGGCTGAGTCATCAGCGGCTCCCCCGTTCGATCACTGATTTTTAGCCACGCCCTGAGATGCTCAACACGCTCAGAGTCGCTTCATAAAGTTCTAAGACGGCTCTTTCTATCACCCCGTTCCATCGAGGCACCGGGCCGTATCACCCCCTGTTCCCAAGGGAGGACCGGCCCGTGATGCCCTCGTTATGCGTCTTCACGCACCCTTCACGCGTCCTCGGCGAGTTCCAGCCAGCGCATCTCCAGTTCCTCGCGCTGACCGGCCAACTCCCGCAGCTCGGCATCCAGTTCCGCCACCTTCGCGAATTCCGTGGCGTTTTCGGCGATTTGGGCGTGAAGCTTGGTCTCCTTCTCGGAGACCTTGTCGAGCTGCCGCTCGATCTTCTGAAGTTCCTTCTTGGCGGCGCGCTGGTCCGCCGCGCTCTTCTCCGGGGCGGCGGTCTGCGCCACGGCGGCGGGGGCCGAGGCGGCCGCGGCCTCCTCCATGCGCTGCCTGCGCTCCAGGTACTCGTCGATGCCGCGCGGCAGCATCCGCAGGGCGCCGTCGCCGAGCAGGGCGAAGACCCGGTCGGTGGTGCGCTCGATGAAGAACCGGTCGTGGGAGATGACGATCATGGAGCCGGGCCAGCCGTCGAGCACGTCCTCCAGCTGGTTCAGCGTCTCGATGTCGAGGTCGTTGGTGGGCTCGTCGAGGAAGAGGACGTTGGGCTCGTCCATGAGCAGGCGCAGCAGCTGGAGCCGGCGGCGCTCACCACCGGACAGGTCGCCGACGGGCGTCCACTGCTTCTCCTTGGTGAAGCCGAACGTCTCGCACAGCTGCCCGGCGGTCATCTCCCGCCCCTTGCCGAGGTCGACGCGCTCGCGCACCTGCTGCACGGCCTCCAGCACGCGCGTGGCCGGGTCGAGTTCGGCGACCTCCTGGGAGAGGTAGGCCAGCTTCACCGTCTTGCCGACGCGGACGCGCCCGCCGACGGGCTGGGTCTCGCCCTCGGAGCGGGCGGCCTCGGCCATGGCCCGCAGCAGGGATGTCTTACCGGCGCCGTTGACCCCGACCAGGCCGATCCGGTCGCCGGGCCCGAGCTGCCAGGTGACGTGCTTGAGGAGGACCTTGGGGCCCGCCTGGACGGTGATGTCCTCCAGGTCGAACACGGTCTTGCCGAGCCGCGAGGACGCGAACCGCATCAGCTCGCTGCTGTCCCGGGGCGGCGGCACGTCCTTGATCAGCTCGTTGGCGGCCTCGACGCGGAAGCGCGGCTTGGACGTACGGGCGGGTGCCCCGCGGCGCAGCCAGGCCAGCTCCTTGCGGACCAGGTTCTGCCGCTTGGCCTCCTCGGTGGCGGCGATGCGCTCACGCTCGGCCCGGGCGAAGACGTAGTCGGAGTAGCCGCCCTCGTACTCGTAGACGTCGCCGCGCTGGACGTCCCACATGCGGGTGCACACCTGGTCCAGGAACCACCGGTCGTGGGTCACGCAGACCAGTGCCGACCTGCGGGTCCGCAGATGCCGGGCGAGCCAGGCGATGCCCTCGACGTCGAGGTGGTTGGTGGGCTCGTCCAGGACAAGCAGGTCCTGCTCCTCGATGAGCAGCTTGGCCAGGGCGATACGGCGGCGCTCACCGCCGGAGAGCGGGCCGATCACGGTGTCCAGGCCCTTGGGGAACCCCGGCAGGTCGAGCCCGCCGAACAGGCCGGTCAGCACGTCCCTGACCTTGGCGTCGCCGGCCCACTCGTGGTCGGCCATGTCGCCGATGACCTCGTGGCGGACGGTGGCCTCGGGATCGAGGGAGTCGTGCTGGGTGAGTACGCCCAGCCGCAGCCCGCCGGAGTGGGTGACCCGCCCGGTGTCGGCGCTCTCCTGCCGGGCGAGCATCCGGATGAGGGTGGTCTTGCCGTCGCCGTTGCGGCCGACGACACCGATGCGGTCCCCTTCGGAGACGCCGAGGGAAACGCCGTCGAGCAGGGCGCGGGTGCCGTACACCTTGCTGACGTTCTCGACATTGACCAGGTTGACGGCCATTACTCTCCTGCCAAGGGGGATGGATCGACCCTCCAGGGTAGTCGCGCGCGGGGGTGCTCCGGCCGGGCGGTCAGCCGCGGTCCGCCTGCTCCTGGCGGCGCCGGTAGCGCCACACGTCCATCAGCCTCTCGTCGTAGGGCAGCTCCGGGTCGACGGGCCCGATCCGGTGCTCGGCCTCCACACAGCGCGGATCGTCTCGGTGGGCCAGGCCGGACACGGCACAGATGCGGATCTCCTGCCGCTCGTCCCGGGTGAGGGCGACCAGGGCGTCCCCCACCTCGGGCTCGTCGCCCCGGTGGTGCCCGAGCCGGCGGCAGGCGGCCTCGCGCACGCCCGGGTCCTCGTCACGGGCCAGGGTGAGCACGGCGGTGAGGCTCCCGGGGAGTCGCACCGCCTCCGGCACCAGTGCGCGTACCCGCGGGTCGGGGTGGGTGCGGTGCGCCAGCGCCACGGCCTCGATCTCGGGGGCGCTGTCGTGGGTCATCGCGTTCAGGAGGGCGGCCAGCACCTCCGGGTCCTCCTCCTGCTCGGCCCAGGGCGCCAGCTCCCTGCCCCGCTCCCAGAACGGGTCACTCCCCTTGAAGGCGTCGCCGAGGATCAGGAAGAGCAGGATCTCCGCGGCGAGCAGGCGGTGCAGCCGGTCGGGGTGGTTGAGGAGGTCCCTGGTCCACTGCCAGGTCTCCTCGTCCAGGCGGCGGCCGAGGGTGAACACCACGTCCGACCAGACGACGTGGTCCCGGTCGGGGTGGGCCAGGGCCCGGGCCACCAGTTCGTCGAAGGGCGTGCGGACGCCGTAGAGGGCTTCCATGGACGTGAGGATCGCCCGGTGCTCGTCGCGCACGGTCATGGGGCCGAGCGTGAGCTGCTCGCACCACCAGCCGATCTCGTCGTCGACGACCCGGATCCGCTCGACGGGCCCGGTGAGGCCGGTGATCCGGCGCAGTTCCGCTTCGGCGCCCGCCTCCGACCAGCGCCGGGCCCGGGCCAGCAGGTCGGCGCGTGCCGGGGCCGGGAGCGGGATCCGGCCGGTGGCGAGCGCGTGGACCAGGAGGTGTGCACCGCCGTCCACGGCCCGGGTCAGCGGGGTGCCGCCGTCGGGCAGCGGGCGCAGCGGGTCGGCGCCGCCCTGAAGCAGCGCGTCGGCGACGGGGGTGTCGTACGCCGCCACGGCCAGGCAGAGGACCGGCAGGCCGTCCGCGACGGTGTCGGGGTCGGCCCCGTCGTCCAGCAGGGCCCGGACCTGGTCCGGATCCGAACGCCGCACGGCCTCGACCAGTCGCTCCACGCCAGTGCTCCCCCTCGTCGGCAACCCGGGGAGCCTAGACGCCCGGCGGCTGCGGGGGCACGGGATTAACCAGCGGCCGGACGTGATCGACGGCGGCCGGTCATGAGCAACCGACGGCCGGTCGGGATCACCCCGCTGCCGCCACCGTCGCGCCAGGTGCCGGGCCCGATGCCGTGCGCACGGTCCGGCACGTTCCGGACGCCACCAGGGCCTGCGCCACCGCTGCCGCCGACTCCGGGTCGCGGACCAGGAACGCGGTGGTCGGGCCGGAGCCCGAGACGAGTGCGGTGAGGGCGCCGGCGGCCCGGCCCGCGGCCAGGGTGGCGGCGAGTTCCGGGAAGAGGGAGAGCGCGGCCGGCTGGAGGTCGTTGGAGACGGCGGCGGCGAGCGCGTCCGGGTCGCCCTTGGCGAGGGCGGCGAGGAGTTCGGCGGAGGCGACGGGTTCGGGGATGTCCGTTCCCTCGCCGAGCCGGTCGAACTCACGGAAGACCGCCGGGGTGGACAGGCCGCGCCCGGCCATCGCGAACACCCAGTGGAAGGTGCCGCCGACCTCCAGGGGCGTCAGCCGCTCGCCCCGCCCGATGCCGAGGGCGGCGCCGCCGACCAGGCTGAACGGCACGTCGCTGCCCAGCTCGGCGCAGATCTCCAGGAGTTCGTCGCGGGAGGCGCCGGTCCCCCACAGCGCGTCGCAGGCCACCAGGGCGCCGGCGCCGTCCGCGCTGCCGCCCGCCATGCCGCCGGCGACGGGGATGTCCTTGGCGATGTGGATGTGCACGCCGGGGCTGAGGCCGTGGCGTTCGGCGAGCGCCTCGGCGGCCCGTGCGGCCAGGTTCGTACGGTCCAGGGGCACCTGGTCGGCGTCGGGGCCGTCGCAGGTGACGCGGAGTTCGGCGGCCGGGGTGACGGTGATCTCGTCGTAGAGGCCGACCGCGAGGAAGACGTTGGCGAGGTCGTGGTAGCCGTCGGGGCGGGCGGCGCCGACCGCCAGCTGGACGTTGACCTTGGCCGGGACGCGGACCGTGACGCTCACGCGCTCTCCTTCTCCTGGTGCCGGTCCGCCCTGTGCTCGGCGATCCGCGCGAACTCCTCCACGGTCAGCGACTCGCCCCGGGCCTGCGGCGAGACCCCGGCGGCGACCAGGGCGTCCTCGGCGGCCGCGGCGGATCCGGCCCACCCGGAGAGGGCGGCCCGCAGCGTCTTGCGGCGCTGGGCGAACGCCGCGTCGACCACGGCGAACACCTCGCGCCTGGAGGCGGCCGTCTTCAGCGGCTCGCTCCGGCGGACCAGGGAGACCAGGCCGCTGTCGACGTTGGGCGCCGGCCAGAACACGTTCCGCCCGATGGCACCGGCGCGCTTGACCTCGGCGTACCAGTTGGCCTTGACCGAGGGGACACCGTAGACCTTCGAGCCGGGCGGGGCGGCGAGCCGGTCGGCGACCTCCGCCTGGACCATGACGAGGGTGCGCTCGATGCTCGGGAAGGTCTCCAGCATGTGCAGCAGGACCGGGACGGCCACGTTGTAGGGCAGGTTGGCGACCAGCGCGGTCGGGGCGGGGCCCGGCAGCTCGGTGACGTGCATGGCGTCCGAGTGGACCAGGGCGAACCGGTCGGCGCGCTCGGGCATCCGGGCCGCGACGGTCGCGGGCAGCGCACCGGCCAGCACGTCGTCGATCTCCACCGCCGTGACGCGGTCGGCCGCCTCCAGCAGCGCGAGGGTGAGCGACCCGAGACCCGGGCCGACCTCGACGACCACGTCGTCGGGGCGGACCTGTGCGGTGCGGACGATACGGCGGACGGTGTTCGCGTCGATCACGAAGTTCTGTCCGCGCTGCTTGGTCGGGCGCACACCGAGGGCTGCCGCGAGTTCGCGGACGTCGGCGGGGCCCAGAAGGGCGTCGGGCGTGGGGCTGCTGGTCACGGGGACAAGGGTACGGGGGGTTCTACGGGGCCCGGCTTCCTGGTTGCCCGGCGCCGGGGCGTTGCGCGGTCCGGCGCCGCGGGGTGCCGCTCTCGGGCCGCGGGTGCCGCTCTCGGGCCGCAGGGTGCCGCTCTCGGGCCGCAGGGTGCCGCTCTCGGAGGGACGGGTGCCGCCCTGCGCGGCACGATCGCCCGCGGCGGGGCCGTCATCCGCGCAGTCGTCCCCCGCAGTGCGGCCACGGGCTGGCCCCGCGCCGCACGTACAGCTTCTTCGCCCGGTACGTCTGCTCCGCCGCGGGTGCGTCCTGGGGGCGTCCGCTGCCGCCGAGGGCCTGCCAGGTCCGGGTGTCGAACTGGTAGAGGCCGCCGTAGGTGCCCGAGGAGTCGACCGCGTCGGGCCGGCCGCCGGACTCGCAGGCCGCGAGGCCCTGCCAGTCGAGGTGGTCGGCGCCCCGCACCGAGGCCGGGCGCTGCCGGGTGCCGACCTTCACCACCTGCGGGCGCGGCTCGCGGACCACCTCGGATCGGATCCGGCGCGGCTTCTGCCGGACGCCGTTGACCGTGCGCAGGGCGAAGGTGACCCGGCGCAGGCCGGGTTCGCCCGCCTGCTCCACGACCTCCGTGCCCCGGAACAGCGCCGGGTCCTCCGCGCGCCGCACCGGGAAGGGGATCGGTTCCTCGCGGACCTCCCGGCCGCCGGTGATCCGCAGCACGGTGACGGTCTGCCCGTCGCGCGGGAAGCTGCCCTGCGGGACCGAGGTGGTGTCCTGGCCGCGCAGGGTGATCCCGGCCTTCTCGACGGCCTCCCGGACGGTCGCCGCGTTGGTGCGTACGGTGCGGGCGCGGCCGTCCGCCATGATCGTGACCGTGCGCTCGGTGCGCACGTCCAGCGCGAGCCCCTCGCGCCCGATACGCCGGGAGCGCGAGGTGGAGACGTAGGCGCCCTCCTGCCGTACGCCGAGCTGCCGCAGCGCGCCTTCCACCGTGTGGGCGGTCGTCCACACCTGGCGGCGTTGTCCGTCGAGGGTGAGCCGCAGCGGGCGGCCGTAGTGCACGGCGATCTCGTCGCCGCTGCTGATCCCGGCGCCGGGCCCGGGCGCCACCACGTCGTGGGCACCGATCTCGACGCCCTCCTCGGTCAGCAGCTCGGTGACGTCGTCGGCGAAGGTGTGCAGCGTGCGGGTCTCGCCGTCGACGTTCAGCTCGATCGCCTTGTCCTTGGCGACGAACGCCGTGGTGCCGCCCGCGAGGAAGGCGACGACCAGGGCCTGCGGGAGCAGCCGTCGCATGGGGCTGTCGGGGCGCTCGGCGTAGCGCGCTTTGCGCCGGCGCGCGGACCGGCGGTGCGAGCCGTTGCGCGCCGCGGCACGCGCCCCGGCGCGCACGCCCGTACCCGGGTCGCGGTCGCGGTCGCGGTCAAGGTCCGCGTCGGGGCCGGGGTACGGGCCGGGGCCGAGGTACGGGCCGGGGCCGAGGTACGGGCCGGGGCCGGGCCCGCCCTGCCGGGGCAGACCGGGCAGGGTCGGCACCTCGTGGTCGGACAGGGTCGGCACCTCGTGGTCGGGCAGGGTCGGCGCCGTACGGTGGCCGGGCAGCGTCGGTGCCTCATGGTCATGCGGCGTCGGTGCCTCGTAGGCGGGCCGGTAGGTGTCCGCGTAGGCGCCGGGAGTGCCGGGCATCCGGTGGGCGAGCGTCTCGGCGCCGTGCGGATCGGCCGGCGGTGCGCCGAATCCGCCGTACACCGGGTCGGCGTAGGCCGGGCCATACGTCTCGTAGGTCTCGTACCGCGCGTTGCTCACGCCGCTCCAGGGGCCGGAGGGGTCCAGAGGGGTCCGGATCGGGCCCCCAGAACCTAGCGGAGCGGTCGTCACTCTCCAAAGCGACGCGACTACGCACAGTCGTGCGGGGAGGTGGGCGGCGGGTCAGTACCCGAACGCGCGTGCCGTGTTGGCGCCGAGGGCCGTGGCCAGCGTGTCCTCGTCGACGCCGCGCACCTCGGCCATGGCCCGCACGGTGATCGGCACGAGGTACGGGGCGTTGGGCCGGCCGCGGTAGGGCGCCGGGGTGAGGAAGGGCGCGTCGGTCTCCACGAGGAGGAGTTCCAGCGGGGCGACCGCCACCGCGTCCCGCAGGTTCTGGGCGTTCTTGAAGGTGACGTTGCCGGCGAAGGACATGAAGTAGCCCGCGGCCGCGCAGATCCGCGCCATCTCGGCGTCACCGGAGTAGCAGTGGAAGACGGTCCGCTCGGGAGCGCCCTCCTCCTTCAGCACGCGCAGGACGTCGGCGTGGGCCTCGCGGTCGTGGATGACCAGGGCCTTGCCGTGCCGCTTGGCGATCTCGATGTGTGCCCGGAAGGACCGCTCCTGCGCGTCCTTGCCCTCGGGCCCGGTGCGGAAGTAGTCGAGGCCCGTCTCGCCCACGCCCTTGACCTGGGGCAACGCGGCGAGCCGGTCGATCTCGGCGAGCGCGTCGTCCAGGGCCGCCGGGCCGCCGGGCTCGCGGGCGCCCTGCCGCGACCAGCCGTCGGGGTCGCCGTGCACGATCCGGGGGGCCTCGTTCGGGTGCAGGGCGACCGTCGCGTGGACGGCGTCGTGCGCGGCGGCCGTCTCCGCGGCCCACCGTGACCCCTTGAGGTCGCAGCCGACCTGCACGACCGTCGTCACCCCGACCGACGCCGCCTTCGCCAGCGCCTCCCCGACCGTGCCGGACTGCATGTCCAGGTGGGTGTGGGAGTCGGCGACCGGCACCCGGAGGGGCTCCGGGAGCGGCGGGGCCGCGTTCTTGTCCTGGCGGCCGGAGTCGTTCGAAGGCATGCCCCGATCCTACGAAAGGGGTCTGCGAGGAGGGTTACGCCCTCCCCGGTGGAGGAGGTCCGGGGAGGGCGTCGGACAAGGGGAGCCGGACGGGTCAGCTCGCCTTGCGCTGGAAGGGGTGCAGCAGGTCGGACAGGTGCCAGTGGTGGTGCTCGCGTTCCTCGCCCTCGACCCCGGCCGCGGGCGCCTCCACGGGCCCGGCGGGCGGTGGTACGCGGGAGGGCCGGTGCGCCGCGTCACGCGCCGTGGCGACCCGCCCGGGCCGCATGATCCGCACGACGTGACTGTCGCAGTTGCGGCACTCGGGCTTGCTCAGCGGGGAGGGAACCACCTTGCCGTCCGCGACGTAGAGGACGAACTGGTGACCCGCGGCGTCCGTGTGGTGCTCTATCTCGTACGACTGCTCCCAGCCGTGCCCGCACCGCATGCAGGCGAAGGAGTAGGACTCGTTGACGACTGCGGTCGCACCGGCGCGGAGCCCGGTCTGCCCTGCGATCTCACTCATGCCAGCTCCTGTTGGTCCGCTTGGCGTGAGGACGATTCCGTCCCCGCACCCCAGTGGACTCCTCGGCCGGACCGATGGCAGCAGACCTGTCGACTATTGGCCCCGATTTGAGCGTCCCTTGCCCCTGCGCCCCTCCCCCTTTGCCCACCCATGGGGCGCACGCTCAAACGACATGCGCCCTGCTCAGAGGGTATTCAGCGCCCCCTTGGGGAGCGCCCCGAAGGGGCGCGGGGAACTGCGCGATCAACCCCCACAACCCGCGCCCCGCAAAGCACCTCAAGCCCCACCCCCGAACCCGGTCATCCCGCCGCGTTCTTCGCGGCGACCACGGCATCGAAGACCACCCGCTTCGGCACCCCCACCTCCACCGCCACCGCGGCGATCGCCTCCTTGCGCCGCTCCCCCGCTTCCTCGCGCACCCGTACCCGCCGCACCAGCTCCTGCGGCCCGACCTCCTCGGGCCCCTTCCCCGGCGCGCCCTCCACGACGACCGTGATCTCCCCGCGCACCCCCTCCGCGGCCCACTCGGCCAGCTCCCCCAGCCCGCCCCGCCGCACTTCCTCGTACGTCTTGGTCAGCTCCCGGCACACCGCGGCCCGCCGCTCGGCCCCGAACACCTCGGCCATCGCCGACAGCGTGTCGTCGAGCCGGTGGGGCGCCTCGAAGTAGACGAGCGTGCGCCGCTCCTCGGCGACCTCCCGCAGCCGCCCGAGCCGCTCCCCCGCCTTGCGCGGCAGGAACCCCTCGAAGCAGAACCGGTCGACAGGCAGCCCGGACAGCGCGAGCGCGGTGAGCACGGCGGACGGCCCGGGCACGGCGGTGACGCGGATGTCCTTCTCGACGGCAGCGGCGACCAGCCGGTACCCGGGGTCCGACACCGACGGCATCCCCGCGTCGGTCACCAGCAGCACCCGCGCGCCGCCCACCAGCGCCTCGACCAGCTCCGGCGTCCGGGCGGACTCGTTGCCCTCGAAGTACGACACGACCCGCCCGGCCGGCTGCACGCCCAGCGCCTGGGTGAGGCGCCGCAGCCGCCGCGTGTCCTCGGCGGCGATCACCTCCGCTCCCGCCAGCTCCTCGGCGAGCCGGGGCGGGGCGTCCTGGATGTCGCCGATGGGGGTGCCTGCCAAAACAAGGGTTCCTGTCACGTTTCCATCCTCGCAGGGCGCATCCACGCGACTCCCACAGACGTGTTCCCTACGATGGCGCGGTGACCAGTACCGCGTCCTCCACGGACACCCGGCAGGGCCAGGCGCCGCTCGACCAGCGGCCGTCCTGGCAGCAGCGGCTGCGCCGCTTCGGCTACCAGGGGCAGCCCAGAAGCGACGCCCGCGACGTCCGTGACCGCCTGGTGCCGCCGTACACCGAGCCCTCGCCGCGCCTGTGGGCGACGCTCGGCGTCCCGCACGCGCTCGCGACGCGGCTGGTGCGCTGGTCGGGCTGGATCGGCCCGCTGCTGGTCACGCTGCTGGCCGGGGTGCTGCGCTTCTGGAACCTGGGCAGCCCCAAGGCGGTGATATTCGACGAGACGTACTACGCCAAGGACGCCTGGGCGCTGGTCCACCGCGGGTTCGAGCTCAACTGGGACAAGAACGCCAACGACCTGGTCCTGTCGTCCGGCGGGCACGTGACGCTTCCCACGGACGCGGCGTACGTGGTGCACCCGCCGGTCGGCAAGTACGTCATCGGGCTCGGCGAGCTGATGTTCGGCTTCGATCCGTTCGGCTGGCGGTTCATGACCGCGCTGCTCGGCACGCTGTCGGTGCTGCTGCTGTGCCGGATCGGCCGCCGCCTGTTCCGCTCCACCTTCCTGGGGTGTCTCGCGGGCGCGCTGATGGCGGTGGACGGGCTGCACTTCGTGATGAGCCGCACGGCGCTGCTCGACGGTGTGCTGATGTTCTTCGTGCTGGCCGCGTTCGGCTGTCTGCTGGTCGACCGGGACCGGGCCCGCGAGAAACTCGCCGCCGCGCTGCCGCTGGACGAGGACGGCAGGGCCCGGCCCGACCGGTACACCGCGGAGACGACCCGCCTGGGATGGCGGCCCTGGCGCTGGGCGGCGGGCCTGATGCTGGGCCTGGCCATCGGCACGAAGTGGAACGGCCTCTACATCCTGGCCGCGTTCTGCCTGATGGCGGTGGTGTGGGACGTCGCCTCGCGACGGGTCGCCGGTGCCCGTCACCCGTACACGGCGGTCCTCAAGCGCGACACGGGCCTGGCGTTCCTCGCCACGGTCCCGGTCGCCCTGCTCACCTACGTGCTCTCCTGGACCGGCTGGATCCTCTCCGCGACGAACGGCTCCGGCGGCTACTTCCGCAACTGGGCCGCGACCAGCGGCAAGGGCGGCAGCTGGACGTTCCTGCCCGACTGGCTGCGCAGCCTGTGGCACTACGAGCACCAGGTGTACGAGTTCCACGTCGGGCTGTCGTCGCCGCACACGTACCAGTCCAACCCGTGGAGCTGGCTCGTCCTCGGCCGCCCCGTCTCGTACTTCTACGAGTCCCCGGCCCCCGGCAAGGACGGCTGCCCGGCCGACGCGGGCGAGAAGTGCGCCCGCGAGGTCCTCGCCCTCGGCACGCCGATGCTGTGGTGGGTCGCCTGCTTCGCGGTCCTGTACGTCCTGTGGCGCTGGTTCTTCCGCCGCGACTGGCGCGCGGGCGCCATCGCCTGCGGCATCGCGGCCGGCTACCTGCCCTGGTTCATGTACCAGGAGCGCACGATCTTCTTCTTCTACGCCGTCGTCTTCCTGCCGTTCCTGTGCCTGGCGGTGGCGATGCTCCTCGGCGCGATCATCGGCCCGCCCCGCTCCACCGACACCCGCCGCGTAGCGGGCGCCACGGCCGCGGGCGTCCTGGTCCTCCTGATCACCTGGAACTTCATCTACTTCTGGCCCCTGTACACCGGCCAGGCGATCCCGATCGACGACTGGCGGTCGCGGATGTGGCTGGACACCTGGGTGTGATCTGCCTTCGGTCAAATATCGGTACTCCCGTTTCGGTAGTAACCGCTTGTGCATAGAGTGCTCCCGGGATCGAGCTTTCTGAACGCGTTCAAAGGAAGCGCGGGGGGCTCAACGGGGAGGGGACCGGCTGTGGGCAAGGGGGTCAGAGTCGCCGTCATAGGCGGGGTGTTCGCGGTGATGGTGGGTGGGGCCGGGTACGGCGCCTACAACATCGTGAGCGCGCTGGACGGTGGCGGCGGCACCGGCGGGGTCGCCTCGGGGAAGCGGACGGGGCCGCCCGGCGACGACGAGGTCGAGGAGATCACCGGCAAGTTCTTCGCGGCCTGGCAGAAGGGAGCGGCGGCGCAGGCGTCGTCGTACACGAACAACGACGCCGCCGCCGAGGAACTGCTCACCGCCTTCACCGACGACGCGCACATCACCGACGTGAGGATCACGCCCGGCGCGGCCCGGGGCACCACCGTGCCGTACACGGTGAAGGCGAAGGTGGCCTACGAGGGGAAGTCCAAGGCACTGGCGTACAAGAGCGAGTTGAAGGTGGTGCGCGGGCTGACCACGGGACGGGCGCTGGTCGACTGGCAGCCGTCCGTCGTGCATCCCGAGCTGGCCAAGGGCGACACCCTCGTCACCTCGCAGTCGGCCACCCCGCCGATCGAGGCCGTCGGCCGCGACGGCACCGAGCTGACGAAGGAGAAGTACCCCTCCCTCGGCCCGGTCCTCGACGCCCTGCGCAACAAGTACGGCGAGAAGGCCGGTGGCAGCCCGGGCATCGAGCTGGTCGTCCGGCACGAGGGCGACGGCGCTCCCGACACCCCGCTGCTCACCCTCGCCAAGGGCAGGCCGGGCAAGCTCACCACCACCATCAGCCCGAGCGCGCAGGCCGCGGCCGAGACGGCGGTCAAGCGGTTCGCCCAGTCGTCGGTGGTGGCCGTCAAGCCCAGCACCGGCGAGGTGCTGGCCGTGGCCAACCACCGCGAGGACGGCTTCAACGCGGCCTTCGAGGGCCAGGCGGCACCCGGCTCCACCATGAAGATCATCACCGCCGCGATGCTCATCGACAACGGCGTGACCTCGATGAACGGCCCGGCCCCCTGCCCCGACACCGCCGTGTGGCAGAGCCAGACCTTCAAGAACCTGACCGGTATGCGGCCCAACGAGGGCGCGACGCTCGCAGGCAGCTTCATGCGGTCCTGCAACACCGCCTTCATCAAGCTCATCGACGAGAAACCGCTCACGGACGCCTCGCTGACCCAGGAGGCCGAGGAGCGCTTCGGTCTGGGCCGGGACAACTGGAAGACCGGCATCGTGTCGTTCGACGGCCGTGTCCCCGCGGTCGGCGGGCCGGACCGGGCGGCGGGCGCCATCGGGCAGGGCCAGGTCCAGATGAGCCCGCTGAACATGGCCTCGGTCACCGCGACCGCGATCACCGGCACCTTCCGCCAGCCCTACCTGGTCTCGCCGAAGCTGGACGGCCGGGAGCTGGCCCAGGCCCGCGGCCTGCGGTCGAGCACCGCCGCGCAGCTCAAGCAGATGATGCGGCTCACGGCCACGCAGGGCACCGCCGCGCAGGCCATGGCCGGGCTCGGCGGCGACATCGGCGCCAAGACCGGTTCCGCCGAGGTCGACGGCAACGCCAAGTCCAACAGCTGGTTCACCGGGTTCCGCGGCGACATCGCCGCCGCGGCCATGACCGAGGAGGGCGGCCACGGCGGCGACGCGGCCGGGCCGATTGTCGCAGCCGTGCTACGAACAGGTGGCTGATCTCACCTCGCGGGGACGGGACTCTAGGGTGGTGGCCGTCGTTGACATGGAACAGCTGAGGGCAACGGGGACCCTGGGGAAGCGCGGAGGAACGAACAGCAGTGGGCAACAGGAGGCGCGTCGCCGAGCGACGGAAGACGAGACCCACCGTGATCGGCGGGATGATCGCCGTGGTCGTCGTGGGCGCCGGGGCCGGGGCCTACGCGCTGTACGGCGGTGGCGCCGCCGCCGACGACGGGACGCGCGCCTCGGACGGCAAGGCCAAGGTGAAGACCGGCCCGCTGTCGCGATCCGAGGTCACCACCACCGCCCGCGCCTTCCTCACCGCCTGGCAGTCCGGCAAGGTCGCCCGGGCCGCCGCGGTCACCGACGACCCCTCCGCCGCGAAGCCGCTGCTCACCGGGTACACCAAGGACGCCCACATCAAGGACGTCACCCTCACCCCGGGCAAGCCGGCCGGTGACAAGGTGCCGTTCTCCGTCAAGGGCACGGTGTCCTACAAGGGCACCGACAAGCCGCTGGCCTACGACAGCGCACTGGCCGTCACCCGCCGCACCGCCGACGGAAAGCCCCTGGTCGACTGGCACTCCGCGGTCGTCCACCCGGACCTGAAGGACGGCGACGAGCTGGTCACCGGCGAGGCGGGCACGCCCCCGGTCAAGGCCCTCGACCGGGACGGCGGCGAGCTGACCAAGGCGAAGTACGCCTCGATCGGCCCGATCCTGGACGGACTGCGCGAGAAGTACGGCAAGAAGGCGGGCGGCAAGGCCGGTATCGAGCTCCGGGTCGTGCGCGGCGAGGCGGCCAAGGCCAAGGACCTCTCCGACAAGACCCTGCTGGAGCTGAGCGAGGGCACGCCGGGCACGGTGAGGACCACGCTGGACCCGGCCCTGCAGGCGGCGGCCGAGAAGCAGGTCGGGAAGAAGGCGCGCTCGTCGGTGGTCCTGCTGCGGGTGTCGACCGGCGAGATCCTGGCCGCCGCCAACGCCTCCCCCGGCTTCAACACCGCCTTCCAGGGCTCCCTGGCGCCCGGCTCCACGATGAAGGTCATCACCTCGTCGCTGCTGATCGAGAAGGGCCTGGCCTCGGCGGACAAGAAGCACCCGTGCCCGAAGTACTTCACGTACGGCCACTGGAAGTTCCAGAACGACGACAAGTTCGAGATCAAGAACGGCACCTTCAAGGCGAGCTTCGCCCGCTCCTGCAACACGGCCTTCATCAGCCAGGCGCCGAAGCTGAAGGACGACGACCTCACCAAGGAGGCCCAGCAGGTCTACGGGCTGGGGCTGAACAACTGGGCGATCGGGGTGCCGACCTTCGACGGCTCGGTGCCGGTGCAGTCGGCGGCGCAGATGGGCGCCTCCCTGATCGGGCAGGGCGGGGTCCGGATGAACCCGCTGAACATGGCGTCGGTGTCGGCGACCGTCAAGTCCGGCACCTTCCACCAGCCCTACCTGGTCTCCCCGGACGTCGACGGACGCAAGCTGGCGAAGGCCGCGCGCACGATGCCGGAGAGCACCCTGTCCCAGCTGCGTGAGCTGATGTCGTACACGGCCGCGTACGGCACGGCGGCCGAGGCGATGGCCGGGGTGAGCGGCGATGTCGGCGCGAAGACCGGGTCCGCCGAGGTCGACGGGCAGAAGAAGCCGAACGGCTGGTTCACGGCCTACCGGGGCGATCTGGCCGCGGCGGGTGTCGTCCAGCAGGGCGGGCACGGCGGCTCGACGGCGGGCCCACTCGTGGCGGCGCTGCTGAAGATGGGCGACTGAGACTCCGACGGCCGGGTGAGACCCTGACTGCCGGGTGAGACCCTGACGCTCGGGTGAGACCCCGACGGCCCGTTGAGCGCCGGGCTCAGTGCGTGACCGGTTCCGCGGCGGCCATGTACGTCCGCCGCAGGAACCGCAGCAGGGCCTGCCGCTCGAACTGCACCACCGACACGCCGTGCGCGGAGTGGAACTCCACGACGACCTGCACCCGGCCGCACGGCCACACCCGTACCTCGCCGCTCCCGGTGGGGGCCCGCAGCCCCTCCTCCAGCAGATCGCGGCCGAAGACCCACTCGTGCCCGCCGCTGCCGGGCAGGGTCATCCGCACCGAGCGGGGATCATGGTCGGGGTCGTACCGCAGGGTGACCGGAACCGCCTCCAGTTCGTCGACGAGCGGCACCGCCGCGTCCGAGACGATGTGGGCTCGCGCGTACTGCTCGACTACGGACATCGGACGGCCCCTTCACCGTGCGCAATCCGAGTGGAAACTCTGCGTCCACTCTCCCTCCAATGTCGCATATTTCCCGTATTGCGCCTTCGGAACCGATATCTCACGCGTGAGATAAAACGAGCCACACGCTCTTGCACATCGTTCGCATCAAGCCACATCATCGAACGGTGCATGTACCTGACGGATTCATCAACGCGCCCACCTCAGCCGCCACCGGCGTGATCGCCGCGGGCGCCGTCGCCCTGAGCCTGCGCGGCGCGCGCCGCGAGCTCGACGAGCGCACGGCGCCGCTGGCCGGGCTGGTCGCGGCGTTCATCTTCGCCGTGCAGATGCTGAACTTCCCCGTCGCGGCGGGCACCAGCGGCCATCTGCTGGGCGGCGCGCTGGCGGCGATACTCGTCGGCCCGTACACCGGGGTCCTGTGTGTCTCCGTCGTCCTGCTGATGCAGGGCATCCTGTTCGCGGACGGCGGCCTGACCGCGCTCGGCGTCAACATCACCAACATGGCGATCGTCACGACGGTCGTCGCCTACGCCGTCTTCCGCGGTCTGGTGAAGGTGCTGCCGCGCACCCGCCGCTCGGTCACGGTGGCCTCCTTCACCGCGGCCCTGCTCTCCGTCCCGGCCGCCGCGCTGGCCTTCACGCTGATGTACGCGATCGGCGGCACCACCGACGTCTCGATCGGCAAGGTCGCCACCGCCATGGTCGGCGTGCACCTCCTCATCGGCATCGGCGAGGCCGTCATCACCGCGCTCACCGTCGGCGCGGTCATCGCGGTACGCCCGGACCTGGTGTACGGGGCGCGCGGGCTGACGCGGAAGCTCAAGCTGCGGGTCGACGGCGAGCTGGTCGACGCGCCCGGCGCCGAGCCCGCGCCGGTGGCCGCCCGGAGCTCGCACCGCAAGGTGTGGGCGGCGGGCCTGGTCACCTCGCTGGTCCTGGCCGGATTCGTCAGCTTCTACGCCTCCGCCGACCCCGACGGCCTGGAGAAGGTCGCCGGCGACCACGGCATCGACAAGAAGGCCGAGGAGCACGCGGTGTCCGACTCCCCGCTCGCCGACTACGGCGTGAAGGACGTCGACGACGCCCGCCTGTCCGGGGGACTGGCGGGGGTCATCGGCGTGGGGGTCACGGTCGTCGCGGGCACCGGCGTGTTCTGGGCCGTGCGCCGCCGCCGTACGGCGGACGCCTCGCCGTCGGAGACCAGCAGTGTGACGAGCGTCTGACATGGGGGCCGGGCACGCGCACAAGCTGTACCGGCACGGGCACTCGCCCGTGCACGGCCTGCCGCCGCACACCAAGCTGGCGGCCGTGTTCGCCTTCGTGGTGGTCGTGGTGTCGACGCCGCGCGAGGCGATGTGGGCGTTCGGGCTGTACGCCGTGCTGCTCGTGGCCGTCGCGTGCGTCGCGCGCGTGCCCGCCGGCTTTCTGCTGCGCAGGCTGCTGATCGAGGTGCCGTTCGTCGCGTTCGCGGTGCTCATGCCGTTCGTGGCGGAGGGCGAGCGGGTCGACGTGCTCGGCCTGTCCCTGAGCGTGAACGGCCTGTGGGGCGCCTGGAACGTGCTCGCCAAGGGCACCCTCGGCGTCGCGGCCTCGGTGCTGCTGGCCGCCACGACCGAGCTGCGCGAACTGCTCCTCGGCCTCCAGCGCCTCAAGCTCCCGCCGCTGCTGGTGCAGATCGCGTCCTTCATGATCCGCTACGGCGACGTCATCACGGACGAGATGCGGAGGATGCGCGTCGCCCGGGAGTCACGGGGCTTCGAGGCGAGGGGTGTGAAGCACTGGGGCGTGCTCGCCAAGTCGGCGGGCGCGCTGTTCATCCGCTCCTACGAGCGCGGCGAGCGGGTGCACCTGGCCATGGTCAGCCGCGGCTACGCCGGTTCCATGCCGGTCATCGACGAGGTGACCGCGTCCCGGGCGCAGTGGTCGTACGCCCTCGCCCTCCCCTGTGCCGCTCTGCTCGTCTGTCTGCTGGGATGGACCCTGTGACTGCATCCCTGGAGGTCTCCGGCCTCGCCTTCGCCTACCCCGACGGACACCAGGCGCTCTTCGGCGTCGACTTCTCGGTCGCGCGCGGTGAGCGGGTCGCGCTGCTCGGGCCGAACGGCGCCGGCAAGACGACCCTCGTGCTGCACCTCAACGGCATCCTGACCGGCGGGGCCGGCACGGTGCGGGTCGCCGGGCTGCCGGTGGACCGGCGGAACATGGCCGAGGTCCGGCGCCGGGTCGGCATCGTGTTCCAGGACCCGGACGACCAGCTGTTCATGCCGACGGTCCGGGAGGACGTGGCGTTCGGGCCCGCGGCGGCCGGGCTGAAGGGGCCCGAGCTGGAGGAGCGTGTGGACCGGGCGCTGGAGCGGGTCGGCATGGCGGAGTTCAAGGACCGCCCGCCGCACCATCTGTCGTTCGGGCAGCGCCGCCGGGTGGCGGTGGCGACCGTGCTGGCGATGGAGCCGGAGATCCTCGTCCTGGACGAGCCGTCCTCCAACCTCGACCCGGCCTCCCGTCGTGAACTGGCGGACATCCTGCGCTCCCTGGACGTGACCGTGCTGATGGTCACGCACGACCTGCCCTACGCGCTGGAGCTGTGCCCGCGCTCGCTGATCCTCAGCGACGGGGTGATCGCGGCGGACGGGCCGACCGGTGAGCTGCTGTCCGACGAGGAGCTGATGGGGGCCCACCGTCTGGAGCTGCCGTTCGGTTTCGATCCGCGTTCCGTCCCGGCGGCCGCGGCCCGTCCGTGACCCGCGGGAACATCGGCGTGAGCGTCCTGCTTGGCTAAGGGGTCCTTTCACTATGAGCGTCCGATCAGGTCGCGTGGTCTGGTGCCGTGCATCGCAAGGCGCCGGAAGGTCCTCGTAGCGGAGCTACTAGGGCCTTTCGGCAACGCGGCGAGGTGCGGTGCCAGGCCGCGCGACCCGGACGGGCATAGTGAAAGGACCCCTGAGGGGGAACACGAGGAGCCCAGCAGTGATACGAGGAGTACGGACGTGGACGTGAACGGCGTGGTCGCCGAGGGCTTCGAGCCGGTCAGGGAAGCGTTCGTACGGAACTTCGCGACGCTCGGGGACCGGGGCGCCGCCGTCGCCGTCTACCGGGACGGGCACAAGGTCGTCGACCTGTGGGGCGGCAGCAAGGACGTCGACGGCACGGCCCCCTGGGAGCGCGGCACCGCGCAGGTCGTGCGCTCGGCGACGAAGGGGGTCGCGGCGGCCGTACTCCTGCTGCTGCACCAGCGCGGGCAGCTGGACCTGGACGCGCCGGTGGGCCACTACTGGCCGGAGTTCA
Source organism: Streptomyces sp. NPDC007929 (assembly GCF_042959065.1). NCBI lineage: Bacteria > Bacillati > Actinomycetota > Actinomycetes > Kitasatosporales > Streptomycetaceae > Streptomyces > Streptomyces sp. NPDC007929. The sequence goes on along the minus strand of NZ_JBIBKD010000006.1, from coordinate 480,658 downwards.
AGGCGCGGGGCAAGGAGCGGGTGCTGGTCCGGCATGTGCTGAACCACCGGGCCGGGCTGCCGGTCCTCGACCGGCCGCTCACCCCGCGCGAGGCCCTCGACCCGCTGCGCGGACCGGAGGCGGTCGCGGCGCAGGCCCCGGCCTGGGAGCCCGGCACCGACCATGGCTATCACGCGCTCACCTACGGCTGGCTGCTCGACGAACTGGTGCGGCGCGTCACCGGACAGGGCACCGGGCAGTGGCTCGCGTCGCAGGTCACCGGCCCGCTGGGGCTCGATCTCTGGCTCGGTCTGCCGGAGTCGGAGGCGGGCCGGGCCGGGCGGGTGGGCCGGGTCGAGGGGGCCGAGCCGGCCGGGGGGCTGCGGGCCCGCCCGAAGCGCTCGGTCACCGAGGCCTACGAGGATCCGGACTCCCTCACCCGCCGGGCGTTCGCCGCGATCTCCCCGTTCCCGGACCAGAACGACCCCGCCTACCTCGCGTCCGCCCTCCCGGCGACCAACGCCGTGGCGACGGCGGATGGACTGGCCCGCTTCTACGCGACCCTGATGGGCGACACGGCCGGCGCCGCCCGCCTCTTCACGCCCGAGACGGTGGAACTGGCCCGGACCGAGGAATCGGCGGGCCCCGACCGCGTCCTGATGGTCGGCACCCGCTTCGGCCTCGGCTACATGCTGCACGGCACCGCCTCGCCGTTCCTCACCCCGGGTTCCTTCGGCCACCCGGGCCGCGGCGGCGCCCTCGGCTTCGCCGACCCGGAGACGGGGATCGCCTTCGGCTACGTGACCAACGGTTTCCGCAAGACGGTGACGGCGGACCCTCGGGCGCAGGGGCTGGTGCGGGCGGTGCGGGGAGCACTGGGGCTGTGACCGCCTCGCGAGGGCCTAGACGTGGATGGGGTGGGAGGTCCGGCCGGACGCCTGGTCGATCTCCTCGTGGGCCTTGGACAGCAGCGTCATGGCGAGTTCGTTGAGGGCCCGGGCGCCGGCGATCTCCTCCCCGACCCGTGGCTGATTCGCGTCGGTCTGGTGCCGGCTGGCGTGCCCGTGCGCCCGTACCTCGCTGCCGTCGGGGAGCCGGACCATCGCGGCCGCCTTCGTGTGCTGGTCGTCCTCCGTGAACTCCATCTCGATGTGCCACCCCACGGTGGTGTGCATCATGACGATCACCTCCGGAACGCTTAGTTCCAGGGTGCTCCTCGCACGAGCCGGACGCACCCGCCCGACAGCGGTCTACCGGGCGTGCAGCATCAGCCCGATCCCGACGACCAGCAGCCCGGCCGCCGCGATCCTCGGCGCCCCGAACCGTTCCTTGAAGAACACGGCCCCGATCGCCGCGCCGACGATGATCGACGACTCGCGCAGGGCCGCGATGGGGGCGAGTTCGGCCCTGGTCTGCGCCCACAGGACGAGGGCGTAGGCGGCGACGGACAGCGCGGCGCCGACCAGTCCGACCCCGGCGAACGGCCGCAGCAGGGCGACGGTCCGCCCCCGCCAGTGCCACCCGGCGTAGGCGGGGATGACGACGCCCTGGACCGCCATCAGCCAGGCGATGTACCCGAGGGAGGACCCGGAGGCCCGCACGCCAAGACCGTCGAGGACGGTGTACACCGCGATGGTCAGCCCCGTGGCCAGGGCCGCGCCGATCGCCGCCCAGTCGGGCCGCCGTCCTCGCAGTCCCCACAGGGCGACGCCGGTCAGCCCCGCGCACGACAGGGCGACCCCCGCGGCGGCCCACCCGTCGGGCACCTCGTGTGCGAAGACGGCGGCGAGCACGGTCACGACCAGCGGCGCGGTGCCCCGGGCGATGGGGTAGGCCTGCCCGAAGTCGCCCAGCCGGAAGGACTTCATCAGCAGGGCGTAGTAGGCGACGTGGATCGCGGCGGAGGCGAGCAGGTACGGCCATGCCTCGGCCGCCGGGAACGCCACGAAGGGCGCGAGGGCCAGCCCGATCAGGACGCCGCCGCCCGAGATCAGCGCGAACCCGGCCAGCTTGTCGGTGATCTTGTGGGCGAGGGCGTTCCAGCTGGCGTGGGTGACGGCGGCGAGCAGGACGGCCGCGGTGACCAGAGGGGTCACGAGGTGGGCTCGCGCACGTCCACCAGGGTGCCACCGGCGTGGGCGACGAGGTCCTCGGGGGCGATGGGGAACACGGCGTGCGGCGTCCCGGCCGCGGCCCAGACGACGTCGTGCTCCAGCAGGGAGCGGTCGGCGAGCACCCGGGTCCTGGTCCTGTGCCCGAAGGGCGGCACACCGCCGATGGCGTACCCGGTGGTCTCCCGGACGACGTCCACCCTGGCCCGGGTGACCTTCTCGGCGCCGAGTTCCTTGCGGACGAGTTCCAGGTCGACGCGGGAGGCCCCGTCCATGAGCACGAGCACCGGAACCCTGTCCGCGGCGAAGATCAGCGACTTGCAGATCTGGCTCAGCTCGCACCCGATCGCGGCGGCGGCCTCGGCAGCGGTACGGGTGGCGTCCGGGAACCGGCGGACCTTGTGGACGAGGTCTCCGAGCCCCAGCTCCCGCAGGGCCTCGGCGAATCGGGGGTGGGCTCCGGAACCTTCGGCGTCAGTGGCGGCTGTCGTCGTCATGCCCCGCACGCTAGCGGTACGTGTAGGGGACACGCGAGGCCGTTTCAGCCGGTGGCCTCCTCCGGCCGGACGTCCGCGAACTCCCACCAGGCGAGCGGCAGCCAGTCGCCGTCGACGAAGCCGTCGACGGATCCGCCGGTGCCCTGGATGGCCACGCGGGTCCCGACCGGGTAGGTAGTGCCGGACAGTCCGGAGACCGCCACGAGAAGGGTGCCGATACGACGTGACAAAGCCCTGCTTCCTTTCTCCTCTGGGTGCAAATCGTCTCATCGTGCACCAGCCTGGTATATGAGCCACGGCACAGACGGAGGTGCTTGACAATGAGGGCTGTCGTATACAAGGGGCCCTTCGAGGTAGCGATAGAGCAAGTGGAGGATCCACGGATTCAGCACCCGAACGATGTGCTCGTCCGGGTCACATCAACGGCCATCTGCGGCTCCGACCTGCACATGTACGAGGGCCGCACGGCCGCGGAGCCGGGCATCGTGTTCGGCCACGAGAACCTCGGAGTGATCGAGGAGACAGGAGAGGGGGTCACCACCCTCAGCAAGGGCGACCGGGTGGTCATGCCGTTCAATGTGGCCTGCGGGTTCTGCAAGAACTGCTCGGCGGGCTACACCGGGTTCTGTCTGACGGTGAATCCGGGCTTCGCGGGCGGCGCCTACGGCTACGTCGCCATGGGCCCCTACACGGGCGGCCAGGCGGAGTACGTACGGGTCCCGTACGCCGATTTCAACTGCCTGAAGCTCCCGGAGGGCAACGAGAAGGAGACCGACTTCGTCCTGCTCGCGGACATCTTCCCGACGGGCTACCACGGCAACGAGCTGGCCGACGTACGCCCCGGTGACACGGTCGCCGTGTACGGCGCCGGTCCGGTCGGGCTGATGGCCGCCTACTCCGCGATGCTGCGCGGCGCGAGCAAGGTGTTCGTGGTCGACCGGGTGGCGGAACGCCTCCAGAAGGCGGAGGAGATCGGCGCGATCCCGATCGACTTCACCCAGGGCAACCCGGCGGAGCAGATCAAGGAGCAGACCGGCGGTGAAGGGACCGACAAGGGCGTCGACGCCGTGGGCTACCAGGCCCAGGCCCAGGGCGAGGACCGCGAGGAACCGGCGATCGTCCTGAACTCCCTGGTCGAAACGGTCCGCCCGACGGGCGCGCTCGGCATCCCCGGCCTGTACGTGCCGAGCGACCCGGGCGGTCCGGACGAGCACTCCAAGAAGGGCATGCTGATGGTCGCCGTCGGACGCCTCTTCGAGAAGGGGCTCCGCATGGGCACCGGGCAGTGCAACGTCAAGCGGTACAACCGCCACCTGCGGGACATGATCATCGAGGATCGCGCGAAGCCCAGCTTCGTCGTCTCGCACGAACTGCCGCTCGACCAGGCCTCGTCGGCGTACGAGAAGTTCGACAAGCGCGTCGAGGGCTACACGAAGGTGGTCCTCCACCCGCAGGCGGCGTAAGGAGGCCCGGCTGTCACTCGGTGACGTACCCGAGGAACGACTCCCACGTGGCGGAGGCGACCGTCACGTGGGGGGTCCCCGGGGTCTTGGAGTCCCGGACGTGGATCGTGGCGGGGGCGTGGGCGACCTCTACGCAGTCGCCGGGGTCAGGTCCGCTGCTGTAGCTGCTCTTGACCCAGTGGAGTTCCGTGGCGCTCATAGTCTCCCCAGCGCTTGCTCAATGAAGGCCAGCGACTCCCTCGGAGAGAGAGCCTGCGCCCGGATCATCCCATAGCGCAGTTCGAGGACCCTGAGGTCCCGAGGGCTTGAGACGGGACGGCCGTTGAACGCACCGTCAGAACGCCCGACCCCCGTGCCGTCCGAGAACCGCAGCACTTCGATCAGCCCGTGCATACCGGCATGCTCCTCACGGTCAGTCGGCATCACTTGGATCGAGATGGTCCGCAACTGTCCTACCTCCAGCAGGTGTTCGAGTTGTCGGCGCAACACCATCTTGCCTCCGAGAGGGCGTTCCAGCGTCACCTGTTCCTGGACGAAACTCAAAGCCGGAGCAGGGTCCCGATCGAACACGGATTTTCGGGCCATCCGTGCCGCGACCGCGCGTTCCACCACGTCTCGCGAGAGCGCGGGGAGCCGGTTCTCGAACATCACCTCCGCGTACTCGGGCGTCTGCAGAAGACCGTGGATGTGATGCGTGGTGTAGAGCAGCATCTCAACCGCCCGCTCCTCCAACTGCGCCAGTTCCCGAGCCCGCCCTCTCCATGTCCTTCATGAACGCCCTCAGGTGCCCCTGGGCGTTCAGCACCTGGTCCGCTCTGTCCAGGTACTCCGGCCGGGGGATCCGCGCCCCGCGTTCCATCTTGCGGATCATGTCCTCGCCGTAGCCGAGCACCTCGCCCAGCTCGGCGACCCGCAGGCCCGCCGCCTCCCGGCACACCTTCAGCAGCTTCCCCACCGCCTGGACCAGCGGCTCGATCTCGTCGCCCGGCTCGACATCCCAGCCGGCCTCGTCGACAGCCTCGTTCATGCCCCACCTCCATCGCGCAGCCGTACCCGTACAACGCCCGGGACAGCCGAGACAGCACGAGACAAACCCCGGACAGTAGCGATACGCACACCCGCTGTCGCCGGTCGCTGTGCGCGGGCTCGGCCACGCTGAGTCACATGAACCAGGAGACCACCATCCGCAACCTCAGCCTGCTGCTCTCCCCCACGCCCCGGGGGGCACGGCTCGCCCGTCTCCTCGCCACGGAGCAACTCCGCGCGTGGGGGCTGCCCTTGAGCCCTGCCGAGCAGATCGTCGCCGAGCTCGCGGCCAACGCCGCCACCCATGGGCGCGTCCCCGGCCGGGACTTCCGGCTGACGCTCTACGTCGTCGGCGGCACCCTCCGTATCGAGGTCACGGACACGTGCGGCGACCGGCTCCCCCGCCTCACGCGGCCGGCCCCGCACGCCACCGGCGGCCGGGGCCTCCTCCTGGTGGCCGCCCTCGCCGACCGCTGGGGCGTGATTCCGGGCCCGCACCCGCGCAAGACGGTCTGGGCCGAGGTCGGCGTGCTCGCGTGAAAGGCCGGTGGGGGCGCGCCGTCCCCACGGTGCCCTCACCGGCCGGTCTCTCACGAACGGTCAGACGCGGACCAGCTCCCTGTCGCCGTCGTCGCCGGAGGCGGCGCGCAGGCCCTCGCCCTCCACGTCGACGTTGGGCAGCGCGCGGTCGAGCCACTTCGGGAGCCACCAGGCCTTGCGGCCGAGGAGGGCCAGGACGGCCGGGACGATGGCCATGCGGACGACGAACGCGTCGAAGAAGACCGCGATCGCGAGGCCGAAGCCGATCATCTTGACCATCGACTCGGACGAGCCGATGAAGCCCGCGAAGACCGCCATCATGATCACCGCGGCGGCGGTGACGACCCGCGCGCCGTGCCGGAACCCGGTGACCACGGCCTGCGCGGGCTTCTCCCCGTGAACGTAGGCCTCCCGCATCCGGGTCACGAGGAACACCTCGTAGTCCATCGCCAGGCCGAACACCACGCCGACCATGAAGATCGGCATCATCGACATGACCGGCCCGGTCTGCTCCACGCCCATCAGACCGGACAGCCAGCCCCACTGGAAGACCGCGACGACCGCGCCGAGGGCCGCCATCACCGACAGCAGGAAGCCGAGGGCCGCCTTCAGCGGGACCAGGATCGAGCGGAAGACCACGATCAGCAGCAGGAAGGCGAGCCCGACGACCAGCACCAGATACGGCACGAGCGCGTCGTTGAGCTTCTCGCTGACGTCGATGTTCATCGCCGTACTGCCGGTGACCAGGACGTCGGCGTCGGTGTCGGCCTTGATGTCCGCGCCCGCGTCCCGGATGCCGTGCACCAGGTTCTCCGTCGTCACGGAGGACGGCTGGGAGCCGGGGATGACGGTGATGGTGGCGGTGTCGCCGGTCTTGTTGGGCTGGGCGGGTGTGACGGTGACGACGTCCTTCAGGGCCTTGATCTCGTCGCCGGTCTCGGTGAAGACCGCCTTCGGGTCGTCGCTGCCCTTGGCGTCGACGACGACCAGCAGCGGGCCGTTGAAGCCCGGCCCGAAGCCCTCGGACAGCAGGTCGTAGGCGCGGCGCTGGGTGGTGGAGGTGGGCTGGGAGCCGTCGTCGGGCAGGCCCAGTTCGAGGGAGGCCGCCGGGACGGCCGCGGCGCCGAGGCCGATGACGCCGAGCAGCAGGACCGCGAGGGGGCGGCGGACGACGAAGCTCGCCCAGCGGGTGCCCAGGTTCGGCTTGGCCGGCCTGTCCTGCTTCTTCGCCGGGCCGCGGAGCTTGCCCTTCTCGCCCATCGGCTTGACCCTGCGGCCCGCGTAACCGAGCAGGGCCGGGACCATCGTCAGGGCGATCAGCACCGCGATGGCCACCGTGCCCGCCGCCGCGATGCCCATCTTGGTCAGCATCGGGATGTTGACGACGGACAGGCCCACCAGGGCGATCACCACGGTCAGGCCCGCGAAGACCACCGCCGAGCCCGCCGTGCCGACGGCCCGGCCCGCCGCCTCCTCGCGCTCGCGGCCCTCGGCCAGTTCGGCGCGGTAGCGGGAGACGATGAACAGCGCGTAGTCGATGCCGACGGCCAGGCCGATCATCATCGCGAGGATGGAGGTGGTCGAGCCGAGGTCCAGCGCACTGGCCAGCCCGGTGATCGCGGACACGCCGATGCCCACGCCGATGAGCGCCGTCAGCAGCGGCAGCCCGGCCGCGACCAGCGAGCCGAAGGTGATGACCAGGACGACCGCGGCGACCGCGATGCCGATGATCTCGCTGGAGCCGGTGTGCGGAACGGCCTGGAGGGCGTCGCCGCCGATCTCGACGGTCAGTCCGGCCTCGCGCGCGTCCTCGGCGCTGTCCTTGAGGGCGTCCTTCGCGGCGTCGTCCAGCTCCATGCCGGAGACCTTGTACGACACCTGCGCGTAGGCGATGGTGCCGTCCTTGCTGACGGCCTTCGCCTGGTAGGGGTCGGTGACGCGGGTGACCTCGGAGCCGTCGGACAGCTCCTTCACGGTCTCCTTCACCGTCGCCTTGTTGCCCGGGTCGGTCATCTTCTCGCCGCTCGGGGCCTTGAAGACGACCCGCGCGGTGGCGCCGTCGGCGCTGGTGCCGGGGAAGCGCTGCTCCAGCAGGTCGAAGGCCTTCTGGGCCTCGGTGCCGGGGATGGAGAAGGAGCTGTTGCCCGCGGCGGGGGCACTGGCGGCGCCGACCCCGGCGAGGGTCAGCAGGGCCACCCATATCAGGGCGACGAAATGCCGCCGGCGGAACGAGAGCCGGCCGAGTTTGTAGAGGAAAGTGGCCACGAGGGCGTACTCCCGGTCAGTCGTGGGGTGTTTCAGGGCAGGGGTGATCGGCCCGACGACGTGAGCGGATACGTCAGGTAGGGGCTGGCTGAGGGGACTAGTCGGTGACGGGCACGCCGAGGGCGGGGAGGACCACGGCGTCGATGTACGAGATGAGGAACCGCTGCGTCGGAGGCTGGTCGTCGATCAGCGTGCGCGTCGCGAACGCGCCGATGAGCAGATGGACGACGTAGTCCAGCGCCGGGCAGTCGGCGCGGACCTCGCCTCTGTCGACGGCCCGCCGCACCACCCGGTGGAACTCCTCCATCTCCGGCTCCACGAGGAGTTCCCTGAACGCCTGGAGGAGGTCGGGGTTGGCGTGCACCGCCATGAACAGGCCCCGCATCAGCGCGGCGTTCTGCTGCATGGTGCAGTCGTCCTCACGGGAGGTGAGGGCGTGCAGGTCGCCCCGCAGGGAACCGGTGTCGATGTCGGCGATGCTGCCCGGCTTGCTGTGCCGGATCGCCTTGGCCACCAGCTCGGGCTTGCCGCCCCACTGGCGGTAGAGCGTGGCCTTGCTGGAGCGCGTGCGGGCCGCCACGGCGTCCATGGTGAGGGCGTCGTAGCCGACTTCGCGGAGCAGGTCGAGCACGGCCGCGTACAGCTCGGCCTCACGCTCGGGGGTGATCCGACTGCGACGCGCGGCGGCGACCTCAGCCATCTCTCTCACCTTCCTGCTCCGAACGACACGGTTTCGTACACGACCAAGGTAGCGCACCCTCTATGGAAACGAAACCGTTTCGTACGTGTGCTGCATCACGGACCTGAGACCGGCATGGATTTGCCTTGACTTGCCCAGCTCCGTCCCCCGGCAAAGCATGAGGACGTGACCTATCTGCGCCTGCCCCACCTCCATGACGATCTGCTGTGCTTCGTCGCCGAGGACGACCTCTGGCTCGCCCCGCTCGACGCCCCCGGCCGCGCCTGGCGGCTCACCGTCGACCGCACCAAACTGGGCCACCCGCGCTTCTCGCCCGACGGCCGATGGCTCGCGTACACCAGCTGGCGCAGCCTGGTGCCCGAGGTCCATGTCGTCCCGGTGGACGGCGGCCCGGGCCGTCAGGTCAGCCACTGGGGCAGCGCCGACACCCGGGTCTGCGGCTGGACACCGGACGGCGAGATCCTGGCCGTGGCCTCGCACGGCGAGCCGTTCTCCTACTTCACCTGGGCCTACAAGGTCACCCCGGCCGGCGACCCGGGCCGCAAACTGCCCTGGGGGCCGGTCTCCGACATCCAGGTCGCCGACGTGGCCGGGGAGCGCAAGTCCCTGCTGCTCACCGGCACCCCGCCGCACGAACCGGCCTCCTGGAAGCGCTACCGCGGTGGCGCGACCGGCAGGCTCTGGCTGCACGGCGAACGGCTGCTGGAGGGCCTCGGCGGCCATCTGCACTCCCCCATGTTCGTCGGCGGCCGCATCGCGTTCCTCTCCGACCACGAGGGCGTCGCCAACCTCTACTCCTGCGCCCCCGACGGGACCGGCCTGCGCAGGCACACGGACCACGACGCCTTCTACGCCCGGCACGCCGCCAGCGACGGCACCCGCGTCGTCTACCAGTGCGCGGGCGACCTGTGGATCGTCGACGACCTGTCCCCGGACTCCGTGCCGCGCCGGCTGGACGTACGGCTGAGCGGGCCGCGCACGGGGCGGCGCCCCTACCAGGTGGCCGCGTCCCGGCACCTCGACGGACTCTCGGTCGACGAGACCGGGCGAGCCAGCGCCGTCGTCGTGCGCGGCAGCCTGTACTGGCTGACCCACCGCGACGGCCCGGCCCGTACCCTCACCGACACCCCGGGCGTCCGGGTCCGGATGCCGGAGATGCTCGGCGGGAGCGGTCGGGTGGCGTACGTGACGGACGCCGAGGGCGAGGACGCCGTCGAGATCGCCTCCCTGCCCCGGGCCAGCGGCGCCCGTGCGCCCCGGCGCCTCGCCGCCGGTGAGCTGGGCCGGGTGCGCGAGCTGGTCTCGGACCCCGACGGCGAGCGGCTCGCGGTCGCCTCGCACGACGGCCGGCTCCTCCTCGTCGACGTCACCGAGGACTCCGGCGGCGAGGTCACCGAGCTGATCCGGTCGATCAACGGACCCGTGCGCGACCTCGCGTTCTCCCCGGACGGGGCATGGCTCACCTGGTCGCACCCGGGCATCGGGCGGAGTCTGCGGCAGATCAAGATGGCCCGGCTCGCCGACCGGCTCGTCGTCGACGTGACCAACGGCCGCTTCGAGGACGAGAACCCGGTCTTCACCCGCGACGGCCGCTACCTGGCCTTCCTGTCCTGGCGCGGCTTCGACCCCGTCTACGACGTGCACACCGGCGACCTGTCCTTCCCGCTGGGCTGCCGCCCCTACCTGGTCCCGCTGTCCTCGGCGACCCCCTCCCCCTTCGCGCTGAACCCCGAGGGCCGTCCGGCCGCCGGGGGCCTGGACCCGGTCGAGGACGACGACACCGACGAGAACGGGGCCGTGACCGTCGAGGCCGAGGGGCTGGAGAGCCGCGTGACACCGTTCCCGGTGGCCGCCTCCAAGTACTCGGCGCTGTACCCGGTGGCGGGCGGCGGGCTGGTGTGGCTGCGCTGGCCGATCTCGGGCGCCCTCGGCGAGACCTTCGCCAACCCCAACGACACCAGCGGCCGGCCGACTCTGGAGCACTTCGGCATCACCAAGGCCAGGAAGTCCGAACTGGCCCAGCAGCTCGACTGGTTCGCGGTCAGCGGCGACGGCAGCCGGCTGGTGATCGTCGACGAGGGCGAACTGCGCGCGGTGCCGGCCAACGAGCCGGGCGACAGCGACTCCACGGTGTGGATCGACGCGCGCCGCATCCTGCACGTGGCCGACCCGGCGGCGGAGTGGCGGCAGGCCTACGAGGAGGCCGGGCGGCTGATCCGGGCCTACTTCTGGGAGCCGGGCATGTGCGGCATCGACTGGGACGGGGTGCTGGACCAGTACCGCCCGCTGGTCGAACGGGTCGCCTCCCCCGACGAGTTCGCCGACCTGCTCCGCGAGGTCCTCGGCGAACTGGGCACGTCCCACGCCTACGTCACCGCCGCCCGGCGCAACGAGGGGCCGCCGCACTACCAGCGCCGCCAGGGCCTGCTGGGCGCCAACTTCGTACGCCGGGAGGGCGGCTGGGCGGTCAAGCGGATCCTGCTCGGCGACTCCTCCGACTCCAAGGCCCGCTCCCCGCTGGCCGGAACGGGCATCCGGGAGGGCGCGATCCTCACCCATGTCGACGGCCGCCCGGTGGACCCGGACGCGGGCCCGTACCCACTGCTGGCCGGGGCGGGCGGCACGACGGTGGAGCTGACCTTCACCCCGGCCCCGCCCGAGAACCCGGCGAACTCGTCGGGTGAGGCGACGGAGGGCCTGGGTCCGCCGCGCCGGGTCGCCGTCGTCCCGCTGGTCGACGAGCGGCCCCTGCGCTACCAGGACTGGGTGGCCAAACGCCGTACCGTGGTGCGCGAGTTGAGCGGCGGGCGCTGCGGCTACCTGCACATCCCTGACATGGGCGGTTCGGGCTGGGCGCAGTTCAACCGCGACCTGCGCATGGAGGTGTCCCGCCCGGCGCTGATCGTGGACGTGCGCGGCAACGCGGGCGGCCACATCAGCGAACTCGTCATCGAGACGCTGAGCCGGACGATCCTGGGCTGGGACCTGACCCGGGACGCCCAGCCGGTGTCCTACACCGCGAACGCGCCGCGCGGCCCGGTCGTGGCCCTGGCGGACGAGGCGACCTCCTCCGACGGCGACATGATCACCGCCGCGTTCAAGCTGCTGAAGCTCGGCCCGGTCGTGGGGCAGCGCACCTGGGGCGGCGTGGTCGGCATGACCGGCCGCCACGAGCTGGGCGACGGCACGGTGATCACGGTGCCGATGAACGCGGCCTGGTTCGACGCGTACGGCTGGTCGGTGGAGAACAAGGGCGTCGACCCCGACATCGACGTGCTGCGCACCCCGCTGGACTGGGCCGAGGGGCGGCACGCCCAGCTGACCGACGCGGTTGAACTGGCGCTCGGGCTGCTGGAGACCAACCCGCCCGCGACACCACCGACCTACAGCGACGTACCGGACCGCTCCCGCCCGAAGCTGCCGCCCAGGACGTGAGCGCCCGCGCGGCGCATGGGGAAAGGGGCGCCCCGCACGGGGGAGCCCCTTTCCGTTCACCACGCAACGTCAGGCGTCGAAGTCCTGGTCGAAGCGGTCCTCCTGGTCACGCTCACGCTCACGGTCGCGCTGCGGCTCGGAGCGCTCGCGGTCACGCTGCGGGTTCGAGGGGTCCATGTCCTCGTCACGCCGGCGACCGCGGCCCTGCACCTGCTCGCGAGCCTGGTCCGCCTTCTGGCGGGCCTGGTTCTGCCACTGCTCGGACTTCTCCTGGAACTGGTCCTTCATACCCATGTGGGTTCACTCCCGTTGGGGGTGAGGGGATCTGGCTCGATCAGATTCACACGGGTCGTGACGCTGCGCATGTCGATCACTTACGCAGCGTAGCCCGCTGCTGTTCGTCGGCCGCCCCACCGGCCCCGACCAGGCCGGTGCGCATGCCCGTCAGCCGGTCCGCGAACCGCCGCATCTCGCGCTGCCCGACCGTCCCGATGACCCCGGGCAGACAGCCGCGCACGCCCTGCATGCCGCGCAGCCACCACTGCCCGTACACATGGCTCGACCGGCGCTCGATCCCCTCCACCAGCCGGTCCACGGCCGGGCCCAGCGGGTAGGTCTTGTTGGACGGCCAGGGCAGCCGCTGCCGCAACTCCCGCATGACGTCGTCCTGGTCGGCCCCGCGCACCATGTCGGTGTCGGTCCACGACAGATATCCGACGCCCACCTTCACGCCCCGGTGCCCGACCTCGGCCCGCAGGCTGTGCGCGTACGCCTCCACGCCCGACTTGGAGGCGCAGTAGGCGGTCATCATCGGCGCCGGGGTGATCGCGGCGAGGGACGCGATCTGCAGCAGATAGCCCCGGCTCTCGGTCAGCAGCGGCAGGAAGGCGCGGCCGGTCACCGCCGAGCCGATGAGGTTGACCTCGATGACCCGCCGCCAGGACTCCGGGTCGGAGTCGACGAACGGACCGCCGGTGGCGACACCGGCGTTGGCGACGACGATGTCGACCCGGCCGAAGCGCTCCTTCACCTCGGCCGCGACACGAGCCATCGCCTCGTGGTCGGTGACGTCGGCGTGCCAGTGGTCGCTCTCGCTGTGCAGCCGTGCCGAGACCTGCTTGAGCGCGTCCGGCTCCAGGCCGACCAGCGCCACCTTCACGCCGCGCGCGGAGAGCTTGCGGGCCAGCAACTCCCCGACGCCGCGCGCCGCCCCGGTCACCACGGCGACCTTGCCTTCGAGGCTCACCCTGCTCATGCGCTCTCCTCGGATACGACCTGGATGTGTGTGCGGACGAGTTCCCGGATCTGGCCGGTGACCAGCTCGGGCGCCTCGATGGGCGTCATGTGGCCGATGCCCGGCAGTTCGGTGACCCCGGTGCAGCGCGGCAGCGCGGCGGCCAGGGCCCGGGAGTGGGCCGGGGGTGTCATCCGGTCCGCGGTGCCGACGATCACGGCCGTGGGCACGTCCAGTTCCCGGACGCCGTGGTCGAGGTCGAGCAGGTCCAGCACCTGCGACCAGGAGTGGCGGACCTTGCGGGGGCAGGCGTGCACGATCCGGGCGCAGGCCTCGATCATGTGCGGGGCCGAACCGGGGCCCATCGTGGCGTACTTGAGGATCCGGCGGGCCAGGGGCGTGACGGGCCCGAGCGGGGCGCGGGAGCCGAGGACCCGCCGGGTCAGCCAGGTCCGTGTCCGCCCGGCCTTCAGGGGAACGACGGTGGAGGCGGCGACCAGCTGCGAACTGCCCGTGCTGCACAGCAGGACGGCGGCCGTGTGCGCCCGGAAGGCGGCTCGGGCGGAGGCGGCCATCACGGTCATCCCGCCCATGGAGTGCCCGGCGATCACGGCCTGCTCGCCGGGCGCGAGGGTGGCCTCCAGGACGGCTTCCAGGTCGTCGGCGAGCGCGTCGGAGCTGCACGCACGGCTCGCCGGGCTGCGTCCGTGGCCGCGCTGGTCGTAGGCGATGACGCGGTGGTCGGCCGCCAGGTCGCGGATCTGCGCGGCCCAGAAGGCGGTGGAGCAGGTCCAGCCGTGGGCGAGGACGACCGCGGGCGCGTTCTCGGGCCCGTGCACCTCGACGTGCAGCCGGGCGCCGTCGGCGGACAGGGCGGTCAGTTCGCGCGCCGGGGAGGGCGGGGCGTAGGGGCCGGAGTCGACGTGCAGGAGGCGGCTCACGCGTCCGCCCCCGCCTTCTCGGTGGCGGCGGGTTTCCGCGTCACCGGGGCCCGCAGGACGTCGTACTCGGTGAGGTCCACCCGTCGGGTCGCCCGCCGGAACTCGGCGGTCGTACCGGGCCAGATGGTGGTGTTGCGGCCGCTCGCGTCGAGGTACCAGCTGGTGCAGCCGCCGGTGTTCCACACGGTGCGCTTCATGCGCTCCTGTACCCGGTGGTTCCAGGCGCGCACGGCGTCCGGGCGGGCGTCGAGGGCGACCCGGCCGCCGAGGACGTCGAGCTGGCGGACGTAGTCGGCGAGGTAGTTCAGCTGGGACTCGATCATGAGGATCATCGAGGAGTTCCCGAGGCCGGTGTTGGGTCCGATGACCGTCATCCAGTTGGGGAAGCCGGCCGCCGAGGCGCCGCGCAGGGCCTCCATGCCGCCCTTCCAGCTCTCGGCGAGGGTCCGCCCGTCGGCGCCCACGACCCGGTCGGCGATGGGCATGTCGGTGACGTGGAACCCGGTGCCGAAGACGATCGCGTCCACCTCGGCCTCGCTGCCGTCGGCGGCGATCAGGGTCGAGCCGCGCACCTCGGCGAGGCCGCTGGCGACGACGTCCACGTTGGGCTGTGCGATCGCCGGGTAGTACGTGCTGGACAGCAGGATCCGCTTGCAGCCGATGCGGTAGTCCGGGGTGAGCTTCGCCCGCAGGGCCGGGTCCTTGATGGAGCGGGCCATGTTGCGCCGGGCCAGCTGCTCGACGAAACCGAGCTCGTTCGGGCGCTTGGTGAACGCCTGGACCTGCAACTCCCGGATGCCCCACAGCAGTCCGCGCCGGACCTGCGAGGTGAAGGGCAGCTGCCGGTGGACCCACCGCTCGGCGTCGCTGATGGCCCGGTCGATGCGGGGCATCACCCACGGCGGGGTGCGCTGGAAGAGGGTGAGCCGGGATACGTCGGGCTGGATCGACGGCACGATCTGGATGGCCGAGGCGCCGGTGCCCACCATGGCGACGCGCTTGCCGCGCAGGTCGGCGTCGTGGTCCCAGCGGGCGGAGTGGAACACCTTGCCCGGGAAGGACTCCAGGCCGGGGATGTCGGGCACCTTCGGGTCGGACAGCGGCCCGGTCGCCGACACGACGAAGTCCGCCGACAGGTTCCCGCTGCTGGTCTCGATGTCCCAGCACAGCCGCTCGCCGTCCCAGGCCATCCGCTTCACCTCCGAGTCGAAGCGGATGTGCGGCCGCAGCCGGAACGTGTCCGTCACGTGCTCCAGATAGGCGCGGATGTGCTCCTGCCCCGAGAAGGTGCGCGGCCAGTCGGGGTTGGGCGCGAAGGAGAACGAGTACAGATGGGACGGCACGTCACAGGCACACCCCGGGTAGCTGTTGTCCCGCCAGGTGCCGCCGACACTGCTCGCCCGCTCCAGGACGACGAAGTCGGTGACGCCCTCACGGCGCAGCCGCACCGCGGCCCCCAGCCCGCCGAACCCGGACCCGATCACCGCGACCCGTACATGTTCGTGTTCGCGCTCGCCCATGCCGACACCTCCACACACCACGAGAACCGTGCCAGTGAACACTGGCGCAATGGGAGACTAGGGCAGCGGCGTACCGATGGGTAGGGGGCGGGGCCAGGAAAGTTACCCCTGGTACGCCTTAAGGTGCCCAGGTGGCCGAGAAGCGTGAATACCGCATGGAAGAGCTGGCCCGCCTGGCCGGGATCACGGTGCGCACCCTGCGCTTCTACCGCGAGCGCAAACTGATCCCGCCACCCCGCCGCGAGGGCCGCATCGCCTGGTACGACGACCACCACCTGGCCCGGCTGCGCACGATCACGGCCTTGCTGGAGCGCGGCCACACCCTCAGCGGCATCGCGGAACTGGCGGAGGCCTTCGACCACGGCCGCGACGTCGGCGACCTGCTCGGCGTCGGCGGCCCCACCGAGGAGGAGCCGGTCCACCTCACCCCCGAGGAACTCGCCGACCACTTCGCCGGCGAGGCCACCCCGGAGAACCTCGCCGCCGCGATGGACCTCGGCTACCTCGGCACCGACGGCGAGGAGATCGTCCACATCAGCCGCCGCCTCCTCGACGTCTCCTCGGCCCTGGTCCACGAGGGCATCCCCCTGGCCGCGGTCCTCGCCGCGGCCCAGCAGGTCCGCACCCACGCCGACGCCCTGGCCGACCTCTTCACCGACCTGGTCCTCGCCCACGCCACCCCCGAAGACCTCCCCCGCCTGCGCCCCCTGGCCCGCAGCGTGGTGGAGGCGGAACTGTCGCTGGCCCTGGACCGCCGGATGAGGAAGCCCTAGCGGTCGTAGACGACGGTCACGGGCGCGTGGTCGGACCACCGCTCGGCATGCGTGGCGGCCCGCTCCACGAACCCCTTGACCGCCCGCTCGGCGAGCCCCGGGGTGGCCACGTGGAGATCGATCCTCCACCCCGTGTCATTGTCGAAAGCCCGCCCCCGATACGACCACCACGAGTACGGCCCCTCGGTGTCCGGGTGCAGTGCCCGGACGACGTCGACGTAGCCGCCGTCGGCCGGGGCGAAGACCTGGGTCAGCCACTCCCGCTCCTCGGGAAGGAACCCGGAGCTCTTCTGGTTGCCGCGCCAGTTCTTCAGGTCGGCCCGCTCATGGGCGATGTTCCAGTCGCCGCAGACCAGCACCTCGCGCCCCTCGGCGGCGGCCCGCTCCCGCAGCTCCTTGAGGTGGACGAGGAACTCGCCCATGAAGCGCTCCTTCTCGTCCTGCCGCTCGGTGCCGACCTCCCCGGAGGGCAGGTAGAGGGAGGCGACGGTGATCCCCGGCAGATCGATCTCCACGTACCGCCCGCTGCCGTCGAACTCGGCGGACCCGAAGCCGATCCGCACCCGGTCGGGCTCGCGACGGCTGTACAGGGACACCCCGGCCCGCCCCTTGGCGGCAGCCGGCGCGTGCACCACGTGCCACCCCTCGGGCGCCCGGACGTGCTCCGGCAGCTGCTCCGGCTCGGCCCGCACCTCCTGGAGGCACAGCACATCGGCTTGCGTCTGCGCGAGCCACTCCACGAAGCCCTTCTTCGCGGCGGCACGCAGCCCGTTCACATTCACAGAGGTCACAGTGAGCACCCCGGCACGATACCGGCACACTGGACGAGGTCCATTTCCGGATCGAATACGGTAGCTGCCATGCACATACGCCGGGTCTCCTTCGACCACCCCGACGCCTTGAAGCTGAACGACCAGGTCCAGGCCGAGTACGCCGTCCGCTACGGGGACGACGGCGACGCCACGCCCATGGCCGCCGCGGACTTCGACCCGCCGAACGGCACCTACCTGATCGCGTACGACGAGGACGGCACGCCCGTGGCATCGGGCGGCTGGCGAGCTCGGGACGCCAACGACGAGGGCAACGCCGACGGCGACGCCGAGCTCAAGCGGATGTATGTGACCGACGGCATGCGCGGCCGGGGTCTCGCCCGCCGCGTCCTGGCCGCGCTGGAGGAGGACGCCCGCGCGGCGGGCCGCGTCCGCATGGTCCTGGAGACCGGCACCAAGCAGCCGGAGGCCATCGCCCTGTACACGTCCAGCGGCTACGAGCCGTGCGCCAAGTTCGGCTACTACCGCTGCCACGAGGAGAGTCGCTGCTTCGCCAAGGACCTGCGACCGGCCGGCTGACGGAGGCTCAGCGACCACCGCGCCCCGGCGGTCGCCGTCCGGGGCTGAGCACACGTCAGAGCCCCGGTCGGTTTCCCGACCGGGGCTCTGAGCTGCGTGGACCTGAGGGGATTTGAACCCCTGGCCCCCTCGATGCGAACGAGGTGCGCTACCGGACTGCGCCACAGGCCCTTGCAACGAGTGAAACTTTAGCACCCCGATCGGCCTGCTTGGAAATCCGTTCCCCAGGGGCGGTCACCTGCGGCTTCGCGGAGCTACTCGTTGGCGGCCCGGGGGCGATCCCCGTCTTCGTACTGGTCGAAGAGCGGGGTGCGGCCGCGCTCCCGGGCCCGTCGGGCGGAGGCCGCCCGGCGGGCGTCGGTGCGCCCGTCGCCGTCGTCCGCGTCCGGGGTGGAGGGGTCCGGCTCGCCGGGGTGGTGATCCACGGCGGACTCGCTCTCCGCGTCCGGGGCGACCGTGCTCGACCGGGCCGAGCTCCAGGTGTCGGGGGCGCCGAGGTCCACGTCGCTGGTGGCGCGCGGGGCGACCGGGGCCGTCACATAGGTCGGCAGCGGCACCGGCACCGGCTCCCAGCTGTCACCGCCCTGCCCGGGGCGCCGCTGCCGCTCGCGCTGCTGGTCGACCCACTCCGCGTGGTCGGTCTGCTCGACGAGGGCGCGCCGGTCCGCCGCGAGGGCCGACAGACCGGGGTCGGTGACCGGCTCGGGTCCCTCCTCCGGTTCGTCGTGCTGATCGGCGGCCACGGCGCGCCGGCGGGGCTGACGCTGGCGCTCGCGCAGACGCTGGGCCGCGACCTCGGCCATGCGGCGGTCCATCTGGTAGGCGAAGCGGCGGCGCTCCTGGGAGCGCAGGTACGCGATGTAGACGCTGAGCATGACCGCGGGCACGCCGGGGGCCCACAGGAACGCCAGCCCGCCGACCGCAGCGACGATCGCGCCGAGGGTGAAGGCGAGGAACAGCATGGTGGTGGTGCGCCGACGGCGCGCGAGCACCTTCGAGCGCCGGGCTCGCGCTGCGGCCGCCTGGTTCGCCTGTGTGTTGCGCCGGGCGGCCGGCACCCGTTCCCGGGGGCGGCCGGATCCCGCCGCGTTCGGTGCGGGCGACTGGCGGGCGGAGGGCTCGGGGGCCGCCGGCCGGGCCTGGGGCTCGGGGGCGGGGGACGGTACGGGTGCCTGGGTCTGCGGGCGGGTCTTGGACACGGCGAAGGCCCGGACGTCCACCGACTCGGTGACGGCGTCCAGGTCGTCGGCGTCCTGCTCCCCCTCGTCGGTGGAGCGCGCCCGCAGGTCCTTGGCGTACCGGCGCTCCATCCCCGCCCGTCCGGACAGCAGCCGGATGGCGGTGCTGAAGCGTTCCGTCGGACGGGCCTCGTTCAGCTCGTCCTGCCTACGGAGCCACATCGGCACCAAGTAGGCGGCCCAGGCCCCGACAATGACTGCGTAGATGAGGCCGCTGCTGCTCACGCTCACACCGTAGAGGGGTTTGCGTGAGGCCATCTGCCAATTGAGCCGGTGTGTCGCACGATCTGGCTGATATTTCGAACTTTTCTTGTGACCGATGCGATCAGCAGACCACCCGGGCCGGGAATTCATTGCCCTGAGACGGTCACCTGCCGATCAATTTCGAACACTTATTCAATTTCCGGGGTGTGGCCGCATTCCCGGATTACTCTGCGATCGTGCCCGGTGCCAGCGCCTGAGCAAACCGTCCGGGACCTCCTCCGCCGTGAGGGCGAAGACGAGATGGTCGCGCCAGGCCCCGTCGATGTGCAGATATCGCGGCCGCAGCCCCTCCTCACGGAATCCGAGTTTCTCCACGACCCGGCGGCTGGGCCCGTTCTCCGGGCGAATGCAGACCTCGACGCGGTGCAGTCCGACGGTGCGGAAACAGTGGTCCGTGACCAGTGCCACCGCCGTCGGCATGACGCCGCGTCCCGCCACCGACTCGTCGACCCAGTAACCGACATGGCCCGAGCACATCGAGCCCCAGGTGATCCCGGCGACCGTCAACTGCCCCACCAGCCGACCCTGGTACTCGATGACGAAGGGCAGCATCCGGCCCGCGTTCGCCTCCGACCTCAGATGGCGGACCATCTGGCGGAAGGTCGGGCGGTGCGTCATCGGCCCGCCGGGCGTGGGCGGCGGGATCGTCGCCTCCCAGGGGCGCAGCCAGTCGCGGTTGCGCCGGTTGACCTCGCGCCAGGCCCGCTGGTCGCGCAGCTTTATCGGCCGGAGGACGATGTCGCCGTCCACCAGCTCCACGGGCCAGGATGGGCTGCTCAGCTCGCACCCCCGCTGCCGGGTCTGGGGTGGTCGCCGCCCCGGAGCTGCTCCACCGCGTGGATCAGCAGCGGCTCCAGGACGGCGAGACCGTCCTTCACGCCGCCGCTGGAGCCGGGCAGATTGACGATCAGCGTCTCCCCCGCCACCCCGGCCAGGCCTCGGGAGAGCGCCGCGGTCGGCACCTTGTCCCGGCCGAACGCCCGGATCGCCTCGGCGATGCCCGGCACCTCGTGGTCGATCACGCCGCGGGTCGCCTCGGGAGTGCGGTCGGTGGGCGAGATGCCGGTGCCGCCGGTGGTGACGATGACGTCGTAACCGGCGTCGACACCGGCGCGCAGCGCCGCCTCGACGGGGTCGCCGTCAGGGACGACCTGGGGGCCGTCGACCTCGAAGCCGAAGCCCTTCAGACCGTGGGCGACCATCGGGCCGCCCTTGTCCTCGTAGATCCCGGCGGCGGCCCGGTTCGAGGCCGTGACGACGAGAGCGCGGTACGTCATGCCCGGCTCCAGTCGCCCGACTTGCCACCCGTCTTCTCCTCCACCCGTACGTCCGTGATGACCGCTCCCTTGTCGACCGCCTTGACCATGTCGATCACGGTGAGCGCGGCGACGGAGACCGCGGTGAGGGCCTCCATCTCGACACCCGTGCGGTCCGTCGTCTTCACGGTGGCCAGGATCTCCACGGCGTCGTCCGCGACCGACAGGTCCAGTTTCACACCGGACACCGACAACGGGTGGCAGAGCGGGATCAGGTCGGGGGTGCGTTTGGCGCCCATGATCCCCGCGATCCGCGCGGTCGCGAGGGCGTCGCCCTTGGGGACGCCCTCGCCGCGCAGCAGCTCGATGACGCGGGGCGAGACGAGGACGCGTCCGCTGGCGCGTGCGGTGCGCGCGGTCACGTCCTTCTCCGACACGTCGACCATTCGGGCGGCGCCCGCCTCGTCGATGTGCGTCAGCCGGTCCGGCGTAGGGCCGTCTGGCGGGGGTGGGTCCTGCGTGCTCATGCTGTGTGGCGCTCCCGGTCCGGGCCCGTCGCGGTGCGGCGCACGGGCCTGTTGTGCGCGACACGGTACCCCCAACCAGCGGCTATCGGCCGAGCAGGACCACCTCGACCTCGGTGCCGGGCTCGACCGAGACGGTGTCCTCCGGGACGGCGATCAGGGCATTGGCGTGGGCGAGCGCGGCGACCAGGTGGGATCCGGCGCCGCCGACCGGGGTGACCCTGCCGTCGGCGTACGTGCCGCGCAGGAACTGGCGGCGGCCCTTCGGGGAGGTCAGCGCCTTCTCCGCGGTCAGCGTCGCCCGGGTCGTGGGGCGATGGACGTCCTCCAGCCCCATGAGGGTGCGGATCGCGGGGCGGACGAACAGCTCGAACGAGACGTACGACGACACCGGGTTGCCGGGCAGGGCCAGCAGCGGGGTGTGGTCGGGGCCGATGGAGCCGAAGCCCTGCGGCTTGCCGGGCTGCATGGCGAGCTTGCGGAAGTCGATGCCGCTGCCGGGCTCGTCCTCGTCGCCGACGTGCGACAGCGCCTCCTTGACCACGTCGTACGCGCCCACGCTCACCCCGCCGGTGGTGACCATCAGGTCGGCGCGGACCAGCTGGTCCTCGATGGTGGAGCGCAGGGTCTCGGCGTCGTCGGCGACGGCACCCACCCGGTAGGCGATGGCGCCGGCGTCACGGGCGGCGGCGGTGAGGGCGAAGCTGTTGGAGTCGTAGATCTGACCGGTGCCCAGTTCCGTGTCGGGCTGGACGAGTTCGCTGCCGGTGGAGAGCACCACCACGCGCGGGCGCGGGCGGACCCGGACGGTGCCGCGGCCGATCGCGGCCAGCAGGGCGATCTGCGGCGGGCCGAGGACGGTCCCCGCCTGAAGGGCGCGGTCACCCGACCGCACGTCGCTGCCCTTGGCGCGTACGTGCGCGCGGGCCTCGGCGGGGCGGTAGACCTGCACCTGGCCGGTGGCGCCCTCGGGGCCGAGGCTGCGGGCGAGCATGCCGCGCACCGGGCCCTCGCCGAGCCCGCCGTCGGTCCACTCGACGGGCACGACCGTCTCGGCGCCGGGCGGCAGGGGGGCGCCGGTCATGATGCGGGCGGCCTGGCCGGGGCCCACGGGGAGCGGTTCGGCCTGGCCGGCGGCGACGTCCCCGACGACCTCCAGGGCCGCCGGGAACTCCTCGCTCGCGCCCGCGACGTCCGCGACCCGTACCGCGTAGCCGTCCATCGAGCTGTTGTCGAAGGGCGGCAGGGACACCGGCACCGTGATGTCCTCGACGAGGACGCAGCCCTGAGCGTCGAGCAGATGCAGCTCGATGGGCTCCAGGGGCCGGACGGTGGCGAGGATGTCCTCCAGGTGCTCGTCCACCGACCAGAGGTGGTCGGGGCCGAAGTGGTCCTGGCCGGTGACGTGGGGCGCGGCGCTGCTCAACGTGCTACATCTCCTCGGCTACGTAACTGCGAAGCCAGGTCCGGAAGTCCGGGCCCAGGTCTTCACGTTCGCATGCGAGTCGGACAATGGCACGCAGGTAGTCCCCGCGGTCGCCGGTGTCATAGCGGCGGCCCTTGAAGACGACGCCGTGCACGGGGCCGCCGATCTTCTCGTCTTCGGCGAGCTGCTGGAGGGCGTCGGTGAGCTGGATCTCGCCGCCGCGGCCCGGCTCGGTCCGGCGGAGTATGTCGAAGATGTGCGGGTCGAGGACGTAGCGGCCGATGATGGCGTAGTTGGAGGGCGCGTCGGCCGGGTCGGGCTTCTCGACGAGGCCGCTGACCTGGACGACGTCACTGTCCTCGGTGGTCTCCACGGCCGCGCAGCCGTAGAGGTGGATCTGCTTCGGGTCGACCTCCATGAGCGCGATGACGCTGCCGCCGCGCTGCTCCTGGACCTCGACCATGCGCTGCAGCAGCGGGTCGCGGGGGTCGATCAGGTCGTCGCCGAGGAGGACCGCGAAGGGCTCGTCGCCCACGTGCGGGGCGGCGCACAGGACGGCGTGGCCGAGGCCCTTGGGGTCGCCCTGGCGGACGTAGTGCATGGTCGCGAGGTCGCTGGACTCCTGCACCTTGGCGAGACGGCCGGCGTCGCCCTTCTTCTGGAGGGCCGACTCCAGCTCGTAGTTGCGGTCGAAGTGGTCCTCCAGGGGGCGCTTGTTGCGGCCCGTCACCATGAGGACGTCGTCGAGACCCGCGGCGACCGCCTCCTCGACCACGTACTGGATCGCGGGCTTGTCCACGACCGGCAGCATCTCCTTGGGAGTGGCTTTGGTGGCCGGCAGGAACCGGGTGCCGAGGCCTGCTGCGGGAATGACAGCCTTGCTGATCCGAGGGTGCTGAGTCATGCCGGCCACCCTATCCGGTGCCTTTGGATGGAATCTGCGGCTCCGGTTCATAGGCGCTCTTATGAGCGTATTGCCACAGTACGGGAGCAACCATTGAGGCATATCGCACGTCCGGGCGAGTCTGACAAGCGGAGTTTGCGGCGCGAGATCCTCGCGGTGAGGAACGGGTTGACGGCGGATGACCTGCGGGAAACGTCGATCGCGCTGGCCGGCCGGGCACTGGAGCTGCCCGAGTTGGGGCAGGCCGCGACGGTGGCGGCGTATGTCTCGGTGGGGAGTGAGCCCGGCACCCGCGCGCTCCTGGACGCGCTGCACGCCCGGGGCGTGCGCGTGCTGCTTCCGGCCCTGCTGCCCGACAACGACCTCGACTGGGGACCGTACGAGGGCGGGGCCTCTCTGGCGCGGGTGCAACACGGCGGCAGGATGGCCCTCTTCGAACCCGCGGGCGAACGCCTCGGACCGGACGCCGTGACCACCGCCGACGCGGTGCTGCTGCCCGGGCTCGCGGTCGACGCGCGCGGAATGCGGCTCGGACGCGGCGGCGGCTCCTACGACCGGGTCCTGGCGCGGCTGGAACGGGCGGGCACGCATCCCGCCCTGGTGGTGCTGCTGTACGACTCCGAGGTCGTCGAGCACGTCCCGGAGGAGCCGCACGACCGGCCGGTGCACGCGGTGGTGACACCGTCGGGGGTACGGCGGTTCCGGCCGGCGTCCTGACGCCGGGGCGCGCGGGGGCCGGGGCGCGGGGGTGCCGGGGCGCGCGAGGGTGCCTCGCCGCACGCCGAAGGGCCCTCCACGCGCGCGTGGAGGGCCCTTCGGTCACCGGTTCATGGTGTTCTCCGGCTCATGGTGCTCACCGGCTCAGGGTTTGAGCACCAGCTTGTCGGTGGTGCTCTTCTCGACCGCCTGGTCCGAGAAGGCCCACGGCAGCAGCTCGCCGTCGGCCCACTTCTGGGTCTGGTCGACGTAGTGGGCGCTGTAGGCGTGCCCGGAGGCACCGGTGAGGTTGATCCACTTCGACTTGTCGAGGTCGCCGAGGTTCACCACCATCCGCATGGACGGCACCCACACCACCCCGTAGCCGCCGGCCGCGTTCCAGCCGGTCGCGTTGACCGTGGCCTCGCCGCCGCCGAGCTCCCAGGGGCCTCGATTGAGGGCGTACTGGATGAAACCGGGGCCCGAGGTGCCGAGGGTCTGGTTCTTCAGGAACAGGCGGTGCAGCCGGCCCCAGCTCCAGGTGTCGATGTCCTTGCCGAGCTTGGCGGTCAGCTCCCAGCGGGCGTCGATCATGGCCCGCTTGAACAGCTGGTCACGGTCGTGCGCCGCGGGACGGGTGCCCACCTTGGGGGTGCTCCACCAGTCGCTGTCCTGCTGGTCCATGAGCTTGCGGACCACCTCGAACCACCGGTCGCCGCCGTCCGGCTGCGCCCGGTCGGGGGCACGCTGGCCGCACTCGCGGACCTTCTCCGCCTCGTCGGCGGGGCCGGTGGTGTTGACCGGCTCGACCCACAGGCACTGGCCCTTGGGACGCAGCTCCTTGGGCAGCTTGTTGCCGAAGGCGAGCTTGAGGACGTTGCGCCAGACCGCGTTGAAGTAGGCCGCCGCCGCGGAGTCGGCGTCCTGGGTGTAGTCCCAGCCCTCCAGGAGCTTCTGCGCCTCGCGGACGTCCTTGTTCCCGGGGTCGATCTTCAGCAGCGTGGGCACCAGCAGCCGGGCGACCTCGCTGCTGTTGTCCAGCTGCATCTGGCGCATGTCGTCCGTGGAGATCTTGCCGCCGTCCTTGATCTTCGACTGGATCAGGTCGGTGATCCGCTGGCTGCGCGCGCCGTAGCCCCAGTCCGCGGTCAGCGTGTAGGGGTACTTGTCCGGGTCTATCACGGCCTGGTTGGCGGTGACGATGTAGCCGCGCTCCGGGTCGTACTCGTAGGGCAGCGCGTCCTGCGGGATGTAGCCGGTCCAGCGGTACTTCGGGTCCCAGCCGGGCGCCGGGACGGAGCCGTCGTCGCCCTTCTGGCGCAGCGGGATCCTCCCCGGCAGCGTGTAGCCGATGTGGTTCTCGTTGTCGGCGTAGACCAGGTTCTGCGACGGCACCTCGAACTGGGCGGCGGCCTTGCGGAAGTCGGTCCAGTTCCTCGCCTTGTCCATGGCGAAGACGGCGTCCATGGTGGTGCCGGGCTGGAGCGCGGTCCAGCGCAGCGCGACGCCGTAGCCGTCGCCCCGGTCGGGTGCGGCGGTGTCGACGGTGGCCTTCTTGCCGACCTTCACGAGTTCCTCGTCGCGGTCGGACAGCAGGGGGCCGTTGTTGGTCTCGCGGACGACGATCTTCTTCGGTTCGCCGCCGGCGACCTTGATGGTCTCCTCGCGGGTCTCGAAGGGCTTGACCTTGCCGTCGTACAGGTAGCCGTTGCCGGTGATCTTCTCCAGGTAGAGGTCGGTGACGTCGACACCGGAGTTGGTCATGCCCCAGGCGATGTCCTGGTTGTGGCCGATTATCACGCCCGGCATACCGGCGAAGGTGTAGCCGCTGACGTCGTACTGGCAGGTGCTGGAGACGCTGCGGCAGTGCAGGCCCATCTGGTACCAGACGGACGGCAGGGAGGGCGACAGGTGCGGGTCGTTGGCCAGCAGCGGCTTGCCGCTGATGGTGTGCTGCCCGCCGACGACCCAGGAGTTGGAGCCGATGCCGTCGCCGTTCACGCCGACGGCGGGCGGGAGGTCGTCCAGGACGCTGGTGAGGCCGCCCAACTGGCTGTCGAGACCGGCGGTGCCGGAGGCGGTGTTCGTACCGGCGGCCGTGCCGGCGGCCGTGCCGGTGGAGGCACCGGCGGTTCCGTTCGTACCGGAGGTGCTGTTCGTACCGGAGGTGCCGGACGTCCCGTTCGCGCCGTTCGCGCCGTTCGCGCCGTTCGTTCCGAATGTGCCGCTGGGGTCGCTCGTGCCGCCTTGCTGGAACGCGCCCGCCAGTTCGCTGTACTGGCCCTCCTGGACGATCGCCTTGTTCCGGCTGTACGGGTACCGCGGGTACAGGTCGGCGATCTGCTTCGGGCCGAGGCGGCTGGTCAGCAGGGCTCGGTCGATCTCGTCCTGCATGTTGCCGCGCAGGTCCCAGGCCATCGCCTTGAGCCAGGAGATCGAGTCGACCGGGGTCCACGCCTGCGGCTTGTAGTCGTTGGTGAAGCCCAGCGCCGCGTACTCCAGGGAGATGTCCTCGCCGTCCTTGCCCTCGAGGTAGGAGTTGACTCCCTCGGCGTAGGCCTGGAGGTACTTCTTCGTGGTGGCCGACAGCTTGGTGTCGTACTCCTGCTTGGCGACCCGGTCCCAGCCGAGGGTGCGCAGGAACTCGTCGTTGTCGACCTGGCTCTTGCCGAACATCTCCGACAGCCGCCCGGAGGCCATGTGGCGGCGGACGTCCATCTCGTAGAACCGGTCCTGCGCCTGGACGTAGCCCTGCGCCATGAACAGGTCCGCGTCGGAGGAGGCGTAGATCTGTGGAATGCCGTAGTCGTCGCGCTTGACCTCGACCGGGCCCGACAGGCCCTTCAGGGTGAGGGTGCCCTTGGTCTGCGGGAAGGAGGCCCGGACGGTACTGATGGACCAGTACGACCCGTAGGCCACCCCTCCGATGAGGGCCAGCACCAGGACGAGCACGATAAGTCGGGCTTTGCGCCCCTTTCTCCTGCCGGACTTGCCGGGCTGCTGACCCGTGGAGGCGGTGGTGTTGGGGGGCATCGCTGTCCTTGCTGTCCTAACGCGAGCGGCAGGTTCGGCTGTGCTTTTAACTGAGCGCTGGAGCAACGATAGGCGCAGGGCCTTGCGCCCCTTGACGCGGAGTCGGGAACCAGCGCGTACGGACGTTCGATCTTGCACCCGCAAGCGTCAAGAAATCGTCAAGAGTTAGGTAAGGTAACGAAGTAGTCGGCGCGGTGCGCCACAGCTTCATGTGCGATGTACGTGAGCCCACGCGCGCGTGCGTGCGGGCCAGGGAAGGATTCAGCCGCTGACTGTTCACCACCTCAACCAGCTCCTGCTCGTCTGCTCGCTCGTCCTGCTCGTCGCCGTCGCAGCGGTACGGATCTCCTCGCGCAGCGGACTCCCCAGCCTGCTCGTGTACCTGGGGATAGGCGTCGCGATGGGCCAGGACGGCGTGGGCGACATCCACTTCGACAACGCCGAGCTGACCCAGGTCATCGGATACGCGGCCCTGGTCGTGATCCTGGCCGAGGGTGGTCTGGGCACGAAGTGGACAGAGGTCAAGCCGGCCCTGCCGGCCGCCTCGGCACTGGCGCTGGCCGGTGTCGCGGTGAGCGTCGGGGTCACCGCGACGGCCGCTCACTATCTGATCGGGCTGGAATGGCGGCAGGCGCTCATCATCGGCGCGGTCGTCTCCTCGACCGACGCTGCGGCCGTGTTCTCCGTGCTGCGCAAGATCCCCCTGCCCGCGCGCGTGACGGGCACGCTGGAGGCCGAGTCCGGCTTCAACGACGCCCCGGTGGTCATCCTCGTGGTCTCCCTGTCCACGGCGGGGCCGGTCGAGCACTGGCACGTGCTGCTGGGCGTGATCCTGCTGGAGCTGGCCATCGGCGCGGCCATCGGGCTCGCGGTGGGCTGGCTGGGCTCCTGGGGGCTCAGGCATGTGGCGCTGCCCGCGTCCGGCCTCTACCCGATCGCCGTCATGGCGATCGCCGTGGTGGCGTACGCGGCGGGCGCCATGGCCCACGGCAGTGGCTTCCTCGCGGTCTACCTCGCCTCGATGGTGATGGGCAACGCGCGGCTGCCGCACTGGCCGGCCACGCGCGGGTTCGCCGACGGGCTCGGCTGGATGGCCCAGATCGGCATGTTCGTCCTGCTCGGCCTGCTGGTCACGCCGCACGAGCTGGGCGACGACATCGTGCCCGCGCTGGTCATCGGGCTGGTGCTGACCATGGTGGCGCGACCGCTCAGCGTGGTGGTCTGCCTGTCGCCGTTCCGCGTACCCTGGCAGGAGCAGGCCCTGATGTCCTGGGCGGGACTGCGCGGGGCCGTGCCCATCATCCTGGCGACCATCCCCATGGTGCAGGGCGTCGACGCCAGCCGCCGGATCTTCAACATCGTCTTCGTGCTGGTCGTCGTCTACACCCTGGTCCAGGGCCCGACGCTGCCCTGGCTGGGCCGCAAGCTGCGCCTCGGCGACGGTTCGGAGGCCGCCGACCTCGGCATCGAGTCGGCACCACTGGAGCGGCTGCGCGGGCATCTGCTGTCCGTGGCGATCCCCGACGGATCGAAGATGCACGGCGTGGAGGTGGCCGAGCTGCGGCTCCCGCACGGCGCGGCCGTGACGCTCATCGTGCGCGCGGGCGAATCGTTCGTCCCCCTGCCGACGACGATCCTGCAGCGCGGGGACGAGCTCCTGGTGGTCGCCACGGACCCCGTCCGGGACGCGGCCGAGAAGCGGCTGCGGGCCGTGGGACGCGGCGGCAAACTGGCCGGCTGGCTGGGGACGGACGGGGCGGGGCGATGAGGGCGGGGAGATGCGGGTGGGGCGATCCGAGCTGTTCGGCCGTTTTGTCTGCTTTGCGATTTCGAGGGCAGGCCGCGCCATGGTGCTCACTTTCACAGGCACACACCCCTTGATCCCTGTACGATGAAGGCGTTACCCAGATCGAACCAACTCTGCCTGACGCAGAGCTGGCGCGACCGTATGGCGGTCGGGGCACCCCTCCTCACGGGGCCCGGCATCTACCGCAGTTCCGCGCAAGAGGACAGCTCTCGGCGCCGCCCACTACGGGGCCGCGCTACCAGGCGGCAGAAAGGCACGGGCCGTGGTGTCCACGGTCACCTCGAAGGCGTCGGAGAACCCGTCGGCTTCCGCCCGCCCGGGATACGGCCGGCTGCTGCGCACCCGCGGCGCCTGGACGTTCCTGCTCCCCGGCTTCGCGGCACGTCAGCCGTTCGCGATGCTGACCATCTCCATCGTGCTGCTGGTGCAGCACACCACCGGCTCGTACGGAGCGGCGGGCGCCGCCGCGGCCGTCACCGGTGTCTCCATGGCACTGTTCGCGCCCTACAGCGGTCGCCTCGCCGACCGCTACGGCCAGCGCGCCGTACTGATCCCCGGCGTACTGCTGCACGCGCTGTCCGGCCTGACCCTCACCGCGCTCGCGCTGCTGGACGCGCCCCTGTGGGCGGTGTTCGTGGCGGCCGTCCCGACCGGTGCCTCGGTGCCGCAGGTCGGCCCGATGGTGCGGGCCCGCTGGGGCGTGAAGCTCAAGGACTCGCCGCTGATGACCACCGCGGCCGCCTTCGAGTCCGTCACGGACGAGCTGACCTTCGTGGTCGGCCCGCTGCTGGCCACCGCCCTGTGCACGGCCGTCGACCCGGCCGCCGGACTGGTCACGGAGGCCTCGCTGACCCTGATCGGCGGCCTGCTGTTCGCCGCGCAGAAGAGCACCCAGCCCTCCGTCGCCGCCGACGGGCACGCGCGCGTGGAGCACGCCTCGGCCCTGCGCGTCCCCGGGGTGCGCGTGCTGATCGTGACCTTCCTGGGCATCGGCACCGTCTTCGGCGGTATGCAGGTCTCGCTCGCCGCGTTCACCGAGTCGATCGGCGAGCCGGGCCTGAACGGCGTCCTCTACGGCGTCTTCGCCGCGGGCAACATGCTCTCCGGCGTGGTCTGCGGCGCGATCGCCTGGAAGGCGGCCCCGCAGCGGCGCCTGGTCATCGGCTACGCGGCGCTCGCGCTGACCGCGTCGGGCCTGTGGGCCGCCCACTCGGTGCCGGTCCTCGCCGGCCTCGGCCTGCTGGTCGGCATGTGCATCGCACCCGCCCTGATCACCGGCTACACCCTGGTCGACAGCCTGGTCCCGGCCGGTGCCCGCACCGAGGCCTTCACCTGGCTGACCGGAGCGGTGGCACTCGGCCAGGCCGCCGCCGTCACCGCCGCCGGACAGCTGGAGGACCGCTTCTGGTCGGGCGCCGGTTTCCTGGTGCCGATGGGCGGCACGGTGCTCGCCCTGGCGACCCTCCTGGCCCTGCGCTCCCGGCTGGTGGCGCGGGGCAACGGCCGGACGGTCGCACGTGGCGTGGGTCACCGCGTGCCGGTGGCAGTGGACTGAGCGGCCGGAATACGTCACTATGGTTCGTCGTTAGCACTCATCGAGTGAGAGTGCCAGGAGGAAGACAGTGCCGACCTACCAGTACCAGTGCACCGAGTGCGGCGAAGGCCTCGAGGCGGTGCAGAAGTTCACCGACGACGCCCTCACCGAGTGCCCGAACTGCAAGGGCCGCCTGAAGAAGGTGTTCTCGGCGGTCGGCATCGTCTTCAAGGGCTCCGGCTTCTACCGGAACGACAGCCGCGGTTCCTCGTCGAGCAGCTCCCCGGCCGCGAAGTCGTCGAGCACCTCGTCCTCGGGCTCGTCGTCCTCCGACTCCGGCTCGTCGAGCTCCGGCTCGACCGCGTCGTCGAGCACCAGCAGCTCCTCCAGCTCCAGCAGCACCACCGCCGCGTAGCGCCTGGTTCTGCCGCGCAAGGCCTGATTCTTACGGGACCCTGTCACCTTCGGGCGACGGGGTCCTCGGCGTTTCCGCCTGCGGTTAGGGTGCGGGCATGGCGAACAAGGCGAACGTGACGGACCAGGCAGGCGCCGGGATCGGTGTCATCGGCGGCTCGGGGTTCTACTCCTTCCTCGACGACGTGACCGAGATCCAGGTCGACACCCCGTACGGGCCGCCGAGCGACTCCCTCTTCCTCGGTCAGGTCGCCGGCCGGCGGGTCGCCTTCCTGCCTCGGCACGGGCGGGGGCACCATCTGCCGCCGCACCGGATCAACTACCGGGCCAACCTGTGGGCGCTGCGCTCGGTCGGTGTGCGCCAGGTCCTCGCCCCCTGCGCGGTGGGCGGTCTGCGCCCCGAGTACGGGCCGGGCACGCTGCTGGTGCCGGACCAGTTGGTCGACCGCACGAAGTCCCGCGCGAACAGCTACTTCGACGGACTGCCTCTGCCCGACGGCTCGGTGCCGAACGTGGTGCACGTGTCGCTGGCCGACCCCTACTGCCCGTCCGGGCGGGCCGTCGCGCTGAAGGCGGCGCGGGGCCGGGACTGGGAACCGGTGGACGGCGGCACGCTGGTCGTCGTCGAGGGGCCGCGCTTCTCGACGCGTGCGGAATCGTTGTGGCACCAGGCGCAGGGCTGGTCGGTGGTGGGCATGACCGGCCACCCCGAGGCGGCGCTCGCCCGTGAGCTGGAGCTCTGCTACACGTCGCTGACCCTGGTCACCGACCTCGACGCGGGTGCCGAGACGGGCGAGGGCGTCTCGCACGACGAGGTGCTGCGGGTGTTCGCGGCGAACGTGGACCGGCTGCGGGGCGTGCTGTTCGACGCGGTGGCCGGGTTGCCCGGGGAGGGCGAGCGGGACTGTCTGTGCGCGCGTGCGCTGGGTGGGATGGATCCGGGTTTCGCGCTGCCGTAGCCGCCCTGGAAGAGGGCGGAACTCGCCGTTCGGGTGAGGGAGTTGTTCACAGGCCGGCGGTGGGTCCACAGGCCTGAGCGGGCGGCGCCGGGAAGCCTCATCGTGGGGAGCGCAAGCCGGTCCCTCGTCGCAGGTGGTGGTCTCCGTGTCCCTCGCTCGTTCCTCGGTCGTGCCTTCTTCGCCCTCCTGGTCGCTCGCCTCGTGCCCGCCCGGCGCCGAGGTGCCTACGACGCGTGAGGTGCCCCGGTTCGATCCGGTCCGGGTGCGCGGCGGTCACGGGTCCGGGCGGCTCGTCCGGCACCGGCGGCGGGCCGTGGCCGTCGGACTCGCCGTCACCGCGACGGCACTCGTGGCGGCGGGCCCGCGCGACACCGACGGGGCCCGTGGTCATCCCCGGGCCCGGCCTCCCGCGCACACGGCCTCCCTGTCCGGGGAGCGGTCCGCCTCCCCGCACCGCGCCGCCGGGTCGGTGACGGCCCCGGTCCGCATCTCCGACGCGGCCGCGGTACGGCTGCTGCGGCCCGGGGACCGGGTCGACGTCATCGCCGCGGAGGGGACGGTGCCGGGCGGTGACGCCCGGGTGGTCGCGCGCGGCGCCAGGGTGACGAAGGTGCCCGAGCCGGTGGCGGACGCGGGCGACAGCGGGGCTCTGGTCGTGCTGTCGGTGCCGCGGCCCACCGCCGCCCGGCTGGCCGGCGCGAGTGCCACCGGACGGCTGGCGGTGACGTTGTGGTGATGCTGTGTGTGATCCGGTCAAGGCCCTCTTTCGAGGGACCCGCGTACTCGGTTCGGCCCAAGCGTGACGTAGGTTGCGGAGCGTTTTGTTCCACAAGCTGCTCGTACGAGGAGGGGCCCCGAGGTGAGCGAGAAGAAGGATCCGGGCGTCTGGCAGGGCTTCAAGGCCTTCCTGATGCGCGGGAACGTCGTCGACCTTGCGGTGGCGGTGGTGATCGGTGCCGCGTTCACCAACATCGTCAACGCGGTGGTGAAGGGCATCATCAACCCGGTCGTCGGAGCCATCGGGACCAAGAACCTCGACCACTACAGCTCGTGCCTGAGCTCGTCCTGCCGGGGCGAGCAGGGCATCCAGATCCTGTGGGGTTCGGTTCTCGGCGCCGCCCTGAGCTTCGTGATCACCGCGGCGGTCGTCTACTTCCTGATGGTCCTGCCCATGGCGAAGTACCTGGCCCGGGTGGAAGCGCGCCGGAAGGCGAAGGAGGGCACGCAGGAGGTCCTCGAAGTCACCGAGCTGGAGGTGCTGAAGGAGATCCGGGACGCCCTGGTCGCCCAGCGCGGCTCGGGGCACGACCGGGATTAGCGCGACGGCTTCAGAGGTGGTGGGGCGGCTTCTCGTCGAGGAAGCGCTTGAGGTCCGCCGCGCTGCCGCCGGAGTCGGTGCGCTCGCCCCAGCCGCGGTCGGTGTCGTCGGAGGACTGCTGGTCGAGGGGGTCGTCGAAGACCAGCGCGGGCTTCGGCTCGCGCGGCTCGGGGCCGGGGACGGTACTCATGCAACCAGGGTACGGTCGCGGAGAAAAACCCCGCGCCTTCTGCTGTGCTGGGACGCATGACGTCCAGTCCCCCTCCCCCGCCCGTCCCCTCCGCCGCGCCCGGCCACCAGGGGCCCCTGCGCAGGCTCCGGGCCCGAGGCCGCGACGAGGAGCACCGCACGGCCTCGCCGCTGGAGCTCTTCTTCGACCTGTGCTTCGTCGTGGCCGTCGCCCAGGCGGGCGTCGAGCTGGTGCACTCCGTCGCCGAGGGACACGCGGGACGGGGGATCCTCGACTACGCGATGGTGTTCTTCGCCCTGTGGTGGGCGTGGACCAACAGAGCAACACCTTATCGCGGGTGCCCTGACCAGCGCAGATGAACGAACAACCCCGCCCGGCTGCGCGAGGGGACCGACGCACGAACGGGGCAGCAGGCCCGCCCCCAACCGCACCGCACCGACACGGCCACGGGAGGAGCGGGAGACTCACCACGGCAAGGGCTCAAGCGTCCCGCCAGCACACGAGGGGCAAGCAACTACCCACTTCCGTCTGCAAGTTGGGCAGCCATCGAACCCCCAGCAGTCGGGGCACCAGATCACCCGACTACCGGCGCACATTCCGCACAGCTCAGAAAGGGCAGCGAGGCACTCAAGCGGGGACGGCTCGCCCTGATCGAACGGGCGCCGTCCGGCGCGAGGCTTAGGCGCCTCAGGGGCGCTTGCCATGGGGATGCGTCCGGATTACCCGCGCAGCCTCAAACCGGTCTCGCGCATTACCGGCACGCCTCGCTGCCTCAAGCGCCGTCTCAGCGTCAGAGCACGTACCGCACCCGCTTACGGGATGCGCCGCGTATAGCCACCCGTCCAGCGGCAGATCTACCGGCGGTTCGGGATAGCGCAGAGGTTCAGTCATTGCCCAACCCCCACACCTGGTTCTCCCCGGCTCGCTGCCTGTGCGACTCGCTGTCCCTCATGGTCGTGATCTTCCGACTGTCACCAGGACGTTGGAACCTCGCACGTTTCCCACTGTGGGACGTCCCGCAGGGGGTAAAACGTCCTTAGCAACGTCCGTAGTACGGGGAGGGGTTGACCATGCGGAACGAGCGCCTACGGGCAGTCATGGCGTCCGGGGGATGGACGCACGAGGAGCTAGCGAAGAAAACCGGAGTAGATCCCAAGAGCGTTGAACGGTGGGTCAACCTAGGGCGGGTGCCGAGACGCACAACCGCATTCAAGGCAGCAGAGGCACTAGGGGAAGACGTACATGCCCTTTGGCCAGCACTGCGCCAGGCACGGCCAGCAAGAGCAGTGAGCCCCGAACTAGTCGCACTGTACGAGCAGCGCGCCAATCTGCCTGTATCCGCGTACGTCGACCTATTTACGCAAGCACGGGAAAGCATTGACGTGCTGGTCTACGCGGCTGTCTTTCTGCACGAGGCATATCCGCGACTCAACGACCTATTGAGCGAGCGAGCAGAGGCCGGCTGCCAAATTCGGATCGCACTAGGCGACGCTGATAGTGAGAACATCAAGCAGCGCGGGAAAGAAGAACGCTTCGGCCACGGGATCGAATCACGATGCCGCCTCGCTGCCTTGCACTACAGGCCATTGCTGGGGACGCGAGGAATCGAGCTACGCACCCACAGAACAACGCTCTACAACAGTGTCTATCGAGCAGACGGCGAAATGCTCGTCAATGCTCACGTGTTCGGTGTGAACGCTTACGGGGCTCCCGTATGGCACCTGCGCCGGAACACAGACGGCGGCATGTTCGACACCTACGCCGACAGCTTCAACACAGTCTGGGAATCCGGCACACCCGTCGAGAAAGGCTAGGCATGGCACGCACTGAGTATTACGACGACCCGCAAGCCCCGGAACCTAACAGCCTTGTTGTCGCTGCCTCAGCAGTCGTCACAGATGATCAGGGGCGCATTCTCCTACAGCGCCGGAAAGACAACGACCTATGGGCACTCCCCGGCGGGGGCATGGACATGAGCGACTCGCTACCGGGAACGGCTGTGCGCGAGGTGAAAGAGGAAACCGGCTTTGACGTAGAGATCACGGGCCTAGTCGGCACGTATACGGACCCTCGCCATGTCATCGCTTACAGCGACGGGGAAGTGCGACGCCAGTTCAACGTGTGTTTCGAGGCTCGTATCACCGGGGGCACGCTCACCGTTTCTGACGAGTCATCAGATGTGCGTTTCGTGAGAACTGATGAGGTCA
Organism: Streptomyces sp. NPDC007929; assembly: GCF_042959065.1. NCBI lineage: Bacteria > Bacillati > Actinomycetota > Actinomycetes > Kitasatosporales > Streptomycetaceae > Streptomyces > Streptomyces sp. NPDC007929. Next base: position 445,055 of record NZ_JBIBKD010000006.1, on the reverse strand, counting down.
CCTCACTACCCATGCACCACACCCAAAGGCTACGCATTCAACACTACTTGGAAAATCGCTCGGCCCCCTATTTGGGATAGGTGCTAATCGCCGAACACAGCGCAGCCCAGGAACACAAAAGGCCCCGTACTAGCCGCCAATCAAAGGGCAGCAGTACGGGGCTTACGTGTACACGGTCACTCAGTAGCGGCCCATTCGGTCACGCGCTGATCATGTTCCGGGGTCCGGTAATCATCGTCAGACGAACGCTGGGAAAAGCGCCGACGGGAACGGGCAGCGAGGAACGCCGTCCGGTCTACGGGCGGGATCTCCCACAAGGGCCGCTCAAGTGCCTCAGGTGTCGCCAGCCAACGGGCCACAGCAGCCGCATAGGTGGTCACTGGGCATCATCCTCGCTGACACTTGTTTGTAGAGGCCGCTTCAGCGCCTCCAACCATTCCGGATCACGCGCAGCGAACGGATCAAGCGCGTTACCCCAATTGATGCGCTGCAAGATATGAGCCTCACGCGCCGTAATACGGTCACCATCAAGGTGGCGAACGATCACAGCATGGAAAGAATGAGCTGTAGCCCGGTCGACGGGACCCGCAGAACGGAACGCGTCGAACAATGCCGGAAACACGGGACTACTCAAGGCCGTTCACCAGTCTCAGCGCAGCCGACGACGCCTCAGTCGGCGCAGCGTCGTAATCCTCGTAATCGGCACGGCCATTCTTTGCCATAGCCTTGTTACGCGCAGCAGCATACGGAGTAAGGCCAAGGGAATTCTGCAACGCACGTATGCCAGCCGAGTACATATTGATGACCGTCGTTGCCGGGTTCTTAACCGGCACACCGTTAGCGCCAGTCAAAATCATGCCGTGCTCACTGATGTGTCGTTCCGCCTCAGCAACACGAGCAACTGACAGGCAATATGTTGCTGCCGCATCCCGCTGACTCAGGCTCACGTCAATGTCAGCGACCATGCGTGCCCAAGCAGCCGACGCATCCGCACTCGTCTGTCCATTGGCGCCAAACTCAGCGCCCCAATCAGGTTCATAAGTCATTTCAAGATCCTCGGTTTGTCACGGAAAAGGTCGAGGCCCCCCGCGCTAGCTCTCTTCCTCACTGCCGAGTGACCTACAGGCCCGGAGGGGGGCCCTGCCCAGGGGGGGAGGGGCAGCGAGGCGAGGCAGTCACGGAATGCAGTAGCTGCACGCGTCCACACGCCCGGCTCATCGCCTTTCACACGCCAGGCGCACGCCTGCCTCATCCGCAGAATCACAGCCCGTCTCAGAGCCGCTCAGAGCCTCAGCAACCCTGAGCGCGTGCATGTGCCTCGCGCGCTGAACTGCGCATGCCTCAAAGAAGAATCAACCCAATGCATGACGCATGAGCGAGGAGCTTGAGCAAGGCGAATAGACCAGCGATGATCAAGGCGAATGAGTGCAATGAGTCAGGTACTGAATTCAGTACCTGCTGTGCACAGACACACAGCAGACACCGACACAGACAGCAGCAGACCATGCCGAGCTATAGCACTGGCTCTGCGCTGACCAATCCCCCAGGGAATACAGGGCAGTTGGTCACGGGCACGGCTATGGGCAGGGGCCTCGCACATAGGCAGGGGGGGTGCCTCATATACATGCCGGGGGCTCATACAGACAGCCGGGGGCATAGACACCAAAGGCCCCCCAGCCAAAGGCCAGGGGGCAATGGTCTAACGACTAAGCGGCAGCGTTCTGAATACGAACGTGAGCAGCGGCACGAGGAAAGGCGAATCCGACACGCATAGTGCCCTTAACCGCCACACGGTCGGACGTGAAGAACACCGACTTATCAACCTCAACGCTCGTGTCCTCACGGACAACAATCAGCGCATCCGCCTTGCTGATGCCGTAGACAGCGTCAGCAGGAGCGTACGGAGAAACAAACACTGGCCGGCCAAGAATCGTTCGGCGACCCTCAGCGGTCAGGTCACCGTTTAGAAGAGCCTGATTCGAACCGGTCGCCGTCTTAAGCTGCGCAACCTCAAGCGCCGTAGCAGCACTCATGATCCACGCATTGACGTTGCCCCCCGCAGCCTCAGACAGCGACAGCGCATGCTCGAACGGGTCAAGGTTCGTGTACGCGACCGGCGCATCAACCGTGGAAATTCCCTCAAGCGTGGCCAGACCCTCAGGGTTAGGCGACGCAAGCGAATTGAGTAGCGCGTTGTCCACGCTGTTAGCAATCTGCCGGGCAATCGACCGACCGACCTGATCGCTCGCGGACGGGTTCGAGTCATTCGCCATTTCCCGAGAGATGATCGTCAGACCCGCAAACTTAGCGGGGACAACCGTGATCTCATCAAAGACAGCGTCAGACGGCTGAATCTCCGCACCCTCGGCAACAGCGCCAATGGTCACATCAGAGGCGAGGATGGGCACCCGGTACTCGCGGGCACCCGTGTTGACGATAGATCCGGTCTGCATAGCGACCGAAAGAGCCTCAACAGGCTTGGTGACTAGCTCACCGAACTCAGGCGGTAGAACACCCTGGACACCGGGCGTGGAAGTGTAGATAGCCATTGCGGCACATCCGTTCTTTCTGTGTGGTTACTGGGGAAATCCCGGTCGCCACGGGCGAGACGGGTTGCGCCGCAGGCGCGTACGTGAAAGGCCGCCGACCCACCTGGGGTACATGCGGCCTTTCGGGAAAACTCGATATTCAGTTAGGCGCAGCAGCGATTAGCCGCGTAGGGCGTCACGCCACGACGGAGCAGACACAGCACCGGAAGAACGCTGAGCACCGCCAACGCTCCCCCAACCCTTGGCCTTAGCCAGACCAGGGCGAGACTCAATCAGCGCCTCAACGGCCGTGCTGAGAGCGTCCTCATCAACTTCGCCAGCCTGATTGAGAAGATCAGAAACCTTGTGCTTACCGAGATCAAACAGATCAGCAGGCACGGAAAGACGGCCGCTCACTCGCTGTTCAATGTCCCGCCGGATAAGCGTGTTCACGCGGTCCGTAAGAGCCTCAACACGGCCCTCAGCGTCACGCAGCTTGCGCCGGTACTTGGCAGCCTCACTGTTCGCAGAATCGGCAGGCTCAGCAGGAGTAGCGGGGTTGGCAGGAGTCTCAGGAGTCTCAGACATAGGTGTGTTTCCTCTTTGGGGCGCGGGATATGGAAAATGGCCCCAAACCAGCGAACATGAGCAGACACGTTCGCCGATTTGAGGCCAATCGACAGGCGCACGGTTAAGAAGCCTGCCGAAGTGTGAGAAAGCAGCGGTCTGCTCACGCTGCCGAAACCTGCGGGGCGGGTACAGGTACTGAATTCAGTATCTGCGTGGCATGCCCCCGGAAATCACACGGACTACCGGGGGCACACTCACACCCTCCCGCGCCGCGAGGGAGAATTTGAAGAATGGGGAGCAGTGGCCTGGACAACGCCAGGCCACCTGTACACGCCCTAACTAATGAGCGGCCGCCGACTACGAACACAGAGGCCCGGACCCGTAGGCCCGGACACCCATGCGTTTCTGTAGCGCGAGCATCCCGCTCACTGTCTACTAGAACGCAGACGCTGCCTAATGAGCCTCAAAATCGCCCGGCAAGACTCGAAGCCCGAATTCCTTTGCCTATCCTTTACCTTCATTCCCTCAGATATCAGAGCGTAGAGCAAGGTTCTTGTACTCATCCCTACACGAACAAAAACCCCTCAGAGCCGCTCTCAGGCGCTGAGGGGTCCACATGAGCCAGAGACACGCCAGACTCATTCCAGGCGCCCTACGGGGCCATTCTGTGGCTCTGAGGGGGACGCTACGGACTACCCAAGCTTGATTCCGTACAGCCAGATACCATCCTGACGCTTCTTACGGACAGCTCCACGCTCCTCAAGCGCGCGATAAAACGAGATGCGACGAACAGGCATCACCTTAGGAATACCGAGCCGATCACATATCTGACTGCACCAATCCTCGTAAATCTCATACAGCACACTGCCCATAATCCGATCCGTCTCATCACCCTGAACAAACAGCCCAGGGAAGAATGATGACAGCGGGTCATGCGTACGGAACGCGTACAGGTCGATTCGCTGCCGCTTCACCTCAATAGTTGCTCGCAGCTCCTCACACTTAGCTTCCGCACGAGCAATTCGCTCCTCAGCGGCCTCACGCAATACCTGCTCCTCAAGGATGGCCTGACGCGTAGCCACACGGTCAATATGCGCGCGCTGCTTGGCGTCATACCGAGCGGACGCAGCCTCACGCAACGGGGCGATTTCAGCGGCCAGGCCGGCAAACCCCACACGATGAAATGCACCGTCGAACTGCGAATGATGCTGAGCACACATCGCCTGATACCGAGCAGGATCATCGGACCACGTAAGGCCGTCCGCTTGACGCTCCTGCGGACAAGACCAGTCATAGCACCACTGGTCTGCGAAACCACCACACCAGACACACACATTCACAGCGGCACGGCCGTGCAGATCCACCACAGCAGCATGCGCATTGCGGTACTCGGTTACAGCCTTCAACACAAACCCCTTACCTAGAGCAGGACGGAAACGACAGAGGATTAAGCGGCGCTACGGCGAGCACGATGAGCCGCCACACGGCAACGCGTCGAGCAAAAGCGCGGGACCGGACCACTCCGATACTCAGAATCCTTGTAAATGTCCTCCCCGCACCGATCACATGTCTTGAGGGTGGCCTCTTCGATTCGGTCATCAATCACGGCTTGCGCCTCAAGTCGAGCGGCACGCCGAGCAGCAAGGCACGGCTCAGCGAAAGGGTCATTCTCTCCGCACCGAACCTTTTTAGGGGATGTCAGGTACATCTTTCGCCCACACGACGCACAAGCCTTGTGCTCAGGTAGCCCAAGCTCAATTCGGCGCTGCTCCCAGCGTGTCTTACGGGAAGCTGCCGTGTTGCACGTTGCGGAGCAGTACGCGCGCTGCTTGTTCTTTAGCTCTGCATCGCACACGAGACAATTGGTGTGCCCGGTCATCACAATCTCCTCACTAAGCCGCCGACACGCAGTCGACAGTGTTGCGACTCGTTACAGGGGTACTAGACCGCAAGCGCTGCCTCAGCCTCACTAGGCGGCGCGAGGGGTGCGGCTCCTCGCTGCTGTTACGAACCAAAATGAGACCGACCATAGACTTACAGGTGTAGCTGCATAGGGCTTAAGAGTGAGTTGTATGGATGGATGTACCCCTATAGACCAAGTCATTTTGTCTCGTTACAAGCCTTTGAAACTCCGCTCCTCGCTGTCGGCGCAGCCGGAAACCCCCATACCTGACGGGGTGTCAGGTGAGTACAGTCCCGGCTCATCGCCCGACACAGGACAGCGAGAGAGTCGGGCGGGAACGGGGGCCTCTCTTGCCCTCAGAACGGGCCTCAGGCGCTCCGCACGCCGTCACCGGTCCCTGAGGTCACCGGGGTTCCCGTCGGCCCTCAGACGGCCCTCAGCGGCTCCTCGGCAGCCTCGCCCCCGGTAGCCCTCAGAGGCTCTGTGCGCCCGTCTCAGGGCATGCGAGAACCCCGCCCGGTCACGGGGACCGAACGGGGCTCTTGGGCGTTGCTAACGGCTGTCAGCGGCTCTCAGGCTGCCCAAACGGGCTACTGCGCCGAACATTCGCGAATGCTGTTTCCCACTCCTCGTCACTTCGCTGAGTTTCCTTGTCTCGCCAATCGACCACTAGCCGATCAATGATCGGGGTTCGATCCCCCTTGTGCTTGGCCGGGGCCATCGTCACCGACTTGATCGCCGCTTTCAGCAGTGCGCGCCGTCCCTCGATTCCCTCGCCGTTCCAGATGGCTGTCAGTGCCTCAGCGTCCATCAGCGGGGAGAGGTCAGCGTCATTACTCAGTTCCGCCAACTCCGATTTGAGCGCGGCAATCTGCCCGCTGATCTGTTCGCGCAGCCGGTCAAACCTTTCTTCATCCATCTTTCCGAGAACAAAGAACTCTTTCTCCAATCTCATTTCTCGGCCTACTGCTTGCTCCAGCGCTGCGGTTACGTTGCGCTTTCGGTCCTCTGCGGCCGGGTCCCGATATTGGAGCCACCGGCGCGCGATGTTCTGAATGGTTTCCGATTCGGGGGTGAGGCTGAGAATGTGCGCCGTCCACAGTTGCGTAATAGCGTCCTCGGCCCGCTCCCGCTGTGTCGACGCACCAGGGCATACGGACGGCCCCTGTACGGCACGGTTGCGACAGTTGTAGTTCCGTCCCCCGTTCCCCATAGGACCCCAGCAATTCGGACACTTGAAGAGCCCCGTAAGAATCGTCACTGGCTGTCGGATTCCTCGGCGCTTGCTGCCAATGGCCGACCCCGAACCTGCGCGGGACCTGCCGGAGATCAGAGCGCGAATCTTGACGAATTCTATGTACGTTACGACACCTTCACCGCAGGAAACCGGTTCGCCTTTTGCGTTCATCAACGGTTCGGCCGTGCGCCGGTATTTGTCCGTCGCGTTCCCGTTTTCGTCCATCACGCGTTCACGGTTCGGTACGAGACCGGCCCATGCCGGAGACATTGTCAGGTGAATGATCGTCTGTGCGCGCCATTTCTTGCCGTAGCGCGTAGTGATTCCCTCGCCGTTCAGTTCCTCGGCAATGCTGGCCGGGGTGCGGGTGGCCAACAGAAGATCAGCGATGCGGCGGGAAGTCGGATACTCCGCACCTCGTCGCAGCTTCCCCGAACCCTTGGGCGACTCCAGACCGAACGGTGTCACTCCGCCGGTCCAACGCCCGTCGGCCTTGTTCGAGTCGATTCCGATTTTCGTGAATTCGGCAATGTCTTTGGCTTGGTCGCGCGCTTGCTCCGAGAGGAACGCCAGCACCATTCGAGACTTGCGCGAGTCCAGGTGTTCCGCGCACACGTAGATACGCGCTTGTTTTTCCTCAAACGTGTCGAGGAGCAAACCAACCTGGCCCATCCCCCGACGGGAAAGGCGGGAAGTCTTGAGCACGTACAGGGTCTTGGATAGCCCCGCGACGATTGCTGCCGTGGCACTCTCGAATTCCTCGCGCCGCACATATGCCTTGCTCGCGCTTTTTTGCTCAAACCACACACGGCGAATCTGCGTGCTGTCGCGTCGGGCCTGTTCGCACATGATGCGGACATGCGAGCGCAGCGAGGACAGCGTGTCTTTCTTCTTGCTGCGTCGGACGTACATCTCTGCCAGCGCGGACGGTTCGCCGGTTGCCGGTTCCCACAGTCCAAGCTCTTTCAGCTCGCTGTCCTCGAACCCGAGTGAGCGCAGCGCGGGGAGGTCTTCCCGTTCCATCTGTCATCCGTTCGCCGAAGCCGTCCCGCTTCGACCTACAGAGCGCAAGGGATGCCCACCATCCCGTTTCCGCAGGTCAACGCGGTGTTGGACCGTTGGTTCACGGGTGGGCGTGGATGAACTTCACCTGGTTCGCCTCGGCGTACGACAACGACGACGTCCTCTACCGGGTCGTGACGCTGGTGCAGATCGCCGGTGTGCTGGTCCTGGCGGCGGGGGTCTCGCGGGCGTTCGAGGAGCACGAGTACCTCGTGGTCTGGCTGGGCTACGCGATCATGCGGGTGGCCATGTCGGCGCAGTGGCTGCGGGCGGCCCGGGCGGCCGAGGGCCCGGAGCGAAGGACGGCCCTGCGCTACGCCGGCGGCGTGCTGGCGTGCCAGGTCGGCTGGCTGGGGCTGCTGTTCCTGCCCGAGGGGGCCCGGCCCTGGTGGTTCCTGGTGATGGCGCTGCTGGAGATGTGCGTGCCGCTGTTCGCGGAGCGGGGGTACACCACGTCCTGGCATCCCCGCCACATCGCGGAGCGGTACGGGCTGTTCACCATCATCGTGCTCGGCGAGACGATCGCGGCGGCCACGGTCGCGGTGAAGTCCGGCATCGACGAGAACGACGCGCTGGGCGAGCTCCTCCCCGTCGCGGCGGGCGGGCTGCTGATCATCTTCGCGGCGTGGTGGATCTACTTCGCGGTACCCATCCACGGCCATCTGCGGTCCAACCGGCAGGCGTTCCTCTGGGGCTACGGCCACTACCTGGTGCTCGCGTCGGCGGCGGCGATCGGGGCGGGGCTGGAGGTGGCGGTGGAGGAGACGGTCGGCAAGGCGCACATCACCACGCTGGCGGCGTCGGCGGCCGTGACCCTGCCGACTGCTCTGTACCTGCTCACGCTGTGGGCCCTGCACTCGCGCCACTTCAAGCGGGGCATCACCCAGCAGCTGGTGCTGCCGACGACGGCCCTGCTGGTGATCTGCTGCACGTTCCTGGGGCACTGGGCGGTGTTCGCGGCGGGGGTGGTCTGCGCGCTGGCGGTGGTGGCCGGAGAGACACTGGCGGCCACCCGCCCGGCGTGATCCCCGGGGCGGGCCGGCTGGACGAGACTGTGCGGCATGACAGTTGACGCACTGACGGATGTCGCCGGACTGCGGGTGGGGCACGCGACGCGTACCGGCGACGGTTGGCTCACCGGCACCACGGTCGTGCTCGCGCCGGAGGGCGGGGCGGTGGCCGCCGTGGACGTGCGGGGCGGCGGGCCCGGCACCAAGGAGACGGACGCGCTGGATCCACGCAACGTGGTGCGGACGGTGGAGGCGGTCGTGCTGACCGGCGGCAGCGCGTACGGGCTCGACGCGGCGTCGGGGGTGATGGCCTGGCTGGAGGAGCGGGGGCGCGGCATCCGGGTCGGGCCGGATCCGGCGCATGTCGTGCCGGTGGTGCCCGCGGCCTGCGTCTTCGACCTGGGGCGGGGCGGCGACTTCCGGGCCCGGCCGGACGCGGCGACCGGCCGGGCCGCGGTCGAGGCGGCCGCGGCGAGCGAGCCCGGCGCGCCGGTGCCGCAGGGGTGCGTGGGCGCCGGCACCGGAGCGGTGACCGGTGTGGTGAAGGGAGGTGTCGGGAGCGCGAGCACGGTGCTCGGCTCGGGAATCACGGTGGCCGCGCTGGTGGTGGCCAACGCGGCGGGGTCGACGGTGGATCCGGAGACAGGGGTGCTGTACGGGGAGTTGTTCGAGGGGAGGGTGGAGTACCCGGCGGCGGACGTCCACGCGGCTGCGCGGCGGCGTCTGACGGAGACGGCCGCGCGGAGCACGCCGCCGCCGCTCAACACCACGCTCGCGGTGGTCGCCACGGACGCGGAGCTGTCGAAGGCACAGGCACAGAAGGTGGCCGGCACGGCGCACGACGGCATCGCCCGGGCGGTGCGCCCGGTGCATCTCCTCAACGACGGGGACACGGTGTTCGCTCTGGCGACGGGTGACCGCGCGCTGGACGCCGCGGACCCGCTCGCCCTGAACGAGATCCTGGCGGCGGGCGCGGACATGGTGACGCGGGCGATCGTCCGGGCCGTGCGGGCCGCGGAGCCGGTCGACGGTCCTGGCGGGGCGTGGCCGTCGTACGGGGAGCTGTACGGGGGGCGCTGAAGCGTTGCACGGGGGCTGTACGGGGGGGCGCTGAAGCGCTGAACAGGCCCGCGGGGCACAGCGGATGCACAGCCGGGCTGGAATTTGTCGCGGTTCTGTCACGTGACGGCCCTCATGGGGAACGGACGGAACCCGACCGGTTCCCCCGCCCCTCTTCTCCCACGTACTGGAGCGGATCACGCAACATATACGAACTGGGAGCAGCCCGTGACAACGCCGAACATTTCAGCGCGGCGCACTCTGGGGGCCTGTGCCGCCCTGATGGTCGGCGCCCTGACGCTCACCGCCTGCGGTGGCAGCGCCAACGCCAAGGACGACGAGAAGAACGGCGAGGGCGGCACCAAGACGTCCGTCGCGAAGATCGCCATCTCGGCCAAGGACGGTTCGACCGGCGCGTCCATCAACTCCACCGGGGTGAAGGTCAGCGACGGGAAGCTGACCGAGGTGAAGATGACGGTGGCGGACGGCGGGCAGACCGTCGCGGGCTCGGTCTCCGGTGACGGCAAGGCGTGGAAGCCGAAGGAGCAGCTGGAGCGCGGCACCAAGTACCAGATATCGGCGACCGCCAAGGACGCGGAGGGCCGGACGGCCGCGGCCAACTCGATCTTCACGACGGTGACGACGTCGAACAGCTTCATCGGGACGTACACGCCGGACAACGGCACGACGGTCGGTGTGGGCATGCCGGTGTCGTTCACCTTCGACAAGGCCATCACCGCGCGTGAGGACGTGCAGTCGCACATCACGGTGACGTCCAGCAGCGGGCAGAAGGTCGTCGGGCACTGGTTCAACGGGCAGCGGCTCGACTTCCGGCCGCAGGAGTACTGGAAGGCCGGTTCCAAGGTCACGATGAAGATCGACCTGGACGGGGTCGAGGGCGCGGACGGCGTCTACGGGGTGCAGAAGAAGACGGTCACCTTCACGGTGGGCCGTTCGCAGGTCTCCACGGTCGACGTCAACACCCAGACCATGACGGTCGTGCGGGACGGCAAGACCGTCAAGTCGATCCCGATCTCGGCGGGCAGCGCGGAGCACACGACGTACAACGGGCAGATGGTGATCTCCGAGAAGTTCGTGCAGACCCGGATGAACAGCCGGACGGTCGGGCTCGGCGGGGAGTACGACATCCCGGACGTGCCGCACGCGATGCGGCTGACGACGTCGGGCACCTTCCTCCACGGCAACTACTGGTACAACAAGGGCAACCCGCCCTTCGGCCGCCAGGGCACCAGCCACGGCTGCGTGGGGCTCGCCGACGTCCAGGGCGCGGGGGGCAGCACGCCCGCCAAGTGGTTCTACGACAACTCCCTCATCGGGGACGTGGTGATCGTGAAGAACTCCCCGGACAAGACGGTGGCGCCGGACAACGGCCTCAACGGCTGGAACATGCCGTGGAGCCAGTGGGTCGCGGGCGGCACCTCCTGACCTGCCGAACGTCCGCCCCTGCCAGGGGTATTGACTGACCGAACCGGGCCGCGCGGGAACTTTTCGCGCGGCCCGGGCGTTTTCCCGGACGTACGTTTTCTCGGTTCCCGGACATGATGTCCGACCGAGGGGCTACGGTATGCACCCACAAGGTGACATGCAGCAACGCCGGGAGAAACCTTGAGCGTTCCGTACGAGACGGCAGCGTACGAACCCCACGACTCGCCCGAGTCTCCGGAGGAGCACCTCGCGCGACTCCTCGGCCGCGCCCTGAACTCCTTCGAGCTACCGGACGAGGCGATACGGCGCCTGGACTGCGCGCTGGCCCACGACGGTTCGCTGCACTCGGCGCACCACAGCGCGGGCCTGCACCGGGAGACGTACCGGCACACCTGGCTGCTCGCCGACGGTTCGGCCCTCACCCTCTGGGAGCTCGTCCACAACACCGCGCCCGGCAGCGAGCCGCAGCACGAGGTGTACGTCGACGAGGAGGAGCTGCGCGCCGCCACGCTGCGGCTGCCGCTGCCGCCGGACGCCCCGGACTTCGAACTGCCGGTGGCGGTGCAGCTGTCGACGGTCCCGGCGCCCCGGCACGCGTACGCCGCGGAGGACTCCGCGGACCACGCGCGCAGGTTACTGCGCCGGGCGGAGAACGCGGACCGGCCGGGCGCGGACACCGCTCAGATGCTGACCACGGCGTCCGGGCACCAGATCACGCAGGCCTTCGGCCGGCCGTGCCGCGCGGGCCGGGCGGGGCTGGGATTCTCGCTCTACGAGCACGCGTTCCTGCTGCGCGACGGCGCGGAGATCTCCCTCTGGGAGGTCGAGCACACGGCGACGCCGGACGGGCGGCACATGTGCGAGGTGTACGTCAGCGAGGACGCGGCGCGCGAGGCGATGGAGCGGCGGGCGGCGCAGCTCTCCTGACGAAGGCCCTGAGCTGTGGGTGCTAGAGGTGTCTGCCGCCGAGGTGACGCACCAGCTGGGTGAAGGCGTTTCTCTCCTCGGGGGTCAGTTCCACGGACTCCGACCGGGGGCCCGTCTGCCGCTGTTGCGGGAGGGCGGGGAGAGGGTGGCCTTCGGGCCATCGGGAGATGTGCTCGGGCATGCGCCCCAGTAGACACCACGGCCCGGGCCTTCGGTCCCGGGCCGTGATTTTCGTGATCTATCTCGCAGGTGGCATGAACGGTTCACACAATCCGAAACGCACACCGAAGGGGCGAACCCTCAGCCGCCTCAGGCCGCGACGGGCTGCTTCGCCTCCGCCGCCCGGGCCGCTTCGCCCTCGCCGGAGGCCGGTGCGGCGCCCGGGACGGGCTTGCGCATCCCCTTCAGGACGACGACCAGGGCCGTCGTGACGCAGACACCGGCGGCGATGGCGATCAGGTAGAGGAAGGCGTTGCCGATCAGCGGGACCACGAAGATGCCGCCGTGCGGGGCGCGCAGCGTGGCGCCGAAGGCCATCGACAGGGCTCCGGTGACCGCGCCGCCCGCCATGGAGGCCGGGATGACGCGCAGCGGGTCGGCCGCGGCGAACGGGATGGCGCCCTCGGAGATGAAGGAGGCGCCGAGCACCCAGGCGGCCTTGCCGTTCTCGCGCTCGGTCTGGGTGAAGAGCCTGCCGCGCACGGTCGTCGCCAGGGCCATGGCCAGCGGCGGGACCATGCCGGCCGCCATCACCGCGGCCATGATCTTCATCGCCGAGTCGCTGGGGCTGGCCACCGCGATACCGGCCGTGGCGAAGGTGTAGGCGACCTTGTTGACGGGTCCGCCCAGGTCGAAGCACATCATCAGGCCGAGGAGCGTGCCGAGCAGGATCGCGTTGCTGCCGGACAGGCCGTTCAGCCAGTCGGTCATGCCCTTCTGGGCCTCGGCGATGGGCTTGCCGATGACGACGAACATCAGGAACCCGACGATCGCCGAGGAGACCAGCGGGATCACCACCACCGGCATGATGCCGCGCAGCGCCGTCGGGACGTTCACCTTCTGGATCGCCATCACCACGCCACCGGCGATCAGACCGGCGGCCAGACCGCCGAGGAAGCCGGCGTTGATGTTGAACGCGATCATGCCGCCGACGAAGCCGGGCACGATGCCGGGCCGGTCGGCCATGCCGTAGGCGATGTAGCCGGCCAGGACCGGGACGAGGAAGCCGAAGGCGACGCCGCCGATCTGGAAGAGCAGGGCCGCCCAGCTGTCGGCCTGGGTCCACAGGAAGTGGTCCATCACCGACGGAGCCTTGTTGATCTTGTAGCCGCCGATCGCGAACCCGAGGGCGATGAGCAGGCCGCCCGCGGCGACGAACGGCACCATGTAACTGACGCCGGACATCAGCCACTTGCGCAGCTTGGTGCCGTAGCCCTCGCCAGACTCGCCCGCGCGCTCCACGGGGGTGGCCGGGGCGGATCCGGAGGTGACCTCGCCGCGCGCGGCCTTCTCACGGACCTCGGCGATGAGTTCGGCGGGGCGGTTGATGCCCGCCTTCACTCCGACGTCGACGGTGGGCTTGCCGGCGAAGCGTTCCTTCTCCCGTACGGGGACGTCGTGGGCGAAGATCACGGCGTCGGCCGCCGCGATGACCTCCGGGGCGACCCGGGTGAAGCCGGCCGACCCCTGGGGCTCGACGGTGAGTTCGACGCCCGCCTCACGGCCCGCGTTCTCCAGCGACTCGGCCGCCATGTAGGTGTGGGCGATGCCGGTGGGACAGGAGGTGACGGCGACGATCCGGAACGGCCGCGTCTCGCCCCCGGCTCCTGCTCCGGCTGCTACTCCTGTTCCTGCTTCGGCTTCGGCTTCGGCTTCGGCGGTGACCGTGGCGGCGGCGGGAGAGGCCGCTCCCGCCGACGCCACGGTGTTCTCGGGGCCCGCGGGGGCGGGTGCGTCCTGCTCGTCGCCGCGGATCAGGGCGGCGGCGGAGGAGGCGTCGCCCACCGCGCGCAGGGCATCGGTGAACTCACTGTTCATCAGCTGCCGGGCCAGTGACGACAGGATCGTCAGATGGGCGTCGTCCGCACCGGCCGGCGCGGCGATCAGGAAGATCAGGTCGGCGGGGCCGTCCGCCGCGCCGAAGTCGATGCCGTCGGCGCTGCGGCCGAAGGCGAGGGTCGGCTCGGTGACGTGCTCGCTGCGGCAGTGCGGGATGCCGATGCCGCCGTCGAGACCGGTCGGCATCTGGGCCTCGCGGGCGGCCACGTCGGCGAGGAAGCCCTCCAGGTCGGTCACCCGGCCCAGGGCCACCATGCGTTCCGCGAGGGCCCGCGCCGCCGCTTCCTTGGTGTCGGCCGACAGGTCGAGGTCGACCAGATCCGCCGTGATCATGTCGCTCATCGCGGGCTCCTTAGCACGCGTATCGCCCGGTGGGAGGGGTGGGCGGGGAGGGGGACGGGGGTGCGGTGGGGGGTGAGGGGAGTGCGGTGGGGGGTGACGGGGAGGCGGGCGGGGCCCGCGAGTAAGGGGTCCTTTCACTATGAGCGTCCGATCAGGTCGCGTGGTCTGGTGCCGTGCATCGCAAGGCGCCGGAGAGCCCTCGTAGCGGAGCTACCAGGGCTTTTCGGCAACGCGGCGAGGTGCGGTGCCAGGCCGCGCGACCCGGACGGGCATAGTGAAAGGACCCCTGAGGGTGCGGGAGCCAGCCGCTCGCGCGCAGCCGCGCCCTGCCGGTCGTAGGTCATGACACCGGCTCCTTCAGGACACGCTCCGCCGGGACCTCGGCCGTGACCGTGACAGCCGCCGGGTCCAGGTCGCCCGGCGTCGGCATCACGCTGCCGGGCAGCTGGACGGCCGCGGCGCCGTGTGCGACGGCGGAGGCCAGGGCCTCGGGGCCGTTGCCGCCGGCGATCAGGAAACCGGCGAGGGAGGAGTCACCGGCGCCCACGTTGCTGCGGACGGCGGCCACGCGGGCGCTGCCGAACCAGGCGCCCTCCGCGGAGACGAGCAGCTGCCCGTCGGCGCCGAGGCTGGCGAGGACGGCCCGGGCTCCCATCTCGCGCAGTTCCTCGGCGGCCTTGACGGCGTCGCCGACGGTGGCGAGGGGTCGGCCGACGGCTCCGGCGAGCTCCTCGGCGTTGGGCTTGACCACGTCGGGCCGCTCACGCAGGGCGGCGAGCAGCGCGGGCCCGGAGGTGTCCAGGGCGATCCGGGCCCCGGCGGCGTGCGCGCGGGCGACCAGGTCGGCGTACCAGGAGGGGGCGAGTCCGCGCGGGAGGCTGCCGCAGCAGGCGATCCAGGAGGCGGTGCGGGACTGCTGGCGCACGGTCTCCAGGAGCAGTTCGCGTTCGGCACCGGAGAGTTCGGGGCCGGGGGCGTTGATCTTCGTCAGGACGCCGTCGGACTCGGCGAGGGCGATGTTGGAGCGGGTGGCCCCGGCGACCGGGACGGGCGCGACCTCGATGCCCTGCTGGTCGAGCAGGTCGGCGACCAGGGCGCCCGGGGCGCCGCCCAGGGGCAGGACCGCCACCGTGCGCTGTCCGGCGGCGGCGACGGCGCGCGAGACGTTCACGCCCTTGCCGCCCGGGTCCATCCGCTCGCCGGTGGCGCGGATGACCTCGCCGCGGTCGAGGGACGGCACCTCGTAGGTGCGGTCCAGGGACGGGTTGGGGGTGACGGTGAGGATCATGCGCGCACTACTTCCGTGCCGCCGCGTTCGATCGCGACGGCGTCTTCCGGGCTCAGCCCGCTGTCGGTGATCAGCAGGTCCACATCGCTCAGGTCGCCGAAGCGGGCGAAGTGCTCCTGGCCGTGCTTGGAGGAGTCGGCGAGCAGCACCACGCGGCGGGCGGCGGCCACGGCCGCGCGCTTCACCGCGGCCTCGGCGAGGTCGGGGGTGGTCAGGCCGTGTTCGGCGGAGAAGCCGTTGGCGGCCACGAACAGCACGTCGGCGCGGATCTCGCCGTACGCCCTGAGCGCCCAGGCGTCCACGGCGGCGCGTGTGCGGTGCCGTACGCGGCCTCCGATGAGGTGGAGCTGGATGCCGGGGTGGTCGGCGAGCCGGGCCGCGATGGGGAGGCTGTGCGTGACGACGGTGAGGGAGGCCTCCAGCGGGAGGGCCGCGGCCATCTTGGCCACCGTCGTCCCGGCGTCCAGGATCACCGTGCCCTCGCTGGGCAGCTCGGCGAGGGCCGCCTTGGCGATGCTGTCCTTCTGGTCGGCGGCGGTCGTCTCGCGCTCGGCGAGGTCCGGCTCGAAGTCCAGGCGCCCGGCCGGGATGGCCCCGCCGTGCACCCGGCGGACGAGCCCGGCGCGGTCGAGGGCCTTCAGGTCCCGGCGGATCGTCTCCGCCGTCACCTGGAACTGCTCGGCCAGCGACACGACATCCACTCGGCCGCCGTCACGGGCGAGCCGGAGGATCTCCTGCTGCCGTTCCGGTGCGTACATGTCCGTTCGCCTCCGCCTCATGCCCGAACGTGTGGTTTCAGCGGGAGGCTACGCCGGGATGTCGGCAATGTAAACAGGTTCGGACCCAATCGGGCACAGACAGAAATGCGGCGGGCCCGGCACCGAGGTGCCGAGCCCGCCGTACCCCCTGCTTCCGCGGGGAGCGATCCGCTAGGAGACCAGCGCCGGTTCCTTCCCCTCCACCGGCGCCTGCTCCCCCTCCACATGCTGCGCGGGCCGCTTCGGCAGCACGAACATCAGCAGGAAGATGGCGCCCATCACCGCGGCGACGTAACCGAGCGCGTTCTGGAAGGCGTCCGCGAAGGCCGGACCGACCTGCTCCGGCCGCAGACGGTCGGAGATCGTGCCGAAGAACACCACCGACACCAGGGCGAGCCCCAGCGCGTTGCCCATCTGCTGCACAGTGTTGATCAGTCCCGACGCCGAACCGGCGTGCTCGCGCGGCACCTCCGAGAGGATCGCGTCGGTCAGCGGCGCGACGATCAGGCCCATGCCCGCACCCATCACGACGAGCGGCAGGGCCATCTGCCAGGGAGCTATGGCGAGTCCGTAGTGGCCGGACTCCCAGATGTAGAGCAGCACCCCGGCCGCCATCACCAGCGCGCCCGCCTGGAGCACCCTGCGGCCGAAGCGCGGGACCAGCTTCTGCACCGACATCCCGGCGGCCACCGACACCGCGATCGAGAACGGCACGCCCGTCAGCCCGGCCTTCAGCGGGCTCCAGCCCAGCCCGAACTGCATGTACAGCGTCCACACCAGGAAGAACACACCGAGCGCGACACCGAAGACGGTCTGCACGGCGATCCCGGCCGCGAAGCTCTTGACCCGGAACAGCGACAGCTCGACCAGCGGGGAGCCGTCCCGTGCGGCCTTGCGCCTCTCGAACGCCACCAGCACCGCGAGGACGACGAGCGACCCGGCCATCGACACGTACCCCCACACCGGCCAGTCCAGCTCGCGGCCGCGGATGAGCGGGTAGAGCAGCATCAGCAGGCCCAGCGTCACGAGCGCGACACCCACCAGGTCGAGGCGCAGGGCGCGCGGCGCCTTGGACTCGGTGATGAAGCGGCTGCCGAGGATCAGTCCGGCGACGCCCACGGGCAGGTTGATCAGGAAGATCGACCGCCACTCCCAGCCGAACAGGTTCCACTCGGTCAGCAGCGCGCCCAGGAGCGGCCCGGACACGGCACCGAGACCGACGACCGCGCCGAACAGCCCGAACACCTTGCCGCGCTCGTGCGCCGGGAAGGTCGCGTGCACGATCGACAGCACCTGCGGCACCATCAGCGCCGCCATGCCGCCCTGGAGGAAGCGCGCCGCGACCAGCATCTCCGGGTTCGCCGCGAGTCCGCACAGCGCGGAGGCGACCGTGAATCCACCGATGCCGACGAGGAAGATCCGCTTACGGCCGTGGATGTCGCCGAGCCGTCCGCCGGTGATCAGGCCGGCGGCGAAGGCGAGGGCGTAACCGGCGGTGATCCACTGGATCTGGCTGAAGGAGGCGCCGGACTCCCGCTGGATCGAGGGGATGGCGATGTTGACGATCGTCACGTCGACGAGGTCCATGAAGGCCGCGGTCATCACGATCGCGAGGGCGAACCAGCGCCGGCGGTCGGTCCCGCCGCCCGTCGTGCCCAGGGTGGTGTCGGTGGAGTTCATGTCTCGAAGTTAGCCCCCCATTAGGTCAGATCGTGTCCTACTGGTGCGGCATCCTCAACGGTATGACGACGGACACACCGGCTCGGCTGCTGACCCTCCTCTCCCTCCTCCAGACGCCCCGCGAATGGCCCGGCGGCGAACTCTCCGAGCGGCTCGGGGTCTCCCGCCGCACCGTGCGGCGGGACATCGACCGGCTGCGCGAACTCGGCTATCCCGTGCAGGCGACCAAGGGCGCCGACGGCGGCTACCGGCTGGTCGCCGGGAAGGCCATGCCGCCGCTGGTCCTCGACGACGAGGAGGCCGTGGCCATCGCGGTCGGGCTGCGCGCCGGGGCGGGGCACGCGGTGGAGGGCCTCGACGAGGCGTCGGTACGGGCGCTGGCCAAGCTGGAGCAGGTCCTGCCGGGCCGGCTGCGCCACCGCGTGACCACCCTCCAGGCCGCGACCACGCCCTGGACCAGCGGGGACGGGCCGAGCATCGCGCCCGAGACCCTGACCGTCATGGCCTCGACGGTGGCCGGGCACGAGCGGCTGCGGTTCGCCTATCGGGCGGCGGACGGCACACAGACCCGGCGCCTGACCGAGCCGTACCGGCTGGTGTCGACGGGCCGCCGCTGGTACCTGGTGGCGTACGACATCGACCGGGACGACTGGCGCACGTTCCGCGTCGACAGGGTCAGCGAGCCGTTCCCCACCGGGGCGCGCTTCGCACCGCGCGAGCTGCCCACGGGGAACGCCGCGGAGTACCTGCGGCGCTCGATGCAACGCCAGCAGCAGGTCTACGACTTCGACGTCACGTTCGCCGCCCCGGCCGACTTCGTCGCGGCCCGGGTACCGCACTGGCTGGGCACGCCCGAGCCGCTGGACGACGACAGCTGCCGGCTGCGGGGATCCGTCGGGGACGCGGTGCAGTGGGTGGCGTTCCGGCTGGCGATGCTGGAGTGCGACTTCGTGGTGCACGAGCCGGAGCAACTCGTCACCGCTGTGAGGGAGTTGGGGGCGCGGTTGAGCAGGGCGGCGGCGGGGTGAGCGACGGAGGCCATGGGCGACGAAGGGATGAGCCCTCGCCGCGCATCACCGCGGGAAGCCTCACGGCCCCCATGGGAAGTCCCGCAGCGCCTTGAGGTTGCGCAGGGCGAGTTCCGCCGGACCGTCCGGGCCCTCGGCGGGGCGGTCCCCCGCGGCCCACGCCTCCAGCGCGGCACGTACGGCGGCACTCGCCACGGCGGCGGCGAAGCGCAGCTCGGGGGTGGTGGCGAGGCCCGGTTCGGACATGGCGGCAACGTTGTCACCACCTTGCCCGGGGGCTTGAGGGGCGCCGGTCGCTTGAGTGCCCCCGGCCGCCCCTGGAACCCCGGCCGCTCCTGGAATCCCGGCCGCTCCTGGAACCCCGCCAGCCGTCACCCGTTCCGCCAGCACCTCCCCCAGCAGCCGCTCCGACCCCTGACAGACCTCCGCCCACACCCTGCGCAAGGACGGGGTCGTCTCGGCCAGGCGCAGCAGTGTGCGGACCCACTCCCACGAGGACACCGAGACGCCGACACCCGGGGTGAGGGTGTGACGGACGCCCTGCTCCAGGGCGTGGAGCACGCCCACGTCGGCGGGAGCGGCGCGCACCGCCTCCACCCAGCGCTGGGCACCGGCCGCGTAGAGCGGGGCGACGGCCTCTTCCTTGGTGGCGAAGTACCGGTAGAAGGTGCGCGGTGCGATACCGGCGGCCTGGGCGATGTCCTCCGCGCGGGTGGCGCGCAGGCCGTGCCGTACGAAGAGGCCGGCCGCGGCCCGGGCGATCTCCATACGCGTCTCGGTCTTCCGCCGCTCGGTCAGCGAGGCCGGGGGTGAAGCCGGAGTCGAGGCCGGAGGCGGGGTCGGGGTGGTGCTGCTCACGCCCGGCAGGCTATGCCCATGTGACACAATCTGCCATCTGGCGGGCCACCCCGTGGTTCAGGTACGGGGTGGCCCGCCCTTCAGCACTCCGTCCCGCGCACACCGTCTCCGGCACACGGTCTCCGCACTCCGGCGCTCCGGCGCTCCGGCACACAGTCTCCGGCGCTCCGTCTCCGGCACGGCGGCACCCGGCACCTGGCAGAAGCCGGCACCTGGCAGAAGAGAGCCGGGCCCCGACGTCCGGGGGGAAGGACGCCGAAGCCCGGCCTCGGGGAAAGTCCCGGCCGCCGGGGGGAGTGCGACGGGACTTGGCTGTCGGGGGCCTGGGGGTGTGGCCCCGGGCCCGAACTGGTGGACCCAGAAGTCTTGTTCCCTGAGTCCGCGAATTGAAGCGACGTTACATCGCCATGTTTGCGCGGTCTTTCGCCACCCGGCGTACGCGGTGCCCTCCGGGCGCACGCGCCCCGTCACCCACTGGCCGTGGGGGCGGGCCGGGCTCACGCCGCCGCGTCGAACCCCGTGCTGCGGGCGAGCTTCTTCAGCTCCAGCAGCGCGTGCTTCTCGATCTGCCGGATGCGCTCGCGGGTCAGTCCGTGCTCCTTGCCCACCTCGGTCAGCGTGCGCTCCCGGCCGTCCTCGATGCCGTAGCGCATCTTGATGATGGACGCCGTGCGCTGGTCGAGCCGGCCGATCAGGTCGTCGAGCTCCTCGCTGCGCAGCAGGGTGAGCACCGACTGCTCGGGCGACACCGCCGAGGTGTCCTCCAGGAGGTCGCCGAACTGGGTCTCGCCCTCGTCGTCCACCGACATGTTCAGCGAGACCGGGTCACGGGCCCAGTCGAGCACGTCGGTGACGCGCTCCGGCGTGGAGCCGAGCTCGGCGGCGATCTCCGCGGGCTCCGGGTCCCGGCCGTGCTCGCGGTTGAACTCGCGCTGCACACGGCGGATCCGGCCGAGCTCCTCCACCAGGTGGACGGGCAGGCGGATCGTACGGGACTGGTCGGCTATGGAGCGGGTGATGGCCTGGCGGATCCACCACGTCGCGTACGTGGAGAACTTGAAGCCCTTGCGGTAGTCGAACTTCTCGACCGCGCGCACCAGGCCGGCGTTGCCCTCCTGGATCAGGTCCAGCAGCGGCAGGCCGCTGCGGGGGTAGCGGCGGGCGACCGCGACGACGAGGCGCAGGTTGGAACGTATGAAGACGTCCTTGGCCCGCTCGCTCGCGTCGACCAGGGCATGCAGCTCCTCGGGCGAGGCCCCGGCCTTGTTCTCCTCGAGGCCGTCGAGGATCTGCTGCGCGAACACACCCGCTTCGATGATCTGGGACAGCTCGACCTCCTTGGCGGCGTCGAGCAGTGGTGTGCGCGCGATCTCGTCGAGGTACATGCCGACCAGGTCGCGGTCGGCGATCTCGCCGCCATGGGCGCGAACACTGCTTGCCGCGTCGGCCGTCTCGCCGGTGGCGGACTGACGACGGGCGACGGCACGGGTTGCCATGCGAGCTCCCTTGCGATGGTGAGGTCAGCGGGTGGTCCTTCGGACGCTGGACTCCGTCTTCCGGGACTCTCCGGACTCTCCTCGGGTGCCCTGCATCCGATGGAAACAACGACTGGAATCAGGACAGAATTCCCAACCTGGCCTCCGATTTTTCTGATCATGCAGTACCCTGTCCGGCCACACGGGGAGGCACGATGCCGTCACGACCCACAGAGGTGCAGGTCAGACCGGGAGTCGAGGGAGACCTCAAGGCCCTCACGGCTCTCTACAACCACTATGTACGTGAGACGGCGATCACATTCGATACCGCGATCTTCACTCCGGAGGAGCGCCGCCCTTGGCTGCTCTCCCACCCTGAAGACGGACCGCACCCCCTGATGGTTGCCACGACGGCGAACCCACAGGAGATTCTGGGCTACGCCACATCAAGCCCTTTCCGAACGAAGCCGGCCTATGCCACCTCCGTGGAAACGACCGTCTACGTCGCCCCGGAGGCCGGCCGGCGCGGCGTCGGGACGCGCCTCTACACGGCCCTCTTCGAGGCCCTGTCCGGCGAGGACCTGCACCGCGCCTACGCGGGCATCGCCCTGCCGAACGAGGCGTCGGTCCGGCTGCACGAGCGGTTCGGCTTCCGGTACGTCGGCACCTACCGGGAGGTCGGCCGCAAGTTCGGCCGCTACTGGGACGTGGCCTGGTACGAGAAGCCGCTGTAGGGGCGGCACTCCCCTCGGCGCCCCTGCGGAGGCCTCCTCAGCCGAACTGCACCGACCGCTTCGCCAGGCCCATCCAGAACCCGTCGATCACGGACTTCTGCGCGTCCAGCTCACCGGCCGCGTCGGCCGCGCCCATGGTGACGAACAGCGGGGCGAAGTGCTCGGTGCGCGGGTGGGCCAGCCGCCCGGCGGGCGACTTGTGGGTGAAGTCCAGCAGGCCGTCCACGTCACGCGACTCCAGCGCCCGCCGGCCCCAGTCGTCGAACTCGGACGACCAGGCGGGGATGCCGCCCTGCCGCAGCGCGGCCAGGTTGTGGGTGAAGAAGCCGGAGCCGATGATCAGCACGCCCTCGTCGCGCAGCGGGGCGAGCTTGCGGCCGATCTCCAGGAGCCGGACCGGGTCCAGCGTCGGCATGGACACCTGGAGGACCGGGATGTCGGCCTCCGGGTACATCTCGACCAGCGGCACGTACGCGCCATGATCGAGGCCCCGGTCGGGGACGTCCTGGACGGGCACGCCGGGGGCGCGCAGCAGCTTGCGTACGGACTCGGCGAGCTCCGGTGCGCCGGGGGCGTCGTACGTCACCCGGTAGTAGTGCTCCGGGAAGCCCCAGAAGTCGTAGACGAGCGGAACCGTCTCGGTGGCGCCGAGGGCGAGCGGGGCCTCCTCCCAGTGGGCGGAGACGATCAGCACGGACTTGGGGCGCGGCAGTCCGGCGGACCAGGCGGCCAGCTCACCGGGCCAGACCGGGTCGTCGGCCAGGGGCGGGGCGCCGTGGCTGAGGTACAGAGCGGGCATGCGCTCCTGGGTGGCGGCGGACATGCTGCGGCTCCTTCCAAAACGTGGTTCCCTACAAAACTGTACGGGCCATTTGTTTAAAGTTCAAGGAGGGTCCACGTAGAGTGGAACACATGAAGGCACCCGCATCCGACCCGGCACAGGGCTCCCCCGCGGAGCCCCAGGAACCGCGCTGGCTCACCGACGAGGAGCAGCGCGTCTGGCGCTCGTTCATGGAGGGCGTCACCCTCCTCGACGACCATCTCGACCGGCAGCTGCAGCGCGACGCGGGCATGCCGCACGTCTACTACGGCCTGCTGGTCAAGCTCGCCGAGGCGCCGCGGCGGCGGCTGCGGATGACCGAGCTCGCGATGCTGGCGAAGATCACCCGGTCCCGTCTGTCGCACGCCGTCGCGCGCCTGGAGAAGAACGGCTGGGTGCACCGGGAGGACTGCCCCGACGACAAGCGGGGCCAGTTCGCCGTCCTCACGGACGAGGGCCTGGCGGTGCTGCGGCAGACCGCGCCGGGCCATGTGGAGGCCGTACGCCAGGCGGTCTTCGACCGGCTCTCCCCGGAACAGCAGAAGTCCCTCGGCGAGATCATGCGGATCGTGGCGGAGGGGCTCCAGCCGAGCGAGGCGGGGGCGGACTTGCCGTGGCTTCGCTGACGGCGGCGTGGTGACCGACCGAGACGGGGCCGACCTGTCGTGAAGCCACGGACACGGAGCCGCCCCGCTCACCGAAGGGCGGGAACGAACCCGCCCGCCAAACCGCGCACGCGCAACCGCCCTACTCGCCGCGGGGCGGGCGCGGACCCGTCCGCCAAGCCGCGCACGCGCAACCGCC
Source organism: Streptomyces sp. NPDC007929 (assembly GCF_042959065.1). Taxonomy (NCBI): domain Bacteria; kingdom Bacillati; phylum Actinomycetota; class Actinomycetes; order Kitasatosporales; family Streptomycetaceae; genus Streptomyces; species Streptomyces sp. NPDC007929. The sequence goes on along the minus strand of NZ_JBIBKD010000006.1, from coordinate 421,468 downwards.
CCGCTCACCGAAGGGCGGGAACGAACCCGCCCGCCAAGCCGCGGACACGGAGCTGCCCTGCTCCGGTGGTGCTGGAGCAGGGCAGGTCCTGGATTCCGTAGGGGCGGGGCGTCCCCTTCCCCGTCCTACGGAGGGCCCGAAGGGGTGGGTTGGGCGGGTGTCAGTGGGCGACGACCGGGATCTGCACCTCGTCCGCCGCGTCCTCACCGGAGGACGCCACCGTCGTACCGCCGGGGCGGCCGGCGTTGACGAAGGTCAGGGCGATCACGGCGGCGACCACGAGGATGCCGACGGCGAACCAGATGGCGCTGGTGTAGCCCTGCACCATGCCCTCCAGCTGGACCAGCTGCTGCTGGGACCGGCTGGTCGCCCCGGCGATGTGGTCGGCGACGTACGCCGTGGTCGCGGAGGCGGCGACGGTGTTCAGCAGCGCCGTGCCGATCGCGCCGCCCACCTGCTGCGAGGTGTTGACCATCGCGGAGGCGACACCGGAGTCCCGCGGCTCGACGCCCTGGGTGGCCAGGGACATGGCCGGCATGAACGCCGTACCCATGCCGAGGCCGAGCAGCAGCATCGCCGGCAGCAGCAGGGCTGCGTACGAGGAGCCGATCTCCAGCTGGGTCAGCAGCAGCATGCCGAGCGCGGCGACCAGGAAGCCCGGGCCCATCAGCAGCCGCGGCGCGACCCGGGTCATCAGGCGGGTGCCGATCTGGGTGGATCCGGTGATCATGCCCGCGATCATCGGCAGGAAGGCGAACCCGGTCTTGACCGGCGAGTAGCCCTTCACGATCTGCAGGTAGTAGGTCAGGAAGAGGAACAGGCCGAACATCGCGATGATCGCGAGACCGAGGGAGAGGTAGATCCCGCCACGGTTGCGCTCGGTGACCACGCGCAGCGGCAGCAGCGGGGCCTTGACCTTCGACTCGACGAGCACGAAGGACGCCAGCAGCACGGCCGAGGCGACGAACATGCCGACGGTGACGGAGTCGCTCCAGCCGTTGGACTCGGCGCGGGTGAAGCCGTAGACGAGGGCGACCAGGCCGAGGGTGGAGAGGACGACACCGGGGATGTCGAGCGGGGAGCGGTTGCGGCCGCCCTCGGGCTCACGGATGACGAAGTAGGCACCGGCCGCGGCAACGATGGCGAACGGGATGTTCACGAAGAACGTCCAGCGCCAGTCCAGGTACTCGGTGAGGAAACCGCCCAGGATCAGGCCGACGGCACCGCCACCACCGGCGATCGCGCCGTAGATGCCGAACGCCTTGGCGCGCTCCTTGGCGTCGGTGAACATCACCGCGAGCAGGGACAGCGCGGCGGGCGCGAGCAGGGCACCGAAGACGCCCTGGAGGGCACGGGCGCCGAACATCATCGCCTCGTTGGTGGCCGCGCCACCGAGCGCGGAGGCCGCGGCGAAGCCGCCGAGCCCGACCACGAAGGCCTTCTTCCGGCCCCACAGGTCGGCTATCCGGCCGCCGAAGAGCAGCAGACCGCCGAAGGCGAGGGCGTAGGCCGTGACGACCCACTGCCGGTTGCCGTCGGAGATGCCGAGGTCCTGCTGGGCGGAGGGCAGGGCGATGTTCACGATGGTGGCGTCCAGGACGACCATCAGCTGGGCGAGCGCGATGAAGACGAGCGCTTTCCAGCGCCCGGAATCCGGTTCTGCGGCCGGAGCGCGGAGAGCCTTTGAGGCTGTTTCAGACATGGGGATACCCACTTCGGGACTTCGTGACGGAAAATCGGGACGTCGTGCTGGAAAAAGGGTGACGAAAGGTGACGGCTCGTCGGCGGGGACGGCCGCCCTAACCGCCCGTCAGGCGGTCAGCCGGTCGGTTGGTGGTCGGGGTTCAGACCGGTGGGGCGGCCTGAAACTGATCGGTCGAGGTCGGCACTCAAGGTCGACGCTCAAGGTCGGTGCTCAAGGTCGACGCAGGTCCTCCATGGTCACCGGCGTGCCCTGGAGGGTGGAGCGAGCCGGAGCCCGCAGCCCGTCCAGGAGCAGCTGGAGGTGGCGGTGGACGAAGCGGTCGGCGCGGAAGCAGTCCGTACCGGCCGGGGGCCGGCTGAGCTGGGCTACGGCGATCATGACGTCTCCGACGTCCACGTCCGGCCGGAGCTGCCCAGCCGACCTGGCGCGGTCCATGACCTCCGCGATCAGTCGTTCGACCCGTTCACGCGCGGCCTCCAGATCCGGGTGGTGCTGGTCGAACGTGCTGGAGACCATCGGGCACAGCGCGCTGATCCGCTCGTCGGCCGTGACGTGCACGAAGCGCTCCAGCGCCCCGAACGCGTCGCCGGTCTCGGTGAGCGCGGCCTCGGCGGCGGCGGCCGTACGGTCCATGACGGAGCAGACGACCTCGCGGACGAGCGCGTCGCGGTCCGGGAAGTTGCGGTACACCGTGGCATTGCCGACGCCGGCCCGGCGGGCGATGTCGTCGAGCGGCACCTCGGGGCCGTGCTCGACGAACATCTCCCGGGCGGCGGTGACGATCCGCTCCCGGTTGCGCACGGCGTCGGCGCGAGGCCGGGGCACCTTGCGCGCTTCGGGGGTGGCGGTCTGCACGGCGTACTCCTCGGTTCGTACGTGTCGGGTGTCTCTCGGTCCGATCCGGGGAGCGGGTCCCCGTTTCGTTCCGACACATGGCTAAACGGGGAGTGGGTCCCCGGTATTTCCCACTCCCGCGGAAATTGTTTGTGACCTGACTCACAAGCACCTGAGACCGCTACTGACGGGAAACCCACGATCGGTCTCTTCCAGCGCGCGTCCCTCCACCCCGCGACGCAGGGTGATCGCAAGGGTGCAGCCCGGAACCGGGAGGCTGCCGTGGCGCGGGAGGTCCCTTGCAGGTCCCTTGCATACCGCCCCGGCCCCGACCCTGGCCCCGGCCCCGGCGCCCCCGCCCGGACGGCACGGGTCCGTCCGGCGGCCGGATACCCAGGCGCCGGCTGGCCGCCCTGGCCTGCGTGACCGCCCTGACCTTCACGGTCAGCACCTCGGCCGGCTCGGGCCGTCTCACCCCGGGCCCCAACGCGGCGGGAGCGGGCCCGATCACCCTGTCCCACACCGCCGAGCACGGCCCCTGCATGATCAGCGGCGCCCGCGAGGTCCAGATGTCCGAGGGCATCCCCACCGCCACCGGCTACACCCGCTCCACCGGCACCGTCCGCGCCCTCACCCTGATGATCGACTTCTCCGACGCTCCCGGGCAGGGCGACGCCCAGGACCGCTACCACGAGTTCTTCCCGCAGACCCGCGAGTGGTTCCGCACCAGCTCCTACGGCCGCCTCGACTACCGCCCCGAGACCCCGATCCCGGGGTGGCTGCGCATGCCGAAGTCGTTCCGGGACTACGGCATAGAGCGCGGGGCCCCGTTCGAACCCGGATACCGGGCGCTGGTCCAGGACCTCGTGGCGGTGGCCGACCCGAAGGTGGACTTCCGCGCGTACGACCTGCTGAACGTTCTGGTGAGCCCCAACGCCGGCCCGTCCGCCCTGGACACCGTGCTGTCCGTCACCTTCGCCGGCAACCCCGAGGCACCCACGGCCGACGGCATACCCGTGGCCAACGCCTCCTTCGTCTACTCCCGCCAGGACGACGGCTCCGGCTCCTACCACCGCACCGGCTACCGCGTCCTCCCCCACGAGAACGGCCATGTCTTCGGCCTGCCCGACCTGTACACCGCCGAGGGCGGGGGCGCGGTCGGCCACTGGGACATCATGAGCGAGGACTGGGGCGCCAACAACGACTTCCTCGGCTGGCACAAGTGGAAACTGGGCTGGCTCGACGCCGCCCAGGTCCACTGCGCGGCGTCCCCCGGCACCACGGAGTACACGCTGACGCCGCTGGCCCTGCCGGGCGGCTCCAAGCTCGTCTTCGTCCCCCTGGACACCAGAACCGGCTACGCCGTCGAACTGCGCACCCGCGCCGGCAACGACGAGGCCGTGTGCCGCCCCGGCGTCCTGATCTACAAGGTCGACGCGGAGGTGGACACGGGCATGGGCCCGGTCACCGTCCAGGACTCCCGACGTGACAGCGGCGGCTGCACCCGCGCGCCGAACGTCCACGCGGAACTGTCGGACGCGACGTTCACGCCCGGCGAGAGGTTCCGCGACGCGGAGAGGGGGGTCACGATCGAGGTCGCGGGGGTGGGGGCGGGAGCGGCGGGGGCGGCGGTGGAGGGGGGTCACCGGGTTCGGGTGACCCGGGACTGACGAGGCACTGGGCGTGGGCGCGGGTGCCCCCTCCCGGCCTCCGGCCTCCGCCCCCCGGATTCCGGATTACGGTGGGCCTGCCGCGACCGTCGCGAGCGCCGTACCGGAGAGCCGATGCCAGCGAAGCGCACGACCGAGACCCCGGAGGGGTCCACCCCACCGGCCGGCCCTGGGAAGGGGGCCGTCTCGGTCGAAGGGCGAGAGGTCCCCGCCGAGGCGGTCACCCCCCTGATCCGCGGCGTCGCGGTCCTGCGGGAACTGACGGAGGCGGGCGGCACGCTGAGCCTGAGCGCCCTGGAACGCGCCAGCGGCCTGGCCCGCTCCACGGTCGACCGCGTCACGGCCACGCTCGCCCGCATGGGCTACGTCCGCCTGGACGGCCGGGACGTCCACCTGTCCCCCCGCCTGATGGAACTGGGCAACGCCTACCTGTCGGCCCTGCGCCTGCCCGCCCTGCTCTCCCCGCACGCGGACGCCCTGGCCGACGAACTGGACGAGTCGGTCTCCCTGGCGGTCGCCGACCGCGACGGCATCCGCTTCATCCACCAGGCGGCCCGCCGCCGCGCGATGTCCCTCAGCTTCCGCATCGGCGACCTGCTCCCCGCCGAACGCACGGCCCCCGGCCCGCTGTTCGCGACCGAGTGGACAGCGGCGGACTGGCAACGCTGGCGTGAGCGCAGGGCGGCGGACCCGAGGGACCTGTCCTTCACGGCCGTACCGCCCCGCGCGTACGGAGGGGACGCGGAGGACGACGAAGCGTTCGTACGGCGCACGCGAGAGGCGTCGACGCGCGGCTGGGCCCTGGACGACCAGCTCATCGAGCCGGGCTTGGTGGCGATTTCGGTGCCGGTGCGCCACCCGGACCCGAAGGGCGGGATCGCCGGCGTGGCGAGCGTGGTGAGCCATACGAGCCGCCACACCGCACGCGGCCTGCGGACGACGCTGCTGCCGAGGCTGCGCTCCGCGGTGCGGACGATGGAACGCGAACTCCAGGCCGCCCCACCCCCCGAGCCCGGCCCGCCCCCGTCGGACCTGGCCCTGTGGACCGGGGCGTCCAAGCAGCGGCTGGGCCGCGAGTTCATCGAATCCCTGGCCCGGGGGCTGACGGTCCTGACGGCGTTCGGCGAGGGCAGGCCGGAGCTGACGCTCACGGAGGTGTCCCAGGCGACGGGCCTGGCCCGGGCGACGGCCCGCCGGGCCCTGATCACCTACGAACACCTGGGTCTGGTCGCCACGGTGGGCCGCACCTTCACCCTGACCCCCCGGGTCCTCTCCCTCGGCTTCCCTCCCCTGTCCCGCACGTCCCTCCCGGCGATCGCCCAGCCCCACCTGGCCGACCTGACGTCGCGCATCCACGAGTCGACGTCACTGGCGGTGCTGGCGGACTCCGGCGAGGAGATCCAGTACACGGCCCGGGCGGCGACGGCGCGGGTGTTGAGCGTGAACATCACGGTGGGCACGCGGCTGCCGGCGTACGCGACGGCACAGGGCAGGGTGCTGCTGGCGGACGCGTACGACGACGCCCCGACGCCGACGGAGACCCTGACCTCGGTCCGCACGCAGGGTTACGCCCTGGTGGACGAGGAACTGGAGGAGGGCCTGCGCTCGATCGCCGTCCCGATCCGCGACCGCTCGGGCAGGGTGGTGGCGGCCCTGAGCGCGGCGATGCACGCGAGCCGCCGCACGCCGAGCGAGTGCGTGACGGACCTGGTCCCGGAACTGACGGCGACGGCCGCCCGCATCCAGACGGACCTCCACACGGCGGCCCGCTTCACCCACGTCCCCCTGACCTGACCCCCGTACCCGGTGCGCTGACGCCTGCTTCGACTTCACCGAGGTCGCCGGGCTCCCCGCGATCCTCGGCACTGTCATCCTCCAGTGGCCCGCGCAGGCCGAGACGCCCGGTGCGTCACCGGCGGCCGGTGCAGCGGAAGTTGCCGGCGTCGTTCGTGCTGCCGTGTCCGTCGTAGCGGGCGACGGCAGGCCACCGGCACAGCGGCCGACTCATGGGCCCGTTCGCGGCGCGCAGTGTGGTGGGGGCCTTGCCGTGCTCGACCCACTTCACCAGGGCCGCCAGCGGGTCGGCCGGGGCGGCGCCGGAGCCGCCCCGGCAGTGGCCCACGCCGGGGGCCGTGAAGAGACGGGCGAACTGCTCGGTCTTGCCCCGGCCCCCCATCGCGGCGGTGACCTGCTCGTAGTACCTGATCGTTCCCTGGGAAGGGATCAGCTGGTCGGCCAGGCCGTGCCAGAGGAGCAGTTTGCCGCCGGCGGCACGGAAGGCGTGCAGGTCGGGGTCGTCCGTGCCGACGACGGGACCCCACTCCTGACGGGAGCGGTCGAAGTAGCGGGCGAAGTCGGCCATGGTCAGGCGGTGCCAGTCGAAGGACGGGTCCTTCGCCAGCCAGTAGGTGAACCAGCCAGCCGCGAGGGGCGTCGGGGCCCCGTCGCCGTCCGCGGTGGCGGCGAGTCTGGCGAACGAGGCGCCGGGCAGGATTCCGTACCACAGGCGGCGACCGTCCGGGCGTCGCGGCCCGTCCCAGATCCTCTTCACCACGGCCGCGTCCTTGGCCGTGATCGTGCCACAGGGGGTCACGGTGCCGACCAGCGAGGTGGGGTCGAAGCGGCAGGCCCGGGGGTCCGCGATGACACCGTCGGTCACGCCGTCGCGGCTGTCGCACGCTGCTGTGACCGCCTTGTCGACCGCGTCGAACTTGCACGAGGGCACGAAGTCGCCGAGCTCGTGCATCACGACCTGGGGCCACATCGCCGCGGGGAGGAACCGGTCCGCCTGGATCGCCGGCGCACCCGCCAGAATGCCGTCGTAGTCGCGCGGTTGGACCTGCGCTTCCTGGAGGCCTTCCCTGCCGCCGTTGGAGCAGCCGTTCCAGTACGCGTAGGTGGGTGACGTGCCGTAGAACGCCTGGGTGACGGCCTTGCCCTTGACGGTGGTCTCGTGCAGCGCGCGCGAGATGAAGTCGTTGATCAGGGACCGGTTCATGCCGGTGGGGGACCAGGCCCACGAGGCGTCACTGGAGTCGGCGGTATGACCGGAGTCGGAACCCGCGGCGGCGTAACCGGTCTTCGCCGCGCTCTCCGTGTCCGGGACGGAGCCGTTGAAGCCACCGCCTCCCACCCCTTGGAAGCGCCCGTTCCAGGTGCCGACGGGCAGTGACACGCGCATGTGGATGTTCTGGGGAACCAGCAGTTCGACGTTGCAGATCACCGGAGTGGTGGTGGTCCGCGAGGCGCTGGTGACCCTCGTGCCGTCCGGAAAGCGCAGAGCCGTGAGGCTCTCGCAGGAGCGGACCGGCTGGCCGGGTCTTGTGTGTGCGGACGCGCTCGCCCCGTGGACCGGCATGGCGCAGAGCCCTGCCGCGAGGATGAGAGATCCGGAGATCGCGAGCCGGCGTCGGACGGGGCCTCGCGGGGATGGTGCATGCTCGGCGCTGCCGGCTGAAGGCTTCCACTTCATGCCCGCTCACCTCCCTCTTTCTCTTTCTTGGCTGTGCGGATGGGGCCGGTCAGCGGCCGGCCGGCTCGTGGCTGTCGGAGGGGATCGGGTCCGCGTACAGTGCGGCGATGTCCGCGTCGTACTTCTCGGCGACCTTCTGCCGCTTGAGCTTCAAGGTGGCGGTGAGTTCATCGCTCGTCGCGTCCCAGTACGCGGGGATCACCCGGAAGCGCTTGACCTGCTCCACGCGTGCCAGCCGGCTGTTGCCCTCGGCCACCGCGGCCTTCAGGGCGTCGATCAGCAGGGGGGAGCGGGCCAGGGAGCGTGGGTCCGGCCGCAGCCCGTGCCCGGCGGCGAAGGCCGCCGCGGCCTCGGCGTCCAGGACGAGCAGCGCGGTGAGGTAGGGGCGGCTGTCGCCGATGGCCACAGCGGTGCCGATCAGGGAACTGGCGGTGGTGAGGGCGGTCTCGACCGTGACGGGCGAGATGTTCTTGCCCCCTTCGTTGATGATCAGGTCCTTCTTGCGGTCGACGATGGTCAGGTAGTCGTCCGCGTCGGAGATGATGACGTCGCCGGTGTGGAACCAGCCGTCCTGGTCGAAGGCTTCGCGGGTCCGGTCGGGGTCGTTGTGGTACCCCTTCGTCACCGACGGCCCCCGCACCAGGAGTTCGCCGTCGGCGGCCTGGCGTGCCTCCAGGCCGGGCAGCAGTGTGCCGATGGTGCCGAAGCGTGCCCGCGCGGGCGGGCTGACGGCACCGAAGCAGCTCAGCTCGGACATGCCCCAGCCCTCGGCGATGGGGACGCCGAGCGCCGCGAAGAATTCCAGGGTCGCCGGCGGTGTGGGTGCCGCGCCGGTCACCGCCCACCGCACCTGGTCCAGCCCCAGACGGGACCGCAGTGCGGACAGCACCCCGGCGTCCGCCGTGGCGTACGTGGCGGCGAGCTCGTCGTCGACCGGCTTGCCCGCCTGCAGCAGGCGCGTACGTTCGAGGCCGGTCTCCAGCGCCCCCCGGACTGCCCCCCGCCGTACCGCGTCCGGCTCGCTCTCGATGCCGAGCTCCACGGCCTGCCTGATCTTGTTCCAGACCCTGGGGACGGCGCACCAGATCGTCGGCCGGCAGTCCGGCAGCGCCTTGCCGATCTCCTTGATGTCGGGCACCACCGTGACCTGCACGCCGAAGATCGCCTGTGCGTACAGGCAGGTGAAGCGGTCGACGACATGGGCGGAGGGGAGGTAGGAGGTGGTCCGGTCGCCGAAGCGGAAGTCCAGGACCTGTGCCACCCCCGCGGCCTGGGCGAGCAGGTTGGCGTGCGTGATCTCCACGCCCTTCGAAGGGCCGGTCGTGCCCGAGGTGTAGATCAGGGTGAGCACGTCGTCCGGCTGGACGGCCCGCCAGGCCGCGTCGAAGTCGAAGGAGGTGTTCGCCCGGCCCCGGGCGCGGAGGGTTTCCAGACTGAGGGTGCCCGCCGCCGGGACTTCGTCCCCGTCCACCAGGATGAGGTGCTCGACGGCCACGCCGGATTCTCGGACGACGGGAAGGTACTGGGTTTCGCACACCATCACCCTGCTTCCGGAATTGCGCAGGACATGGGCGAGTTGGGCCGCCGGCGAAGTGTTGTAGACGGAGAACGGGATGGCGCCCAGGTGCTGGGCCGCGAGGTCGACGGGGAAGAACTCGACCCGGTTGGTCATCATCAGCGCGACGGTGTCACCACGCCTGACTCCGAGCCCGGCCAGGCCGGCCGCCAGGAGGCGCACGTCCTCGGCGAGGGCCCGCCAGGTCACGGTGCGCGTCGCGCCCACGGTGCGCAGGGCCACCGTGTCGGGCGCGACGGCCGCCGTGCGCTGGAAGGCATCGCAGAGCGTGGCGGGCATGGGTGTGGGGTCGGTCATGGATCAGTTCCCGTCGATCGGCTCGTACCGGAACTCACGCTCGACAGGCCCGACGCGCACACATACGGCTACGGCGGCGCCGGCAAAGCCGCGGCGTGAGCGCGCGGGTTCGACGACGGCAACGCTAGGCATCCGTGGCGCGCGGGGCATCGGGCATGACGCCCAACAAAGCGGCCGCCGCACTGTGATCCGATCACACCCCTGTGCCGGGAGGTGATCAGGTCTCCACCCGCGAAGGTGACCGGGTCACACCGCGGTGCCGGAGCCGCCTCCGAACAGCCTTATCGCGATCAGCAGCTCCTGGAGGTCGGCGAGCCTGCGCAGGTCGCACCCCGTCCGTTCCTCGACACGGGCCAGACGGTGATGCGCGGTGTTGATGTGAACACCGAGTCGCTGGGCCGCGGCCTTCACGTTCAGATCGCTGGCGGCGTACTCCTCCACCGTTCGGATCAGGGTGCCGTCCGCCCTGGAGTCCTCGGCCACGAAGGTACGGAGCGCCGGCGGCACGATGCGTGCGGCGGTCTCGTCCGCTCGGAGGGTCAGATAGTCGAGCACACCGAGATCGGACAGGCAGACGACGCCACCGTCCGGCGGCAGAGTGCCCAGCGCGGAGACCGCCTCGTGGTACGCCTTCCCCAGATCGGCGACGGTGTCGTACCGCGTGCTGACGCCCACCGCGAGCCGTGTCCCCTGGTCGGCGAGCGTCCGCCGAGCCGTCCTCACGGAGTCCCCGGACACACTGCCCACCCTGTCGCGCAGCGCCCGCACGATCACGATCTCGTCCTGCCGCAGCACGGTCAGCGCACGAGCCGGGTCGCCCGCGGCCTGCCCGAGAAGCGACGCGGCGGAACGCAGACTGTAGGGGTCGCCGACGGGCCCCACGGGCACCGCGACCACCACGGCACACGGCGTATCGGGATGCAGCCCGGCCTTCGTGGCCGCGGTCAGCCGTGGTCCCGGCGCCGGCTCCCGCCCCGCGATCAGGTCTTCGAGCAGGTCCCGGCGTACCCGGTCGCCTTCCACGGCCAGGAACTGCTCCTCGTCCAGATAGGCCCGGGCCGCGACCGTACTGCCCCGGTTGATCAGTTCCATGACGAGTCCGCACGCTTCCAGCGCGACGTCACGCCCGCCGGTCGTGTGCACCGCCCAGTCGGCGATCGCCTCCCACATCACGCGGTGCGCGATGCGCAGCGCGTGCATGAAATCCACCAGGGGCATGCCCTGCCGTGCCCGCCGCGCGGCATGCGGGCGGACGAACGCCACGTCGTCGTCCGTGACCGGTCGGTCGCGGGCCAGGCTGACACTGAGCGCGTCGACGGCCTCCGTCACATGGGCCACCACGTCGGCCAGCAGCGCTTCGTCCACGAGGGCGGCGTAGCCGGGAATCTCCGCCCGCATGGCCTCCAGAGCCGCCTCGGCCAGTGACTGCCGCTGAGCGGCGACGATGCCGGCCACCTCACTGAGGGCGGCCACCTGACCTGATCGGCGCGTCACGGCCTCAGCCCAGGGGGGTGTGGGTGCGCCGGTGGTGGTCGTAGTCGCTGGTGTGTTCTTCGGCCCAGTCCTGCAGGTGTTGCAGTGCGGTAGTGGCGCCGCGGGCGAGGTCGGTCAGGTCGTACTGCACCGTCGGTGGACGGCTGTTGAGCACGGTGCGGGTGATCAGTCCACCGGTTTCGAGGTCGCGCAGGGTCTGCGCGAGCATCTTGTCGCTGACGCCGCCGGCCCGTCGGCGCAGTTCGGACCAGCGTTGCGGGCCGTCCTGGAGGTCGACAAGTACCAGGGCGGCCCACCGGGCCGTGACCAGGTCGAACAGCTGCCTGCCAGGGCAGGCGGGATTACGGACGTTGCCCCGCGCGATTTCCTGCACGTGCTCACCTCACCTGAAGGTACGTACTTCCCTGCAGTAAGTAACTCGGCCAGAGTGAGCGAGCCAACCCCTGATCGTCAAGGAGTACCCGTGGTAACCGACGATGCCGTGCCCCGTGACGCGAACACCGTGACGGTACTCGGCGGCCCCACCGCCCTGATCCACCTGGCCGGCTGGACACTGCTGACCGACCCGACCTTCGACCCCGCCGGCACCGAGTACAAAGACGGCCCGGTCATCGTGCGCAAGACCGCCGACCCGGCACTGAAACCCGCACAACTGCCCGCCCTCGACGCCGTCCTGGCCAGCCACACCGGACACCTGGACAACCTCGACACCACCGGACGCACGGTGGCCACCGCCGCCTCGAAGGTCTTCACCACCCTCGCCGGCGCCGACGACCTCGGAGGCACGGCCACCGGCCTGGAACCCTGGCAGATCCGGACCCTGTCGAAGCCGGACCGCACGCCGCTGCACATCACCGCGGTCCCCGCCCGCCACGGCCCCGTCGGCACCGAGCACATCACCGGTCCGGTCACCGGCTTCCTCCTGCACACCGACGACGACTCGACACCGAACGTGTACGTCTCCGGTGACACCGTCGACCTGGAGGCGATGAGCGCCCTGGCCGAGCGGCACCGCGTCGACGTGGCGCTGCTGCACCTGGGTGCGGCCGGCTTCGAGGAACTCGGTGACATACGACTGTCGATGACCGCGGTCCAGGCCATCGAGGCCCGCCGCCTGCTCGGCGACCCCCTCGTGGTGGCCGTGCACGCCGAGGGCTGGGCGCACTACACCGAGGACCGCAGCCACGTCCAGCAGGTCTTCGACGGCGTCGGCGTCCCGCTGCACTGGCCCACCCCCGGCCGACCCATCACCCTGCCCCTCCCGCACACCCACTGACACCTCCCCCAGCATTAGGAAAGAACATGACACCGGAATCCGTGCACCAGCGCTTCGCCCACTACCTCAAGGACCAGGACCTCGACGGACTGGGTTCCCTGTTCGACGAAAACGCCATGTTCGTACCGGGACCGGGACAGCAGCCCGTCTACGGCAGGGAAAGCATCAAGGAAGCGCTGAAGCCCTACCTCGCCTCGCCCAGCACCATGGAGGTGGTGGCCACGTCGGTCCATCAGAACGGCGATCTGGCGATGGTCCAGCCGTCCTGGCGGATCACGAGCGAGAGCGGCACCGTGGAAGGAAAGGCGGTCGAGGTGATGAAGAGGACGAGCGAGGGCGACTGGGTCTACATCATCGACAACCCCTACGGCGTCTGACTCTCGTCGTCCCGACATCACCGTCGGGCGACCAACCTCCTCACGGCAGCGGCGGCCGCATCGACCTTCTCGATGCGGCCGCCGCTTGCTGTCCGGCGTAGGTGACACGGTCGTGATCCGGTACGGTCCGGGCGCGGCGCGGTTGGCCGGTGAGGGTGAGCGGCGGCTCGGGAAAAGGGCGGCGGCGCGGAAGTCCGGTTCAGCACGAACGGCTCACGACTGGTGCGGCGAGCCTCGCTCACGACGGCGGTTCACGACGGGTGCGGCGAGCCTCGCTCACGACGGCGGTTCACGACTGGTGCGGCGAGCCTCGTTCACGGCGGGCCGTCCGGAATCGGGGCAGGCGGGACGACAGCAGGGGGCCGGGCCGGTCACCGGGCGGACTCCGGCGCGGCTGCCGGTTGTTCGGTCTCGGCACCAGACGGGACGCCGGTGCGCGACTGCCCGGGCCGCTGTGCTCTGTCCATGCGGGCCAGGGTGAGCGCGGCACTGGTGGCCAGGACGACGAGGGCGGCGCCCGAGAGGAGGAAGGCGTCCCGGACTCCGGTGAGTGCGATGGTGGTCGAGGCCACGAAGGGGGAAACGGCCAGGGCCCCCGCCACTCCGGCCTCCCACAGACCCAACGCCTTCGCCAGATGGTGACTCGGTATGCGCTGCTGCACCAGCGCGATCAGCGGGATGTCCGTGAGGGCCGAGGCCAGCCCGGTGATGATCAGGAGCACTACGGCCCCGGCAGTGGAGGTGACGATTCCGAGCGGCGCACGGAAGATTCCGAGCAGGGCCCAGGCCAGCACCGCCACCAGGGCCAGTCTGCGCATCCGCAGGCCGGCCAGCAGGAGCGCCCCCACCACTTCCGCGACCCCGGCGACGCCCAGCAACAGGCCGTAGCGGCCGCCCTGCCCGACGACCGCGACCAGCCCCACCGTCAGGAAACCACTGGTCAGAGCGAGGGCGAGCACGAAGGTCACGATGACCACCAGCACGTCGGGAGCGGCCCGCACGGCCCTGAGCCCGGCGGCGAGATCGGCCCACAGCCCCACCTGCCCTGCGGCGAGGACGGGGCGGGTCACGCGGATCGCGGCCACGGCGCCCGCCGAACCCAGGAAGGTCAGTCCGTTGACCACCAGCGCGGCCCGCATGGAGCCGTACGCCAGCAGCGGCGCGAGCATGAGCGGGCCGACGAAGAAGGCGGCCCGGAAGGCGACTTGCAGCAGCCCGTTGGCCTGCTGCAGACGTTCGGCCGGGACGATCTGCGTGACGATGGCGTTGCGGGCCGGGGCGAACGGGGCACCGATCAGGGCCAGCAGGGCCGTTGTCACCACGAGCAGGGGCAGGTTCAGCAGACCGAGGGACAGCAACACCGCGGCCACCGCCACCACGGCGACCCGGGCCAGATCGGTGGCGATCATCAGCTTGCGGCGGTCGTAACGGTCGGCGTACGAAGCGGACACGAACGTGGCCAGGAACGCGGGCGCGAACGCGGCCACGCTGACCACGGCGACGGCCGTCGGGTCCTTCGTCAGCGACCAGGCCAGCCAGGCGGTCGCGGCGGTGTACAGGCCGTCGCCGAAGCGTGAGACGGCCTGGCCGACGAAGAGAAACAGGAAATCGCGGTCCCTGAGCAGTGACATGCCGTCACTGTCGGATCTCCTCGGGCATCCGATCCACTGATTAGGCAGATGGCTAATCAGCGGCGGGCCGACCCATGGGGTCGGTGGTGTGCAGAAAGCTCTCCAGGCTGGGCGCGAGACCCGCCATCTGCCCGGGCAGGAGCCGGTACAGGACGTAGTAGCCCTCACGGCGCCGTTCGAGCAGGCCCGCGTCCGCCAGGACACGCAGGTGCTTGGAAAGGGCGGCCTCGCTGACGCCGACGAGCGGGGCCAACTCCTGGGTGCTGCGCGGTCGTTCGGCGATCAGCCGGAGGGCGCGCAGGCGGGTGTCGTCGGCGAGCGCGCGGAGCATGGCGACGAGCTGTGCGGGAGGAATCCTGGGGCGGGCTTCCCGGGCGATCGAAGAGACGGGGAAGACGAGGCCGAGGGGCCAGGGGCCGTCACAGTTGACCCGGACGTGCGGCCACACATAAGCGCTGGGGGCGAGCAGCAGGGTGTCGTCCGGGCCGATGGCGACCTCGTGGTCGTGGGGGCGCTCCAGCCAGAAGCGTTCGGCCTGCCGGTCGCTGCGCACCTCCGGCCACAGGCCGCGGAGCATGCCGTACAGTCCGCGCTGTTCGATCTGGTGCCCGGCCTCGCTGACCCCGGCGGCCAGTTCCGGTTCGATCCGGGCCCACTCCTCCTCGAACGCCTCCCGCCAGTAGCGTTCCAGCATGCTCAGGAACCTTTCGAGGAGTGCGCGGGGGTCGTCCAGGAGCATCGCGGCCATCGCTTCGTCGCTTTCCCGTGCGACCCGCTCCCGCAGCAGGGCGCGTACGTCCGGATCCCGCAGCGCGTGAGGGTCCCTGCCCTCGCCGCCGCCCGGCCACGGCGACAGCAGCGGGACAGCGAACTCCAGCCGGACCAGCTCCGGGTCCGCCGTGCGCAGGCCGGCCAGCTCGCTGCCGAAGTCGGCGAGCCCACCGGTCGGCCGTGGAAAGAGGAACTCGGGAAAGTACGAGCGCACCGCGTAGGAGAACGCCTCGATCTCCCGCTTCAGCGCCGGCGACAGCTTGCGCATCGCGCGCACCCAGCCGTGTTGGACGGGGTGGTGCTTGGGCTCCACCAGCACGTGAAGGCTGAGCACGGCTTCCATCGTCGGCGAGTAGGCGAACCCCACCCGCTCCGCGCCACCGGCGGGCACCCGGAACACGATCGTCATGACTCGTCATCCTCGCCGTCCGACGCCCCCGGAGGGAGCGTGCCGCGCGAGAAGGTGGTCGGCGATGGTGACTGACGCTGACCTGCGCGTCGCTCTCACCGTGGGCCAACCCCGAGGTGGTGAGCGTGTCGGCCTGTCAGGCCAGGCACCGAGACGGGGGCAAGTAGCCCCACAAGCCGACACAGCGAACACAACGGCCCAACGGCCCTCGCCCCCGGCTCCCACAGCGCCCGCCCATCCACCCACCGCGCGATGCAAGCCCCAGGCACCGCAGGTCAGAGGCCCTCCAGCCCGCCGCCCCGACCGCCCGCCCCCAGACCGAGGACCCTCACTGGCGCACATCCGCTAAGCTACCCCTGGTCAGTCGTTGGTACGTGACGTTGTCTGCCCAGATCACCCAACGGAGAGCGTCGCACCACATCTGACCAGCTGGCTTGCATTCCTCGCCGAAGATCCACACCCTGGGTTTTCAACAAGGTTTCCTACAAGCCGCTGCCTTCGTAGCTCAGGGGATAGAGCACCGCTCTCCTAAAGCGGGTGTCGCAGGTTCGAATCCTGCCGGGGGCACAGCGCGTTACCGCTCTGACCTGGGATTTCTCCCCCAGGGAGGGGTTCTATTCGGCCTCGGACTCCTCGTCCGGGGCCGTTTGCGTGAGCGGTGCGTGAGCGGACGGGTCGCCAGGCTCCGATATCTCTCCCGACGGATCAGCACCATCCGGCACGGACCCCGCCTCCGCCTCGTCGGGCTCGGGCTCCGCTTCGGGGGTGGTGTCCTCGGAGGTTCCGGGCTTCGCCTGTAGAATACGTTCGATTGAACGGGATCACACACCGCGACCAGGATCTCGCCTTCTTCCAGGTCCACGGCCCTCTGGAGCGAGAAACTCTTCCCTGCCCTCACGCGTATCACCTTGAACTCGAACCTGTGCACGCCAGGCGGCAGCTCAAGGAATTCGGGCATCTTAGCGTCGCGACTGCGGGAGCAGAGTTCAACGCCATTCTCCCAGAGAGACACGACACCCGCCTTGTACGTCAGGCTTCGAAGTGGCTCCCTGATCTCGGCGAACACAGAACCCCTGTTCGCCTTCTGCTCTGTTCCCTCCGCAAGTGCCATCTGACCAGCAGCGGCAGCAGCTTCGGCTCATCGAGCGCTCCCACGGAGGGACGCCGACCGTATTCCACCATGAGCTAACCCAAGGTTAGGTCGTTCACGCATGACCAAGTCGAAGCGGCGCCTATGAGTGCCCCGACGATCCTGATGACGAACGGGCTGAAGCCGAGGCCAGGGGCAAACGGCCCGCGATTCGTGAGGAACTCGTAGATCCGATAGACCGAGTCGCGAATGTTGAGAGCGAGGCAGAATCCGAGAATTCCAAGAATTCCTTTCCATGCCAGATAAAGGAAATCCATAGCTCCTCATGAGTGACTGAGATCAGCAATGCGTGCCGCAGAATGTCACGGCACGCCTCGCCCGTCATCCGACTGCTATCCGAGCGGGAATGAAGTCGCGATCCAGCCGACTCCCAGCAGGACCGCGAATACTCCCACCGGCCGGAAGGTCCCGGCGGTGGCGCGTCCAGGATTCATGAAATCGGCAAAGAAAGCGTAGAGGCAACTTGCAATCCTTCCGAAGTCCCCGATGAGACAGACACCGAGGATGATTAGGAGGATTCCACGGTCAGGCTTAACATGTCTGAACCTTCCCGACCCTCACCGAGCGAACCATGTGCCACTCCATGTCTTGTTCACGCCGGCATACCCCTCGCACTTGAGGCTCACACCGAAGCCCACCTCTAGGCTGTGCACCTGCTCGCCCTCCAAAGGATGCCCCGACGTCGCGCCCGTATCCGGCGAACTGACCGTTGTCATCGGCGTTGCTGCGGAGCATGGAAACGTCACTGCTGAAACCGAATCCGGCACCGCCGAAACTGATGGACCGCGTCCACCCGAAGTCCACGGACCCGTCCGGCTTAGTTATGCGTCATCACGATGCAGGCAGAGCCCTCCATGCTGACGAAGAAGCCACCATCCAAACTGGCACAAGCCCTTCGGGAGTTTTCCCTCTTGGGCTCCCGACCAGGTGACGGAACCGGTCACGAACCCCCGCTGAGCGCCATCCAGAGGGCGCCCGCTGCTGTGGTCGCCGCGCAGAGGGCGAGGGCGGTATCGGCGTAGAGGGAGCGTGTCCAGTGGATTTCAGTGTGGAGGTCGGAAGTTGGTGGGTGGGGAGTGTTGAGCCAGGTGGTTATGGTGTGGGCCGCTTCCTCGCTGGTCCCCTTGATGCGGTCGACGAGCGAGCCGCCGAACGCGAACGACGGGATGCGCTTGTCGTCGTGGAGGTGCAGCTCCAGGGTGCCGTGGTCGTCCACCTCCGCTCGGGCGAGGGCGGACCGTGGGATGGTGTGGGTGCGTAGGGGGTTGATGACGACCAGTGTGGCCTCTTGCAGGACGACCTTGCAGGTGGCGATTCGGCCCAGGATCGCTGCCAGGGCCAGGTAGACGGGGATTCCCTGCCAGCCCATGCGGAAGCCGTTCACCGAGGTGACTTTCCAGACGGCCGCCAGCATTCCGATGCCGAGGGCCGTGATGGCTGTTCCGCAGAGGACGGGCCAGGAACGGCGGCGAAGTACGGTTCGACCTTGTGGTGATGGCTTCGTCATCGCTCTCTTTCCGTTCCTGGCCCTTCGGCGGTGCCTCAGGTTCTCATGGTCGCGTTCGGCGGTGGCCGCTCAGCACCAGCCCGCCGACGCTCCCGGGCTTGACGCGCCCACGCCGCAGAAGGTGAGCGAGTTGCCGAGGTTGAGGGTCATGTTGGCCTGGGTGGCGCCCCAGTCGACGGTCTTGCGGTAGCCGTAGATCGTGACGTTCTCCATTTCGGAGACTGTCTTGACCCGTGTTCGGCCTACGAAGGCCGCGCCACGCCAGCTGCCCGCCAGTCCGCGGGCCACGCCGCCGCCCGCGAGGGTCCAGGCCAGGCTCTTGCCCGCCGCGGCGTAGTTCCAGCTTCCGGTTGTCAGGCCGTCGCCGACGAAGGTCGTTCCGACGGCGACCACGCCTGCTACGGTGCAGACTCCCGCCGAGACCACCACGCAGGCGCCGAAGGCCAGCCCTGGGATGACCCGGTTCTTCCAGCCGTCCCAGGTGGTGAACGTGTCCTTCAGCCAGCCGCCCGTGCCGCGTGCCGCGCCCTTCAGCTTGCCCCAGAAGCCGTCGTCCTTCTTGGGTGCGGGCCCGGGGTTGGGCGGGGGCGTGGTCTTGAGCCAGCCCTTCGGGGCGGGCGTGGACGGCAGGTCGAGGTTGCGGCGGCCGGGGATGCCACCGAGACCGGTGGGCTTGGTATTGCCCTTGACCAGCGGGGGGCGACTGCCGCAGCGGCAGGCCCGGACCGGGCCCTCGGAGTTGCCGGCCTTCTTCTTGCTGGTACTCACCGGAATGCCGCCCCGGCACGTGATGCCGTACTTCTGCGGCTCGTTGCACTCGGGGACGCCGAGGCCCGACGGGTCGGCGAGAGTCGACGGGTTCTGGATGGCGTAGCTGTAGCCGTTGAGGGTCTGTCCCACGCCCGTCTGGAGGAGCGGGTCGACGCTGATGAACTGGCCGATCACGGGGTCGTACTGGCGGGCGCCCACGTGCGTGAGGCCGGTGCCGGTGTCGGTGGTCTTGCCGAGGAAGCCCTTGTCGTCGGGCCAGGCCGTGCCGGTGGTGCTGCCGCGCTGGGCGCCGAAGGGCATCAGGTAGCGGCGGGAGTACGCCTGATCCGTGGCGTCGATGGCGAGGGCTGCGGTGGCGTGCTCGTCGGCGACGAGATAGCTGAGTTGGTTGGTTCCGCTCTCGTTGGAGCGGACGGCCACCGTCAGGCCGTCGGTGCCGTAGTGGCGCTGTGCCCAGGTGGTGCCGTCGGCGCGCAGGTGCAGTTCGGTCGCGCCCGCGTACAGGACGCGTTCACCGTCCTGCGTGGCGCGGATCAGGAGAGTGCCATCGGCGCCGTAGAGGTAGTCCGTTGTTTTCCCGTTCTCCGTCAGGCTTGACAGTCTGTTCTCGTCCGACCAGACCAGGTCCTGGGTAGCCGTGCCGTCGGGGCGGGTGCTGGTGTTGCCCGCGCTGTCGACGTCGTAGGCGCGATCCGGTGTGGTGCAGTTCGCGGTCTTGCTGGTGCCGGTCAGGGCGTGCGGCTGGGCCGGCTTCTCGTAGCAGTAGGTCGTCTTAGTGGTGGCGGTGCTGGTGCGGGCGGTCTCCGTGGTGCGCTGGCCCGCGTCGTTGTAGGTGTAGCTGGTCCAGTACGGGGCCCGGCCACCCAGGGCGCTCGCGTCGCGGGTGTCGGAGCAGTTCTGGGAGGCGGGTGTCCATGCCTCGGTCAGCCGGCGGTGGCCGTCATGGGTGAAGCACTGGGTCTCCGGCGCGGCGGTGCCGCCGAGGGTGCTGGTGTCGGCGATGGAGGTGACATTGCCCGCCTGGTCGTAGGTGTAGACGAGGTTCTGCAGCTTGTAGGGGTGCGTCTGATCGGTGACGTGGCTGCCGAGGAGCCGTCCGGTGCCCTCCTCCCAGGTGTTGGTGACGTACGCCTTCTTGTGTGCCTCAGTGTTGGCGGTGCCGAGGACCACCTGTCTGGCCTCGCCGAGGGGGGAGTAGTCGACGTCGAGGAGGTAGCCGGTGCTGCCGCCCAGGGAGGTGAGCTGACCGGTGCCGGTGTAGCCGTAGTCGACGATCTCCGAGGGCAGGCCGCCGAGCGCGGGCTCCTTGGCGCTCTGGAGGGTGCCGTCGATGTTGTAGTTGGTCTCGAACTGGACGGTGGTGGCACCCGCCCCGGCGAGCGGGTCGGAGGCGGGCAGGGTCAGTTCGGTGGTCGTGGGGCGGGACATGCTGTCGTAGGCGGTGACGGTCTCGGCATACGCCTTGGCCGTCTTGCCGCCGACGTAGCGGATGCTCGCGTCCGCCTCGCCCTTGAGGAGTCCGTCGTAGGTGTAGGCGGTGAGTTGGTTCGCGTCGGTCTTCGAGCCCTTCCAGGTGCCGGTGGTGCGGCCGAGGGCGTCGTAGCCGGTGATGACGGACCGGCCACGGGAGTCGGTGGTCTGTGTCGGCCGGTCCATCTTGTCGTAGGCCAGCCTCGTCAGGCCCTTGTCGGGGTCGTCCGCGCTGGTCTTGCGGCCGAACAGGTCATAGCCGTAGGTCCACTTGGCGCCGTCGGGGCCGGTGACCTCGGTCTGCATGTCGTCCAGCGTGTACTGGAAGCGGGTGCTGGTGTACGAGGCCGTGCCCGCGCCGCCGTCGAACTGAGGGTCGGCCGGGCTCGGGCCCGCGTACTCGCGGGTCTCCACCGTCCGGTCGCGGACGTCGGTGATGGTGCGGGTCGCGGAGCCGCCCTGCACGGCGCTGGTGGCGGTGGAGTCACCGGTGTGGGTCGTGGTGGTCGACCACTTCTTCACCCCGTACACGTACAAGGTGCTGGTGATCGCCCGCTCCGCGCCGTCGTAGACCGTCTCCGTCTGCCGAGGCGCCTCGCCGTACTCCTCGCGGGTGTAAGTGCCGTTCGGGGTGCTGGTGCTGTCGAAGATGTCCTCGTACTTCTCGTACTCCAGTCCGCGGGTGTCGTAGCGGATGTCGGTGAGGATCCGGCCGCCGACCGGGGTGGGGGACTGCGTCTGGATCGGGCGCATCAGCGAGTCGTGGAACTCGTAGGTGGTGTTGTACGTCTCGCCGTCCCTCTTGAGAGTCGAGGTGGAGACCCAGGACGGTTCGGTGGCGCTGATGCGGTACGCGTACGTGGTGTTCGCGCTGTAGCCGGCGGCCTTGTTGCGGTTGGGCTGCCAGACCGCCGTGAGCCGTCCGAGGGCGTCGTAGGTGGTCTCGGTCTTCTTCAGGTTGGCGTCGTACACGCGCAGTTCCTGGCCGTGCCGGTGGTCCAGGAAGCTGGTGACCTTGTGGCCGAGGGGGTCGGTGACGATCGTCTTTGTCAGCGGGCCCGCGGCGACGGGGGTGTAGGCGGTGCTGGTGGTGTTGCCCTCGGCGTCGGTGGCGTCGATGGGGCGGCCCAGGGTGTCGTACGTGGTCGTCGTGGTCCGCTGCCAGCCGGAGGCCGGGCGCAGGCCGTCCGTGCCCGCGGTGGCGGTGTAGCCGGAGACACGGCCGGTCCAGGTGGCCGCGCCCTTGGTCGGGGTCTGGGACGCCGACCAGGTGGTGGCGGAGGGGTTGTCGTAGACGGTGGCGGTGTCGGTGAGGACATCGCCGCGGGTCTCCGAGTTCGCCGGGAGGTTCAGGCTGGTGTCGGCCACCGAGCAGGACTGGCCGACGGTACGGGTGCGGGAGACCAGGTCGGTGATGCCAGCCGCGTCGTTACGGGCGTACCAGGTGCGGGTGCAGGTCTGGTCGCCGCCCTTGCCGACCTCGCCGGAGTCGTCGGCCGTGGTCGGCATGCCGTAGTCGTCGTAGGTCGTGGCGACCGTGCGGGCGCGCCAGGTCCCGGAGGCGGTCAGGTAGGTATGGGTGGTGGACTTCCCCGAGCGGACGTAGCGCGCCACGTGGGCGGCGGCGTCGGGCGCGCTCTGCCGTGCCGTCTCCTTAGACCACGGGTCGTTGACCTCCACCGTGATCGGGGTCGAGCCGTTGTACGTGACGTGCTCGCGGCGCGTGCCCGCGTACTGGTCGCTGTCGGTGATGCTCGCCACCCCGATCGACGGGGTTGTCAGCGGGGCGAGGGAGACGGAGCGGGTGGTGCCGTCCTTCTTCTTGTCGCCGTGCATGCCCTGCATGTAAAGGGAGACGGTCTTGGAGCGGGTGGTGTTCGCGGCGCCGGTGAGGACGGTGACCTCGCGGTAGCCGCGCCAGCCGGACCAGGTGCGCTCCGCCTTCGGGGTGAGCGGGTCGTCGTTGTAGTGCCAGGCGGCGCCCTTGTAGTCGTAGGCATACTCGACGGCGTCGTTGTGCCCGGCCGGGTCGGAAACGACGACGGCCAGGACCCGGTACTTGTGGAACCAGTCCACCGACGCCTCGGAGGAGCCGTTGATGTTCCAGTACCTCGGGTAGCAGGAACGGGTGTTGGTGTCCTCCGCGGCGCCCGTCACCTCGCTGCGCACGCACTCCGGTGAGGAGAGGGTGACCGTGGTGATTGAGCCGGTCTCGGAGGTGACGGTGGAGATCCGGGGGCGGGTCAGCGGCAGGATGTCGTCGGTGCCGTCGACCCGGTTCTCGCGCCACTGGTAGGTGAACGTGATCGGGTTCAGCGCGATGGCGGTGTCACCGGCCTTGCCGGTCCGCTTGATCGACTTCAGGGTCAGTACGTGGTCGGAGGTGTCGCCGATGTCCCCGCCGTCCTGGTACTCCTGGGTGAGTGCCCAGGAGTCCACCGGGTCGTAGGCGCTGGTGGTGGCGTTCCAGGAGGAGGTGGCGACGCCGGTCAGCCGCTTGCGGGAGAAGAACGAGGGGCCGGAGGCCAGACAGTCGGTGTCCCCGTCGCTGCAGATCGCGTCGAAGGGCACGTCGGGCCAGTTTTTGGCGGTGTCCTTGGTCAGCGAGGAGCAGTCGGTGACGGTGCAGCGCTCGGCGTGGCTGAAGGTCACCTTGGCGTCGGCGTCGTCGGTGAACAGCGCGCCCTTGCGCAGTCCGTACTTGATCTCCTTCAGGTAGCCGCCGCGGGTGTACGAGGCGTTGGCCGTGGTGGCCTTGTTCTTCTTGTAGTAGTTGGTCTCCTTGGCGTACCAGTACGTGGAGGCGTTGGCGTGGGTGTCCTCGACGTAGTCCAGGTTCCACCGCCACGCCTGGGTCACGGAGCGGTCCGCGAAGGAGTCGCCGTTGCCGTAGCCGGGCTCGCCGGAGTCGTCGCCGAAGACCGGGACGGTCCAAGTGGAGTCGGTGCGCTGATCGGTGGCGCCGTCGAGCTTGTTCAGGCCGAAGACGTACTTGGTGCCGTCGCCGGTGATGACGGTCCAGTACTCGCCGTTGCCGTCGCCGTTGTCGGCGCCCGTGGAGCGGGTCACCAGGGAGGCGTCGTCGTTCTCCAGCCGCCAGGTGCTGTCCCAGGTGCCGGACACCTTCACCAGGCGGCTGGCCTTGCCGTTCAGGACGAGTTGGGCGTTGTCGTACTTCCAGCAGGTGTCGAAGACGTCCTTGTGGCCGTCGTCGTCGCAGGAGTTGTAGGAGCGTTCGATGTAGGACTCGGTGATGCTGAAGCCCTCACCGACCGCGCTGCCCTGGTTGTTGGTAGCGGCGGTGCGGCCGTCGACGCTGCCCGAGTCGTAGGTGAGGGACAGCTCGGGGGTCGGTCCGGCCGCGGCGGGCGGCATGTTGAAGTCGTGGCTCCAAGAGAAGGTGCCGGAGTTGTCGCCCGCCTCCCAGGACGAGGACTCCGACAGTTCGGTGGCCGAGTAGTCACCGGAGCCCGAGGGGGACTCGCCCGCGCCCGGGTCGGTCGCGGTCACGGCGAACACCGCTGTCTCCGAGGTGGCCGCGTCGGCCAGTTGCGTCGAGGGGCCGTCACTGGTCTCGGACAGTGGGACAGAGGCGGTGATGGTTTGGCCGACGAGGTCGTTGTCGGACTTGACTGGGGTGGTAGTGCGGCACGCGGCCTTCTCTGGCGTGTCCAGGGCGCAGCCGGGGAGGCGCACCAGGCGCAGTCGGGAGGCCCAGCCGCCGCCGATCGCCGAGGCGAAGCCGCTGTAGTCGATGCCCAGTTCGGCCCGTCCTGCCTCGTCCACCTCGGCGGTCAGCAGCACGCCGGTGATGCCGGCGTCCCTGGCGGCTTTCTGGTCGAGGACCGTGATCCGTGCGGTGGTGCCGGATTCGGCGCCGTTCTTGCCTCCGGGCGGAGCGATGCTAATGGGAAGTCCGCCGGGCTCTGCCTGGACTGGCTTGCCGGCGTCCAGTTCGACGCTCGCGTCACCCTGCTCGGGCCAGGCAGCCTTCCGCTCCGCACGGGCTTGCCGGACGCGTTCGGCATCGGCCTTCTTGTCCTTGGCAACCCTCGCGCGGGCTTCCTTCGCGCCGGGCCCGCCGAGTTCCTTTACCTTGCTCACCCGCTGATCAGGAACTTTCGGCCGGCCAAGCCCCTTCTCGGCCGCCTGAGCCACGGGGGCTGGGCCGGTGGGGACCACAAGAGACAGCGCCAGGATCGTCACGATCGTCCCGGCGCGGCGTCTCCTGCCGCTCCGCATTTTTCTTGGTGTGCCTATGCCAAAAGCCACGATTGTCCGCTCCCACCCCGTTGTTCCGCGTCATGAAAGGCCGACAGAGCCGTGAAAGGCCGACGAGTGATGTGGTGTGGCGCTTCGGTGCGGCGCCACGATGGCGCCGCACCGCCGCTTCGCGAGGTCAGTCGCCCACGCGGACCTCGACCTGCTCCGGGCTCGCCATCGCCCCTGCCCACAGACGGACTTCAGAGACACGGGCGGGCAGGTAATGCCCCCACGCGCCATTCGTGAAGCCCTTGCCGATAGCGAAGTCCCCGCTGCCCAGCTGGACGGTGAACGCCTTCGCGTCGCCGTTCTGCCCGTAGCTCAGATAGAGGCTGATCGTGCCGTACAC
This sequence comes from Streptomyces sp. NPDC007929, assembly GCF_042959065.1. Taxonomy (NCBI): domain Bacteria; kingdom Bacillati; phylum Actinomycetota; class Actinomycetes; order Kitasatosporales; family Streptomycetaceae; genus Streptomyces; species Streptomyces sp. NPDC007929. The sequence continues at coordinate 396,446 of NZ_JBIBKD010000006.1, read as the reverse complement.
CGAGTCGTAGATACCGGTCAGCCGCACCGGGCTGTCCAGAGCCGCTACTTCGTCGGAGACGACCGAGGAGAAGGTGCCGTCAGCGTTCAGGCGGCCGAAGTGCCAGACACCGACGGGGATCGTGGTCTCCTCCAGTGTCTCCTCGTCCAGGACCGTGTCCTTGCCGGTCAGCTCGTACCACAGGCCCCAGGCCGAGCCGTCTTCCGTGCGCTGGCCCAGGACCTGGCCTGTGTATCCGATGTCCTTGCCCAGCAGCTTCGCGGAGTCCAGCTCGACGAGCGTGGACAAGGTGAAGGGGGCATGGTCGTACACCAGGGGGCCAGGGGCCGTGGCCGCGTCGTCGACTCCGTCCAGGACGATGGCCTCTTCGCCGATGGCGGCGCCTCCGGACAGGGTCAGGGTCCTGCCGTAGCCGGAGGTGGTGTCCGCGACCGTTGTTCCGCTTCCCCGGGCGGCGTTCCAGTCGGCCACGAGCTCGACGCCGGCGAACTTCTCTGACACCAGCAGCTTCGTCTCGTCCGCGACCTCCTCGTGGGTCAGGACTCGCTGCCAGACGGCGACTTCATCGATGGAGCCGGGAAAGTGGTAGGTGGCGTTGCCGCTCGGGAACTTGTAGCGGCCGAACTGCAGCCCTCCGGTGGACTCCCAGGAGCCCGCGCCGGTCGCCAGGGGCTGGCTCTGCCGACGGCCGTCCACATAGAAGATCAGCTCTTCCGTGGCCGGGTCGTAGCTGCCGGCCAGGTGGGTCCAGACTCCCGTCTGGGCGGCGTACACGGAGTACCTCCCTCGGAGGGTGGAGCCGTCCTGGTCGAGCACGCCGAAGAACCACTGCTTCACATCGGCGAGGTACCAGAGCACGAACGTGTTGCCCTGTCCCCCGGGCTGTGCGAGCACGGAGGCGTTCTTGCCGCCATCGTCCAGCCGCGCCCAGGCGGAGACCGTGTAGGCGGAGCGGGTCTCCAGCACCGGCGCGCTGGTCTCCGCATAAGCGGTGGTGCCGTTCAGAGACAGCCCCTTGTCCGTGATCGCCTCCGCCAGCGGCTGTCCCTCACTGTCGTGCGTGATCAGCCCGCGCCGCCCCCGGTCATCGCGAACCGCGCCGCCGCCCAGTGTCGCGTTGTCGCTGCCGTCGCCGGTCGCGGAATCCAGCGCCGTGCCGCTGGCCTCGTCGAAGTGCCAACGTCCGACCGGGCCTTCGCCCGCGGCAACAAGGAAGTCGACCACGTTCTGGGCACCCCAGCGGCCTACCGTGTCCTTCGCCCGCACATACAGGCTGTACGTGCCGGAGCTATCGGGCGTGATGTCCTTCGACACGGTCGATCCGTTGATGGCCGTCGACCAGGCGTCCTCGGAGGACAGCTTGTACTGGTAGGCGACGTTCGAGTCACCCGTGGCCGGGGCAAAGGTGAAGGTGCCCTTCTGGCCCGGTCCGCCTCCCGCCGCGCAGGCCGTGTCTGTGCAGGCGGAGTATGGGCTCCCTACAGTGATCTTCGGGGCCTTGGGGGCTGTCGGGTCGACCTTGAAGTAGCACCAGCCGGTCGTCGAGGCGTTCGACGGTCCCGACAGGTAGCTGCCACCGCTGTTGTAGTACGAGCGGACCCACGCCCGGTACCGGTAGAGCTTGCCCTCGGTCAGTGTCGACCAGGACTTGGTCAGCTTCACACCATCCCCGACGTACCCGGTGGAGGGGCTCAGATCACCGTTGCCCGCCGTGGTGTCCGACCACGTGCTGTCGCTGTTCTTGTGGTCGAGGTCGAAGTAGACCCGCAACTGCGCGTCCTTCTCACCGCCCGATGCGGTCTGCGCCGTCGCCGTCAGGGCCGGGGTGGGGTCGGAGACGATCGCCGGGTCCGACTCGGCCGTCTCACACACCGTGCCCGAGCCGGTCACCAGCCCGATGCCGGCCGGCTTGGCAGGCAGGCCGACGAAGTCGACGGACAGGACGGCATCGTTCTTGAACCGCTTCCAGGCACTGGTGTCGGACTCATCGTGGGCCCGGACCTCCAGCGTGAGCCGGGAGAACTTGCCGGCCGCGAAGTTGCGCACCGTCGGCGTGAGGTTCTCGTTCGTCTCCTCCGGGTTGTCGTTGAACTCGATCGGCGCGTCCGGGGAGTCCGGGTCACACAGCGAACCGCGTCCCGCCGACACGTGCCGGTCGCCCATCAGGTCGAGCGCCTTGGGCCGTGAGGACCAAGTGGTGGAGGAGGAGATGTTGTTCGTGCGCACCAGGTCCACCCAGCGCGGGTCGCACTGGAACGCCCACGGCTCGGTCACCCGGAACGTGGCATCCAGGACATGCTTGCCCTTCAGACTGGCCGGCGAGAACTCGAAGTACAGCCGCTGCACATATCCCGGACCGCAGTAATAGCCGTTCCAGGTCCCGCACTTGCCCGCGCCCTTGCCCAGGCCGTCATCCCCGTTGCCCCAGCCATACGACTCGTAGCCGTCACTGCGCAGCAGCGTGCGCTCGGACTCACCCCAAGTCACTGTCGGGTCGATGTACAGCGGAAACGCCGACGCCTCCGTCCCGGTCAGCATCTCCGCATCCGGGATCACGGTCAGCGCGTCGTCGGAGACCTTCACGTCCATGGTGGTGACGGTGTCACCCGCGCCGGGTTCAGCACCCTCTGCAGATGACGCACCCACCTCGGCCGGATCCGAGCCCACTGCGTCCGCGGCGTCCACCGAGGCTGCTGTAAGGGACATCGGCTGCGCACCGGATGCCGTGCCGGCAGAGTCCCACATCTGGGCTGGCGGAGCTCGGAAGACCCGGTTGCCGTCGTCGTCGATCGCGGTGAGGTTGCCTGCCTTCCCCTTGAGCAGACTCAGGCCGGTCGCCTTCAACGAGTAGTCGATCTGTGCCAGCTCCTCCTGGGTCGCGGCCTCAGGAGACTTCACCACCAGCACATGACGGAACCCCTCCACGGACGCCGTAACCCTCAGGTCGACGCCCGGAAGCACTTCCGCGTACACCGCACTGGCCCCGTCCAGCTCCGGCTTGGGGAGCATGCCAGGCCACCCCAACTGGAGCGACCGTCCCTGATCGGAAATCTTCACCAGCGGCTCGGCGTCCCCACCGCCGGAGAACTCCATCTCGACTGCCGCGGCCTTCGGCGCTACCGTTCCGTCCCCGCGGATCTCCAATATGGGGTCCGGCGCCTGCCAGCCCCCGCTGGACGTGGGCACCCGCACGGGAACCGCGGACTCCTCCAGCGTGAAGGTGAAGCCGTCCGGGTTGGCGAAAACCGTCGTGCGTTCCGACCGCTCTCCGACGACCTCGACCCGCTTCCCCGACTCCTGGGCCTCGGCGAGCGCCTTCTGCCCCTCCGACGGCGATGGCTGGGCCTCGTCCGCCACCGCCTGGGAAACCGGCCCCCAAGCAGGCAGAGATGCCAGCACTGCCGCCGTAGCCACAGCCGAAACCAGCGTCCGTATCGGTCTTCCGTGCATGCCGCCAGCGCGGCGCCCCCATCTCAAGCTCACAACCCCACCCCAAGATCACGACCCAGTCATGACTTTTGCTTGGCGCAATATTTGCCATGCTCATGAGAATGGAAACGTTGCGTGATGAATCTGTGACCGACGGGGGAAGTGATGCACTGTGGCTGTATCGGGGGCGCCGCTTCCGCAGGAGCTACTCCTGCACCCCGCGAAAGGCGCTCAAGCCGTTGCTCCTGTGGTTGCTCGCGCCAGGCCCGTATGACAGGGTGCCGTGACGAGCATGCGGTCGCAGAACGAGGACAAGACCCAGCCGCAGGCGGAAGCCTCGCGGCGCGCTGGCGATGCGGCAAGAGCGCACGCAACGCCCGTCGGGAACATCCACGCGTGAGCGATGCGTGAGCGGACGGCCCGATACAGGGCGGCATGAGCCGGATCGAGTGTCTCGGCATGCGGTTCTGACCAGGAGAAACCGCACCGCATAGCAGTGTCGAACACCCCCCGGCAAGGATCCGATCCCACTCCTAAAGCGGGTGTCGCAGGTTCGAATCCTGCCGGGGGCACAAGAAAGGGCCAGCTCAGGAGGCTTTCCTCCCAGGCTGGCCCTTCGTCGTGTTCGAGGCCGTGCCACACGCGTGCCACTAGAGTCCACGCGGAGTCCACATCCCCTAGTCGGCGGCCTCTCCCCCACCCTCGCGGATCATGGCTCCGACGATCGGCGATGGCCCGGTCACGGTCGCTGGTCATGTGCTGATAGATCAGCGCGGCGCGCGAGCTGCTGTGCCCCATCCTCGTCATCAGCTCCCGCGTGCTGGCCCCGGCCGTGGAGGCCAGCGTGTTGCCCGTGTGCCGCAGGTCGTGAAAGTGCAGTTCGGCCGTGACACCAGCTGCCTTCCGGGCCTTGACCCAGTCGTCGCGGAAGTTGCTGCGACGCAACTGCCCGCCCTGGGGTCCGACAAAGACGTGCCCCTCACGGCCGGAAGCGGCGAAGTGCTCCAGGTGGTGGGTGACCGCGTCGAGCAGTTCGGCCGGGAAGGAGACGGAGCGCACCCCGGCGGCGGACTTCGGCGCCTTGTCGAAGAGCCGACCGTCCTGCAATTCGGCCTGAGCACGGCGCACGGTGACGGTCAGCCCCTCCAGGTCGATGTCCCGGCGCCGCAAGGCCGCTAGCTCCCCGAACCGGAGAGTGGTGAAGGCCGCCAGGAGCACGAGCAGCCGATAGCGCGGCGCCATCGAGTCGGCCACGGCGAAGACCTCGGCCACTGTGAGGACAGGCCGTTCGGGCACGTCGTAGCGGTCCACACCCTTGATGCGGCACGGGTTGCGCCGGATCAGCTCGTCATCCACGGCAGTGTTCATCAGGGCGCGCAGCAGTTGGTACGCCTTGACCACCGTCGGCTCCCCGATGCCGGCCGCGAGGAGCTTGCCGCGCCAGCCGCGCACCCGGGCTGTCGTCACGTCGGCCACTCTCCCGGCCCCGAAGGTCGGCAGGATGTGCAGCCGCATCACCGATTCGTTCCGCTCACGGGTCCGGTCGGCAAGCTTCCGGTCCCGCAGCCAAGCGGTGGCGTACTCCTGGAAGTTCACCGCCCCGGCATCCGGGTCTGACCACTGCCCGCGCGCTACGTCCGACTCGATGTGTGTCAGAGCGACTTGAGCATCAGTCTTGGAAGCGTAGGTCTTCTCTGCCGGGCGTATTGCCCCGTCTCCGGGTCGCGATAGCGGACCTGCCAACGGCCGGACGGAAGCTGCCTGAAGCTCCGGCGCCTGCCTTGGCCGTTGCGGCGATCGTCTCCCTCTCCAGGCGGACGAGGAACCCGCGGACGTCGGAACCAGGAGAGCCCGAGTGCGCAAATGGTGCCGACAGCTCAGCAGCAGGTCAGGGCAATGGTCGATGAGGCGGCCGCACGTCAGGGCCGGCCGTGGTCAGTTGTGGATGATCAGGCGCCAACCAACCGGCCTCGCCTCAGCTCTCTTCGTCCTCGACCATGCCGATGGAGAGGGGAAACGACTCCAGGAACTCGCGCCGCGCAGGGTCTTGCTCCGCTTCGGCCAAGTCCCCCAGCACTCGCAAGAGCTGCTGACGCTGGTCTGAGGGCAGCCGCAGGAGCACCCCGCCCACGCTCTCCATCATCTTCACCGCCGAGTCGGGATCCACTTCCTCGTCCCCGCAGCTCTCCAGCCACCACACGACGTCGACGAGCAGGTTGGCGAGTGCCGGCACGAGTGGATTGCTGTCAGTCATTCGTGCAACTTAGACGATGTCTCAGTTGGCGTGATTGCTCGATTCCCAGGCAAGATGCACCGGCATGGCAGATCCGAAGCTTGAGCGTGTTAACGACATTGCCCTCACTGCGGTGCAGGCCCTGCTGGGGCTGATCTCCTCCGACGTGGTCGCGGTAGCGGTTGGGGTCGAGGAGGACAGAGTGCTGCTCTCTTTTTGGGTGCATCGCCATACCACCGAGATCGACGAAGACCTCGCCGATGCGATCGCCGACCTGGACGCCTTTCTCCAACCAGACGGCCCGCTGATCGAAGCGCGCGTCGTGGTGGGTGCTCCGGAGGCGGCCGTCATGGGACCGCACGAGCGCATGATCTATTGGGCCAAGTCCTAGACCTGCACTGCTCTGCGGTAGCAGATGAGGGCGCAGGCGATACCGACGAAGGCGAGGAAGTGGTCAGCGGTGCGTTCGTAGCGGCGATGCAGGCGGCGGCAGCCGTTGAGCCACGACATGGTGCGTTCGATCACCCAGCGGTGCCGGCCCAGGCGGCCGGATGACTCGATGCCGCGGCGGGCGATGCGCGGGACGATCTGTCGTCGCCGCAACCAGTTGCGCAGGTGGTCAAAGTCGTAGCCCTTGTCCGCGTGGAGCTTGGCCGGTCGGCGTCGTCTGGGCCCGTAGCGGGAGCGGATGGGTGGGATGCCTCGCATGAGCGGGATGAGGGCCCGGCTGTCGTGCAGGTTGGCGCTGGAGATGCCCACTGAGATCGGCAGGCCGTTGCGGTCAGAGATGACGTGGATCTTCGACCCGAGTTTGCCGCGATCGGTCGGATTCGGTCCGGTCAAGGGCCCCCTTTGACCGCCCTGACACTGACCGAATCGATCGCGCACCGGGACCAGTCCAACTCGCCGTTCGCGCCGAGCCGGTCAAGCACGACGCGGTGCAGCTTGGCCCATACCCGGGCTTTGGACCAGTAGGTGAAGCGGCGGTGCACCGTCTGCCAGGACGCACCGAAGACGGGCGGCAACTGCCGCCAGGTACAGCCCGACGTGGCCACGAAGATGACTGCAGCGAGCACCGCACGGTCGGCGCACCGCCGACGGCCCCCACCTTGTGCGCGAGCCGGTGGTTCCGGCGCCACGTCCAGGAAGATCTCCCATAACCGATCCGGCACGAGCCGTTCAACTATCCCCATGCAAGGGCAACGAGCCAACGCCAACTGAGACATCGTCTTAGCCGAGTCCCATGACATCGCGGCGTGGCTCCGTCAGCTTTGGACCTGCCAGCCGTGTGGACGACCGTCAGCCGCGGAGAGTGCGCACAGCGAGCAGCGTCTGCCAGGTCCAGCCGATCGTGAGTGAAACGCGCTGGATCAGTCCGCCCAGAGCCACCCAGCGTGGATGCTGGCCGAACGCGGTACTGGCCAGCGCCATCGTGGCGGCGAAGAGCACTCCGCTGGCGATCGAGTAGAGGGCCCATCCCGGCGAGCTGGACAGGGCGAAGACGAAGCAGGCTGCGGTGAGGGCGAGGAACCCGATCAGGGAGAACAGGTCATGCAGGGTTCCTGTGCGGGTGGGGTGTTGGAGCTGGTCGGGCGTGCCGACGGGGTAACCGCTCACCGGATCCGTGCGGCAGACGCCTGCACCCAGCAGACCGGCCGCCCACACGCCGATCAGCAGCGCACCCCAGTGGGAGGGCCCAGCACGCCACAAACCCACGGCGAAGATCAGGGACAGCGAGGCCGCGAAGAGGAAGTTGACGGTCTGCATGTACCCGGAGCGGCCGAGGGTGAGCGAACTGACGGGATGGCGGAGCGGCTTGTAGTCCGCACGGCTGGCGCCTTCCAGTAAGTACGCGGCCGTGAAGAGAGGTCCGGCGGCCACCCCACAGGCGAGCAGCGTTTGATCAACCATCTTGTCAACATAGATTGACACCGCCGAGCCGTCAACCGTGGTTGACACCCGGCATCGCTGATCCATTGGGCCGGCTCCCAGGCATCGCTGACCTGAGCGGCAATCGAGGGTGTGAGGACCACCCGTTGCGGGGGTCAGGGGTGTGTGCTCAGGTCTTCTGTCAGACGGCCGTCCTGGTCCAGGGTCCAGCTGACTCCGGCGGCGTCCTTGAACTGGCAGGTCGGGTGGATGTGCTCCAGGCGGTCGATGTGGGTCGGCTGGGACGAGAAGGCGACCACGTGGCCCGGGCCCATGACGCAGGGTTGGTCCATCAGGATGTGGTCAGGGCTCAGTCGAGCCGCCTGCGGTTCTTCCCAGCCGTTGTAGTCGACGGTCACATCGGTGATGGCTTCGTCCGACTGGTTGGTGACTTCGGCGGAGTACCACGCGCTGTCGGGTCCGTCGGGGAAGTCCTGCCCTGCTGATTTCTGCAGGCTGAACTTCACCCCGCGTGCCTGGGCGGTGTGCCGGTCACGGACTTCGGCGGCCAGCGCCTTCCGTTCCAGCCGGAAGATCTCGAGTTGTTCCTTGTTGAGCTCCTGCTGGGCCCTCAACTGATTCGTCTGCTGACGCACGGTGAAAGCCGTGAAACCGAGCGCTGCCGCACCGGCGACACTTCCGAACCAGGTGGGAGCATCGCCCCAGTTGATCGATCCCAGATCCATCCGCCGACCCTATGCCACAGGAACGCGGCACACCCCGGCCTTGCTGACCTTCCTCCCCGCTCTGCGCCGTCGCCGCCGCGCGCTACCCACCGGCAACCATGGAAGAGACCAGCACCGCCCCGCCGAACAGGACGATCAGCTGCACGGTGCCGGGGATGCGCCAGCCCAGGACGAGGAGGCCGCCGCCGGTCAGCACCGCGCCGCCGCACAGCAGCCACAGTGCTTGCGACGCCGCCCGTGACGCACTCGTCGGGACGACGCCGTCGCTTTCGTAGCCGTCGGCCCATCCCGCGATGCCGACGCTGTACACCGACCAGGCGATGACCATGAGGTCGATGACGAGCAGCGCCAGGCTGACGCCGATCTGGCTGCCGGTCGTCGGTCTTTTCGACTGGCTCATGCCCCTTGCCGACCTGTTCGGGGATGACGTGCCATCACATGCATGTCCACAGCTTGGAGTTGCGGCACGGGCTCGCGCATCCGTACGGGTACTCAGACGCCCGGGCCCGGGCGAGGAACGTGTCGTGTTCGGCAGGGCGGTGCCGCCCACGTCGGGTCCCCGGAGTGCAACTCCCTGCCAGGCAGCTTCCTGGCGTGGCCGGATGCGGACAGGGGGGTCGGCGGGGTGGTTGTCTCTACTCAGCGGCCGGGAAGCGCGGGGAACGCGGAACGGTCCGGGGGAGCTGAAGCACCACTGGCTCCATGCGCATCGTCGCAAAGGTCCTGACTCACGCAGGGAACGGAGACCAGAAATGATCCGCATCACCAAGCGTTGTTCCGCCGCCGCCGTCGTCGTCGGTTCGGCCGTGCTCGCCACGCTCGCCTGGGCGGCGCCGGCTCAGGCCGCGGGCCAGCAGGGGACGGGCCCGCAGGGGGCGACCGGCTCGGTCACTGCCGTGCAGGGGGCGGCGGCCGGGGCGGCTGTTTCCGTGCGGGGCGGGGTCCCGGGTGACATCGTGCTGCCGCATCTGCCGGGTACGCCCGATGACTTCACCTGGACGCCGGTGCCCCTGGGCGGCGACGACTTCACCTGGACGCCGGACCCGCTGCACAACCGTGACGACTTCACCTGGCACCGGTCGCCGGCCGAGGGTCCCGACGACTTCACCTGGCAGCCCGGTCCGGTGGGCGAGCGGTGATTCCGCCCGGGACCGGTCCTCAGATCCACTGGCGGCGGGCCGCCTGGACTCCGGCCTCGAAACGGCTGGAGGCGCCCAGGCGCTCCATCAGTTCGGCCATGATGCGGCGTTCGGTGCGGACGCCGATGCCGAGGGCGCGGGCCACCGCCTCGTCGGTGAGGCCGGTGGCGAGGAGTTGCAGAAGTTTGCGCTCCTGCGGGGTGAGGCCCTGCGGGTCGTCGTCGGGTGAGGGGTGCTGATGGAACGGCGTCGCGTGTTCCCAGTAGGCCTCGAACAGGGCCCGCATGGCGAGCACCACGGGCCGACTGTGGAACATCAGCGCCGCGGGGCCCGTCTGGCCGGGCAGGTTGGCCACGATGGCCGCGGTCGTGTCGATGATCAGCAGTCTCATCGGCAGGGTCGGCGAGGTGCGGATCTCGCTGTTGTGCTCCGCCATCCACTGCGCGTGGGATCTCGTCACCCGGTCGTTGACGGCACTGTCGAGGTAGATCGAGCGGAAGCGCACGCCCCGGGCGAGCGCGCGTTCGTTCAGCGGCCGGGAGGCCTCGATGGCCTCCTTGGTCAGCCCGCCGACGGGGTGGAAGACGAGGGACTCCTGCTGGCACGACTCGGCGAGGGCCTCCAGCCGGATGCGGATCTCGTCGACGTTGTCGAGCTGCTCGGTGCCGTCCGAGCCGGATCCGCCCGACGCCGTGTACTCGGCGGCGAGTGCGGCGAGGGCCGCGCGGTTCTGCTCGATGCGCTGCTGCCGCCAGGCCAGTTCGTCCTGTTCCCGCTGGAGCAGGACCTTCAGGCCGAGCGAGGGGTTCACCGCGCGCAGTGAGCCGGGTGAGTCACCCGACGGAGCGAGCAGCGACAGGTCCGACAGGCGCATGAGTGCCGCGTGCACGTCGTCGGGGCCGATGTCGAGGAGCTCGGCGAGCTTGTCCGGATCATGCTGCTTGTGGAACAGGATCGCGCGGTACACCGCGAGGGTCTGCTGATCGAGCGGCGATACGTCGTCCACGTGGCATCTCCCCCTTGAACCACATGTGAACCGCATGTCTGGTCCGGACCGTCGCGCCGGCTCGAGAGCGACAGCGCGGCACGGGGGAGGCGTCGCAGGTCGGTCGAAGTTCCCCCGTAGATCGTTCACATATTGGCCACGTTACCCGCTCAGGAGTTCCGGTGTCGCACACAGTCGCACATGTATCACCGCCGTTGCAGGGCTGTGTCGTGCTCGTCGTGGACGCCACCACCGGCGTCGGGCGGCGGGTCACCAGTCAGCTGTGCGCGCTCGGCGCGGCGGTCGCCGTGGTCGGTGCCGGGCATCCGGGGCGCGACGACGACGCCGCCACCAATGCGGCGTTCCTGTGCAAGGAACTGGCCGGAATCGGGCTGGTCGCGCTGCCGTATCAGGCCGATGTGGAACGGCCGGAGAGCTTCGGTGCGCTGACCGGTCAGATCGCCGCCGACCTCGGGCCGGTGACCGCCAGTGTGGTGGTCGTGCCGTCCGCAAGCGGAGGCGGGCGACTGGGTCCGGCGTTCCGTGTGCTGTCGGGGGTCGTCGCGGCCTCGCTGCCGGCCGGCGCCGAGCACATCGAGGTCGATGTGGGCCGTGAGGGCTTCGGTCTTGAGGAGGCGGCCCAGGCGGTGGTGGAGCGGCTGGTGCGGCTGCACGAGCGGTGGCGCACCCCCTCCGGCTGACGGACACCGCCTGTCATGTTTTTCAGAGTCTTTGCCTTAGTCCTGCCGTACGGGGGTCGAGCATGTCGATACGCATAGTCCTCGCTGGTGATCACCAACTCGTGCTGGAGGCCTTCGCCGAGACGCTCAACGGCGTCGACGGGCTGGAGGTCGTCGGTCTGGCCACGTCGTACGACTCCGTGCAGCCGGCCGTGGAGCGGCACCGGCCCACGGTGCTGCTGCTCGGCGAGTCCACGATGGGCGGGAAGGCGCTGCGCGTCGCCACGGATGTGCGCAGCCGGCATCCGCGGTGCGGGGTCGCGCTGATGGTGGGGGCGGCCACGTCATCGGTGGTGGACCGGGCCGTGGCGGCCGGTGCGCTGGGTGTCGTGCCGAAGAACGCCCGGCTCCCCCAGCTGGTGACCACGCTGATGGGCGTCGCGGGCGGCTGTCTGACCGTCGACCCGTCCCTGCTGCGGCCGGTCTCCGTCGGTGAACTGTCCCTCAGCACGCGGGAGATGGACGTGCTCCGGCTCACGGCCGGCGGCGCGACGGTGAAGGAGATCGCGGGCGAGCTGTATCTGGCGGCGGGCACGGTACGCAATCTGACGTCCGCCGCGATCAAGAAACTCGGCGGGCGCAACCGCTTCGACGCGGCGCGCATAGCCGGGGAACACGGGTTGCTGTGAGGGCGCGGGCGCGGGCGCGGTGGGCGGCGCGAGCGGTGTGGACGACGGTGGTGCGGGCCGTGCCGGCGGTGGGGGAACGCGCGCCGGCCCCGGCACGAGGGGTGCCGGGGCGGGGCGTTGGTGCCGTGCGAGCCCTGGGCGGGCTGGTGCGTTCGCTACGGCGTGGGGTGTGCGGTGTGGTGCCGGGGTCACTTCTCCAGGCAGAACTCGTCGATGGGATAGCCGACGTGGCGGTCGGCCGTGGGCAGGTGGCCCAGGATCGTGTCGCCGGGCTTCAGCTCCGTGGAGTTGAGGACGGCGGCGTTCGGGCCGAGGACGCGCACGTGCCAGTCGTCCTGGAGGATCAGGTTGACCGTCTGCCCGCTCGGGGCGACCGCGTCGATGGAGATCAGCGGACGGGTCTCGATCTTGACGCGGCCGACGCTGACGGGCCGGGTGCGGCCCTTGACGTCGACGGCCAGCACCTTGCTGCCGGCGTGGAGTTCGCTGAGGTAGTGCGTGCGGCCGGCCTGCGAGACGGTGTACGAGTGCAGGGCCCCGGCGTTGACGCGGAAGGGGCGGGTCGGCATGTACGGCAGCGGGTGGGTCTCGCTGACACACAGCACCATGCCCTTGGAGTGCGAGCCGACGAGGATGCCCTCGTCCTTGCGGAAGTGCGTCGTGGTGTCGACGCACGCCCGCTCCCCCATGCCGATGTGCGTGGTGCGGGTGACGGTGAGTTCGACCAGGTCGATCTCGCCGCCCCGGGCGCTGGCGGCGGTGCGCAGGGCGGTGGCGTCGCCGACGGTGTTGGCCCGCATCAGCACGCCGTCCGAGCCCAGTTCCAGGACGCCGTAGATGATCTCGGCCTCCTCGGTGTTGGACGCGGTGGTGATGATGGAGCCGGGGGCGCCGGTGGCGGCGGCGATCACGATCTCCAGCGGGATCTTGGTGGGGTCGCGGAAGTCCAGCACGCTCCACGGCTCCAGGCGGGCCGCGAGGCAGGCGTCCTCCAGGGTGTCGGCGTCGACGATCTCCACGTACCGGCCGAACTCGACGTCCGGGTGCGCCTTCTGGAGCGCCGTACGGGCCTCGCGCGGGCCCGGGACGACGACCAGGTCGGCGGCGCCCAGGTCGGCGGGGACGGCGTCGAGTCCGTCCTCGAAGAGCAGGACCTTGCGGACGGTGGGCGGCAGCCCGGCGAAGGCGGCCGGGTCGGCGGCGACGATGCCGTCGATGCGCTGGTGCAGGGCCTCTTCGAGGACGGCCTGGGTGGCGTTGCCGGCTCCGCGGATGTCAAGCCAGCACAGTTTTGCGTCCGTCATGATGCGGACCTCCTGTCGGGTCTGAGGAGTACGAAGGGTCGGAGAGGTGGGGCGTGTCGTTCTCGAGCGGGGAGCCGGGCGCGCCGAGATGGGCCGGGGCGTCCAGGTGATCGGGGGTCAGCCGCTCCGCACGGTGCGCGTCGGCCGGGAAGGCCAGCGGGGCGAAGTGCTGCTCCGGGAAGTGGTGGATCAGTCGGGCGACCTTGGCGGCGAGCTGCCGCGGGTCGGAGGCCTGGAAGATGTTGCGGCCCATCGCCACCCCGCCCGCGCCGCCGGCCAGGGCGTCACGGACGTAGGCCAGCACGTCCTCCTCGGTGGGCATCGCGGGTCCGCCCGCGACGAGGACGGGCACCGGGCAGGCCGCGGTCAGGTCGAGCATCTCCGCGGTCGAGCCGAGGAAGACGGTCTTGACCAGGTCCGCGCCCAGGTCGGAGGCGACGGTGACGGCGTGCGCCACCAGGTCCGGGTCGCGCGGGTCGGTGACCCGGGGGCCGCGCGGGTAGACCATGGCAAGCAGCGGCAGGTTCCACCGGTCGCAGGCGTCGGCGATCCGCCCGAGGTCGCCGATCTGCTGCCGCTCGTCGTCCGAGCCGACGTTGACGTGGACGCTCACCGCGTCCGCGCCGAGCCGGAGGGCCTCCTCGACCTGCGTCACCACGTACTTGGCGTCGGGGTCGAGGGCCTGGCTGGTGGACGCGTTGAGGTGGATGATCAGCGACATCGCGGCGAACCGCTCCGGGCTGATGTGCCGGACGCTGCCCTTGTGCACCACGACCGCGTCCGCGCCGCCGGCGGCGAGCTGCCCGGCGAGGTGGTCGAGGCTGGTGCCCTTGGGAGCGACGGGCCCGTCGCTGATCGAGTGGTCGAGAGGGGTGATCATCAGGCCTGCCGTGCTGTGGCGGTAGAGCCGCCGCAGCCTCAGTGACCTGGCGAAGTGGCCGAATGTGGTCATGGGATGCCCTTTCTGTTGCGCGGATCGCTGCGCGTACGCCGGTCGGTGGCCCGGCGGGCGTCTGGTCCGGCGGAGCCGCCGGGATCGGGCGGACCGGCGCCACGCGGCTCGGCGGACGGACCGGACGAACCAGCGCCACGCGGCCCGACGGGCGGTCCTGACTCACCGGGCCGGGCTGGTACCGGCGGCGGACCAGACTCACCCGGCCGGGCAGGTACCGGCCGCGGTCCAGACCCCCCGGGACGGGTCCGTACTGGGGCGGTGACCTCTCGCAATCTGGTCCGGTCCGGTTTGCCGGACGGCGTCAGCGGGAGTTCGGGCCAGACCGAGACACCGACCGGGGCGTGTTCCGGGGTGAGCGTCGCGGCGACGTAGCCGCGCAGGTCGCAGGAGGTGTGGCCGGCGCCGGAGTGGAGTTCGACGGCGGCGTGGACCTGTTCCACCAGGTCGTCGTCGCGTACGCCGAACACCGCCGCCTGCCGCACCTGCGGGTGCTGGAGCAGCGCCGCCTCGATGGCGGCCGGGTCGAGCTTGAGGCCGCCGTGCTTGATGACGTCGCCGACCCGGCCGTCGAGCCGGAGGTAGCCGTAGCGGTCCCAGTGCCCGAGGTCTCCGGTGCGCAGCCAGCCGTCCCGGTAGGTCGCCCGGGTCAGCTCCGCGTCGTCGAGGTAACCGGCGGACACGGTAGGCGAGTTGATCCAGATCTCGCCGGTGCGGCCGCGGCCCAGCGGGGCGCCGGAGTCCGCTGCCCGGATCTCCACGCGCACCCAGGGGAAGGGGCGGCCCGCCGAGCCCAGCAGTTCGGGTTCCCGGTGGTCGAGCGGCGTGAGACTGCTGATGCCGCCCGCCTCCGTGGTGCCGTACACCTGGATGAGGACGTCGCCGAAGACCCGGACCGCCTGCCGGACCCGCTCGGGGGCTGCCGGTGTGCCGCTGTAGGTGACGCGGCGCAGCGAGGACAGGTCGAACGACGTGACCAGCGGATGGTCGAGCAGGCGGTACAGGTGGGGCACCGCCAGGTAGACGTCGGTGACGCCCAGTTCGGCGATGGCCGTCAGGGTCGCGTCGGCGTCGAACTCGTCGTGCAGGACGACCGTGCCGCCTCCGCACAGCACGGCGTCGGCCATGGGAGCCGTGGTGTGGCTGACCGGTGTGACGGACAGCAGCGTCGCCGGGCCCCGTGGGTCGAGGCCGGTGGCGAGCCGGTGGACGAGGTGTTCGCGGGTGCCGTAGCGCTGGGCGACCATCTTGGGCCGGCCGGTGCTGCCGCTGGTGAAGTCGACGACGGCGAGGTCGTCGGGGCGTGGCGGCGGGGCCGCCGGCACGGTGTCGTGGCCGTCCGCCGTGCGCGGGATCGCCCGCACGGTCAGTCCGGGCCTGCGCCGCGCCAGCCATCGGCCGCGGGCGGTGCTCTCCTCGTCGGTGTCGTCCACCAGCAGCAGCGACACCCCGAGGTCACGCAGGAGCCCGGTCTGGGTGGCGACCGAGAAGGTCTCGGTGTCCGTGCGCGGGTTCATCGAGCGGACGTAGACGGAGGTGGCGCCGAGCAGATGGACGGCCCAGCGGGCGCTGAGCATCAGCGGGTGGTTGGGGCCGGTCAGGATGGCGACGGTGGTGCCGGGGCGGACGCCGTGGGAGTGCAGGAGCGCCGCGCTGCCCAGGACGGACGCGCGCAACTCGCCTGCCGTCACCGTCCGTTCCGGCCGGTGCAGAGCGACCCGGGTCGGGTCCCGGCCGAGTGCGGCGAGAACGCGGCGGGCGTAAGGCCGCTCGATTGCCTCGGTGTTCATGGTCCTCCTTTCCTGGAAAGGAAATCGGTCGGAAGCCGGTCGAAATTCGGTCGGAAGCCGGTCGGAAGCCGGTCGGAATTCGATCGGCGGATTCAGGCGATCTTCATTTGCGCCATCATTCCCATGGCGCTGTGGTCGATCATGTGGCAGTGGTACGGATAGACACCGCGGTGCGAATCGAAGGTGAGCTGGAGTTTCGCCGTCTGGCCGGGGAAGAGCAGCACCGTGTCCTTCCAGCCGGTCTCCGCCGGATAGGGCGGCTGGCCGTCCCGTTCGAGAATGCGGAACTGCACCAGGTGGGTGTGGAAGTTGTGCGGCACGGTCGCGCTCTTGTTGGTGACCGTCCACACCTCGGTGCTGCCCCACTTGATGTGGGTGTCGATGCGGTCGGGGTCGAAGGTCTTGCCGTTGATGTAGGCCCGGTGGCCGCCGGAGCCGGGCTCGTCCATGGAGAGTTCGAAGTCGCGCTCCACGGTCGGCTCGGGCAGGGCCGGCAGCGTGGCGAGGGTGTCCGGGACCCTGCTGGTGTCGGCGGTGCGCTCGCCGATGTCGAACCGCATGACCTGGCCGACGAGTTCGGTCGGTCCTGGGCCCAGCATGTTGGCGAGGGTCAGCTTGGTGCCGGGGGCGTACTTCGAGAAGTCGACGACGAAGTCGATGCGCTCGCCGGGCGACAGGACCAGCACGGGCGTCTCGGCGGGCGCGGCGAGCAGGCCGCCGTCGGTGCCGATCTGCCGCACCGGGTGCTGGGTGGCCGAGCCGTCGGAGAGCGCCAGGATGAAGATGCGCAGGTTGCAGGAGTTGACCAGCCGGAAGCGGTACTTGCGGGCCTCGACCTTGAGGCGGGGCCAGGGGCGGCCGTTGACCAGGATGGTCGTGCGGTTCTCCGCGTCGTCCATCGTGTAGACCATCTGGGCGCCCGCGTCGAAGTGCGCGTCGCGCAGCACCAGCGGGATGTCGTACTTCCCGGACGGCAGGCCCAGCCGGTCCTCGGCGGGGTCGCGCAGCAGGTACAGGCCCGACAGGCCCCGGTAGACGTGCTCGGACTCCATGTGGTGCGCGTGGTCGTGCGTCCACAGGGTGGCGCCGGGCTGCTCGTTCTCGTAGACGTAGGTGCGCTTGCGGCCGGGGGCGATGGTGTCCATCATCCCGCCGTCGTGCGCCACCGGGTTGTTGCCGCCGTGCAGGTGCACCGAGGTCGGCATGTCCAGCGCGTTGACCTGCTGGACGACCGTGGTGCGGCCGGTGCGGGCGCGGATGGTGGGGCCCGTGAACGAGCCGTTGTAGGTGAGGGCGTCGGTGCGGGTGCCCGGCAGGATCTCCACGCCCGCGCGGCGCATGGTGATCCGGTAGAAGTCGGCGTTCCTGGTGCGGCGGTAGGGGGCCAGGACCGGTGGGATCGTCAGGGGCAGCGAGAAGGGTTCGACCGGGGCGGCTGCCGCACCGGCCGGGGCGGCCTTCCCCGCGGCGGCTCCGTCGGCCGCGGCGGCTCCCTCGGCCGCCGCGGCCGGCTGTCCGGCGGTGAGCGTCCGGAAGACCCCGCCCGCCGCGCCGACCGCCCCGACGGCGCCGGTGGTGAGACCGAGACGTATCGCATGTCGACGACTGAACACGAGGTTTTCCTTCACTGTCGGTGAGTTGCGGGGAGAATTCCTGTTCCGAGGATGCGCGCCGGGTGCCGAATGTCCGAGCGATTGAAGTCCGCCCCTGTCATCTGTCATGTATTCCATGACCCCGGTCACGAGCGGGAATGGCGACTGTCATTCGGTGCGGCCGGGGCGGGGGGAGCCGGTGTAGCGGGCCGCAGAGTGGATTTCGACAGGTCCGCCCACGCGAGTCGAGTACCGGAGGCCCGATGAATCCCGCAGGCACGAAAGCGATCACCGAGAAACCCCCCGGGTCCGCCGCCCGGGCGCTGCGCACCGATGTGCGGGTGACGTTCGACGACGGCTCGCACACCGCGCTGCTGAGGGGGCCCGTCACCTCCCTGGTCCTGCGCCCGGTGCGCGGCCCGTTGCGTACGGTCCTGCTCCGGCTGGCCGAGGGGCCGCTGCCGCGCGAGGAGCTGTACGAGGGGCTCGACGCGGCCGGCCGGGAGCGGGCCGACGCCCTGCTCCAGCGGGCCGGGCAGCTGCTGGCGTACAGCGTGCTGACGCAGGACGAGCCGCCGCTGCGCCGGGAGTTGCTGCGGCTGGAGCCGACGGCGCGGGACGCCGGGCACCGGGTCGCGGAGGTGGCCGCGGGCGACCGCGTCCGGCTCTCCCGGTTCGCGCTCTGCCGTACCCGCGAGGGCGTGCTCGTCCTGGAGTCGCCGCTGGTGAAGTTCCGCGCGGTGCTGGTGGACCGGGCGGCGCGGGAGCTCGCCGCCGCCCTGGGGCAGCCGGGCCGGGCGGGGAGCGCCGGGGAGGTCACCGGGCTGAGCGAGGCGGAGACCCTCGACGTCCTGGCCCACCTGGTCGGTCTGGGGTTCGCCGAGGTCGCCGGGCCGGACGGCACCTTCGCCTCGGACAGTGAACCGGTGCTGCGGCAGTGGGACTTCCACGATCTGCTGTTCCACTCGCGGGTCCGCTCGGGGCGTCACGACGGTGTCTTCGGGGCCGTCTACCCCTACCGGGGCGAGATCGACCCGCTGCCCGCCGTGAAGCCCGCGCCGCCCGGCCCGGTGACCGAGCTGTACCGTCCGCGCCGCGCCGACCTCGACGCCGCCGACCCGTCGCTGACCGCCGCCATCGAGTCCCGCCGCTCCCACCGCACCTTCGGGCAGCGGGCGTTGACGGCGCGGGAGCTGGGCGAGTTCCTGTACCGGGTGCAGCGGGTGCGCGTGCACCGCACCCCGGGCGCGGACTCCCCGGGCGAGGACGAGGTGGTGTCACGGCCGTATCCGAGCGGCGGCTCGCTGTACGAACTGGAGTTGTACGTCACGGTGTTGCGCTGTGACGGGCTGGAGCCGGGCGTCTACCACTACGACTCCTACGCGCACCGCCTGGTCCTGGTCAGCGCCGAGGAGGCGGACCGGCGGGCACTGCTGGGCGTCGCGTCGCGCTCGGTGGGCTTCGACGTCCATCCCGATGTGCTGTTCACGGTGACCTCGCGCTTCCAGCGGATGGCGTGGAAGTACCGGGCGATGGCGTACGCGACGACGCTGCGGCACACCGGGGTGCTCTACCAGACCATGTATCTGGTGGCCACGGCGATGGGTCTGGCGCCCTGCGGGCTGGGCAACGGCGACGCCGACCTGTCGGCGCGGGTGCTGGGCCTGGACTACCTCCAGGAGTCCTCGGTGGGCGACTTCCTGCTGGGTACGCCGGCCGGCGGCACCGGGCTGCCCGCGGACCCGGGCGAGGAATGGCACATGGTGAACAGCCCTGACTGGGCAATTCCGCTCGACGGCCCCGAAAACCCGGGCGGCGGCGATAAGTCATCCACCCCGTGATAAATGTCAGCCGGCGGCCGCGAACCCTGGCGCCGGGGTGATGGCCCGAGCAATATGGATGTCAGAGCCGGACGGGACGGAAACAATCCCGGAAGGCGACCAGGAATTCACGGCCGGGATTTCCGGTGACGGAATGCACGGCCTCGACGAAAGGAATGCGACATGACCGCCAAGGACATCAAGAACCAGGACGCGGACAAGGCGTTCGACGGCTTCGACGCGGACGAGCTGGAGACCCTCGAGGTCACCGACGGCGTCGCCCTGCCGGAGATGGGCGCCTCCAGCGGCTCGATCGGCACCTCGTCCTCCTCGTCCAGCACCTGCTCGGCCTGCTGAACCACTCACCCCGGATCTTCGGAAGGATTTCGACATGACCGCCAAGGACATCAAGAACCAGGACGCGGACAAGGCGTTCGACGGCTTCGACGCGGACGAGCTGGAGACCCTCGAGGTCACCGACGGCGT